>NZ_AGFF01000039.1 GCF_000226215.1 Dietzia alimentaria 72
CCCGCCGCGCCCGCCGCGCCCGCCGCGCCCGCCGCGGAGAGGAATTCGCCTGCATCGCCCGAGAGGATTTGCCCGATTTCCTCTTCGCGGCGAACCGGGCGGGCCGGCTGCGGCGCGCGTTCCGCGGGTCCGAAATCTGCTCAGCTGTCCAATCCCCGGCGCCTCACCACTGCTACAGGTAAGACTTGCTCCAGCAAGGGAAGATAATGCACTGACTTAGAGGTGGATATGGGAACGCTAAATGGCCGTGTAGCAGTGGTGACCGGTGCCGGGATGGGCATCGGTCGAGGGATCGCTGGGGCGTTGGCCCGTGAGGGTGCCTCGGTGATCGTCGCCGAGATCGACGAGACTGCGGGTACTGAGACCGCAGCCTGGCTGCAGGAGCAGTGGGCAGTGCAGGCCAAGTTCGTCCGCACCGACGTGACCGACAAGGATCAGGTCCAGGCCATGATCGCGTCTGCCACCGAGAATTTCGGTCGGCTCGACATCCTGGTCAACAACGCGTGGCGGGGCACCGGATACGCCCGGCTGGAGAACATGACGGACGAGAAGCTGCGCGACGGTTTTGACATGGCCGTGATGTCAGCGTTCTGGGCGATGCAGGCCGCGCTGCCGGAGCTGGAGAAGCGTGGCGTAGGCCGCGTGATCAACCTGTGCTCGCTCAATGGCGTCAACGCCCACATGTACTCGGTGCAGTACAACGCCGCTAAGGAGGCCCTGCGCACGCTCACGCGCACGGCGGCCCGCGAGTGGGCTCCGCGTCAGGTGTGCTGCAACGTCATCTGCCCCGGCGCCCAGAGCGCGGCCTACCAGCGCGTCGCCCAGGCGAACCCCGAGATGGTGGCCGGTATCGCGGCGGCCAACCCGATGGGCAGGATCGGCGACCCCTTGGAGGACATCGGCTCTGTGGCCGCGTTCCTCGCCGGTGACGGCAGCCGCTACCTCACGGGCAACACGCTGTTCCTGGACGGCGGCGCTCATATCAACGGGGTTCAGTGGGCGCCTGAGGTCGACTGAGTCCCCACCACGAAGCGCCAGCCCCCGTGGCCTCTCGCCGCGCCCCGCCGCGCCCGCCAGGCCCCGCCGCGCCCGCCGCGCCCGCCGCGCCCGCCGCGCCCGCCGCGCCCGC
>NZ_AGFF01000038.1 GCF_000226215.1 Dietzia alimentaria 72
GGATCCCCAGGTTTCCCGCCGCCTCCTTTTGAGTCGAGGAGGATGGTTGTATGCCGAAGAAGATCGATCCCGCGGTCAAAGAGCGGGCGCTGCGGATGGTGTCCGAGCATCGGGGTGAGTACTCGTCGTTGACGGCCTGCTGTGACCAGGTGGGCCGACGTCTGGGGCTGGGCAAGGAGACGGTCCGACGGTGGGCTGTGCAGGCCGACATCGACGCCGGAGCCCGGGCCGGGGTCAGCACCGAGGAGAGCGCTGAGATCAAGCGCCTCAAGGCCGAGAACCGGCGACTGACTGAGGACCTGGAGATCATGCGCAGGGCCTCGATTTTCTTCGCGGGGGAGCTCGACCCCCGCAACCGGTGATCTGCGAGTTCATCGACCAACTCCGGTCGGAAGGTCATGCGGTCGAGTCGATCTGCAGAGGCTTGGGTAAAGCAGGTCTGCAGATCGCCGCACGGACCTATCGGATGTGGACCTCGCCGCAACGCGTGGTGGCGGCCAGGACGGTCAGCGACGCTGAGGTCGAGGCCGTGATCCGCACGCTGGTGTGGCAGCTCGATAGCCGTGGGCGGCGGAAGATGCAGCCAGCGGGCCTGTACGGGCGCCGCAAGATGCTCGCGGAGGTTCGCCGTGCCGGTCTGCCCACAGCCAGCCCGGGAGCAGTGGACCGTGTGATGCGAACGCTCGGGCTATCGGGCGTACTCCGGTCCAAGAAGGTGTACACCACTTCCTCGGATCCGGACGGTGTTCGGGCGCCGGACCTTGTTGATCGCGACTTCACCTCGGATCGCCCGGACCGGCTCTGGGTCGCCGATTTCACTTACGTCCGGACGTGGGCCGGCTTCACCTACGTGGCGTTCATCGTCGACGTGTTTGCCCAGCGCATCGTGGCGTGGAACGCGGCCACCACCATGGCCACGGACCTGGTCATGACTCCGCTGCGGATGGCGCTGTGGCAACGCGATCGCGAGGGACACCCGATCGAGCCGAAGTCGCTGGTCAGCCATTCGGACGCGGGCAGTCAATATACGTCTGTAGCGTTCACCGAACGCCTGGCCCTCGAGGGGATCGAACCGTCGATCGGCAGCGTCGGCGACGCGTACGACAATGCGCTCATGGAGACGATCAACGGCCTCTACAAGGCCGAGTGCATCCGCTCGTCGATCTTCCAGGACGGGCCGTACAAGACGATCTCCGACGTAGAGTACGCGACCGCCGCATGGGTCGAGTGGTTCGGGCAATGACCGGCTCCACTCGAGCCTGGGATACGTTCCGCCCGTCGAGTTCGAGCAGAGCTACTACGCCGCTCTCAACCGAGAGCTGCAACCCACATAGGGGGCGGCGGGAAACCTGGGGCGGTTCA
>NZ_AGFF01000037.1 GCF_000226215.1 Dietzia alimentaria 72
CCGAACCGAAGACCCGAACCTCTCGGCCCGAACCCCCACTCCCTGGCGGCTCCGATAAAGTTACACCCGCCCCCACCAAAAGCCAAATCCCCAGGTCAGGCGGACAAAGTGGGGTGCGGGATACCTGGGCTATCCGACCTCGCGGGGTGAGCTCCACCGTCGATTTCGACGAAGTCGACGGTTCTACCCATGTCACTCGCCGGGTCGCAGGCAGGCACCTCGCCTACGGGTTCGACTGATTCGGATTGATTTTCTCGGACAGGGCGTCGTAGACCAACGCGGAGACCACAGGCAGCACGGTGGCCGCTAGAGCGAGCAGCCACAGTCCTGCCCCTGCCGCGATCCCTATCGCCGCAGTGCCCCACATCGTCGCAGCGGTGGTGAGGCCGCTGACCGTGCCATGTCTGGTGAGGATGAGACCCGCTCCCAGGAACCCCACACCTGTCACGATCTGGGCGGCCAGGCGAGATGGATCTGCTTCGGTTAGCCCCGTGACGACGACGTCCGTGAACCCGTACTTGCTCAACAGCGTCAACAGCGCGGCGCTGGTGCCCACGCTTGAATAGATACGCAGACCCGCGCTCTTGTCCCGCCACTCCCGTTCGAGGCCGATCACGGAACTGAGCACGAATGCCAATAGCAGAGCTCCGATCTGTTGCCAGCCCTGACCGTAGAACATCTCCGCCTGGGCCACCGGCACCAACGCGAAGAGCTCCATTCCCCCGCCTAACCAAAAAGGTGTGCCACCTAACACGCCCACGCAGATCGGCGCTTTCCGCGTATCACTTCCCTGCCGGTTGTCACGAGCTGCTATCCGAATGGGAGCGGCTGATGTTCAAATCGGGCGTCCACACTGATGACGGTCTGGTGAGGGGCATCCTGGTAAGCGAGTCAAATTACGTAAGAGACCGTGATGCCTTACGTTGAGCGGTTGGGCCATCGGGTGTCATCCGAGCGTGCTGCAAAAGTTCACGTCGAGGGCCCACGACAACCCGTAGACGCTTTCCGGCCACGGATAGGGGTCGATGGGGACGGTAGTACCCCAGGCAGACTGGTCCGTGATCGCGACGACCACGGCCGAGCACGCAAATCCCATCCGTGCGTAGAAACCGTTTGCACGCCCGCCGCGAGCGCACTCTCCGCCAGGGACTTACCGAACTTGCTGTTGGCCTCACTCTCATTCAACCCGGACATATAACGGGTGCGGTGACGCTGCTCGATATGACTGCCGCGGGTTTCGAGCTCGCCGACGATTCGGCACCGAGCTAGATCAACGGGATCGTACTGGTCCCGCCGCAACCTTTCACCGGAGAATGTGATGCCGTGGCTCTTCGGCACAGCAGCGCGAGACTGCTGCGCCGGCGGTGGACGACCAAGTCGAACTCCGACCGTGGATGCACCGGCGAGCCCGCCATACTCAAGCCCTGCCGTGTCTACGTCCCCCTCTCGCACCTTCGGATTTCGCGCATCGGTCGTCGATGGCAGTCCATCGCGGGTAACACTGGGCGCATGGAGAACATCTTGTCCGAAGACTGGCTCAAGAGCGCTGTCATGCTTCTGGTGCGGCTGGTCGAATCCGCTGGGGCGCTGATCATCTTCGTAGGCACGGTGATCGCGTTCGCGCGTTTTATCCATGCCGCGTTAGTGCACCGGCATGACCCGCACCATTTCGTCTCGGTGCGCCTCGGCTTGGGGCGGTATCTAGCTCTCGGATTGGAGTTTCAGCTGGCCAGCGACGTGTTGAAAACCGCCGTCTCGCCCACCTTGACGGAGATTGGGCAGCTGGCGGCAATCGCGGCCATCCGCACGGCCCTCAATTTCTTTTTGGCGAAAGAAATCAAGCAGGAGCAGGCGCTACTCGAACAACGTGAAGGGCAAACCCCTTCGCGCGACGGGGTGACTCCGCCGTGAACGAGGCGATCAACGCTGCGACGCTACTCGTCACCGCTGCCGGTGTGATTTCAGCTGCCTCGGTTCTCCTCGCTACTTCGCGAATCACCATGGCACTCCCAGTGCTGTTAGACATGTTGTTGGCAGCGAGCATCCTCCGACTGGTCATTCACCAGACCCCAAACCAGATACTGAGTACCGCGTTGTTGGTCCTCATCAAACAGGTGGCCTCGTCGGGTGTTCGGCGGGCATCGGCAGCACGAGCGTTGAGCACTCGAGCGAGAACCTGATTTGGAGCGGCCTCGAGATCGAAGACGTCGTGAGCCTCCTCAGTTCTCGATGGCGAGCGAGAGTCGACGCCTGGACTGTCGTCACCCCGAGCTCACACCTGACTTCCAGTATTGCCCCACGTTGATTGAGTGGATGAGGTCTCGGGCAGCGTCGTCGATAGCCGGTTCGGCGACGAGTTCTTGGTCGCTGACGGTGACCACGATGGTGCGCAAGGGCTGAAGTGTCTGGATGATCTTCTTAAGCGAGACCCCGGTCTGGTCCTACAGGTGGCGGGCTACGCAAGGGCAGTGAACACGATGGTCAGCTGAGCTTCGATCGAGTCTCGGGGGCGGTGGAAGGTAGGCCGCGCCTTCAGGTCGGACTTGGCCATGCGAAAGGACTGCTCGACCCTCCACAGGTCGTGATAGGTGGCCACGACGGCGTGCGTGCCCGTCCATAACGGCCGGGGCGATGTTAGCGACGTTGCCCTTGTAGCCGGCCGCCTGGCGAGCCCGCTCGATGAGCTCCTCATCAAACGCGACGGTTTGGCCGGCGACCTTGGCGAACCTCTGCTTCTTGAGCTGTTCTGACCGGTCTGCAACTCGTCGGGCGCCATCGATCTGCGCG
>NZ_AGFF01000036.1 GCF_000226215.1 Dietzia alimentaria 72
TTGAGATCGCCCTCCAGGGCACCAGTGGCGTACAGCTTTCGTTGAGTGAGCAGATCGGCCGGGTCGGTACGAATGCGTGCGGCGCCCATTTGGGGAACGGCTTGGGCGCCTCTGCGCAGACACAGGCCGCGCTCGAGCTGACCTTCAAGCCGCCCACCATCTCCGAGTGGATTTACGGGACCGAGGTCTTTCGCTCCGTGTTCGACACCATCGGCCCCTCGGCGTTGCAGATCGCTGCCAGTCTAGTAGACAGTAACCCTCTGACGGGCCGTGGATTCGGTACAGGGGCCAGCTCGACGTTCGCTGAGCAGTGGAACATGGCCACGGCCGGGGCGTTCTCCAATTTCGGCGGGGTCTTCGAGTCACTCCGTGAATCCTTGGACTTCGAGCAATCCCTCAACTCGTCTGGGTTGGCGCAAGCACTCCTCGTCGAGACACGGAAGCTGCTCGAAGACCAAGCCAATAGGCTTGCCGAGGTCGAGCTCACAGAGGAGGCCGACACTGGTGTTGCCGAGTTGCTCGAGGCGAACCAGGACCTTTCAACCGTAGCTACTTTCATGCAGCGGTACTTCACGGAGTACTTCGGCTACTCACCCGAGCAGTCTTCCAATCTCGTCCGGAGAGCCATCTGGGTCATTGTACTCAGCGGAATGGTCTATGGTTTCGCCCAAACAGCCGGGACACTACAAACGACGCTTGGGTTCGTTCTCGGCATCACCGGGAAGTCCATCCTCGACTCGACCTCGACGAGGGCAGCAGACAAGCTGATTCCCGAGGGAGAACCGGACGCGGCCAGTTGAAGCTCGATGGCCGTACGCACTCCAGATCCGGAAGGGCCACAAAACGCGCCCCAGTATCGTCGAGCAGGTAAACCGCACTGGAATCGCCGGACGGTCTGTTTTGACCAGGGAGGTTGGACCCTATGCCAGAACCGAAGAGGTTCGACACCGAGAGCCCGGGGTGGGCCGTTCGGATCAGAATCGTCGGTACGGCTTCAGAATCTCACGGTGATTAATCAGAACCTGGTCGAAACTGTCTTCCCCACCCAAGAAGCCCACCCATGGGCAGGACCGGGCCCGCGCGGATATTTTACGGAACTCCACCTCACTAGCGGGAACTTCACGATCGTTCTCAGACCATGAAGTTTCACCAACGTATTCGCCACTCATAGCTCGGTATGACCCGGGAGCGTCCTGTTGAGCCTGTTGGATGAGTCCGAGGCGATACTCAAAACCGTGGAACACTCGCTTGTAGTCCTCGTCGAGGAGAATTAGGTCACGAAAGAACAAGCGCGAGTCGACCTTCAGCAGATGACTCGCCGGATAATGCCACCTGCTGCTGTTCCACCGCGGCATGGCGTTCACTAACGACTCGTTGAAGACGCGGTTTGGGTGTAGGAGTTGGCCGGCCGGGACTGGACCGCTGGTTCCCATCCGTCCGCGGCCCTCCACCTCAGTGCCGAGGCGTATAACTAGGTCTTCGCGGCCGCGGCGGACCGCGGCCACCCCCATCGCGAAGTAGGCGAGTACAGACGGGATAAGGCGTGCTTCGTCCAGCCCGTTCGTCGAGGTACTAATCGGTGCTGTCCCCGCATCGACTAGACGTTGCAGGACATCGAGCCAGAGCTGGTCATGCGCTCCATCCGAGTCATGCCACACGCCGGTGATCAATAAATGCAGGAGCGGCGTGGCTATTTTTAGGTGCGCTTCGCAAATCTCTTGCATAATCTCACCATCAAGGCCGCTTATTGAAAGGGATTGCTGAGATATTTGGGCCGTTACCTTTTCTGCGACGTCCATGACTAGATCGTGAAGTTCAATACGACGTATAGGGTCCGGAAGGTAGCGTTTCATTCTGGCCACAGCCATCGCGGTCGTCAGTGGAGGTTCAGCGAGACTGTCAAGAGCTTCTGCTCTGGCGAGAAGCTCAGTGAACAATTCGTCGGCGCCGCCCGCGGGAATGACTTGCCCCGCCCGTGCGGCTAACAGACGCCCCGCGACCTCACCTTTGCTACTACGGCTGTCCCAGTACAGCGGATATCTGCGGTTGGGACTCTCTTCCAGTAGTTTTACCAGCGCGGTGTCCCATTCCGCGGACCAACCCGAGATTAGTAGACCGTACTCATCAAAAATCTGCCCTAGTAGGGCGTTCCACTCACTGGGGTAGTCCTCAAGCTCTTCAGGGGTATTGCGTGAGCCAAGATCTCTGTAGTCACCGTGGAGCTTAATTACTGTCGCGGGCGCGTGTGTGAGCGGCGCCATGCCGTTCACTGCTTCCGGACGGGCAATGACCTGGGGAGACACCCCCACGGACTCCAAAGCCTGCTCCATCAGTCGGTCGAAGTTAGTGGTAACGATGACGCGTACTGTGCCACGTTTCACCAGCTCGGCAAGTGCCAAATGCGCTCGACTAGGCGTCTTCACGCCGTTGTCGCGATCCTCATCAGTTGGCTCGAAGAACTCCGCAAGTATGCCTTGCCGTGTTGCAGGCGTCGTGGAGATTGATTCCAACAGCGAGGAATAACCCAAAGCTTCTCCGTAGCGGCCTTGCCACCAGGTTTCAGGATCCCGCTCGGCGGCGAGCAGAGCGTCTAAGTCACCTGGAGCGTCAGCTACCGCGACCCGGCGCACCAGTTCCTTGACCACGCCCCAACCAGTTGGGACCCCGGCTCCTGTAGATACTCCTGAACCGAGCAGGACGGCATAAACGCCTGGTAGAGAGTGCATCGAGGTGGCCAACATCGTCGAAGTCGGAACAGAACGGCTCATGGGATATGGGTACCAGATGCATCCGACATGGTCGCCAACACAAGTTTATGTCGACCTGATTGGATCCGAATGCGCCGCACTCCCCGTATC
>NZ_AGFF01000035.1 GCF_000226215.1 Dietzia alimentaria 72
GGGTCTGCAGCTCCCGCACTGTCCACGCTCCTTCGGGCACTCCCGGGTCTTGCTGTGGGTCCTCTGCGATGACCTGCTGGAAATGGCCCTCGTCGGTGTAGGTACGCAATTCCGGAGATTCCCACGCGCCGTTAGATTCGACTTTTCGCCCCAGCAGCCCCTGCTCGGGTTCCACCACCACGCGTCTTCTACCGCAACAAGTTCCGTTCCCAATGCCAGGTTGGAGCTCAGCAAGAAATTCAGTGCGTGTCACCCGTCTCGGAGGTTGAGACGCCGAATTTCGTCTAACCGACGGGGGATGAACCAGCAGTCTCGATGTCTATGTCTACAAGCATGGTCGGCAAGTCGAGAATCGCGCGACGAATTGCGCGATAGTCCTCGTCAGGCACTTCGCCATCCCCCACGACGGTTGAAAAGTCCTGGTTGTCATCCCCGCCCAGCAGGCTCTGCGGCGCAGCATGTGTGCCGAGCAGATGGACGTAGCATCCGTAGTCGATCTGCAGTACGTCGTATCTCTCGCCGGGTTTGTCCTTGCCGGACCAGCCGCGCTTAATGATGTGCAGGATTCGGTCGTCGACGAGTTGCTGAATGAGGGCATGCTGGGTTTGATCCTGCTTAATGAGGAACGCGCGAGCCTTGCGGCCAGATATTACATCGCTGAGGATGCGGTCGAGTAGTGCTCGCGCGACCGGGATGCCGTTGAGCTGTGCTGCCTTGGTTGTAGCGTAGAGCTGGCCAGCAGCATCGCGGACGTGGGTGACGGCAATTTTGGACCCGCCAGCGCGCAGCCCGGCGCGACCGACAATGCTCAGAGCGTCACGGGGCACGCCCTCTGCCGCGCGGATTACTTCCTGCAACGAGGTAACCTGGGTGAATAGAGACGCGATCAGTTCAGATTCGGTGTTAGGCGAATCTTCCCCCAGGTCAATTGTCGCGGTCGAAATGTGGCGGAACAGTAAAGAGCGGAAGAACGACAGCGATCGTTTCGCTTGTTCCTCGCGGTTACGGGCTGGAAATACTACAAATTCGTCGAGATCTAGTAGCGGGAATAACTCAGCGCCGATCTCCGCTCCGATGTAGTCGCCGCGCTCTCCGGCTATCCTCCACTCTGAACGGTGCGGGATGGCAGCGATCCGAACGGAAACCTTGGGTATCCCAAAAAACAACCGCCGCAACATTTCGGCGAGGTACGGTTGGAGATCGATTGGGAGCCCACTCCACTCATCGATAAGCAGCCAAAAACGCTTGCCACTTCCTGACTCAATGGCCTGGCGCAACGACTGCGTGACGCCGCCGAAGTGGACGCGATGCCGGAACATTCCGGTTTGCTTGGTGCGCACTCCACTCTCGCTGAAGGTCTCATTCATGGATCCAGTACCGAGATTAATCGACGGCCCGCCTCCGGGGGACCATCCGGCACCGACGTCGGACTTCGAGCTCTTCGTTTCCCCTTGTGTTCGAGTGCCCTCCTGCTCGGCCTCTTGAGCGACCAGCACCTCCTGGAAGTGATCTAGCATCCGGTCGAGCGCAGCAATCTGCTCCGTGATGTCTCCGGCGAATGCAGCTTCGAGCAGCTTCGTATGAACGATGCCAAGCACGTCGACGACTAATCGAGTCGCCCTTTCGCCGACGCCAAGATTAGGATCGGCGTATCGGCCTTCGGTGGATCCGACATCCTGCTCTATGTCGATGTAGACGACTTGGTTTCCTTTGTCTCGTTCGGTCTGCGCGAGGTACTTTAACGCGTGGGTTTTACCGGTGCCTCGGCGACCGAAAACGATGCCGTTGTCTCTGGAACCTAGTGCGGCGGTGAGCGAGTCGACGCTGACGTATGTCGCGAGCACGTCCTCCTCACTGACCCGCTCGGCGCGCTTCTCAACTTCTTGCAGTGCACTTAGCAGTATTCTGGTGTCCACTTGCTGTCATTCCTCTCGGAGTCCTGGTATCGAGGACCCAACCACCGATATCCTTGCATCTCGCACCCGGCAGGAGGCTGCCATCTAGGGAAACATCGGTCGAGCCGACTCAAGCCGTGTAGCGGACACCCCATACGCAGAACAATTATCTCACTGCTCGCGACCTGATTCCAACCGGACTGTGGAACAACGCGACTCGTTGGTGGGGCTGAGTCGTGCCGATACGGTTCGATTCGCCATCGTTTGGAAACGAGGATGTACGCATGGTGGAGGAGACCAAACTGGGTAAGCCAGATTAGCGGTCAGGTACTCTCGCCTCAGCCCCAAGTTGGCCACTTTGAGTTAGGTTCAAAGGCGGTACTACGACTGGATGCGCGGCTACCTAAGCGACATTCCGCCGCAAAGTTGGAGGCGACAGGTGACATTCTGCACTATAAGACGGAATCGCCAGACTCTAACCGGAATCCATCAATTCGACCCGCTACCAGGTCTCGCGCGATTTATTCGAGGGGCCGAGTAGTGGATAGTGATTTGACGGCAAAGGTCGAGAGAAAAACAGCCAGGGTCGAATACTTCAACATTAAAGTGTTAAAGTCGGCCGATCAGACGGGTCAGATATAGGAGGGTGCAATGGTAGCAAAGAGGTACATTCCAGAGCGTACAGTGGATTCATTATTTGCCGCAGAGGTCGTCCGATACGACCCTTACGCTTTGATCTGGTCGCCTTCGCAGCGCGACCCAAATCCTGTAGACCATACGGTTCATGGGGGTGGCGGCAACCTTGCAGTATTCGAGTGTAAGGCGGTAAACGCCGAAAATCCGACGGCTGCGGACGGCGGCGACTATTGGTTCGCCGAGATAGACAGACTTCAGTTGGACAATTACGTCGCGCAGTCGTACCCAGTTCTGTACTTGCTGCTGGCGAAGCCAATTGACGTTTTGAGGCCCTGGAACAGGTCCTGCGATGTTGGTAGTTGCGGCAAAAGGCTTTGTCGGTGCTGTGCGCGTGATGCAAGGTCATGGGGAGCGTTAAACCCGCGGGCAAGTGTGGCCGCCGAAAAGACTAGGTTTCAGCCGTGGTATGCGCACTGGGCTTGGGTGCTTACCGCGAAGACGTTGGATACTCTCCTCGATGACCCGGCGTCCACAAAGTTCGAAGTCCGTGACAACATAATGTCTTCGCTGTCTAAGGGGACGCAACTCGAAATCACCCGTCTATGCCACTTTCTCGACGATCCCTCCTCTTCGGCGCCCTCGACTGGAATGCCGAGGTTCCTTGTTGACACTCTAGATGACTTCGATTTTAGCGACCTCTTTTTTCCTGATGTCGTTGACGAAGATACGACTGGACCGACTTTTTATCGTCCATCAGCCGGGAACGGCGATGATTGAGTGTCCGGTCACCGAAAGTTGTTGGAGGGCCCCTTAATCTAATGTTGAATCTGGGAGAGTCGTCCAATTAGATGAACGCAACGTCGTTGCGAGCGGGCGACCGACCCTAGTAGGCGA
>NZ_AGFF01000034.1 GCF_000226215.1 Dietzia alimentaria 72
GGCAAATAGGGCTTGTCGGTACTGATGGTCCGGCGAGTGGGTACCGCTGTTCTGGCGACCTGGAACCGGCCCGTGGGTGAGAACGGGCCGGTGCCGAGGGCGTATCGGTTACTCCCAGTAGTCGGGGGTGGCGCGGGCTTGGTCGTCGCGTTGGCGGCGCATGTCGACTTCGCCGATGTTGATTTCGCGTGCGTTGTTGGCCAGTCGGTTGACGATGGAGTCGGCCGCGACCCGGTCGGGTAGCGCGTCGAGCCAGTACGCCGGTCGGGATTGGGAGGCGATCATCGTCGGCAGCCGGTGTTCGCGGTTGGCCATCACGGCGAACAGGTCGTTGGCGGCCTCGGGGTCGATGCCGACGGTGAGGAAGTCGTCGATGATTAACAACTCCACGTCAGAGAGATCGTTGAGCATTTTCTGGTGGCGGATGCCGTCCCCGCGGGCGATGACCAGCCGCCGGGCGAGTTCGTCCATGCGGGTGTAGGTCACGGTGTGCCCGTTTTGGCAGGCGGCGATCCCGATGGCGCAGGCCAGGTAGGTTTTTCCGCCGCCGGTCGGCGAGATCACGAGCAGGTTGGTGGGGTCCTGCCTCCAGTGGTGCCCGGCGTAGCGTTTCATCCGCACCGGGGTGATGCCGCGGCCTTCCTGGTAGTTGATCTCAGCGATGGAGGCCTGCGGGATGGGGAACTTGGCGGCTCGGATGAGTTTGTCGATCCGGTGGGCTTGGCGCTGGTCGAGAGCGTCGTCGACGGCGGTGAGGAAGATCTGCTCCGGGGTGAGCTCGTCATTGGCCTCGTCGCTGATCAACTCCTCGAAGCGGGTGGCCACGTGCGTGATGCGCAGGTTGCGGAACTTCTGGTGATCGATCTCGGTGAACATCAGGCACCCGCCTCGCTGCGCCCGCGGGAGTAGTGATCGGCCGAGCGCACCTGCACCGCACCATCGTCACGTGCGCCGTCCGGTGGCGAGGGTTTTCGTGTGGCCGCCGCCGGCACGACGGGCCGGGGCGCCTTGTCCTCGGAGTCGATTGTGGCCATGACGCGTTTGAGCACGCTGTAGCTCCCGGCGCTGTTTTGGTTGAGCAGCACCTGGCAGGCCGCCTCGAGGCGCTGGCGACTCCTGCGGCCGAGTGTTTCGAGGATGTTCTGGCAGTCCAGATAGCCTTGCGCCTCGATCACGTGACGATCCAGGATCTGGGCGATCACCTTCTCGGTTGCGGGCCCGAACCCGCGGGCACGGTCGGTGAACCACTGCCGTGACCACAGGCCGTCGATGCCCTGATGCTCCTTCGGGCCGTGGGCGAGCACGGTGGAGTACTGGCCTTTGCGGCCGTGCCGGCGTGGGTGCTCGCAGACCACCTGATCGCCGTCGAAGACGGTCACCGACTGCGCGGTCAACCGCACCCGCAGCAACTGCCCGGCGAAGGCGTAGGGCACCGAGTAGTACTGCGAATCACAGGACACGTGATAGTTCCGTCCGACCTTGAGCTGCTTCCACTCCACCGTGGCGAACCCGTCGGCGGGCAGGGCGGCCAGCAGCGGTGCTTCGTCGGACTCGAACCGCTCCCACCGGGTCGTACCGTCAGCCCGGCGGATGGCGGTGTTGATCTCCGCAACTCGCTCACTGATAGCGCTGTTCAGGGCCTCGACGGTGGTCCAGACCTCCTCGGCGAGGTAGCCGATGACGCGCTTGTTGACCACTTCCACGGCTGACTCTACGGCTGCCTTGTCTCGGGGTTTTCGGACCCGGGCGGGCACGATTGCCATGCCGTAGTGGTCGGCCAACTGCTGATAGCGGACGTTGACCGCCCTGGCCGACTCTCCCTGCTTCTGCCGATGGGTCGCGGTGGTCGGATTGTCGGGCACCACCATCTGCGGCGCCCCGCCGAAGAAGGCGAACGCAGCGACGTGCGCGTCAATCCACGACGGCGACTTCATGTCCGTGAAGCCGCGGCAGAACACCACGCCGGAGTACGGCAGCACCGCAACGAACAGGTACAGCTTGGTGACCTCCCCGGTGACAGCGTCGAGAACCTCGAGAGTGTCGCCGGCCCAGTCGACCAGCATCGTCCGACCGGGTTCGTGATGCAGAGTCGCCACCACGTCCTTGACCCGAGCATGCTCGGCGAACAGGGCGCAATACTGCGAGTACCCGTACTTCTTCCCGCTCCCAGCGGGGTCGGCGAGGTACTTGCCCCAGGCTTGCTGGATGGTGAAGTGCCGGTTGAACTTCATCGACGCCAGCACCCGATCAAAATCCGGCTGGGTGTAGTCCTCCGAGACACGTTTGCGCCCATCGGGGAACATCCCCGCGATCTCCGCCGGATTCATCGATGCCGCCTGTCCGGCGGAGATGCCGTACGCGGTGATCGTCTTCTTCACCGCCGCGATCTCCCGGCGCGAGCACCCGACGGCAGCGACGATCTCGCTGTAGCTATGCCCGGCCAGCGCCAACGTCATGATGGCCTTGTAGTCGGCCACATGAACCTCCTCAAATAGGAAAAGACGGCGCAATCGCGCCGCCTCACCCCGAGCAGACCAGCCCACCCGCCCCGAGGAGTACCAAATCGCCAGAATCGAAGTACCCGATCGCCGGACTAGGAGTACCCACTGGCCCTATCTGCCAA
>NZ_AGFF01000033.1 GCF_000226215.1 Dietzia alimentaria 72
TGAAGTTGTGTTCGGCGGTGACCTACTCTCCCACACCCTCACGAGTGCAGTACCATCGGCGCTGGCAGGCTTAGCTTCCGGGTTCGGAATGGGACCGGGCGTTTCCCTGCCGCTATGGCCGCCGTAACTCTGCGAAACAAGGCCCACACCACAAACTGGTGCGGGTGTGTTGTTTCAGATACTGCACAGTGGACGCGTAACAATTCTTAGGCTTGATTTGTGTGTAAGCCCTCGGCCGATTAGTACCGGTCACCTTCACGCATTGCTGCGCTTCCAGTTCCGGCCTATCAACCCCATGGTCTGTGGGGGGCCTTAACCACGCAATGGTGGTGAGAAACCTCATCTTGGAACAGGCTTCCCGCTTAGATGCTTTCAGCGGTTATCCCTTCCGAACGTAGCTAACCAGCGATGCTCCTGGTGGAACAACTGGCACACCAGAGGTTCGTCCGTCCCGGTCCTCTCGTACTAGGGACAGCCTTCCTCAAGTTTCTTACGCGCGCGGCGGATAGAGACCGAACTGTCTCACGACGTTCTAAACCCAGCTCGCGTGCCGCTTTAATGGGCGAACAGCCCAACCCTTGGGACCTACTCCAGCCCCAGGATGCGACGAGCCGACATCGAGGTGCCAAACCATCCCGTCGATATGGACTCTTGGGGAAGATCAGCCTGTTATCCCCGGGGTACCTTTTATCCGTTGAGCGACACCGCTTCCACTTGCCGGTGCCGGATCACTAGTCCCGACTTTCGTCCCTGCTCGACGTGTCAGTCTCACAGTCAAGCTCCCTTGTGCACTTGCACTCAACACCTGATTGCCATCCAGGCTGAGGGAACCTTTGGGCGCCTCCGTTACTCTTTAGGAGGCAACCGCCCCAGTTAAACTACCCATCAGGCACTGTCCCTAACCCAGATCATGGGCCGAGGTTAGACGTTCAATACGATCAGAGTGGTATTTCAACAACGACTCCACACACACTGGCGTGCATGCTTCACAGTCTCCCACCTATCCTACACAAACCGAATCGAACGCCAATACCAAACTATAGTAAAGGTCCCGGGGTCTTTTCGTCCTGCCGCGCGTAACGAGCATCTTTACTCGTAGTGCAATTTCGCCGAGTCTGTGGTCGAGACAGCAGAGAAGTCGTTACGCCATTCGTGCAGGTCGGAACTTACCCGACAAGGAATTTCGCTACCTTAGGATGGTTATAGTTACCACCGCCGTTTACTGGGGCTTAAATTCTCAGCTTCGCCTTGCGGCTAACCGGTCCTCTTAACCTTCCAGCACCGGGCAGGCGTCAGTCCGTATACATCGACTTACGTCTTCGCACGGACCTGTGTTTTTAGTAAACAGTCGCTTCTCTCTGGTCTCTGCGACCACACCCAGCTCAAGCCGTAAAGACCGTCACCGGGCATGGTCCCCCTTCTCCCGAAGTTACGGGGGCATTTTGCCGAGTTCCTTAACCACAGTTCTCTCGATCGCCTTGGTATTCTCTACCTGACCACCTGTGTTGGTTTGGGGTACGGGCCGTGTATGAACTCACTAGAGGCTTTTCTCGGCAGCATAGGATCACTGAATTCCCCACAACGGGTATGCATCAAGTCTCAGCCTTAATGTGACACGGATTTGCCTATGTCACGGCCTACACTCTTACACCAGTACAACCACTGACTGGCCCAGCTACCTTCCTGCGTCACCCCATCGCTTGGCTACTACCAGTTCAGGTCCCGCGCATCCAATCCACGTCATCCCGAAGGATGCTCTAGGACATTCAGGGCGGTTAGTATCACTGATTCACCATGGGCGCGCACACACGGGTACGGGAATATCAACCCGTTGTCCATCGACTACGCCTGTCGGCCTCGCCTTAGGTCCCGACTCACCCTGGGAAGATTAACTTGACCCAGGAACCCTTGGTCATCCGGCGGACGAGTTTCTCACTCGTCTTTCGCTACTCATGCCTGCATTCTCACTCGTGTGGCCTCCACACCTGGATCACTCCGGCGCTTCTATGGCCACACGACGCTCCCCTACCCACCCACACACCTGCCCGGAGGAGGTTATTGTGTGAGTGCCGCGGCTTCGGCGGTGTACTTGAGCCCCGCTAAATTGTCGGCGCAGGACCACTTGACCAGTGAGCTATTACGCACTCTTTCAAGGGTGGCTGCTTCTAAGCCAACCTCCTGGCTGTCTCAGCGATCCCACATCCTTTTCCACTTAGTACACGCTTAGGGGCCTTAGCCGGCGATCTGGGCTGTTTCCCTCTCGACTATGAAGCTTATCCCCCACAGTCTCACTGCCGCACTCTCACACCTCGGCATTCGGAGTTTGGCTGACGTCAGTAACCTTGTAGGGCCCATCGGCCATCCAGTAGCTCTACCTCCGAGGTGAAACATGCGACGCTGCACCTAAATGCATTTCGGGGAGAACCAGCTATCACGGAGTTTGATTGGCCTTTCACCCCTACCCACAACTCATCCCCTCAGTTTTCAACCTAAGTGGGTTCGCGCCTCCACGACGTCTTACCGTCGCTTCACACTGGCCATGGGTAGATCACTCCGCTTCGGGTCTAGAGCATGCCACTACACTCGCCCTATTAGGACTCGCTTTCGCTACGGCTTCCCCACACGGGTTAACCTCGCGACATACCACTAACTCGCAGGCTCATTCTTCAAAAGGCACGCCATCAGCCCTAAAGCCTCTGACGGATTGTAAGCACACGGTTTCAGGTACTATTTCACTCCCCTCCCGGGGTACTTTTCACCATTCCCTCACGGTACTAATCCGCTATCGGTCACCAAGAAGTATTTAGGCTTACCGGGTGGTCCCGGCAGATTCACAGCAGATTTCACGGGCCCGCTGCTACTTGGGAACACAAATCGCCCCGCCACAAGGTTTTCAGGTACGGGACTCTCACCCTCTCCGGCCGACCCTTCCAAGTCGTTCCCCTAACCCGCGATCAATCGACGCCCGGTCCGGCAGAACCGGGACATTATGCCCCACAACACCACACACGCAACCCCTGCCGGGTATCACACGCATGCGGTTTAGCCTGATCCGCGTTCGCTCGCCGCTACTGACGGAATCACTATTGTTTTCTCTTCCTGCGGGTACTGAGATGTTTCACTTCCCCGCGTTCCCTCCACGCACCCTATGTATTCAGATACGGGTAACACGCCATAACGCGTGCTGGGTTTCCCCATTCGGACACCCTCGGATCACAGCTCGTTAGACAGCTCCCCGAGGCTTATCGCAGCCTACTACGTCCTTCATCGGCTCTTGGTGCCAAGGCATCCACCGTGTGCTCTTACACACTTACATTCACAAACAATTAAAGATGCTCGCGTCCACTGTGCAGTTCTCAAACAACACACACCAACCCCACCCACACCCACCACAAACCTGGCCGGCATATCGAGAATCAGTGCCATCAGAAACAACCACACCCCTGCAACAACCAAGGGCACGATGGTGTTGTTTCAGACACCCAACAGTGTGTTTTGTCCCGGACCACGCTAACGCCAGCACCAGATCCTGCAACCTGATACCGCCGATCACGGCGAGCCCTACGCAATAGTGTTCCACCCAATTGAGCCACAGAGCGCGCCACATTCGGACGCGAACCCTGCGCTAACTCTGACCACCCGAAGATGGTGAGTGCTCCTTAGAAAGGAGGTGATCCAGCCGCACCTTCCGGTACGGCTACCTTGTTACGACTTCGTCCCAATCGCCGATCCCACCTTCGACGGCTCCCTCCCACACGGGGTTAGGCCACCGGCTTCGGGTGTTACCGACTTTCATGACGTGACGGGCGGTGTGTACAAGGCCCGGGAACGTATTCACCGCAGCAATGCTGATCTGCGATTACTAGCGACTCCGACTTCATGGGGTCGAGTTGCAGACCCCAATCCGAACTGAGACTAGCTTTAAGGGATTCGCTCCACCTCACGGTCTCGCAGCCCTCTGTACTAGCCATTGTAGCATGTGTGAAGCCCTAGACATAAGGGGCATGATGATTTGACGTCATCCCCACCTTCCTCCGAGTTGACCCCGGCAGTCTCTCACGAGTCCCCACCATTACGTGCTGGCAACATGAGACAGGGGTTGCGCTCGTTGCGGGACTTAACCCAACATCTCACGACACGAGCTGACGACAACCATGCACCACCTGTATACAAGCCACAAGGGAAACGACATCTCTGCCGTCGTCCTGTATATGTCAAGCCTAGGTAAGGTTCTTCGCGTTGCATCGAATTAATCCACATGCTCCGCCGCTTGTGCGGGCCCCCGTCAATTCCTTTGAGTTTTAGCCTTGCGGCCGTACTCCCCAGGCGGGGCGCTTAATGCGTTAGCTACGGCACGGAGTCCGTGGAAGGACCCCACACCTAGCGCCCACCGTTTACGGCATGGACTACCAGGGTATCTAATCCTGTTCGCTACCCATGCTTTCGCTCCTCAGCGTCAGTTACTACCCAGAGACCCGCCTTCGCCACCGGTGTTCCTCCTGATATCTGCGCATTTCACCGCTACACCAGGAATTCCAGTCTCCCCTGTAGTACTCAAGTCTGCCCGTATCGCCTGCACGCCCCCGGTTAAGCCGAAGGATTTCACAGACGACGTGACAAACCGCCTACGAGCTCTTTACGCCCAGTAATTCCGGACAACGCTCGCACCCTACGTATTACCGCGGCTGCTGGCACGTAGTTAGCCGGTGCTTCTTCTGCAGGTACCGTCACTTGCGCTTCGTCCCTACTGAAAGGGGTTTACAATCCGAAGACCGTCATCCCCCACGCGGCGTCGCTGCATCAGGCTTCCGCCCATTGTGCAATATTCCCCACTGCTGCCTCCCGTAGGAGTCTGGGCCGTGTCTCAGTCCCAGTGTGGCCGATCACCCTCTCAGGCCGGCTACCCGTCGTCGCCTTGGTAGGCCATTACCCCACCAACAAGCTGATAGGCCGCGGACTCATCCTGCACCGAAAAACTTTCCACTCCCAGACCATGCGGCCAGAAGTCATATCCGGTATTAGACCCAGTTTCCCAGGCTTATCCCGAAGTGCAGGGCAGATTACCCACGTGTTACTCACCCGTTCGCCACTCGTGTACCCCCGAAGGGGCCTTACCGTTCGACTTGCATGTGTTAAGCACGCCGCCAGCGTTCGTCCTGAGCCAGGATCAAACTCTCCATAAAAGCTTCTCAGCACTACGAAAAGCACAATCCAAGCAAACAGAAACAAACCAAAAACTGGCTGTTCCAAAAACGCGACCCCCACGACAGGGATGTGAAAGGGTCGCAACCAAACAAAAAATTTGGCACTATCACAAACAAAACACACTGTTGAGTTCTCAAACAACACCCGCACACCGCTCCCCAAGAATCCCGAAGAACTCCCAGCTCACGAGGCAGACAACCTCACCGCCACCCCGACTCGAGGCAACTTCTCCAGCGTAGCCGACCCGCACCACCCAGTCAAAACCGGACTTCGCGAACCCACTCGCACAAAGCAACCGCCCGAACCGAAGACCCGAACCTCTCGGCCCGAACCCCCACTCCCTGGCGGCTCCGATAAAGTTACACCCGCCCCCACCAAAAGCCAAATCCCCAGGTCAACCCGCCAAAAGCCGCATCAGCGGTGAGTGGGAACCCGTTCGATCATCCCGCCCAGGGAACGGACGTTGCCGACGAAGTCCGAATAGCCGCGGTCGACGTGGAAGATCTCGCACACCTCGGTCACATCGTCAGCACACATGCCGGCCAGCACGAGCCCGGCGCCGGCGCGGATGTCGCTAGCCCACACCGTTGCGGAATCCAGACGTTCACGCCCGACGATCTTGGCGTGATGTCCGTCGGTCTCGGCGTTGACACCCATGCGCACCATCTCCTCGACGAAGCGGAACCGCGCCTCGAAGAGATTCTCGGTGACCACGGACATACCCTCGGAGACCGAGGCCAGAGCGATCGCCATCGGCTGCAGGTCTGTGGGGAATCCGGGGAAAGGGAGAGTGCGGATGTCGCGGGCTCGTGGCCTGCCGTCCTGGCTGACCCGGATCCAGTCGGCTCCGGTCTCCACCTCTGCGCCCTGGGCTCGAAGGTTCTCGAGGACCACGTGGATGAACATCGGGTCGATACCGGTCACCTTGACGTCGCCACGAGTCATGACCGCACCCATCGCCCACGTGGCGGCGACGATTCTGTCCCCCACCACCCGATGACTGACCGGACGCAGCTCGCGCACGCCCTCGATGGTGATGGTGCTGGAACCGGCTCCCGTGATCCGCGCGCCCATTTCAGAGAGAAGGGCACAGATATCGACGATCTCGGGCTCACGCGCGGCGTTCTCGAGCACCGAGGTGCCCTCTGCCAGCACCGCGGCCGTCACGAAGGTCTCGGTGGCGCCAACGGAGGGAAAGCTCAGCGCGTAGCGGGCGCCGCGGAGCTTTGTGGCCTCGGCAACCAGCCGACCGTGGTCCATCTTGGTCTCGGCGCCAAGTGCGTTCAGGCCGTTCTGGTGCCAGTTGAGCGGTCGGCTGCCGATGGCGTCCCCACCGGGCATCGCCAGCACGGCACGGTGATGACGACCGACCAGCGGTCCGAGGATGCAGACCGAGGCTCGGAGTCGCTGGGCGGCTTTGTCGTCAGCGACGTGACCGAGCTCAGCCGGGGTGTCGATCACCACCGTGTCACCGGAGATCTCGATCTCGCAGCCGAGATGGCGCAGGACCTCGGCCATCGCCGGAACGTCCGAGATCGTGGGGCAGTTGGTCAGCGTTGTCCTGCCCTCTGCCATGAGCGCCACCGCCATCAGTTTGAGGACACTGTTCTTGGCACCGGCGACCGAGACCTCTCCGGCCAGCCGCGTACCGCCGGTGACGAGGAAACTCTCCTCGCGGGAAGTGGGATTAGCGCTCACGCGTCCACACTAGGCGAGAACCCTGCCCGATCCGCGAAATGCGCTGGCGGCTCGCCGCGCTGGTTAGCCGCGTAAGTTGAGTGTCATGGCTGTTCATCTGACGAAGATCTATACCCGGACCGGCGACGACGGGACCACGGGCCTCTCCGATTTCTCACGTGTGAGTAAGAACGATGCGCGACTGATCGCCTACGCGGACTGTGACGAGGCCAATGCCGCGATCGGTGTCGCATTGACTCTCGGCGGTCTAGACGAGCGTGTGGCCGCGGTTCTGCGCACCGTTCAGAACGACCTTTTTGACGCCGGAGCCGATCTCGCGACCCCACTTGAGGAGAACCCCAAGTACCCGCCGCTGCGAATCGAGCAGGCGTACATCGACCGACTCGAAGGCTGGATCGACGAGTTCAACGCCGAGCTGCCGGATCTCCACTCGTTCATCCTCCCCGGGGGCACTCCGGGCGGCGCGTACCTTCATGTGGCGCGGACCGTCGCGCGTCGTGCGGAGCGTGCCGCGTGGTCGGCGGTCGAGGCACATCCGGAGACCACGTCGGTCCTGCCCGCCAAGTACCTCAACCGGCTCTCGGACCTGCTGTTCGTCGTGGGGCGGGTCGTCAACCCCGAGGGCGACGTGCTGTGGGTGCCGGGCGGCGAACGCTGACGCGGCCACGCGTCAGGGCAGCGCGCCCATGCGGCGCGCCGCGTTGACCGCCTCGAACCGGGTGTGTGCATCGAGCTTGCGCATCACCGACCGCAGGTAGCTCTTCACGGTTTCCGCGCCGATGCCCATGTCGGCCGCCGTCTCGATGTTGGTTTTGCCCTGGGCCACGCACGCCAAGACGTCGAGTTCGCGGCGGGAGAGCCGAGCCGTGGGCATCTCGGGCGGTGGTGAGACCATCTCGGCGCAGATGCGCTCGAGTTCGGCCCGTACGTCTGGGTCCTCGGTGCGCGAGGCCAGCATGCGAAGTCGGGCGTGGGTGTCACGCATCCGTTCGTTCGACAGCACGTCGTCCCAACGACCCTCACCCGAGCCGGGGCCGACGGGAGCCGCACCGCGGGCGGCCAGGGCGTCGTTGACCGCGATCTCCTGCTCAAGGGCGCGGGCCGTGGCTGCCATCTGATTGAGAACCTTCTCCCCGAACCGCACGGAGGAGTGGACGCCGGCGTAGAGCACCGCGCGGACGTCCTTGCCCACCACGACGGGAATGGCGGCCATTGAGCGCAGACCCTCGGACAGCACCGGCAGGTCGTACTCGTGGGTGATGACCCCGGCGCGCGGGTAGTCGGCCACACCGACGGGCTTTCCGGTGGCCATGACACGCCCGCCGACCCCGGCACCGTAGTGGACCTTCAGGTCCTTCATCGCGGAGGTGCGCATCCCGAGGGATTCGGAGAGCACCAGCGTGTGCCCTTCGCCCACCACTCCGCCGATGGTCACGGGGATCCCCGTGGACTCGCGCAGGGCCGCGATGGCACTGCGTACCGACGCGAGGTCGCGCTTGCGCCGCTGCGCATCGCCCGGACCGTCGCCTCGGCCGCTGTTCTCCTCGTCCACGAGGTCTCCTCCCCGTCCGTGCTGCACCCCCGGCGCGGGCCGGAGAACTCCCCCCGCCAGTGCCACACATCTCAGTCGTGAGGTCACTATACGCACGCGGCGGGGGTGCCGCCGCCCGGATCGTTGACGGGCGGCGAAGTTTACGGGGGTACCCGGTACCGCTTTCCGTACATGCCCCGGTCAGGGCGTGAAAGCTGGATCGAATGCCTCAGGATCCTCCGGGTCCGCAAGCATGGCCGCCGTGCCCGTGAGCGGCGTGGAGCGTTGCTCGTCGTAGATCCATTCCTCGACGTCGCTGGCGTCCGGGGCGCCGACCAGATATGGGTGTAGGCCGAGAACGGCGTCGGCGTCGACCTCCTCGCCGGCGGACAGCAGGGCGTGATCGAGAAAGCGGGCGACGTCGTCGTCGTCCATGTCGACGCCGATCACCACCAGGCCGTCAGGTGCCGCGCCCCCGCCGTCCCCCGTGGCGGCCTCCGCTACCGCGCGCAATTCCACCCGCCGTCCCACGAGAGCTACCTCGTACCGGCGCGGACCATCGGCGGTGGCCAGGGTCAGTGTCCCCTTGGCGCGGTACGCCCCGGCCGGTGGCGAGGAAAGCGCGCTGAGAAATCGTCGCGGATGCAGGTGCCCATCCGGCGTCAGCGTGATGGCGGTGTAGCCGTCGTGGAGGTGCGCGTGATGCTCGTCGCGATCGACGTCCGTCGGAACAGGCCCCGGCTCCATTCCCAGCAACAGCCCGGCAGGAACGGCGGCGCGGACCGCCGGCAGCACCGCGACACGGGGCGCGTGGGTTCGGATCGTCGCGCGGAGCTCATCGAACCGTTTCATGGTGATGAGGTCGCACTTGTTGACGACGACGAGGTCCGCTTCTTCGAGGTGGGTAGCCAGCTGCGGGTGGCGCGCGAGGGCGTCGTCGAGGCCCTCGGCGTCGACCACCTGAACCATCCCCGCATGCCGAGCCACCTCAAGGGGCACGTCGTGCACCATCCGGGACAGGATCGCCGGCTCGGCCAGACCGCTCGCCTCGATCACCGCCAGATCCATGCCGAGATCCGGACCCGCCAGGCGGGTCAGTGCCTCGCCCAGCTCACTGGCGTCGACCTCGCAGCACACGCAACCATTAGTCATGGAGACCATGTCGTCAACACGGCCCGCGACGGCGTCGGCGTCCACGTTGACGTCTCCGAAGTCGTTGACTATCGCCGCGATCCGCAGTCCCGGCGCGCCGGAGAGCAGGTGGTTGAGCAGGGTGGTCTTGCCGGCGCCCAGGTAGCCCGTCAGGACCAACACTGGCAACGGGTCGCCGGGGACGCGGCGGGCGTCGACGCGCCCGCTCCCGTCCCCGGCGGGGTCGTCGATGTGGTTCAGCGACGCCACTCGGGCTTCCGCTTCTCGGCGAACGCCGACATCCCCTCGGACTGGTCCTCGGTGGCGAACAGGGCGTAGAAGGCGTTCTGCTCGGCGAGCAGCCCCTCCTCGAGGGTCGTCTCGAACGAGCGGTTGACGGCCTGCTTCGCGACGATCGCAGTGGTCTTGCTCATCGAGGCGATCTTGTCGGCGACTTTCATGGCCTCGTCGAGAAGGTCGGCGGCGGGAACGACGCGGGTGACCAGGCCGGAGCGCTCGGCCTCGGCGGCGTCCATCTGGCGGCCGGTCAGGCACAGATCCATGGCCTTGGCCTTGCCCACGGCGCGGGTGAGGCGCTGCGAGCCGCCCATGCCCGGGATCACGCCGAGGGTGATCTCCGGCTGCCCGAACTTGGCGTTGTCGCCGGCGATGATCATGTCGCACATCATGGCCAGCTCACAGCCGCCGCCCAGAGCGAAGCCGGACACGGCCGCGATGATCGGGGTGCGGGCAGCGGTGAGCCGCTTCCAGTCATGGAAGAAGCGCTCGAGGTAGATGCCGGGGTAGGTCTTATCCTTCATCTCCTTGATGTCGGCGCCGGCGGCGAAGGCCTTCTCCGAGCCCGTGATGACGATGCACCCGACCCCGGGCTCGCTGTCCAGGGCCTCGACCGCCTCAACGACCTCCTTCTCCATGGCGCTGCTCAGCGCGTTGAGGGCCTTGGGGCGGTTGAGCGTGATCACCGCGACGCGGTCCTTCTGCTCCACCAGGATGTTCTCGAACTGCTTCTCCGTCACGGACATGTGCGTCTCCACTCTGCGTATGCGGTTACTTGGAAGTCCTTGCTTCTAGTTCCGGGGGCGATGTTAGCCGGTCACCGGGCCAGCGGTCCCCCGTTCCACAGCCCCGACCGTACGGCCTCGCCGTGCTCGACCGTCGCCTCGCGGGCCTCGGGCACGAGGGGCGTGTAACGAACGAGCGAGCCCCAGTCGCGGTCCCAGTCGTGCTCGAGATAGGTCGGCACGGTCTCGCCCTCGAGCAGAAGCTCGATGAACCCGATCGGGCCGCCGCCGTCCCACGCCTGCCAGGTGTTGGTGGAACTCACCGCGAGGCCGCGGTCGGGAAGGATGCGGTACTCGGGCAGCTCGTGGATGCCGGCGTACTCGTCGAACGGCCGCATGCAGGGCACGTGGAACGCCACGGCCCAGTCCGGCAGCACCGCGGTACTCTCGCCGACCATTTCCTGCATGGTGACGAGTTGCGGCATCCGGGGCGGGGTGAACGCGATCCACCGTGACGGGTCCGGGTCGACGTCGCGGACCACCAGTCGGATGGCGACGACGTCCTCGGGCAACGTGTCCATCGGCACACGCAGGTTCCGCCACGAGGGGGCGGGTCCGATGTCCTCCGGCGTGACCGCGCCGGCGGGGACGAACTGTCCGTCGCCGGTGGCGTACTCGACGTGCACGGCATCGGGCCCGAACGCGCCGGCCACCGCGACGGTGATGAGCGGGCCTCGCTCGGACGGCTCTGGGAGCGGGTACCAGTCGGTGGTGGTCTCGGCGTTGAGCTGCGCACCGGACTGGTAACTGCCGAGCACGGGCACCCGGCTCGGGTCGAGGCCGAAGGGCAGGACGGCGTGGCTGCCGTTGATGCCCTCGCCCGCGCGAACGCCACCCTCCGTGCCCGCGGTCGTGGACGTGGCGTCCGAGTCCTCGCCGGTGCCGGGGGTGTCGGTGTCGACGGCCTGGGTGGCCGTGAGGTCCTGCGAGATCCCGTCGGGGCCGAACTCCGCGGAGCCGCCGGCCTCCAACTGATCGCGGGGTTCGCCCACCGGCGAGAGCAGCCCCGCGCTGACATCGGGCTCCGCCAGCACGGCGTCGGCGATACCGCACGGTTTACCGGACAGAGCGCGGAGGTTCTGCAGGCCCACCGAATAGGCGGGGTACTGGTTGCGGACCGCCGCGGCCATGGACGCCACGATAATGACGACGACGAGGGCCGCCGCCAGCCCCAGGGGTGCATGCGAGATCTCTCGGACGACACCGGCCAGGGACCCGCGGTCGGCGCGCCTGCGCACAGGCCGGTCCTGCCTCATGAACGGCTCCCGATAGTGCAGGAACAGGGCCATTATCAACGCCAAAGCCATGAGTCCGACGAACACCGAAGACAGTGTGATCCCGGCGATCGAAGGCTGGGTGCCGCCCCACGGGATGCCGTAGATGGAGATGTACCACCAACCGTTGGTGGAGGTGAAACTCAGTGCCAGGACAAAGAACACCGCAGCCAGGAACAGCATCCGGTTACGCAGCGAACGTGTCGCGGCGGGCAGGACCGCCATCGTCACCAGCGCGGCGAGCGCGGCACCGATCGTGGCGAACGCGCCGAAGTGATGCGTCCACTTGGTGGGGTTGAACGCCATGAACGCGATGGAGATGGCGGCCAGTCCCACAATGCGTCGGGCCGGCCCGACAGAGACGCCGGGGATCCGGCCCTTGCGGAAGAGGATCGCTGCACAGGTGATGAGAGACAGGAGCATGGTCAGCACCGCGAAACGTCGGGCCATCGACCCGTCCGGGGTCTGATTCATGAGCCACTCGTAGCGCCACACCTCCTCGAACCACCGGCCCGTCGGCCCCACATCGCCGAGAAGCGCCGAGGACTGCAACGTGGTCAACAACGGCTGATCCAGGAAGATCAGGTGCAGAACTCCCATTCCTGCCGCCAGCAGTGGTGCCACGGTGGGCACCCAGCCGTCGCGCTTGGCGCGTCGGATGACGAGCAGGAGCAGCGGGCGCGACGCCGCGATGATGGCGGCGATGCAGAACGTCCCCGTTGGCGCCGCGGACAGGGTCAGGCCACCGATGATGAGGCCGGCCGCCGCAGGCAGCAGCCGGCCCGTGGCGATGGCACGTTCGAGCGAGACCCAGGTGGCCAGCACGCCGAAGGCGACGATCGGCTCGGGTCGCAGTCCGTTGTTGTAGGTGAGCCAGAACGCAAGGAATACGGCGGCGGTACTCCACCGGACCGCGGGGGCACGCCGCGCGGCGATGCCCAGTCGTGGGATCACCTCACGAGAGAGCAGGATCCACGAACCGATGCCCAACAGCAGCGCGGGCAGGCGGAGCCAGACACTGCCCAACGAGATCTCACTCATGGCGGTGTACAGGTAGTAGGGCATGCCGAACGGCGCGTACGGGGCGCCGTAGTAACGGAACACCTCAGGCATGTAGCCACTGGAGACCGCCGCTCTGGCCTCGGTGAGGATGTAGCCGTCGTCAGCGGTGTTGGCCCCGATGATGTGCCACACCAGGAGCGTCGCCGTCACACCCAGGTCGAGCGGGCGTGGCTTCCACCAGCCCGGTGCCAGGACGCGTCTACCGGCTCGCCCGTCCCGCAGGTCCAGACGGTGCAACGCCACCAGTGCCAGGATGATCGCGAGGATGCCCACCACGATAGAGATCTGCTTGATGACTGTCGCCTGGGTGGTGTAGCGGGAATCGACCGTGATGTCCACGGACATGCCCTCCGGTGCGGCACCTCGCAGGTCCGTGAAGACGCCCACGACCTGGGGCCGCAGATCCGCGTCGATCCGGCCACCCACACCCTGTCCGTCGACCTCGAGGCCCAGGAACTCGGCGCCGATCGATCCCGAATCGGCTGCCACCAGAATGGTCGAACACTCCCCCTCGCCCGCCACCACGTCGGTGGGCGCCGAGGCGATGAGGACGTTGCGACTGCGGACCTCGACGTTCGGCCCCGCCACGGACACCATGAGCCCTCTTGCTCCGGCCTGCTCCCCAGCCTCGCGCGGCGCGGTGGAGACCAGCACGCCGTTCTCCCGCCCCTGGTTCCGCAACTCCTGCACGGCGACACACGGGACCTCGAGAGTGATATCGAGCGGGTAGTACGCCACCAGCGGCGCGGTAACGGGCTCTAGTGTCCCGGCCTCGGGCCAGCTGATGGTCGATGTGGTCTGGGTGACCGGCAGCAGCGGCACGATGATCGCCAAAAAAATACCCAGGAGGCCGCTGACGGCTGCAACAATTCCCCACCGGGGTCCTGATCGGGGCTTCTCCGGCGCGTCACGGACCTCGGTGGAAGACGATGGCATGGCGTCCACGCTATAACGACGGGCGGACGAACCCCGAAACGAAAACGCGCCGGAGGGAATTCCCTCCGGCGCGTCGTACTCGGTGTGGCCAGGGCCGGGATCGAACCGGCGACCTTCCGCTTTTCAGGCGGACGCTCGTACCAACTGAGCTACCTGGCCATAAGACCACCGGCGCATCCGGTAAACACCGAATGCGCCGGCTGTCTTTGGCGACCCTGACGGGACTCGAACCCGCGACCTCCGCCGTGACAGGGCGGCGCGCTAACCAACTGCGCCACAGGGCCGTGCTCTTCGCACGAGAAAGAACATTAGTAGACGCGGTACGAAGAACGCAAATCGGCGCCCACCCCACCCCATCCGCGCAGCTCTCGACCCAGATACACCGTTCTCGACCCGGCGCTGAATTCCCGTTTCCGCCCCTGCACACTCACCGCGCCCGCCCCCGTTGGGTCGGCCCGCACTGCATCCGCGCCCGTCCATGCGCCCGCGCCCGCACCGCGGCAAGCGCGCGAGTGCATGGACGGTCGCGGATCAGGGGCGAACCGGTCTCGAAATGCAGGAAGTCCCGGCCGCCATCTCTGGCGACCGGGACCTCTACCCGCGTACCCCCTACGGGATTCGAACCCGCGCTGCCGGCGTGAAAGGCCGGTGTCCTAGGCCGCTAAACGAAGGGGGCTTACGCCACGACCGGGATCGCCGGTCTGCAGCGGAACTTATTCTAGGGCACGGAGTCGACTGCCGCCGCACAGGGGGCGGGTGCGTTGACCCGCGTCCGGAGGCAGACGGTATCGTGTCCGACGCCCCTATAGCTCAGTTGGTAGAGCTACGGACTTTTAATCCGCAGGTCGCCGGTTCGAGCCCGGCTGGGGGCACTCGTCGCCCCCATCAGGATCGCCCTGGTGGGGGCTTTCTCCTGTAACGAGCCATTCGATGTCAACGCCGGTGGCGAGCGCCCAGGCGTTGAGAACAACCTTGCGGGGCACTCCCTTTCCAGCCTCTGCGTTGCCGACGGTGTTCCTAGCTACCCCCATCCGTTCGGCAAGTTCCGATACCCCGAGTCCTGCCTCCTCCCTCGCGATACGTAGGCGATGCCGAAGGACAATTTGCGGGATGTGGCCGTGTGCGTTTGCTGTGGTCATAGGTCCATTATGCGGCGCAACTACGCAACGGTCAATAATTCAAACCTAATTACATGCTTGCGCTTATGCGCCTGGGTGGCTACTTTGTGCCTATGCCCAATAACGCAGAGCCGAAGTCGGCAGCCCAAGTCGCTGCTGAGACGGGCATCCCGAAGCGCACAATCCTGGCTGCGATCAGCCGCGGAGCGTTGAAAGCGTCCAAGCTCCCGGGCCCCCGGGGTGCGTACGTACTCAACCAGCGCGACGTCGAGAAGTTCCTCGAAGCCCGTCAAGCCGCATAGAAACGGCCCCGCACCAGGCGCAACTGGTCGGGGCCATGAACAGAAAGTAGGTCTGTCGTGACTAACTATACCGGGACTGCTGTCCCAATCAACTGCAGCCAGGTGACGTCATGAGCGCCCCCGACCACCTCGCGGCCCTGGTCGAGGCCGAGGAGTTCTCCGGCGGCTCGATGACGGTGCCGACCCCCTCGACGTTCAATCGCGACGGTTACGTCGTCGTGGAGGCGAAGGGCAACGGCACTTGGCAGGCCGATTGTGGCCGTTGCGGCGCTGGCTGTGGTGCTGCCGGTTTTGCCGGGCCGGATGACGAGCTCAATACCGACGAGCTCGACGACGAGCACCGGATGCTCACCGACTTCACCGCAGAGCACCGCGACTGCTCGCAGCCTCTCGATGACACCGCGGTGGAGCTGCCCTCCCCGGGATCGATGGTCCGCGAGATCGCCCCACGACCGGCTGTATGGATTGTGCGCGGCACCAACGGGTCCGACATCCGGGTCTTGGCCGAACGCCACACCACCTACGCCCGCCCGGACGGGACGGAGCTCCGTTTCTACGACGGCAGCGGCGACGAGCAACACCGCGTGGCCACCGTCCGCGCCGGGTCGTGGCACTGGGTCGTGGCCGAGACGGCTCTCAATCCTGAGTCGGGTGAGCAGTGATGGTCCCCGACATGCGGCCCGCCGAAGAGATCGCCGCCGACACCCACGCTTTCGCTCGCGCGTACGGGCGGTGGCACATCGTGCGCGGCATTGACCGCTTCACTCATCTGCCTACCCGCGAACCGGCGGCGATGGCCTGGATCTCCGACTCATCGAACCACCGCACGATTCTGGCGCCTGTCGCGCTGGACGACATCCGCATGTTCCCCGGGAGGACGTCATGACCACCGCCACTATCGCCACGAGCCTGGCCACGTCGCACACGGTCGACTGGGACCCGCACGCCGCAGTCCCGGACTGGGTGATTCTCGGCCGGATCCGTGACCTGATCGTCGCCGGGCTGCCCGTGCCTGCGGACTTGTGCGAGCCGGACAGCATCACCGATTACATCCCGGCCCTGGTCGCGGCGGGCCATAAGGATCACGAAATCGAACGCGCGACTGGCGTGAAGCCGTCGCGTCATCTTCCCCGGAGGGCCCGATGACTACCCAGATTCGACCAGACAGGCCTTTGCCGGCCCCGCTCCCTTACACCTCACAAGCTGCGCGTAGCGAGATCATCCCGCCTAAACCCGTGGAGGTCCGCCCGGTCGATCCGGACGCGCCGGTGCTACGAGAGGACGAGGCAACGGAAGTGGCCTGCACCCTGTTCGTCGTCATCTTCATCGGGGTCATGGTGATCGTCGCCGCGTTCGGGGGCCTGTGATGCCTACCGTATACATCGACCACAACGGTGACGTCCGTTCGTGTGGGTCTGATCGCATCGTTGCTCCGGCAGGCACGACCCCTCGTGAAGCGCGGGTGATCGCGGCTCTGTGGACTGCCGCCGCCGACGCCCTCCAGAACCGCGCCACGGCAGCGCGGCCCACGGCGCGCGGCGCTGTGTGCCGCCCGGCTGCCGCCCCAATCCCGATCACCGCGGCACCGTCGTACGTCCCCACAGCCCGTGAGGCCCGCCGGGTCTTGGCAGTAATCGACATCGAGCAGCTGGCGGAGGAGACCGCCCGCGACCTCGCCGCACTTGCTCAGGAGGACCAATGATCTACCTCAAACGCTCAGGCTCCGGCTTCACCGTCGGAAACGGCGACGTCGGCTACCTGACAGATGTGGCGTGCCGGGCCCTGGACCGGGGCGAAACGGTCGAACTGCACATCGACGGCAAGCCGTGGCGGCCCGTCACCTCGCCGGACGAGGTTCGCGAAACGCTCGAAGAACTGTACGACGAGCTCGACGCGCGGCGTGACGCGTTGTGCGACCTGTCCCAGCTCCCGATCGAGGACCTGCTGTGAACGCGCTAATCGCCCTCTACTGGTTCGCCGTCTCTTTCGTCGCACTCTTCGCGATGAGTACCGTCATCGGACTTGCGTTCGGCTACCCGCTGCGACAGGCGCTGGCCGGAGCGTTCTGGCAAGCCCTCATAGTCAGCGCCGTGGCGACAGCCTTAGGCATCGCGATCATCTTCGGGCTCTTCCTCATGGGGGTGTCCGCATGACCGAAGGCGAAGTCCGCACTGTCGCCACGCTCGTCGAGCTGCGTGACTGTACGCCGCACACGGTGATCTGCGATGCACGCGGCCAGGTCGGCACCCTCGCCCAGCGCGCGTCATCGCCCCTCGCGGGCGGTGTGCACTGGGCCGGTCACGGCGGCCTGTGCGACACCTCGACGATCGAGTTCCCCGTGCAGGCGTGGTGGCCGAAGCATCCCGCGCTCACTGAGGCCGGCTGATGGGCCGCCCAGCTTCGTGCCGCCGTTGCGGCCACGAGATCGCTTTCGCGACGCTGCTGCCTTCGGGTAAGACGGTGCCGCTGGACGTGTCTCCTGACCCGGAGCTGGGCATCTATCACCGCCGTTTCTTCACCGACCAGATCGGGCGTCGCACCTCGAGCGTGGTGCAGCTGTCCGGTCATGACCTGGACGAGGCCCGCGATC
>NZ_AGFF01000032.1 GCF_000226215.1 Dietzia alimentaria 72
TCGTCGATACCGGATTGGCCCTGACGGATGCACTCCTGCAACACCTCATAGCAGGCGATCAACCGTTGCGCGGCGCCACGATTTTCCGCCCGCCAGCCCGCCGTCGCGGCAGTAACCAGCGCGGACATCGAACCTGGGGCGGGATCACCAACCATCCTCGCCCCCTGTCATCAGCGGGAAACCAGCCCCGCACCTGAATCGAATCTGTGTTCTAGTTTACGCACACACATTCGAACACGCAAGGGGTAGTTTACGTATTAGTGCGGCGTAGCGGTGCCGAGCGAGTAACGGATCCCCGTTCAGTCTCTATATGTGGTGGACTGACGTTTCGTTGATCACGTTGGGGCGACCGCCCCTCATGTTTGCTCGGAGGCCACCCATGACCAAGACCATCGCCTATGCCGGAGCCTTGGCTACCGCACTCCTTGTCGCCTCCGCAGGCGCCGCCTCGGCGGAGGAATCCGGTTTGTCCTCGGGCGGGCTGGGGAGTGCGTCGCCTTCTGGGCAGGCCGACGGGAACGTCGAAGGCAAGGATGCGGGCGAGGGCGAAGCTGAAGGGCCTCTTGGTTCGCTAGGGGAGCTCGCTCCCGCGTCGGTCACCGGTTCGCTTCCGGGGTACACCACCGGCCCGATCGGCTCGACCGCCGCGGTCGGCTGCAATATCGGCACCGTGGCAGGGTGGGCGGCGCAGGCGACGGGCATCCCGTTGCCGATCCCAGTAGGCATCGTGTGCGGTGTCCTCAATCCTGTAGCCCGCTCAGCTGACTCGCTTGTCGCCGGCGATATCGAGGGCTCGGTCGGGGAGATCGTCGGGGGCGTGCCGCTCGTCGGGAACTCGCTCGCCGACAAGGTGGATACCGGCTCCGCTACCGAGTCCGTGGAAAACATCGTCGGCGAGCGTTTGGGTTCGCTTTCCGGGTCCTCGCTTTCGCCCGAGAACTAACTCGAGCCCACTCAGGCCCTTCTGGCGAGCCCCGGCCGAGTCGACACGTCGGCCGGGGTGTACCTCCGAGCCGGTGAACCTGATCTGATGTTGGTGATCAGGGGATTCGTTTCTTTCGCGGGCCCCGCCTCGAGTTCTCGGGTTGTTCAGATGCCCGGTGAGGCCTGTTCTGCAGCCCGGTGATAGGCATCGCCGAGATAGCCGATGGCGGCGACCTCGCGCAGCACTCCCAGCTGAAGCCGTCACAGGGCCGGATCACCGGCCCCGAGCTCGACCACTCAGCCCTTGACGGGATCGCCCGCGTCCGGCAACCTATCTCCGACTCGAAGGCGACGTCTGCGCGACAGATCGAGGGCATGGCCGTTTTGTCGGGCAGGCCGAGGGGGCCGAGCTGCTAGAAGTCAGCACGGGCGTTGAGCCGGTGCACGGCCCGGTTCCTGATGCCCGGCTTCGAGGCGAGCCGGCGCGTGGGGCTCGCGCCCGGGGGTCTGCCGACGGAAAGTTCGTCGAAGGCGGTCTCGAGTACCGTGCCCATCACTGCTGCAGTGGTCCCGGGCGCGGGAGGGCGCGTCCGAGCGGTTAGCAGCTGTATGCCGAGGTCGCTGATTTGGTGCGCAAATCTGTCACTCACCAAAAGGGGCGCCGGGTCGTGGAGCCAGGCTAGACCCACCCGGACGCTCAACGGCCGGGTGATCCGGCCAGGCGTGCGGCCGCAAATAGTCCGCAGAATCATCCTGTTGCGCGTGGCGCCCATCCCCGGGTCCGGTGCGGTCGGCCCGTTCTCCGCTGGCGCTCCGACTTATTCGGGGACGTGGCCACCGGCGGAGGCCATGAAGGATAGGCTCACCTAAGCACAATGCGAGTGGGATGAATCACATTGTTGCATTGGTAAAGTCGGCGAACCCCTCACCAGCCTTGCGGTCGGGGCTGCCATCGGTTTAATGTTGCGCCCGTCATAGGTAAGCCAAACCTAAGTTGAATTGAACCGGAGATCCCATGAGTGCACCTGCCGCACCACCCCTGTCCCTGCCAGGGGGCACCGACTATCCCGCCGGCTCGCGCGGGCTCGGCTCGAAACGGCGCAGCGCACTACTGGCCTTGGCGGGGATCGTGGCGCTGCTGGCGATGTTGGCGGGATGCTCGACCGGAGCGGTGGGCGGGTCTGAAGAGTCGACCGCAACCACTGATGTCGAGCGTGAAGGCGACTTCCCGCGCACTATCAAGCACGCATACGGTGAGACGGAGATCCCCGCTGCGCCCCAGCGCGTGACCACGGTCTCGTGGGTCAATGCGGACGTGTCCCTGGCGCTCGGCGTGGTCCCAGTGGGGATGCCGCGCAACTCGTTCGGCGCCAACGCGGCCGGCTCCACCGACTGGTTTGATGCCGAGCTCGCCGAGCAGGGGGCTCAGATGCCCGCGCTGTATTCGGAGACCGACGGCATCAACACCGAGGCGATCGCCGCGATCGAACCCGACCTCATCCTGGGTGCCTACTCCGGGATGACGGAGGAGGAGTACGAAATTCTGTCCAAGATCGCCCCGACCGTGGCGATGCCCGAGGGAGACGTGGCTTACGGCACCGCCTGGCAGGACTCCACCCGGCTCATCGGCGAGGCGCTGGGCCGCTCGCAAGCCGCTGAGGAACTGATCGCGCAGGTTGAGGGGGAGATCGAGCAGGTCTCCGCCGACAGTCCGTCGATCAGGGGGACCACGTTCATCTACGGCACGCTCGACCCCGAGGCGGCCGAGAAGATCTACGCCTTCACGGACGTCGACAACCGCCCGCGCTTCCTCGAGCAACTGGGTATGGTCCAGGCACCCGCCGTCGCAAAGGCGGCCAGCGGCTCGCCCGACGAGTTCGCCGTCAGTTGGTCGCCCGAACGGGCTGATGAACTGGCCGCCGACATCCTGGTCACTTACGTCTCCTCCGAGCGTGTCCGTCAGGCGATCGAGTCCGACCCCTTGCTCGGCCGTATCCCTGCGGTCCAGGCCGGGCGAATGGTGACCCAGTCCGACGAGCAGCAGGTACTGTCCATTTCCGCGGCCTCGCCGTTGAGCCTTCCATGGGCGATCAAGAACGTGGTGCCCGACATCATCGCGGCGGCCGAGCAGGGCTGACGTCGGTGACAGGAACAGTGATCGCCCCGACACGTCGGCAACAGGCCGCCGAGCCCGCGGCGGGGCGTCGCCGTGTCGTGACCGGGACGGTGGTGTCGCTGGCGCTGCTGATCGCGGGCGTGGCCGCGTCGCTGTTCGTGGGTGCCCGGACCGTCGACCCATCAGTCGTGTGGTCGGTATTGGCGGGTCTGCCGACGCAATATCTGGCGGGTGACCTCAGCGCGGCGCTCGCTCCCGGATCCGGTGCGGACATGAGCGAGGTCGTGGTCACGGCTCGGGTACCCAGGACCATCACAGCGATTCTCGTGGGTGCCGCTCTGGCAGTGGCGGGATCCGGACTACAGGGCGCCACCCGCAACCCCCTCGGCGACCCGGGTCTGCTCGGGCTCACCGCCGGCGCCGCGCTCGGAGTGGTGCTGGGCCTCGCGTTGGCCCCCGCCGCCGGGCCGACCGCCGTGGCGGTGTTCGCGATGTCCGGTGCGTTGCTCGCGGGCATGGTCGTGGTGGGGGCCGGGCGCCTCGGCGCGGACTCCGATACCGGTCTCATCCTGGCGGGCGCCGCCGTGACAGCCGGGTGCACGGCGGTCACATCGTCGCTGGTGATCGCGCTGCCCGCTGTGCTCGACAGGTTTCGTTTCTGGGGCCTGGGCACGGTTGCGCGCTCCGGTATCGCGGAAATCGGCGCGGCGCTGCCGTTCCTCGCCGTGGGGCTCGTGCTGGTCCTGGCCGGCGCAGCCTCCCTCGACGCGCTCGCGCTCGGAGACGACCTCGCCCGGGGGCTCGGCGTAGGACCGGTGGCCGGTCGGGCCGTTGTACTGACCGGGGCCGTGGTCCTGTCCGGCGTCGCGACCGCGCTCGCCGGCCCCATCGCGTTCCTCGGTCTGCTCGTGCCACACCTGCTGCGCCGACTGGTCGGCGTGAGCAACCGCGTGGTCCTGGGGCTGTCGCTTGTCTCCGGCCCCGCCGTGCTGCTGTTCGCGGACACGGCGGGGCGCGTGATCGCACCTCCAGGCGAGATCGCGGTGGGTGTGATGACCGTGGCGATCGGAGTGCCCTTCCTCATCGCGCTGCTGAGGGCCAACAGGGGAGTAGGGGCGCCATGAGCCAGGCCGAGATCCTGGTTCGCCGGCTTTCCACCAAGCGCCGGCGGAATGCCCTCGTCGTCGTCGTGGCTCTGGCTGCCACCCTTGTCTCGCTGATGGCCGCGCGTGTACTGCTGGGCCGCTACACGGTGACCTTCCCAGACTTCTTCGCGATCTTGGGCGGTGCCACCATCCCCGGCGCGACCTTCGTCGTGATGGAGGACAAGCTGCCCCGGGCGGTCCTCGGCGCGCTCGCAGGACTCGCGTTTGGTGCGTCAGGCGCACTGTTTCGCCGTGTACTTGGCAACCCGCTGGCCAGCCCGGACATCCTGGGAATCTCGCACGGGGCCTCTGCCGGGGCCGTGGCCGGCATGGCGCTGTGGGGGCTGCGTGGGGTGGAGATCGTGCCCGCCGCACTCATCGGCTCCGGGATCGCTCTGGTCATCGTTCTCTGCGCGTCCGCGGGTCGACACACGGGGATCGTGGGGCAACGCTTCCTGATCGGCGGTGTGGCGGTGGCGGCGCTCGGGACCGCTGTGGTCACCCAGCTCATCGCGCGACTCTCGCTCACGGATGCGCAGCAGGCCGCCGTGTGGACCGTCGGCTCGCTGGCAGGCGCATCGGGGAGCCGTATCGCATGGTTGTCGATGGCGCTTGTCGTGTTGCTACCACTGGGTGCGTGGCTCCATACAGCGCTCCGTCCCGCAGAACTGGGCCCAGAGCTTGCCGTGGGACTCGGTGCCCGACCGGTGCCGACCCGTGCGGCAGCCCTCGGTGTGGGCACCGTGCTCGCCGCAGCTGCTACAGCTGTAGCGGGACCGCTGGCGTTCGTAGCCCTTCTGTCAACTCCGGCCGCCACTGCACTCGGCCGCGGCCGGCCCGGGATCCTCGCCGCAGCGCTGACCGGTGCCGTGATCGTGGTGACCGCCGACATCGTGGCTTCAGAGGCCCTGTCCACCGTTGATCTCCCCACCGGCGTGGTGACAGGCGCGATCGGCGCCCCCGCCATGCTGTGGATCCTCCTTCGCTCGAGAAAGGTCGCCTGATGAGGATGACCGTGCCCGTCGCCAGTGCACCTGCCGAAGCTGCCTGCACCGCTACGACCCCGGTGTCCGGGGACGCACCTGCATTCCGGCTCCGCGGTCTGACCCTCGGCTACGGCGCCGAGCCAGTTATCCGCGACCTCGATCTTGACGTCCCCGCAGGCAAGACCACCGTCTTGATCGGCGCGAACGGCTGCGGCAAGTCCACGATCCTGCGCGCCCTCGGACGCCAGCTGCAGCCGGTGTCGGGATCGATCGAGGCCTCCGGACATGAGCTCGGCTCGGTGAAGTCCCGTGAATACGCGCGCTCGGTGGCCTTCCTACCCCAGTCGCCGCTCGTGCCCGAGGGGCTCACAGTGGCGGAACTGGTCGCCCGAGGACGCCACCCGCACCGACGGTGGTGGGGAGGGGGCGACGACGACCTCGCCGTCGCTGAAGCGTTGACCATGACCGGCACCGCGGAGTTCGCACATCGTCGGGTCGATGAGCTGTCTGGCGGTCAACGACAACGCGTCTGGGTGGCGCTCGTGTTGGCCCAGGCCACCCCGACCCTGCTCCTCGACGAGCCGTGCTCGTTTCTCGACCTGGCGCACCAGCTCGACGTGCTGGACCTGGTCCACGACCTGCCGATGCCCGGCGCAGGCGGGACTGCGGAGCAAGTAGTGGGCCGTCGGACGGTGGTCGCGGTCCTGCACGAGCTCAGTCTGTCCGCACGCGTTGCAGACCATTTGGTGGCGGTGGCCGAGGGCGGTGTGGTGGCCGCCGGCACTCCGCACGAGGTGCTGACCGAGGAGACCCTGCGCCGGGTGTTTGACCTGGACGCCGACATCATCAACGACCCGGCTACCGGCCACCCCGTGGTGCTGCCGCGGGGACGGGCCGGAACCAGGACGAGAAAGGGGAACGCATGACCGTGGCCGGACCTACACCGTGCGCCGTGCCGACACCGTCGACCTCGACGAAGAGCGTTCATGGGCTACTGGCGCCGCGGGGCCGCAGAATCCTGATCATGCGCCTCCTGCGGCCACGAGCTGGCGGAGGACGTACTGCAGGATGCCGCCGTTGAGGTAGTACGCCTCCTCCGCCGGGGTGTCCACCCGGACCTTAGCCTGGAAGTCCCGGCTCTTGCCGTCCTTCTCGACGGTGACGGTGACCTCGTCCGGTAGTTCGGAGATGCCCTCCAGCCCGGTGACCGAGTACACCTCGTCGCCCTCGAGCCCGAGTGAATCCGCGTCCTCGCCGGCGGGAAACTGCAGCGGCAGCACACCCATTCCGATGAGGTTGGAGCGGTGGATGCGCTCGAAGGATTTGGCGATGACGGCCCGCACGCCGAGCAGCATCGTGCCCTTGGCGGCCCAGTCCCGGGACGAGCCGGAACCGTAGTCGGCACCTGCGAGGACAACCAGCGGGACGTCGTCGGACCGGTACCGCATCGCCGCGTCGTAGATGCTCATCTGCTCGCCGTCCGGCCACAGCTTTGTCTCGCCGCCCTCGACACCGGGGACGAGTTCATTCCGGAGCCGGACATTCGCAAAGGTGCCGCGGATCATGACGTGGTGGTTGCCACGGCGGGACCCGTAGGAGTTGAAGTCCCTCGGGTCGACGCCCTTGTCCGTGAGGTACTTGCCGGCGGGGCTGTCCTTTTTGATTGCGCCGGCGGGCGAAATGTGGTCGGTGGTCACGGAATCGCCGAGCTTGGCCAGGACTCGCGCACCGGAGATGTCGCGGATCGGCTCGGGACTGACCTGCATGCCGTCGAAATAGGGAGGACGCTGGATGTACGTCGACTCGTCATCCCAGTCGTAGACGTCGCCCTCGACGATATCCATGCCCCGCCAGTTGGCGTCTCCCGCATAGACGTCGGAGTAGCCATCGGTGAACATGGCCGCCTCGACGTTCGCGTCTACGACTTCCTTGATCTCCTCACCGGTGGGCCAGATGTCGCGGAGATAGATCTCCTCGCCGTCGTCGTTGCTGCCGAGCGGTTCGGTGAGCAGATCGGTGTGGAGGCTGCCGGCGAGCGCGTACGCGATCACCAGGGGAGGCGAGGCCAGGAAGTTCATCTTGACCTCGGGATGGATCCGACCCTCGAAGTTGCGGTTGCCCGACAGCACGGAACACACGGTCAGGTCCTCCGCCTCGGCTGCGGCACTGACCTCCGGGATGAGGGGACCGGAGTTGCCGATGCATGTGGTGCATCCGTACCCGACGAGGTGGAATCCCAGCTCCTCCAGGTAGGGCGTGAGACCGGAGCGCTCGAAGTAGTCCGTGACGACGCGGGACCCGGGTGCGAGGGTGGTCTTGACCCAGGGGCGGGTGCGTAGACCACGCTCGACGGCCTTCTTGGCGAGCAGCGCGGCGCCCAGCATGACCGAGGGGTTAGAGGTATTGGTGCAGGAGGTGATGGCGGCGATCACGACGTCGCCGTGGTCGATAATCGCGTTCTTTCCATTGATCACCACCTCGGTCGGATCGCTGGGCCAGCCGAGCTTGGCATTGGCCGTGAGCTGCTCCTCGGACAGTTGGCGCGGTGGTGGCTCGTTGGTCGGTCGCGCCCCGGGCGAAACGGGATCGGACGCGGGGAACGAGTGGGCTGAGGCGTCATCGATCCCTCCCTTGCCGGAGGACGAGCGGTCGGAGTCGTCGCGGAGAAGCCCGAGCACCGTTCGGGGGGCATCTCCGAGGGCGATGCGGTCCTGTGGGCGACGTGGGCCGGCGATGGATGCCTCGATGGTCGACAAGTCGAGATCAACCACCCGGGTGAAGTCCGGGAGGTGTTCGGGGTCGTGCCACAGGCCCTGCTCGCGCGCGTACGCCTCGACCAGCGCGATCTGATGATCCTCACGGCCGGTCAGCCGCATGTAGTCGAGGGTCTCGGCGTCGATCGGGAACATCGTGGCCGTGGACCCGTATTCCGGACTCATGTTGCCGATCGTGGCGCGGGTGGCCAGCGGGACATTGGCGACGCCGGGGCCGAAGAACTCGACGAACTTTCCGACCACCCCGATCCCGCGGAGCAACTCGGCCACGGTGAGCACGAGGTCGGTGGCCGTGGTGCCCTCCGGCATCTCGCCGCCGAGCCGGATGCCGATGACCTGGGGGATCAACATGCTCATCGGCTGTCCGAGCATCGCCGCTTCGGCCTCGATCCCGCCGACGCCCCAGCCGAGCACACCCAGGCCGTTGACCATCGGTGTGTGCGAGTCGGTGCCGACGAGGGTGTCCGGGTACGCCTGCGTGGAATCGGACCCCGGCCGGGTGAACACGACCCGGGACAGGTACTCGAGATTGACCTGGTGGCAGATTCCGGTGTCGGGTGGGACCACCACGAAGTCGTCGAAGGACTGTTGCCCCCACCGGAGCAGCTGGTAGCGCTCCTGGTTGCGCTGGAATTCTAGTTCGGCGTTGATGCCGAACGAGTCCGGGCTCGCGAAGGAGTCCGCGATGACTGAATGGTCGATCACGAGTTCTGCCGGGATCTGCGGGTTGATCGAGGCGGGATCCCCGCCGAGCTCGGTCATCGCGTCCCGCATGGCCACGAGGTCGACAACGCACGGGACGCCGGTGAAGTCCTGCATGAGCACGCGCGCGGGCGTGTATTGGATCTCCGGATTGTTCTCAGACGCCGGATCCCAGTCGCGGACCGCCTCCACCTGGGCGGAGGTGACCATGCGGCCGTCCTCGTTGCGGAGCAGGTTCTCCAGAAGAACCTTCAGTGAGTAGGGAAGTCGAGCTGACCCTTCGATCGAGTCCAATCGATAGATCTCATACGAATTCCCGTCGACGTCGAGCGTGCTGCGGGCCCCGAAGCTGTTCGGGGCGGTGCTCTCCTGTTCCTGTGACATCGCCTGTCCACCTCCATGCGTCTGCGACGGCCGACCGCTCACGTTGATGTGATCCCGGTCATACCCCACCGTAGGCCTGTCGGCAGTCGAAAAACAGCTTTCGGCGGGGCTCAGTCGTCGACGCCGCGGGCGGCGAGGGCATCGCCCAGCTGATCCGCTGTCGTGAGCGCCCCCAGAACGGTGGGAACGACCAGCGCGCGGACCGACATACCTAGGCCGCGGGCCTTACGTGCCTCGGTGACCTGCTGCAATTGCCGTGCCAGTAGTGGAATGGCGCGGATCGTCAGCACCAGGACCAGCGCGATGCGGTCGGGTGAGACGCCGACGAACCGCAATGGTTGCGCGGCCCTTGTGACGGCGTCGAGCATGTCCGAGATCCGAGTTGTCACCGCGACGAGGCCTGCGACGGCAATGGCCACGAGGAGAGATCCGCTCACCCGGATCGCGGTGTCGAGGTCGGCGACGACCCACTGCAGGATGAGGATCGCGATGAGCATCGGTAGCACGGGACGGATCTGCTCCCAGGCGGCGCGCGGTCGGATTCGGCCGATCGCGTACAACATGGCCGTTCCGCCCAGTGCGGGAAGGACGTGCCAGGGCTCGCTGATCCCCAGGGACACCGCGAGGATCAGCACGCACACCAGCAGGATCTTCCACCCGGCAGGCATGCGGTGTAGCAGCGAGTGACCCGGCTGATAGGTGGCGAACACTAACGCTCCAACGCGATCCGGCGGTATCCGGACAGGGCCGGGCCCGGGGTGTCGTCGATCACCACGCGGCCGCCGTCGACCACCAGCACACGATCGAAATCGGCGACCAGGTCCAAATCGTGGGTCACCACCACGAGCTGCTGTGGCAGCGCTCCGAACGTGTCGGCCACCAGTGACCGGTTACGGAGATCGAGCAGGGTGGTGGGCTCGTCGGCCACGATCACGGCAGGTTCGGTCACCAGCACCGCCGCGAGCGCCAACAATTGCTTCTGCCCGCCGGAGAGGAGGTGGCATGGATGATCCGCGTGCTCGGCCAGACCGTACGACTGGAGAACCTGCTCGACTCGTCGTCGTCGTTCTTGCTTGTCCATCCCCGAACGGCGTAGGGAAAAGTCCACGTCCTCCGCGACGGTGGGCATGACGATCTGGGTGTCCGGATCGGTGAAGCAGAACCCCACCCGACGGCGAACCTTGGCACCCTTGCGGCGGGTGTCCAGGCCGTCGACCGTCACCGTGCCGGAGGTCGGGACGACCAGACCGTTGATCATGCGGGCGAGAGTTGACTTGCCGCCGCCGTTCACTCCCACGATCCCGATCCGCCGCTCGGTGAGTGTCAGGTCGACCCCGGCGAGAACGGTCCGATCGCCGTAGGAGTGACCCACGCCGTCGAACCGGATCTCCACCGCGCCGGTGGGGTCGGTCCCGGTCACGCTGCAGTGGCCCGCTTTCCGCGCAGTGGCGCGATCAGTCCCGGGCGGGCCTTGTGCACCTGCTGCGCGACGATCGCAGTGACGACCGCCTTTGCCAGGTCGCCGGGCAGGAAGACGGTGTTCGCGCCGATTGCCCCGCCCAGGGTCAGTTCGGTTCGCAGCAGCATGCCGGCCACGCCGAACGCGTAGATCACGACGAGGCCGCCGAGGATGTTGATGAGCAGCCCCGGAACGAGGCGGTAGCGGGGCATCATCCAGGCGGTGAGCAGGCCGATCACGAAGACCGCCGGGATCCAGCCGATCAGGAATCCGGCGGTGGGGCCCGCGAGTGACGTCAGCGTGGTGCGGCCTCCGGCCAGGACCGGCAGTGCCAGACCGATCACCATCACCACCAGGACGGACAGCGCACCCTTGCGCCAGCCGAGAAGCGAACCGGCCAACATCACGCCGAGCGTCTGCAGCGTGATGGGAACGCCCGCGGAGCCGATGCTGATCTGGCCGGGCAGGCCGAGAACGACGATCAGGGCGGCGAATACCGCGATCTGGGCCAGATCCCTGGTAGTACTACGGGCAGGGGCCCGGTCGATCGACATGGTCATGATTCTCCTCGCATACATGGCGGCCGCCCCGCGACCTGAACACTGTTCATTGTGACAGTCCGGTGGTGGTCGGCACGCATGCGGGGCGGGGGAACGGAGCCGGTAACGCGGAGTGCGACCCGCATCGCTGGCCCGGCGGGTAGATGTTGGTGCATGCCCCGCGTTCTGCCCGAGAATCCCGTCTACGGCCACCACTCCGAATCGCAGGTCGTCGATCTCCTGCGCGACCAGCTTTCGGAGGACTGCCTCATCGTTGTTGGGCAGCGCGTCTCGACCGATGAGAAGGAGCACGAGGTCGACGTGTTGGTGGCGATGCCGGGCGCCGGAATCGTCGCCATGGAGATCAAATCCGGATGGATCGCGCACGAAAACGGCCAGTGGGTTCAGGGCAGTGGAACCAAACGATTCCCGATCGACCCGGTCACCCAGTGTCGTGAGGCTCTCTACGCCCTTCGCGGGTACGTCAGCGCCGACCCGCGGTGGCCGGATCAGTATCAGCGCTGGACGCACATGCTGGTGTTCCCGCACGCCTCGATCCCGGACGACTTTGCACTGCCGGACATCCGGAGGAACCGGATCGTCGACCGTGACCAGCTCGACCAGCTCGCCTCGATCGCCCACAGGCTCGCACAGGACTCAGGACCGCAGGATCGCCCGTTCCTGTCCGTGGACACCGTCAACCGGTTGGCCGACGTACTCGGCGGTCGCGGACTGCCCCAGCGGGACGTGGTGGCCCGTGCCGCGGAGAACGCCTCCATCGCGGACGCGCTCACCAGGGAGCAGTCGGTGCTGTTGCGGGCGATCGACGCGCTACCGCGGGTGGAGATCCGCGGTGGAGCGGGCAGTGGAAAGACCTATCTGGCGTTAGAGCAGGCCCGACGGCTCTCCCGGGCCGGCCAACGCGTTGCGCTGATCTGCTACTCGCACGGCCTGGCCAGTTACCTCAAGCGGGTGACGAGTGGGTGGCGGCGCCGGGAGCAGCCCGCGTACGTGGGCGAGTTCCACGCGCTCGGGGTGGAGTGGGGTGCCCCGGTCGGACCGGACGAGCGGGTTCGTTCGGAGGAGACCGTGCGGTGGTGGGAGGAGGAACTGCCGCGCCGGATGGCGGACCTGGCGGACAAACTTCCCGACGGCAAGAGGTTCGACGCCGTGATCGTGGACGAGGCCCAGGACTTTGCGGACAGCTGGTGGCACCCGGTGATCGGCGCGTTGCGCGACCGCGAGAACGGCCGGTTGATGATCGTGGGCGACATCGGCCAGAGCGTGTTCGACCGCGCCGGGCGACCGCCGGTCGACCTGGTCCCTCTCGTTCTGGATCACAACCTTCGCAACACCAGGCAGATCGCCAGCGCCTTTATGCCGCTGGTGGGGCAGCGGATGGAACTGCGCGGGGGCACCGGGCCGGAGGTCCGTTACGTCACCGTCCCCGAGGGTTCGGATCCGATCGCCACCGGCGACGACGAGGCGATGCGTCTGCTCGACGAGGGCTGGCAGCCGAAAGACGTCGCGCTGCTGACCACCGGTTCCCGTCACCCGATGCAGGTCGAGCTCCAGGACGACGGCAATGATGCCTACTGGGAGACCTTTTGGAGCGGGGAGGACATCTTCTACGGCCACGTGCTGGGTTTCAAGGGACTTGAGCGGCCCGCGGTAGTGCTGGTGTGCAATCACCCCGATGATCTCGACAGGGTGCGGGAGCGCCTCTATGTAGGGCTGTCCCGGGCAACGGATGTTCTCATTGTGGTGGGCGGCCCGGATGCCCTCGCCGGATTCCTGACCTGATCTCACCGCCGCCGGGACCATTGACGCCGCGGGGATTGAGTTAAGATCATTTTTATCCCGCATTGTTTGGGAGGGTAAACACCCGGTTAAAGGGAGCCATTCGATGAATCAGAATCCGCCTCAGGGATGGGATGGCCCGTTCACGTCGGAGTTCGCGCCGGTTCAACATCCGGGTAACGGACCTGTACCGCAGAAACAGGGGATGTCGCCGGTACTGATCGTGGCGCTCACCGTGGTGGTGATGTTGCTCATCGGATTGATCGCGCTGGTGGCTGTTCTCTTGCTCCCCCGGCTGAACGGGGCCGACCCCGTGGCCGGCCCGGTCACGTCGACGGTGCAGGTGACGGCGACGGAATCTGCGGGCCAGCCGCCGGTACGATCCGCGGAGGCCGCGCCGCCTGTCCGGCCGGCGCAGGGTGGCAGACCCTCGGGCGCCTATGAGTGCCTGAACACCGGCGCGGGACAATATTCGAGCGCGGCGGTGGGCTCCAATCAGACTTCGTGTGAGTTCGCCGGTTCCGTGTGGTCGGAGTATCAGCTCGCAGCCGGAAACGGACAGTTCGCGACGATCAACGCCTACAGTCCCGTGACGGGTGCGGTGTACACGATGTCGTGTTCGGGGGGCGCCGTGGTGACCTGCACCGGTGGTAACAACGCCGTGGTCTACATCTACTGATGGCTCAGCCGGGGAACTCTGACGTCAGATTGCCGGCGAAGTCGCTTGCCATTGGAGTGCTCGGCATCGTGGCCCTCGTCGCGAGCGGCTGCGAGTCGGCCGGCGTCGCCAGGGAAACGGTGTTCGTCACGTCGACGGTTGCCACGGTGACCGGCGAACCGGCCCAGCCAGGTGAGGCGCCCCTGCCCGAGCGTACGGGCGTAGCGGTGACGCAGTCCCCGCACCTCGAGACCGGGGCGATGGCGAACGATTCCGCCGCCATGCTCGATCGGATAGTCGGACAGAGGGCTGGCATCGCGCTCACCCCGGCCGGTGGGGACGGGCAGATCCTCACCGCCGGAGTGTGGCAGGACGGGGTGGCCTGGTCGACGATCAAGGTTCCGCTGGCGATAGCGGCGACCCGGGTCGACCAGCAGACCGCCGGGAGCGCGAGTTCCGCCATCAGGGATTCGGACAACACGGCCGCCGAGAGTCTGTGGGCTGCCCTCGGCGGGGGCGCGTCGGCGTCGCGCGCGGTGACGGAGGTACTCGCGGAAGGCGGCGTCACGGGCGCGCCTGTTCCGGCGGTCCGTACCCGGGCGGAGTACTCGATTTTCGGCCAGACCCGCTGGTCGCTGGTTGACCAGGCCCGGTTTGCAGGAGCGCTTCCCTGCCTGGACGCCGCCGGTCCGGTCGTGGAACTGATGGGCGAGGTCTCACAGGATCAACGATGGGGTCTCGGCCGGATTCCGGGCGCGCGATTTAAGGGTGGATGGGGGCCGGGTGAGAGCGGTGGCTACCTCGTGCGGCAGTACGGACTGGTGCCGGGGGTCGACGGCGATGTGGCCGTGGCGATGGCGGTCGACGCCCCATCGTTCGAGGCCGGAGTAGCCGCACTGTCAGCGATGGCCGATGCGCTCGCGCCCGAACTGTCGACGATCCGTGGCGGTCGGTGCTGATTGACACTGGCCCGGCAGGACCCCGCCGCCCCGGCGTCGACCGAAGCCGGGGCGGCGGTGTGTGGCAGGTGGTGACGGCTCAGCTTTCGACAGCCGCCTCACCCTCGGACGAACCCTCGACCAGTTCCGACTGGTCGACCCGCTGGTTGCCGTGCGAGACCGCGATCTTGCGCGGCTGTGCGTCCTCGGCCACCGGGATAACGAGGCGGAGAACACCGTCGGTGTAGTCGGCTTCGATCCTGTCGGTGGCCAGGCCCTTGCCGATCGCGAGCTGGCGGGCGAACGTGCCGGCCTGGCGCTCGTGCATCAGCCACTGGGCATCACTGCCGGCGGGGGAGCGTCGCTCGGCGCGAACCGTGAGCGTGCGGTCCTCGACAGCGATGTCGATCGAGGACGGGTCCACGCCGGGCATGTCGATGAGTCCGACGAAGTTGTCTCCGTCCTTGTACAGGTCCATCGGCAGAGCGCTCGACGCCGTAGCGCTTCGCAGCCCTTCGCCGAAGAGTCGGTCGAGCTCTCGGAACGGATCGAATCGGTTGCTGGTGGCCATGGGTGTCTCCTCTGCGACTGATCGGGTCGCGCCGGCGTTTCCGGCGTCGCATCCTGTGCAACAGACGATGGTAATTGAGTATTCCCGACTCAACCCACGGCTGAAAGTGAGTCTGGTCGGCTCAGGTCATGCGCTGGTCGGCTCAGACCAGACCGAGCTCACGGGCCTTCGCCACCGCGGCGGTTCGAGAAGTCACGCCGAGCTTGTCGAACACATGCACCAGATGGGTCTTCACCGTGGGTTCTGACACGTGTAGAGACGCGGCGACCTGACGGTTGGTGGACCCCGCGGACACCGCACGCAGCACCTCGACCTCGCGGTCGGTGAGGACCGGCCGCGGATTGCGCAGTCGACCCATGAGTGTCGCTGCGACAGTGGGAGAAAGCGCGCTCTCGCCTGCGGCTGCCGCGCGCACCGCGCCCAGCAACTCGTCGGGCCCGGCGTCCTTGAGCAGGTAGCCACACGCCCCGGCTTCGATGGCGCCGACGATATCCCCGTCGGTGTCGTGGCTGGTCAGGACCAGAACCTGCGGGGGGTCGGCGAGTTCGCGGATCCTGGCAGTGGCGCGGACCCCGGCAGTGGCGTCACCGGCGAAGCGGAGATCCATCAGAACCACGTCCACGTCACCGATCCGACTACGCTCGACCGCCTCTTCGGCTTTGGACACCTCGGCGATCACCTCGATAGCGGGATCAGAAGCCAAAAGCGCACGCAGACCGGTCCGCACCACCGCGTGATCGTCCGCGAGCAGCACACGGATCCTCGTCGTCGTCATCGGTTTCCCTTCACGTGCAGCGGTAACTCCGCGCGCACCGTAGTACCCCGTCCGGGCGCGGACTCAACGGCGAGCGTGCCACCCAGATCGCGTACCCGCCGCGCCATCCCGTCCAGACCAAACGACGCGTCGGCCCTGGGTGCGTCCGGGTCGAACCCGTGCCCGTCGTCGGTGATCGTCAGCGTGATCCCCTCGGCGGAGTCGGCCAGGGAAAGCACTATGCGCTCCGGGGAACCGTGCTTGACCGCGTTGGTCAGAGCCTCCTGCGCGACGCGCACCGACACCGCCGCGGGCTCTGCGGGAGGCTCGGCGGAGAGGCCACCCTCCACGGAGATCTCGAGCGACGGGTTCTCGGATCGCACCCTCGCGGCGACGCGGCGCAAGGCGCCGGTCAACGACGCACCCTCCAGCGGTGTCGGCCTCAACGCCTCGATCAGGCGGCGTGTCTCGGTGAGGTTCTCGCCCGCGACCTCACGCGCCAGACGGATCTGCTCGATGGCGCGATGCTGCGGATCCGAGCGCTCGGCGGCGTGCAGCAACATCCCGATGCTCGACAGCCCCTGCGCGACGGTGTCGTGGATCTCGCCGGCCAACCGCGCCCGCTCGGCTTCTCGACCCACCTCGCGTTCCCGCGAGGCGAGCTCTGACCGGGTTGCCACCAACTCCGCGATCACCTCGCGCCGCGCCTGGGACTCGCGATACAGCGCCCGCACACCGGCCGACAGGCCCAACGCCACCACCGCACCGACGGCGGGACCGACCACCCCTGCGGGAGTGAAGCCGCTATGCAGCCCGAGTGCTACCACCGCGATCGTCGCCAGCAGCACGACCGCCGCCACGCCGGCCCACACGCCGAGCAGGAACAGGGCCACGAAGAACAGGGGGAACACCAGGTACGCGGCTTCCGGAATCTGCACCACCAACGCCGCCCACAGCGCGAGCACCGCGGCTAACCACCCCAGCCTGGCAGTTCGGCCTGTGCTGCGCCGCCGCTCCCACACGGTCCCGGCCCCGTACACGACCGCGAATCCCACGGCCGCGGCCACCGCTGGGAGATTGGGTTCGCCCGCCGTGGTGCGATGCGCGCTGATCAGCGTGAGAACCAGCAGCGCCGCCACCAACGTGTGCAAGGCGACCTGAAGCTGAGCTGACACCGCTCGGACCCCCACTGATTCGGGCGGGAGCTCCATATAGGTCATGGGCGCAGATGTCACGTGGACGACGCTAGTCGCTGCGGGACACACCGGCATCCATCGAAAGGTTGAGGCCCGCGTCAACCTTTCGGTCCCGCGCAACCAACCCGACGGCCGATCCGAAACGCCGCTCACCCGACGAGGCTTGGGGTACACCTTCACGAGAGGAAACCCAGATGTTCTTCGCACTGCGTGACCTGCGCACCGCCCGGTGGCGCTTCGCCCTCATCACGGGCGTCGTCCTGCTGTTGTCCGTCCTGGTCGCCGGACTGCTCGGCCTCACCGCAGGCCTGGCCAACCAGAGTGTGTCCGCGCTCCGGGCACTCGGCTCAAACGACTCCTCGTTCGTCCTGCCCGCCGACGAATCCGGTCCCGTCGATATCGACCGCGCCGCCCTCACCGACGAGCAGATCGCAGCCGTCACCGAGTCGGACCCCGCTGCGGTCCCGGTGGGTATCGCCCGCATCAACCTGGACGACGGCACCGAGACGGGGGTCTCCGCCGTCGCCGTGGGCCTGGCCGCACCCGTGGGATCAGTCACGCCCCCCGCGGGGGGAGAGGTCCTGGTCTCCGACGGGATCGACGACGAGATGGGCTCGGACGTCCGGTCAATCGGTATCGACGGCGACCAACTCCCGGTCGCCGGCCACGCGGGTGACCTCTGGCATTCGCACAGCCCGGTCGTGGTGACCGACCTCGACACCTGGCGCGATCTCGCCCCGCGCGGCGGGCCCGCCACGGCCATGGCCGTGGGCGTCGACGCACTGGACTCCGGACTCGTCGCCGACGGCTCTGGCCTGGCACTGGTCGACGGCGACGGGCTCGTGGGCGCCCTTCCCTCACATCGCGCCGAGAACACCTCGCTCAACACCATGACCTACATGCTGCTGGCCGTGACCGCGCTGGTCGTGGGTGCGTTCTTCGCCGTGTGGGGCATGCAGCGTCGCCGCGACGTCGCCGTGCTCAAGGCACTCGGGGCGTCCACCGCCGCGGTGGTTCGCGACTCGATCGGCCAGGCCGGGATCGTGTTGACGGTCGGAGTGGGCGGCGGGGTCGCGATCACCGCGGCGCTCGGACTCGTGATGGCCGGCGCCGTGCCGTTCGTGGTGTCCGCCGGCACGACTCTGCTCCCGGCCGCGATCCTCGCCGTGCTCGGTCTGGCCGGGGCAGCTATCTCACTGCGGCCCGTCGTGACCGCCGATCCCAACTCCGCTCTGGGGGCGGCGCGATGAGGCCGCTCACCGCCAGCCGGGCCACGCCCTCGTCGTCGTCCTCACACAACCCGTTTTTCGACACCCCAAGGAGAACCGCAATGGCCACCGCCACAGTCACCGACAGGATCAGCAGCCGCTTCGACAAGCCTGGCAGCGCGGGCCCCGCGCTCCGGCTCGAGGACGTGCTGCTCACCTACCCTGACGGCGAGGGACGCGTTACCGCCGTCGACCACGTCAGCGTGGACATCGAGCGCGGTCACAGCCTCGCGGTGACCGGACCATCAGGTTCGGGCAAGTCGAGCCTGCTCGCGGTTGCCGCCACGCTGACCCGGCCCGACTCCGGACAGGTCTGGCTCCGGACCGCGGACGCGCTCGTGAACCTGGCAACAGTCGACCGCGCCCGCGCCGCCGAGCTACGGCGCACCGAGATCGGGATCGTGTTCCAGCAGTCCAATCTGATCGAATCGCTCACCGCGCGCGAACAGCTCGAGGCGATGGTCTGGCTGGGCTCCAGGCCGTCGCGTCAGACGCGCCGTGACGCGCGCCGACGGGCCGACGAACTGCTGGACGTGGTGGGACTGGGTGGCGCGGCCGGGCGCTCGGTCGGTGCGCTCTCCGGTGGACAGCGTCAGCGGGTCGCCGTGGCTCGCGCGCTCATGGGGGAGCCGTCCCTACTGCTGGCCGACGAGCCCACCAGCGCGCTGGACTCGGAGTCCGGGGAGGCCGTGATGGACCTGCTGCTGGATACCGCCCGCGAGTTCGACGTGGCCCTGATGCTGGTCACCCACGACGCGCACAACGCCGCTCGGTGTGACGACCAGGTGAAGCTGGTCGACGGCGCGGTCGTATGACGGGTGATCCGGCCGAGAGGTCGGTGTCGGGGTGGGCCGGACACCCTGTCAGGTGTGCCGGATAGCAGCGAACGAGGGCGCAACTAGACTGTCCCGAGGCGGTCGCAAGCCCATCAGTGCGCTCGGCGATCCCGTGATCCCTAGGAAAGGCCACGCCATGCTCTCCCGCATCGACCTGCGCGGTCGCACACTCGGCACCGCTGAGTTGCGCCGCACGCTCCCGCGCGGTGCCGCCGACATCGACTCCGTGGTCGACACGGTGCGCCCGGTGGTCGAAGCGGTCCGCGACCACGGCGTGGCCGCGGCACTCGAGTACGGCGAGAAGTTCGACGGCGTCCGCCCCGAGACGGTGCGTGTACCCGCACACGTGATCGCCGAGGCGGAGGAGAATCTCGACCCCACGGTTCGCGCAGCCCTGTCCGAGGCGATCCGACGCGCACGCATCGTCCACTCGGCGCAGCGGCGCAGTGACACGGTCACGGAAGTCGCACCCGGCGGCTTCGTCACCGAACGCTGGGTACCGGTCGAGCGTGTGGGTCTCTACGTCCCGGGCGGTAAGGCCGTCTACCCCTCCAGCGTCATCATGAACGTGGTGCCCGCCCAGGTCGCGGGCGTAGGATCGCTCGTCGTTGCCTCGCCACCCCAGTCTGACTTCGGCGGTTGGCCCCACCCCACCATCCTCGGTGCGTGCGCACTGCTCGGCGTGGACGAGGTGTGGGCGGTCGGCGGCGGTCAGGCCGTGGCTCTACTGGCGTACGGAGGGGAGGACACGGATGGTGAGGTCCTCGAGCCGGTCGACATAGTCACCGGGCCCGGCAACGTCTACGTCACCGCCGCCAAGCGCCTGTGCCGCAGCGTGGTGGGCATCGACTCCGAGGCCGGACCCACCGAGATCGCGGTCCTCGCGGACAATTCCGCGGATCCCGTGCACGTGGCCTATGACCTCATCAGCCAGGCCGAGCACGACCCGAACGCCGCCAGCGTCCTGGTGACCGACTCCGAGACGTTCGCCGATGCCGTGGACCGCGAAGTCGAGGCGCGGTACGAGGTCACCCTCAACTCCGACCGCGTGCGCGAGGCGCTGGAGGGCCCACAGTCCGGAATCGTTCTGGTCGACACGATTGAGGTCGGCCTCCGGGTGGTAGACGCCTATGCCGCGGAGCACCTTGAGATCCAGACCCGCGACTCCGCAGGCCACGCCGCCCGCGTGCGCAACGCCGGTGCGATCTTCGTGGGCGCCTACTCGCCGGTCCCACTAGGCGACTACGCCGCCGGGTCCAACCACGTCCTTCCCACCTCCGGCACCGCCCGCCACTCCTCGGGCCTGAGCGTGCAGACGTTCCTGCGTGGAATTCATGTCGTGGACTACGACATGGCGGCGCTCAAGGAGGTCGCCCCCGCGGTGGTCGCTCTGGCTGACGCCGAGCGGCTGCCCGCCCACGGTGAAGCCGTACGCGCCCGATTCGAGGACCTCTCTGCAGGGGATGATGCCCTGTGACCGCACCACGCCCCGGCGTGGGGCTCGGAGCTCTCCCACTGCGCGAGAACCTCCGGGGTCGCAGCGCCTACGGGGCACCTCAGCTCGATGTACCCGTGCAGCTCAACACCAACGAGAACCCGCACCCGCCCAGTGCGGAACTGGTGGCGGACATCGCCGCCGCGGTCTCCGTCGCAGCCGCGGAACTGAACCGTTATCCCGACCGCGACGCGGTGGGCCTGCGCAGCGATCTGGCGGATTACCTGACCGCGCAGACCGGCGTTCCACTGGACGTCGACATGGTGTGGGCGGCCAACGGCTCTAACGAAATCCTGCAGCAGCTACTGCAGGCATTCGGCGGACCCGGTCGCAGCGCGATGGGCTTCGTCCCCAGCTACTCGATGCACCCGATCCTTGCCGCCGGCACCGACACCGAGTGGATCCCGGTGGAGCGCGCCGCGGACCTGTCCATCGACGTGGACGTGGCTCTGGCCGCGCTCGCCGAGCACCGGCCCGACGTGCTGTTCGTCACGACCCCCAACAACCCCACCGGACACACAGTTGAGCCGGAACAACTTCGCCAACTGCTCGACGCGGCTCCCGGGATCGTGGTGGTGGACGAGGCGTACGCCGAGTTCTCGCCCTCGCCGAGCGCCTGCACCCTGCTCGCGGAGTTCCCCACGAAGCTCGTCGTCTCCCGGACCATGAGTAAGGCCTTCGCCTTTGCCGGCGGTCGGCTCGGGTACTTCGCTGCCGACCCGTCGTTCGTGGAGGCAGTGCTGTTGGTCCGGCTGCCGTACCACCTGTCGATGGTGACGCAGGCTTCAGCCAGGGCAGCCCTCCGACATGCCGAGGAGACACTGGCGTCCGTCGCGCTGCTGGCCGACGAACGCAAGCGGGTCACCGCCGGACTCGAGGAGCAGGGTTACGGGGTACTGCCCAGCGAGGCCAACTTCGTGCTGTACGGCCCGTTCACCGACGCCGCCCGCGCGTGGCAGCGGTACCTTGACGCCGGTGTCCTCATCCGCGACGTCGGCATTCCCGGTCGACTTCGTGCGACCATCGGGCTGGAGTACGAGAACGACCGACTACTGCAGGTGAGCGCCGAACTGGCGGCTGACGAGATCGAACCCCGAACCGAGGAGACACCATGAGCGAGCAGGCCACACGGGTCGGTCGCGTCGAGCGGACGACCAAGGAGTCGTCGATCGTCGTGGAGATCAACCTGGACGGGACCGGTCAGACCGACATCTCCACAGGAGTGCCGTTTTTCGATCACATGCTCACCGCCTTCGGCCAGCACGGGGCCTTTGACCTGACTGTCCGTGCGACCGGCGACATCGAGATCGAAGCGCATCACACCGTCGAGGACACCGCCATCGTGCTGGGTCAGGCCCTCGGCCAGGCATTGGGCGACAAACGCGGTATCCGCCGCTTCGGTCAGTGCTCGCTGCCCATGGACGAGGCGCTCGCCGAGGCGATCGTCGATGTCTCCGGGCGGCCCTACTGCGTCCACAGCGGTGAGCCAGAGATGATGGAAGGGTATGTCGTGGTGGGGCACAACAGCGCGCCCTACGGCACGGTTCTCAACCGTCACGTCTTCGAGACCCTCGCCTACAACGCCCGGATCGCGCTGCACGTCGTGGTCCACTACGGCCGGGACCCGCACCACATCACCGAAGCTGAGTACAAGGCGGTGGCCCGCGCTCTGCGCGCGGCGACCGAGCCCGATCCGCGGATCACGGGCATCCCGTCCACCAAGGGCGCACTGTGATGCCGGCGTGACAGCGACGGTCAATAGTTCGGGGGCGTTCTCCAAGCTGGCCAGGACGCCCGGAGTCCCCGCGGCATTCGTCCTGGTTCTGCTTGCGTTCGGCGGTTTCTCGTTGCTGCTGCCCGTCGTTCCGCTGGCTGTGGTCCGCAGCGGAGGCAGCGAACTCGTCGCGGGTGCCACTACCGGCGTGTTCATGACGGTCACTGTGTTGTTCCAGCTGGTCACCCCACGCGCCACCTCGCGGATCGGCTACCGCTGGGTGCTGGCCATCGGCAGTGCCCTACTCGGGCTGCCCTCCGGCCTGCTCGCCGTGTCCGACTCGTCATTCGCCGTGCTGGCGATCAGCGGCGTCCGTGGGGCGGGCTTCGGCATGATGACCGTGGCGGGCTCGGCGCTCGTGGCCGAACTCGCCCCTCCGGGGATGCTCGGGCGCGCCACCTCCCTGATCGGTCTGGCGGTGGGCATCTCCGAGGCGATCTTCCTGCCGGTCGGCCTGTGGCTACTCGACCTGTTCGGTCTGCCGGCCGCGGCATGGAGCGCTACGGCGTTCGGTGTGGTGGGCCTGTTCGCGGCGTCCAGGCTGCCGCGGGTGTTCCCGGCGCCACCTGATGCGTCGGACACGTCCGTCCTGAGCAGCAAGCAGATCCTCGTGCTGCTCGCCGGTCCGTTCCTTGTGATGCTCGCGGTATCGCTGCCGTACGGCGCCGCGGCGTCGTTCCTCTCGCCAGCTCTCGATTCGATCGTCAACGGCAGCGGTGCCGTGGTTGCCGGTGTGGGCCTGGGGTTGCTCGGCGCCGGCGTCATCGTGGGCCGCACGTTCGCCGGACTCATCTCGGACCGTCGTGGCCCGGGCGCCCTGGTCTGGCCGGGACTGGGTGTCGCGTCCCTCGGAATGCTCGGCATCGCGGGCATGCTGTTCGTCGAAGCGAACCCGTGGTGGTTCCTCGCGCCGACCGTCGTCTTTGGCCTGGGGTTCGGTGCGGTGCAGAACGAGGCACTGGTCGGCTCGTTCGAGCGGATGCCGCGCTCCCGACTGGGTACCGCCTCCGCGTCGTGGAACATCTCCTTCGACGCGGGCACAGGTCTCGGCTCGATCGTCATGGGTGGCTTCGCAGGGTTCGGCTACGTCGTGCTGTTCACCGTCTCCGCCGGGATAGTGCTCTTGGTCGGTGGCCCGGCCGCGGTCGGCGCTCGTCGGACCCGGCCGGCACGAGATCTGGCCCTCGCCGACAGCAGCGATACGATGGATCCATGACGACACGGGCCACGCGCGTGGCACTCCTGGATTACGGCTCCGGAAACCTGCGGTCGGCGCACCGCGCACTGGAGAGTGTCGGGGCTCATGTCGAACTGACCTCTGACCCCCGCGTCGCCATCGAGGCTGATGCTCTGGTCGTCCCCGGTGTGGGCGCGTTCGCCGCGTGCATGAAGGGCCTTGAGGGGGTCAAGGGGCCACGGATCATCGGTGAGCGTCTCGCCGGGAGCCGACCGGTTCTGGGTATCTGTGTGGGTATGCAGGTGCTATTCGACCGGGGCATCGAGTTCGCCGATGGCCCGCATGACGACTCGTCCGGCGTCCCCGGCTGTGGAGAGTGGCCGGGGGTGGTCGACAGGCTCGAGGCGCCGATCCTGCCGCACATGGGATGGAACACCGTCGAACCCCCCGAGGACACGGTCCTGTTCGCCGGAATGCCGACGGACGAACGCTTCTACTTCGTCCATTCCTACGGTGTCCGCAAGTGGGTCATGGAGCCGTCGGATCACCTGAAGGCGCCGGGGGTCACATGGTCCAGGCACGGCGAACCGTTTGTCGCGGCCGTGGAGAACGGTCCTCTGATGGCTACCCAGTTCCATCCGGAAAAATCTGGAGACGCAGGGTTGCACCTGCTCGAGAACTGGATCCGCTCCATTGGCTAGGGCAGGGGACACCCCGGCCCCGGTGTCGTTCGCGACGCTTGCGATCGCCGTGACCGGGATCGGCGTGCTGGTCCTCGCACTCACTGCCGCGGCCACGGCGCTGCTCCCGCTCCCACCGGTCGGGCGGGCGATCGTGGCGCTGCTGGGGCTCGTGCTGACGATCGTGGCAATGGGCGTGGTGTCCAACCGTCTCACCGCCAGGGCGATCCGCGCCGAGTACGGGGACGAGCCCGAGGCTGAAGTGGGCGATGGCGATCGCCCCGTTACTGACGGACTAGGCTGACGGCCGTGACCAACGCTTCTTATCTCGAACTCCTGCCCGCTGTCGACGTCGCCGACGGGCAGGCCGTCCGTCTGGTCCAAGGTGAGGCAGGGACCGAGACCTCGTACGGTTCACCGCTGGATGCGGCACTGCAATGGCAGCGCGACGGTGCCGAGTGGGTGCACCTGGTCGACCTCGACGCGGCGTTCGGCCGGGGCTCCAATCGTGACATCCTCGCGGAGGTCGTGGGCGCACTCGACGTGAAGGTCGAGATGTCCGGCGGAATCCGGGACGACGCCTCGTTGGAAGCCGCATTGGCCACCGGCTGTGCCCGGGTGAACCTCGGTACCGCGGCGCTGGAGGACCCGGAGTGGTGCGCCTCGGCCATCGCCCGGTTCGGAGACCGCATCGCGGTGGGCCTCGACGTGCGCGTGATCGACGGTGATCCCAGGCTCCGCGGTCGTGGTTGGGTCTCTGACGGCGGAAACCTGTGGGAGGTACTCGAGCGCCTGGACAGGGACGGCTGCGCGCGGTACGTCGTGACGGATGTGTCCAAGGACGGAATGCTCGGCGGCCCGAACCTGGAGATGCTCTCCCAGGTGTGTGCGGCCACCGATGCGCCCGTCGTCGCCTCCGGCGGCGTCTCGTCGGTCGCTGATCTCGAGGCCATCGCCACCCTTGTGCCCCAGGGCATCGAAGGTGCGATCGTTGGCAAGGCCCTCTACGCGGGGCGTTTCACACTCCCCGAGGCACTGGCGGCCGTCAGCGTCCGCTGATCGCGCCCTGACCATCTGGTAGCCACGCAGCACGACCTCGAGCAGGAGGCCCGAGATGCACGATCAGACTGGAAATGTCCTGCCGACCAACCTCCCCGTCGACCCGGCTGAGGCGCTCGCGCTGGCCACCCGGGTCCTCGAGGACGTCACCCCCCGGTTCATCGAGGGTCTCGGGGCGAAGGGAGTGCAGAGCAAGGGCTCCCGCAACGACTTCGCCACCGAACTCGATCTGGAGCTTGAGCGGAAGATCTCAGGCGCACTCCGCGAGGGCACCGGCCTTGAGGTGCACGGTGAGGAGTATGGCGGCCCGCCGGTCAACGAGGGCACCCTGTGGGTGGTCGATCCGATCGACGGCACGGCCAACTATTCCCTGGGCATCCCCACTACGGGCATCCTGGTGTCGTTGGTGCACGAGCGCCAGCCGATTCTCGGCCTGACCTGGCTGCCGCTGCTCGGCATGCGCTTCACCTCCGTCGCCGGCGGGCCGCTCCAGGAGAACGACCGGGAGCTGCCGGCATTGGCCGACGTCTCGATCCGCGACGTCGGTGTAGGCCTCGGTTCACTCAATACCGGTGCCCGGGCCACCTATCCGCCGGCTTATCGCCGCGAGGTGCTCGAGCGGTTGACCCTCGATTCCGCGCGCACCCGCAAGTTCGGTTCCACCGGCGTCGACCTGTCGTTCGTCGCATCTGGTCGGCTGTCCGCCGCGGTGAGCTTCGGTAACCACGCGTGGGACAACGCGGCGGGCGCCTCTCATATCCGAGCGGCGGGCGGCGTCGTCACCGACCTCGCCGGTGAGCCGTGGTCGGTCGAGTCGCAGTCCATTCTCGCAGCGGGGCCGCGGGCCCACGCCGAGGTACTGGACAGGATCACGCAGCTCGGTGATCCCTACAACTTCTCCGAGGCGGGGCGCCGCCGTAGTACCCCGGAACCCGAGAGCCGGCGCCCGTGGCTCGACAGCGGAAGGTGAACCGAGCATGACACTCGCCACCAGAGTCATCCCCTGCCTCGATGTCGACGCGGGACGCGTGGTCAAGGGAGTCAACTTCCTCGATCTGCGCGATGCCGGAGACCCCGTCGAGCTGGCCGCCGCCTATGGCGAGCAGGGAGCTGATGAGCTCACGTTCCTCGACGTGACTGCCTCCTCTTCGGGCCGCGGGACCATGATCGACGTGGTCAAACGCACCGCGGAGCAGATCTTCATCCCGCTCACGGTGGGCGGCGGCGTGCGGTCCGAGGAGGATGTGGACCAGTTGCTCCGTGCCGGGGCGGACAAGGTCAGCGTCAACACCGCGGCCATCGCCCGTCCCGAGCTGCTAGGCGAGCTCAGTCGTCGCTTCGGTTCCCAGTGCATCGTGTTGTCCGTGGACGCCCGCACCGTTCCGCCGGGGTCTGACCCCACCCCGTCCGGTTGGGAGGTCACCACGCACGGTGGTCGTCGCGGGACGGGGATCGACGCGGTCGAATGGGCGCGCCGCGGCCAGGACCTGGGAGTGGGGGAGATCCTGCTCAACTCGATGGACGCCGACGGCACTAAGGCCGGATTCGACCTGGCGATGCTCCGTGCGGTCCGCGAGGCCGTGAGTGTCCCGGTGATCGCCTCGGGCGGTGCGGGTGCCGTCGAGCACTTCGCTCCGGCGGTCCACGCCGGGGCCGATGCGGTACTGGCGGCCAGCGTCTTCCACTTCGGTGAAATGACCATCGGTGACGTAAAAGAGGCGCTCGCTGCTGACGGGGTGACCGTCCGGTGAGTGATCACATGTTGGATCCGGCCATCGCGGACCGGCTGACCCGGAACGCCGACGGGTTGGTCGCGGCCGTCGTGCAGGACGCCACATCGGGCCGCGTGCTCATGATGGCCTGGATGGACGACGCATCCCTGGCAGAGACTCTCGCAACGAGGCGCGGCGTGTACTTCTCGCGCTCGCGCGGGCAGCGGTGGGTGAAGGGTGAGACGTCCGGTCACGTGCAGCACGTGCGTGGCGTTGAAATCGACTGCGACGGCGACACCGTCCTGCTCAGGGTCGACCAGACCGGGGCCGCATGCCATAAAGGCACCTTCAGCTGCTTCGACACCGCCACGCTCCTCGAGGAGGACTGAGTTAGTGCCCTTCATCCAGATCAATCAGCTCGACGGGATGGACGCCGCCGGTAAGGCGCGCGTCATCGAGGCGGTCACGGCCGCCTACGCGGAATCCACGGGCAAGGACCCCGCCAAGGTGTGGGTGCATGTCAACGACATGGCCCGTGACTCCTTCGGGATCGGCGGCAAGGCCGTCGGATGAGCACCGAGACCACCACTTTCGAACAGTTCCGTGCGTTGGCCCGGGGCCATCGGGTCGTGCCGGTGGTACGGACGGTGCTGGCGGACTCCGAGACCCCGCTGTCTGCGTACGTCAAGCTCGCGGATGACCGCCCGGGGACCTTCCTACTGGAATCCGCCGAGCACGGCCGGTCGTGGTCGCGGTGGTCTTTCATCGGGTGTGGGGCCGCGGCCGCGCTGACCGTCGACCAGACGGGAGAGGCGACCTGGTGGGGCCACGTACCTGCGGGCGCTCCCACCGGCGGTGATCCTTGGGACGCGCTCCGCCGCACTCTGGAGCTGCTCCGTACCGATCAGATCGACGGGCTGCCCCCGCTGACGTCCGGAATGGTCGGCTACGTGGGTTACGACACGATCCGTCGTCTGGAGCGCATCGAGCCGGACACGATCGACGATCTCGAGGTCCCCGAGCTGGTGCAGTTGCTCGCCACGGACCTGGCGGCGTTCGACCACCATCAAGGTCGGATCCACCTGATCGCCAACGCCGTGAACTGGGACGGAAGCGATGAGCGGATCGAGGAAGCGTATGCCGACGCCGTGCGGCGTGTGGATTCGATGACCGCCCGGTTGGCAGCCCCGGGAACGGGTGGGGTGAGCGTTTTCGACACGCCCACGCCGCAGATCCGCCGAAAGACCGACCAGGCGACCTATCACTCGCGGGTCGCGAACATCATCGAACAGATCTACTCGGGTGAAGCGTTCCAGGTGGTGCTCAGCCAGCGCTTTGAGATGGACACGCAGGCCTCGCCGCGGGATGTCTACCGCATCCTGCGCACCACCAACCCCAGCCCGTACATGTTCCTCATGACGATCCCGGACGGGACCGGGGAGGACGGCTTCGGCGGCACGGCGTTCACGATCGTCGGTTCCAGTCCGGAGGCGCTGGTGACGGTGCAGGACGGGACCGCCATAACCCATCCGATCGCCGGGACGAGGCCACGGGGTGACGACGACGACCACGACGTGCTGCTGGCCAAGGACCTGGTGGAGGACGCCAAGGAGAATGCGGAACACCTCATGCTGGTCGACCTCGGACGCAACGACCTGGGCCGGGTATGCGAGCCCGGCACCGTGGTGGTGACCGAATTCCGCCAGGTGGAGCGGTACAGCCACGTGATGCATCTCGTCTCCACGGTGACGGGGCGCCTGGCGGACGGGCGTACCGGTCTCGACGCGGTGGCGGCATGCTTCCCGGCGGGGACCCTGTCGGGGTCGCCCAAACCGCGCGCGTTGCAGATCATCGAGGATCTCGAGGACACGCGCCGCGGGGTGTACGGCGGTGTGGTGGGCTACGTGGACTTCGCGGGCAACACCGATCAGGCCATCGCGATCCGGTCCGCGGTGATCAAGGACGGCACGGCCTACGTCCAGGCCGGCGCGGGCATCGTCGCGGACTCGGTCGCGGCCTCGGAGGACGAAGAATGCCGAAACAAGGCGATGGCGGTCCTCAGAGCCGTAGCGGCGGCGGAGACCCTGCGAGACGCGGGGACGACCCGGTGAGCCGTCGAGTGCGACTGCAGGCGCCGATGATCCTGCTCGTGATCGCCGCGGTGCTGCTGTGGGTGGCCTCGCGAATGGTGTGGCTGGACGTTGTTGCGTTCAACGACCAGTCGGGTGAAGCCCGCCGCGCACTGTCGGGCGGGGACTGGCAGCCCGCACTGGTTCCGCTGGCCCTGGGTTCCCTCGCCGCGATCGCGGCGGTGGCGCTTGTACGGGGGGTGGCGGCGAGGGCCGTCGGCGCCGTTATCGCGTTACTCGGTGCGGCTACCGGGACACTGATGTTCTCGTCGCTCGGCGACGTCGATCAGGACCGGGTGCACACCGTGATCACCAGCGACGAGGGACAGGCCCGCACCGATGCGGGGCCGGGCGCCCAGGGTTCCGAGTCTGTCCCGCAGTGGTCGAACGTCACGGAGGTCTCGACCAGATCCCCGGGCCCGGTCCTCACTGGAGTGGGTGCCGTGGCGCTGCTCGCTGCCGGGCTCGTCGTGATGATCTGGCCCGCACGACCGGTGGAGCGCGACGGGCGTTACGTCACTCCCGCTGCCCGTCGTGAGGAGGCTGCCGCAACCGGTGAGGGGGACGGCGAGGGTCGAGACCTGTGGCGTGAACTCGACGACGGCCGCGATCCGACCGGCTGAAGCCGTAGCCGGTGGGACCGAATTCGGGAACCCCGACGCGGACCTATATTGTTGATGTCGATCACACTTTCCGCCCCAACAGCTCAAGGGAGGTCTCGGTGGGTACCGTTCTCGACTCGATTCTCGACGGGGTCCGCGAGGATGTCGCTGCCCGCGAGGCGGTCCTCGACTTCGCATCGGTCAAAAAGGCCGCGCAGTCGGCCTCCGAACCGCTCGACGCGCTCAAGGCGCTGCGCGAACCCGGTGTAGGTGTGATTGCGGAGGTCAAGCGCGCGAGCCCGTCAAAGGGTGCGCTCGCCGACATCCCCGATCCCGCTGTATTGGCTCGCATGTACGAGGAGGGTGGCGCCCGCGTCATCTCCTGCCTCACCGAGGAGCGCCGTTTTCACGGGAGCCTGGCGGATCTGGACGCTGTGCGTCGTGCGGTGGACATCCCGGTGCTACGCAAGGACTTCGTGGTGGGCCCGTATCAGATCCATGAGGCCCGCGCCCACGGTGCGGACCTGGTGCTGCTGATCGTGGCCGCCCTGGAGCAGGAAGCACTGGTGTCGCTGCTGGACCGCACGGAGTCGCTGGGTATGACGGCGCTGGTGGAGGTCCACACCGAGGAGGAAGCCGACCGCGCCCTCGAGGCCGGCGCCACCGTGATCGGTGTCAACGCCCGCAATCTGAAGACGCTGGAAGTCGACCGCGACGTGTTCTCCCGCATCGCACCGGGTTTGCCGTCGGACGTGGTCAAGATCGCCGAGTCCGGAGTTCGGGACGCCTCTGACCTCCTCGCGTATGCGAGCGTCGGCGCGGACGCGGTTCTCGTCGGCGAAGGGCTCGTGACACAGGGTGATCCTCGTGCGGCATGCAACGCGCTGGCCACGGCGGGCGCCCACCCCTCCTGCCCGCAGGGACCCCGCTAAGTCCCTGCGCCCGGCTTCCGGCAGACTGGGAGCTGTGAATTCCAAGGATCTTTCGTCACTGCCCACGATGGGGGACGTGCTCCGGACCACCACCGGACATGAGCCCGACCACCGGGGCCACTGGGGGCCGTTCGGGGGACGCTTCGTCCCCGAGGCACTGATGGCTGTAGTGGACGAGGTGACTGACGCCTACGCCAAGGCCCGCGCGGACGAGGAGTACCTCGCCGAGCTGGACAACCTGCAGCGGCACTACTCGGGTCGCCCCTCGCCGCTGTACGAGGCTAAGCGTTTCGGTGCGGAGATCGGCGCACGCGTCTTTCTCAAGCGCGAGGACCTCAACCACACCGGTTCGCACAAGATCAACAACGTCCTCGGTCAGGCATTGCTCGCCGTGCGTATGGGCAAGACCCGTGTGATCGCGGAGACCGGAGCCGGTCAGCACGGAGTCGCGACCGCGACCGCGTGTGCGCTGCTCGGACTCGAGTGCAAGGTCTACATGGGCGCGGTCGACGTGCGTCGTCAGGCTCTCAACGTGGCGCGGATGCGGCTGCTCGGGGCGGAGGTCGAGGCCGTCGAGGTCGGGTCCGCCACGCTGAAGGACGCCATCAACGAAGCCATGCGCGACTGGGTCTCGCGAGCAGACGATTCCTATTACGCTTTTGGTACCGCCGCCGGCCCCCACCCGTTCCCGTCGATGGTGCGGGACTTCCAGCGGATCGTAGGCACCGAAGCGCGCGCGCAGATCCTCGATCAGGCCGGCCGACTGCCGGATGTCGCGGTGGCGTGTGTGGGCGGGGGGTCCAACGCGATTGGTCTGTTCCATCCGTTTCTCGACGACGCCTCGGTCCGGCTCGTGGGTTGCGAAGCCGGCGGCGACGGGGCGAAGACCGGCCGCACGGCGGCCACGATCAACGCCGGCCACCCGGGCGTCTTCCAGGGTTCCTACGCGCACCTCATGCAGAACGACGACGGTCAGACGATCGAGTCGCATTCGATCTCGGCGGGCCTAGACTACCCGGGGGTCGGGCCCGAACACTCACGTCTGGCGGATATCGGTCGGGCGGAGTACCGGCCGATCACCGATACCCAGGCGATGGACGCGTTCGCCCAGCTGAGTCGCTCGGAGGGGATCATTCCCGCCATCGAGTCGGCCCACGCGGTCGCCGGAGCCGCCCAGCTCGCTGCCGAGGGAATGGACCTGATCCTGGTCAACATCTCCGGCCGTGGGGACAAGGATGTGGACACCGCCGCCCGGTGGTTCGGTCTGCTCGACGGGGGGACCCCGCCCGAGGCCGGGGTGGATTCGAGCCAGGGCGTCGACGACGGCGACGGCGATTACGCGGACGGGGGAGTCGAGGGATGAGCGTTCTCAGTGACGTCTTCACACGGTGTCGGAGCGAGAACCGGGCAGCACTCATCGGGTACTACCCGGCCGGGTTCCCGACCGTGGAGGGCTCGATCGCCGCTGTGCGCACGATGGTCGCGAACGGCTGCGACATCGTGGAGGTGGGCATTCCCTACTCGGACCCCATGATGGATGGCCCGACGATCCAGGCCGCGGCGGACACCGCCATCGCGGCCGGCTTCCGGGTCCGGGATACTTTTGATGTTGTGCGGGCAGTCGCCGACGCCGGAGCGGTGCCAGCGGTCATGAGCTATTGGAACCCGATACTGCAGTACGGCGTGGATCGCTTCGCCGCCGACCTGGCCGCCGCCGGGGGAGCCGGGGTCATCACCCCGGACCTGATCCCCGAGGAGGCGCAGGAGTGGATCGCGGCCACTGACGCCCACGGGATCGATCGGGTGTTCATGGTTGCGCCGTCGTCGACTCCGGAACGCCTGGCCATGACGCTGGAACGGACCGGGGGTTTCGTCTACGTCCAGGCAGTCATGGGCGTCACCGGGGCCCGAGACGTCGTGACCGAAGCGCCCAAGGTGTTGACCGCCCGGGTCCGGGAGGTCTCGGATCTCGCGTGTGGTGTGGGCCTCGGTGTCCGCAATGGTGAACAGGCCGCTGAAATCGCCGCGTATGCCGATGGCGTGATCGTGGGCTCGGCGCTCATCACCGCCGCGAATGAGGGGCTGGGTGCGCTGGGCCGACTCACGGCAGAACTGGCTGACGGAGTCCGGCGGAAGGGTGCGGGCTCGTGATCCCGAGTCCGCCGCAGGGGGTCTGGGAGATCGGACCGCTTCCCCTGCGCGCCTATGCCCTGTGGATCATCCTCGGCATCGTCGTGGCGATCTGGTGGGGCGAGAAGCGCTGGGTTTCCCGGGGTGGCCGAGAGGGCGTGGTAATCGACACAGCCTTGTGGGCCATCCCGTTCGGACTGATCGGTGGCCGTGCCTATCACGTGGCCACCGACTGGTACCGCTACTTCGGCGAGGGCAAGAACCCGGTTGACGCTCTGAAGATCTGGGACGGTGGGCTGGGGATCTGGGGCGCGGTCGCCCTCGGCGCCCTCGGCGCCTACATCGGGCTGCGTCAGCAGGGCATCCGTGCGATCGGAGCCTTCGGGGACTCGGTGGCGCCGGGCATCGTCCTGGCGCAGGGGATCGGCCGTCTGGGTAACTATTTCAACCAAGAACTCTACGGTCGCCAGACCGACGTCCCCTGGGCCCTGGAGATCTACCAGCGCTACGACGAGACCTACGGTTACTCCGAGACCATCGGTCGCTCCACCGGTCAGGTGTTGGCGACAGTCCACCCGACGTTCCTCTACGAACTGTTGTGGAACGTCCTCGTGGCCCTCATCCTGGTCCTCATCGACCGTCGTCTCAAGCTGGGTCACGGACGAGTGTTCGCGCTCTACGTGGCCCTGTACTGCTTCGGTCGGTTCTGGGTGGAGCTGCTGCGCGCCGACTCGGCCACGATGGTGTTCGGTCTCCGGATCAACACCATCGTCTCCATCGTGGTGATGCTCGCCGCGCTCATCTATTTCTGGCGCGCCCGGCGTGGTCGCGAGGATCCCTCCGAGCTGCGACCTCTTGGCGAGAATCCGGATTCAGTAGAGAACATTTCCGGTGAGGATGCACCCCCGTTGACCGATCGTTGACGTTGGGTTCACCAGCCGCGCGGCTGAGGGGACTAGATTGGTGAGAGTGAACCGTCGTACCAAGATCGTCTCCACCCTGGGCCCCGCCGTCGCCTCCGAGGACGGCATCCGTGAACTCGTCGATGCGGGCATGGATGTCGCCCGCCTCAACTTCAGCCACGGGGAACACGCCGACCATGAGGCCAACTACCGCTGGGTCCGCAAGGCCGCGGAGGAGACCGGGCGAGCCGTGGGCGTGCTCGCCGACCTCCAAGGCCCCAAGATCCGCCTCGGTCGCTTCATCGAGGGCCGCCACGAGTGGGAAGAGGGCGACCGTGTGGCCATCACCGTCGCCGACGTGGAGGGCACCAAGGAACGAGTCTCCACCACGTACAAAGGATTGGCGCAGGACGCCAAGCCTGGGGACCGCCTCCTCGTCGATGATGGCAACATTGGCCTGACCGTCGAGAAGGTCGTCGGCGACGACGTCTTCTGCATCGTTACCGAGGGTGGGACCGTCTCGAACAACAAGGGAGTTTCCCTCCCTGGCATGAACGTCTCGGTTCCGGCGCTGAGCGAGAAGGACATCGCGGACCTGCGCTTCGCTCTCGACCTGGGCGTGGACTTTATCGCCCTGTCCTTCGTGCGGTCCCCGGCAGACGTGGATCTCGTGCACGAGATCATGGACGAAGTCGGGATGCGGGTCCCGGTCATCGCGAAGCTGGAGAAGCCGGAGGCAATCAAGAACCTCGAGTCGATCGTGCTGGCCTTCGACGCGATCATGGTGGCCCGTGGTGACCTGGGCGTGGAACTCCCGCTGCAGGAGGTCCCGCTGGTTCAGAAGCGAGCCATCCAGATCGCACGCGAGAACGCCAAGCCGGTGATCGTAGCCACGCAGATGCTCGAGTCGATGATCAGCAATTCCCGCCCCACCCGCGCGGAGGCCTCCGACGTGGCCAACGCGGTCCTCGACGGCGCCGACGCGGTCATGCTGTCTGGCGAGACCTCAGTGGGCAAGTACCCCATCGACTCGGTGCGCACCATGTCGTCGATCTGTCTGGCCGTGGAGTCGGACTCGACCGCTGCACCGGAACTCGTACACATTCCGCGTACCAAGCGAGGAGTCATCTCCTACTCCGCCAAGGAGATCGGTGAGCGGCTGGGCGCCAAGGCCCTCGTCGCCGTGACCTCGACCGGCGACACGGTGCGACGCCTGGCCCGCCTGCACAGTCCCCTGCCTCTCATCGCCATCACTGCCGACTCCCGCATGCGAAACCAGCTCTCGTTGACGTGGGGGGCCGAGACCTTCCTCACCGACCGCATCAACGACACGGCGGATATCGTCAAGGCGACGGACGAGATGCTGCTACCTCTCGACGGCTACAACGAGGACGATCTCATCGTGCTGGTGGCGGGGAATGTCCCCGGCGTCGAGGGGTCTACCAACTTCATCCTGGTGCACCGAATGGGCGAAGTGGACCACTGATAACCGTCAGATAACGGTTCGCAAGCGCCGGTGAGCACATCGCTCACCGGCGCTTTTGCATATTTTTGTGCTTTCAACGTGACAGTGTCGAGACAATTCTGTTACATTTTTGGAGGCCACCGGGGAAACCGGTCGGCCCGCCGCTCCACCCAATCGACTTTGAGGTTTCCCCAGATGTCAGACGCCACTCGTATCACCTTCACCGAGCTCGCCGACCGACTCGGCGTGGAGGTCTCCAACCCGGCCGCCGGCCGCCATCGCGCGGTCCGCTCATCCCACGGCATGGGCAGGCTCGTCGCCGGCGCGGTCGCCGGTGCGGCGCTCTCCGGTGGCGCGGCCATGGCAGCCGCTCCCGTCGCCTCCGCCCAGTCCGCAGAGATCAATGTGGACCAGATCACCCAAATGGCGCAGGGCGCCATCGAGGGCATGGGTTTGACCGAGGCTCAGCTCCGGCAGTACGCCATCGATCCGGCAGCCGCACTCGGCTCCGTCGGCATCCCGTCCGTCGGTGGCGCGCACGCTCCGGCTCACGGACCCGTCACCTCAGGGTTCGCACACCGCTGGGGAACGTTCCACAACGGCACGGACATCGGAGCCCCGATGCACGCTCCGATGTACGCCGCCAAGTCCGGCACCGTCGTCGCGGCGGGCCCGGCCTCGGGTTACGGCCTCTGGATCCGGATCAAGACCGACGACGGCTACCTGCTCGAGTACGGACACAACCAGTCCGTGAACGTCTCGGTGGGACAACGAGTGACTGCCGGCCAGGTCATCGGCACCGTCGGCAACCGCGGCTACTCCACCGGCCCGCACCTGCACTTCGGTGTGCAGAACCCGGCCGGCCAGTGGATCGACCCGGTTCCGTGGCTCGCCGCCAACGGCGTCGTCGTCTGACCCGCAGCGCCCTTCTGAACCACAGCGCACCCCGTCTCCCCCTAGAGGGAGGCGGGGTGCAGTGCGTTGCATGGCCTCCGGGTCGCCTTCTCTGACACAGTGGGACGAGAGAGTCCTATACCAAGTCGAGAGGCGATCCATGTCGCAGACCGTCAAGGGCGTCATCGCCCGCAGCAAGGGGGCCGAGGTCGAACTCGTTGACATCGTGGTTCCCGATCCGGGCCCCAATGACGTCATCGTTCGGGTGCAGGCGTGCGGCGTCTGCCACACGGACCTGGCCTACCGCGACGGCGGGATCAACGACGAGTACCCGTTTCTCCTCGGGCACGAGGCGTCCGGCGTCGTCGAGACCGTGGGGGACCGGGTAACCCACGTTGCCGAGGGTGACTTCGTGGTCCTCAACTGGCGTGCGGTGTGCGGCGAGTGCCGCGCCTGTAAGCGCGGACAGCAGCAGTACTGCTTCGCCACGCACAACGCGTCGAAGGACATGACGCTCACCGACGGCACGGTGCTCACCCCCGCTCTGGGCATCGGTGCGTTCATCGACAAGACCCTCGTTCACGAGGGGCAGTGCACCAAGGTGGACCCTGCGGTGGACCCCGCGGTGGCAGGGCTGCTGGGTTGCGGTGTGATGGCCGGGCTGGGCGCGGCGATGAACACCGGTGGTGTGACCCGCGGGCAGTCCGTCGCCGTTATCGGCTGTGGCGGAGTGGGTATCTCGGCGGTCGCGGGAGCGCGCCTCGCCGGCGCGTCGACCATCATCGCCGTGGATGTGGACGACACCAAACTCGAATGGGCCCGTGATTTCGGCGCCACCCATGTCGTGAACTCGTCCAAAACTGATCCAGTGGCCGCGATCCAGGGGCTCACGGGAAGTTTCGGCGCCGATGTCGTGGTCGACGCAGTCGGCCGGCCAGAAACCTACGAGCAGGCGTTCTACGCGCGGGATCTCGCCGGCACGGTTGTCCTGGTGGGTGTACCCACTCCGGAGATGCGCCTGGACCTCCCGCTGCTCGACTTCTTCGGCCGCGGTGGCTCGCTCAAGTCCTCCTGGTACGGCGACTGTCTGCCCGAGCGTGACTTTCCAATGCTCGTCGACCTGCACCTGCAGGGTCGTCTCCCGCTGGAGAAGTTCGTCTCCGAGCGGATCGGCATCGACGCCGTGGAGGCGGCGTTCGGAGCCATGAAGTCCGGTTCAGTTCTACGATCGGTGGTGACGTTGTGAGTGAGATCTTTACCAGCGCCGGGTATGCCGGTGATCTGCGAATCGACAAGGTGGTGACGAGCGGCATCTTTGCGCTCGACGGCGGCGAGTGGGAGGTGGACAACAACATCTGGATCCTCGGTAATGACTCCGAGGTGTTCGTGATCGACGCCGCTCACACGGCCCAGCCGATCATCGATGCGGTGGCCGGACGCAAGGTCAAGGGCATCCTCTGCTCGCACGCGCACAATGACCACATCACCGTGGCGCCGGAGCTGTCCGAGAGGCTGGACGCGCCGATCCTGGTGCATCCGGGTGATCAGATGCTGTGGAACCAGACGCATCCCGAAGAAACCCACGGCGATCTGTCGGACGGGCAGCACCTGGAGATCGCGGGCACTCGCGTCGAGGTGATGAACACCCCTGGTCACTCGCCGGGATCGTGTGTGTTCCACGTCCCCGAGGCCGGGGTGCTCTTCTCCGGCGACACCCTGTTCTCCGGCGGGCCGGGCGCGACCGGTCGGTCTTACTCGGATTTCCCGACCATCATCACGTCGATCCGCGACCGCATCCTCACGCTGCCCGCTGAGACCCTCGTGCACACCGGTCACGGAGATGGCACCAAGGTAGGGGACGAATCCCCGCACCTGGAGGAATGGATCGCGCGCGGGCACTGAGCCGGTATGTGTTTGGCGCACGTCGCGGTTCCGCGAAGCTCATGGACCCCGCATCTTACGCCCCGGCGGGCGCGTCGGGCAGGATGGTTGAAGGTCCGACGCGCCCGTACCGAGGGTGCCGTCCACCCGAGATGAGGGTGGGCGCGATGCGGTCGGTCCACGAGGAGGAGTCACACATATGGGCAGGGTCACCGCGAGTAACACCATCGTCATCGAGGCACCGGTGGAGGCCGTGTCCACGGCGATCGCCGACTACGCCGGCGTCCGTCCGCGTATTCAGCCTGACCAGTTCAGCGCCTACCGCCTGATCCAGGGAGGCCAGGGACACGGGACGGTCGCCGCATGGCACCTCCAAGCAACCAAGAAGCGCAGCCGTGACGTCAAGGCCACGGTCACCGTCGACGACAGTGCCGCGCACTGGTCGCTCGTCGAGAAGGACGAGAACTCCTCGATGGCCACCACCTACACGGTTCGCGAGGCTACAGGCGGCTCGCTGGTGGAGATGACCACCTCGTGGGACGGAGCGGGGGGAATCGGGGGCTTCTTCGAGCGGACCTTCGCCCCGGGAGGGCTCAAGCGCATCCAGCACGAGTTGCTGTCAAACCTCAAAGCCGACGTCGAGGGATAACGTCCGCGGTCCGGCTGGGTGTCAGCGGGCGTCGTCTGCGGAGGCGCTCGTTGTTGTCGTCGTACCCTCCCGGGCCGTCTCATATCCCGCGGTGAGGGCCTCGCCCGCGCCGGCCGCAACCTGCTCGGCGTCGGTCGTGGCGGCCTCGGCCGCCGCCACATCCGTGCCCGTCGGGGCCGCAGCGGCTGCCTCGCGTGCGGCCTCGACCTGCGCGGAGGCGGTACGCAGCACGATCGGGGGCAGGAACGCCAGGACCACCGACGCCGCGAGGGCCAGAATCCCGGCCACCAGGTAGATCTCGGACATGCTCAGCGCGTAGCCCTGCTCGAAGGGGTGGGCGATCAACTCGGGCAGGCGGTTGATGACCGAGGAATCCTTGGTGATGGTCTCGAGCGCACCCGCCCCTGTGGCAGGATCAGCGAGCGCTTCGACGATCCCGAACGCTTCCGGATCCTGTCGCAGGGTCGGATCCGCCAGACCGTCCGCGATGCCGCGGGCGAGGCTGCCATCCGCTTTTGCGGCCTCCAACTCGGTGGTGATGAAACCGCCCACGCGGCTGAACAGAATGGACAGGAATACCGCCACACCGATCGTTCCGCCGAGCTGTCGGAAGAACGTCGCCGATGCGGTGGCCACACCGATCTCGCGGGGGCTCACCGCGTTCTGCACGATCAGCGTCAACGGCTGCATACAGTTGCCCAGTCCGATGCCCAGCACCAGCATGTAGGCCATCACCAGAACCAGGGACGTGTCGGCATCGATGGTCCAGAGCAGAAAGAGCCCGGCCGCAGCCAGAGCTGTGCCGAAGATCGGGAACTCGCGGATCCTGCCGGTCCTGGAGATGAGCTGACCGGAGACGATCGAGGCGCCCATCAAGCCCGCCACCATCGGCAGCATCATCAGCCCGGAGTGCATGGGATCGGCGCCGTGGACGATCTGCATGTACAGCGGCAGGGTCATCATGCCGCCGAACATCGCCATGCCCACGATCACTCCGCCGGCCGTGACGATCGCGAACGTGCGGTCGCGGAACAACCGCAGTGGGATGAGGGCTTCCTCGCCGGCGCGGGCCTCCACGATGAGGAAGAGTCCAATTCCAGTCAGCCCCACCACGTAACAGCCGAGTGCGGCAGGCGATCCCCACCCCCACGAATTGCCCTGCTCGGCGACCAGTAGCAGCGGCACCAGACCCACGACGATCGTCGCGGCACCGGCCCAGTCCACCCGGTGATCCACGCGGACGTTCTTCACGTTGAGCGTGACCATGACCAGTGCCAACGCGACCGCACCGATCGGCACGTTGAGCAGGAAGATCCAGCGCCATCCGTCGATCCCGAAGATGGTCTCCGCACCGGCAAAAAATCCTCCGATTACCGGACCGAGCACCGACGAAGACGCGAAGACCGCGAGCATGTACCCCTGATACTTGGCGCGGTCGCGCGGGGGGATGATGTCCCCGATGATCGCCAGTGCCAGCGACATTAGCGCGCCTGCACCGAGTCCTTGGATACCGCGATAGACCGCGAGGGTGTACATCGAGGTGGCGAGAGTGCAGAGCAGAGAGCCGAAAACGAAGATCACAATGCCGATCACGAAGAACGGTTTGCGCCCGTAGATATCGGAGAGCTTGCCGTACAACGGCGTGGAAATGGTCGACGTCATGAGGTAGGCAGTGGTGACCCACGCCTGTGCGTCGAGCCCGTGGAGGTCGTCGGCGATCGTGCGGATGGCCGTACTGACGATGGTCTGATCGAGGCTGGCGAGGAACATCGCCGACATCAGACCAGCGAGGATCACCAGGATCTGCCGATGGGTCAGCTCGCCGTCCTCGATCGGTGTCGAGGGCTGCTGGGTGGTCAACGGGTCTCCTTGGCGGCAGTGGATGAGCTGAGTCCGGCGTGCGGTGCCCCTGCGGCTCGCTCAGAGGTTCGTTCCGAGTGAGTCGGGTAAGCATAAACGAACGGTGCCTGTCTGCACACGCGAGAAACACCGCACCCCGCCGGAGTAGATCCGGCGGGGTGCGGTGTTCTCAGGGAGTTCCGGTCAGGACCGGATGCTCTCGAGGTGGCGGTTGAGCGTCTCGCTCGGCCGCATCGCCGCCTTCAGCTTCTCCAGGTCGGGTAGGTAATAGCCGCCAAGCTCCACCGGATTGCCCTGCACGACGGTCAGTTCCTCAAGGATCAGGTCCTTGTCCGCGCTCAACTTCTCCGCGAGCGCGGTGAATCGGTCGGCCAACTCCGAGTCCTCGGTCTGCGCGGCCAGCTCCTGGGCCCAGTACAGGGACAACCAGAATTGGCTACCCCGGTTGTCGAGCTCACCGGTCGTGCGCGAGGGGGACTTGCGGTTCTCCAACAGCTTGCCGGTCGCTGTGTCGAGAGCCCGGGCGAGCAGGGTCGCCTTGGGATTGTCGTACTTGCGGCCGAGGTCGTCCAGGCTGGCGCACAGCGCCAGGAATTCGCCGAGCGAGTCCCAACGGAGATGGTTCTCCTCCACCAGCTGCTGGACGTGCTTGGGCGCCGAACCGCCGGCACCGGTCTCGTACAGTCCGCCACCGGCCATGAGCGGCACGATCGACAGCATCTTGGCGGAGGTGCCCAGCTCGAGGATCGGGAACAGGTCGGTGAGGTAGTCACGCAGAATATTTCCGGTCACGGAGATGGTGTCCAGGCCCCGCCACGCCCGCTCGAGCGTGTACCGCATGGCACGAACCTGCGACATGATCTGGATGTCGAGGCCCTCGGTGTCGTGGTCAGCGAGGTACTTGTGGACAAGCTTGATCAGGTTGTCCTCGTGCGGACGGTAGGTGTCGAGCCAGAAGACCGCCGGCATCCCGGAGGCACGGGCACGGTCGACGGCCAGGCGCACCCAGTCGCGGATCGGTGCGTCGTTGACGGTGCACATGCGCCAGATGTCGCCGGCCTCGACGTTCTGCGAGAGCAGGACCTCGCCAGTCGCGGCGTCGACGATGTTGGCGACTCCTGCTGACGGGACCTCGAAGGTCTTGTCGTGGCTGCCGTACTCCTCAGCCTTCTCCGCCATGAGGCCGACGTTGGGGACGGTGCCCATGGTGGTGGGGTCGAACGCACCATTGGTCTTACAGAAGTTGATGATCTCCTGGTAGATCCGAGCGAAGGTGGACTCGGGCATGACGGCCTTGGTGTCCTTCTTGCGCCCGTCAGCGCCGTACATCTTCCCGCCGACGCGGATCATCGCCGGCATTGAGGCGTCGACGATCACGTCCGAGGGCGAATGGAAATTGGTGATGCCGCGGGCGGAGTCGACCATCGCGAGTTCTGGCCGCTGCTCATGGCAACGGTGCAGATCCTCGATGATCTCTTCCTTCTTGGCCGTCGGGAGGGTCTCGATCTTCTCGTAGAGATCGACCATGCCGTTGTTGACGTTGATGCCCAGTTCATCGAACAGCTCGCCGTGCTTGGCAAAGGCGTCCTTGTAGAACACCCGGACGGCGTGTCCGAACACGATCGGGTGGCTCACCTTCATCATGGTGGCCTTGACGTGTAGCGAGAACATGACGCCTGTCTCCTTGGCGTCGTTGAGCTGCTCCTCGTAGAACTCCAGGAGAGCCTTCTTGCTCATGAACATGGAGTCGACGACCGTGCCGGCCTTGAGAGAGACGGTCTTGAGCTCGTGGGTCTTCCCGTCCTCGGTGACAACCTCCATGCGAGCGTCACAGGCGTGATCGAGAATCATCGACTTCTCGCCCGCGTAGAAATCGCCGTGGGTCATGTGAGCGACGTGTGACTGCGACGCCATCGACCACTTGCCCATGGAGTGCGGATTGGCCCGGGCGTATTCCTTGACGGCCTTCGGGGCGCGACGGTCCGAGTTGCCCTGGCGCAGGACGGGGTTCACCGCGCTGCCCAGGCAGGAGCCGTATCGCTCGGCGATCTCAATCTCCTCGGGCGTCTTGGGGTCCTGCGGATAGACCGGCAGGTCGTAGCCCTTCTCGCGGAGCTCGGCGATCGCCGTGTTCAGCTGGGGGACCGAGGCGCTGATGTTGGGGAGCTTGATGATGTTCGTGTCCGGCTCGAGGGTGAGACGTCCGAGCTCGGCGAGATTGTCGGGCAGTTTCTGCTCATCGGTAAGTCGTTCGGGGAACGTGGCCAGGATGCGGGCGGCCACTGAGATGTCACTTGTGGTGACATCGATGTCTGCGGCATCGGCGAAGGTGCTCACGACAGGGAGGAAGGCCTCCGTCGCCAGGCGGGGCGCCTCGTCGGTGAGGGTGTAGATGATTGTCTGTCTACCGGAGGTCATGGGTATCGACTCTTTCTGTTCGTGCTGGTCGTGTTCTTGTGGAACCGCTTTATCGCGCTGACACCATCATCCCCCGAGTCGGACCGTGGTGGCCAGCACCATTAGGCAGCGTACGGTGACAGGCTTCACAACAGCGATGTTGTAGACCGGCCGACCCCCCTGGCGTGTGGGGCGGCGGGCCTGTGAATGGCGGATCAGCCGTTAGAACTCTCGACCGGAAATGTCCGGGAGGTGACGAAATGGGGGAAGGGAGGCTCAGGGTCTCACAGGTGTGCCCCCGGTCGGACTCGAACCGACACTGGACGGGTTTTGAATCCGTTGCCTCTGCCAATTGGGCTACGGGGGCGAGAGCGGCGAGCCGCTGATGGAGGAGTCTAACGCAAGACCCCTGCGCCCTTGTCGGACGACGCCCCTAGAGTGGATGTGTGACCACCTCGAGCCAGACCGCAGAAGTCAGCACCGCCTCCTCGGATGCCCAGGACAAGGCCGGTCCCAGTCGCCTTTTGCTCCTGGACGGGCACTCGCTCGCGTTCCGCGCGTTCTATGCGCTCCCGGCCGAGAACTTCTCAACGGCCTCCGGCCAGCACACAAACGCCGTCTACGGCTTCTTGTCTATGGTCGCCAATCTCGTCACGACGGAGGAGCCCACCCACCTGGCTGTGGCGTTCGATGTCTCGCGCGCCACCCTGCACCGGACCGCCGAATACCCGGAATACAAGTCCACCCGGTCCGCGGCACCGGAAGAGTTCAAGGGGCAGGTCGAACTAATTCAAGAGGCGCTCGTCGCGCTTGGCGTGCGCACGCTATCGCTGGAGGGGCACGAGGCGGACGACATCATCGCGACGCTCGCCACCAATGCGGCCGGCGCCGATACCCTGATCTGCACCGGCGACCGTGACGCACTCCAGTTGGTCTCCGATTCGGTGACGGTCTTGTACCCGGTCAAGGGGGTCTCCGAACTCGCTCGCTTCACGCCGGAAGCGGTGGAGGCCAAGTACGGAGTCACCCCCACTCAGTACCCGGACGTCGCGGCCCTGCGCGGCGACACCTCCGACAACCTTCCGGGCGTACCCAAGGTCGGAGATAAGACGGCTGCCAAATGGATCACGCAGTACGGGAGCCTCTCCGAACTCATCGCCCACGCGGACGAGGTCAAGGGCAAGGTCGGTGACAGCTTCCGCGAGCACCTGCCGCAGGTACAGCTCAACCGTCGGATCACGGAGTTGACCCGCGACCTGGACCTGGGTGTGGCGATGCCCGATCTCGTCCGGAGCACCCCGGAGCGCGCCGATGTCAACGCACTATTCGACAGGCTCGAGTTCGGCCCGCAGGCCCGCGACCGGTTCCTCACGGCTTTCCTGCCGGAGGGTGCCCCCGAGCCCGTGGCGGAGGTCGACCTCGAGCAGGCCTCCGTGCTGCACGCCGGGGAGGTGTCCGATTGGCTGGCCTCCCACGCGCCGGCGGGGCATAGGCATGGCCTCGTCGTCGTCGGGTCCTCCAGGCCCGGCGAGGGGGACGCCCAGACCGTCACGATCGCCGCGGCGGGCGGCGCCTCGGGGCACGTCGACCTAGCAGCCATCGGGCCTGACGACGAGAAAGCTCTACAGGCGTGGCTGAAAGACGACGCGGTCACCAAAGCGGTCCACGACGCCAAGGCCGCCACGCACGCCCTGATGGGGCGTGCACTCGCGCTCGGCGGCGTGACGATGGACGTGGCGTTGGCCGCGTACCTGGTCCGCCCGGGGCAGCGGAGCTACGGCCTGGCAGAGCTGTACCAGCGGCACCTGCAGCGCGAGCTCCCCGAACACGAGGCGGGGGAGAAGCAGCTCTCGCTTCTGGACGAGGTTGACGACGCTGAAGCCGAACAGAAATCGGCCGACGAGTCAGCCACCAGGGCCCGCGCCGTGGTGGACCTCGCCGAAAGACTCGACGTGGAACTGGAACAGGTGCACGGCACGCAGTTGCTCGCGGATATGGAGCTCCCCCTCGTCCCCGTGCTCGCGCGTATGGAGTCGATCGGCATCGCGGTCGACGGCGACGCGCTGGACGGGTTGAGGGACGGGTTCGCGGACCGCGGACGTCAGGCGGCGGAGGCTGCCTATGCGGCGATCGGCGGGGAACAGATCAACCTCGGCTCGCCCAAGCAACTCCAGGTGGTCCTGTTCGAGACACTGGGCATGCCCAAGACAAAGAAGACCAAGACGGGCTACACCACCGATGCCAAAGCACTCGAGGAGCTTCTGACCAAGGAGACCGGGGACACCCCTGGCCGGGCGTTCCTCGAGTCGTTGTTGCTCCACCGCGAGACCACCAAGATGCGAACGACGGTCGAGGGCCTGATCAAGACGATCGGTGACGATCGACGCATCCACACCACGTTCAACCAGACTGTCGCCGCTACGGGCCGACTGTCGTCGACGGACCCCAACCTGCAGAACATCCCGGTCCGCACCGAGGACGGGCGTCGGATCCGTGGATCGTTCGTCGTGGGTGACGGCTTCGACTGTCTGCTCACCGCCGACTACAGCCAGATCGAAATGCGGGTCATGGCGCACCTGTCCCGCGACGCGGGACTCATCGAAGCGTTCCGAACCGGCGAGGATCTCCACTCGTTTGTGGGCTCGAGGGCGTTCGGCGTCCCCATCGACGAGGTCACTCCGGAACTCCGGCGCCGCGTCAAAGCCATGAGCTACGGCCTTGCTTACGGACTCAGCGCGTTCGGACTGGCCTCGCAGCTCGGTATCAGCCAGGGGGAGGCGCGGGAGCAGATGGACGCGTACTTCGCCCGGTTCGGGGGTGTTCGCGACTACCTCCACGCCGTGGTGGACCAGGCCCGCCGAGACGGGTACACGGAGACCCTGTTCGGTCGACGGCGGTACCTGCCCGAGCTCAATTCCGACAACCGGCTCAAGCGTGAGAACGCTGAGCGGGCCGCCCTCAACGCACCGATCCAGGGCACCGCGGCGGACATCATCAAGGCCGCGATGTTGAAGGTCGACGCCGACATCACCGAGCGCGGACTGCGCAGCCGACTACTGCTTCAGGTCCACGATGAACTGGTCCTCGAGGTCGCGGACGGGGAGCTCGACGAGGTGCGCGACCTGGTGGTAGACCGCATGTATTCCGCCATCGAACTGGACGTGCCGCTCGACGTGTCCACCGGAACCGGGCGCGACTGGGACTCGGCCGCACACTGATCAGCCAGAGGTGATCCGTTAAGAGGCGGTCGCCGGATACTCTAAGTTCATTCCGGATTTGGCTTCACTACGCCTGAAAGGGCATTCATATGACCCTCACTTCCCGCCGCGGCGTGCGCGCCGCCTTGGCACTCGCCGCCACCGCGGCCCTCGCGCTCACCGGTTGCACCACCAACACGGAGGGGCCCGAGGATGATGGGAAGCCCCGCAACGAGGTGTCGCTGGAGACCGACGAGGAGATCGCCGCGCTCGTCCCGGCCGAGATCCGCGACAAGGGCGTCCTCGTGGTGGGTACCAACCCGCCGTACGCTCCAAATGAGTTCAAGAACGAAAAGGGCGAGATCGTAGGGTTCGACATGGACGTGATGACCGCAGTGGCTCAGCTCATGGGCCTCGAGGTCGAGTTCCGTGAGTCGGATTTCGAAAAGATCATCCCCGCCATCGAAGGCGGCACCATGGATATGGGCGCGTCCTCGTTCACGGTCAACGACGAGCGCCTCGAGACAGTCGACTTTGTGACCTACTTCGAAGCCGGCATCCAATGGGCCTCCGCAGCAGGCAATGACATCGACCCCGACGACGCCTGCGGTTTGAACGTCGCCGTGCAGCGCACCACCGTCTCCGATCAGGAGGACGTGCCCGCGCGCAGCGAGGCGTGCGTCGCCGCCGGTAAGCCCGCCATCGAGAAGGTCCAGTTCGACTCCCAGGACGAGGCCTCCACGGCCGTCGCACTGGGCAAGGTCGACGCGATGTCCGCAGACTCGCCAATCTCCGCCTACGCGGTCAAGCAGTCAGACGGCAAAATGCAGCTCTCCGGTGACGTGTTTGACGCGGCCCCCTACGGCTGGCCGGTTCGCAAGGGCTCCGAGCTGACCGCGGCACTCGAAGCGGCCGCCGACAAGCTCATCGAGACCGGCGACTTCGAGACGATCGCGCAGAACTGGGGCGTCACGGACGGCCTCATTGAAAACTCCGAGATCCGGAAGGGCTGAGTGACTGGTAGGTGAGTACCGCTGAGATGGGGGCAGGAGCCCCCGCGGTGGACGGCCCGGACCCCATCGAGGCGGTACCGCTCCGACACCCCTGGCGTTGGGTTTCCGCCACGATCGTCCTGATCCTGGTGTTCTTGTTCGTCTGGGGTGCCGCGACCAACCCGGCGTACGGCTGGGACACCTACGGCCGCTACCTGTTCGACACCCGTTTCGGCACCGCGGTGTTCTACACCATCGCGTTGACCGTGTTGTCGATGATCCTCGCCGTGGTCCTGGGAGTGGTGCTCTCGGTGATGCGGATGAGCAGCAATCCCGTGCTCAAGGCCGTGGCCTGGGTGTACCTATGGATCTTCCGGGGGACGCCGATCTACGTGCAGTTGCTGTTCTGGGGGCTCATCTTCACCCTTTACCGGCAGGTCCAATTCGGAATCCCTTTCACGGACTTCCAGTTCGTCCGATTCGACGACACCATGGTCCTGTATTCGGCGTTCTGGCTGGCCGTGGTGGGCCTGGCGATGAACGAAGCCGCCTACATGGCGGAGATCGTCCGCGCCGGCATCTCGTCGGTGCCTGAAGGGCAGGCCGAGGCATCGACCGCACTGGGCATGATATGGGGTCAGACAATGCGACGGACGATCCTGCCGCAGGCGATGCGTGTGATTATCCCGCCGACGGGCAACGAGTTCATCTCCCTGCTCAAAACCACGTCGCTCGTGGTGGCAATCCCGGTTTCCGGGGAACTTTACGGGCAGGCCCGTGACATCTCGGGCGTCAACTTCCAGCCCATCCCGCTGCTGCTGGTGGCTGCGACGTGGTACCTGGTTATCACCAGCGTGCTCATGGTGGGCCAGCACTATCTGGAGAAGCGATTCTCCCGCGGTGCCACTCGGCACCTCACCGCCAAGCAACTCCGCGCTCTCGCTGACGCCGACGGTCTCACGCCGTCGTCACTGGCTGCGGTCGAGCCCACCGACTCTTCCGGAGGCCTGCGTTGACCCCGATGGTGAAGGCCGAACAGGTCTGCAAGAACTTCGGATCGCTCCGGGTGCTCAAGGGAATCAACCTGGAAGTTGACGCCGGCGAAGTGCTCTGCCTGGTGGGGCCGTCCGGTTCCGGGAAGTCCACCTTCCTCCGATGTATCAACCATCTGGAAAAGGTGGACGCAGGCCGACTCTACGTCGATGGCGAGCTGGTGGGATACCGGGAGAAGGGCGACAAGCTCTACGAGATCTCGCCGAAGCAGGCCGCACGGCAGCGTCGCGACATCGGCATGGTGTTCCAGCACTTCAACCTGTTCCTCCACCGCACCGCTCTACAGAACGTGATCGAGGCGCCGATGCTGGTGAAGGGACATTCACGGGCGGAGGCCACCGATCGGGGCCGCGAATTGCTTGCCAAAGTCGGCCTCGCAGCCAAGGCTGACACCTATCCTGCGCAGCTGTCGGGTGGACAGCAGCAACGGGTCGCCATCGCCAGGGCGCTGGCCATGGAGCCCAAGCTCATGCTGTTCGACGAGCCGACGTCTGCGCTCGACCCCGAACTCGTCGGTGAGGTCCTCGGAGTGATGCGGGACCTCGCGGACGCGGGGATGACGATGGTCGTGGTCACCCACGAGATGGGCTTCGCCCGCGAGGTCGCGGACACGGTGGCGTTCATGGACGACGGTGTGGTGGTGGAAGCAGGCAAGCCCGCCGACGTGCTCAAGTCACCGACACACCAGCGCACCAAGGACTTTCTGTCCAAGATTCTCTGAGGCCGGGTCAGGGCAGAGTTGCTACGAAAATCGCGGTGCCGGGGAAGATCCCGCCTCGGAGTGGGCTCCACTGCCCCCACTCCCGGTCCAGCCACTCCGGCCACTCCGGCTCGATGAGGTCGCGGAGAATGAAGCCCGCTGTTACCAGTTCCCGGATTCTGTCGCCCACCGTCCGATGGTGTTCGACATAGGTGAGTTGGCCGTCGTCGTCGTACTCGGTGTACGGCGAACGGTCGAAGTACGGGAACAGGGCCACCAGTCCCTCCGGACCCGGGTCATCGCGGAAGATCCACCTCATCGGGTGGTTGACGGAGAACACGAACCGTCCACCGGGACGCAGCACGCGGGCCGCTTCGGACATGACACCGGCGGAGTCGGCGACGAACGGGATCGCGCCGAAGGCCGAGAACGCCACGTCGAAGCTGCTGTCGGCGAACGGCAGGTGACCGGCATCAGCCTGGATAAGGGGGACGCGGGAGGCGGGTCCAGTCGAGCGACCCGCTGCCTCGGCGCCCACACGGAGCATGCCGGAGGACAGGTCTACGGCAACGGCCCTGGCTCCGCGTCCGGCGATCCAGCGGGCGCAGGGGGCGGACCCGGATCCGATCTCGAGAACGTCTCGGCCAGCGACGTCGCCGAGGAGATTCCAGTCTCCCTCGTGCAGCCCCTCGGGGCACCACAGGAATTCCCCGTCCGGCGAGTGCGCCCCGAGGAAGTCGCCGTGTTCGCGGTGATAGTCGACCGCCTCGGCGTCCCACCACGCCCGCGAGGCGTGGACGGATTCACCATGGCCGGGAGGGTTTGTGGACGTCACGCTGGCAGCGTACAGTTGACGGTCGCGTGCGTATGCGTTCGCGTTCGTCCAGTCCACCTACGATTCCTATCCACCTCGGAGCACCCCAACCTATGACCACAACACCCACGTCCCCGCAGGTAGCCGTCAACGACATCGGCTCCGCAGAGGACTTCCTCGCCGCCATCGACGCCACGATCAAGTACTTCAACGATGGTGACATCGTCGAGGGCACGATCGTCAAGGTCGATCGTGACGAGGTCCTGCTCGACATCGGCTACAAGACCGAGGGCGTTATCCCCTCGCGTGAGCTGTCCATCAAGCACGATGTCGACCCGGGTGAGGTCGTCGAGGTGGGCGATGAGGTCGAGGCTCTGGTTCTCACCAAGGAGGACAAGGACGGCCGACTGATCCTGTCCAAGAAGCGTGCGCAGTACGAGCGCGCCTGGGGCACCATCGAGGATCTCAAGGAGAAGGACGAGGCCGTCAAGGGCACCGTCATCGAGGTCGTCAAGGGCGGCCTCATCCTCGACATCGGTCTCCGTGGCTTCCTGCCCGCCTCGCTGGTGGAGATGCGCCGCGTCCGCGACCTCCTGCCCTACGTGGGTCAGGAGCTCGAGGCCAAGATCATCGAGCTGGACAAGAACCGCAACAACGTCGTGCTCTCGCGTCGTGCATGGCTCGAGCAGACGCAGTCCGCTGTGCGCTCCGAGTTCCTGCATCAGCTGCAGAAGGGCCAGGTCCGCAAGGGCGTCGTGTCCTCGATCGTCAACTTCGGTGCATTCGTTGATCTCGGCGGCGTCGACGGACTCGTTCACGTCTCCGAGCTGTCCTGGAAGCACATCGATCACCCGTCCGAGGTCGTCGAGGTGGGCCAGGAGGTCACCGTCGAGGTCCTCGACGTCGACCTGGACCGCGAGCGTGTCTCCCTGTCGCTGAAGGCGACGCAGGAGGACCCGTGGAGGCACTTCGCCCGCACCCACGCGATCGGCCAGATCGTCCCGGGCAAGGTCACCAAGCTCGTTCCGTTCGGTGCGTTCGTGCGCGTCGAAGAGGGCATCGAGGGCCTGGTGCACATCTCCGAGCTGGCCGAGCGCCACGTGGAGGTTCCGGACCAGGTCGTGTCGGTCAACGACGACGCCATGGTCAAGGTCATCGACATCGACCTGGACCGCCGTCGCATCTCGCTCTCGCTCAAGCAGGCTGACGAGGACTACACGGAGGAGTTCGATCCGTCGAAGTACGGCATGGCCGACAGCTACGACGAGGCGGGCAACTACATCTTCCCCGAGGGCTTCGATCCCGAGACCAACGAGTGGCTCGAGGGCTTCGAGAAGCAGCGCGAGGAGTGGGAGAACCGTTACGCCGAGGCCGAGCGTCGCCACAAGATGCACACGGGTCAGATCGAGAAGGGACGCGCTGCAGCTGCGGAAGCCGCCGAGGCCGCGCCGACCAACTACTCGTCGGAGTCCACCCCGTCCGCGCGCCCGGCTGCGGCCGAGGCCGCACCGTCCGAGACCACCGGCGGTTCGCTGGCCTCGGATGAGCAGCTTGCCGCCCTGCGCGCCAAGCTCGCCGGCGGCGAGTGATCGACTGACAGGCGCCTAGCTAAAGAGCGGCCCTGCACCGGAACCCGGTGCAGGGCCGCTCTCTTTGTTGTTGGTGCTCTGTAGTGGTCGGGGAGACGTCCCTCGGACGGCTACGGAATCGTGAAGTCCGCTCGAGGGAGGGGATCGCACCCAGTGATAACGCTCATCACGCCCAGCGCTTCACCGGTAACCCCCGGGGGCTGCCCGGAGGTTACCGGTGAAGCGCGGCGGCCGATCAGCGGCCGGACGGCTCGACGATGGGCTCGGCCTCGGCGGGCTCGACCTCCGCGATCTCCTCCAACCGCTGCTCATCGATGACGCCCTGGTCGTTGATGGCCCCGGAGTCGGCGGCGGTCTTGACCGTCACACGCGATTCCACTGCGGTCCGGGGGTTCGCGTCCGGAGCGTCGAAGTTGAACGCGTCGAGGTCGGTGCGAAGCAGGAAGACGTTGTACGCATCCCACGTCGAGAGCGTGTAGTACAGATACCGACTGTCGTTGTCCGTGGTGAAGGGGTGGATCATCGGGGCATAGCCGTTCGGGAACATGCGCCGGTCGACGATCGTCTGGGGCGCGGACCACGGACCCCAGGGATCGTCGGACACTCGCATGGAGACGACGCCGGAGGGTGAGGGGGTCATGGCCGTGTACTTGCCCAGGTGCGTGTTGTACTGCACCGAGAGTTCCTCGACGCGTGCCGGGATGACGTTGTAGCCGGTCGGTGCCTCTGCCCACTCCGGTCCTGCGCCTGGTCCCGCATACCACTCGTACGCGGCGGGGTTCTCGATATCCGCGAGCCTCACGCGGGCCAGCATCGCCGGCCCGCGCCGACCCGACGGCGTGACGTACTCGTAGAGCCAGTCGCCTTCTTGGAGGAACGCGCTCATCTGGGCGCCGTACCATCGGCTCTCGTCGGGCGCGGGCAGATCGCCGGACGCTAACGTCACGCTGTCATGCCATCCGGTGAAATCAGTGACCCGGCGCATCGTGGCGGGGAGCAGTTCCCACGTGTTGCCACCATCTGTGGACTTGGCCAGCCCCGAGTAGTTGGTGTTCCAACCGCCGGGAGCGTTCCAGTCGCGGACCGACATGACCCGCATGTACATGTCCGTGCCGTTGCTGACCGCGGCCGTCGGGATGACCGTGACCTCGCCTACTCCATTGGGCTGATGCGCACCCTGGACGAGGGCGGTTGCCTTGCCCCGCGAATCAGCAGGAACAGCTCTGAGTACGGCCATCCCGTTTTCGGGACTGCCGCCGGAAGTAGCGAGCATGACGTTTGAGCGCCACTGGTTGCCGGTAGGTGTGCAGTCTCCGAAAGTGTCACCGAACAGAGCCATCGTTTCGCCCTGGTGGGTGAAGGTGATGCCGAGGTCCGTTCCGTGGATGTCGTACTGCTGGTCGGTCTTGGCCGGGCTGGTGGGCCCGGTGACGAGCTGCCGTACAGCCGTCGCGCCCTTGAGGACAGGGATGGTTCCGTTGGCGCCAGTGACCCATCGGGGGAAGCGACGGACCGACGATGCGGTGACGTCGAGTACCGAGTTGGCGGCGTTCGCTGCTGAACCCGTGGCCGGTAGTGCCCCGAGCGAACCCGGGGGGATGTTGCCGAAAAAGCTGTTGCACGGACCGCTTTCTCCGAGCAGGGAACCGGTGGAGCCCGACGATCCGGAAGACCCAGACGAACCGGTTGACGCGAGCGAGCCGTCGGACTGTGCAGTTGATTGAGCTGGAGTTGCCGCTATCGACAGCGCAACAGCGAGGGGCAACGCCGCGATGACTCGCGGAACAGAGTTTATGCGGTTCACACGGGACACCCTATCTTCCGACCTTCCGGACGGCATGGCCATTGGTCACATACACTCCGCACCATGCTGATGGTGGGTCTGACCGGTGGGATTGGTGCTGGCAAGTCAACGGTGACTTCCATACTCGCGGAAGAGCAGGCGGTGATTGTGGACGCCGATCGCATCGCACGGGAGGTCGTCGAACCCGGCACGCCGGGGCTCGCGATGCTGGTGGCGGAGTTCGGCGAGGCCATCCTCGCCTCCGACGGCTCCCTCGACCGCGCGGCCCTCGCAGGTTTGGCTTTTGTCGACGCCGAACGTACTGCCGCTCTGAACGCCATCACGCATCCGCTCATCGGCGAGCGGACGGCCGAGTTGTTCGGCACCGCGCCTGCTGACGCAATCGTCGTCCATGACATGCCGCTATTGGTGGAGGGTGGTATGGCGCCAGGCTATGACCTTGTGATCGTCGTGGACACGCCCGCGGAGATTCGACTGCGGCGTCTCGTGGAGCAGCGCGGCATGCCGGAGGATGACGCTCGCGCCCGGATGGCGAGGCAGGCCACCGACGAGGCACGGAGGGCAGCAGCGGATGTGCTCATTGACAACTCGGGTGACCGGGGGGCCGTCGCGGAGGTGACCCGCGAGCTCGTGGAGACGAGATTGCGGCCATTCGAACGCAATCGCCGGACGGCGACACCCGTGGTGGGCGACCGGACCGTGGTGCCGTTCCGTCACGAATGGGCCGCCGAGGCCGAGCGGGCCTGCGCACGACTGCGCCATGTGGTAGGGCAGATCGCCACCCGCGTCGACCACGTGGGTCCCACCGCGGTCGACGGATTGGACGCACCGGACATCCTCGACCTTCAGGTGACTGTCCCTGACGGCACCGCGGTGGACCAGGCGTGGGCAGTGTTGGTCGGGGCAGGCTACGTTCCGGGAGATGATCCGATCCTCCACGGCTGTGATCCCGCGCGTCCGCTGGAGGTTACGATTGTGTCGGAAGACAACCCGGACCACGAATTTTCTCTCCTGATGGCGGAGGTCATCGGTGCGGACCCGGGTGCTCGGGCCGAGTACGCCGAGATCCTTCGGCGCGCGGACCGTGAAGAGACCCGTCAGTGGGAGCGCACTCGGTGTGAGGCCTCACGAAACCGAGTCTGACCAGGGGGTGAGGCCCGGGCCCCGGTGTGTGACGCGCCGGGGTCCGGACGCGTCACTCGGTCGGGACAACTCCGTTGACAAGTTCGGAAACCGGCACCTGTCGCACAACTTCGGTGGCAGGCGTGGTCGGGGCGGTGGCCCTTCGCATTCCTGGGCCCGGGAAGAGGTCGGGCAGGTGCGTCCGCACCAAGAACACGTTGTAGGCGTTCCAGGTGGTCACGAGGTAGTAGAGATCGTCGCCCTGCGCCCACGGGTGCATGAAACCGCCGTAGACGCCGGGAAGCACGGAGTAGTCGATGAGCACGGTGGGTGAACTCCAGGGGCCCTCGGGTTCGTCGGCGGTCCGCAGAACGATCGAGTTATAGCCCTGCGAGTACATCGCCGTGTACTTGCCGAGGTGCTCATTCCACATGGTCGAGAGTTCGCTGGCGGGAGCAGGCAGAACCCGCGTAGCGTTGCCGACCTCGGACACCCAGGCGGAACCGTTCCAGTACTCGTATGCGGTGGGATCGAGCACTCCGACTGTAGGCGCCACCTCGGTGCCGTCCAGGTCGTCGGCTGTCGGGGAGCCGTTCAGCGGGACACGGGCGATGATCGCGGCGCCCTGGCGGCCTGAGGGTGTGAGGTACTCGTAGAGGTACTCCTCGGTCTTGAGAAACGAGCTCATCTGCGCGCCCGACCAGGCTCGGTCGACCTCTGGGCCGCCTGTTCCGATGGGCACGCTGTTGGTGATGGGTCTCGCCATGGCCGGGACCACGGTCCAGTTCTCGCCGTTGTCGGTGGAGTAGGCCATGCCCGAATAGTTAGTGGTCCACGAGCCGGGCTGGCCCCAATGCGCCACAGACATGAATCGCAGGTATTGGACGCCTTCAACGGAAATGCCGGCGGTGGGAATAATCGTCACCTCACCCGGGACACCGGCGCGGGGCACGAGAGACTTGGCCAGTCCGTCCTGACCGAGCGCAGCGGAGTCTATGGTGATGCCGTCGGTCATGTCGGTGTCGCCGGAGCGGAACAGGACGTTGGAGCGCCATTGGTTTCCCGGGATGGTGCAGTCACCCATGGTGTCTCCGAAGGCCATGAGCACCTCGGGATCCGCCGCGTCGCCGTTGTCCCACATGATGCCCAGGTCGGTACCGCCTACCCCGTATCGGCTCATGCTCTCGGAGGGACTGGTCGGGCCGGTGACCAGTTGCTCGAACCGGGTGGGGCCGCGCAGAACGGGCACGGTGCCCTGCTCGCCGGTGATCCACGGCGGCATTCCGTAGACCGAGCCGACCAGCGGGTCCACTGAGCCGGAGATCCCGTTTCCGAGCGAACCGGTCTCGAGCTGCTGCACCAGTGAGCCGCTGCGGTCTGCGGACCCCAGCGAACCTGAAAGCGAACCGATCGATCCCGTGTCGCCGGACGAACCGAGCGATCCGAGGGATCCCGCGGCCATCCCCGCGCCTGTTCGGTGCTCGAGCAGTGATCCGAAGTTGCCGAACATCTCGCTACAGGGCCCGGCGGCGGCGCTGCCCGCCCCCAGGGTTCCTACCGCGGCGATTGTGGCCGCAGCCGTCGCAGTTGTGGTGAGCACCGAGACGTATCGACTGCGGAGACGACGGGAAGTGGGGCGGGTCATACGTCAGCCTTCCGGGATGGGGATGGTGTCTACGAGGACTGTCTCGCCGGTGTCCGCTGGGTCGGGAGTGTCGCGGGTCCAGCTGTCGTCCATGGTGCGCATCCGAGCGTTCGGATCCGGCAGGGAACGCGCCGGGACCTTCGACAGGTCGGTCTTCATGAGGAAGACGTTGTACGCGTCCCAGGTTGACATGGTGAAAAACAAGTCCTTGCCGTTGGACTCAATTGCCGGACTCCACGGGTGGGCGAACGCTCCGTAGAGCGTCGGCACATGTTGGTAGGAGAGCAAGATGTCCTTGCCGGACCAGGGTCCCTCGGGAGTACGAGCCTGACGCATGACGATGTTGTTGTTCTGGTCCGTGTAGAGGGCGATGAACCGGCCGAGGCGCTCGCTCCACGTCACTGACAATTCGCTCACGCGTCCGTCGAGGACCACTTTCGCGGCGCCGTGCTGCGGGACCCAGCCAACGCCGTCCCAGTAGCGGTACGCCGCCATGTCTTCGAAGTTGGCCTCTGGAACGCGGGCGAGGACGGCCGTCCCGTTGCGCCCGGACGGGGTCATGTACTCGTAGACGTAGTCGACTTCGTCGTCGGTGTGCTTGAGGAAGGCGCTCATCTGGCCGGCCGGCTGCGTGACGTATGGGGTCCCGACGTTCCCTGGAATCAGGGCCGGGCTGCCCTCACCGAGCCGGCCGCTGCCAGCGACCGGAACCCAGTCGTCCCCGTTGTTCGCGGATTTGGCGAGGGCGGAGTAGTTGGTGATCCACTCACCCGGATCGCCCCATTCGGCCACGGACATGTAGCGCAGGTACTGCGTGCCGCCGACCTCGACACCGGCGGTCGGGATCACAGTCACCTCGCCGGGCCGGTCAGAGCGCGGAAGAATGGACTTGGCCATGCCTTCCCGCTCCAACGGTGCATCGTCGATCAGCATGCCATCGGAGAGCGTGCGGTCAGACGAGCGCAGGAGGATGTTGCTGCGCCACTCGTCCCCGTCAACGCTGCAGTCGCCCATGGTGTCACCGAGCGCCATCATCATCCGCCGGTCGGTACCGTCAGCACCGTTGTCCCAGAGGATGCCCAGGTCCGTTCCGCTGATCCCGAAGCGTTCGACCGTCTTATTGGGACTGGTCGGCCCCGTCAGGAGTTCGACCGTCGTGGTGCGCCCCTCGAGGAGAGGTATGTAGCCCGAGTCGCCGTTGTGCCACGGGGTGGCCGGGTTCGACGGCGCTCCGAGTGACCCGCCCTGAGAACCGCTCAGTGAGCCGGTCGCGCCGGCAGCACCGCCAGCGCCGGCCGGGGGCCAGGGGTCGCACGGGGCCGCCGCGGCGATCGGGCTGGAGAGCGTGAGCGCACCGGCGACGAGCGAGACGGCAGTGACCATGGCGACTGGTCGCCGCTTCCGATCGGGACAACGACGAGAAGTGCTGCTCACTATGGGGTTCTCCAGACTTGGGCCATGTTAACGATGGTTCTGCGACTAGGATAACGGCTCGCTCCGACGGCGGCGTAACGCCGAGGGCGGCAGAGGCGCCCGCGGACTCGTAGGCTGGAGCCTATGGCTTTTGCGACCGAAATTCCCGACGACGGGGCCCCTGTAGACCCCACAGTGCTGTCGTACTCGGAGTTTCGTCCCATCGGGGACATCGAACGCAGCTCGAACCGCTTTGAAGTGGTTAGTGAATTCACGCCGTCAGGCGACCAACCCACGGCTATCGCCGAGCTAACCGAGCGCCTCGAACGCAGTGAGCGTGACATTGTCCTGCTGGGCGCCACGGGTACCGGTAAGTCCGCCACCACGGCATGGCTCATCGAGAAGGTTCAGCGTCCGACGCTGGTCATGGCGCCCAATAAGACCCTCGCGGCACAACTGGCCAACGAGCTGCGCGAAATGTTGCCCAACAACGCGGTCGAGTACTTCGTGTCGTATTACGACTACTACCAACCCGAGGCCTACATCGCCCAGACGGACACCTTCATCGAGAAGGACTCCTCCATCAACGACGACGTGGAGAGGCTTAGGCACTCCGCGACATCGTCCCTGTTGTCCAGACGCGACGTCGTCGTCGTCAGCTCTGTCTCATGTATTTACGGTCTCGGCACACCGCAGTCCTACCTTGATCGTTCTGTGTCATTGTCCGTCGGGCAGGAAGTTGACCGCGACCAACTGCTGCGACTCCTGGTGGACGTGCAGTACGAACGCAACGATGTCTCAATGACGCGCGGAACGTTCCGGGCCAAGGGCGACACCGTCGATATCATCCCCACGTACGAGGAGCTCGCAGTGCGCATCGAGTTCTTCGGTGACGAAGTGGACGCGTTGTACTACATCCACCCGTTGACCGGCGATGTCGTGCGCCGCGTTGACGAGGTCCGCATTTTCCCCGCCACCCACTACGTGGCCGGGCCCGACCGGATGGCCAAGGCGATCGCGTCGATCGAGGAGGAGCTGGAGGGCAGACTCGCCGAGCTCGAGAACCAGGGCAAGCTTCTCGAAGCCCAGCGCCTGCGTATGCGCACCTCCTACGACATCGAGATGATGCAGCAGGTCGGATTCTGCTCGGGCATCGAGAACTACTCACGGCACATCGACGGCCGAGCCGCAGGCAGTTCCCCGGCGACGCTCATCGACTACTTCCCCGAGGACTTCCTCACAGTGATCGACGAGTCCCACGTGACGGTGCCGCAGATTGGCGCCATGTACGAGGGCGATGCGTCACGCAAACGCAATCTCGTCGACTTCGGCTTCCGCTTGCCCTCGGCCCTGGATAACCGTCCCCTGACCTGGGAAGAATTCTCGGATCGGGTGGGCCAGACCGTCTATCTGTCCGCGACCCCGGGCAACTACGAGATGGGCCGCACGGGTGGCGAGTTTGTGGAACAGGTGATCCGTCCGACAGGACTGGTGGACCCGAAGATCGTGGTCAAGCCCACCAAGGGGCAGATCGACGACCTGATAGGTGAGATCCGCGCGCGTGCCGACCGCGACGAGCGTGTGCTCGTGACCACCCTGACCAAGAAGATGTCGGAGGACCTCACCGACTACCTACTCGAGCTGGGCGTCCGGGTGCGCTACCTGCACTCCGAGATCGACACTCTGCAGCGGGTGGAACTCCTGCGGGACCTGCGCCGAGGCGAGTACGACGTCCTGGTGGGTATCAACCTGTTGCGAGAGGGCCTCGACCTGCCGGAGGTCTCGCTGGTCGCGATCCTCGACGCGGACAAGGAGGGCTTCCTGCGCTCGAGCACGTCGCTGATCCAGACCATCGGCCGCGCCGCTCGAAACGTCTCGGGTGAGGTCCACATGTACGCGGACCGCATCACCGATTCCATGCAGCACGCGATGGAGGAGACGGAACGGCGTCGCGAGAAGCAGATCGCCTACAACACCGAGCACGGCATCGACCCGCAGCCGCTGCGCAAGAAGATTGCGGACATTCTCGACAGGGTGGGGGAGGACCGCAGCGATGCGTCCGACCCCAGGGACCGGCCGGAGCTCGTGGGGACACGCGCGATCGGTAATGCGGCCCGGCCCCGCAAGGAGTTGGAGAAGCTCATCGGGGAGATGACCGAACAGATGATGTCCGCCGCCACCGAGCTGCGGTTCGAGCTGGCGGGACGCCTTCGTGATGAGATCGGAGAACTGCGCAAGGAACTCAAGGGCATGCGTGAGGCGGGTGTCGAGTGAGCGTGACTTGGTGATGTGGGCCGCTTACCCCCTCCGGTGACGACCCCGGCGGACTACTGTGAGTGAAACGTGTTCCTGACGAGAGGAAGAGAATGAGCGCCTACACGAAGGTGGTCGTGGGAACGGACGGATCCGAGTCGTCGTACCTGGCGGTCGACCGCGCCGCCGAACTAGCAGCCGACGCATCGGCGGGCCTGGTGATCGCGTGCGCCTATGTGCCCGCGGACCCGCGGTCCGTCAACCAGGCGGCTGACATGATGGGCGACGACGCTTACCAGATTCGTGGTGACAATCCGGCCGAGGACATCGTCCGTGGAGCCCGGGACAGGGCACAATCGGCCGGTGCGACCGATATCGAGGTCCGCACGGTCAAGGGTGCCCCCGTGGAATCTCTGATCAAGCTGGCGGATGAGGTCCATGCCGATCTGCTCGTGGTCGGAAACAAAGGGCTTAACTCGCTGACCGGTCGTCTGCTCGGTTCTGTGCCGGCGGATGCAGCTCGCCGTGCCACGTGCGACGTGCTGATCGTCCACACGACGTAAAGACCCCAGCGGGTTCAACCCTCCGGTGGCAGGTGGGTCATTCGCAGAGGCGAGTCCGGCTCGCATCGATCAGTTTCTGACCTACCTCTGCCGATTCGCGGTCCGGATGCTGGGCCGCGATCGCACTGGTGAGCGGCCGGATACGGTCCAGTATGGTGTCGTCGTCCGCGCCGTCGGCGATACTGTGGCAGATTCCGATGCCCACCTCGACGGTGGTGCTGGCGGTCATGTCCGTAGGGAATCCGAAGCCGGACAAGTCGTCGAGAAACTCCCGCTCCGCCGGCGACCAGCGAGAAGTGGTGTCGGCGGGCGCGGAGGCGGGGGAGGCCCCGGCCGTCACGGTCGCGGGGCCGGTGGTGGTCCGGGAAGCCTCAGGGGCACCCTCCACGTGGTCCGAATTGCACGCAACCATGGTGATGGCCGTCAGTAGCACCATCGTGCCAACACCGACGCGGCGGAGAGCGAAGGTCATGCGGAAACTTCCTGTCGTCGGTCGGTGACGGTGTCACGGATCTGTGCGAGCAGTGGTCCGAAGCCATCAGGCTGCACGAGGATGAGGTCCTGCGTGGCGCGCGTGACCCCCACGTAGAGGTCCTGGAGACCCTGCGGTGAACGTGCGAGGACATGGTCGGGATCCACGACCACGACCACGTCGAATTCGAGCCCCTTGGCCAGGGCAAGGGGGAGAACCGCCGTGCCTGGTCGGGCTTGTTCCACCGCCTCACGCAGTGGGAGGTCCGCGGCGGAGGGGTCGGAGTCCCCGAGACCGTCCGGTATCAACACCGCCACGGCGCGTTCATCTGGGACAGCGGCGACCTTCCCGGCGACCACCGGCGCGAGAGAGGTCGACTCCGGCTCGAGCCACGCCACCGGCCGGCGCCCCGGGCGGACCGGTCGCGGCGACGTGGCGGATGGATCGATCCGGTCGAGCAATAGCTCCGCTACGGCAGAGATGGTTTCCGGAGTGCGGTAGTTCACCGTGAGCTCGCTCAATACCCATCTGTCGTCCACGTAGGGCGACAGGGAGGCATCCCACGTGTCGATTCCCGCGGGGCTCGAAGTTTGGGCGACGTCCCCGACGAGCGTCATCCACCGGTTGGGGGACCGGCGCATGATGACCCTCCAGGCCATGGTCGACAATTCCTGGGCTTCGTCCACGATCACGTGGCCGAACGCCCAGTTTCGGTCCGATCCGGCACGGTCCGCGACTGTCAGGTCGGAATCGGCGCTGTGCCGGCGCGCCAGGGATTCCGCGTCCACCACGTCGTAGGCCATGAGTACCTCTGGGTCTAGATCGTCCTCGATGTCCTGGACGGCGGAACCCGTGAGGATTTCCAGTGCCTCCTCGGCCTGGCGGAGCTGTTCATTCCATGCGCGGTCGGCCTCAGTGCCCTCGGTCCCCGGAGCCTCACCGAGGAGTTCCGCGAGTTCGTCGAGAAGGGGCACATCGGCAACCGAGAAAGCCGCGCCGTCCTCACGGAACAGAGCCTCCTGGTCTTCCGCGACGTAATCTCCGGCGGCCTCGGCGATGCGGTCCCGATTCGAGAGCAGGTCAGCCAACAACTCCTCGGGTCGTAGTGACGGCCACCAGGCGCTGATCGCGTCGAGAACCTCAGGTGCCGCTTCGACCTCGGCCCGAAGCGCTGCCCTGTCGTCGGCGTCGAGTAGGGGCATGGCGGGGTCGCCCAGGTCTCCGACGCCGTCCCCCTTCGGTGACCACGCGTCGTTCTCGGCGTGCCAGACCGGGTCGGTGAGTTCCGCGACGTATTGCTCGGTGAGGGCGTCGACGATCCGCGTGGCAAATGCGTCACGCGCTTGATTGTGCGGCCGACGGGCCATGCGGGCGCGCCCACGGGCCGCACGGACCGCAGCCGGCGTCAGTACCAGGTCGTGGCCCTCGGCGCGGATCACCACGTCGGATTCCGGGGCCAGTTGGCGTGCCCGCACCGCGGCCTTGAGAATGCCCACCATTTCGCCCGACCCCTTGACCTCCTCGCCCCGCAGGGTCTCGGGGCCGGTCGCACGAACGCCTGGGTAGAGATCGGCGAGCGTACGCAGTACCACTCCTGATTCGCCGAGGGACGGTAGCACGCGGGCGATGTAGTCGAGGAACCGTGCGTTTGGACCAACGATGAGTACACCGCTGCGATCAAGTCGCTGTCGGTGTGTGTAGAGCAGGTAGGCCGCGCGGTGGAGAGCGACGGCGGTCTTGCCGGTACCGGGACCACCCTGGACCACCAACACACCCGTGTGCGAACTGCGGATGATCTCGTCCTGTTCGCGTTGGATTGTGGCGACGATGTCTGACATGTGCCCGGAGCGGGCGGTGTCCAATGCTTCGAGGAGGGCCGATTCGCCCACCACGTCGTCGTGGTCCTCCGGCACTTCGCCGTCCGTGGGGGCGGTCAAATATTCGTCGTGGACACCGATCACGCGACGACCGATTGTGCGTAGATGACGGCGCTTGTGTGCACCCTCCGGTCGCGCGGTGGTGGCGAGATAAAAGGGCCGGCTGTGATCAGCCCGCCAGTCGAGCAGGAGGGTGGTGAGATCATCGTCGTCGTCCCTCAGCCCGACGCGTCCGATCCGACGGACCTCGCCGTCCTCCATATCCAGGCGGCCGAAATACAAGCCCAGGTTGGCGGCGTTGTACGCCGCAAGTTCGGACGAATAGAGGCGGGCGAACGACTCCCGCTCGGAGCGAGCCTGAGGAGTCCCGCCGGACCCTCGTAGAACGGCGTCCAATCGTTCACGGGTGTCGGTTTTCAACTCCTCGAGCCGATCGAGAAGTCGACCGAGGTGAAGCTGTTCCTCGTCGACGGCGTCGGGTCCCGTCACAGGCGCTCCTTTGCGGGGGTTGCGGCTCGGGCAGGACAACCAGGCTACCGGGAACCGGGGGATGCCCACATAAGACGACGACCCCGCCCGAAGAGGGCGGGGTCGCCGGAGTGATGCCGGTGGGGTCACCGACCACGCCGGAGGTCAGGGCTGGATGACCCGGGCGGCCTTGCCGCGGAGCTCATCGGTCTTCTTACGGGCGTTCGTCGCCTGCTTGGTGGCCTTCTTCTCGATGGTCTTCTTTCGAGAATCGGCCGCCTTGCGCACGTTCTTGGCAGCCTTCTGGGCGTCCTTCGTATCGAGATTTTCCGCGCGGGCGACGGCCGCGTCGCGGGCCTCTGCTGCCTGCTCCGCGGCGACATGTGCCGCGGCGGTTGCCTGGTCACGCAGCTGTGCCGCGACGGGGGTGGCCTGTTCCTTCGCCACGGCGGCGCGATCGCGGAGATTCGCCATGACTGTCGGCGCGTTGGCGCGGACCACATTGGCGAAGCCGGAAGCCTGGTCGCGGACCTGGTCAGCTACCTCGGGAGCCTTCTCACGGATAGTGTCCGCGACCTCGGGAGCCCGGTCCTTGACTGTGTCTGCAACCCCGCGTGCCTGGTCGGCGACGTTGTGGGCAACTCCGGTGAGCGCAGCCCCCGCCGCGATCGATTCGGCCTTGGCGCCGGGAAGCTTGGCCGCGACGGTGTCGCGTGCCTTGCCCGCACGCCACGCGAGGCCGGGCTGTCCGGCCGTGTCCACAGAAGCGAGCATCAGAGCGCCGAGAAGAGCAACGTTGGTGGCCAGACCAGTGGTTTTGCGGCTACGGGCGGCCGGATCAGACTCGCTCCAGAACGCGTGGCGGCTGACCGTCGACGGCAGGTGCGAGGCGGTCAGCGCGAGCGCCGACAGGCGCGGCGCCCGTCCGAGCGCGAACAGAACGCCCGCGCCGATCTTTACCCCGGCCAGAGCCTTGACGAGCGTCTCGGTGTCCTTGGGGACGGGCGGAACGGATGCGGTGACACGCTCGTTGACGGCCTCTTCGGCCTTTTCCACCACGGGAGCGGCCTTATCGACCAGCGGCGCGGCGTCTGTCACGTGGGCGCCCGGGTTCCGCAGCGTCTCCACGCCGTCGATGACGAATACGGTGGCGAGCATGGGGCGTGCGAGTCGTCGGATCATCGTTCCTCCTGAAATAGTGGAATATGTAGTCGAACCTAGTGAAAACATGGGGCTTTCGCCTCCGGTACGACGAACAGGGCGCCGAGGCACGCGCGCGAACGCGGGCTGCGCTGCGGCGATCGACGATTGCGAGAGTTCGGTTACCTCCCGGGATCGCCCGGTGATATCCGGTCAAGCCAGGTCACCATCCCCGCTCCCGCCACCGCGCCAGGTTTGGTCGTTCGGCACCGATCGTTGTGTCGTCGCCGTGCCCGGGGTGGACCACCACCTCATCGTCGAGGATCGCGAATACGCGGGACTCCAGATCGTCCATCAGTGTCGCGAACTCCTCGGGGGTCCCCGTCTTCCCGGGACCACCCGGGAACAGGGAGTCGCCCGAGATCAGATGGCTGCCATGGTCGGTCCGCAGTAGCAGCGCGATCCCGTTCGGGGTATGTCCGCGCAAGCCGATCACTCGGAGACTGAGATCACCCACCACGATCTGGTCGCCGTGTGAGACGTGACGGTCCGTGGGTACATCGATCGCGTCCGCGTCACCGAGTGGCGCGATAGTGGTCAGGCCGAGGGCCTCGACGGTCTCTGCCAGGCCAATCCAGTGGTCGGCATGTAGATGCGTGGTCACCACCTCTTTCACCCTCGGGGCCTCGGCACGCAGGTGGGCTACCAGCGCGGGGGCGTCGTTGGCGGCATCGATGAGGAGCACCTCGCCGGTAGAGGTGGACTCGACCACGTAGACGTTGTTGTCCATCTCGCCCACGGAGATCTTGGACAGGCGCGCGGGGCCGACAGTCCAGCGCTCACCGGTGAGGCGGCCACTCAGCCGGCCGGTGTAGCCCTCGGTGAGGGTGATATTGGCGGGTCGGGTATCGGGGGAATTCGACATAACTGCAGGCTACCGGCGTCGAGTGTGGTCGGTGGTCGGATGCGTGTCGGTGTACGTTGGTACCTTCGTCTCCGGGAACGGCGGCCATACGGCGCGGACGGCGACGTGGCGACCTCCCCCCTCGGAAGGAGTACCCATGGTGGACCGTCTGGTCGTCCGCGGCGCACGTGAACACAACCTCAAGGGCGTGGACATAGACATCCCCCGTGACTCATTGATCGTCTTCACGGGATTGTCCGGCTCCGGCAAGTCCTCGCTCGCGTTCGACACGATCTTCGCGGAGGGCCAACGGCGGTACGTCGAGTCGCTCTCCTCCTACGCCCGGATGTTCCTGGGACAGATGGACAAGCCGGATGTCGATTTCATCGAGGGGCTCTCCCCGGCGGTGTCGATCGATCAGAAGTCGACCAACCGCAACCCCCGGTCAACCGTCGGCACCATCACCGAGGTGCACGACTATCTGCGGTTGCTCTACGCCCGCGCCGGAGTGCCGCATTGCCCTACCTGCGGCGAAGTGATCTCGCGCCAGACCCCGCAGCAGATCGTCGACCAGATCCTGGAGGGTGAGGAGGGGGCTCGGTTCCAGGTGCTCGCGCCCGTTGTCCGCACCCGGAAGGGTGAGTTCGTCGATCTCTTCGACCAGCTGGCCGCGGATGGCTATAGCCGCGTGCGCGTAGACGGCGTTCTGCATACCCTGGCGGAGCCGCCGACGCTGAAGAAGCAGGAGAAGCACGACATCGAGGTGGTGGTGGACCGGTTGGCCACCAAGAAGTCGGCTCGCCAGCGACTCACGGATTCGGTGGAGACAGCTCTCGGCCTGGCCGACGGCGTGATCGTGATCGACTACGTAGATGTGGACGAGTCCGATTCCACCCGTCAGCGCCGATTCTCTGAGCACATGGCGTGCCCCAACGGTCACCCGATCGCGCTGGACGAGATGGAGCCGCGGGCGTTCTCGTTCAACAATCCGTACGGTGCCTGCCCGGTGTGCGACGGGCTGGGATCGCATCTCGAGGTGGACCCCGATCTGGTGGTCCCGGATCCCGAGAGGTCGCTGGCGGACGGGGCCATCGCGCCGTGGTCCGGCGGTCAGAGTGCAGATTACTTCCAACAACTGCTCACTGGTCTGGCCAGTGACATGGGCTTTGATCTGCGCACCCCGTGGCAGGATCTGCCCGCTAAGGTTCGCAAGGCTGTTCTCGGCGGCGCGCCCACCAAGGTCCGGGTCCAATACCGCAATCGATTCGGACGGGTTCGTACCTACGACGCCAAGTTCGAGGGCGTCATGTCGTTCCTCAAGCGCCGACTCGAGCAGACGGAATCGGAGTCGCAGAAGGAGCGCTACCAGGGTTACATGCGCGAGGTTCCGTGCCCAGGCTGCGGCGGGACCCGCCTCAAGCCGGAGATACTGGCGGTCACGCTCGCCGGCCCAGGGGGGCGCGAGCAGTCGATCGCCGACATCAGCCGGATGTCCGTCGCAGATTGTGCCCAATTCCTCGACGGGCTGGAGCTTGACCCCCGGCAGACGATGATCGCGGGTCGAGTTCTCAAGGAGATCCAGGCCCGGATGGGTTTCCTGCTCGACGTGGGTCTGGACTACCTCTCGCTGGACCGCGTGGCCGGAAGCCTCTCCGGCGGTGAGGCCCAGCGGATCCGCCTGGCCACGCAGATCGGTTCGGGACTCGCAGGGGTGCTGTACGTACTGGACGAACCGTCGATCGGGCTGCACCAGAGGGATAACCGTCGCCTCATCGACACCCTGGTCAGGCTCCGCAATCTGGGCAACACGCTGCTCGTGGTCGAGCACGACGAGGACACGATCCGCTCGGCGGACTGGATCGTGGACATCGGGCCGCTGGCGGGGGAGCACGGTGGGCGAGTGGTCCACTCGGGCGACTACCAGGGGTTGTTGGACAATGAAGAGTCTCTGACCGGCGCCTACCTGTCGGGTCGACGGGAGATCGCTGTCCCGGAGAAACGCCGTGAACCGAGCCCGGACAAGCGACTCCGTGTACGCGGTGCCAGGGAGAACAACCTCAAGAACGTGGACGTGGTGTTTCCTGCCGGCATTCTCTGCGCCGTGACAGGCGTGTCCGGTTCCGGCAAGTCGACCCTGGTCAACGACATCCTCGCGACGTCACTGGCGAACCAGCTCAACCGCGCGCGTCAGGTCCCCGGCCGCCACTCACGCATCGACGGGGTCGAGGACTTCGACAAACTCGTCCAGGTGGACCAGTCGCCGATCGGCCGGACCCCCCGATCCAACCCGGCCACGTACACCGGGGTGTTTGACAAGATCCGCACGCTGTTCGCCGCCACCACAGAGGCGAAGGTCCGGGGATACAAGCAGGGGCGGTTCTCCTTCAACGTTAAGGGCGGCCGCTGTGAGGCTTGCCAGGGCGACGGCACCCTCAAAATCGAGATGAACTTCCTGCCGGACGTATACGTTCCGTGCGAGGTGTGTCATGGGGCGCGATACAACCGCGAGACACTCGAGGTGCACTACAAAGGTAAGACCATCGCCGAGGTCCTGGACATGTCCATCGAGGAGGCAAGTGAGTTCTTCGAGCCCATCACGTCGATCCACCGCTACCTCAATACCCTGACGCAAGTCGGTCTGGGCTACGTGCGGTTGGGTCAGTCCGCACCGACGCTCTCCGGCGGTGAGGCCCAGCGAGTGAAGCTGGCTGCAGAACTCCAGAAGCGGTCGAGCGGACGCACCGTCTATATCCTCGACGAGCCCACCACGGGACTGCACTTCGAGGACATCACCAAGCTGCTCCTTGTGATCCAGGGACTGGTGGACAAAGGCAACACGGTCATCGTGATCGAGCACAACCTCGACGTCATCAAGAGCGCCGACTGGGTCATTGACATGGGGCCAGAGGGCGGCGCAGGCGGCGGACTGGTTGTCGCTGAGGGTACGCCCGAGCAAGTTGCCACGGTATCGGAGAGTCATACCGGTCGGTTCCTGGCGGAGGTGTTGCCCGCAGTAAAGGCCGCTCCCGCGACGGAGGTGTCCGCCACGAAGAAGCCGGCCAAAAAGGCACCTGCCCAGAAGTCAGCGGCGGCGTCGACCGCCAAGAAGACGGCGACCAAGGCGGCGCGCAAGGCTAGGGCACTTCGCTGACAAGGGCCGACAAAGAACCGACCCGGGCCTCTTGGGCCCGGGTCGGTGAAGGTCGGTCAGATAGCCATGTCAGTAAACAGGGCCGGTGAACTTCTCACCGGGCCCGTCTCCGGGCTCGTCTGGGTAGGCACTGGCCTCGCGGAACGCGCGCTGCAGTCCCTGCAGTCCGTCACGGACGACGCCGGCCTGCGGCCCGAGATACTCAGCGGAACCGGTCACCAGTCCTGCGAGCGAGGTGATCAGCTTGCGCCCCTCGTCCAGATCCAGGTGGGGGCTGGAGCCGGGGTTATCGTCAGAGAGGCCCAGCTTCTCTGCCGCGGCGCTCATCAGCACGACGATCGAACGAAAGATGATCTCCTGAGCAGAGACGTCGGCCAAGTCGACGATCTCGACCTCGCGGGCGTCGAGGTGCTCATCCAGGGGACTCCCCGCGCCCTGGTCGGCGGATTCAGGCTGGTCGGTGGTCATGTCGAATACTGTCCCACGGACCGGCGAACTCCGTCGGTCCTGGCCACCGGTTTGGGGGTCCTTGCCGTAGCTGGTAGTCTCTGTTCTTGACTGTGGGAATCCGCTACGTAGTGGGTTCCATCGTCCAAGAGGAGCCTGATCTCCCACCATCCGACGCCTAGCGGTAGTTTGATGGTCACCACCGTCGACGAAGGGCCTGCGAGTCATCGCAGCAGTGTCTCCGTCGTAGGGTGAGGAGTGAGAGGCCCCCGGTATCCGAACCGTGGGGCCTTCTCGGTTTCGCCGGTCAATGCCGGTGATGCCAGAGGTCCCTCGAGGGCGGATGCGCGGCCATGTTTGTGGCCGTCGACGCATGCACCGTAACTACCGAGGAGGGCCCATCAGCGCCGAAGCACGTATCAACGAACGAATCCGTGTCCCCGAAGTCCGACTCGTCGGCCCCGGGGGCGAGCAGGTGGGGATCGTTCGCGTCGAAGATGCACTTCGTCTGGCTCTAGAGGCCGACCTGGACCTCGTCGAGGTCGCGCCGAACGCGCGCCCGCCGGTCTGCAAGATCATGGACTACGGAAAGTTCAAGTACGAGGCGGCGCAGAAAGAGCGCGAGTCGCGGAAGAACCAGCAGCAGACCGTGGTCAAGGAGCAGAAGCTCCGGCCGAAGATCGACACCCATGACTACGAGACCAAGAAGGGGAACGTCGTTCGTTTCCTGGAGAAGGGCTCCAAGGTCAAGGTCACGATCATGTTCCGTGGTCGCGAGCAGTCCAGACCTGAGCTGGGTTTCCGGCTCCTGCAGCGTCTTGCGGACGACATCACCGACTTCGGATACGTGGAGACCAGCGCCAAGCAGGACGGCCGCAACATGACCATGGTCGTGGCCCCCCACCGCGGCGCGAAGACCCGCGCGAAGGCGCAGGAGTCCAAGGTCACCGACCCGGTTTCGGAGTAGTCGAGACCAGGCGCTTCAAACGCCGACCCAGACCACCGGACGCCTGTCGTCCGCTCACCCGGGGCCCACCGGCCTTTCGGGACGAACCATGTGAGGAAGACCGATCATGCCGAAGATGAAGACCCACAAGGGCACCGCCAAGCGCTTCCGGAAGACCGGAACCGGCAAGCTGGTTCGCCAGCAGGCCAACCGCCGCCACATCATGGAGAAGAAGCCGAGCACGCGCACCCGTCGCCTCGACGGCCGTGTCGACGTCGCTCCGGCCGATGTCCCCCGCGTGAAGCGTCTCCTCGGGCTCTGAGCCCGGTTACCTACCTAGAACTTTCGGTCGCCGCGAGGTGACCACCCAGACCAGTGAGGATTGACCAGTGGCACGCGTGAAGAGGGCCGTCAACGGCCAGAAGAAGCGTCGGACAGTACTTGATTCGACCAAGGGGTACCGCGGGCAGCGCTCGCGTCTGTACCGCAAGGCCAAGGAGCAGATGCTCCACTCGATGAACTACAGCTACCGGGACCGTCGCCAGCGTAAGGGCGACTTCCGCAAGCTGTGGATCACGCGAATCAACGCTGCGGCCCGCGCCAACGACATGACCTACAACCGCTTCGTCCAGGGCCTCAAGCTCGCGGGCGTCGAGGTGGACCGCAAGGTGCTCGCCGATCTGGCCGTCACCGACCCAGCGGCCTTCACGGCTCTCATCGAGGTTGCACGTAAGGCGCTGCCGTCCGACGTCAACGCCCCGGCTGCCTGACGTCTGCGACTTGACGCACAATATTCCGCCCGAGCAGGGCACGGGACGACCCGCGGATCCTTTCACGGAACGGACTCCGCGGGTCGTTTCCGCATCCAAGCTCCATCGCGCGGCCGCCCGCCGAAAGACCGGCCGTTTCCTCGCCGAGGGCGCCAACTCGGTTGAGGCCGCGGTATCCACGGGATACGCGATGGAAATCTTCTGCGCGGAGGACGCCCTCGACAGGTTCGCCGGGCTGGTCTCCACCGCACGCACGTCCGGTGTGCGGGTCTCCACGGTCACCCCACGGGCGATCCGCGCGCTGTCCGACACTGTCTCGCCGGCCGGGATCGTCGCACTGTGTCGAACCCTGGTCCGCGAGCCGAGCCCGGTCATCGGACCCCCATCCCGTGATGACGAGCACCGGTTGTCGCCCAGGGTCGTCGCGGTTGGACAGGCGTTGGCTGAGCCGGGCAACGTGGGTTCTCTCATCCGTGTCGCTGACGCCCTGGGCGTCGACTCCGTGTGGCTCACGGAAGGGGCGGCGGATCCCGAGAACACCAAAGCCGTCCGTGCCTCCGCCGGGAGTCTGTTCCACGTGCCGGTCGTGAAGGGGGTCACCGAGTCCAGCCTGGTCTCCCGCGCGCATGCGCTGGGTCTTCAGGTCGCGGTGGCCACGGCGGGTGGCGAGGTGGACGTGGAGAATGCTGACGAGCAACTCTCCAGACCTACGGCCTGGATCTTCGGCAACGAGGCCCACGGCGTTCCGGCCTCGGTGGCCGCCGCCGCGGACCTTCGGGTCCGAATTCCCATCCGTGGTCGCGCGGAGAGTCTGAACATCGTCACAGCCGCCTCTATCTGTCTCCACACGAGCGCACGGCTTCAGGCGGTGAGTTCGTGACGGCCACCCTCACCGCTCGCGGCGTCGGGGCTTCGCGTGGAGCGCGGACCCTTTTCGATGGACTCGACCTCGTCGTCGCCACCGGGGATGTCTGGGGCCTCACCGGCTCGAACGGCGCGGGTAAATCGACTCTTCTACACATTCTCGCCGGCGTCCCCGACGCCGAGGTGACGGGCCAGGTCACCGTGAGTCCGTCTGACGCCACCGTGGGACTGTTGCGCCAGGAGGTGGAGGCGGACGACGACGAGGTCGTTCGGTCGCTACTCCATCGCGTCACCGGCGTCGCAGATGCGCAGGCGCTCATGGATCGTCTCGCCGAACAGATGGCTGACTCGGACCAGGCCGCCGAGGACTACGGCGACGCTCTCGAACGCTGGCTGGCGCTAGGCGGCGGCGATCTGGATGAGCGGATCCCGGTGACGGCTGCGCGTCTCGGTCTGGACGGATCGGTTCTGGACTTGCCGGTCGTTGCGCTATCCGGCGGGCAGGCCGCGCGCGTGAACCTCGCGGCGGTCCTGCTCAGTCAGTACGACATTCTTCTTCTCGACGAACCGACCAATGACCTGGACCTCGCGGGTCTCGACATACTCGAAGATTTCATGCGCACCGAGCGGCGGCCGATGGTCGTGGTCAGTCACGACCGGGAGTTCCTGGCGCGCTGCGTCACGGGGATCGTCGAGCTCGATGCCGCTCAGCGACAGATCTCGGTTTTTGCCGGAGGGTACGAGTCGTACCTGACAGAACGAGCGCTGGCCCGGCAGCGCGCACGAGAGGCGTACGAGGGATACTCCGGCCGGGTCGATCAACTCAAGGATCGCATCCAGACCCAGAAGACCTGGCTCGACAAGGGCGTCCGCAACACGATGCGCAAGTCCGGTGGCAAGGACGCCGAGCGAGACAAGCACATCCGCAACCGGGCCGGCCAACGGTCGGAGAAGCAAGCGTCCAAAATCTCCCAGTCGGAGCGTGCGATGGAGCGGCTCGACGTGGTGGAGGAGCCACGTAAGGAATGGGAGCTCCGGATGGAGATCGCGTCCGCTCCGCGGTCGGGCTCGGTGGTCTCCGTTCTCGACGAGGCGGTCGCCCGGCGGGGAGACTTCATGCTGGGGCCGGTGACACTCCAGGTGGATTCCGGCGATCGCATCTTGGTCAGCGGGGCCAACGGTTCCGGCAAATCCACGTTGCTCAGCCTGCTTCTCGGCGATCGCGCCCCGGAGTCCGGCCGAGTGACGCGGGGCTCATCGGTTGAAGCGGGTCGAGTGGATCAGGCCCGAGCCGCGTTCACCGGGCCGGGTGAACTCCTCGATGTCTTCTGCGCGGCGGCGGACCCGGACGGGGCGGACCCCACGGCCGCCCGGACCCTGTTGGCCAAGTTCGGTCTCGCGGGGGAACACGTGGCCCGCCCGTGCGATTCGCTCTCGCCGGGCGAGCGTACCCGCGCTGCGTTAGCGCTACTGCAGCAGCGGGGCGTCAACCTCCTGGTCCTGGACGAGCCCACCAACCACCTCGATCTGCCTGCCATCGAGCAACTCGAGCAAGCCGTCGAGGAGTTCGACGGCACGGTCCTGCTGGTCACCCATGACCGGAGGATGCGAAGCGCTTTCCGGTCCACTCGCGAACTTGTGGTCGACGCTGGAACGGTGCGCGAGCAGCGCTGACCGGGGACCGGAGATGACGCTGAGGGGATCGACTAGTCTGTTCCCCGACACCGGCGGTCGCCGGAGGTGTTCGTGATGGGGAGGGCGAGAGCACAGGTGAGCGAAGACACAGGCTCGGTCGAGGTGCAGATCGACGAGGAGTCGCTGGCCGGATACGCCGCGGACGCGGAGAACGCGTTCGCCGCGGCAGCGGATCTGGACGCACTGGCCACCGCGAAGACGGCACACCTGGGCGACCGTAGTCCGATCGCGCTCGGACGACGGGCCCTCGGTTCGCTTCCCAAAGAGCAGAAGGCCTCGGCCGGCAAGGCCGTGAACGTCGCTCGCGGACGGGTGCAGAAGGCCTACGAGGGACGGCTCGCCGCCCTCCAGGCCGAGCGCGACGCCGCCGTTCTGGTGGCGGAAACCCTCGACCTGACGGTCCCGTCCGGCCGTGCCCCGTCCGGCGCGCAGCACCCCATCACGATCATCACCGAGCAGGTCGCGGACGTGTTCGTGGCGATGGGCTGGGAGATCACCGAGGGGCCCGAGGTCGAGGCGGAGCACTATAACTTCGACGCCCTCAACTTCCTGCCCGACCACCCGGCGCGAACCCTCCAGGACACGTTCCACATCGCTCCCGAGGGCAGCCGCCAGGTTCTGCGGACGCACACCTCTCCGGTGCAGATCCGGACGATGCTCGACCGTGAACCGCCCATCTACGTGGCGTGCCCGGGACGTACGTTCCGCACCGACGAGCTCGACGCCACCCACACCCCGGTCTTCCACCAGGTCGAGGGGCTGGCCATCGACAAGGGCCTGACGATGGCGCACCTTCGAGGCGCGCTGGACGCGTTCGCCCGGGCGCTGTTCGGCCCTGAAACCCGCACGCGCATGCGCCCCAATTACTTCCCGTTCACCGAACCCTCCGCGGAGGTCGACGTGTGGTTCCCTCGTAAGAAGGGCGGCGCTGGCTGGGTCGAATGGGGTGGCTGTGGGATGGTGCATCCCAATGTCCTGACCGCCTGTGGCATCGACCCCGAGGAGTACTCGGGATTCGCGTTCGGCATGGGGCTGGAGCGCACCCTGCAGTTCCGTAACGGGCTGTCAGACATGAGGGACATGGTCGAGGGGGATGTGCGGTTCTCCCTGCCCTTCGGTATCCGCTACTGACCCGCCGCTCACCCTCCCCTCCCATTCACAGAGACGAAGGACCCCACAGTGCGAATTGCGCAGTCCTGGCTGACCGAGATCCTGCAGCGGGCCAACGACGGCTGGTCAGTGACTCCCGCAGAGCTCGACTCCGGCTTCGTGCGTGTCGGTCTCGAGGTCGAGGGCGACCCGGAGCCTTTGCCCGAGACCACCGGACCGCTCGTCATCGGGCGCGTGAGCAGCATCGAGGAACTCGAGGGTTTCAAGAAGCCCATACGCTTCTGTCTGGTCGACGTGGGAGCCGACGAGGCGCAGCAGATCGTCTGCGGCGCGCGGAATTTTGCCACCGGCGATCTGGTGGTGGTGGCGCTACCCGGCACCGTGCTGCCGGGCGGGTTCGAGATCGGCAAGCGCAAGACCTACGGCAAGCCCAGTGAGGGCATGATCTGCTCGGCGTCAGAGCTGGGCATCGGAGCGGATCACACCGGCATCATCGTGCTGGCGGACGGCACCGCGGAGCCAGGCGCGCCCGCCGGACCGGTTCTGGCTGCGGGGGCGTCGGGCTCCGACACGGTCTTCGAGCTCAACGTGACGCCGGACCGCGGCTACTGCCTGTCCGCCCGGGGCTTGGCACGGGAGCTCGCGTGTGGGTTTGATCTCGACTTCGCTGATCCGGCCGTCGAGCTGGGCTTGCCGTCCGAGGGGGAAGCGTGGCCGCTCGAGGTGTCTCGAGAATCCGGCGCCCAGCGTTTCGCGCTGCGCCGGGTGGTCGGCGTGGACCCGACCGCGCGGACACCGTGGTGGATGGCCCGCCGCCTGCTGCTGTCGGGCATCCGACCGATCTCGCCCGCTGTCGACGTGACCAACTACGTCATGCTCGAGCTCGGCCATCCGATGCACGCGTTCGACGCCGCCACGCTACGGGGCGGACTCACAGTGCGTCGTGCCCGGGCGGGAGAGAAGCTCACCACCCTCGACGACGCCGAACGCACCCTCGACCCCGAGGACGTGGTGATCTGTGATGACCGCGGCCCGATCTCGCTGGCCGGTGTGATGGGCGGTGCCAGCACCGAGGTGTCCGACCAGACCACAGAGGTGCTCCTCGAGGCCGCGGTCTGGGACACGCTCTCCGTCTTCCGTACGATCCGTCGGCACAAACTGCCCAGCGAGGCCGGCAAGCGCTACGAGCGTGGCGTCGACGCCGCGGCCTCGATCGCGGCACTGGATCGCGCGGCCACGCTCCTGGCGGAGATCACCGGCGGAACGGTAGAGGCCTCGCTCACCGATGTCGGCTCCGCCCCCACCATGCCCACGATCTCCTTCGACGCGGACCGCCCGTCCCGCGTCGCGGGCGTCGAGTACGCCACTGGAACCACGCGACGTCGGCTCGAACAGATCGGCTGCACGGTCACCGGTGACGACGCGGTTCTGCTCGAGGTGACTCCGCCTGCGTGGCGACCCGACCTGACGTTGCCCGCAGACCTGGTGGAGGAGGTAGTGAGGCTCGAAGGGCTGGAGAACATTCCGTCGGTGCTACCCACCGCTCCCGCGGGGCGGGGCCTCACCGCCGGCCAGCGCGGACGCCGCGCGGTCGGTCGCGCGTTGGCGGCTGCCGGCCACGTCGAAGTGCTCACGTCTCCGTTCTGTGATCCGTCGGTGTTCGATGCCATGGGACTGGCCGACGACGACGAGCGTCGTTTCACGATGTCGGTCGTCAATCCCCTCGAGAGCGACAAGGCGCATCTGGCCACGACATTGTTGCCGTCGTTGATCGAGATCGCCAGGCGCAACCTCACCCGAGGTACCCGCGATCTCTCGCTGTTCTCTGTTGCGCAGGTATCGTTCCGGACCCCCACCACCTCGAGTGTGGGGATGCTGCCGGTGGACCGCGAGCCCACTGACGAGGAACGGGAAGCATTGAGCGCGTCGCTGCCCGATCAGCCCCTCCACATGGCTGCCCTGTTTACCGGGATGCGCGACCCCGGGGGACATTCGGGTGCCGGTCGCGACGCCGACGCGCTCGATGCGGTCGAGGCGGCCAGGATCGTCGGCCGTGCACTCGGAGCCCAGGTCGACGTGCGCGCGGCCGAGTACGCGCCGTGGCACCCGGGTCGCTGCATTGAAATCCTCGTGGACGGCCGGGTCGTAGGTCACGCCGGTGAACTGCACCCGGCAGCCTGCGAGCGACTCGGACTGCCTGCACGGGCTTGTGCCGTCGAGATGGATCTCAGCGCTGTGGGAGCCCGTGAAGTCCTGCCCGCTCCCAGGATCTCCGCCTACCCGGCCGTCAACCAGGATGTCGCGGTAGTGGTCGACGCTGCCGTTCCCGCGTCCGAGGTCGAGGCGGCGCTGCGTTCAGGCGGCGGCGAACTGCTCGAGAGTATTCGTCTGTTCGACGTGTACACCGGTTCCCAGCTCGGCGAGGGTCGCAAGTCGCTCGCCTACGCCCTCACTTTCCGCGCCGACGACCGCACCCTCACCGAGGACGATGCGAGCCAGTGGCGCTCCGCGGCGGTCGAAGCCGCCCGGAATGCCGTGGGGGCGAGCCTCCGTGGTTGACGCGCCGCGGGTGCCTCGCGTTCTGTGCATCGCGGGAACGGACCCGTCCGGCGGTGCCGGCCTGCTGGCCGACACCAAGGCCGTCGCCGCGATGGGCGGGTACGGGATGGGCGCGGTCACCGCGGTGACCATCCAGAACACCCTCGGGGTGACAGGCGTGCACGCGGTGCCGGTCGAGTCCGTTGTGTCGCAGCTCGACGCCGTGGCGGACGATGTTCAGATCGACGCCGTCAAGGTCGGAATGTTGGGAGAAGCGGAGCTCGTCCAAGCGGTGGGTGAGTGGCTCCGTCGTCGTCGACCTCCCCACGTCGTCCTGGATCCGGTCATGGTGGCCACGACCGGCGGCCGACTGGCGAGCGACGCCGCTGCGCGCATGCTCGGCGAACTCGTACCCTTGGTCGACCTCGTGACGCCTAATGTGCCTGAACTCGCAGTCCTCTGTGGTGGCGAGACGGCTGCGCACATCGGGGATATCGTGAGACAAGCGGAACTTCTGCACGAGCAGACCGGTTGCGCTGTCCTCGCCACCACCGGTGATCTCACTGATGGCAGTGCCGAGGACGTTCTTGTGGAGTCCACCGGGGACCGCCGCACAACAGAGCGACTGACGTTCGTTCGGGTCAACACCCCGCACACCCATGGCACCGGCTGTTCCCTCTCGTCAGCGCTCGCCACCGCAAGGGTCGGCGCGCCTGACTGGGAGAGCGCATACCACCGGGTCCGCCCCTGGATGGACGGGGCGCTGCTCGGCGGACTGACACTGGAAGTCGGCGGCGGCTCCGGACCGCTCGATCACACCTGGTTCCTGCACCGCTGACCTAAAATTCGTCGAATCCACGTCAGCAGTGTGTCGTACACCTGTGCGAACATCCGTCTCGCAAGCCGGACGAGACAACAGGAGTAGTCAATGACCACATCGCAGAATGCGTCCACCGCTTCCGCCCAGCAGTCGGCGGGTAAGGCGCTGGACAGGGTTCGGAAACTCTTCGCGAAAGCCGAGAGCGTCGCTGGAACGCCGGAGGCCGAGGTTCTTCTGGAGCGGGCGTACGAATTGCTCGCCAAATACGGGGTTGACGAGGTGCTGGCGCGGTCGGGCCCCGACGATGCGTCCGCCGAGGTCACCGTCTACGACCACGTCGTCTCGGGCAGTTATCAGCCGGACCAGGTGAGCCTGGTCGCGTCGCTGGCCGTGGCGATGCACTGCCGGGCCGTCACCTCCGCGCGAGTAGATCGCACGAGGGTCGTCCACATTATTGGTGTTCGTCGTCACGTAGAGCGGGTCGGAATGCTGGCGGGTGCCCTTACCGGCATCATGCTCGCAGCGGCGGCCCAGCAGCGGCCCCAGGTCGGCATGTCCGCGGTCACGCACCGTAAATCGTTCATGGCCGGGTTCGCTTACGAAGTGGGGCGCCGGCTGAAGGCTGCAGAACGGGGAGCGGTCGCCGAGAGCTCAGATGCCGCTGGTGCGGGACTGGCGCTCCGGACGGACTCTCAATGCGCGGACTCTGAGCTCCGCCGTCGCTTCCCGTCGGCGGTGCGGGGGAGCCGCCGGCGTGTCGGGACCTCCGGGATCGACGAAGGGCGTCGTGTGGGCGGGTCCGTTGATCTGGGCCAACGGCGATTCCGCGGCGGCGGCAGGCAGATCAGTGCCTGACGGCGTAATGGGTCACTGAACGCTTTGAGGCGCCCAGTGTGCAAAAGATTGCATTCTGGTGCATACTCGTGCGTATGGCAATCAAGGTAGCTGTCGCTGGCGCTTCGGGATACGCGGGAGGGGAGTTCCTGCGACTTATCCTCGGGCACCCGTCGTTCATTTCGGGAGAGCTGGAGATCGGAACGTTGGCCGCTGGGTCGAACGCAGGGCAGTCCATGGCGGAACATCATCCGCACCTGCTTCCGCTCGCCGACCGCGTCCTCGCCGAGACGAGCGCGGAGACGTTGTCGGGGCACGACGTGGTGGTGTTGGGTCTTCCGCACGGGCATTCAGCAGCGATCGCGGAAAAGCTCGGGCCCGATGTTCTGGTGGTGGACCTCGGCGCCGACTTTCGGTTGAGCGATGCCGGCGACTGGGAGGCGTTCTACGGTTCCGCACACGCAGGCACCTGGCCCTACGGGCTCCCCGAACTCCCCGGGGCGCGCGATGCTCTTCGGTCGACCCGCCGCGTCGCCGTCCCGGGGTGCTTCCCCACGGGCGCCACTTTGGCACTGTTCCCGGCCGTGGCCGCTGGACTCGTCGATGCTTCGATGATCACCGTGGTCTCGGTTACAGGTGCCTCCGGAGCGGGCAAATCGGCAAAGGTGCCGATGCTGGCTTCGGAGGTCGTGGGCTCCGCCAAGGCGTACGGCGTGACCACGCACCGACACACCCCGGAGATCACGCAGAACCTCCGCTCGGTCACCGATGCGGAGGTGTCGGTGAGTTTCACGCCCGTCCTGGCGCCGATGGCTCGTGGCATCCTCACCACCGCCATCGTCCCGACAACAGCGACTGTTGACGAGCTGCGGCAGGTTTACGTTGAGGCGTTCGCAGACGAGCCGTTTGTCCATCTGCTCCCCGCTGGTGTCCAGCCGATGACCGCTTCCGTGTTGGGGTCAAATGCTGTGCAGCTGGGGATCGAGGTAGATGAGCGTGCCGGACGCGCCGTGTTCACCGCCGCCATCGATAACCTCGCCAAAGGCACCGCAGGGGGAGCGATCCAGTCCATGAACATCGCGCTCGGTCTACCTGAGGTTGCTGGTCTGAGCACGGTCGGAATGGCTCCGTGACGGCTCGCAGCAGCAGCAGCAGCAGCATTTGTTCAGTCCCGCCCGGAAGGGGCATGAGATGACCACAGAGATGAACGACGGGTCCTCCGAGCTAACACCATTTGTCCGCGCGCACGTCCTCGCCGAGGCCCTGCCGTGGCTTCAGAAGTTCCACAACAAGATTGTCGTGGTCAAGTACGGCGGCAACGCGATGGTGGACGACCGGCTCAAGGCCGCGTTCGCCGCGGATATGGTCTTCCTCCGTACCTGTGGCCTCAAGCCTGTCGTGGTTCACGGTGGTGGTCCGCAGATCACGTCGATGCTCGGACGCCTGGGCATGGAGGGTGAGTTCCGTGGAGGCTTCCGGGTTACCACTCCGGAGGTCATGGATGTGGTGCGAATGGTGCTCTTCGGCCAGGTCGGCCGAGAGCTCGTGGGCCTGATCAACGCACACGGGCCCTACGCCGTGGGGATCTCGGGCGAGGACGCCGGACTGTTCACGGCGGTCCGCCGGACGGCGATGGTCAATGGTGCACCTACCGACATCGGCCTCGTCGGCGACGTCCAGGCAGTGGACCCGAGAGCGGTGCTCGACCTGATCGAGGCTGGTCGGATCCCGGTGGTGTCGACCATCGCACCTGATGTCGACGGCACGGTCCACAACATCAACGCCGACTCGGCTGCGGGGGCCCTCGCTGCGGCCCTTTCGGCGGAAAAGCTCGTCGTCCTTACAGACGTAGAGGGCCTATACACCAATTGGCCCGATCGTTCGTCGCTCGTGACCCACCTCGGCACAGGGCCTCTGGAGAAACTCCTGCCGTCCTTGGAGAGCGGGATGGTCCCGAAGATGGAGGCCTGCCTCCGCGCGGTGCAGGGCGGTGTGGGGGCGGCACACGTCATCGACGGACGCGTGGAGCACTCGGTGTTGCTCGAGATTCTCACCGAGGGAGGCATCGGGACCATGGTCACCGAGGGTTCCCACGAGACCCGGTCCCCACTAGGAGCTGACAAGTGAGTTCACAGGAAACCAGCACTCTCACCTCCCGGTGGGACACGGCGCTGATGCGCAACTATGGAACCCCGCCGCTGGAGCTGGTATCAGGTAGGGGGGCAACCGTCACGGCCGCGGACGGCCGCGAGTACGTGGATCTGCTCGCCGGGATCGCGGTCAACTCACTCGGCCATGCACACCCCGCCGTGATCGAGGCCGTAAGCCGGCAGGTCGCGGAACTGGGGCACGTCTCCAACCTCTACGTCCACCCAACCGTCGTGGCACTGGCGGAGCGACTCGAGGATTTGCTGGCGGTCGACGAGCGTGTGCGGACGTTCTTCTGCAACTCGGGTGCTGAAGCCAACGAGGCCGCGTTCAAGATCGCCCGCCGGACCGGCCGGTCGCGGATTCTCGCAGCTGAGAACGGTTTCCATGGTCGGACTATGGGCGCACTGGCGATGACCGGCCAGCCCGCCAAGCGCGAACCGTTCGAACCGATGCCGGCCGGAGTCGAGTACTTCCCGTACGGGGACATCGCGGCGCTCACGGCGTTGGTGGACAAGGCGCCGTCGGACACCGCCGCGATCATTATCGAACCGCTGCAGGGTGAAGGAGGTGTGGTGGAGCCCCCGGAGGGCTTCCTGGCGGATGTGCGCGCCCTGTGCACCGAACACGGGATCCTGATGATGGTCGACGAGGTCCAGACCGGCGTCGCACGCACGGGCGCAATGTTCGCCTCACGCAAAGCCGGCGTGACTCCCGACGTCATCACATTGGCCAAGGGACTCGGGGGCGGCCTGCCGATCGGTGCGTGTCTGGGCGTCGGCTCGGCAGGGGACCTGCTCACCGCGGGTCAGCACGGCACCACTTTCGGTGGGAATCCGATAGCGTGCGCGGCGGCACTGGCGGTCCTCGACACGATTGCCTCCGATGACCTCATCGCCCACGTTGACAGACTCGGCAAGATCATCGCCGCGGACATCGAGTGTCTCGACCACCCTCTGGTGGATCACGTGCGTGGTCGGGGCCTACTTCTCGGCGTGGTCCTCACCTCAGCCGAGGCGAAGGCCGTCGAAGAGGCCGCGCGGGACGCCGGCTATCTGGTGGGAGCCACGGCGGCCGACGTCGTCCGGCTCGCACCACCACTGATACTGACGGAACAGCAGGCGGCGACCTTCGTGGCCGCTCTGCCCGCGATCCTCGACGCCGCATCCCCGCAGGAGTCCACGTCATGACCACCCGGCCCACGATCCCGTCCGAAACCGCGGTTCGGCACTTCCTCCGCGACGATGACTTGAGTCCTGCCGAGCAGGCGGAGGTCCTCGAGCTCGGACTGGCGCTCAAGTCGGCTCCGTTCTCGGCGCGTCCTCTCGAGGGGCCCCGTTCGGTTGCGGTGATCTTCGACAAGACGTCCACCCGTACCCGATTCTCGTTCGACGCCGGTATCGCACAACTGGGTGGTAACGCCATCGTGGTGGAGTCCGGATCCACTCAGATGGGTAAGGGCGAAACCCTTGCCGACACCGCCATGGTGATGTCCCGTTACGTCGAGGCAATCGTCTGGCGTACCTACTCGCAGGGCGGCATTGCGGAACTCGCCTCGCACTCCACCGTGCCGGTGGTCAACGCGTTAACCGACGAATTCCACCCGTGCCAGATCCTCGCGGACCTGCTCACGATCCGAGAGAACTTCAGTCGCACTGCAGGTCTGCGCGCGGTGTACCTGGGCGATGGTGCCAACAACATGGGTCACTCGTACCTTCTCGGATTCGCGACCGCGGGTATACACATCACCGTCGCCGCCCCCGAGGGGTACCAGCCGACCGGTCAGGTCGTGGCCGACGCCCAGCGGATCGCCACCGAGACCGGGGGTTCGGTCACCATCACGGCCGACGCCGCCACCGCGGTCGTCGACGCCGATGTCCTCATCACCGACACGTGGGTGTCGATGGGAATGGAGGACTCGGCCGCGGATCGTCTGCGTGATCTAGCCGACTATCAGCTGGGGCAGGAGGCTGTCGACAAGGCTGCAGACCACGTGATCGTCCTGCACTGTCTTCCGGCATACCGGGGCAAGGAGATCACCGCCGAGGTCATCGATGGGCCGCGCAGCCGGGTGTTCGACGAGGCCGAGAACCGGCTTCACGCCCAAAAGGCCCTGCTGGTGTGGCTGCTGGAGCGGTCGTGACCACCGCTGGGACGGTGAGCCGCACCGCACGGCACGCCCGAATCATCGAGATGCTCCGCAGTCGAGCGGTGCGCAGCCAGACCGAACTCGCCGAGGCACTGGCTGAGGAGGGGATCGCTGTAGCTGTGGCCACCCTCAGTCGGGACCTCGACGAACTCGGCGCGGTCAAACTCCGCGCCGCGGACGGCGGGGCAGGTCGCTATGTGATCCCGGAGGATGGGAGTCATGTCCCCGGGATCCCAGGAGGAACCGACAGGTTGAGCCGGCTCCTAGCCGAGTTGCTGGTGTCGGCCGACCACAGCGGGAACATGGCCGTACTGCGCACTCCGCCGGGGGCGGCGAATTTCCTCGCAAGTGCTCTCGACCGGGCGAACCTCGACGACGTGGTGGGGACTATCGCCGGGGATGACACCATATTCGTGATGGCTCGCGAACCCGTCGGTGGTGGGGAGCTCGCTCACCGGCTCGCAGCGCTGGCCCGCCGCCAGGTCTGACCTGCCAAAGCGTACGAACACTGACCATCAGACAAACTAAGCACACACACCAAGGAGAACACCATGACCGATCGCGTCGTCCTCGCCTACTCCGGTGGCCTGGATACATCCGTAGCCATCAGCTGGATCGCCAAAGAGACCGGTGCGGAGGTCGTCGCGGTCGCCATCGACCTGGGCCAGGGCGGTGAGGACATGGGCGCGATCCGTCAGCGGGCCCTGGACTGTGGTGCCGTCGAGTCGTTGGTCGTGGATGCCCGCGATGAGTTCGCCGAGGAGTACTGCGCCCCCACGATCAAGGCCAACGGGCTGTACATGCGTGAGTACCCGCTGGTCTCGGCCATCTCCCGGCCGCTGATCGTCAAGCACCTCGTCACGGCGGCCAAGGAGCACAGCGGTACCGCCGTCGCGCACGGTTGTACAGGCAAGGGCAACGACCAGGTCCGATTTGAGGTGGGCTTCGGTGCGCTCGCCCCCGACCTCGACGTGATCGCTCCCGTCCGCGACTACGCGTGGACCCGCGAGAAGGCCATCGAGTTCGCTGAAGAGAACGACATTCCGATCAATGTCACCAAAAAGTCGCCGTTCTCGATCGACCAGAACGTGTGGGGCCGGGCCGTGGAAACCGGTTTCCTCGAGGACCTATGGAACGCGCCGACCAAGGACGTTTACGACTACACCGAGGACCCCACCCTTAATTTCGCTGCTCCGGACGAGGTCACCATCACGTTCGATGCGGGCGTACCCGTCGCCATCGACGGCCGCAAGGTGACGGTGCTGGAGGCCATCGAGGAACTCAACCGTCGGGGCGGCGCGCAAGGAGTCGGGCGTCTCGACATGGTCGAGGACCGCCTCGTCGGCATCAAGAGCCGCGAGGTCTACGAGGCGCCGGGCGCGATGGTGCTCATCACCGCGCACAAGGCTCTCGAGGACGTCACTCTCGAGCGCGAGTTGGCCCGCTACAAGTCCGGGGTGTCCGACACTTGGTCCAACGCGGTTTACGACGGGTTGTGGTTCTCGCCGCTCAAGTACGCGCTGGACGCGTTCATCGACAGCACCCAGGAGCACGTTTCCGGCGACATCCGGATGGTCCTGCACGGTGGCCAGATCACCGTCAACGGCCGTCGCTCCGACAAGTCGCTGTACGACTTCAACCTGGCCACCTACGACGAGGGCGACTCATTCGACCAGAGCTACGCCAAGGGCTTCGTCAACCTCCATGGCCTGAGCTCCAAGATCGCCGCCAAGCGGGACCTCGGTCTATGAGCGACGAACGGCACGGCACCAATGCCGGCTCGCTGTGGGGCGGCAGATTCGCCGGTGGTCCGGCGGAGGCGATGGCGGCACTGAGCAAGTCAACCCACTTTGACTGGGAGTTGGCGCCGTACGACATCCGGGCGTCGAAGGCGCACTCCCGCGTGCTTCATCGTGCGGGCCTGCTCACCGGGCCCGACCTCGACGCGATGCTCGACGGGCTCGACAGGCTCGCGGCGGACGTCGACTCCGGTGCGTTCGTACCCGCCGAGTCCGACGAGGACGTGCACGGTGCACTCGAGCGCGGTTTGATCGAGCGCGTTGGGGCCGAGGTTGGTGGCCGCCTGCGCGCCGGAAGGTCTCGAAATGACCAGGTGGCCACGCTGTTCCGGATGTGGCTGCGGGATGCGGTCCGAGCGGTCGCGGACGGCGTGCTGGACGTGGTGGACGCGCTGGTCGGCCAGGCGGACGCCCACACGGAAACAGTGATGCCGGGCAAAACCCACTTCCAGGCCGCGCAGCCGGTTCTGCTCTCCCATCAGCTCCTCGCACACGCTCAGCCGTTACTGCGTGACCTCGACCGGATCCGGGATCTGGATCGTCGCCTGGCGGTCTCCCCGTACGGTGCTGGTGCGCTGGCGGGGTCGTCGTTAGGGTTGGATCCCGACGCGATCGCGGCGGAGCTCGGTTTCGACCGTGCAGCCGACAACTCGATCGACGCCACCAGTTCACGCGACTTCGCCTCCGAGTCGGCGTTCGTGTTGGCGCAGATCGCGGTGGACCTCTCGCGGCTGGCGGAGGAGATCATCGCGTGGTCGACACCTGAGTTCGGCTACGTGACCCTGGCCGACGAGTGGTCGACGGGTAGCTCGATCATGCCGCAGAAGAAGAACCCGGATGTCGCCGAACTCATGCGCGGCAAGACCGGACGTCTGATTGGCAACCTCACTGGATTGCTGGCCACACTCAAGGCGCAACCGCTGGCCTACAATCGTGATCTGCAGGAGGACAAGGAGCCTGTCTTCGACTCGGTCGCCCAGCTCGACCTGTTGCTGCCCGCCATGGCGGGACTGGTCGCCACTCTTGAATTCCACCCGGAGCGGCTCGCGGAACTCGCCCCGGCCGGGTACACCCTGGCCACGGATATCGCGGAGTGGATGGTCCGACAGGGCGTGCCTTTCCGCGTCGCCCACGAGGCCGCCGGAGAGTGCGTGCGGGTGGCCGAGGCCCGAGGCGTGGGACTCGACGAGCTTGACGACGACGAGTTGGCCGCCGTGGATCCAGCGCTTACTCCTGAGGTCCGCGAGGTGCTGACGGTGACGGGTTCGATCGCGTCCCGTCACGCCCGTGGCGGCACCGCGGGCGAGGCCGTTGCCAAACAACGCAGACGTCTCGGGGAGATCCGAGACGAATTCGCCGGCTGGGTAGGGTGAGCGTCATGTCCGTCATAGACGCCCGACTGCTCGAGATCCTCGCCTGCCCAGAGGACAAGGGTCCGCTCCTCCTCATCGGCGAGGACACCCTGTACAACCCCCGTCTGCGGAGGTCCTACCGGATCGACGAGGGCATCCCGGTGCTGCTCGTCGACGAGAGTCGGTCGGTCGACGAAGCCGAGCACGCGGATCTGCTGGCACGGTCGGGGAGCGACACACAGGAGTGACCGCCCTCCCCACCGTCACTAACGCCGGCGATGCCATCGGGTTCAGACAATTTTTACGGCGCGCCTCGCCGGACGAGGCTGCGCGGACGTTGCTCGGTGGAGTCCTTAGGCACGGTGCTGTCTCGGTCCGGATCGTTGAGGTTGAGGCTTACGGAGGGCCGGTGGAATCCGCGCATCCGGACGAGGCGGCGCACACCTGGCCCGGCCTCACCTCACGTAACGAGGTGATGTTCGGCGACGCCGGGCACCTGTACGTCTATCTCAGTCACGGCATTCACCAGTGCATCAACATCACCTGCCGGCCGGCCGGCGAGGGCGGGGGAGTCCTGCTCCGCGCAGGTCGGGTGGTCAGCGGGCATGACGTTGTCTTGCTCCGTCGACCGGGCGTAGCCCTCGAACGAGCAGCTCGAGGCCCCGGCAATCTCGGGAAGAGTCTCGGTATCGATCTGACGTTCCGTGGCACGGATGTACTTGCCTCGTCGTCGTCGGTGTCCTTCTGTCCCGAGCCCGTCTCTGATGAGCAGATACGGACGGGACCCCGCGTGGGCGTGTCCCGCGAGGCCGAGAGGCCGTGGCGCTTCTGGCTGGCCGGGGCGCGAGAGGTTTCGGCCTACCGCCGAAGTCCGCGGGCACCGCGTCCCGAGTAGTCCGCACCGGACCGCTGGACACCAAGACCCACCCGCCCCGTGGTGGGCGGGCACCGCGATGGGGGACAATGGTCGCCGTGACCTACAACTTCCTCGATGAACTGCAGTGGCGGGGGCTCGTCGCACAGTCGACCGACCTCGACGCGCTCCGCGCTCACCTCGACGAGGGGAGGGTGTCGCTCTATTGCGGGTTCGACCCGACCGGGCCCAGTTTGCATGCCGGGCACCTGATCCCGCTGCTCACCCTGCGACGGTTCCAACTGGCGGGTCACCGCCCCATCGTGTTGGCCGGCGGTGCCACCGGGATGATCGGTGATCCCCGCGACGTGGGTGAGCGGACCATGAATTCCTCCGACACCGTCGCCGAGTGGACCGAGCGAATCGAAGGTCAGCTCGAGCGGTTCGTGGATCTCACCGAGGGGCCGACCGGAGCCCGTGTGGTCAATAACATGCAGTGGACCGGCCACCTATCGGCCATCGAGTTCCTCCGTGACGTGGGCAAGCACTTCTCGCTCAACACGATGCTGGGAAGGGACACGGTCAAGCGTCGCCTCGAGGGCGAGGGGATCTCCTTCACCGAGTTCTCCTACATGCTGCTCCAGGCCAACGACTTCCTGCAGTTGCGACGCAATATGGGATGCACGTTGCAACTCGGCGGCTCCGATCAATGGGGCAACATCATCGGCGGGGTGGACCTCAACCGCCGCGTCGACGGCGAGGCCGTACACGCCATGACCGTTCCACTGGTCACCTCCGCGGACGGGAAGAAGTTCGGCAAGTCCACAGGGGGCGGCAGCCTATGGCTCGATCCGACCATGACCAGTCCTTACACCTGGTACCAGTACTTCCTCAACACCGCCGACGCCGATGTCATCCGGTACCTGCGCTGGTTCTCCTTCCTCGGACAGGAGGAGATCGACGAGCTCGCAACTCTCACTGAGGACAAGCCCCACATGCGAGCGGCCCAGAAGCGTCTCGCGGAAGAGATGACGACTCTGGTGCATGGTGTGTCCGCTACCGAGTCGGTCCAGGCCGCGGCTCAGGCGCTGTTCGGTCGAGGCGAATTGTCCGGACTCGACGAGATGACGCTCGCTGCCGCGCTAGAGGATGCCGGAACGGTTTCCGTGGGGACCGACGAGCCCAGGACGATCGTCGACCTGCTGGCGGCCTCTGGTCTCTGCGACAGCAAGGGCGCCGCCCGACGGGCGGTGGGCGAAGGTGGCGCGTACGTGAACAACGAACGCGTCGCTGATCCCGAGTGGTCCCCAGCATCTGAAGACCTGCTGCACGGCAGTTGGCTCGTGTTGCGCAGAGGGAAGAAAAGCTTCGCGGGCGTCCGGATCACCTAACCGGCGATCGGGCCCAGCACGGAGGCGTCGGCAATAGTCGGCGTCTTCGCCCATTTGCCGTTATGACCTGGGGATTTGCGTTTCGGACCAGGCCTGCGTAACTTATTGGAAGTCGCCGAGAGCGAGCCCAGCCGAGAGGCCGAGCCGCACAGAGCGACGGGCTCCGAGAGTGGGTTCGTGAAGTCCGGTTTTGACTGGGTGGTGCGGGTCGGCTACGCTGGAGAAGTTGCCCCGAGTCGGGGTGGCGGTGAGGTTGTCTGCCTCGTGAGCTGGGAGTTCTTCGGGATTCTTGGGG
>NZ_AGFF01000031.1 GCF_000226215.1 Dietzia alimentaria 72
GGGTTCGACGGTGCGGCAGATGGTGTCGGCGAGCAGGCTGGCGGTAGCGTTCAAAGCGGGTCCTGGGGTGTTCGATGCGTGGCGTGAGAACCTGCATCTTCACACGCCCCAGGACCCCTACATCTTGTGCCTCACCGCATCACCGGCGAACCCCAGTTACGCACTCCGGATCCGGAAGGGCCAGTTTCGGATGTACTCTGCAGTGTCCTTCGATTTGCTGTGCAGATAGGCGCCGTAATGCCTGCGACAAAGAGCTTTGCATATAACCTCACCGACGCAATCCTGAATCGCACATTTCGGCATTTCTTTGGTTTGTGGAATATATTTGCAACGCGTTCCGAGAAAGTGCTCAAGGGCGATTGGCTCGTTAGCGGAGTTTTTGTACTTCATCCACTGACTATAATGAGTGTGACACGCCCCACGGGCGATGGACTGCCTACTGCATCTGGTTCCGTCTATCATTGCGCGACACTGCTCTGGGGCTTCATGGGCAGGTCTGTTTGGCCTCGGGGGCTCGTGCGTTGCGATGAAAGTCTCTACTGTCTTGGTGGTTTTCTTGAAGGCCCTATAGCAGGTTACACAGAGTCTTGAAACTGCCGTAAATCCATTGCACTTCAATACGGGACACTTACTGACTGCCGTATAGGGATTCAATACATCTGGGGTGAACTTGCTATTAGTGTCATCCCACTCCGTCGGGCGCCAGTTCAGTTCCAATGTCGACTTGATGTGATCGCGCCACCTATCCGAAACGTCGTTTGTTTGGGCGTCTGAGGCAGTAGCGATTTTATGCATCCGTGTTGGCCTTCCTTACGGCTTCTATCATCTGGTGGAATTCCGGGTGTACATATCGGCTCATTGATGCGGGATTTCTATGGCCGAGTAGTGCTTGCACCACCTCGTGAGGGACCCCTTCGCGAACCCAAAGCGAAGCACAGTAATGGCGGAGGCTGTGTGGCCGAATACGAGTGCCTACTTGTGATGAAATTCGTTTGAAGAGGTCGTGGATGGTCGCGTAGGTTACTGGTTCACCCAGTTTGCCGCGGTGCATATTCACGAAGACGTAATCGGATTCAATTTCGAGCTTATTTATTATTTGTGTACAGATCGCGTATTTATGCACGATTCTGTCCGTTACGGGCAATCTGCGGCCGTATCTCGACTTGGCGAGTGCTCCGTTGGGGTTGTTCCGCCTTTCGATGTGGATATGGGGGCCGGCGGTTTCGCATCCGAGGCTCGTATTTTCAGGGAGGAAATGGAGGTCACCATGTCTGAGTCCTAGCGCCTCTCCGATGCGTATGCCCGTCGTGGCTAGGAGGTCGACAAGCAGCCTGTCTCTGTCGTTAAGATCCAAGCCGAGTAGTTCGCGCACTTTATCGGTAGATAGATATTCTGTATCGGGGTGGTTTTCCGCCAGTTTGTGCGCCCTCCGTTTCACGATCTCCCATGACGGGGAGCCCTGATCGGAATGGGATTGTCGATATGTCGTTCTATGCATTGAATCGATTACGCGTTTCGGTATAATTCCGTCGGAACTGCAATATTCAAGATACGCCAATGTCGTTCGATAAATCCCGTTTGCGGTAGCTGAGCTTCGTGTGGTCAAAGAATTGTTATAGGGGTGGCGAGTTGCTTGATTGTGCAAGCTATGCAGGAAGGAGACGAGCAGTTTTTCGTCTGGATCGTCCCAATTAACTTCCAGTTCTTTGCAATAGTTCAGGTACTGGACAATGTGTGCGGCGTACGTCCGGACTGTATTTATTGACTTGCCCGCCAGCGTGAGATCGAAAAGGTAGTCGGTGCTTGCGTCGTGCAAGTCGCCTTCCGGATCGAGGATGATGCAAGTCGGTTTTCTGCTGACCGGGAGGAGGACGCGCTTAGTGGAGTACTTCGACATGGCTTGAACTTTAGAGTTTCGCGTCACCTATAGATAACTGAGTGCACTGCGGTGCGAGCCGGCGGTTGGTGCAGGTGAAGACTTTGTTGGGGACCTCTAGATAACTGACGTTTCAGAGGTGGCGCCAGTGGCGTCACGCCCCTATAGTTGCGTTCCGCAAGCAACTATCAAGGGGGCACGATGACTCACCAGGAGTCCGCGAGCGAGATCCTTGTGGAGCTCGTCCGCACCCTGAGGCTGTTCCGTGTCACCGGGCAGCACCAGGGACAGAAAAGTATCTCGGGCACCAAGGTCGGGGTGCTGCGATACCTGATCCACTGTGACGAACGGTCGAGCGAGATCGCCCAGCGACTCTTCCTGTCCCCCTCGGTCGTCTCCCGCGCAGTGGACGCACTCGAGGCGGACGGCCTGGTCGTACGACGCCGCGATCCCGACGACGCGAGGGCCTCGCTGATCTCGATCACGGACCGCGGCCGTACCGATCTGCAACGCCGTCAACAGGTGATCGCCGAACGGTTCGCCGAGATCCTGGCCCGAGACCCCCAGCACTCGGCCGCCGAGACTCTCGAACTTCTCAGAACTCTGAACGACCATCTCGACGAGCTCTCCGCGGTCATGGCGGCGAGCGAGAAATGAGCACACCTATGAGCACAGAAGCCAGTGCACCACCGGGCTACCAGGCCCTCCCCCATCGCGAAGTCCTCCAGGTGATGACCGGCCTGCTGGCCGCGCTGTTCACCGCACTGCTCTCCAACACCATCGTCTCCACCGCGCTTCCGACGATCATGGCCGAACTTGACGGCACCCAACGTCAGTACACGTGGGTCATCACCACGAGTCTGCTGATGATGACTATCAGCACACCGGTCTGGGGAAAGCTCTCAGATCTCTTCGACAAGAAGATGCTGGTCCAGCTCACCATCGTGTTGTTCGTGGTGGGCTCCGTCGCTGCGGGCCTGTCCACCTCGGTGGCCATGATGATGGGCGCCCGGGTGGTCCAGGGCATCGCGATGGGCGGCCTCATGGCCCTCGTCCAGTCGATCATGGGCTCGATCATCGCCCCACGAGAGAGGGGCCGGTACGCCGGCTACATGGGTGGGGTCATGGGCATCGCCACGGTCTCCGGGCCGCTCCTCGGCGGTGTGATCACCGACGGGCTGGGGTGGCGCTGGACCTATTTTGTCTGCGTCCCGCTGGCAGTTTTGGCGTTGATCCTGATCCAAATCAAGCTACGCATCCCCCTGGCTGAATCGCGGAAGGTCACGATTGATTACGCGGGTGCCGTGCTGATCGCCCTCTCCGCGGCACTGCCCATGCTCTGGGTGACGTTCGCCGGCAGCGAGTACGACTGGGTGTCGTGGCAGTCCGGAGCCTTCATCGGAGCATTCGCGGTCGTCGCCACCCTCGCGGTGATCGTCGAGCTCCGCGCCCCGGAGCCGATCGTGCCCATCCGCGTCCTGCGGACAAACACGGCAGCCCTGATGATCGTCGCCAGTCTCGCCGTCGGTGTGGCGATGTTTGCCCCAGCGGTCTTCCTGACCCAATACTTCCAACTGGGTGGTGGGTACTCACCCACCCAGGCGGGCCTGTTGATCCTACCGATGATCATCTTCCAGACGGCGTCCTCGGCGATCGGCGGCATGATCGTCAGCCGCACCGGTCGATGGAAGCCGATCATGGTCGTCGGCAGCATCCTCATGGTGATCGGACTCGGTGGTCTGGGAATGGTCGACCACACGACCGGCTAACTATGGGTGGCCGTCTCAATGGCGCTCATGGGGATCGGCGTCGGCACCCTCATCCAGAACGTCGTGTTGGCGGTACAAAACACCGTCGATGTACGCGAGGTGGGTGCCGCCTCCGCCGCAATCTCATTCTTCCGCTCCCTCGGTGGAGCGATCGGAGTGTCGGCACCCGGCGCCATCCTCACCAATCAGGTTGCGGCACAAATCCGTGATCGGCTATCGGAGATGGGGATAGCGAGCGACCAGTTCGGGGGCGGCTCCGGCGAGACCAACCTCGACTTAAGCGGGCTGCCCGCGCCGATCCGGCAGGTCATCCACGACTCCTATTCAGATGCCTTTGGCCACATGTTCCTGATCACTGCGGCTATCGGTCTGATAACGGTCGTCGCGGTTGTCGCGGTCCGCGAGAGCCGGCTCCGATCGACTGTGGAGTTGCAGCCCTCCCCACCCGTTGATCGGGTCGACCCCGCTCAGGCTCCCGCTGAGTCATAGCGGTGGTCAAAGCCGCAACGTGAAAGACAGTGCGACACGACAAAGCCCGGGTGGGGGTTTGGAGGCCCACCCGGGCTCTGTCGGCGAATCGAGGTCTTACATCTTCGGCATGAGCACCTGGTCGATCAGGTACACAGTCGCGTTGGCGGTCTGGACGCCGCCGCAGATGACATTCGCGCCGTTGACCTGGAGGTCATCGCCCTCGCCGGTCACGTCAACATCATCGCCGGCGAGAGTGGCCTGCATTCCGGCCACCTCGTCAGGGGTCAGCTGTCCCTCTACGACGTGGTACGTCAGGACGTTGGTGAGCAGGTCGGCGTCGGTGCCGAGCTTGTCCATCGTGGCCTGGTCGACCTGCGCGAACGCGTCGTCAACGGGGGCGAAGACCGTGTACTCACCGCTGTTCAGCGTGTCCACGAGGTCCACGTCGGGGTTCACCTGGCCCGAGACGGCCTTGGTGAGCGTGGTGAGGAGCGGGTTGCCGGAGGCAGCCGTGGCGACGGGCTCCTGCGCCATGCCCTCGACCGAGCCGGCACCGTCGGGGTTAGCCTCGGCGTAGTCCGCACAACCCGGGCCCACGAGGTTCGCGGCGGGATCGGCTGCCATGGCAGAGGTCTCGGACGAAGACATCGCGGAGCTGGTGGTCATGGCCGACGAGGTGGCCTCGGCCTCGTTGGAGGCGTCATCGGTGGAGCAGCCCGCGAGGACTAGTCCGCCGACGGCGGCGGCAGCCGCGATCGAAGCGACGCGACGGGAGAGTGTGGTGCCCATGGTTCTGGTCCTTTCGAAGGAGCCCTATGTGTCAACTCTGACTCTGCGTTTCGACTCAGGCTCTGAGTGCTGGGTCACCAGTGTTTCGGCGCTGCCGCCCCGGCGGATGGGTGCGGACCGGAATAATTCCTGAACCGGTCCGTGGTGGAACTCGCTCCGAACACCTGATATGAGCACCGACCAGCACCGTCCCCCGGCCATCGCCAGGGTGATCTCCGGGGTCCTCGCGACCGGAGTCGCTCTCACGGTGGGTCACGCGATCGCTCCCGCGGTCGATCCACGCTCGTCACCGTTCCTCGCAGTGGCGGACTCAGTGGTCGACCGCGCACCCGCCGCGGTACGTGCGGCGACCATTGACGCCCTCGGCACGGCCGACAAACCCGCGCTTCTGATCGGCCTCGTGGTGATCCTGATCCTCGTGGGCGCCGTCGCCGGCCTCGTGGAGCGCGCGCGACGTCCCGCGGGTTCCATCGTGATCGCGGTGTTAGGTCTGGTGGGAGCGCTGGCCGCCGTCGCGCGCCCCAACGGCGGCCCGGCATGGGCACTGCCGACGCTCCTCGGAGCCGCCGCCGGAGTACTCATGCTGCGGCTGCTGATCCGCTCGATCGACCGGACCCCGGCTGCCGAGGCGGACCCGGCGGGCACAGTCGGCCCAGATCGCCGGCGGTTCCTGATACTGGCCGGTTCGGCGGTCGCGGTGATCGCCGCTGCCGGCGCGACCGGAGTGGCCCTCGGCCGTCGTGGGGCAGACGTGCTCGCCGAGCGCACCGGTCTGCGCCTGCCCGGTGTGCTCACCCGGCACAGGGCCCCGGCCGTGCCTGAGGGTGTCGCCGTCGTCGACGTGCCCGGAACCACACCGTTCCTCACACCAAACGGCGAGTTCTACCGCATCGATACCGCGCTACGCGTCCCCACCCTCAAGTCCTCCGATTGGACATTGCGCATCCACGGCATGGTGGAACGGGAAATCGAGATCGACTGGGACGACCTCATGGACCGCGAGGCCCGGGAACGGATAGTGACCCTGACCTGCGTGTCCAACGAGGTCGGTGGCTCGTTGGCCGGCACAGCCACCTGGATCGGCTTCCCCATCGCCGACCTCCTCGCCGAGGCGGGCCCCCTGCCCGAGGCCGACATGCTCCTGTCCACCTCCGTCGACGGCTGGACCGCCGGCACACCGATCCAGGCTCTGACCGACGGGCGCGACGCGCTCCTCGCTGTAGGCATGAACGGCGAGCCGCTCCCCCTCGAACACGGCTACCCCGTACGCCAGGTGGTCCCCGGCCTGTACGGCTACGTCTCCGCCACCAAATGGGTCGTGGACTGGGAAATCACCCGCTTCGATCGCGCATCCGCCTACTGGACCGACCGTGGCTGGGGCGAGAGGGGCCCCATCCGCACCGCCAGTCGCATCGACAGACCCGCGCCGCTCGCCGAGATACCGCCCGGGCCTGTGGTGGTGGCCGGAACCGCGTGGGCCCAGCGACGAGGGATCGACCGGGTGGAGGTCAGGGTCGACAACGGGCAGTGGCAGGACGCGCAGCTCGCCGACGAATACTCCGTCGACACCTGGCGCATGTGGTCCTGGACCTGGGACGCCGAGCCGGGCCTGCACACGCTGCACGTCCGGGCCACCGACTCGACCGGCGAGGTTCAGACGGAGGAGCGCCGGGGCACGGTCCCCGATGGCGCCACCGGCTGGCACAACCGCACCTTCCGGGTGTCAGAGTCATGACAGTGCTTGCCACGTCCCGCCACACCCCAGACCGATTCCGGGCACTGCACCTGATCCGCACTAGAGTGGCACCCGTGCCCCAGACCACCGCCCCGCCGCAGGATGATCCCGGGCGTCTGCTGGAGCAGTCCGCATCCGGCGACCTCGACTCTTTCGCCCGTTTCTACGACCTCATGGCGCCGCGTGTGCACGGGCTCGCGTTGCGCATCCTGCGCGATCCCGGGTACGCCGAGGAAACCGTGCAGGAGGTCTTCCTGCAGGTTTGGAAGCAGGCCGCCGACTACCGTCCCTCGCTGGGCTCGGTGCAGTCGTGGGTCCTGACCATCACGCATCGGCGGGCCGTGGACCGCGTGCGGTCCGAGAGCTCGTCCACCCGACGTGACGAAGCCGATGCCGCCGCCGGCCCCGTGGCCACCGAAGACATCGCCGAGCAGGTCACCGAACAGATCACCCGGGACCAGGACGCCACCGCGGTCCGACTCTGTCTGGACACCCTGACAGAGAACCAACGGCAGTCCATCGAGATGGCGTACTTCTCAGGACTGACCTACCGGCAGGTCGCCGACCAGCTCGAGGCGGCCCTGCCCACCGTCAAATCCCGTATCCGCGACGGACTGCGTCGCCTGAAGACCTGCCTGGGAGGTGCGCTCTCATGATCTCCGGACTCCATGATCACCCCCAGTCCCCCGACGGTATCCGGCCCGAAGACCTCGACCTCTACGCACTGCACGCCCTGCCGACGGACGAGGCGGAAGCGGTGGAAGAGGCCCTCGTCAGCGCTCCGGACGAGGACCGCGCCTCGATGCTCGCGCACATCGCGTCCACCCGGGAGGTGGCGGCCGATCTCGTGGCTGACGCTCGCCTGGACGTGGCACCACCGCCCGCGCTCCGGGCCCGGATACTCGAGCAGGCCGCCGCGGACAGGCCTGCCGCGAACCGCTCGCCGGTGACTGATGCCGCCGGCTCCGGGTCCGAGACCCCCGGCGGAGCTGACGTGGTTGACCTCAGCCGAGCCCGAGAGAACCGGCGCCCACGGATGTGGACCGTGATCGGCACGGCCGCGGCGGCGATCGTGCTGCTGACGGCGGGCGTGGCGATCGGCCGGATCACCGATGGGACGACGCCCCGGGACAACGTGCCCGTCGCCGCGCCGCCGGCCGCCTCGATCCCCGAGGAGGTCAGGTCCATGCTGGCCTCGGACGACCTCGAGGTCTCTCGCGGGCAGATCGAGGGGGCTGGCAACGCCATCGTGCTCGCCTCGAGGGCGGAGGACATGGCCGTCATCTCGATGGACGGGCTGCCCGAGCCCGCCGAGGGCCGCGCCTACCAGCTCTGGCTGATGGGTGACCACGACCCGATCCCCGCCGGCACGATGGAATCCGGCCAGGTGGGCACGGCCCCGTCTGCCAAGATCAAGGGCATCAGTGACTCCGCGCAGATCGGGCTCACCGAGGAGCCCGCGGGCGGCTCACCTGCGCCGACGGGCGAGGTTCTACTGGCGCTCGATCTGGCCTGACCGGCCCAGCCCGCCCCCGGCCGCCGGCCTCACCGGCCGGGGCGGGTTGCGCTGGCGACAGGGTCCGCAGGGGCGAGACGGCAGGGACGGGTTGCGCTGGCGCGATGGTCGACAGTGGCATCTAAGCCGGCTTTGGCCGTACAAATCGGCATCGCAACCGGCGCCAGGTGCGCTGCCTCCCCGAACTCCGATCGGGGTGCGCTGGCTAAATGGTCCACCCTGGCAGCGTAGGTCGGCTTTGACCGTACAGCCAGGCATCGCAGGTCGGTGGGGCAGCGCGAGCGGCCGGGCTTACGCTGGCAGAGTGCTCCCCGGGGCTTGGCCGGTCGGGCCAGGCAGGCGGCATAAAGCCCGGCAGGCAGCGCAGGGCCGAGCACGGCCGAGCAGGGCAGCGGGCGGCTTAGGTCAGGGCTGCCACCACGGGCGTAGCGGAACGTCCCAGGTCTGGGTATCGCCCAACCGTACGGCGAGGATCTGGTGGAGTTGGATCTTGTTGTGCTCGAACCCGTACTGGCAGGCACCCATGTAGAGGCCCCACAGCTTGGCCATGGGTTCGCCCACCTCCTCCACCGCTGAATCCCAGTGCTTGACGAGGTTCGCGCACCAGTCGCGCAGCGTCATGGCGTAGTGCTGGCGCAGGTTCTCCTCGTGCAGAACCTCGAACCCGGCGTTCTCGGCCTCCAGATGAACAGTGCCGGCACCGGCCAGTTCGCCGTCCGGAAAGACGTAGCGGTCGATGAACTGGCCAGCCTTCACCGTGCCCGAGTTGTCGGGCCGCGTGATGCAGTGATTGAGCAGTCGCCCGCCGGGCCTGAGGTACGTGTGAAGTCGGCTGAAGTAGCTGGCGTAGTTCTTCCGGCCGATGTGCTCGGTGATGCCGATCGAGGACACGGCGTCGAAGTCGCGCTCGGGGACGTCGCGGTAGTCCATCAGTCGGATCTCGGCGAGGTCGCCCAGCTTGTCGGCGGCGATCGCGGCCTGCCCCCACTCCACCTGCTCCTTGGACAGGGTCACGCCGATCACGTGCACTCCGCGGGCAGCGGCGTACCGGACCATGCCGCCCCAGCCGCATCCCACGTCCAGGAGCCGGTCGCCGGCCTTCAGTCCGAGTTTGTCGAAGACCAGGCGGTACTTGTTCTCCTGCGCGGCCTCGAGGGTGGCCCCGGGGTCGGGGTAACAGGCGCAGGTGTAGGTCATGGACGGGCCCAGGATCCAGGAATAGAAGAGGTTCGAGACGTCGTAGTGGTAACTGACCACCTCCGAATCCCGTTCCTTGGAATGTCGACGCATCCCACCCAGCACTCGCTTCCAGGCGGGCACGACCTCCATCGGCGGCGTGGGCAGGAACTTCACGTTCTCCACCCCGATCGACCGCGCGATCTTCAGCAGGGTGCGGGCGTCGGGAGTGCGGGTCATGAACTTGCGGAACACCTCGAGTGCACCGAACACGTCACGGGGCGCACCGGGGTGGACGCCGTCCATCTCGAGCTCGCCCATGAGGTATGCCCGCGCCAGCCCGAGGTCGCCCGGAGCGGTGACGAAATACTGCAGTGCCCGCTCACTCTTCAGACGCAATACGAGATCACTGTCGGCGGGTCCGACGGACGAGCCGTCGTAGGCCTCGATCCGCAGTGGCGGTTCACCGGTCGCGAATGCGCCGATGATGTCGCAGATCGACATCTTGCCTGTGGTCAATCCCCGTGTCGTGGTCACCGTGCCCCTACCGCCTTGTCGTAGAGGGACGCGAACCTGCCCTCCGGATCGAATGTCGCCCTGAGCCGGTCCGCGGCCTCACCGCCATAGAGCTGCGCGAACTCCTCACGCGAGTAGAAGACCTCCGAATACAGCGACTTGTGACCGCCGAGACTAGAGATCTCCTGCTCGATACGCCGGTTCCACGCGCCCTCCACCATGCCATCCTCTATGGGTGCAGAGGACCAGAAACCGATGTTGACGTAGGTGGTGTCCGGCGCAAGCGGGTAGAGAGGCCAGGGGCGGCCACTGTAGGGACCATCGGATGCATCCACCGGGTTGCCGTCGAGCCGCGGCGCGGGAGTCGACTCACGCAGCCGTAGCGGGCAGACCCAGAGTGGCTCGATGGGCACCTCGCGGAGGAACCACTCGAGGAACTCAGCGGTGCGGTCGATGGTCACCTCGACGTCCTGCACCACCCGTTCCCGCGGGCCCTCACCCTTGAGTGCGCCGATCTTGTTGCCCAGGTCGTAGCGGTGATCAAGTCCGATGATCTTCCAGTACGCCGACGACCGGAGCAACTGCTGCGGCCAGAACCTCCGGATGCGCGGGTTCTGCACGCCGAACGCCCGCGAGCACCAGAACCAGTCGGTGTCCCAACGCCAGAGGTAGTCGCGGATGGTCAGCCGGTCGCGCTTCACGGTGCCCGCGGGACCGCCGTGCTGGACCGAGCGGTAGAAGATCGCCTGCTTGTCGGCCACCCCGGAATAGTCCGACACGGGCCCCGGCTCGTCCGTGCGCCGACCCAGGCAGAGGTAAGACTCGGCTGCTGAGAAGACGACCCCGTCCAGGAAATCGACCTCCTCGTCGTCGTACTTCCCCTCCTCGGTGATCCGTGCCAGTCCCTCGGTGAGCGCGGCGATGGAGTCGAACCTCAGGTGCCGCAGTTCCACGTAGCGCTGCACCGGTTCCAGCTCGATCCGTAGCCGCACCGCATACCCGAGCGATCCGTACGAATTGGGAAAACCGCGGAAGAGCGCCTGCTCGCGAGGGGTTCCGTCGGGCCGGGCGGTGATGATCTCGCCGGTCCCGGTCAGGATGTCCATTTCGAGAACCGACTCGTGCGGCAGGCCCAGCCGGAACGAGGACGACTCGATTCCCAGACCCGTCACCGCGCCACCGAGGGTGATGGTCTTGAGCTGCGGCACCACGAACGGCATCAGCCCGAACGGCAGCGTGGCGTCCACCAGATCCTCGTACGTGCACATCCCCTGGACGTCGGCGGTGCGGGCGTCCGGATCCACGGAGACGACGCGCGTGAGACCGCTGGTATCGAGACCAGGCGACGACGACGAGGTCCTCGGCCGGAACAGATTGGAGGTCTTCTTGGCCAGCCGAACCGGCTCGCCCTCCGGCACGCGATGAAAGCTGTCGACCAGGCGTCGCACGCCCTCGTCATGGTGGTCCCGCCCCACGATGAGCGGACCGGTCACAGTCGAGGCGGTTCCCATGGCGTCCAGCCTAGTAGGGCTTCAGCACCGGTGCCCCCGATTGATCCCCCGGGGCTAACGCCTATCACCCGCGAGCCGTCGCGACCCATCTCGTTCGCATATCAATTGCGACACCAGCCACGGACAATCGGGCGAACCGACCTGACCGGACAGCGGGGGTGGCATACCCTCGCGGCAACACCGGCCCCGCCAACCGACTCCGAGGAGGACCCGCCGTGTCCCATTCCATCCGGCCCGTACGTTCCGCCCGCTCTCGTTCCCTCTCCGTGGCCTCCGGGCTCGCGGTCCTGGTCCTGGCACTCAGCGCGTGCGGGGAGGAGGGCTCGGCCGAGAAGGCCGTGGGCGAGGCCACAAGCGCGGTGGGCTCCGTCGCGTCCGAGGCCACCTCGGCAGTGGGGGACGCCACGGCCGACGACGACAAGGGCGGCACCGCCACCACGACCGGCGAACAGCCCGCACCCGAAGGCGACGGGGAGAGCAACGGTGAGAGCGCAAATCCTGACGAAGAGTTCCTGAACGACCTCCGACGGGTGGGCGTGGACGCCCAGGATGAGCAGGAGTACCTCACCCGCGGCCGCGACGCCTGCACATCGCTCGATGAAGGTATGGGCTACGTCGACGTCACCCGGCAGTACGGCGACGCTCACCCGGACGCCCCCGGCACCGAGGCTCCTGTCGTGGTGACGGCCGCGGTCAAGGCGCTCTGCTCGCAGCACCTGCCGCAGATCGGGCAGGACGACCGCGGCAACTAGCCCCCGGTCGTCACAGTCCCGCCCGCTCCAACGCCTCCGCTGTGAGCTGGCGGCCGAGTCGGATCATCTCGTCCGCGCGGTGGAAGTCGAAGGCGGTACACGCATCCGCGGGCACCTCGATCAGGACGTCCGGGCGATTTCCCGCCATCCGGTAGGAGGTGATGATGCTCTCCATCACCTCGATCGAGTGCGTCACCACATCAAAGATGCGCAGGGTTGCGGGCAGGGACTCGAACCCGCTGTCGTCGGACTCGACGTCGGCTTCGCCCTCCTCCACGATCTCCTGAACCTTCTCGGAGGGGCGGACTCGGCCGGTGGCGTCCCTCGCTGCAGCGTCGTCCGTGCCCGGGCTGTCGGGACTGTCGGGACTGTCGCTATCGGGGCGATTGACGCCGGCGGTGGGATCGTCGGCGGCGTCGTCGCCATCCTGGTCGCCCGAGGCGTCCTGACCGAACCGGGCGGCGATCAATCGCACCAGGTCCGCGTCACGCACATCCGCTGCCGCGTTGCGTATCCGGCCGGAGAGCTTGCCCTGGGGTTTCGCCGCGGACCCGCCCTTACGTGCGAGCTTCGGCTCGGACCCTGGCGATGCCTCGTCAGGATCAGAACTCTCCTGGAACGTCGAGCCCCGTATCCCCGCACGACGGCCGGTCAATGAGACGGCCACCAGCAGGTCGCTCTCGACCGACGCCAGCGGTTCCAGTGGCACCGGGTTGGTGACGCCGCCGTCGATGATCAACCTGCCGCCGACGAGCGCCGGGGTGATCACGCTGGGGATCGCAAACGACGCCCGCACCGCCACGTCTGCGGGGCCGCTGGTGAACCAGACCTCGCGGCGCGCCCGCAGGTCCGTGGCCACCGCCGTATACGGAATGCGCAGGTCCTCGATCCGCACCTCGTCCAGCATCGCCCCGATCACGGCCATGATCTTGTTGGCGCGGATGGCGCCGCCGCCGGCGAACGAGACGTCGAGCAGTCGCAGCATGTCGCGCTGGGTGAGGCCGCGGACCCATTCTTCGAAGTCGTCGAGCTTCCCGGCAGCGAACAGCGACCCCACCACCGCGCCCATCGACGCCCCGGACACGCCCACCACCTCGTGACCGCGCGCTTCGAGTTCGCGGATCGCCCCGATATGCGCGTACCCGCGCGCACCACCCGAGCCCAGCGCCAACGCAACTCTCATCTGCCACCCTTCCTGCAGTTCTGCTCCGCCTCATCAGAGGTGTTGCTCCCCAGTGTGCACCCGCAATTCGCAGGTCACGGGCTCCATTGCGGCGATCGTGTCGTAGTTGACATCTACCGTCTGCCCCATATCGAGCACCTGTTCGATACCGAGCGCAGGCTCGAACAAATTCGCACAAGGAGATCCCCATGTCCCCCTCAGTCATTCCGGTCCGCCCCGCCACCGCCGTCCCGGGCGACATGGCAGAGGTGGCCTCCGCCATCGACCGCTTCGGATTCAACGTCGTACATGTGGGCGAATCATGCAGCTGCACAACCTGCGCAGCCGCCCCCCTCCCACCTGACCAGAGGTTCGGATACACCATCGGACTTACAGAACTCGGGCAACCAGAACTGCTCGTACGCGGGTTGTCGGCCCAGGAAACGGCCGCGTTGCTTGACCGCTGGGGGACCACCGTTCTCGCCGGGCAAGTGTTCGACGCGGGCCATCTTCTGTGCGAAGGCTCCGGCGGCCCCACGTGGGAACTCGTACCGGTCCGTCATCCGTCCCATTCGCTGCGGTGGGCTCAGCGGTACTACCGCGGCTCCCGGATCGGCGAACTGTCCGCACTGGAGCTCATCCCCGCCCGCCGGCCATGCCCGTGCAAGTGGTGTAGCTGAGGTCCCGAGCGGCCGGACGCCGTCGTAGTGTCTAAGCATGCCCCGACACGAGTTCGTCCTGGATGCGACTTCTCCGTCGATCGTCGTGCCGGTCACAGCGCGTGACGCGGCTGGATTGGACCGACAGGCCACGGAATTAGGGGCCACACTCGCGGGGGCTACTGCGATAGGTGGCGCACCGGCGGGGCGACCGCTTGTCGACCTGGTCGAGTGGCGTGTCGATCTCTACGAGCCGTTCACCGCCGGGGGCTGCACGGATCCCGCCCCGGCGGTGACCGCGCTGGCCCGGCTCACCGAACTTCTGCCAGCCACTCCGGTTCTCGTGACCTTCCGGACCACCGCCGAGGGCGGCTCGGCGGATATCGCGGTCGAGAACTACGTAGAACTCCTCGCCGCGCTCACCGGCTCCGGGCTGGCCGATGCCGTGGACGTGGAATACCGTCATCCGCTGGCGGGGCGCGCGATCAAGTCGGCCCATAGCCACGGCACGCCAGTGGTGGCATCCAACCACGACTTCGACGCGACCCCCACAGCCTCGGAGATCGTCGCGCGACTGGAAGCCATGGAGGACGCGGGGGCTGACGTGGCCAAGATCGCCGTGATGCCCCGGTCCGCGGCCGACGTGGTAACGCTCGTTGCCGCTACGGAACAGCGCTATCAAGCGGCCGGGATCCCGCTGATCACCGTGTCCATGGGCGCACTCGGAGCCGTTACCCGCATCGGAGGCGGAGTATTCGGGTCTGCGGCCACCTTCGCCACCCTGGGCGAGTCCTCGGCCCCCGGCCAACTTCCCGCAGCCGGGGTTCGGGCCGCACTCGACCTGCTGGCCTCCCCGGCACTAAGGTCGCGATTAGCCGACTGAGTTCTAGCCGTACCGGCGCAGGACCTCGGTACGCAGGCCCTTGGTGGCCAGCTCCGCGATGTGCTTCTGTGCCTTCTTGACCACCATCCCGGGGAGCTTGATCTTCAGGTCAACCTCGAGGTCAAAGGTCACTTTGGTGGTGCCGTCGCCGTTGTCCTCGAGCGTGTAGCGCGCGTTCTGCAGCTTCTGACTTCCGCTCTCCACGAGTGACCAGGTCACCTCGCCGTCGTACCACTCGTAGCGCACCACCATCTCGTCAGCGACGCCGAACTGCGAGATCTTCTCCCACACGAGGATGGGCCATCCGTCGTCGTCCGCTTCGCGGACCTCCACCGCGCGGTGCGCGTCAGACCAGTCGACCAGGGACCTAACGTCCGCCAGAACCTCCATAATCTCGGGGATTCCCGCCTCGATGGTGATCACGGACTGCACAGAAACTGCCATGCCGGAAAAGTTACCCCGCAGGGCAGCAGGTGAGGTGAGAATCGGAGCATGAGCCCACCCCGAACCCCCGCAAGCACCAGCGCAGAGCGACGGGTGGTGCTGCTACGCGGCATCAACGTCGGCAAGGGTGCCCGGATCGCGATGGCGGACCTCCGGGCGTGCACCACCGACGCCGGATGCGCCGAGGTCGCGACGGTGTTGGCGACCGGGAACATCGTGGTCACCGACCCGCGCGGCGGCAGCGAACTGCGGGCTGCCCTTGAACCCGCGTACGCGAAGCGTTTCGGGTACAACGCGCTCGTGCTGGTTATCGACCGCAACCAACTCGACATGGCCGCGGCTGAATACCCCTTCGAGAGCCTCGACGAACACCACGACTACCTGGTGTTCTCCGACGATCCGGACGTGTCGAGCAAAATCATCACCCGGATGCACGACGCGATCGAACCCGGTGGCACGGAGTCCGTGGCGCCGGGCCCCGGGTGCGTGTATTGGCGGGTACCGCGCGGCTCCACGCTGAGTTCCGCAGCCGGGAAGGTGCTCGACCAGCGCGAATATCGCAGCCGTCTGACCACGCGAAACCTCAACACGGTCCGCCGGATCCTCGCCGTGGGCTGACCTCAGCCCGCCTCACCCCCGCAACAATTTTGCCGTTGCCACTGCGAAAATCTCGGCGGATCTTGGCAGTGGCAACGACAAAACGAAACCGTCGGAGCCGCGGAGTGCGGCGAGGGTCCGCTACGCGTCGGCGATCAGGGGCCCTGGACGGAGGCGCCGAGGGTGTCGACGAACGCCGCCAAGGGCCCGAAGATCGCCGGGAAGATTCCGTCCCACACGGCCTGCATCTGGTTCAAGTCGAACGCGGGCATCTGTCACACTCCTTCTGACGGGGCCGGGACGCAGACTCTCCGTCGTCACCGGGTTCCCTGATAGAGAACAGGATCCCGCCAGAACTGTACGCACGCAACCCCCATTCGTCTCCCGAGTTCGCGACGCGCGCCGGCGGGCGGGGTCGTGGCAGACTGCCCCCGATGCACCACCGCCTGCTCACTCGCACTCGTGCCGCAGCTGCCACGCTGGTGATAGCGACGATGATGGCCGGGTGCTCGGACGCCAAGTCCGACGGATCCGCGGACGCGGACGCGGCTTCGGCTTCGGCTTCGGCGCCGTCGTCGTCATCGTCGCTGACGGCGGTACCGTCAGCGCGCGCGACCGTAGCGCCGCGTGCGACCCCAACGTCGCCTCTGGCTCCCCCCGCGCCGCCGTTCATCGCGTCGGCAGCCTGGGCGGACTCGGACTACGGGCGCACGCTCAAGATCTCGCCGACCCCGGCCGGACGCCGCGCCTGGGATACGTCAGACTCGACTGTCGCCTGGCAGGAGGTGCTGCGCCTCCACCCCGACGCGGATGTCCCCGGGATGTGGGAGCAGTTCGACTGTCATTGGACGTGGGCGCGGATCCTCGAGCCGGACAAGCCCACGTGGAACGTCGAGCCGTGGCGCCCGGTGGTGACGGCGGACCAGATGCTGGTGGAAGGCTGCAACCCGGGAGGTCCGGAGGTATGACGACGACGAGATCGCCAGACTCCCGGGCCGGCGGGAACGAACCCGCTCTCGCCCACGATCTCCGCGGTTCCGGCGTGCCGGTGGTGCAATTGCACGGACTGTCCTCGAGCCGGTCTCGCGACGAACTGCGGGGCCTTGATCTCACGGCGGGCCGTGACGGTCTACAGGTGCTGCGCTACGACGCGCGCGGTCATGGCAGGTCACCGGGATCCACCGACCCCGCCGCCTATACCTGGCCGGCGCTGGCCCGGGACCTCATGAGACTGCTGGATCAAACGTTCCCCGGCCTGGCCGTACACGGGGTGGGTGCGTCGATGGGGGCGGCCACCCTGCTCACCGCCGCAGTGGCAGAACCGGAACGGTTCGCCTCGCTCACACTGGGAATTCCGCCAACCGTGTGGCAGTGGCGTGCCGAGCAGTCGCAGGTCTACGAGTTGGGCGCGCGGCAGGTGGAGCGATGGGGCGTGGCCCGGTGGTCGGAGCTGACCAGGCGTCCACCCACCTCGCCGGCGATCGATCCGGACCGCCCGTTCCTGCCACCCGATGTGGCAGACGAGTGGCTACCGGCGGCGTTCCGGGGGGCGGCCTCCACTGACCTGCCGTCACGCGGACAGGTGGCTCGGTTGGCGATGCCGGTGCTGCTGCTGGCCTGGCCCGGCGACCCCGCCCATCCGTTGGAGGTGGCCCAGGAGCTGGCGGAACTGTTGCCCGACATTCGGCTCGAGATCGCGCGCACACCGGCCGATGTGGCCGCGTGGCCGCGAGTCGTGGCCGACTTCGTGACATCGGCGACGCGCACTACGAAGTGACCCGGCGTCGACAGCTCGGCGCCTCAGCCCGTCACACCTCGGCTGTCCGGGGGCGCTTCTCGGTCCCGTCGGGGTAGCGGGCGAACCGGGTTTCGCCGTATGCGTGGACCGGTCCATTGCTGGGCAAGGTCCAGGTGCCGAAGACTCCCGAGCTGTAGTCCTCCATGGCGTTCACGATGTCCTCGCGGGTGTTTCCGACAAACGGCCCGTGCTGGACAACGGGTGCACCGATGGGCCGGCCCTGGAGAATGAGGAACGCGGCGCCGTCGTCGCCCGCGGTCACCGTCACCGGCTCGGGCTCCAGGACTGCGGCGTCGTAGCCGAGCTGCTGCCCATCCACGGTGAGCAGGCCCCCGTAGTTGTAGAGGATGCGGTTGGCCGAGGGATCGAAACCCGGCAGTTCGGTGCTCACGCCGGGGTCGAGTGTGACGATCCAGATGGCCAGGTGGTTTTCCGGGCGCGCCGCCCACGAGCGCGGCGGCGGGTCGAGCGCGCGCACCCCGTCGACCTCGCCGGCGATCACTCGAAATCGGGCCGCGGCGCCCTCGGAACCCCGGACCACGTGGGGTGTGTCCTCTCCCCAGAACATGTCGAAGTGCGCGTCGGCGAGTTTGTCCTCGGGGGCGAGGTTGAGCCAGATCTGGAAGAACTCCGTCGGGTTGGGGCGGTCGGAGTGGATGAGCGGCAGCATCTCGGAGTGGGAGATGCCCGATCCGGCGGTGAGCCACTGGGTGTCGCCGTCGCCGAAGCGGGCCGCGGCACCGAGTGAGTCGGAGTGGTCGATCAGCCCCTCGAGCACCACGGTGACGGTCTCGAATCCCCGGTGCGGGTGCTGAGGAAAGCCCGGGACAGTGTCCCCGTGGTACATCGACCAGCCGTCTTTGCCGGAGAAGTCCTGACCAATGTCACGCCCCTCGAGTGAGACCGAGGGGCGCATGGTCTCACCGTCCGCGGCGGGGAACTCGTCGTCATGGTGGACGGCGAAGATGAACGGGTCGACGCCCGGCCACTGGTTCTGGAGAGGCACTACCTGTCGGATGGCGGACACGGGTTCCTCCTATGGAGAGCAGATAATTGCTGTCATGTCAGTCAACTGTCGGCCTCGAGACTTTGTTCCGCCAGGTGTGGGGGATCTAACCCCGCGCCACCACCCCGGTTACGGGGATGCGTCCGTCGACGGCCTGTCGGAAGTTCAGCACGGCACGCTTGAGGTGGAAGTCATTGGTCACCACCACGGCGCCTGTGGTTCCCCGGTCACGGAAGATTCGATCGGTGTTCTGAGCGTTCTGGACGGTCGACGTCGACAGCCCTTCCTCAGTGACTCGGAATCCCGGAAGGCCGGCGCCGCGCAGCCAGTCGCCCATCGCGCGCGCCTCGGTCCGACCGTTCTTTGGCATCCCGCCGGTGACGATGACGCGCGCGGTGGGGTACTCGCGGGCCAACCGCAGACCGGTCCGCAGGCGCTCCTCGAGTACCGGCTGGATGCCGCCGTCCGGGGTCAAGCCGGCGCCCAGGATCACGATGTCGGTGGTGAAGGGGTTGAGTGTGAGGATCGCGGGATCCTCCGTGGAGTCCACCTCGAGGTCTCCGCAAATCGGCAACAATGCCTGTTCCACCGCCTGGCAGCCGAGCATGGTGGCACCGCTGTACAGCGCGACTCCCGAGGGCATCTCGGCCGACCCGGCGGACGCGCTCCCCGCCCCGAGCCCCAGAGCGAGCGCTGCGGTGGCGACGACGGCCGCCATCCGCTTCTGTTTGATTCCCACGATATCGGTCCTCTCCCAAGCACATTCGTGACACGCGTAGCGTCCACGCTATGCACGCAGGATACGACAGGGAGGTCGCCGTCAGGCATCTCCGTGGGGCCGATGCGCAGCTTCGCGACTTCATCGACGCAGCAGGGCCCTGCACACTGACCCCAGCGCCGGATGCCGGACCACACACATTGTTCGACCGTCTGGCCGGCTCGGTCATGTCACAGCAACTGTCGGTCAAAGCCGCGGCGACGATCTCGGGGCGTCTGCGCGAGCGGGCGACGAGCGGCTCCCAACTCGATCCGGCGCTGGTCGCGGCCCTGTCCGATGAGGAGTTACGCGCGTGCGGCATCTCCCGCCCCAAGGTGGCGTCCCTGCGCGACCTGGCCGATGCTGTGGAGACCGGGCGGATACCCACCCTCCCGGAGTTGAGGAAGTACGACGACGACAAGGTCATCACCTCCCTGACCGCGGTCCGCGGGATAGGCCGATGGACCGTGGAGATGCTGCTGATCTTTTTGTTGGACAGGCCCGATGTGTTCCCGGTGGCGGATGTCGGGGTCCGTCGTGGTCTGGAGCGGGTCCTGGGACTGTCCGAGAAGGCCTCTCCCGCGCTCATGCTCGAGCGGTCGCAGGCTTGGGCCCCGTACCGGTCGGTGGCGTCCTGGTACCTGTGGCGCGCGGTGGACCAGGCGGGATAGCCGGCCCGTGCCCTACCGGCACTTGGGCGCTGACCTGGAGAGGGCGTCCGCGGCCCGGACCAGTGTCAGGTGGCTCAACGCCTGCGGGGTGTTGCCGGCGTGGCGGGCACCGTCCACGTCGTACTCCTCGGACAGCATCCCCACGTCGTTGGTCAGCGCACACAGCGTGTTCATGAGCGACTCGGCGTCCGCGGCCCGGCCGGTGGACGCGTACTGCTCGACCAGCCAGAACGAACACGCCAGGAACGAGTACTCGGATCCGGGCAGTCCGTCCTCCCCGGTGGTGGTCCGGTAGCGCCGGAGCAGTCCCTGCTGCATGAGATCCTGTTCGATCTTGGCGACGGTCGCCAGCATCCGCGGATCGTCCGGGTCGCAGAACCCGATCTGCGGGAGCAGCAATAGCGAGGCGTCCACTTCGGTGGTGTTGTAATGCTGCGTGAAGTGGCCGTCGGTGACGCCCTTCTCGTCGATCTCCGCCTTCGCGCGGTCGCGGAGCCGTCGCCACTCGTCCACTGGGCCGGACAGCCCGTGCACCTCGACGGCTCGCACCGCGCGGTCGAAGGTCGCCCACACCATGGCCCGGGACTGGGTGAACATCTGGGCACGGCCCCGGATCTCCCAAATGCCCTGATCTGGTTTCTCGAATTTGTCGGTCACATATCTGACCAGGGCACGCTGCAGGGCCCAGGAATACTTCGACTCGGCCAGCCCCGCCTCGCGGGCCGCGCAGAGCGTCACCATCACCTCGCCCACCACGTCGGCCTGGAACTGCCCCACCGCCCCGTTGCCCACCCGTACCGGAGCGGAATTCTCGTAGCCGGGCAGACTCTGCATCTCGCGCTCGGCGAGGTCGCGTTCACCTGCCAGTCCGTACATAATCTGCAGGTCTGCGGGGTCGCCCGCCACCGCGCGCAGCAGCCACTCGCGCCAGTGATCCACCACGGACAGAAATCCGTGATCGATCATCGTCTCGAGGGTCAGCGCCACGTCGCGCAGCCAGACGTACCTGTAATCCCAGTTCCGGGCGCCGCCGAACTCCTCCGGAAGGGACGTGGTGGCCGCCGCCGCGATGCCACCGGTCTGGTGGTTGGTCAGCGCGCGCAGCAGCACCAGTGACCGGACGACCTGGTCCCTGTGCTTACCGTCGTGGTGGATCCGGTCCGCCCAGCTCTGCCACCACTGTCGGGTCGCCTCCATCGTCCGGTCGACGTCCAGGGCAGCGGGGGCGGACCGGTGTGACCGGAACCAGGTGAGCGTCATATCGACCGCCCGCCCGGCCGCCACCGTGACGGTTCCGCGGTGCACCCGGTCGGTGGCCCGCAGTTCCGCACCACGGATTACCAGCGCGTCCGGTCCGGCCATCGCGAGCAGTTCGGGGTGCTCCGGTGTTCCCGTCTGGCGGACCCACGGCGTGGCCCGCGAGTAGTCGAAGCGCATCCGCAGGGATTGCCGGAACCGCACCTCGCCACTGATCCCCACGATTCGCCGAACGAGGTCAACGCGCCCGGGGTCGTGATGGCCCTCGCCGCCGATGGGCATGAAGTCGTGCACCTCGGCCACCCCGTCTGCGGTCTCCCAACGGGTGATGAGCACCATCGTGTCGTCGAGGTAGCGCCTCGTGCTCTCCGCCCGGTCGTCTACGGGGCGGATGCGCCACCGGCCGTTCTCGCTTTTTCCCAGCAATGCGCCGAACACCGAGGCCGAGTCGAGTCGGGGGACGCACAACCAGTCGATGCTCCCGTCGCGGGAGATGAGTGCGCCGGTACGGCAGTTGCTCACGAACGCGTAGTCCTCGATCAGGGTCGACATGAGTTCGAGTGTGGCACTCCCGCCGATGCCGGGGCTCAGAACAGGATGCACCCGACCACGGAGGGGATTACGGTCGGAGACGACCGTGCAACTCACCCGAAGGTGGAGGAGGCCGCATGTCCCTCGAGGGCAGAACAATGATCGTCACCGGAGGCAACAGCGGTATCGGCGCGGAGATCGTCCGCGCCGCCGGTCGCGCCGGTGCCAACATCGTGATCGACTACATCGCCAACCCGGAGGAGACCGAACGCCTCGCCCGGGAGGTGGAGGATCTCGGCGGCCGGGCGGTGGGCGTGGAGGCCGATGTCACCAAGCCCGACGACCTGCACGCGATGATCCGGAAGGCGGTCGACACCTTCGGCGGCCTCGACGTCCTGGTCAACAATGCCGGCATGGAAACTCGGACCTCGCTGCTCGAGACATCCGTGGAGGACTTCGACCGGGTGATGGACGTCAATCTGAAGAGCGTGTTCTTCGGCGCGCAGGCGGCCGCCCGCTACTTCATCGACGCCAAACGCGAAGGACTGATCATCAACATCTCGTCGGTGCACGAGGAGTGGCCGATGCCGGGGAATACCGCCTATTGCGTGGCGAAGGGCGGACTGCGCATGCTGACCCGCACCGCTGGCGTGGAGTTGGGGGACAAGGGTGTCCGGATGATCAACGTGGGCCCGGGCGCCGTGGCGACCCCGATCAACCGCTCGACGATGGACGACCCGGACAAGTTGGCCGCTCTAGAGGACTCGATCCCACTCGGTCGGATGGCCCGCCCGCAGGAGATCGGTGAGCTCGTCGCGATGCTCGCGACATCGGCCGCGGGCTACCTCACCGCCACGACCGTCTTCGCGGACGGCGGCATCATGCAGGGCAGCGTCGGCCTCTGATATCCGGCAATCCGACTTAAACTCGATCCATGATGTCCACCGCACCAGGGCCGATCGAGCCGTCGGAGCCCGCGGCCCGGCCTGCCGCGCCGCCCGTCGCCCAGTCTGTTCCGAGCCGCTACTGGGCCCGGACCCGCCAGGTGGCGGCCCGCGTGGGCGCGAGCGCCCGTGAGGCCAACCGGAGTCCCGCGTCGGTCGATTTCCTGCGCCATGTACGGCGGGCCCTCCCCGGGGATTCCGGATTCGGCGATCCGCTCTCCGCCGCAGGACGGGACGGCGCCGGGACCATCGCCAGACTCGCCGGTCGGTTGTTCGACGAGCAGCCCACAGCCTCCCGCGAGGTAACACTCGGAGGCCTACAACTGTGGCACTCACTGCGGGAGCGCGCCGGGCGCGGCGAGGGCGGTAGCGAGGTGACGATCGTGTTCACAGACCTCGTCGGATTCTCCGACTGGGCGTTGCGCGTCGGCGACGAAGAGGCCCTACATTTGTTGCGCAGGGTGGCCGCGGCAACTGAGCCGGCGGTAGTGGCCCACCGCGGCACCGTGGTCAAACGGCTCGGCGACGGCCTCATGGCTGTGTTCCCTTCCCCGCAACTGGCGTTGAACGCGGTCACGGACCTCATGAGCGGGGTCGCCGAGGTCGAGGTCGGCGGCTGGCGGCCGAAACTGCGGGTGGGGATACACACGGGACACCCCCGCAGGATCGGGGATGACTACCTGGGGGTGGACGTGAACATCGCTGCCCGACTCGGGGAGAAGGCCGGCGCGGGAGAAATCCTGGTCAGCGAGACCACGCGCGCAGGTCTCGACCCCGCGCGGGTGTCCACCCGCCCCAAGAGGAGTTTTCGTCCGGGCAAGGTCAAAGGGGTCCCCGAGGGGATCGCCGTGCACGTCGCGACCCCCCGCTGAAGGCCCGCGTCCGGTAGAACGGACATATGGCAACCACCGCATTCAAGAACAATCCCGTCACCACGTCCGGCGAGCTCCCCGCCGTCGGCTCCACTGCCCCGGCGTTCGACCTGGTCGGCGACGACCTGTCACAGCTCACATCGGAGTCGCTGGCCGGACAGCGCGTCGTGCTCAACATCTTCCCCAGCGTCGACACGGGCGTGTGCGCCCAGTCCGTGCGCACGTTCAACGAGAAGGCCGCAAGCCTCGACAACACGACTGTCGTCAACGTCTCCGCCGACCTGCCGTTCGCGCACAAGCGTTTCTGCGCCGCCGAGGGCATCGAGAACGTCTCGGCCGGCTCGACCTTCCGTAGCGACTTCGCTACCGATTACGGCGTCAAGATGACCGACGGGCCGCTGGCCGGTCTGCTCGCCCGCTCTGTCGTCGTCCTGGATGGCGAGGGCAAGGTCGTGTACACCCAGCTCGTCGACGAGATCACCACCGAGCCGGACTACGACTCAGCGCTGGCCGCACTCAACTGATCAGCGCACCCAGGCGCTCACACCGGCAGCGCCCCGCCTCTCTGGAGAAGCGGGGCGCTGCAGTTATCTAATCGGTGAGCTCACGCGAAGCGACGCGCGGCCGCCTCGAGCTGATCAAAGAGGACGGCGATCTCGTCGCCGCGACGCTCGGCCGGCTGGACGCCGTCCGGGCCGAACTCGAGGAAGAGATTCAGCGAGACCTGCTGGCGCACGGCGTACATGTGGAAGTTGGCCACTATCTGACGCCAGTGTTCCACCGCACGCACGCCGCCATCGGCGCCGTACGAGACAAACGCCACGGCCTTGTTGGCCCACTCGCTGCCGAGGGAGTCGAAGGCGTTCTTGAGTCCGCCCGGGACGCCGTGGTTGTACTCGGGGGTCACAAACACAAACGCGTCGCAGGAGTCGATGGCCTGGCTCCAGCGCGTCACGCGCTCGTCGTCGTATTTTTTGTTCGCCGCCCCCGGCACTGTGGCCGAGGTGAGCAGCGGGACGTCGAAGCTCTTGAGATCGATCAACTCGTAGGTGGCGTCTGTGCGAGATCCAGCCTGCTCCACGACCCACCGGGCCACCGACTCCCCGGAGCTCTCCCTGCGGATGCTGCCCAGAATGATGCCGATCTTCACTACGCGTCCCTCTCGTCCGATGAAATCTTACGACTCCCGATCGTACTTGGTTGACACGACAATCAACTAGCGACGTCCGTAGACCGTGACGGATGCCACCGCGCACAGCAGCCCCCGCTGGTCCCGCGTGGTGGCCTGCGCGATGCCCCAACTCCGCCCGTCATGCAACACCTCCGCACGCACCGTCACCGGCGAGACCAGCGGGATCTGCCGGATGTAGCGCACGTCGAGCGACGACGACGAGACCTCCCGCTCGTGCGGGAACACCGCGGCGCCCGCGATGTCGGCGACCGCCGCGAACACACCACCGTGCAGATTGCCCAGCGGGTTGGCCAAAGCGGGCTCCGGAGCCACAACGGCTTCCACCGCCCGGGTGCCGCCCGGGCCGTCGTCCCGCGAATCCAGCGACACACACAGGACCTCTGCCAAGGTGCCCGGTTCGAGCGCGGCCGGCCACGGCGGCTCCTCGTCGTACCCTTCCGCGTCGATCGCGCCTGCGATTCCCACGGTCTTGACCAGGCCTGCTGCCACGACCTCGCCGTCGTCGTCGTGCACCTCGCCCCTCGTGGTGAGGCAGTGACCGTCATTACCGAGGTGGTCCGTGCGCACGCCGAGGGCCGTTGACCCCGCCCCCGGGCGGGACAGCATGTCGATGCGGAGTTCGGTGGTCACGGTCCACATGCCGCTCGCCCGTCGGCGGTGGTTCTCCGCACCCAGGCCCGAATCCACGAGCACGGCGAGGCCGCCGGTGGCAAAGCGGCCGGAGGGGTCGACGAACTGGTCTCCGATCGGCTGATGCCAACTGAGCGTGCCATCCCCGGACTCGGTGAACGAGATCCCCAGCCTCGGTTCCGGGCCGTTATGCTGCGACTGTTTCACCCGGCGACGCTAACACGCTGCTTCGTTGGCACCGGACCGCACAATGGGAGGCGTGCCCCTGAATCGCGAGGTCCTCATCCACCCCCGCCGCTGGCCGTTGCGCGTGGCCACGACCGTGGTCGCGACCGCCATCGTCATGCTGGTGCTCGCGGTGGCTGCCGGAGGTGCGTGGCTGCTGTTGCGCTCCGCGGTGCACGGGGCCATCGACTCCGCGGATCGCGATCGCGCGGTCGACCTGGCCGAGCAACTCGTTGTCCGGGGCCCGCAGGCTGCGCTGGACCTTGTCTCTGAGCCTCTCTCGGACGTCGACATGGTGCGGATCATCACCCCGTCCCGCGAGATCCTGGCAGGTCAGGTCACCCACGGGCTCGAGAACGTGCCCGTACTGCCGTCGCCCGCCGCCGGAGAGATCCTCCAACGCCAACTCAAGTCCCCGGGCGGCGCGGACCTGCGCGTCACCTCCGTGGGCGTGAGCGTGCGCGGAACGACCTTTGCTGTGGACGTGGCCACTGACAGCGACCGCTACGACTCCCTCCTGGCCACCGGCGCGTTCCTGTTCCTGTCGTTCGTGCCGGTCGCCGGCCTCGCCACCGCCGTGTTCGTCCAAAACGCGATGGGTCGGGCGCTGCGGCCCGTCGAGGCGATCCGTTCGCGCGTGGCAGAGATCACGGCGTCCGGCCACGGCGAGCGCGTGCCGGTCCCCGACGGGGAGGACGAGATCGCCCGCCTGGCCCGCACCATGAATGCGATGCTCGCCCGCCTCGACGCCACCCGCACCGCGCAGGTCGCCTTTGTGGGCGACGCCTCCCATGAGTTGCGTAGCCCCTTGTCCACTCTGTCCACCATCCTCGAGTTGTCCTCCACCTCCGGTACGCCCGTCGACGTGGAGACCGTCGACGATCTTCTCCTGCCCGAGGTCCAGCGCATGCGCTCCATGGTTGAGGACCTGCTCCTGCTGGCCAAGAACGACGAGCGCGGCAAACCCCTGCGCCTGGACGACGTGGACCTGGACGACATCGTGCTCTCCGAGGCCGCACGCGTGCGGGGACTCGGCGCGGTGGGTGCGGGCGGTTCGGCAGGCTCGGGCGCCGGCGGGTCGACAGGTGTGGGCAGCAGCGGTTCGGCAAACGCGGGCCGCCTCGAGGTGACGGTTTCCGTGGAGCCTGCGCGCCTGGTCGGCGACCCCGACGCGCTCCTGCGGGTGGTGCGCAATCTCGTCGACAACGCGCGCCGCCATGCCCGCGGACGGGTGTCGCTGGGGCTCACGGTTGATCGCTCGGACCCCTCTGCGCCGCGTGCGGTGATAGTGGTCGACGACGACGGCGAGGGCGTTCCCCCCGCCCAGCGGAGCTCGGTGTTCGATCGCTTCGCGCGCCTCGACGCCGACCGCGCGCGGGGCAAGGGCGGGTCCGGGTTGGGTCTGGCGATCGTCGCCGAGATCACCCGGTCCCACGGCGGCTCGGTGTGGACCGAGGACGCCCCCGGCGGCGGCGCGAGATTCGTAGTAGAGCTGCCCGTCGAGGCACTGTCGGACGACTTCGACGACTAGCCGAGGATCGCCCCCGCCGGACCCCGCAGCCCGCCGCCTGACCACTCCCCGTGCATCCGCACCCGCGCCTGCCAACATCCGCACCCGCGCCTGCCAAGCTTTCCCACACCCGCCACCGTCGATGAATTCGGGCCGCCGCCGAGGCGCACGCGCGAGTTCATGGCGGGTAGCGGATGTAAAGGTGGGGCCGGGTCAGGAGCGAGCGGACCTGCTGTCGACGAGGCGGTAGCCCTGCCCACGGAGAGTCTCGATGGACCGGGTACCGAATGGCGCATCGATCTTGCGTCGCAGATAGCCCACGTAGACCTCGACGATGTTGTCGTCGCCGTCGTAGGCCGCATCCCACACCGCGTGCATGATCTGCGGCTTGGAGACCACCTGGTTGCGATTGCGGATGAGGTACTCGAGCACTGCGTACTCGCGTGAGGTCACGCTGATGCGGGTCTCGCCCCGTCGGACCTCGCGGGCAGCGGGATCCACCACCAGGTCGCCCGCCTCGAATACGGCGGGCCGCTCCGGCGCGCCACGCCGGACGAGGGACCGCAGGCGGGCTTCGAGTACGACCAACGAGAATGGTTTGACCAGGTAATCGTCGGCACCCAGGTCAAAGGCGTCGGCCTCGTCGTACTCGCCGTCTTTCGCCGTGAGCATGAGCACGGGGGTCCACACCTCGCGGCGACGTAGCTCACGGACCACCTCGTAGCCGCTGCGACCCGGCATCATGATGTCCAGAACCACCACGTCGAAATCCCCGTGGCTGGCCATCTCCAGTCCGACCTCGCCGTCAGCAGCGGACTCAAAGGACCAGCCGCCCGCGACGAGTGCCCGGCGAAGGCTCTCCCTCAACGCCGGTTCGTCATCCACCACCAACACTCGCATAAGTGAGGTTCTACCCCTTGCTCTCGAGCTCCTGGTCCATACGCTCTGCGGGGACCAGCGAATCCGAGTGCCGTCGAACCACTCTGGCGGGGACTCCGGCAACGGTCGTGTGCGGGGAGACATCGTCGAGGACCACCGAGCCGGCGGCCACCTTCGAGCAATCCCCCACGCGTACATTGCCCAGCACGATCGAGCCGGCGGACAGCAGCACTCCCGCCCCGATCTTGGGGTGGCGGTCGCCGTCCTCGTTGCCGGTGCCTCCGAGGGTGACACCCTGCAGAATCGAGACGCCGTCTCCGATCACGCAGGTCTCGCCCACCACGATTGCGGTGGCGTGGTCCACGAGGATGCCTGACCCGACACGCGCTGCGGGGTGGATGTCCATGGCAAAGACCTCGGACACGCGACTTTGCAGGAACGAGGCCGCCATCACGCGTCCGGCGTTCCACATCTCATGGGCCACGCGGTGCACCTGGAGACCGAGAAATCCCTTGGCGAAGAGATAGGGAACCAGGTAGTTGGGGTAGGCGGGGTTGCGCTCGAAGCTCACCACGAGATCCGCCGCCACGGCGTCGAGGACATGAGGGTGCTCGCTGAGGACCGCCCTGATTTCTTTCTCCAGCACATGTCGCCCGATCTCAGGGGTCGCGATGCGGGAGGCTGCCAGTCGGGCCAGGGATTCACCGAGGTCGTCGCAGCCGTCGATGAGATCCAGGACGAGGCCCGCGATCAGCGGCTCGTTGCGACTGGAGGTCGCGTCGACGGACAGCCGATCCCAGACGGCGCGCACAGAGGAGTCCGCCTCCGTCTGTGGGACGCACGGGTTCTCGATGCTCAACTCGATGGTCACCCGATACAGGGTAGGCCCGCCCAGCCGATCGGGGCGAGTCATCCCCACTCGACGACCCCGCGGGGGCGCGGCAGGATGGGGCCATGATCCTTATCAATGTCCGTTTTGACGTCAAGCCCGAGTTCGCCGACACCTGGCTCGAGATCACCAGAGGGTTCACCGAGGCTACCCGCGCGGAGCCCGGCAACCTGTTCTTCGATTGGTACCGCTCCCCCGAGTCGCCTAACACCTACCTGCTCTGCGAGGCCTTCCGCGAAGGCGATGCCCCGGGCGACCACGTGGACTCAGCTCACTTCACCGAATTCACCGGATCCGCTGCGCAGTACCTGGAGCGCACTCCACGGATCATCAACACCACGGCCGAGGGAGACGAGTGGGGGACGATGGGTGAGATCACGGTGAAGTAAGGAGCTCACGCGCTCTCGGTGAGCTCTATCAGCCGACGCTGCCGAGCGCTGACTGGGCGAGCGCCAGGTAGTCGGTGGGCCACCACTGGCCGTAGTCGAGGGAGTAGACATCGTTGATGTCACTGAGCACCCCGCCCACATACGCCTGCTTGCCGGCTTTCTGGTGAATGTTGGCGGCCTGGCTGAGTCGACCCGCGGAGCCCCAGTCGTGCTGCCAGAAGTACTCGCCCAGGTTACGCCCGCGGCACCAGTCGATGGTGGGGGCGTTGGCGTACACGCCGAGCTTCAGCCCGGCGCCGTGCAGCCGGGAACGGAAACGGTCGAGATAGGGCGCGATCAGGTTGTCGAATTCCCACCGCGACGGGTTGTCGTCGACGGCTACGTACATCGGAACGCCCTTCGGCCCGCCTGCCTCATTATGGATCCGGATACCGATCGGGGCGTGGTAATCGCCACCATCGGCGCCCGCGCGCCAGTCTGCCGAGGCGTCCTTGCCGTACTGGTAGCACGAGACCATGTTCAGGCCGTGCCCCCGGAAGTCATCGACCTCGCTTCGCCGCAGCGGCTTGCCGGTCATCCATTCCGACCCGTTCCGACGATTCGAGCAGTAGCGGACGGCACCCATATGCCCGGCCGCACGAACCGATGCCGCGGACGGTGGGCCGGACGCGTAGTCGAGGAGCGTGCCGATCGGGACCCCGGCCCCCGCACCCGGCAGTGCCCCGAGCTCGGCGGGAATCGAGGACTGGGCACCCACGGCGGGCGTGATGCCTGCGGCGATTGCTCCGGCTCCGGCGGCACCGAGCCCGGCGCGGCGGAGGAAGGTTCGGCGGTCGAACGTCATGAGGTACTCCGAGATCTCGATCGGCGGAAGGCACGTGTGACGCGTGGGGCCCGCGCCAGGCACGAGTATGTCACAGGAGCATTGCGGAAGATATCCCTTCGTTATCACACAGGTAGGCCCCCTCAGGGGAGGCACGCCTGGTTGACTTGCCTACATGACTCGCTCACATGGATGGTCCACAGCAGATATCCCCGACCAGGCCGGCCGGACCTTTGTGGTGACGGGGGCGAACGCTGGGATAGGCCTGGCCAGCACCGAGGCGCTCACGGCCAAGGGCGCGAGGGTAGTCATGGCCTGCAGAAACACCGAGAAGGCGGAGGCCGCGCGGGCCTCGTTGCCGGCCGGGTCGCGGGACCTCGCGCGAGTGCGGCGACTCGACCTCGCGGACCTGGACTCCGTCGACGAGTTTGTTGCCGGGACCACCCACCGGGTGGACGTTCTGATCAACAACGCGGGTCTGATGAACATCCCGGCGGCCCGAACCGCGCAGGGCCACGAGATGCAGTTCGGGGTCAACACCCTGGGCCACCACACGCTCCTCCTGGGGCTACTGCCGCAGCTGACGGACCGCGTGGTGTGGCTCGGCTCGCTGGCGCATTGGCGGGGGCGGCTGGACACCGACGACCTGAACATGGACCTACGCGGCTACCACTCGTTGAACGCGTACGCGAACTCCAAACTGGGCTGCATCATGCTGGCGTACGAGTGGCAGCGTCGCTTTGGTGCCAAGGGAAGCGAGTTGAGGTCCGTGGCCGCGCATCCCGGCTATACGGCCACCGAGCTCATGCGGCACAGCAACAAGCCGCTTGCCGACCGCTTCTTCGAGCTGGGCAACTCGCTCTCATGGGCGGGCCTGTCACCGGAGATGGGCGCGCTGTCGGTTCTCTACGCGGCCACCGTGCCTGACATCGCGGGCGGCGCGTTCGTGGGCCCGGACCGTCTCGCGGGACTACGTGGGCATCCGCAGATCGCCCGGTCGAGCCGCCGCTCACATGACCGCACGACGGCGGCCGCACTGTGGCAGCGGTGCACGGAGATGGCCGCGTTCCGCTGACGCCCCGGCCAGCCCGCGTGACGGCGTGAGAGATCGGGCTGTGAGCGAGTGGGTCAGTTCAGACCGGACGCCGCCAGCCCCGCGCGGAGCTTGTCCAGGTGCTCGGGCGGCCCCTGGAGGAGGGGCATACGCAGGCGATCCGAGCCGATGACGCCCTGCATCTTCAGCGCGGCCTTGGCCTGGATAGCGCCCTGAGACGTGTGCATCACCGCGTCGACAGCGGGGATCAGGCGGGTATGGATCTCGCGAGCCGTCTGGAGGTCACCGGCGTCCACGGCGTCGATCATCGCGCGGTACTCGTTGCCAGCCACATGGCCCACCACGGAGACGACGCCGGTCGCTCCGAGTGCGAGGAATGCAAGGTTGAGCACATCGTCGCCGGAGAACCACAGCAGGTCGGTCTCGGCCATGAGCCGACTGGCTTCGAAGAGATCACCCTTGGCGTCCTTGACCGCCTTAACGCCTGGGATCTCAGCCAGGCGCCGGATCGTGTCGGAGGCCAGGGCGGTACCGGTACGTCCGGGGATGTCGTAGGCCATGATCGGCCGATCGGCGGCCTCGGAGATCATCCGGAAGTGCTCGACGATCCCGTGTTGGGTGGGCTTGTTGTAGTACGGCGTCACGACCAGCAGCGAGTCCGCGCCGCGCGCGACCATCTCGCGGCCAGCGCGCATGGAATGCTCGGTGTCGTTGGTGCCGCAGCCGGCCATCACCTGGACGCGGTCGCCCACGGCCTCGACGACGGCCGCCACCGCGGCGTAGTCCTCGTCGTCTGTTGTGGTAGCTGACTCGCCGGTCGTGCCGTTGACCAACAGGCCGTCATGCCCATTGTCCGCCAGGTGGACCGCGAGCCGCTTGAGGCCGTCGAAGTCGATCGAGCCGTCATCATGCATGGGGGTCACCATCGCGGTGATGACCCGCCCGAAAGGGTTATCCGACATGCGGACCAGAGTAAGCCACTTCGGCTCGGAATCCAGAGTGTGCGGACCCGGCTATGGTCGGCATCACCCCTCCGCCCCCGGCGAAAAGTTCACACAGTCGCCTGACGAGGTGGGGCCATGGCCCTCCACCGGTTAGCGAACCTTGTCCGGGTTGGTGTCGAGGAAGCGCCCGAGGGTGGTGTCCACGAGAACCTGAGCCACGCCGTTGGTCGTGGCCATACTTACTCGTAACGTGGTGGTCAACGCGTTCTGCAACATCGCTATCCTCCCGAAGTTCTATGTGATGTCAATCACCCTACGTTCGTCGTTTCCTGAGCGCCAGTTAATGAAGAAGATTTCTGGACACTCGTACTGAACGACCAACTTGCACGGTAGCTGCGGGGTGCGTGCTGGCACCAAACCGCTGCTCCCGCACCCGGTGGCCATGTTATAGTTGATTCATCAACTAGATCTGGAGGGGTGCCCGTGCTCGTTCCCAGCGTCAAGATCCGCCGCTCGGCGTCCCGGTCCCATGACTCCGGCGGCTGGCTGGACTCCCGCCACTCCTTCTCGTTCTCCCGCTATCAGGACCCCATGAACACCCATTTCGGGCGTCTACTGGCGAACAATGACGATCGCATCGCCGCAGGCACAGGCTTCGACACCCACGGACACCGCGACATGGAGATCGTCACGTGGGTGCTGTCGGGATCGCTCGTGCACCAGGACTCCGAGGGCCACAGTGGCCTCATCTACCCCGGCCTCGCCCAGCGCATGAGCGCAGGCTCCGGCATCCTGCACTCCGAGCGCAACGACGCGTGGCGCGACGGCTCGGTCAGCCACAAGACCCCGGTGGACCCGGTCCACCTCGTCCAGATGTGGGTCGTGCCGGACACCACAGGTGGGGATCCCGGATACGAACAGCGGGAGATCGATCCCGGCGAGTTGGAGAACGACCTCGTCGTCGTGGCCGGGGGTCTTCCCGGCTACTCCGACCGGGCCGCTATCCAGATCCGGAACTCGTCTTCCGCACTGCTGGCTTCCCGGCTATCGGCTGGCGGCTCGGTGGTTCTACCCGAAGCGCCCTATCTGCACCTCTACGTCCCGATCGGATCGGTGACTCTCGAGGGTGAGGGCGTGCTCGATACCGGTGACGCCGCCCGGATGACCGCCTCGGGCGGGCGCCGCGTCACCGCCGGCGAGCACGGGGCGGAGATTCTCGCATGGGAGATGCACGCCGGGATGACCATGCTCGACGTCCGCGCGCACTGATCGCGCCCGCTCCCGGTCCGTCAGGCCTCGCCGCCCGGCGACTCGTCCGTCGTGTCGGCCCCGGCGGTGTCGCCGGCGCCCTCGGCGTCGCCGCCGTCCTCGTCGGTTTCCGGGATGCGGTTGAGCGGGTGGACCGGCTCCGGCGAGGGAGCGCCCTCGTTCTCCGCGAGCGCCGAGGGCGAGTACGCACGGTGCCACTGGCGGGTGACGGTCGCCGGGCGCTCACCGAGGTCATTACTTATCCCACGCACGAGGCTGTACATCATGATGAAGCCCATCACGAAGAACGGCAGACCGATCACCGTGATGACCTCCTGCAGGGCGGTCAGGCCCCCCTCGCCGGTGAAGGCGAGCAGCGTCGCGCCGACCGCGCCCATGAGCACCCCCCAGATAATCCGCTGGTGGGGAGGTGAGACCTGGACATCGTCGTCCTTGCCCGAGGCGATCATGTCCACGACCATCGCCGCCGAGTCGACGGAGGTGGTGAAGAAGATCACGACGAGCAGCACGGCGACACCCGAGATGAAAGTCGCCGCCGGATAGTTGGACAGGAAGGCGAACAACGCGCCCGGGATATCGCCGTCCTCGACCACCGCCTGCGCCAGCCCCCCGGACCCGTAGAGCTCGATATGGAACGAGGCCATTCCGAAGATGCCGAACCACAGCACGGAGAAGGCCACCGGCAGGCCAAGCACACCAAAGACGAACTGGCGGATGGTGCGACCCTTACTGATGCGGGCGATGAAGATGCCGACGAACGGCGACCACGTGATGGTCCAGGCCCAGTAAAAGACGGTCCAGGTGTTCTGCCACGAGGCGAGGTCATCACTGGCGGGGAAAACGTTGTTCCACAGCGCGAGCTCGGGCAGTGACGTGAGGTAGATGCCCAGAGATTCAACCGTGCCCTTGAGAAGGAACAGCGTGGGGCCGGTGACCAGGACGAAGATCAGCAGCCCGATGGCGAGCGCGATGTTGAAGTTGGACAGTCGCTTGATGCCCTTCTCCAACCCCGCCGCCACCGACACGCAGGCGATGGTCGTGACGACCGCGATGATGAGCACCTGGACCGTCGCCGACATGGCGATCCCGAAAAGCTCGTTGAGCCCCGCGTTGATCTGCAGTGTGCCCAGGCCCACGGAGGTGGCCACGCCGAACACGGTGCCGACGAGCGCCACCACGTCGATGGTCCGGCCAATGGGGCCGAAGATCTTGTCGCCCAGCAGCGGGGCGAAGATCGAGCTCACCCGTGGCGGCATCTTTCGCTTGTAGATGAAGTACGCGAACGCCAACGCGGGCAGAGCGAAGATCGTCCACGTGTGCAGACCGAAGTGATAGAGCGTGAAACCTATGGCCTGGCGCGCAGCATCGGTACTGCCTGGTTCGACGCCACCGCGCGGAGGTGTCGCGAAGTGCGAGATCGGCTCGGCCACTCCCCAGAACATGAGAATCGTGCCGATTCCGGCAGCGAACAGCATCCCGAACCACGTTGCGGTGGAGTGCTCCGGCATCTCGTCGTCGGCACCCAGCCGGACATGGCCGAATCGACTCATCGCAATCCAGATGAGGAATCCAAGAAACGCTGTGACACCGAAGATGTAGAACCAACCGAGGTCGGTCATGATCCACCCGGACGCGGCGCCGAATACGCTACCTACCCAGTCGCCGGCAAAGAATGTGACCACCACGAACGCCACAACGATGCCGACCGTGGTCAGGAAGATCCCGGGGTCGGTCTTGAGTCTCAGTGCTCGCATGATCCGTTCAGACATGGTCTCCCTCGTCTCCATCGGCTCAGATTCCAGCGGCCCGATCGTTCACGCGCGGTGTTAGGCCGCTCACTTCATCTGATCAGTATGCAAAGTTGTGTACCACGAAAACTTTGTCCCCCCGGTAGGCGATGCCCATGCCGGCGGAACGGTAACCGGGATCGAGCAGGTTCTCGTTGTGCCCGGGTGAGTTCTTCCACAGGTCGACCATGCACACCGCGCCGCAGTGGGTGCCGGCCGCAACGATGTTCTCTCCGTGCCCACGGTTGAGCAGCGCGGTATTGTGCTCAACCACATCGCGAGTCGCGAGCTGATCCGCCCACGCCTGAGCCTCGCGATCTAGGTTCCCGTTGGGAGCCAGCGTCCCCATGCCGCGAGAGGCACGGTAGGCGTCGATCTCGCGGACGATGCCGTCACGCAGACCGCCCGAGATGTCCTGATAGGTCATCCCGGTGGAGCCGACTGCGGCCCACGCCTCGGGCGGCAGCGCCGCACGCATCTGCGACACCGCCCCCTCCACCGCTGGCATGACGTGCTGCGGGATCAGGTGCTGCGGAATGAATCCCGGCAATGCCTGAGACGGCGTCGTCTGGGCTGAGGCCGTCGCGACTCCGCCACCCATCAGGGTGGCGGAGGTGACGGCGATGGTCGCGAGTGACGCAGTGAGTCTGGAGCGCATTGTGGTGATCATGCCGCCTCGACGAGGTTGAAGCGAACTGATTGACGGATGAGGTCGCCGCGCCACGAAACGCCTGAGACCTGCGGTTATCCGTGTTGCAGATGTGGCTTGTGTGGCACCAGGAATCGTCCCGCGCCGGGCAGCACCTCCACCGTCACCGGCAGTGGCGCTACGAAGTCCCCGTCCGCGAACGCTTCGACATCGTGGGCCTCCAGTCGGACGGTTCGACAGCGCCGTGTGTTGACCCCCTCCAGTCCGATATGACCACCGGAATAGATCTTGGGGAAGTGCCGGGCGAACTTGAGCTTGGAGATGCGACCGATGTAGCAGACGTCGAAGAGCCCGTCGGCCCGGTCGGCACTCGGGGCGATCTTCATGTCACCGCCATAACTGCGGGTGATGGCGAACGCGCTGAGCAGCACCTCTGACTCGACCGCCTCCTCGGTGGGCAGGCCAGCATCAAAGGTCATGCGGAACTGCCGGGGCCGGTAGACCGGGAACTCCATTACGGCGGCGATCACGTAGCGCAGGGGCCCGCCGAGAAGCTTCATCTCGTTGACCCGTCGGTTGACCTTGGCGTCCAAACCGGCGCACAGGATGGAGGCGAACACCTGCGGCTCGCCGCCGTCCGGTGTCGCCTGCCCCAGGTCGACGTGCTCGACGCGTCCGGCCGCCACCACGTCGGCGGCCGCCTCCGGCCCGTCCAGGGGAATGGCGTAGTCGCGGGCCAGATCGTTGCCGGTCCCCGCGGGGATGATGCCCACCGGGATGTCCGTGAAGGCCTGCGCCTGCACGGCCAGCGAGACCATGCCGTCGCCACCGCACACCACGAGGGCGTCCACGCCGCTCGCGACAGCGCGGCGGGCCAGGCGCAGGGACTCCTCGGCGTCAGCACCCTCGAGCCGGGTGACCTCGATACCGTGGGACCGAAGTCGGTCGGCGGCCCGGGTAGCAATCTTCGCGCCTCGTCCGCCGCCGGCCGCGGGATTGACCAGCAGTGCGACGGTGCGGATCTCGCGGTTGGAGAACCTGACGCCCTCAGCGCCGGGGCTCACGGGATCAACGTCCCCGGGTTGCACACGCCGTGGGGGTCCACGGCCTGCTTGACGGCCCGCAGCATGGCCACGCCCACATCGCCGATCTCGGCCCGGAGGTACGGCTTGTGATCGATGCCCACCGCGTGATGGTGCGTGATGGTGCCGCCGCCGGAGACGATCGCCTCGCTTGCAGCCTGCTTGGCGGCCATCCACTGCTCGATCGGATCCTCGCCGCGCTGTCCTGCCACCACGGTGAAGTACAGCGACGCGCCCGTCGGGTAGACGTGGCTGATGTGGCACATGACCAATGCCGGGGTTCCACTCGCCTCGAGCGAGGTCGTGAGCGCACCTGCCACCGCGTCCCGCAGTGCAGGGATGTTGGACCAGTCGGTGGCGGTTTCCAGTGTCTCCACCAGCGCGCCGTTGTCCAACAGTGAGTCGCGCAGGACAGGGGCACCGAAGCGCCCGTCCTCCCACGACCGCGCGGGGCCCGCCCCCAGCGACGTGCCACCGTGCGCCAGAAGGACCGCGCGGGTCTCGGCCTGCCGCGACTCGGCGTGCTCGGCAGTGCCCTCGAACAGGCACAGGCAGAGGCATCCGCCCTCACCGGAGTCGGGGTTGGACGCCTCGGACTTCTCCCCGATGGACTCGGTGGCCGTGGCGAGGTTGACCATCGTCTCGGTCTCATCCGACAGGCGGATCACCGTGGGCCCGGCACCCTGCTGCTCCACCGCACGCAGTGCCGCGGACCCGGTGGCGAAGTCGGGGAAGCGGAACGCCTCGTGCCGCACGACCTCCGGCACCGGGTGGATTCGCATCCGCACCCGGGTGCAGACGCCGAAGGCGCCCTCGGAGCCCATCAGCCACTGCCGCAGGTCCGGCCCGGCCGCCGACGCCGGCGCCCGGCTCGCCTCGATCGCACCCACCGGAGTGACCACGGTCAGTCCGCGGACCATCTCGTCAAAGCGCCCGTAGCCGGCCGAACTCTGCCCCGACGAGCGGGTCATGGCGTAGCCACCCAGCGTTGCGTAGGGGAAGGACTGGGGGAAGTGCCCGAGCGAGAACCCGTGCTCGCGCAGCAGTTCTTCCGCCCGCGGGCCCGTGACACCCGCACCGAAGACCGCCTCGCCCGATACGGGATCGATCGACTCGAGCTCGTCGAATCTCGTCAGGTCGATGCTCACCACGGCCCTGTGGCCTCCGGTGTCCGGGGTCAGGCCACCAACGACGGACGTGCCGCCACCGAAGGGAACCATCGCGACCCCCTCGGAGCCGCACCAGTCCAGGAGTGCGGCCACGTCGTCGTCACTCCCGGGGGCTACCACCGCGTCAGGGCAGTCCACTCCGGGGTGCAGGCGCCACGCCAGGAGGTCGGGGGTCGACTTACCGCGGGCTCGCGGGAGGCGCTGGGCGTCGTCGGCGCTCACGTTGCGGGCACCCACCAGGTCGGAGAGCGCGGCGAGGTCGGCGTCGGCCAGCCGCGACGGCGAAGCGGTCACCGCAGCCGGATCGAACCGGAGCCCGCTCTCAGCGGTCACGCCCAGCACGTCGCGGAGCAGATCGCGGATGCCCTCGCCCAGCTCCTTGGCCTCGGCCTCGGTCCCCCAGCGGGACAGGTCCATGGGCGGCAGGGGCGGGCCGGCATCGGCGGGTTCGAGATTGTCATCGGGAGTAAAGTCGCTCATACTGGAACAGTAAAGCACAATCTGTTCCGTTTCCTCGTCGATCGACGACGCCCGCCAGGAGGCCCGGTGACAACCCGCACAGCGACACCGCGGAGCACCACCCGCAATCGCGCGCTCGACGCCGCGCACGCCCTGATCCTCGAGATCGGCACCGAGCGCACCACGATGGTCGAGGTCTCGCGTCGCTCAGGGGTCGGCCGCACCACTCTTTACCGGCACTGGCCTGACACTGCCGCACTCACCGCCGACCTGCTCACCCGCGAGCTCACCACGGCGGTCACGCGCGTCGACGCCTCCCTCGCCGACCCGTCCGCCCCCCGTGACGCCGATCGCCTGGCCGACCAACTGTGCGCGCTCGCCGACCAGATCCGCACCGATCCGCTTCTCGACGCCCTGCGCCGACACGAGGCAGGCCTGCTCGGCGAATACATCCTCCGCCGCCTGGGAACATCCCAACGCGCCCTCATCGCCCACCTGGGCGCCGTCCTCGACCACACCATCGCCGCCGACCCCCGGATGACCGGCCGCGATCCCGACTCCACCGCAACGATGCTCTTCCTCGCCGTGCAGGGCGCCGTCCTGTCCGCGCCGCTCGCCGACCCACCACTCGATGCCGCCACCTGGCGCACCGAACTGCACCGACTCATCAGGGGGTATCTCCTACCGTGACCACTCCCGACCTCCCCACTGCGGGCTCCGACGGGCCGTCCACCGCTCTGTCCGCTGCGCGGCGAGCCCGCGATCTGGCAGCCCTGCGCGACCGCACCGAGCCTGTTGATCTCATCGTGATCGGTGGCGGCATCACCGGCGCGGGCATCGCGCTCGACGCCGCCTCCCGCGGACTCGACACCGTCCTGCTCGAGGCCCACGACCTGGCGTTTGGCACGAGCCGCTGGTCCTCGAAACTCGCCCACGGCGGCCTGCGCTACCTGGCCACCGGGAACGTGGGGATCGCGCGTCGCTCGGCCGTCGAGCGTGGCATCCTCCTCGAGCGCACCGCCCCGCATCTCGTCCGCCCGCTCGCGCAGGTGGTACCCGTCTTTCGCAACACCTCACCTGTAGAGGCCATTCTCCCGGGGCTCGGGTTCGTGGCCGGCACCGTGCTGTCCCGGCTGGCGGGCACCGGCGCCGACCGACTCCCAGGCTCGCGCGTGCTCGGCCCCGCCGCCGTCGAACGGTATGTGCCGGGGGTCCGCCGCGCCGGTTTGCGGTTCGGGCACCTCAACTGGGACTGCCAACTCGTCGATGACGCGCGTCTCGTCACCGCGGTCGCCCGCACCGCGGCCGGCTACGGCGCCCGCGTTATTACAAGGGCCCGCGTGCTCTCGGCCAGTGGAACGCAGGTCACCGTCCGGGACGAGTTCGCGGGCGGCGCCGGCGGGGAAGGCGGCGGTGCCGCCGGAAGGAACGACGACGACGACGAGTTCACCCTCACCGCGCGGGCCGTCGTCTCGGCCACGGGCGTGTGGGCCGGAGAGACCACCGACGAGGTCCGCGTCCGCCCGTCGCGAGGCACTCACCTGGTCCTCGACGCGGCCGCGTTGGGCAATCCCGTCGGCGCCCTCACCGTGCCCGTGCCGGGTGAGACCAACCGCTTCTGCTTTGCCATCCCCGCCGAGTTCGGGCGCCTGCACGTAGGACTGACCGACGTGGACGCCCCCGGCCCGGTGCCGGATGTGCCGGAGGCGACCGAGGACGAGGTCGACTTCCTGCTTGGCGTGGTCAACCGGGCGCTCGACACCGCGTTGACCCGCGACGACGTGCTGGGCACCTTCGCCGGCCTCCGGCCGCTGGTCGACTTCGGCGACTCGGACAACGGCGAAACCGCTGACCTCTCGCGCGAGCACGCCGTCCTCACTTCCCCGAGCGGCCTGATCACCATCACCGGCGGCAAACTCACCGAGTACCGCCTCATGGCCGAACAGGCCGTGGACCTGGTGGCGGAGCGCGCGGGGATCGATGCCGGACCGTGCCTGACCGCAGACCTTCCGCTGGTGGGCGCACCCGGCCACGCCGATGTGCCGCGGCCCGCGGCGGGCACCGGGGGCAGGTTGCCCGCCTCGCTCCTGGGCCGGTTCGGACAGGAGGCCTCGACCGTGGTGTCTCAGAGTCTGCTCGATCGCCCACTCGATCCGGTCGCCGACGGCCTGGACGTGACGCGCGCCGAGTTCTCCTACGCCGTCACCCACGAGGGGGCGCTCACCGTCGACGACGTCCTGGACCGGCGCAGTCGGGTGGGGCTGGTGCCCACCGACCGCGCGGCAGCCGAGCCGACCGCACGCGAGGCGCTCGCAGCTGGCGGGCTATAGCCTTCGCGACCGGTCGGCAGCCGTCCCGACCGGCCGGCTGATTCAGTTCGCAGACTGCGGCGCCTGGAACTTCGCCTGGAACCCGGAGAACGAGAAGGTCGCGAGCGCGCGGGCCCGCACCAATCCGAGCTCGCGGATCGCACGCGCGGTACGAGCGATGTCGGGGCTACCGTCCTCGGCACCCTGCGCGAGGGTCACAGTCGCGCCGCCCGCCGGTCGGATCCGGCCACCGGAGACCCTCGCGCCCGCGCGCACCAACACCGGCTCGCCTTCTAGGACTTGCACGCAGTTCATCGCCACAGAGTGCGTACCTGGAAGTGGCAGGCCCCTCCGGGTATCGAGCTCGAGATCGATACCCTCGGCACCCGAGGAGCCCACGGCGCCGAGACGGGCATCGTCAAGCGCGCCGCCCGCCGTGCCGACCATGTCGCCCTTCCACTTGGGGAAGCCCCACAGCTCATTCCCCGCGGCGAGCGTGAAGTCCTGATCCACCGGCAGTTCGTGGATGTGCTGGAACACGCCCTGCCCCGGGATCGTGACCTGAAATGCCAGTCCGAACTCGTGGTACGCGCCCAGGACGTTGCCCGAGACGTCGTGGTAGCGCACGTGGATCATCGTCACCGGGGTGCGGCCACCCGGCAGCGACACCGGCTCGGCACCTGCGTCGCCGATCGCAGATTGCGCACCCTCCGCGATGAGCCGGCGGGCGACGGCGGCACGGGCGAGGAACGCCGCTCCGGAGATCGATGCGGACTCGACGGGCACGGGGAAGGCGATCTCGCGGCCCGCGACGCGGCGTGATGAGGGTGACGTCATAGTCCGATGCTATTCGTCATTCGCCGGTGGGTCCCGACTCGTCGTATCCGGGCTGCGCGGTGACCCGCTTGGTGGCGCTGGCCTTGTACTGCGGTCTCAACAGGTTGCTCGGGGACAGGATGTCGTCAAGCACCTCGGCGGACAGCAATCCCATCTCCAGCACGACCTCCCGGACACCGCGGCCGGAGCGGGCGCATTCGCGGCCCACCAGGTCGCCGTTGTGATGTCCGATGATGGGGTTGAGATAGGTGACGATCCCGATGGAATCCATGACGTTCTTGTGCGTCACGTCGGCATTGGCGGTGATGCCACGGATGCACTTGTCGGTCAGCGTCTGGATGGCCGAGGTGAGCAGGGAGATGGATTCGAACATAGCCTGCGCGATCACCGGTTCCATCACGTTGAGCTGCAACTGGCCGGCTTCGGCGGCCATGGTGACGGTCACGTCGTTCCCGATCACCTTGAAGCACACCTGGTTGACCACTTCGGGGATCACCGGATTGACCTTGGCGGGCATGATCGACGAGCCCGCCTGCAGCTCGGGCAGGTTGATCTCGTTGAGACCGGTGCGCGGGCCCGAGGAGAGCAGCCGGAGGTCGTTGCAGATCTTGGACACCTTGGCGGCGCAGCGCTTGAGGGCGGCGTGGACGTTGACGTAGTCGCCGGTGTCGCTGGTGGCCTCGATGAGGTTCATCGCCCCGGTGACCGGCAACCCGGTGACGGCCCGCAGGTGGTTGATCACGGAGCGGCGGTAGTCGGGTGGGGTGTTGACTCCGGTGCCGATGGCGGTGGCTCCCAGGTTCACGTCGAGCAGCATCCGCGCAGCCGCCCCGAGTACGTGCAGTTCCTCGTCGAGATTCACGGCGAATCCGCCGAACTCCTGGCCCAGCGACATCGGCACGGCGTCCTGGAGCTGGGTACGGCCCATCTTGAGGACCTCGCGGAACTCCTCGGACTTGTCGTAGAACGCCTCTCGTAGCGAGACGATCGCCGGTTCCAGTCGCTCGAGCGCGTGCCAGAGCGCGATGCGGAATCCGGTGGGATAAGCGTCGTTGGTGGACTGGGACCGGTTGACGTCGTCGTTAGGGCTGATGACGTCGTAGGCGCCCTTGGGGTGGCCGAGCCGTTCGAGCGCGAGGTTGGCCACCACCTCGTTGGTGTTCATGTTGACCGAGGTCCCGGCGCCACCTTGGAAGACACTGGAGGGGAACTGGTCCATGCAGCGGCCGTCCACCAGGATCTCGTCGCACGCACCCACGATGGCGTCCGCCACTGAATCGTCGAGCACGCCCATCTCGAGGTTGGCCAGGGCTGCGGCTTTTTTGACCATGACCATGCCGCGCACGAAGTCGGGGATGTCGCTGATGGTGGCGGAGGCGATCGGGAAGTTCTCCACGGCCCGGACCGTGTGGATCCCGTAGTAGGCCTCCGCCGGGACCTCCCTGGTTCCGAGCAGGTCTTCTTCTGTACGGGTCTGGCTCATTCGTCCTCCGCCTCTCGGTCTGACACGGCCCACACTAACCGGGCCGGCGAGCCAGCCGATGCGATTAGTGTGGGGGCATGTCGCGTACGACGACCCGCCGCCGCCCCCGGACCACCTCCTCCCCGACACTGGCCTCGGCGCGAGACCTGCTCAGGCAGGTGAACCCGGCGGACGGCGTGCTGGGCAGTATCGTCGACCGCCGCGAGGTACCGCTGCCACGCGGGACGTGGGCGATCTTCGGGGCCGCGTTTGTGGGGTTCGCGACTCCGGTGATCGGGTTCGTGGAGATGGCCGAACGCGTCCGCACTGGCGCCAAGCTGCCGTTCGATCAACCGGTCATGTTGTGGTTGCAGAAGCACCATTCGCCGCGGAACACGCGCATCGTCCGGGTGGTCACGGAATTGGGTGGGGTGACGGCCGTACCGTTGGTCGCGCTGGCCGCGGCGGGGTACCTGCGGGCGGTGCGGGGCAGTCGGCGCCCGGCCACACTGCTGACGGTGTCCCTGGTGGGGTCGACCGTCATCAATTCGGTGCTCAAGATCCTGTACCGGCGGGACCGGCCGGCGTTCTTCCCCCACATCGTGCAGGAGAAAAGCTTCTCGTTCCCCAGTGGTCACGCGATGGCCAGTGCCGCACTCGCCGGATGTGCGTGTGTGTTGGCGTGGCCGACGCCGTGGCGTGGCCGGGTGATCGCCGGGTCGATGGCGTACGTGCCGGCGATCGGTGTGACGCGGATGTACCTGGGTGTGCATTTCCCGAGTGACATCCTGGCCGGGTGGTGCGTGAGTCTGGCGTGGGTGGGCGAGGTTGCTTCCATCATGTGGTTGGTGGACCGCCTCGATCATGCGCCGCGCCCGATGGTCCGCCGCAGGTCGCTGAGCATGCCGGTGGAAGCCCGATGACGACGACGAGACGCCCCCGAATCGACCTGGACCACGGCGACATCACGCGGATGCGGGTGGACGCGGTGGTCAATGCCGCCAACAGTTCGCTGCTCGGTGGAGGCGGCGTGGACGGTGCCATCCATCGCGCGGGCGGGCCCACAATCCTCGCGGAGTGTCGCAAACTGAGGGCCGACCGGCTGTCCGAGGGGCTGCCGACCGGTCAGGCCGTCGCCACGGGCGCGGGCGATCTGCCGGCGCGGTGGGTGATCCACACTGTCGGCCCGGTATACGGCCGCTCCCCCGGCGATCGCCCGGGTGCCGAGTTGCTGGCCGACTGCTACCGCAACAGCCTGGCGGTGGCTGACGAACTGGGTGCCCGCTCGGTGGCGTTCCCGCTCATCTCGGCCGGCGCCTACGGCTGGCCACGTGAGGATGCGATCCGCACGGCCCTGAACACCCTGGCCGGTACCGACACGGACGTCGAGAACGCCACGCTGGTTCTGTTCGACGCCGACGCCCTGCGACTTGCCCAGTCACTCCTGCCTCGATGAACGGGGCCGAATAGTCGCAGAGCGTCGGCGCGAGCGGGTCAGATGCGGTCGACCAGCAGCTTGGCGAATGCCGCCGGGTCGGTGAGCGTGCCGCCCTCCGCCAAAACGGCCGCACCCGAGATCAGACGCGCCGTGTCCTTGAGCTCGGGCGAGGTCGGCGCCTCCGAATACTGCGTGCGCAGACGCTCGACCAGCGGGTGCGTGGGGTTGAGCTCCAGGATCCGCTTGCTGGTGGGCATCTCCATCCCCGAGGCGCGATACATCGCCTCGAGCTGCGGGGTCATATCGAACTCGTCGCCCACCATGCAGGCCGCGGACTCGGTGAGCCGCTGCGACAGACGCACCTGCTTGACCTCGTCTGACAATTCCTCGCCCAGCCAGGTGAGCAGGTCGGCGTACTCGGCGGCGTCAGGCTCGTCCTTCTTCTCCGGCTGATCCGAGCCGAGGCCCGTCAGGTCCACGTCCCCCTTGGCCACCGAACGAAGACGCTTACCGTCGACCTCGCCGACGGCATCCACCCACACCTCGTCGACCGGGTCGGTGAGCACCAGCACCTCGACACCGCGTGCGCGGAACGCCTCCAGATGCGGGGAGTTCTCCACCGCGGCGCGGGATGTGCCGGTGAGGTAATAGATCTCGTCCTGCCCGTCGACCATGCGGGAGATGTACTCCGCGATCGTGGTGCCCACCTCGTCGTCGTCGCTTTCCGATGCGTCCCCCGAGGCGGGGCGAGTGGACTCAAAAGTGCTGATAGCCAGCAGCTGTGCGCGGGCGTCGACGTCGGCGATCAGTCCTTCCTTGAGGACCGCACCGAAGTTGGCCCAGAAGCTACGGAACTCCTCGGGCCGGTCGTTCTTGATCTGCTCGATGGTCTGCAGCACCCGCTTGACCAGCCGCTTGCGGATCGCCCGGATCTGGCGGTCCTGCTGCAGGATCTCCCGCGACACGTTAAGCGAGAGGTCCTGGGCGTCGACGATGCCCTTGACGAAGCGCAGGAACGGCGGGACCAGTTCCTCGCAGTCGTCCATGATGAACACGCGACGGACGTAGAGCTGGACGCCCCGCTTGGTGTCCGGGGAGAACAGATCGAACGGCGCCTGCGTGGGAAGGAACAGCAGGGCCTGGTATTCGAATGTGCCCTCCGCCTTGAGCGTGATGGTCTCCAGCGGCTCGTCCCAGGCGTGCGAGACGTGACGGTAGAACTCGGCGTACTCCTCCTCGGAAACCTCCGACTTCGGCCGCGTCCACAGCGCCTTCTGCGAATTGAGCGTGACCGTCTCGGTGATGGTGTTCTCGGCTGAGACGTCGTTGGCCTCGTCGTCGTCCCCCTCCGGCTCCGGTGCCGGACGCTCTACCTCCATACGGATCGGCCAGGCGATGAAGTCCGAGTACGTGCGCACCACCCGGCGCAGGGTGGACTCCTCGGCGTAATCCGGGAGGGCGGCGTCCCCACCCGCCGGCTTGAGATCGAGGATCACCGAGGTGCCCTGTGGCGCATCTGCCTCCTCCTCGATCGTGTACGTGCCCTCACCGGTGGAGGTCCAGCGCGTTCCGGTGGCCTCGCCGGCCTTGCGAGTAACCAACGTGACCCGGTCCGACACCATGAACGTGGAGTAGAAACCGATGCCGAACTGGCCGATCAGATCCGCTGTGGCCTGCTCACTGATCTCTCCCGACTCCTGCGCCGCCTTGGCTGCCGCCAGCGCCTCACGCATCTGGCCCGTGCCCGACCTGGCGAGCGTTCCTATCAGATCCACGACCTCGTCACCGGACATGCCGATGCCGTTATCCTTGATTGTCAGCGTTCGCGCCTGCGCATCCGCCGCCAACTCGATGTGCAGGTCCGAGACGTCCACGCCCAGCGAGGAATCTTGCAACGCCGCCAACCGCAGCTTGTCCAGCGCGTCGGATGAGTTGGAGATGACCTCACGAAGGAACGTATCCGGATTCGAATAGATCGAATGGATCATCAGATCCAACAGTTGGCGGGTCTCGGCCTGGAACTCCCTGGTCTCGGCGGCACCGGAGGTCTGCGGGCTCATGACTGTGGAGGGTCCTTTCTCACGTCGACCCGGGCTCGCACTGATTCTTGCCCGGGAGGGTCTCGGAACTTCTGATAAGGGTTAGGCGCGGGTGTCCGCGCAGTCATTGTCAACCTACTGTGAAGCTCAGACATTCCGGAGGTGCCCATGAGGTCCACGCCCATCCCCCACGAACATCTGACAGTGCTCGATTCCGCCACCTCGCTCTTCGGCCGTGCCCTGACATCCGGACTCGACGGCGAGTGCGCCGCCTGCCCGGGCTGGACCCGCCGGGACTGCGCCAACCACGTCCTCGGCGGGGGGCTGCGTTACGCCGGCTACTTCACACGCCTGCCCGAGGTCGAGATCGCCGCGACCCGCACCACCGATCACGCCGGGGACCGCCCGGTCCCCGCTCTCCACAGGACCGCCGCCGGCCTGCGCAAACAGCTGGCGCAAGCCCCCGACGCCACCGCGACCGTGAGGCATCGACTGGCGGACATCCCCGTCCACGACCTGCTCGCCCTGCGCGTGGTGGAACTCCTGGTCCACGCCCACGACCTGGATCCCTCGACCTGGGCGACCCCGGAAGCTGAGGAACTAGCCGCCTGGGCCCTCGAGCACGGCCGCGACGTGGTGGAACTCATGAGAACCTTTGACGTGTTCGGCGCGGCCCTGCCCGTCGCCCTCGGCGCCGACGCCCGAACCCGCCTTCTCGCTCTCAGCGGGCGGGCGCCCGTGACCTCGGGGGTCTAGTCCTGAGCCTGCGCGGGTATTAGCGTCATACCCAGACTGACGCCGCCCGGCGCCGGCCGAGCCACCCAGGCGAGAGGATCTCTCATGGCGCTGAGCAGCAGCATCTATATCTCGTTTCCCGGCAACGCCGCCGAGGCTTTCCCGTACTACGCCGACCTCTTCGGTGGAGACCTCGACGTGGCCACCTATGACGCCATGCCGGCGATGGAGGGACTCCCTTTCACCCCTCCACCCGGGTCCGTAGCCCACGGCGTCATGACCGCCCCCGGACTCACCATCTCCGGGGGCGACAACATGGGCGAGCACCTCCCGCAGCTCGCCAGCGACGTCTACTCGTTCCTGCTCACCTTTGACACCGTCGACGAGGCCCACGACTTCCTCGGCAAGGTCACCGAGACCGGTGGTGAGATCGCGATGCCGTTCGAGCTGGCCCCTTGGGGCGAGATGTACGGGCAGGTCCACGACAAGTTTGGCATTCGCTGGGCCGTCAACGTGCCCGGTACTCCCAGCTGATTTTTGTCCCGCGCTGACGTACCGCCCGTACCGATCAGGATCGCTTGTTACCGTTCACCTCATGGATATCTCTGGAGCAAGTGCCATCGTCACGGGCGGTGCGTCGGGCATCGGCGCCGCCGTCGTCCGTCAGCTCGCCGCGAAGGGCGCCAAGGTCGTGGTGGCGGACCTCAACGCCGACAAGGGCGAAGCCCTGGCGAACGAGGTCGGGGGCGTGTTCGTGTCCGTCGACGTGACCAAGACCGACCAGAACGAGAAGGCCATCGCCGCAGCCCTCGAACTGGGCCCTCTGCGCTACCTCGTCAACTCCGCCGGCATCGGCTGGGCGCAGCGCACCATCGGCCGCGACGGCGAGTACTCGTCGGCCTTCGACCTGGACTCGTTCCGCAAGGTCATCGAGATCAACCTCATCGGGTCCTTTGACATGCTGCGGCTGGCCGCCACCAAGATGAGCCTCAACGAGCCCGACGCCGACGGCCAGAAGGGCGCCATCGTCAATATGGCCTCCGTCGCCGCGTTCGACGGCCAGATCGGCCAGGCCGCCTACTCCGCCTCCAAGGGCGGAATCGTGGGTCTGACCCTGCCCGTCGCTCGCGACCTCTCGTCCGCGGGTATTCGCCTCAACACCGTCGCCCCCGGCCTGATCGACACCCCGATCTACGGTGAGGGCCCGGACTCCGAGGCGTTCAAGGCCAAGCTGGGCGAGAGCGTTCTGTTCCCCAAGCGCCTCGGTTCGGGCGACGAGCTCGCCTCGATGGTCATGGAGCTGCTCGGGAACCCGTACATGAATGCGCAGACCATCCGCGTCGACGGTGGTATCCGGATGCCACCGAAGTGACCTGACCGGTCACCGCTCGCGAGAGGGTCCCACCGATTTCCATTCGGTGGGGCCCTCTTCTGTGTTCGCCGGCCGGGTCAGGCTTTGGCGCGGCGCTTCTTGAGCCGGCCCTCGAGATACACGGCCAGTTTGGTGAGGGAGTAGTTGATGATGATGAACAGGACGCCCGCCACGATGTACGCCGGAACAGTGTTGGCGTAGGCCGAGCCGAGGGTCTTGGACCAGTTGAGCAGCTCCAGGTACGTGATGCCGTAGCCCAGCGCGGAGTCCTTGAGAACGACGACGAGTTGGCCGACGAGCGCCGGCAGCATGGCCGTGAGCGCCTGGGGCAGCTGGATCGACCGCAACACCTGGCCGGGGCTGAGTCCCACCGCCAGACCTGCTTCGGACTGCCCACTGGGCAGCCCGTGGACACCCGAACGGACGAGCTCCGCGATAACCGCGCCGTTGTAGAGCGTGAGTGCGGTGACCACGGCGGCGAGTGGTGCGTACTCGTTGGGCACGATGTCCGAGGTGGCGAAGTAGCCGAAGTAACCGAACACCATCATCAGTAGCACCGGAACCGCGCGGAAGAACTCCACGATCACGCCACAGAACCACCGCACTGGCGCGAACGGGGAGAGCCTGCCCATGCCGAACACCAAGCCGAAGATCACCGCGAGAACGATCGCGATCCCCGCCGCGGTGAACGTGCCCTTGAGACCCGGGACGATGTAGGACTTCCACACCGCGGGGTCGGTGACGAAGGGCTTCCACATCTCGGGCTGCAGCTGGTTGGCCTCGTCGAACTTGAGGTAGACGACGTAGCCGATCGCCAGCACCACGACCGCACCGAGCACGGTGAGGATCTTGTGGCGGAGGCGGGCCTTGGGACCCGGAGCGTCAAAGAGGACGGCCTGGGTGCTCATCGCTTCACCGCCAGCTTCCGGGACAGCGAGGTGGTCCACAGCCCGATGGGCAGCGTCAGGACCACAAAGACCATGGCGAAGAAGAAGAACATCGGCAGGCTGGCTCCCTCGTTCTCCGTGATGACCTGGAGCAGACCGGCGGAGTCTCCGACGCCGATGACGGCCGCGACCGTGGAGTTCTTGATGAGAGCGATGACCACCGAGCCGAGCGGGGCTATGGAGCCGCGGAACGCCTGGGGCAGGATCACCTCTCGCAGCGACTGCCCGAAGCCCAGCCCGATCGAGCGGGCGGCCTCGGCCTGGCCGACCGGCACCGTGTTGACGCCCGACCGCAGGGCCTCACAGATGTAGGCCGCGTGGTACACCGCCAGCATGATCGCCGCCCACCAGAACGCGTTGCGGGCGAAGTCATCCGAGACCGAGAGCTGCAGTATAAAGGACAACCCCAGGATGCTGAAGACCATCAGCAGCGTCAACGGAAGGTTGCGGAACGTGTTGACGTACGACGTGCCCAGGCCACGCAGCACCGCGACCGGCGACACACGGAGAATCGCGATGAAGGTGCCCAGGACCAGAGCACCGAGAGTGCCCAGGATCGAGAGCTGGATCGTGACCCAGACCGCCCCGAGGACGTCGTAGTTCGCGAAGAGGTCGCCCATTGCTCACCTTCCGTGAGATGTCCGGGTCGCCGCGCCGTCTCAGTGCTCAGGCGCGGCGACCGTTGAGGGTCGGATCAGGAGCAGGCGTCCGGCTCGGGCGGGTTGCCCTCCCCCGGCGTGAAGCCGGCCGCACCGAGGTTGTCGTCGACCGCCGTTTCCCAACTGCCGTCGGAAATCATCTCGCGGATGGCCTCGTTGATCTGCTCGCACTTCTCGGTGTCGCCCTTGGCGATGCCGATGCCGTACCGCTCCTCGGTGAACGGCTTGCCGACCAACTTGAGCTTGCCCTTGTACTGATCTTGCGAGGCGTAGCCGGCGAGGATCGTGTCATCCGTGGTCAGCGCGTCGACCGCGTTGGACATCAGCGCCGAGACGCACTCGGAGTAGGTGCCGAACTCCTGCAGGTTGACTCCCGGTACCTCTTCCTTGACCGTCTGGGCCGAGGTGGACCCGGAGACCGAACAGAGTCGTTTGCCGTCGAGCGAGTCCGGGCCGGTGATCGAATCGTCGTCCGCGCGGATCAGAAGGTCCTGGCCGGCGATGAAGTACGGTCCCGCGAACCCGACCTTCTCTTTGCGGGAGTCGGTGATGGAGTAGGTGGCCACGATCATGTCGACCTGTCCGGTCTCGAGGAGGGTCTCCCGCTGGGCGCTGGGCGCCTGGACCCACTCGATGTCATCCTCGGAGGTCCCGAGCTGGTCCGCGACGTACTTGGCCACGTCCACGTCGAGTCCGGTGTACTCACTGCCCTCCTTGAGTCCGAGACCCGGCTGATCGAACTTGATGCCGACCTTGAGCTGGCCCTCCCCGTCATCGTCCGAGCTGCAGGCGGTCAGACCGAGTGCGAGGGCTACGGCCGCGGTGGCCGCTCCGATTCGTCGAATGTTCATGACTACTCCTCGTGAGGTGGGTTGATGGGTCTGGGAGGTCGTCCGCGGACGACGACTAGTTGGTGAGGATCTTGGAGAGGAAATCCTTGGCTCTGTCGCTTTGGGGATTGGTGAAGAACTCCTCGGGGGTCGCCTGCTCGACAAGCTCCCCGTCGGCCATGAAGATCACCCTGTCGGCAGCCTTGCGGGCGAAGCCCATCTCGTGGGTCACCACGACCATCGTCATGCCGGACTTGGCCAGGCCCGTCATCACGTCGAGGACCTCGTTGATCATCTCCGGGTCCAGAGCCGAGGTGGGCTCGTCAAAGAGCATGACCTTGGGGTCCATCGCCAGGGACCGGGCGATCGCCACGCGCTGCTGCTGACCACCGGACAGCTGGGCCGGGTACTTGCCGGACTGATGGTCCACACCGACGCGCTCCAGCAGTTCCATGGCACGCTTCTCCGCCTCGGCCTTTTTTTGCTTACGCACCTTGATCGGACCGAGGGTCACGTTCTCGAGAATCGTCTTGTGGGCAAAGAGGTTGAAAGACTGAAACACCATGCCCACGTCGGCGCGGAGTTTGGCCAGTGCTTTGCCCTCTTCCGGCAGCGGCTTCCCGTCGATCGAGATGGACCCGGACTCGAAGGTCTCCAGACGGTTGATGGTCCGGCACAACGTCGACTTGCCAGAGCCCGACGGGCCGATCACCACCACGACCTCGCCCTGCTCGATAGACAAGTTGATGTCCTTGAGAGCCTGGAAGTCGCCGAAGTGCTTATTGACGCCTGAGATCTCGACGAGTGCCATTCACGGATCATAAACGCCCGATGATGGTTTCGAGTCCTACTCGGACGAACCCGAAACCGGTGGACAACCCGGTCGAGGCTCCGTACCTTCTGCCCATGGCGATATCAGATGTCAGAGAGTATGCCCATCTCTCCGCCCGGGACGTCGAGGCGATCGGGGTCGAACTCGACGCTATCCGCCACGAGATCTCGGACTCGCTGGGGGACACCGACCGCCGCTACATCCAGAAGACCATACGGATTCAGCGCGGGCTCGTCACCGCTGGTCGCGCTGTGCTGCTGTTCTCCGGCCACCGCCCCGCGTGGGTGCTGGGGACCGGGCTGCTGGCTGCGGGCAAAATCATCGAGAACATGGAACTCGGGCACAACGTGATGCACGGGCAATGGGATTGGATGAACGATCCTGAGGTGCACTCCAGCACCTGGGAGTGGGACATCGTGGGCACCTCGGAGCACTGGAAAGCCACCCACAATTATCACCATCACAAGTACACAAATATCCTAGGTATGGATGACGACGTGGGGTACGGCGTTGTCCGCGTGACTCGCGATCAACCGTGGAACCCTGCGTACTCGCTCAACCTGGTGTGGAACACCGTGCTCGCGGTTGCTTTTCAATGGGGAGTGGGCGTCCAGCACCTGGAGATCGCCCCCGGCACGATCAATTCCTCCGGCTGGCCCGAGCAGAAGCGCCGGATCGGACAATTCCTCAACAAGGCCCGCAAGCAGGTGGGCAAGGACTACGTGTGGTGGCCGATTCTCTCCGGTGGGGACCGGAAGACCACCTTCACGGCCAACGCGACCGCGAACGTCATTCGGAACCTTTGGTCCAACGCCGTAATCTTCTGCGGGCATTTCCCCGATGGCGCGGACAAATTCACGCTCAAGGATCTGGAGGAGGAGACTCAGGCTCAGTGGTACCTCCGGCAGATGCTGGGTTCGGCCAACTTCACCGGCAGCCAACTAACGCACTTCATGTCCGGAAACCTTTCGTTCCAGATCGAGCATCACCTGTTTCCCACGCTCCCGTCCAACAGGTACGCGGAGATCTCGGAGAAGGTCCAGGACGTGTGCCGCCGCTGGGACCTGCCGTACACGACGGGCCCGTTGTACAGGCAGTACTGGCAGTCGTGGCGGACCATTGCCCGGTTGTCCCTGCCCGACCGACTACTCACCGACACCTCCGACGATGCTACGGAGACGCGCTCGGAGAAGATGTTTGAGGGGACGCCGAGAGAGTACGACGACCACGAGGGTCCCCGCTCCGGACTGGTCACAGCGCTGCGCCACCACAACCCCCGGAGACTTCGCAATCTGACGCGGACGGCCTGATGGGAAAGGGATCCGGCGCAGACGCCGGCAGCTCCGGTCACGGGAGAACGCCAAGCGTCGACCGGGAACACCAACGTCCGGCCCGGGCGACGGACGCCGAGGTGGAGGCGGCGGGCTCAGTGAGTGAAGCCCTTGAATATATCGAGCGGGCCCGCGGTCACCTGTACGACCTTCATCAGCTGATCGGCCGGGCGGATCTGCTTTTCCAGGAAGCCGCGGAGAAGCTCGCGGGAATCGGTCACACCGGCCTCGCCGATCGACTGACATCGGAGATGGTGGGGTTGAACGTCCTCGAGGGACGATGGACCTTCCAGATGGTCGAGGAGTTCGACGACGGGTTCTGGACCACCGCGCGAGAGATCGACCGGGTGGTCCGCGACGAGCTGACCGGAGGTCGGCGTCATGTTCACGAAGCCGAGATGAAGCAGGCCAACCGGACCACGGGCCGCACCGGACACGAAGCGACACCCGGCACAGTGGGGCAACTGGCCCAGGACGGAGAAGAATAGGTCCTCACCTCGGGCTCCAAGATTGGCCGAGTTTCTCCGGACCGATTAGCCGGTGCGGTGTCGGCCTGCGATTTTGTGCCGTTCCGCCTCCGTCAGGCCGCCCCACACCCCGTAGAGTTCCTCTGATTCCAGAGCGAATTTTCTGCAGGTATTGAACACAGGGCAGGTCTGACAGACAGCCTTGGCTTCGGTCTCTTTACGCCGGCGCTCGCCCTTGGACTCGTCCTCCGCGCTGTAGAACAGATCTTCGTGACCTATACATGCGGCCTCGTCCCTCCAGGACCAGAAATCCGAGGTCGGCTCCAAGTTGATGTATCTGGGCATCGGCAACTCCCACCCGCGCCTCTGAAGTGCTCTGCCATGAGCCCTGGTGGTTCAGTATGCGCCGTTAACCGTATCCTGCCCGAGGCTAATCCGTCGATCACCTCATTGCTGAAAACCGGGAATTCGAGGGTTGAGAGGTCGCATCACTCCACTCACCTGAAGCAAGTTCAGCGATTCTCTCGCCACCACCTGCACTTCTGCCCACGCGGGCTTCGGACCGCGATCACGGTGCTCAGCGGCCGTCGTCGTCGTCACGATCTTCTACGTCGCCCGGATCACCTCGGCGGCGCGGCCGGCAGCACCGTCCACGCCCCACCACTGCCGGATCCCGGAAGCCTGCCCCTCGAGCGCCCGCTCAACCTGCGCATGCACTACGTTGGCCACCGCCGACGGGCCATCCCCGTACCGCATCACTGACGCCCCCGGAATACCTGCAAGCGCATCTGCGGTAGCGCGGTATTCACCGAATTCGTGTTTCGCCGGCACGACCACCAACGGAACGTCGGCACACGCGGCATCCGCCACCGAGGCCTGCCCGGCCCCCGTCACCACCACATCCGCCGAGCACAGCTCGGACCACGGGTCGTCGCGCCATCTTCCGTCCGGTCCGCCCAGTTCTACCCAGTCGGCCACCCCGGAACCTTCGACCGCTGTACGGACGGCCCGCCAGAAACGGTGGTCGCCACGCGCGCCGAAGCGATTGAGATGGACCACCCGGGGGCCGCTATCGCGCCGTCGAACCCGATCCCGCCGCTCAAATCTGGAGATCCCCCCGATCTCGTACACTCTTCTCTCTACGCTCGAGAGCGTGTCCTGGTGCGCGCCCGGCGGCCACGCGCCGATGAGCTTGGCGGCCGATCGACACCGCAACACGTGCGGTCGATCGTGCCGGGCCCCCGGTGGCAGCGAGCTGACAATCGGCGTACCTGTCATCCGGCCCGCCAGCGACATCGCCGGCGACGAATCCACCCAGAGCACACGCGGCCGCAGGCGGTCCATCCACGACACCGCCGCACGCCGGGAGGCCAGGGAGAGCTGGTCAGAACCCTGACCGCCCGCGTTCGCTGATGCCTCGCCACCCACTGGTAGCCGCTCCACACGGATTCCGGGTGGGCACATCGCCTCGTTGATCGGGCCGGTCAGGATCATCGTCACTTCTTCGCCGCGATCGCGTAATGCGCCCACCACGGGGAGCACCCTGTGTAGATGCCCCCGCCGACGGTGGTGGACGTAGACACCGATCATCGGACGACCCGCGCCTGCGCCGCCGGGCTACTCGGCCCCGCGGATGGCCCCGAGCAGAGCCTCACAGAAAGCCGGGAGATCCGCAGGGCTGCGGCTCGTAAAGACTCCGTCGTCGCTGACCAGCTCCTCGTCCACCCACTCTGCTCCCGCATTGATCAGATCGGTGCGCAGGCTGGGGTACGAGGTGATCCTGCGGCCGCGGACCACATCAGCCTCGATGAGCACCCACGGCGCGTGACAGATGGCCAACACGGGCTTGCCCGCCTCGACCATCTCCCGCACCAGCGTCAACGCGTGCTGGTCCTGCCGCAGCGCGTCCGGATTGGCCACCCCGCCCGGCAGTACCAGCACGTCCACCTCGGCGGCGGAGACATCGGCGCTCGTCCGGTCGACGGCCTGGGTGCCCGCCGGGGAAAGATGGTCGACGAGGCCGACCTCACCGTCGTCGGTGCTCACGAGGATAGGTGTGTGCCCCTCGTCGACCACCGCGTCCCATGGCTCGGTGAGCTCGACGCGTTCGATCCCCTCGCCGGCTACGAGAAAGGCGACTGTCCGGCTATCGGTCTGTGCATCCTGTGTCTCGGTCATGCCCCGATGGTGACGCCGGCCGCGCCCTCCCGCAACCGGACGCCACAGGACGCGGGCGGTGGACCGCACCGCGCTGATCCGGCACCATACGGGGATGACTCGACGAGACCGGACAGGCCGACGCGGACGCGGCGGCAACCGTCGCGGCGGCTGCGGCTGCTCGCTCTTCGTACTGTTGTTGCTGCTCGTGGGCCTCATTGTGGCCGCCGAGTTCGGGGCGCGCTGGTACCTATCCGACCGGGCCGAACGCGAGGCCTCCGCCCAGCTGGGCGCGCCCGTCTCCGTGGGCTTCGGCGCCAAGCCCATCCTGCTGGACCTCGTCACCGAGAGAGCCGTGGGCACCGTGCATCTGACCTCGCCTGGCAACGCGACCGTGCCGCATCTCGACGTGACCGGCCACGGCGTCCGACTGATCGACGGCGGGATCCGCGCCGACGCCGCCGAGGGCGTGGCCACCCTCACCAGTGAGCAACTCGCCGCGGCCGCCGCGGAGGGCAATCCCTCAACCGACTCACCCGTGGCCGGGCTGGCCGAGGTCCGCTCTGTCCGCCCGGATGCACCGGCGGGCCTGCTGCGGGCAGATATAGGTGGCATCGCCGAGATCGGGGTGGCCCCGGGTGTCACCAACGGACAGCTCACGCTGACGCCGCAACAGACCTCCCTACTGGGCTTTCCCCTGCCGGACGGGCTGTTCTCCGGGATCACCGCCACCGTCGACTCCACCGTCGCATCACTGCCCGACGGGGTGATGATCACCGACGCCCGCGTGGTCGATGACGGACTCGACGTGGACCTCGTGGGCCGCGACGTAATTCTGCGTTAAGCGCGCAGTTCGGCCCCGCGCAGCCCGGTCAGACCTGATGGTCAACTGGCTTCGGTACGCACAGCTCGGTGGGCTCGTCGCGTCCCCGCACCACCTCGGACCCCACTGACTCCCAACGCTCGCACTCGGCTTCGTTCGCCGCTCCCACCGCTATCCCGGAGGCCAGGACCAGACTGCTGCGGCCCTTGGCCAACTCGCATAGCCGCGCAGCCTCGTTCACAGCGTCGCCGATCACCGTGTACTCGAAGCGGTCGTCGGAGCCCACGTAGCCCGCCACCACGTCGCCGAACGAGGCACCGATGCCGGCGCGGCAGTCGGGAACCCGCACGGGCAATCGCTCCCCCAACACTCGTGCGCACGCCACGGATGCGGTTGCCGGGTCCACCATCGACCTGGGTTCCCCGAAGACCACAAGGGCCGCATCCCCGAGGAAGCTGTCTACGACGCCGTCATACTCCTCCACGGTCTCCACCACCACTGCGAAGAAACGGTTCAGCACGCCCACGACCTCCGACGCCTCGGAACGCACCGCCATTTCCGTCGAACCGATGAGGTCTACAAACACCACACCCACGCGCGAATCCCGACCACCGAGCTCCGGCTCATGCAGCTCAGCAGCCTCGGCGACATCCCGGCCAACGTGACGACCGAACAGATCCCGCAGCCGCTCCCGCTCCTGCAGACCAGCGGCCATCGTGTTGAACCCTCGCTGCAGTTCGCCGAGCTCGGTGCCGTCGTAGACCACCACGCGCCGCGCCAGACTGCCGGCCGTGACGTCCTCCATCGCCCACCGGACACTGCGCACCGGTCCGAGAACGGACCCCGTGGCGAGCGTGACTAGGAGAAATCCCGCCAGTAGCGAGGCGGCACCCAGAGACAGGGCGATGACGGCGAGGCGTTCAACGGTCATGGCTCGACCCGCTAACGCGTAGATCGACACGATGATCAGTCCCGCTATCGGCACCCCGCTGCCCACAGCCCACGCCACCTGGAGCCGCGTCATGGCGCCGAGAAATCGCGCCCGTGGAGCGTTTCCTGCGGAGAGGGCGAGCGCGGCGACCGGCCGCATACTGAAGTCGGCGAACAGGAAGGCGGCACCACAGACCACCATGCCCGCGAACACGACCGTGAACCCGACAGTCGGAACGGCCTCAGCATCCACCGTCCCGTACGCGGGTGTGACAACAGCGGCGCCCAGCAGCCACAGGAGCGCTTGGATCACGGTGATCCGGGCCGGCAACCGCAGTGTTCGTACCCGTTCACAGTCTGAGGGCTCTCGCCCGTCGCGGAACCAGCGCACGCGGCGGCGAAAGACGCGGTACACCCAGACAGCGCCCAGAATCGTCGCCAATGAGACGTAGACGGGCACCACGACCCAGGTGGGGACCAAGAACTCCCTCGACAGGAGTCGGGGTCCCGGCAAGACGAACAGGATCAGAGCACCGGACACCGCGACGCCGACGACATTAGAGCCGATCAGCGTGAGAACAAGCAGTATTCGCACGCGCAGTGTCCGCACCCGAGTCGACTGCTTCTCACTACCGAGCAGCACCGACCCGAGGTCGGGCCGGCGGAGCCTAGCAAGGTCGAAACGCACTCGCTTATCGTGTCACCGACTGTGCTCAAAGGTGATGCCCTCGTCACACCTGGGACGGAAAATGCGGTGGCGACTGTCTCGCAGCGTAGGGTAAGGGCAGTCGGCCCGCACCACGCTTGCCTCGGGCCGAGCGGTTGTCGACCTCCCCGTGGTCGCGCACCGGGCGCATTGCCTCAAAACTGCGATGCGACACCCCGCGAGCGCGCCGGGCAAGACGCCCCCATCTATGTACGGAGCCATCTCCTTGTCACGTTCTTTCGCCGATCTCGGCGTTTCCTCTTCACTGCTCGCCGTCCTCAAAGACGCTGGCATCGTCACACCCACACCCATCCAGTCCGCCGCGCTGCCTGACGCAATGTCCGGGCGCGACGTGCTGGGTCGCGGCCGCACCGGCTCGGGGAAGACCTACGCGTTCTGCATCCCGCTGGTGGCCCGACTGACCGCCAGCGGTGGTCGACGCGCGAAGGGTGCCCCGCGAGGGCTCATCCTCGCCCCGACCCGCGAGCTGGCCCGTCAGATCAACGAGACCCTGGCCCCGCTCGCAGCGGCCGAGGGCATGCGCACCACTGTCATCTTTGGCGGTGTCTCCCAGGGCCGCCAGGTCGAGGCGCTGAACAAGGGCGTCGACATCGTGGTGGCCTGCCCCGGCCGCCTCGAGGACCTCATGGGTCAGAAGCACTGCCGACTCGACTCCATCGAGATCAGCGTCCTCGACGAGGCCGATCACATGGCAGACCTGGGCTTTCTACCCGGTGTCACCCGCATCCTGTCGGCGACACCCAAGAACACGCAGCGGCTGCTGTTCTCGGCGACCCTCGACCAGGGTGTCGGCAAGATCGTCGACCGCTTCCTCGTGAACCCGGTCGAGCATTCCGTCGACGACGGCTCCGCCACTCCCGGTGCCACCGCCCACCACGTGGTGCGCGTCCACTCCGACGACCGCGTCCGCGCGCTCGCCGACCTGGCCGGCGCCCACGAGCGGACCGTCATGTTCACCCGCACCAAGCACGGTGCAAAGCGACTCGCCAAGCAGCTCACCGGCCGCGGGGTCTCCAGCGTCGACCTGCACGGCAATCTGTCGCAGAACGCCCGCGTGCGTAACCTCGACGCGTTCTCCTCCGGCAACGCGAGCGTCATGGTGGCCACTGACATCGCCGCCCGCGGCATTCACGTGGACGACATTGGGTTGGTCATCCACGCCGATCCGCCGGCCGAGCACAAGGCCTACGTGCACCGCTCGGGCCGCACCGCCCGCGCCGGAGCCGTGGGCACCGTTGTGACCGTGGCGACCCAGGACCAGGTCGGCGAAGTCCGTTCGCTGCTTCGTGCCGCCGGCGTGACGGCCGGTGAGATCAATCTGCCCGTGGGCGGTGACGCCGCAGCCGCACTCGCCGACGCACCCGAGCCACCCGAGCACATGCCTACAGACGATCCCGCCGTGGGCGAGTCGATCCGTGGTCAGGCCCGTCGCAACCGTGGCCAGAGCCGTCAGGGCCAGAACCAGCAGCGTGGCACTCGCTCCGGCGGACGCGACCAGGGCGGGCGCGACGAGGGCTCCCGCCGGGGTGCCGGTCAGGGCTCCGAGCGAGGCACAGGACGTGGCGCTACCGACGGACGACAGGGCCGAGACGGCTCCGACCGCAATGGCGCAGCACGAGGCGGCGCCGAGCGCGGTGGCCGTGACCAGCAGGGCACAGGATCGGGCGGTGCTCGTCGTGGCCCGCGTCGCCCCCAGAGCGGCAGCGCCCAGGGCGGTAGCGCCCAGAGCGGCGGCACTCAGGGCGGCAGCGCCCAGGGCGGTTCGCGTCAGGGCGCAGGCCGCCAGGGTTCCGGAAATCAGACCTCGGGCGGTCAGCGCTCCGGTGGTCAGCGCTCCGGTGCGCACCAGTCGGTCGGCAACAGCGCAGCCCAGGGACAGGGCGGCCAGCGTCGTCGTTCGGCTCGCGCGGCGGGTTGAGTCGCGCAGTTCGACCGCACGTATCTACCGCTCAGAACAGCGTGAACTAACTCTGTGAGCGCTCACTGCCCCTCGGATGTCGGAATGCACTTTTGAAACAGGTGAATCTCGACATCTGAGGGGCAGTTTTCGTGGCGGGCCGGGGCGAGTTGCACGGTTGGGAGCCAGACCAGCGACTGCGCGAGCCACCGAATCCGCGACGCCCGTCCACGTGAGCCATGCACCCGCGACACCTATCGGATTGCGAGGGACCTACGGGATCCCATGGGTGTATTGCAATCGGATGGGTGTCGCGGGAAGAACAGGGCCCGCCACCACAGAATCAGCGGCCACGCCGGGCAAGCGACGCCGAGCGCGACAGCCTGACAGGCCCCGTCAGCCGGTTGAGCGACGCCCTGCCGCCCGGCCGCTCTCAGCCGAAGACTGTGATGCTTTGCCGGCTGATCGCCACGAGCTCGCCGTCCGGACGCCAGAGCAACGCGTGCGTGTGCGCGTAGCCGTCGCGGGCCGAGTCGGTGACAGCCGAGTAGGCGAGCTTTGTGTTGCCCGGGGTCGTTTCAGGGTTGACCTCCGCGATCACCTCGAGCGTCCAGGTGAGGCTGCTGCCCGGAGCGAATCCGTCAAGCATCTGGATGGGAGCCGGGGGCCACGCGTCAGCCAACACGGCCAGGTGCTCTTCCTGGAACCGCTCAGGGGACTCACGCAACGACGCCCAGCCCGACAGGTCGCCACTCTCGGCGCCACTGAACGGCAGCTGTCCGCCGACCTGCCGCAGTTCGGCAAACTGGTAGAACTCGGGCGTCAGCTTCTCGATGTAGGGGAACGGCTCGATCTCGTCGGGATCACCCAGGTCTGGCATGGCCTGCGAGGGCGCGACCGACAGCGCTGACTCACGGTGTTTACCGAAGGCAGCGAGCGCGGTGGCAACGTATTCGCCCCCCTGCCGCATCGTGGCCTGGCACTGCGTGACGTTGGATCCGATGCGCAGGATCTCGGCGTCGATCTGGACCGGGCCGGTGGCTGCGGGTCCGACGAACGAGACGGTGAGCGCCCGCAGCGGAGGCACCGTGTTCGGCCTTCCGGTGTCCGCCGCGATCGCGCGGATGCGGCCCTTCATGGCTGCCAGCAACAGTGCCCCGGTGAGACCACCGTAGATGGCTCTGCCCTGGGTCCAGCCCTGATCTACCTCGACGGTCCCGCCCTTCTCGGCGGCTTCCAACATGCTTGCCAGCGACATGCCGACGAGTCTGGCATAGAGCCTGCGCGTCGAAGGCCCCGGCTCACGACTGGCACTGCGTGGTCAGCGGCACCGGCGCACCCCAGGGCTGCTGACGCTGCAGTATCGGGGGAGTGGCCAGCTCAGAGAACCTGCGGGGTGCGCCTCTTGCGAGCCTTTGCCAGCGCGGTGGCCAGTCCGCCGACTCGGGGTCCTCGGGCGAACATCTTCTCGCTGCGGGTCTCGGGGGCGTCGTCGGCGGTGCGGCGCAGCCAGCGGTCCGGCAGCGAGAGCCGGGCGATGGTGCGCCATGACTGAAAGTATTGCTTCCACAACGGGCCGGAGACATACGGGAGGTCGTAGCGGGTGCAGATCTCGCGAACCTTCAGGGAGATCTCCGAGTACCGATTGGACGGCAGGTCGGGGAACATGTGGTGCTCGATCTGGAACGACAGGTTGCCGGACATGAGGTTCACGATGGGGCCGCCGTCGATATTGGCGCTACCGAGCATCTGCCGGAGGTACCACTCGGCCTGCGTCTCGGTTTCCACATCTGTAGTAGTGAACTTCTCAGCACCGTCCGGAAAGTGCCCGCAGAAGATCACGGCGTTGGTCCAGATGTTCCGGATGATGTTGGCAGTGAAGGTGGCCGTGAGCGCCTGGCGTCCGCTCGGGCCCGCGAGCACCGGGAAGAGCACATAGTCTTTCAAGACCTGCTTGCCCGCCTTCCGGAGGAACGCCTGCGCGGTTCGCTTGTCGGCGGGGGACGCACCTGAACCGGGGAACGCGTCCTGGAAGCGGACGCCCTGCAGACCGATCCCCCATTCGAAGCCGAGCATGAGCACCGTGTTGACGAGGACGTTCGCGGCGTATTTAGGCTCCCACGGCACGTCGCGGGTCACGCGCAGGACTCCGAACCCGACGTCGTCGTCCATCCCGACGATGTTGGTGTACTTGTGGTGCAGGTAGTTGTGGGTGTACTTCCAGTCCGCAGAGCTGCCGACCAGGTCCCACTCCCAGGTCGTGGAGTGAATTTCGGGATCGTTCATCCAGTCCCACTGCCCGTGCAGGACGTTGTGGCCGATCTCCATATTCTCGAGAATCTTGGCCACGGCCAGGGTTCCGGCGCCGACCGTCCACACCGTGCGGTTGCGCGCGCCGAAGTACAGCAGCGCGCGGGCGCCGAACTCGAGTCCACGCTGCAGCTTGATGATGTTGTGGATGTAGCGGTAGTCGCGCTCACCCCGGGAGTCGACGATATCTGCCCGGATCGCGTCGAGTTCCCGACCGAGCTCGTCGATCTGGTCGGGGGTGAGGTGGGCGTATTCGCCGACATCGGAGATAGCCATATGTTCAGCCTAGGCTTGTCAGAGTGGTCACGGCCATGCCTAGCGCACCTGGGACCGTGTTTTGGTGACCACACTCACGAGATTCGACCCGCATTAGTTGCTCCACGCGCGCCGCAGCACATCGAGTGTTCCGTGGATCCGCTCCTGGGTGGAGCCGATGGGCGCGATCATCAGCTCATCCGCACCGGCCCGCTGGGCGAAAGCGGTGAGGTACCCGCGGACCGCGGGCCCGTCGCCGACGGCCGTGTTGGAGATCATGTGCAGAATCTGGCGACCGCCCGCCGAGTCCATGATCGCGTCGAGTTCGGTGTCGGAGAAGTCCCGACCGCGTCCGGCCATGAGCTTGATGCGCTGACGTCGGTACCACTGCAGATCACTTTCCGCGCTCGCCACGTCGTCGTCGGCCACTACGTTCACCGCGGCGATCATGTACGGCTCGGATAGTTGCTCGCTGGGCGTGAAACGTTCGCGGTACACGGCGGAGGCCTGCTCGAGCGCATCGGGCGCGAAGTGTGAGGCAAAAGCGTAGGGAAGGCCGTAGGCGGCGGCGAGCTGCGCACCGAACAGCGACGATCCGAGGATGTACAGCGGCACCTTGGTCCCGCGACCGGGCACGGCCACGATCCCGCGGGTGCGGGCCGTGTCGGTGGGCGAGTCGCCGAGGAATGCCTGCAGCTCGCGCACGTCGTCGGGGAATTTCTCGGCGGCGGACGGCTCGCGGCGCAGGGCGCGCAGGGTCTGCGGGTCGGTGCCGGGGGCGCGGCCCAGGCCCAGGTCGATGCGGCCGGGGTGAAGCTCGGCGAGGGTGCCGAACTGTTCGGCGATCACGATGGGCGAGTGGTTGGGCAGCATCACGCCGCCGGAGCCGAGTCGAATGGTCGAGGTCTGCGACGCGATGTGCGCCATGAGCACGGCCGGCGCGGACGAGGCGATGGCGGGCATGTTGTGGTGCTCGGAGTACCAGACCCGCTCGTAACCCAGCGCTTCCGCCTTCTGCGCCAGTGCGACTGATTCCTGCAACCCCTCCCCCACGCTCTGCCCGGGGCGGACGGTGGCGAAGTCGATGACGGACAGCGGGAGAGGGGAAGTTGCCATACCAGGTCCAACCCCGGTGTCGCGGGCCCTATTCCAACGCTCGGGGGCCCGGGGGCGGCACACTGGGGGTATGTCCGATTCCACGTTTTCCGGTCTCCCCGCAGGTCCCATCGATATCGCCCGCCTGGTTTCCGCGTTGCGCGAGTCCTCCCCGCTTGTGCACTGTCTGACCAATTCGGTGGTGCGGCAGGTGACGGCCGATGTTCTCCTCGCAGCCGGTGCTGCGCCCGCGATGGTGGATCACCCGGAGGAGGCCTCCGACTTCGCCGTGATCGCCTCGGGCGTGCTGATCAATGTGGGCAATCCGACGTCTGAGCAGGTCGAGGGCATGCAGGGTGCCATCGCCTCGGCGCGCGAGCACGGAACACCGTGGGTGTTGGATCCGGTGGCGGTGGGGGGTCTGACTCTGCGCACCGGCCTGGCAACGCAGTGGCTTGATCAGGGTCCCGCGGCGATCCGGGCCAACGCCTCGGAGATCGTGGCACTGGCCGGTGCCGGCGAAGGCGGGCGCGGGGTCGACTCCACGGCGACCGTTCCGCAGGCGCTGATCCCCGCCATGGAGCTGTCCGGTCGCACCGGCGGGACGGTGGCGATCTCGGGCAGGCGGGATTTGATCATCACGCAGTCCGCGTCGGTGACGCGTGCGACCTGGATCGATTCCGGGCACCCGCTGCTGCAGAAGGTCATCGGCACGGGGTGCGCGCTCGGAGCGTTGACGGCGGCGTATATCGCGGTGGCGCGTTCGGTGGGTCTGCCCGACCATGACGCGGTGGTAGCCGCGCACGCGCACGTGGGGGCGGCGGGCGAGGCGGCCGGCCGCGTAGCGATGGGGCCGGGGTCCTTCGCCATGGCGTGGCTGGATGCCCTGTACTCGTTGGAGCCGGCGCAGATCGCACAGCTCGCCCACCTCACCGTGGCCGACACCGAGTGAGCCACTCCGCCCGTACAGCGCGCGCCGCGGGCGTGGACTGGCGCCTGTACCTGGTCACTGATCCCTATCTCGGCGGCGGGCGAGGCGCGGTGCCGGAGGTCGTCCACCAGGCGGTACTGGGCGGTGTGGGCGTGGTCCAGGTGAGGGACAAAGAGTGCGACGACGACAAGTTCGCGGCCCACGCCCTGGCCATCCGCGAGGCGGTCGAGAGGGCCGGTGCCACGACCGGCCGTGACGTCCCGGTGTTCGTCAACGATCGGTTGGACGTCGCGCGCGAACTCGGCCTGCATCTGCATGTCGGGCAGCGGGACGTACCACTGGCGCACGCCCGCGCGGCACTGCCGGATCATCTGATGCTCGGGCTGTCGATCGAATCGGACGAGCAGGTGGCGGTGGCTTTAGCGGATCCGACCATGGCTCCCGACGTGATCGGGGTGAGCCCGGTGTGGTCCACGGCAACCAAGACCGACACGGCGCCCGCACTCGGTCCGGAGGGCGCCGACAGGATCGCGCGCGCCGCGCATTTGGGCCGCGTTCGTGCGGTGGGCATCGGAGGGATCGGTCCGGGCACCGTCGCCCGGCTCGCGACGACCGAACTGGACGGCGTCTGCGTGGTTTCAGCGATCATGGCGTCTCCGGACCCGCGGTCGGTGGCCACGGACCTGCTCTCGCGCTGGGAGGCCGCCCGGTCGCAGCCGCTCGATTCGGCTTCATACCAGCGAGAAGACCCGTAGTTTCAACTGTATGCAGAGAAGAATTCCGCTCGAGATCACGATGATCGAGTTCCCCAGCACGTCCATGTCCGCGACGTCGGAATTCCTTTCGACGGTGTGCGGGTGGGAGCCCACCGTGTACGGGCACTCCTTCACCAACCTCTCCGGCGGTGGCATCGACGTGGGAGTACAGGGAGATGCTGACGAGCAGTCGCCTGCGCCGCTGATGACGATCCGGGTCCGCCAACTCGACGAGGCCCGGAAGCAGGTCGAGGCCGCGGGCGGCGTCACGACGTTCGGCCCGTTCGACTTCCCCGGTGGCCGGCGCTTCCACTTCCGCGAACCCGGCGGCAACGAGATGGCCATGTGGGAGGCCGTGCCGCTGCCCGATCCGCCGGCGGACTAGGCCCCCGGCCCCGGAGAAGCTGACGGAACCTATGCCCACTGTCCACCAGCCCAGACCGCGCCTGGAGCTCCTGGGCGCCGTACAGGCCACCCTCGACGGGGATCCGCTTCCTGTCCGCGGCCACAAGCAGCAGGTACTGCTGAGCCGACTGGCCCTGGCCGGAGGCAAGCCGGTCACGGTGGACACGCTCATCGACGACCTGTGGGAGCAGTCCCCTCCGGCCGATGCCGTGAGCGCCCTACAGGTGCACGTCTCGCGGCTCCGCAGTGCGCTGTCGGTGGAGATCGAGCTGGTCAACGGCTCCGCCTACCGACTCGCGAGCAACCAGGTCCGCACTGACGTGCAGGAGTTCATCACCCTCTGCGAACAGGCGCGCGCCAGAGCCGAGGCTGGTGAGGCTTCGGCGGCGGTACGTGGATTCGAGCAGGCTTTCCGGCTCTGGCGGGGACCTGCACTGGGGGAACTGAGCCGCGACAACGCCCTGCGTGCCGCCTCGCTGCGCCTGAACGAGGGGCGCGAGCGGGCGATCGACGACTGGGTCGCGGTCTGCCTGGATGCCGGTCGGGCAGAGGAGGTGGTGGACGAACTGCGGTCCACGCTCGACCGCGACCCGCTCCAGGAACATCGGTGGAGGCAGTTCATCCTCGCGCTCCACCGGTGTGGGCGTCATGGTGACGCGCTGGATGCGCACCGGAGAGCCCGCGAGGTGTTCATCGAGGAGCTCGGGGTGGAGCCATCGCGGATGCTCAGCGACGTGCACGCGGAACTCCGGCGGCTCGATGCCGCCGACCTGAACAGCACGGATCTCGACAGCACCGCCGTTTCCCCCGCCGAGCCGCATCCCGTGGCGCGGGAGCCCGCCGACCTCGCCGTGTCCGGGCTGGTCGGCCGTCGCGATGAGTTCGCGATCCTCGCCGAAGCCTGGCGCGACGCCCACCACGGACTCCACCTGGTGACGATCAGTGGGGAGGCCGGCGTGGGCAAGAGTCGGCTGGCCAGCGAGTTCGCCGCAAGGGCCTCAGCCGCGGGCGGGACGGTCCTCACCGGGCGCTGCGATCCGGCCATCGGATCACCCTTCCAACCCTTCGCCCAGATCCTGGCCGCACACTTCGCCGAGGACGTGTCCCAGACCGACGCGGCTGCGCTCAACCCGCGACTGGTTCGGCACCTGCCCGGCCTGGCGCGCGTGGCGCCGGAACTGGTGAGCGTCTTTTCTCCAGTCACCCGCCACGCCACCTCCCCGCCGGCCGAGGACCGCGGCCACGGCGCCTACGAGTCGGTCGCGGCATGGCTGTCGGTGATCTCCGGGCCCGCGCCGGTACTGCTCGTGGTGGACGACCTGCACTGGGCCGACGCCGAGACCCTCCACCTGCTCCGTCACATCCTCCACAGTCCGCGACCGATCCGCGCTCTGCTCGTGGTTGCTCTGCGGGACCGCCAGGTCAGCAGCGCACCGATCGCAGATTCGATTGCTCACACCCTGTTCCCCGAGTTGCTCCGGCAGTCAGAGACAGTCAGTCACCTACCGCTGCGGCGGCTAAACCGAGACGAGACCGCGACTCTGCTCGCCCGCGAATCCGTTGATCGCGATCCGCCGCCCGGATCGGTCATCGAGCAGGTCCGGGCGGCCTCGGGTGGAAACCCGCTGTTCATCGTGGAATTGGCCCGACAGTGGCGCACGTCGCCGTCGCCGTCGTCCTCGTCGCCGCCGGGGACTGCGACGGTCACGCCGGGACTGCGGCACGTGATCGGGAGCCGGGTGGACGCCCTGCCGCGCCGCACACGCACGTTCCTGAGGTGGGCGTCCGTGGTGGGTGCGGAGTTCGACGTGGCGATCTTGACGGTACTCGCTCATCGCGCCGGTGGCGGGCCGGGAGGGTGGAGCGACGACGATACGGCGAACATCGAGGCGGAGATCGCCGTGACGACCGCCGACGCGGTCCACGCGCAACTGATCGAGCCGATCGGCGGCGTCGGCCGGTTCACCTTCAGCCACCAGATCGTCCGAACGACGCTATACGAGTCCCTACCTTTCGCCGAACGTTCCGCGCTGCACGGTCTGATCGCGGACACGCTCGAGAACACCCGCGTGCAGGACGCCCCCATGCAGCACCACGTGCTGGCGCACCACCTGCGCAGATCCGACCTGCCGGACGGGCAGACCAGAGCCGCCCGTCACCTACTGGCGGCCGGCCGGGACGCGCTGGAGCGGGGCGCGTCGACCAATGCGCTCCATCTGTTGCAGGATGCGCTGCAACTGCCGATCGAGGATCCCGAGTTGTGCTGCGACCTGCTCATCAACCTGGGCACGGCGCAGTCCCGGACAGGGCGGTCCGATCACCGCCAGACGCTTCTCGACGCTGCCGAGCTCGCCCACCGGCTGGCGGACCGGGACCGGGTCATCGCGGCGGTCCTCGCCAACAGTCGGGGCTGGTTCTCCGACGCGGCCACGATCGACCACGAGCGGGTAGCCGGCATCGAGACCGCGCTCGCGATGTGCGGCCCCACGGACTCGCCTGCCCGGGCACCGCTGCTGGCGGCCTGGGCCACGGAGAACACCCGCGACCCTGGCGTCCGCGCGGAGGTCCTGGCGGCCAGCGCAGAGTCGCTCCGGCTGGCCGAGGAACTAGGAGATCATTCCATCCTCGCCCTGTCTCTCGATCGTCGGTACACCGTGCTCTACGCCCTGTTCGAACAGCCCGCGGAGTGTCTGCGCCTGGCCGAACGCCTCATGGACCTGTCCCGCATCAGCGGCGACAAGGCGACGCGTCTCTCGGCCTCGATCTGCCTCGCGCAGGCCAGCATGCGCTTCGGCGGGTTCCACGTGGCCGACCGCTACCTCCAGCAGGCCGCCCAGCTCGCCGAGGTTCTCGAACGACCGGCGCACCGGTGGCTGGTGGCGGGGTGGCTGGCGTCGCGAACGGCAATGCGTGGGCAGGTCGACCGGGCCGAGGTGCTGATGCGCGAGAACCTGGAGCTCGGTCTGCAAAGCGATCAGGGAGACGCCCTCACCTGGTTCACCGGCCAGCTGTTCACAATCCGTCTGCTCCAGGGCCGGCTCCCGGAGATGTTGGACGACGTCACCGATCAGGTGGCCGCGGCCGCTGAGGCGATACCGGCATGGCGGGCCGCGATGGCTGTGGTGCTCGCAAACACGGGCGGCCGCCGTGACGCGGAAGCCGTACTCGAGGAGCTGGCAGTGGACTCGTTCGCCGCCCTGCCGCGGGACATCGTGTGGCTTAATGGCATGTCGTACCTGGCCATGGTGTGCGAGACGCTCAAACGGCCGGACATCGCCGAGAGCCTCTACAGGGCCCTCGCGCCGTACAGCGGGATGATGGCAACCAACGGCACCATCGACTCTGGGCCGGTAGACCTCCGACTCGGAGCGCTGGCACGAGTGACCGGGAATTCCACTCTGGCGCGCCAGCATCTCCGCTCCGCCGAATTGATGTGCCGCAGGATCGACGCGCGCGTCTGGGCTGATCAGGCGTCCCGCCTCATCGCTGCGCTCTGACATGCGCCCGCTCGAGCGTCGTTGCCGACCGGGTCACAGGCCGAGTTCACCGAAGAAGATCATCAGGCCGTAGAACATGTCGGCCATCGGTTCCATTGCGGTGCCGATCACCATTTCTATCGAGAGTGCGAGTGGGCCGGTCACGGGACCGAGCATTGAGGGATCCATCGGTATTCCCCTTTCTGATCTGTAACTCTGACGTTATGGGGTTAGCGGTGTAAGGCGGTTAGTTCGCGGTCACGCTGTCACCACCCCGTGCGCACTGTCGCCATCGCCTGACAGCACCGCCTGAGCAGGAACGCCTTCCCAGCGGGTGCGGTCCTCCAGGAAGCCGGTGCCGGCCCACGGAGCGGGCTCGATGTGCGAGTTCCACATGGCGTTCCTTTGGGCCATCACCACGAGCCACGCCACCGGGATCAGCCACAGCGCCAGCATCGCCGGTTCCGCGCCCAGCTTCTGGCCGATGCGGTACGCGGCCATCCCCGAGACCACGAAGAGGGCGATCGAGAACAGGAAGCCGATCCCCAGCCAGCTCAGCAGGATCAGGCCGCCGACGCAGTAGAGCACCAACCACGGGCTCAGGTCGCCGAGTTTCAGGAACACCATCATGTTGTAGCCGGGCACCCACGCACGCCAATGCCCGTCAACACCGGCCTTGTCGAACACCTTGGACATGAAGTACGCGGAAACCACGTACAGAACGATCGAAAAGATGAACGTGAATGCGAGAATTGCCAGATATCCGGCAAGCACTCCCCCGCCCACCATTGAGCCCGAGTTCATTTCTTTTTCCTGCCTTTCCTGCTCGTCGTGATGCTGTTTGGACAGATTCACCGTGGCAGGTGGCGCTTTCACAGCGCTTTCATGACGTTTCAGCAGCTCAGCGAGATTCGCTATAGCCGCGGCGACCGCGCGCTCCTACGCTGAGTCCATGACTGACCCCGATCGCCTGCTGCTCTCCGATGCGGAGCGGTTACTCGCTCTCACCGCGCTCGGGGATCACTATGCGGCGGGCCGGCTGGACGATCCGGAGTTCCATACCCGCTCCGGCGATGTTGCCGCGGCCCGCACTCTCGGCCAGCTCCACGGTTCGTTTGGCGACCTACCGGGCGGAACGCCACTGACCGCTGTCGACGGCATGATCGTGCAGTCGGCGACGGGCGGCGGTGGGGAGATGGTGATCTCGTCGTCGTCGTTTGGGTCGTTGGGATCGCAGGGCTCTGCGGCCGCGGTGGCGCGCGGCTCGGATGCAGACCTGGAGGATCTGCGCAAGCGCGGCAAGTTGGTCGAGACGTTGAGCGGTGTGGTGGTCGGGCTGACGCTGATCACCTTCCTGGTGCTGCAGGTCGTGGTGGGGTGGCAGTACGCGTGGATCGTGTGGCCGTCGCTCGCGTTGACACTGGGACTGCCGCGCCTGATCCTGCGCTACAGCGATTCTGACGAGAAGGCGTACAGCACGCTCAAGAAGGCCGAAGAGAAAGCTCGCGCGGACCGGCTCCGAGCCGCGACCAACCGGATCCGCGACCTGGGAGACGGTCGGGAACAGCGCGACTGACCGCCTCAGGTCTCCTCGAGTGCGACGCCCTTGCGCTCCGGGAGGGTGAAGGCCGCGACGGCGGCGACGACGAAGGCCGCCGCGAAGACGCCGAACACCATGGCCGAGCCGCCGCGCGCGAGCAGGAGCGGAACGAGCAACGGCGCGATGATGGACGCGATCCGACCGAATGCTGCCGCCGCGCCGGTGCCGGACCCGCGGGTGGCGGTGGGATAGAGCTCGGGGCCGATTGCGTACAGCGCGCCCCACGCACCGAGGTTGAAGAACGACAGGGCCATGCCGGCGGCGATGATCGTGGCCGGGGAGCCCGCCAGACCGAACAGTCCCGCAGAGACGGCCGAACCGACCAGGAACACGGCCAGAGTGAGGCGCCGTCCCCAGATCTCGATGAGCCAGGCGGCGACCGCATACCCGGGCAGCTGCGCCAGCGTGATGATGAGCGTGTAGCCGAACGACTTGACCAGATCGAAGCCCTGGGACACGAGCAGGCTGGGCAACCAGATGAAGGCGCCGTAGTAGGAGAAGTTGATGCCGAACCACACGATCCACAGGGCGCCCGTGCGGCGACGCAGCCGCGGCGACCAGATCGATTCGCGGGACTGCGCGGGAGCGGCCTGCGTGGCGGCCATCGTGTCGACGGGCTGCCTGGACGCGGTCTCGGCGGCCGGCGGTTCGATTCCCGCGGAGGCCTCGAATTCGCGGACGACCATCTCCGCCTCGTCCAGCCGCCCCTTGGATTCGAGGAAGCGCACCGACTCGGGTAAGCCGAACCGCACCACCAGGGCGTACGCGGCCGGAAGCAGTCCCACCGCCAGTGCCCAGCGCCAGCCGTCGTCGCTGAGCGGGATCACGAAGTAACCGATGAGCGCGGCCAGGAGCCAGCCCAATGCCCAGAAGCCCTCGAGGATCACCACCACGCGGCCGCGAATCTTGCGGGGCGCGAATTCGCTGACCAGCGTCGATGCCACCGGCAGTTCGGCGCCCAGGCCCAGTCCCACGATGAAGCGCAGGACGATGAGCATGGCCAGGCCTGTGGAGAGCGCGGCGGCACCCGTGGCCAGCCCGTAGATGAGAAGCGTCGCGGCAAAGACCTGGCGGCGACCGATCTTGTCGGCGAGCAGTCCGCCGAGCGCGGCGCCGATGGCCATGCCCACGAACCCGATGGAGCCGGTCCACGACAATTCGGTGGGCGTGAGCGACCAGTGCACCGCGAGCGCCGCCATGACAAACGAGATGAGGCCGACGTCCATGGCGTCGAGTGCCCAGCCGAGGCCCGAGCCCCAGAGCAGCTTGCCGTGTTTGCGGGTGAACGGCAGGCCGTCGAGGCGCTCCGTGCGAGTGGTCATGAGTCGAAACGCTACTCGCGCCCGTTTCCCCCAATGTCCCGGGCGAGGCTATGGTGCGGTGACTCCCCTCACACCCTGCCCTTGGAGGTCCTCGATGTCTGACCGCTATCCGCTCGCCGAACTCGCCGACCTGCCCGATGACCTCCGCGAGCGGATTCTTGCCGAGCAGGCCAAGGCCGGGTTCGTCCCCGAGGTTTTCCTGATGTTCGGTCGCCGCCCGGCCGAGTCCCGCGCGTTCTTCGCCTACCACGACGCCCTGATGGACCGCGAGGGCAACTTGACCAAGGCGGACAAGGAGATGATCGTGGTGACGATCTCCGGCCAGAACAATTGTCAGTTCTGCGTGGTGGCTCATGGCGCGATCCTGAGGATCGTCAAGAAGGACCCGTACATCGCCGACCAGCTTGCCGTGAATCACCACAAAGCCGACCTCACCCCGCGCGAGCGGGCAATCTGCCGCTTTGCGACCAAGGTCAATCTGCATTCAGATGAACTGGGTGACGCCGACTTCGAGGCGCTCCACGAGTACGGTCTCGACGACGAGGACGCGTGGGACATCGCCGCCATCACCGGGTTGTTCGGACTGAGCAACCGGTTGGCCAACGCCACCGATATGCGCCCGAACCCGGAGTTCTACCTCATGGGCCGGGCGCCTCGGCAGAAGTAGAGGACTACTCCACAACCCCGCAGGCGATGCGGCTACCGCCGTCGCCGGCACTGCGCGTGTCCTCGTCGGGCCCCTCGGGTGCGTAGCGCTCGGGGATGTTGGCGAGGTTGTCAGACTTTTCGTGGATCATCACGGCCGAGCCGTCCTCATCCATGAGGAGATCGCGGTCCACCCGGTCGTTGAGCGTGACAATTCGCGCATTTCCATCATCTGCGACGTACAGCGCCGGGAGATCGCCGGCGTGCTCGGGGTGGCCCGCTTCGCCGTCGTCACCCTTCAGGTGCCCGCCCGCGGAGAGGAACGCGCCGCGCTCACCCGGCTCGCCGGGCTTCTCGCTGTCCGGCTCGCATTGGCCCGTGGTGTGGATGTGCAGCCCGTGGAAGCCGGGTGGCAGCCCTGTGGCGTCCACGGTGATCAGGGTGCCGCCCTCTGTTTCGGCGAACTGCACAGTGCCTCGCGATTCGCCCTCCGCGTCGGCGAGGTCAGCCGAGGCGAACTGCTCACCCTGCGCGGCATCGTCTGCAGCCCCGTCCTGAGTTTCCGAAGTCACGGTTGTCGTGATGGTTTCTTGCTCGTTCGCACCACCCTCTGCGGCCGGTGACTCTTCACTCGTGCCACAGGATGCCGCCAAGAGCGCGGCGGCAGAGAGGGCAACGAAGGCTGAACTCCTCCGCGTGCGGCAAAAGCTTTTCGCGATCTGTGCAGTCATGGTGAGACCTCCTCGTCGGCGTGGTGCTCGACACGTTACCGCTACTTATTTGAGGTGCAACCGTGCGACATTTGCTGTCAAAACCAGGATGAGGCGCGAGCACCTATTCTGTCCGTAATCTCTATCGTGCTGCTCGGCCCCACCGCGATCAACATGATGGAGGCGTTCTCCTCAGTGCCCGCTCTTGTCACCGCGCTGATCGCGGCGCTCATCTGCGGTGGCGCCGCCACCGCACTCGGGCCGTGGGCGCGCCGGCTCGTCGAGTCGGACTCGCGGTGGCTGCGCAGTAGCCTGCACGTGCTACTCGCGGCGGCCGGCGGCGCTGGGGCCGCGGTACTGGCGACGAACTGGGCCGAACTCGCGACGTTCGCGGTGCTTGCGGTGGGCGTCGGGCTGTTGATCGTGATCGATCTGGCGGTCTTCCGTCTCCCCGACGTGATCGTCGGACCCCTCTACCCCGTGGTGTTCCTCGGTCTGGCCGCAGCCGCCGCCCTCACCAGCGAGTGGGGATCACTCGGCCGCGCCGCAACCGCGGCCGCCGCGCTGCTGGTCTTTTACTTCGTGTTGGCGCTGATCAACCCGTCAGGACTGGGGCTGGGCGACGTGAAACTCTCCGGCGTGCTGGGTGCGTTCCTGGGTTGGCTGGGCTGGCCCGCCGTGCTGGCCGGGACCCTGGCCGCGTTCGTCATCAACGCCGCCGTGGCCCTGGTACTGCTCGTCGCGGGGCGGGTGGGCGCCAAGAGCGGCATCGCCTTTGGCCCCGCCATGGTGTTCGGCGCGGTCGCCGGGGCCGCCTACTTCATGGTGCGCACCACCGGGCTCACCTGACCTGCCTGGCTGCGTGCTCAGCCAGGCAGTATCAGCGACCAGGGTTGACTTAACAACCCGAATGGCCGCCCCTGCTGTTCAACCCACCAGAACGTTGGCGAACACCTGCCACGCCAGCAGGCTCTTGGCGACCAGGCTGAGCACGATGTAGGTGCGCTCGCCGGTGAGGTAGTTCTGCCAGCGGCCCACCTGCTTGTACTGGAGCCACTGGTTGATGGCGAAGCTGTTGAAGAACACGAATAGCGACACGATGATGCCGTACACGAACCCGGGTGGGCCATCGCCGCCTTCGATGCCGACGTTGACGATGAGATAGGTCGCGGCGGCCAGCCACGGTCCGATGCCGGCGATGCAGCCGAACCAGAAGGGGGTCCACCAGGCACGCTCGCCGCGGTCGGACCGCTCGCCTTTGCCGTGCATGAGGCCGTTATTGGTCATCTCCATCAGCCACCCGAAGAGGATCATCGAGATGTTGGCGAAGCCCAGGCCGATCAGGGCGGCGATGTCCGAGATTCCAAGGATGAGGCTGATGAGGACAATCATCAGGGTGGAAGACAGGCTGTATTCCACCCAGCGGAAGCGGTTTCGCCCCCTGGATAACTCGCCTATATAGCGGTGGACGCCCCAGGGCGAGGCGATCAAGAAGTGAAAGAACGCGGACAGGAACAGGAAGGAGGCTGTGGCGATACCGAGGGGAACGTCAAAGACGAGGTTGGTGACGCCTTGCGACAGTGGTGTTCCCGGGGGGCCGTTCAGCGCGAAGCTGGAGACCGGGAGGGTGAAGTCGTTGCTGAGGGCCACCATGGCTGAGCCTGAAGCCAGATGCAGCACCCCCATAACCGCGTTGAAGATCCGGAGCCGTCTGGCGGCCCGGGGCGACACGGTAACGGAGGTGGTGTCCAGTTCCAGCGGAGAGGCACTCATGGGCGTCAGTGTTCCACCGTCTGAACAACCCGAGGTCGTTTTTCCTCAGTGCGAGTGTCCTGCCCCGTGGATCGCCCCGAGTACTGAAGGCGGTCGGCACGCACGCGGCAATCCGCGGGGGTCACGCGTCCGCGCGGAACCTGCGCAGCCGCAGACTGTTGGCCACCACGAACACCGAGGAGAACGCCATTGCGGCGCCCGCGATCATCGGATTGAGCAGCCCCGCAGCGGCCAACGGTAGCGCCGCCACGTTGTAGGCGAACGCCCAGAACAGGTTGCCGCGGATGGTGCCGAGCGTGCTGCGCGACAGCCGGATGGCATCGGCGGCCGAACGCAGATCACCGCGGACCAGCGTCAGGTCGGAGGCCTCGATCGCGGCATCTGTGCCGGTGCCGATCGCCAAGCCCAGGTCCGCGGTGGCCAGTGCGGCCGCGTCGTTGACGCCATCGCCGACCATCGCCACCACCCGGCCCTCCGCCTGCAGCCGACGTACGTGCTCCACCTTGTCGGCGGGCATGACGTCGGCGATCACCGTGTCCGGGCTGGGATCGATACCCACCTGCGCAGCGACGGAAGCCGCCACCTTGGCGTTGTCGCCGGTCAGCAGGATCGGCGTGAGACCCAACTCCCGGAAGCGTCGGATCGCCTCAGCGGAGGTCTCCTTGATCTGATCGGCCACCACTACAACTCCGCGGGCCTGACCGCCCCAGCCCACCGCGATCGCCGTCTGACCGCGGTCCGAGGCATCGTCCATGGCCTGCTGCAGCTCCACCGTCAGAGGCATGGACTGCTCGGCGAGTAGTGCGGGCCGTCCCACCACGACCAGGTTGTCGTCGTCATCAACCCGACCGGACACGCCCAGCCCCTCATGATTGCGGAAGTCGGCGACCGCCGGCAGCTCGCCGACCCGGTCACGCGCGCCGGCAGCGATAGCGCGTGCGATGGGATGCTCAGAGGCGTCCTCCACCGCGCCCGCGATGCGCAGCACGTGCGACACGTCCTCGCCGTCCGCGACAGAAATAGAGACCAGCGCATGCGTACCCGTGGTGACGGTTCCGGTCTTGTCCAGCACGATCGTGTCGACCTTGCGCGTGGACTCAAGCACTTCTGGGCCCTTGATGAGAATGCCCAGCTGCGCTCCGCGGCCGGTGCCCACCATGAGCGCCATCGGTGTGGCAAGCCCCAGTGCGCACGGGCAGGCGATGATCAGCACCGCCACCGCAGCCGTGAACGCCATCGACGCACCCGCGCCTGTGACCAGCCAGTACGCGAACGTCGCCATCGCCAGGACCAGTACGACGGGCACAAAGACGCCCGAGATGCGGTCGGCCAGACGCTGCGCCGCGGCCTTGCCGGACTGGGCGTCCTCGACCATCTGCGCCATCTGCGCGAGCTGGGTGTCCGAGCCGACGCTGGTGGCGCTGACTACCAGACGGCCGCTCGCGTTGACGGTGCCGCCCACCACGGCGTCGCCCTCGGAGACCTCTGAGGGCACGGACTCGCCGGTGACCATGGAGGTGTCGACGGCGGAGGCGCCGTCGACGATCTGGCCGTCGGTGGCGATCTTCTCGCCGGGGCGGACAACGAACTCGTCGCCGACCTGCAGATCCTCCACCGGGATGCGGGTCTCCACGCCGCCGCGGAGAACGGCGACGTCCTTGGCGCCCAGCTCGAGCAGTGACCGCAGCGCGGTGCCGGCCGTGCGCTTGGAGCGCGCCTCGAAGTAGCGTCCGAGCAGGATGAACGTGGTCACGCCGGCGGCGGCCTCGAGGTAGATGTCGCCCGCGCCGTCGCTCGGCGAGAGGCTGAACTCGAACCCATGCGTCATTCCGGGCATGCCCGCGTGACCGAAGAACAGTGCGTACAGCGACCACAGGAACGCCGCGGACGTGCCGAGCGAGACGAGCGTATCCATGGTGAACGCGCCGTGGCGCAGATTGATGGCCGCCGCGCGGTGGAACGGCCAGGCGCCCCACACGACCACCGGCGCGGCCAGCGTGAGCGAGAGCCACTGCCAATTGGTGAACTGCAGCGCCGGGATCATCGCCATAGCGATGACCGGGATCGACAGAACAGCGGAGATGATGACGCGCTCGCGCAGTTCGTCTACGCGGTCGGGGGCTGCGGAGTCATCAGGCACGTCGGCGGCGACGCCCGCCACGGCGCCGCCCCCGGCGGACCCGGAAGTACCGGACGATGCGCTGCGCGGACGCGGCAGTCGCGCCGAGTATCCGGCCTGCTCGACGGTGTCCAGCAGGAGCTGCGGCTGCAGGCCTTCGGGGATCTGCACGCGCGCCTTCTCCGTGGCGTAGTTGACCTCGGCCGTCACGTTTTCCAGCTTGTTGAGCTTGCGCTCGATCCGGTTGGCGCACGACGCGCAGGTCATGCCTTCGATCTGCAACTCGAGGACTGTGGGGGCGGAGTCCCCACTCGTACGTGCTGCACTCTCGCGTGCAGTGTCCTCGCTGAGAGTCATGTCACGCCTCATTCCTGGCCGGTGACGGTGTACCCGGCCTCGTCGACGGCCGCGCGGACGAGCGCGGGATCGATCTCCATGGGGGAGACGACGACGAGTCGGCCGGTCTCGGCCACCACATCGACGCTGGAGACACCGGGGATCTCGAGGACCTCTTCCTTGACAGAGGCGGCGCAGTGGCCGCAGGTCATTCCCGTAACGGTGTATGTGGCGGTGAAGTTGTCGAGCGCAGACATCATTTCTCCTCTGGATTCAGTAACTGGTGATCTGACTTCATGAACGGACGAGGCGGGCGATGGCCTCGTTGGCTTCCTTCAACTTGGCATCGGCCTCTGGCCCACCGTGTTCGATCGCACCCGCTACGCAGTGGCTCAGATGCTCCTCGAGCAGGCCCAACGAGACGGACTGCAGGGCGCGGGTCATGGCGGAGACCTGCGTGAGGATGTCGATGCAGTACTTGTCCTCTTCCACCATCCGCTGCAAGCCCCGGGCCTGCCCCTCGATGCGGCGAAGCCGCTTGAGGTGGTCTTCTTTATTGTGCGCGTACCCGTGCTCGGCCATGGGCCATACGTTACCCCCCTAGGGTATCGACGACAAGGGGCGCCGAGCACTGGAGCACAGCACACGAAAGGGCCGCCACCCGGAAGTCCCGGATGGCGGCCCAGACGACACGAGGGCGACTCAGTCGAAAGTACGCACCCGCCCCTCGGGCCGATCCGGCAGCAGGTACTCCGCCGACCTGGCCGCAATCACCGAACCGATGATCACCAACACGAACCCGAGCGCCGCCAGATAAGGCCCGTAACTCACCGATACGCCCTGGGGCATGCCGTCCAGCAACGGATCCGCAGCGTCGATCGAGCTGTACAGCATCCACACGAAGACCAGGTGCACGACCAGGACAACCGCGGCTGTCACGGCATTGAGGATCGCGAAAAGCCCCAGGCGCGAGACCAGCGTGACCACCGCGAGGAACGACAGCACGATCAGCCCTAAGAAGTTCACCGGCGTGACCGACCGGAGGTTCAGCACCTCGGGCACCATCAGGCCGCTGATCGATTGCCCATCGCCGGACAACCACGGCAACAGCAGGCTGAGCATCGCTATCGCGAGACCCACCAGCGCGAGCGGTCCGCCGATCCGACTCTGAAGAATGGAATCGGATCGTCGCCCGGCCCCGCCCTCAGGGTCTCGTGCCGGACGGTCGTCGACGGGCGCGGCATCAGGAGTTGATGCGGGATGAGCAGACATGGTGTCGACCTTCCGTGAGAGCCACACGGAATCATGTGGTGTAGATCACATTCTACGGCCTGTCGGGCCTGCCCCGCCACTGCGGAATCGAATGCGCTAGCACGAAGCGGACGCCGCTCCGGTCGCCCGCGACCCAACGAGCAGGTAGTACCCCACTAATTCGCGGCCACGACATACACTTCGCTCGATTAGTCACTCACACCACAGTCGTCCGGGGGGACAGTGCTTCTTCGTCGAACCACGATGCGCGCAGGCGTATTCGCGGCCGCAATCGCCACCATCGCTGCGAGTGCTTTCATAGCCCCCGCCGCACATGCACAGGGATCGTCCAACGACCCGGCACCGGCCTTCTACCAGCCGCCGGCCGAACTGCCCTCCGATGCCGGAGTGTTCATCAAGTCCGAGGCTTTCCCACTGGCCGCGGCCATTCCGCCGATCCCCGGCGCCGAGAATATCTCCAATGGTGCTGGCGCCCTCTCCACTGACGCACAGCGCATCATGTACACCTCCGTCGGCTCGCGCGGGCAGAAAGTCGCGGTCACCGGTGCCTACCTCCAGCCGCGGATCGCGTGGACCGGACCCGGCACACGCCCACTCGCCGTAGTGGCCCCCGGAACTCAGGGCCAGGGCGACCACTGTGCCCCGTCCAAGACTTTCCAGAACCTCGCCACCATCCGCACCGATCCGCCCGGTGTCGGATTTGGCTACGAGCTTCTCCAGGCCTACGCCCTGCTCGACCGGGGATACGCCGTGGCGATGACCGATTACGAGGGCTTGGGAACGCCCGGCCTCCACTCATATGTCGACCGCGAATCGCAGGCCCGCGCCGTTCTCGACATCGCCCGCGCCGCCTCGGCAGTGCCCGGCGCCGACGTCGGGGACACCCCGCGCACAGTGCTCACCGGCTACTCGCAGGGTGGTGGCGCAGTGGCCGCTGCAGCCGAACTGCAGCCCCAGTACGCGCCCGACGTGAACTTGGTCGGCACCGCCGCCGGCTCCCCGCCCGCCGATCTGCTCGCCACCCTGGAGCAGATCGATGGCACCGCGATCTCCGGCGTGATCGGATACGCGCTCAACAGCCTGCTCGATGCCAACCCGGAGATGGGCCCGCTGCTCGACCCGCACTTCAACGACCTCGGCCGGCAGATGCTGGCGACAACCTCTGATCAGTGCATCGCCGAGACCGCGCTGCAGTTCTTCCAACAACGCACCAACCAGTACACGAACACCGGGGAGTCGGCCGGCGCCATCGTGCGCAAGGATCCGCAGATCTACAAGTTCCTCGAGCAGCAGCGCATCGGGAAGCTCACGCCCACCTCACCGGTGCGGATCCTCTCACCGATCAACGACGACGTGGTGCCCGGCCCGCAGTCGCAGCAACTGGGCCGCGACTGGTGCGCTCAGGGAGCGGCCGTGGATATGGTCATCGACCCCACCCCGCCGATCGTTCCGGGCCTCGTGATCAATCACGCCGTCCCGATGATCAGCGGACTCCAGAGCACCGTCCAATACCTCGACGACCGCATCAACGGACTCCCCGCGCCCAGCAACTGCGGGACGTACTGACGGACACACCGGCTGTGCCTCACGGCCAGAGCGGCAAGGTCGGCCAGGTCGGCCAGGTCGGCCAGGTCGGCCAGGTCGGCCAGGTCGGCCAGGTCGGCAATTGAACGTTGGCCGACTCGCTGACGAATGGAATTGAACAAGGTACGCCCGACACGGGGCGGGACGTGAAGAGGCGTCCCGCCCCGTTCGCGTATTCGTGTCCAGTCTGGTGACAGTCCCGTCGGGCGGCAACCGTGTCAGGTGAGCGGGCATAGCGGCAGCGCGACCGTAGCCGGATACGCTGCCGGCTTGACCTACGCTGCTTCTGGGGACCTTTTTGCCAGCGCGACCCCTCTGTGTGCGGGCATTCCGCCAGCGCAGGTCAGAGGGGCAGCGCGACTCGAGCAGGA
>NZ_AGFF01000030.1 GCF_000226215.1 Dietzia alimentaria 72
TGTGTTGGCTGCCTCGGGTGGGTTCTCGGACAGGGTGGGGAAAGTGCCTCGGATGTACGGTCCGTGGCTTTCCAGGCGAGGAATCCAAATCGACCCAGGAGGTGAATGGCTATTCTGGACTTTCTGCTGGGGGATTACCTACAGAGACTAGACGAACATGCTTGAGGCGAGAGCGAAGTGCTTGGACTTCTTCGACCCGGCCTGCTATCTCACCACGCAACTCTTTTACCAGGTTCCTGAGTTCGGTCACTTCCCGTTGCAGTTCCATGACCTTCACGTCCGTAACATTGTCGTCCCGTGGCGACGTAAATAAGCGGTCCTCTAACTTAAGACCGTCCTGCAGGTCCATTGCATTTTTCAACCGGGCATTGCGCTCCGACAGTTTTCTATTCTGCTCGAGAGCATTAGCTAGTTGAGTCTTTAGTCCCCGAAGGCTAGGTCGCGCGCTATTGGAGTTAGCAGCGGAATATGACATGACCTGTCGTCTAATCGCAGCCTCGACCTCCCGCGCCACTTCGGGTTGTTTTACTATATACAGCGACACGCCAGCTTCTTCCGCAATTGCGGTCTTCGTAATCGGCCAGCCTTCTTCTTCGAATTTGCGAATGGTATTGACTGCGGCAGCCCTCAGTCGCATTGACCGCGCCTTATTCGCTTTATGCATAGCTTCAGTTGAATTTTTTCCCACTGTTAATCACCTCAATCGGGATAAGATCAAGACGGCTTGTTCCATGTAGTACGTCGTTTGCGGCGTTCAACGCCTCACGATCGCGATCGCCAAGATCCTCCACTACGTCTTCAAGCGTCCGGACCACCCTGCGATAGGCTTCGACCTCCGCAGAAGTTGCGTCAAGAATCCAATGATCCGCGCCCAGTTCTTCGGCCTCAAGAAGGTCGCCGAGCTTCTCCTGCAACGCAATCTTCAGTTGTGGTAAGTAGGGGGTCAGACCTGAAGTCTGGGCAGCCAGTGCATCGGAATCGGACTGGGCAGCTGTGACCGCCTGCCTTTACATTGGACGGATTGACGCACCGCCCGTAAGGTACAGCGACAGTTTCCAGAACATAACCCGAACTGCTCGATTTCACCTGGGAACCGAATCTATCAACCGTGTATCGAGCGGCTGTCTCCATGGCGCGACGTTTCGAATCGTCGCGCACCTTGAAGTAGACTTGCGTCGTTGAGATGCTTTTGTGGTCCATTAACTCACGGACGGTTTCAATTGGTACGCCAGCATCAACTAACCTCTGTGCATAAGAGTGTCGAAACCCATAAGGGCGAAGGTTTTGGCGCGAAAAATTTATAGCGACTCCATTCACATCGCGAAGGTCCGCATCTGTTAGTTCGATACTCGATGTCCATTCGTTGAAACAGGGAGTGAAATTGTTTGACTGCAGGTGGAAAAAAGTGACGTTCTTGTAAAGCGGTGGAAATAGAAAATCGTCCGTCCACCAGTCGGGCTCCTTCTCCTTTCTGTATTTTTTCCACGAGACTATAATCGTGGCAGTAGACGGCAAGATTGGCAACCTCCGATTGTATCTTCTTCCTTTCTTGTTGTCCCATATAAGTACTGATGTCTCACCTTCGAGGCGTAAGCAATCATAACGAAGGCCGTATATCTCTGCTGGGCGTCTTCCTGTGTCCCTAAGCAATTGGTACACCGTCCGGAGCAACTCCGAATACACTTCGGGACAAACATCCGCTCCGGGCCTAGCGCTTGAATTGAAGTCTGAAAGATTATCGTCGAGTTTTCGGATTACGGTTTCTGGGATATATCGGCCCTTCTCCTCCTCTATTGCTTCGTCGATTGGTATCGATAGTCCCGGACCGTCCGCGAACCCGTTATGGAGCGCGGAGAGGTAGCCTCTGGATCTTCCGAACTCGATGAGTTGCTTGAATCGAGTAAGTCGTTGCCGGCGCGCTTGGTGGGAGTATAGTTCGCCATTATCCTTCTTAAGTTCGGCGAAAGTCCGTACAGCATCTCGCATATCCGCGAGCCCGAGAAACGATAGTTGATCTCCGTTGTCTTTTCGTTTAGAGAGAGACTCAGAGCCCACTCGTGCAGCGAACAACATTTGGGAAAGATCTCTGGATCTAACCGGTTCTTGTGCCTCGATCTTTTCTCGCAACCACTCTCTGTAAACGGTTCGAATCCAGGGTTGGGATATCGGACGGAGGTCGAGTTGGTGCGCGCTATTTCGTCGAACCTTTTCGCCGACATCTATAAAAACTAGACCGAGTTGGGTCGTGTCAATTACTTCGACCTCGAGGGGATCAAGGCCCATCGCTGCGATGTGCTCGTTGGCTATTATGCGCAGTACATCCCGAGAAAATGAGACGTAATTCTCGTTCAATTGCGCGGTGACTACTTCCTCGCGGGCGTTGTTATCCAAGTATGCAAGGCTCGCATGGGGTGCGCAGGCTATGATGAATGCCCGCACAATCGTAGGGTATAGATTCCGTTTTTCCCCGTCTCGGACTTGAAGTGCAAATAGTATTTCTGAACGAAGCGGCTCACCAACGCCTAGCATGTCGAATTCTCCCGCTCTATGGGCGGGAGCGCAGTTTCGGGGCCCTTCCGGATTTAGAGTGCGTTGATCCGGTTCTGGAGCTGTCCGGAGTGGATCAGTGACCGCAAGATGTAGTGCTTGAGGTTGCGGAAGCCCAGGGCGATCCCGCGGAGGTGTTCCAGTCGGCCGTTGATGGCCTCGACGGGGCCGTTGGAAGCCCCGACGTCGAAGTAAGCGAGGATCTCCCGATGCCGCTTCCACAATGACCGGCCGAGCTGCGCGAGCTCCGACAGTTCTGCGGGTACACC
>NZ_AGFF01000029.1 GCF_000226215.1 Dietzia alimentaria 72
GGGAGGGTGACAGCTTGCTGAAATGCTCGTACAACTGGCCGAACAGGCCTATACGAGGTTCGATGAACTTCTCTAGGTCGATCGCCGGCTGGACGAGCATATTCGGGATCAACTGCCCCATAATCTGCAGCTTCGACTCTTCCATGATCCGGTAGGTCCAGTCGCCCATGTAGTCCCGATGATCCACCCCGGACCCCCTTTGTAGGCAGTAGTCCGATTATACGAGCTGGGTACGACACCTCTGGGTAGATGTTCGTGGCCTACTCATCGTCCCGACGCCCGCGGTAGAAGAGGCGGGACAGGCCGTCCTGCTCGCGCACTGTGTCGACGACGTGGCCCTCGCCGCTGAAGGCGTGGATGCGGAGGCTGAAGCGGAACGCGATGCGTGATCGCTTAGCAGACCGTCTACCTCCGGAAACACGCCGGACCGGAGGATCCATCGGCGCTGGATGACTGGGATGCCGGTGCAGAAGACGGATAAAGCTTGTCCGCCGCAGCGGCTGGTCCACGCCCGATGGCCGACTGTCCAGGGGTGCTCGCATGAGTTCCGGTTTCCCGCTCTAGATCGGAACCCTCCGGCAGATCTAAAGGGGTTAAATGTGGTTATGTGACACATGTTTGACCGCAGTGGGTGGGTCCAAGAAGGTTCGTTAAGCCGGTTCGAAACTGCGGTGCCACCGCACTAGGGCCTTGCGCCTCAGACGGCTTGCCAAAGGAACTGGAGTTCAGATATGAGACCGCATGCGAACATCGCGTTACCTGACGTCGACTTTCACTTAATACGGCCCTACGGATCACCAGCATCCCGAGCCGACGCGTTTGAGGAGCTGTCTTCGGTCCTCCTTCGTGAGGGCATCGCCGGGTCGGTTGAGTGGCCCGATGGCACAGTCTTCTCCCGGTTTGGTAATCCTGACGGTGGGCGCGAGGGCACGGGAACGCTACCGAACGGCGATGTGTGGGCATGGCAGGCCAAGTACCTGTTCAAGTTCGACGCGGGCGAGATCGCCCAGGTTGAAAAGTCAGTTGTTCGGGCCCTCGACCTGGAGCCGACTTTGAAGCGGTACTACGTGACGCTGCCGTACGACCTGCCTGCCGGTGACACCACGGGTGAGAAACCAACGAAGTCTGCGTTCACCAAGTGGATCGAAAAGAAGGCAGAGTGGGAGGCCCTCGCAGCTGATCGCGGCATGGAGGTCGAGTTCAAATACGTGGGAGCGCATGAGCTCGCCAGCGAGCTGACGAGGCCCAGGCATGCAGGCCGCTTGCGATATTGGTTCAACGCTTCGGTCCTGACTCCGGAAAGCCTGCAGCGGCGGCTCGATGACGTAATAGCAAAGGCCGGCCGTCGTTACAGTCCGAACGTGCATGTAGAGGTCGAAACCGTTCAGGCGCTCGAGGGACTTGGGCGCTCCGATCGCTACGTCCAGAGGGTCCAGATTGCGCTGGCTGGAGTCCGAAAAGTGCGAGGAGATAGATGGTGTGCGCCTCAAGGGGACGAGGCCGTGTTCAAGGACACTCTCGCGGATTGCATCGCAGCCCTGACAAAGATCGAGGATGCGTTACACGAGTTCCTGGGCGCAGTGCGAACTACAAGTCCCGTGCCCAACATTTGCGACCAGCTTGATTCGGTAGAGACTCACCTTGACGCGGTTCACGAGCTGCTCCGGAAGCGTCATCTTAAGGACGGCCGGTACTACCACGATGCGGCCGGATCGCTCTATGGTCAGGTCGTTAAGACTCGCGAAGTACTTTCTGAGGTTCGCGCGCTGCTATTTTCCCCCGGCACGGACGCGGCGAAAATTGGTCGGCTTCTGGTAACTGGTCGTGCTGGCGTTGGGAAGACTCACCTGCTCTGTGATGTAGCGAGTCGGCGAATTTCTGCGGGCCTCCCGACAGTCGTTGCACTCGGTCAGGACTTCGATTCAAGTAAGCTGCTCCCCCAGATCGGGGAGCTGGTCCAGATCGATGGGACCCTGGAGGAAGTTCTTTCAGTGCTCGACGCTGCCGGGGAGGCGTCCGGCCACACTGCAATGCTGATGCTCGACGCTCTCAACGAGAGCGCGAACGCCGAACGGTGGGCCGACGATCTCAGAGTCCTGGCCGGAGCAGTCGAGCGGCACCCTTATGTGGTGCTTGCCGTCTCTTGCCGGTCCGAGTTTGTCGACCCCGTCGTCGGGGCCGCGGACGGGTGGTCCATGGTTCTACATCGTGGATTCGCCGAGGCCACCGGTGAGGCGCTTGATCGGTACACGCGTGAGTACAACTTGGATAAGCTGACTTTCCCAGTTTTAAACCCTGAGTATGGTAACCCGCTATTTCTTAAACTCGCCTGTGAGGCGCTAGCTACTTTGGGTAATACTCGATTCACTCTTGGAACCGCAGGTCTGACCACCGTATGCAGCGCATTTGCGGAAGCAGTCAACAAGCGCCTTGCTGCCCCGGCGCGCTGTGACTACGACGAGGCATCAGGACTCGTGCAGGCGGCTATGAAACAAATCGCGGACCTGGGGCCTGGGCCGTACATGCGAACGGACGTTCAGCAAATCACCGAAGGGCTGCTGCCCGGTCGCAGATGGTCCGAGAGCCTCCTGCTCGGTCTCCTACGTGAAGGCGTCCTGCTGGATACATACGACAATCATGTTGCATTCGGGTACCAGCGCCTCGGGGACGTTCTGCGTGCGCTTCGGTTGGCGGAACAATCTGTCGAATCTTTACAAGCATGGTGCGCCTCGCTCGGAGATGATCGGTGGGAGGAGACTGGGACTATCGGAGCTCTGGCCCTTATTGCACCGGAAAAGCATGACATCGAGATCATCGATCTGTTCATGGATGACGAGAACCGTGTCGGGCAGGACGTCGTAGACGCCTTCGTAGAGGGTCTCCCGATGCGAGCGCCAGAGTTTACGACCGGCCGGACCGCCCGTCTGGTCCAGCGCCTGCTTGAGCACGAATGGGCGGACAGGGTCTGGGAGAAGCTTATTCAGGCAGCATGCATCCCGGGACACGCGGTAAACGCGGAGTGGGCCCATCAGTTGCTTCTGTCGAAGCGGTTGCCCGAGCGGGACGAGACCTGGTCAGAGTGGCTCATCAGTTCGGGCGAACACGGGAACGAGAACCCGGTAGGGATGCTGCTCGATTGGGGCTGGCATCCACGTCGGGCCACTCGTGATACTTCGCCCCTGCAGTTTGATGTTGCCCACTTGGCGACATTGACTTTGGGGTGGATGCTGAGTACGCCGGACCGACGAGTTCGTGACCGCGCGACTAGGGCGCTCGTGAGTGTTGGTGAGCGAGGGCCGTCAGGTTTCGCCGCCGCGGTCTGTCAGTTTCGTACTTGCGATGACCCGTACGTCGTGGAACGACTCGCTGCCACCCTTTGCTCCATTGCACTTCGCTCCACGGATCCCGCCGTGGTTCGCCAGATGGCAGATGCTGCAGTTGAACTGGTCGCGGACGGATGGCCCGTTCATCTCCTGACCCGCGACTACTTGCGACGCACGGCAGAGACTGCCCGAGAACACGGTTGGAATGGACCGAGTCGGTTGCCCCCGTACGGTGCTGAGTGGCCAGTGGACGCCATGTCCTTAGAGTCAATCGAGACTATGGCCAAGGCCACCGGTTTCGGGTACTCATCGATCTGGAGTTCCTTGAGCGGATTATCTGGAGACTTCGGCCGGTACATCGTCAAGTCCACCTTGACGAACTTCGAGCACTCAGACCAAGAGAAGCTTCTTGCACTCGCTCTGCGAACCATCTTTACCCGTGTCGTGGACCTCGGCTGGACTCCTGAACGGTTCGGGAGACGAGACAGTGGCCGTCGGCAGGGTCGGGACGACGGACTGGTCGAGAGATTCGGCAAGAAGTACCAATGGATCGGTTTCTACGAGGTTCTTGGCCGCCTCGCGGACAACCACGAGCTCCGAGAACGATGGAGTGACAGTACCGAGCCATTCGCATACGAATATGCCGAGCAACTTGTTTTTAGAGACATCGATCCGACCGTTCTGACGCCCGGCGGCATGAGGGACCCCAGCAGCGAAGCACCCGCCTGGTTCATGCCGGTCCAGGCAACGTTCCCGCCCGAAGTTGCCGACAGTTATCCTCACGATCTCCACGGTGTGCCCGATCCGATCGATCTCATCGCACTGACGGCACCTGATGGCACCGAGTGGCTCTCCTTGATCCGGCACAGCAACTGGACTCAAATACTCCCCCCGGAGATCGAGGCACTGAAAAATCCCAAACTCAATGTTTGGATGCAGATCCGCAGCTACTTGGTGCCCGTCGACAAAGTAGATGCACTCCAGGAATGGGCCGCCGGGAAAGATTGGGACGGCCGCTGGATGCCGGAGAATTCCGATGTACACAGCCGATTACTCGCAGCGCACCCCGGCTGTCCCTCTTGGGATTGGGCTGATGGGAACGCCGAGCCGCGCAGTTTTGAAAGCGTGGACGATGTACCCACCGCCATGTACCAGCCAGTTGCTTGGTACGGCGGAACCGGCACCTCGCGCGAAAGTGCTGGAACTGAAGAACCCACCGGATACGTTCCGAGCCGGATGTTGTTCGATGCACTCACCCTGGGCCGTGGAGCTGACTTCCATTGGAACGATGCTGATGGGCTAGCGGTTTTTGATCCAACCGCCGGCATGGAACAGGCGTCGACGCTAGTGATGCGCCGCGACCTGGTCGGTCGGGTAGAAGATGCGGGCTACCGACTCTTTTGGACCGTCTTGTTAAACAAGCAATTGTATGACCACGACTACGGCCTAGTCAGTCGCTACGGATCGGATATCAGGTGGCTGAGCGCCAGCGCGTCATACCTAGTAGCTGGTGAGAAAGTTGAGTGCGTATCGGCCAACGCGTGGGCATGTCGCCCCATCGGTGACAGAGAGCGGAAACCGGTCGAATGGAACATCAGCCGAACAGGTTGAAATTCGTGGGTCCCCCAAACTAACCCCAAGTCACTGTCCAAAATCACTTAGGTGGCCTGGTTGGATATCTGTCAGACCTGCTGTCGGAGCAGGACTTACGCGTGTTCACCCAGTTCGTATACGACGGTCCGTTCGCCTGCCGGGCCCTCTCGTCCGCGTTTCACACGAAGAACGTCGGCATCGAACTCTCGATCTTTTCGGTCAGACCATCAACGACTATTGTGGGCCATCCAAAGTATGACGTCGTGTAGGTCAGAGCGTTATAAAATGCTGCGAGCGCTGACCTCGCTTCTTTTTCTGTAGAGACCAGATCGACCCGCAGATTGGTCACGCGGCGACCGGTTTCCGGGTCTGTAACCCACTCCCGTCTCTGCCGAGCGGGATAGAGTGTTGGGTGAGTCATGTTGGACAGATACCCGTAGATGCCGGTACCTGTGCGGCCGTCGATCGTTCCGCCATAGCTCTTGGTCAGTTCGTACATCCCCTTCACGGCAGCCTCCAGATTGGGTAGGGACTGCCCGTTCAACGTCCGGGCTGCTCCCCCCAAGCTCGCAGGCGTCGTGCTAGGAAAGCGATCGCTGACCTCTGCCTTGAGAGCCTTGTAGTACGTGTTAGCTGAGAGGTAGCTCGGGTGTGCCTTGTCGCTCATTCGGCCGGCATTCTTCTTCGCCTCCTCTGCACTCACGATTTCCTCCAGGTAGGCGCGGGCAAGGCGATTTTCAGACGAGTCCTCAGTGGCTTCGCCGAGTACCCAGACGGCATGTGCGCAGTTCTCGATCGTCGAGCGGATGAGCACTGGTGTTGGAAAGATGACCTCTCCGCTCCTGTAAAGGCTGGCGAGTCCCCCCAGGTGGCCGCTCGCTGTGAGTAGATAGGTCTGAACGACCTCGGCGATTAGTCGGTGCCCGGTCTCTCCTCGCGGCGCAGAGATCGCGGGGTCGGGCGATGGGAGTTCGGCCGCAGCGCGCGCTGCGGGGGACTCCTGGGACGGGATCCAGTGGAAGCGATCGGCCGTCTCAAAGAAGGCACCGCGACTGACGGCAAACAGGTCCGCGATTTCGACCAGTCGGTTGTTGAAGTCCTCCGGGATGTGTTGCCAGTACGCCATACCGATCAGGTTACTGGGCGAGGAGGTCGAGCCGTCAGGACGGAGACAAAGGTGTCGACGGCGCGTGCACTGGCCCTTCCCGTTCTAAAGTGCGTTGATTCGAGCCTGTAGTTGGCCGGAATGGATCAGCGACCCGAAGATGCAGTGGCCTAGGTTGCGAAAGCCGAGGGCGATTCCGCGGAGGTGCACGAGGCGGCCGTTAATGGCCTCGACTGGTCCGTTGGAGGCGCCCACATCGAAGTAGGCCAGGATCTTCGCGGTGCCGCTTCCACAGCGATCGTCCGAACTGCGCGAGTTCGGGCAGCTCGTTTTGGGACGCCGGAGCGGATTGAGCGCACGAGCTTGCACATCGCGATCTTGCCCTCGCGGCGCCCGGAGGTCTCGTAGGCGTCGATGAGGCGCTGGTAGACAGCGTAGGTGAGCTCCACGGCGGCATGGGCGTCGTCGGCGAGGAATGCTCCCCACAGGGGGATCTTCTGCTTGTCGGTGAGCAGCGCGGCCCGGGTGTTCAAGGTCCTGCGGATCCCGTGCAGCGGGTCACCGCTACGGCCCCGGTGCCCGGTGGTGTCCTGCTGAAACCGCTGGCAGCACCAGGTGAGATAACCCGCGGCCAGGTGCACGACGTGGAAGGGGTCTATCACCGTGCGGGTATCAGGGACGGCGCCTGCTGTACGCGGACACCTACGGCGGCGGTGGCTGTCAGCCAGCAGGGCGTAGTGAAGAGCTACCTCGTCCACCTTGGGGACGGAGAACAGATCTCCCTGGGGGCCCTCGACGGCGGTGGACCAATCACGGTAGAAAGTGCCGTTGCGGCCGGCCCGGTAATCGATCCACTCCAGGGTGCCCAGCTCGAC
>NZ_AGFF01000028.1 GCF_000226215.1 Dietzia alimentaria 72
TCGCCGGGACGCAACATCAATGCCGGGGCAGGTCGATTCGCCATGCCCCATGATTTCACAAACCCAACTGTAAAACTACTTCACACGCACGACACTAGTGCTCGACTTCTTCGCTGGTTCGAGCACCACGGCTCACGCCGTGCTCGCACAGAACATCGCGGATGGTGGACGGCGACGATTCATTATGGTGCAGCTCGACGAGAAGCCGGCGCCCAAATCGGAGGCTGCTAAGGCGGGCTACGCCACGATTGCCGAGCTCTCGCGCGAGAGGATTAGACGAGGTGCCAGGAAGGCGCTCGAGTCGGCTGGCCTCGCCTCCGAGGGCTTCGACGCCGGCTTTCGCACTCTCATGGTCGATTCGACCAATCTCGCAGATGTTCTCCGAACTCCAGACGAGACGGACCAGCAGGAGCTTGCCGGACTCGAGGACAATATAAAAATTGGGCGTTCGGGGCAAGACCTACTCTTCCAGGTGCTTCTGGACTGGGGTCTGGAAATGTCTCTGCCCATTGCCGTCGAGCTGGTCGAAGGCCGAGAAGTCTTCGTGGTCGACGAGGGCGCGCTCGTCGCCTGCTTTGACGATGAAGTCACTCCTGAACTCGTGCGTGCACTCTCGGAACTGCAGCCGCTCCGGGCGGTGTTCCGCAACTCGCGGTTCGCGTCTGATGACGCCCGGATCAATGCAGAGCAGATTTTCAATGAATTGTCGCCATCGACGGAAGTCAAGGCGATCTGATCTAATGAAACTTCAGTTCAAAGTCCAGCAGTATCAGACCGACGCGGTAGACGCGGTAGTCGACGCGTTCGGTGGGCAGCCCCGTCGCAGCGGTGTGTCGTATTTAGTAGATCCGGGTAAAGCCAAGCCCCGCGCTGTACCGGCGCTGTTCGAGACCAATGCGACGCCGGACTCTGGCTTGCGTAACGCTGAGATTGAGCTCTCGGACGCTCAGCTCTTGGCCAACGTGCACCAGGTGCAGAAGTCTAGGAACCTGCCGCTGGCTTCGAATCTCGTCGACAGCAAGGCGGCGCCGGGTGCTCCGAACCTCGATATCGAGATGGAGACCGGCACCGGCAAGACGTACGTCTACATCAAGACGATCATGGAGTTGAACAAGCGTTACGGCTGGTCGAAGTTCATCATCGTGGTGCCCTCGGTCGCGATCCGCGAGGGCGTGAGGAAGTCGTTCGACGTGACTGCTGAGCACTTTCAGCAGATGTATGGCACCAGGCCACGATCGTTTATCTACAACTCCTCTCAATTGCATGAGATCGAGCGGTTCAGCTCCGACGCCGGGGTGCAGGTTATGATCATCAACATCCAGGCATTCAACGCCACCGGCAAGGACAACCGACGCATCTACGACGTGCTGGACGACTTCCAATCACGCCGGCCTATCGATGTGATCAGTGCCAATCGGCCAATCGTGATCATCGATGAACCGCAAAAAATTGGTGCGGCTAAGTCGTTGGAGGCACTGTCGCGGTTCAACGCGCTGATAGTGCTGCGCTACTCGGCCACTCATAAGGTCGATCACACCAAGGTGCACCGACTAGACGCCTTGGACGCCTACAACCAGAAGCTTGTGAAGAAGATTGCCGTCCGTGGCATCACAGTCAAGGGGCTCGCTGGTTCGACGGCATATCTCTATCTTGATGCGATCGAGGTCAAGAAGGGCCAGCCCCCGACTGCCCGGATGGAGCTCGAGGTCCAAACCAAAACCGGTCCCATCAAGCGGCAGCTCAAACGTGTCACGAACGGCACCCGCTTGCATGACTTGGCCAACGGCATCGAGGCATACAAGGACCTCGTGGTTACCGACGTCAGCGCAATCGATGACATGATCACGCTCAGCAACGGCGACGTGGTGGTGGCTGGTCAGCTCGCGGACCGCGACGTCACCGAGGAGACGAAGCGTCGTATCCAGGTCCGTGAGGTCATCCGCGCCCACATCGACAAGGAACGCGAACTCTTCAACCAAGGCATTAAAATCCTCTCGCTGTTCTTCATCGACGAGGTCGCTAAGTACCGCGACTACGACCGCGAGGACACCCTCGGTGACTACGCTCGTGTCTTTGAGGAGGAGTACGAGGCCGCCGTCACCGAAGTGCTCGGAGAACTCGAACTCGACGAGGCCACTACTGCTTACCACCAGTATTTGCGGCGTGATACCGCTCGCGAAGTGCATCAGGGTTACTTCTCGATCGACAAGAAAAGCAACCACTTCGTCGAAGGCGCCGTGCACAAGGCCGGTGACGAGAAGGGGCAGTCTAAGGACGTCGGGGCGTATGATTTGATCCTCAAGGACAAGGAACGCCTTCTCTCGTTCGCCGAGCCGGTGCGCTTCCTTTTCTCCCACTCCGCATTGCGAGAGGGTTGGGACAACCCAAACGTCTTCGTTATGGGCATGCTCAAGAAGAGCGATAACACCATTTCACGTAGGCAGGAGATCGGCCGTGGTTTACGACTTGCCGTCGACCAACATGGCGAGCGGATGGACAATCCGGTCACGGTGCACGCCATCAACGAACTCACGGTCGTCACCGACGAGTCCTACACCGACTTCGTGGCTGGCTTGCAGAGGGAGATCGCCGAGTCGCTGGCCGCTCGCCCACGCAAGGCCAGCGTCAAGTTCTTCACCGGCAAGACCATTCAGACCCATGACGGTGAGACTGTCGTCGAAGAGGCCCTCGCGCGGGCGCTCTACAAGTACCTGGTCAAGAACGACTACGTCAACGACGACGACACCATTTCTGAGGTTTACAAAGCAGACCTGAAAGAACGCACCCTGGCGGAGCCGACGTCCGAGGAGCTCAAGGCGGTCATCGAGTTCCTCTGGCCGCTGGTCGATGCGCTTTACATCGACGTTCCGTTGCCAGCCAATGACCGCAAGCCCAAGAAGATCCCACTCAACGAGGCGAACTTCAAGAAGAAGGAGTTCCAAGAGCTCTGGAGACGGATCAACCACAAGGCCGTTTACCAGGTCGAGTTCGACTCCGACGAACTCATCGGCAAGTGCGTCAAGGCGTTAGACACCCACCTGAACGTCACGGCCATGCAGTACGTGGTCCAGGCAGGGAAGCAGCGCGACTCTCTCGAAGCCGACGACCTGGCGTCTGGCGTTGGGTTCAACGTCTCCACCACCTCGACCCAGACCGAGACTGTATCGGCTGGCTCCCAGGTTAAGTACGACCTGCTGGGGGAGATCACCGAAAAGACCCAACTCACCCGGCGGACCGTAGCCAAGATCCTCAGCAAGATCACCCCAGACATATTCGCCAAATTCCGTCTCAACCCTGAGCAGTTCATCACCGAAGCAGCACGATTGATCAACGAGCAGAAGGCGACGGTCATCGTTGAGCACCTGACCTACGACGCGCTCGAGGATCGGTTCGATTCTGCGATCTTTACCGAGAACCAGAGCGCACAGGACTTCACCAAGGCGGGTAAGAAGCTCACAAAGCACGTGTACGACTACGTCGTGACGGACTCGAAGGTCGAGAGGGAGTTCGTCACCGAGCTGGACACGAGCACCGAGGTCGCGGTCTATGCCAAGCTGCCTCACGGGTTCTTTATCCCCACGCCCGTGGGCGACTACAACCCCGACTGGGCGATCGCGTTTACCGAGGGAACGGTCAAGCACGTGTACTTCGTTGCGGAAACCAAGGGCTCCTTGTCGAGTCTTCAGCTGAGGGGTGTCGAGGATGCGAAGATCGAGTGCGCACGTAAGTTTTTCGCCGAGGTCAACCAGAAGTTTGAGGGCCAGGTTAAATACGACGTCGCCGACAGCTACTCGAAACTAATGGAGCTAGTCACTCCGTAAAGAGTGGCGGAGGCGCCCACTGAGTCGCCCGTGCTACATGGGCAGGAGACTGCCAACCACATCGCGCCGGCTAGCGCGGGCGCGATCGAGAGCCACGTGGACCATGGGTTACATTTTGCGCGTATTCCTTGATGGCCGCGGTTGTCCGTCGTCGACTGTTTATTATACCCGACTTGGCTCAATTTAGTGCGGTCGCTCGTCGGTGTTGAGCTTCGTGAGGAGCTCGTTAATCTCGGCGGGCACGGGCGAGGCGGCGTGGACGGTTTGTCCGGCGATGGCCAGCTCGAAGGTGCGGTAGCGCTTGAGGGTTCTGACCAGTCGTTTGAGCGATAGTCCGGAGCGTTTCTCCAGGAGATGCCCCACCGCCATAGCTGCCATCACGACGGTGAGGTGCGCGTCGATGGATTCGCGTTTGTGGTGGTAGATCGGCCTGGCCTTCAGGTCCGACTTGGACATGCGGAACGCTTTCTCGATCTTGAGCAGCTGCCGGTACGACCCGATGACCTGGTCCGGGCTCAGGTCCACGCGGGAGGTTTCGTAGCCCTTGATGCCGGCCAGGGCCCGGTTCTTTTCCACCAGGGCCCAGTTGACCTGCTTCTTCGGCGCTTTCAGATCGACGAACCGATTGCGCTTGATGGCGATCTTCCCAGCCACGGCCTTCTCCGCTTTATCGACCTGCTCGGAGATGCCCTTGAGGGTGCGGCGGGCCCGGTCCCACGAGTACTGGTAGTAGGTGATCGAATGCGGCACCCCGTCGGGTCCGCGCCCGGACCGGTCAGCGGCGGTCCAGATCTGCCCGTCGGTGTACTCGGCTTCCGGATTGGCTTTCCTCCACGCCTGTAGCGCGTACGGCACGTCGGGGGTCCTTGTGCCGAGGATGTAGTGCAGGCCAGCTTCGGTGATGGCCTTCTTGTTGCCGTCGGAGAACATGCCCGCATCGGCCACGACGGTAATGTCATCCACGTTGTAGGTTTCGGAGAATCGCTCGAGCATGGGCAGCATCGTGCGGGTCTCGGCCATGTTTCCCTCGAACGCGCCCACAGCCAGCGGGAATCCGGAGGCATCGGAGAGCAGCCCGACGGTGATCTGCGGCTCCAGGCGGCGCTCCTTGGAGAAGCCGGGCTTGCGGAAGTCATCGCCCTCGTCGGTCTCGAAGTACAGCGTGGTGACGTCGTAGAGCACGAGCACGCCAGGCCCGATGCCGGCGTGCGCGGCACACGCTGCGCTGAGCCGATCCCGGAACCCGGTCTCGGCATACGTTGGCAGCCTGCGCTTGATCGTGGCGTAGCTGGCCGAGAGGACCCCGATCTCGGCCAGGGTCTCCACCGAGTCGAGCTTCGACCCTGGCTGCACGATCCTGGCCATGACCAGGTTGGCGAACACTTGGTCAGTGCCGGTGGCCTCATCGAAACCCAGGGCCTGGTAGGCGCTGGTGATCGCATCGATCAGGTGCCCGGCCCTCTCGGAAGTCACCGGCACCGGCGCCGCCTTGGACCCGGTACCGGCTGGGGTCAGGTCAATCCCCAGGTCAAGGGGCTGCTGCTCGCCCTCGATGATCTGCTGGGCCTTGGCCCGCAACACCGCCAACTGCTCATCGTCATGGGCTGAACCGACGTGCTCAAGCTTCTTGGCCCCGCGACGCTCGGAGAAGACCACCTGCACCGCGGTAGCATCCGAGGCGGTCTTGACGGTCCGGACGTACGGGCTCACAACAGATGAATCTACCGGCCACCCCCACACCACCCGCTTAGTGCGGAAAAACCGGCACGGCGAACACAATCTCCGCTGGTAGCGACGTCAATATGATCCGGAACACCCGAAATTGAGCCAAGTCGGGTACATTTTGCGCGTATTCCTTGATGGCCGCGGTTGTCCGTCGTCGACTGTTTATTATAGGAATGGGGCAATCCCCCGGTGGAGAATGTCGTGAGCAGATTGGGACCAGAACGTCTTCTGGCCCATGCAACGCAGCGATGATGGGAAAGAAAGGTATTTGCGTGTTTAACTTGCTGATCGGCTATGCCGACGATGACGACGAAATTGCACCTGGGAATCGGTTGTTTGAATACACCGACGACGGAGTGCGCGAATACCTGGGGACGGACTATGTGCCGGCACTCACGATGCTGCCAACTCTCTCGATGCCCGAAATTCAAGATGATAGCTCGGGGCAGTTTGCCCGGGTTGGTACTATCGCGCCAGCTCACAACACTCGGTGGGGCCAAGCGTTTAAGTTCATACCAAATTCGAATATCGAGCCGATCCCAGTGGAGGCGATCCGTACTCTCGCCGACCGGTTGGCGATTAGCGCGGATCGCTGGGGAGAGTTTTCCCGAACGCATTGGGCAGTTAAGGACATCGACCTGTTCCGCGTTCTACTGGAACACCAATCAGTGCAGCGCCGAGGAGGCACGGGCAGCTTCCGTAAATCGGGTGCTGTTCAGTTCCCTGTCGACACCCCACGAGATCCCAAACTCGTTGCAGTGATGATGCCATTCGCGAAGCACTTCGACGTAGTGCACGAGACCATCCAAGATGCGGTGGCGGATGCGGGACTTACGAGTGAAAGGGTTGACGATATATGGGAACATGACCACGTCATGGGTGACGTTCTGTCGATTCTCTGGAAAGCGCAGATTGTCATCGCGGATCTCACAGAACGAAATTCGAACGTCTTTTACGAGGCTGGCCTCGCCCATGCTCTGCCGCGAAAGACTGTCCTACTGACGCAGGCTGCGGACGACGTGCCATTCGATCTACGGGCTATTCGCTACCTTAAGTACGGCGTTGGAACTAGCGAACGGCAGACACTCCGCAGCGAACTGAGCAAACGTCTCACGACTCTGATTAGGCAGGAGCGAGACTGAATGGAAGTTGTCGACCGAGATCATCTATTCGTGCACCAGCCTCTCTGGTTGTCTATCGGCGAGGTGAAACCACTGTCCGTCACCTGGACTGATTTCCGGTGCTAGATAAGGCTTGTCGGTGCTGTGGGTCCAGCGAGTTAAACCCACCTGCCGGTTCCGTCCACGACCGGTGTGAGGTCGACCAGGACGGTCACGAACGAGCTGCTGCCATCGCGGCTCTTCGATGTTGAGCGGGCAACCCTGGATCTGAGGGATCTGGCGCATTGACCTGCGCGAAGCCCTTGGCCTCCTGAAGTCTGGAAGTTGCGAAACACTCCGACTACCAGAGGGCCAAGGGCATGAATGATGCTACGACACTGCTGTTCGGGCTGCCCGGACTACGCGTCATCGCAGTGAGACAACAACCAGACGGCACCAGGATCGTGGACGCGGCCACCAACGATCCCGCCGCTGCGACCTGCCCCGACTGCGGCCTTGTATCGACATCCCGCAAAGAGAACACGGTCACCAGGCCAAAAGACATTCCCTACGGTGTCGACCGAATCCTGCTGCGCTGGAACAAATCCCGATGGCGATGCCGAAACGCGAACTGCGACCGCAACACCTTCACCGAGGTAACCGAACAAGTCCCGGCGCGGGCCCGCACCACCGGCCGACTGCGCGACCAGATCGGTGCCGCGATCGGGGACGCCGCCCGCTCGGTCGCCGAGGTTGCCGCCGCCCATGCGGTGTCCTGGCCGACAGCGCACCGCGCCTTCATCGCCCACGCCAGCGCGCTGCTCACCGAACCAACCCCCGTTCGGGTCCTGGGGATTGATGAGACTCGCCGCGGAAAGCCCAGGTGGGAGCAATGCAAAGACACCGGACGCTGGGTACGGGTCGATCCGTGGGACACCGGCTTCGTCGACCTCGACGGCAATCAAGGCATGCTCGGGCAGACCGAGGGACGAACCACTAAGACGGTGGTCGCGTGGCTGCAGGCCCGCACGCCTGACCTGAGTTCCACAAGTTGATGCCGTTCTAGGGTAGTTCGCTAGGATCGTCGCTGGTCATGAGGTTGAGCTTGTTATGCGTGGGTCACTAATCTGAGCGGTACTTGGGGGTGGTTGGTCTGTATGTGGTGAAGTCCCAGACCGCCTCCGGGTGAATATTCGTCTCACTGGGGGCCATCGCTATTGCCTCTCGGGGCCAGTAGGCAGGAACGCGATTATTGCGCTTGGGGGCCAGCAGTAGCGTCCGTGGGGGCCACCGGTCTCTAGGCTCCTTCCGCCGCGTGTATAGGGCACGTGGCGGAAGGAGCAATCCGTGACTGTACGGAAAATTAGGGCGAAGCTCGTGTTGCAGCTTCGCGCCGAGGGCCTGTCCGGGCGGGCGATCGCCGCCTCGCAGGGAATGTCCCGAAAGAGCATCACGGCGGTATTGGAGGCCGCCGATGCGACCGAGACGAGCTGGGACGACGTCGCCGAGCTGACCGAAGATCAGGTGTACACCCGCCTGTTCCCCGGGCGAGGAGAGCACGAGAGCGTGTTCGCCCAGCCGGACTGGGAGCAGGTCCACCGAGAGATGGCCCGGGTCGGGGTCACGCTCAAACTGCTGCACAGCGAGTACACCGACCAGTGCGCCACCTCCGCGTCTCCGGCGATGGGATATGACCGGTGGTGCAAGACCTACCAGCGACACGTGATGATCACCGGCGCCGCCTCCAGGGTCGGCCACAAGGCCGCCCAGACGGTCGAAGTCGACTGGTCCGGCCCAACGATGGAGCTCACCGACCCAGTCACCGGCGCAGCGACGAAGGTCTACCTGTTTT
>NZ_AGFF01000027.1 GCF_000226215.1 Dietzia alimentaria 72
CCCACCGCACGGCGGCCCGCCCGCTCAGTTTTGTCGTGGCCAGTGCGAATATCCGATCCACACTTCTCAGTGGCCACGTCAAAACGTTGGCGGTGGGCGTGTTACGACGCAGACGCCGGGGCGTGCACTGCTGGGGTCTGACGAACTGTGGATAGTCGTCCGCTCTCTCCACAGCCGCAGCCGACCCTATTCCGTCGACTGCCCGGCCGATCGACGATGACCGTGTGCGTACTTTTGACCCCGTCACCCCATTCCGTGGAAGCGCAGCATTGTCGGCGGGACATGTCAGTGCCTACCAACTGAGAGCCGAGTATCGGCGGCTGTTTCCAAATGTATATATCCATTCCGCGGGCGAGATCTCTGCTGGGAAGCTGGTGAGAGCAGCGTCGCTGTGGGCGCCGACAGGGTCCGTGATCGGCGGTCTCGGCGCAGCCCTGTTGCATGGCGAACGCTGGTACGCGCCTCATCGCGTCCGCGAGGCGATCGATGTTTATTGCGTCGGTACCTCGCCAGCGCCCCGGGGCGTGCGGATGCGCAGAATTGCACGGGAACTTCCGCCGAGCCACGTGCTGGAGCAGCACGGGCTGAGGTTGACGACCGCCGCGCGGACCGCGATTGATGTGGGTCGTTGGGAAAACGACGACAACACAGCGATCGCGAAGATCGACGCGGTATGTAACAGGAGCAAGACCCCGGTGGGATCGTTGGATTCCACACTGGAGCAGATGCGCGGTCTGCACGGGGTGAAGCGGGTTCGGTCGCTGCTGCGGTGGTGTGACGATCGAGCAGACTCCCCGCCGGAGACCCGCCTCCGACTGTTGCTGCCGCGCTCGGGGCTACCAGCTCCGACTCCACAATTGACGATCTATAACGAATTCGGGAGCAGGATCGCGACGGCTGATCTGGGATACGAAAAGCAGAAGGTGGCGATCTTCTACGACAGCGGACTGCATCGAGAGAAGTCGCAATGGGAGTACGACGCGTGGGTAAATGCGCAGTTGGCCGAGCTCGGCTGGGAGAGGTTCCGCGTCACTGCGCAGATGATGCGGACTCCTGTGACCCTGATCCGGCAGATCGCCTCGGCGCTGACGCGGGCGGCGTAGCGACGCATGCTCCAGTCGTTGCCTAGTGAAGTTGTTTTGACGTGCTCACTGCGAGATTTTCGGTGAATCGTCGCAGTGAGCACGACAAAGCCCGGCGGGAGGCGGCGGGAGGCGGCGGGAGGCGGAAGAGGCGGAGGCAGGGCGGGCGTGGCGTGGCGTCGGGGCGGAGGAGGCGGGGGACTGGGAGACGCGAGCGTGGCGTCGAGGCGGGGGAGGCGGGAAGCACCTCAGCTCGCGGGGCGGACGGCGGCCAGGAGAGCTTCTGCGTCGGTGAGGTCCGGGAGTACGGCATGGGCCCCGGCGGCGTGGAGGTCTGCGGCGCTCACCCGGCCCGTGGCCACACCGACGCAGCGAGCTCCCGCATCCAGAGCGCCGCGCACATCGTGGACGTGATCGCCCACCACCACGGCGTCGGCCATGGACACATCGAGATCGCGGGCACGCGCAGCCACCACCGCGTCGCGGACGAGGTGGGCACGGTCTGTGTGATGATCGCCAAACGCCCCGAGACCAGGATCGGGCAGCCCGTCGAATCCGCACAATCGCAGCTTGAGTAGAGCGGTCCGCCGCATATTGCCTGTCACGACCCCCTGGTGCAGCTGCGGGTCCGCGGCCAGGGCGTCGACCGCCCCCCGTGCGCCGGGCAGGGGACCGCCACCTCCCGCAAGCAGATCGTCACCGGATCTTTCGCACCTGTCGGCCACCGCATCCATCAGCGAGACGATCGCGTCGTCGTCGTCGTCGACCTTGACTCCGTTGCGCACCAGCAAGTCAGTGAGGATCGCCCGGTCGGTCCGGCCAGCGAACGAGGCGCCCATGGCGGGCACGCGGCCAAGGCGCTTGGTGAGAACAGTCGTGATCATGCGCGTACCGAAGCCGGCCGGGTCGAGCAGGGTCATGTCGAGGTCCCAGAGGACCAGCACGGGTGGGGCATTAAAGGCACGGTTCTGTGCACCGGCTCCTGCGCGGATCTCGGGCGGAGTCATCAGCTCACCGAGCCGGCTGCGGGCTCCGTTACCGCACGGCGGCGGCTGGCCCTGGCGCGTTCCGCCTCGGCGGCAGTCGCGGCGCTCGTGCAGCCTGCTTCACCGAGTGGTTCCGGGCTGTTTTCTACAGAGCCCGCGTGAGTTCGCATCGGGTCATTATGTCCGAGCCCCCGGAAGCTGCAGCTGAGCGCTACTCCGTTGAGTGTGGACAGCGGAAATAGAGACGCCGGCAAGATTGTAGTCCCGCCCGATTAGTGGGTGGGGCCGCCTAGGATCACCGCCATGGTCAGCAATAAGGACGGCAAGGACGGCAAGGACGGCAAGGACGGCAAGGACGGCAAGGACGGCAAGGACGGCAAGGACGGCAAGGACGGCAAGGACGGCAAGGACGGCAAGGACGGCAAGGACGGCAAGGACGGCAAGGACGGCAAGGACGGCAAGGACGGCAAGATCACTGAGACACTCGAGGGCGACTCGTCGAAGAAGGACCTCCTGCCCAGCGGCCTGGAGAAGCTGCCCAAGAAGAAGTACAAGAGGGAGCTCAAGCGCCTGCAGGCCGAACTCGTGGAGATGCAGGCGTGGCTCAAGGCCACCGGCAACCGGCTCGTGGTGGTGTTCGAGGGGCGTGACGCCGCCGGTAAGGGCTCGGCGATCAAGCGCATGACGCAATACCTCAATCCCAGGCACGCGCGGGTGGTGGCGTTGCCGGCGCCGTCCGAGGTGCACAAGACCCAGTGGTACTTCCAGCGCTACATCGAGCATCTGCCGGCCGCGGGGGAGATCGTTATCTTTGATCGCTCCTGGTACAACCGCGCCGGCGTCGAGCGCGTCATGGGCTTCTGCACCCCGGACGAGTACCGACGGTTCCTCCACCAGGCGCCGATCTTCGAGCGACTGCTCGTGGAGGACGGGATCATGCTGCGCAAGTACTGGTTCTCCGTCTCGGACGAGGAGCAGGAGCGCCGTTTCCGCGATCGGCACAACGACCCCATGCGTCGGTGGAAGCTCTCGCCCATGGACCTGGAATCGATTAATCGGTGGGAGGACTACAGCCGGGCCAAGGACGAGATGTTCGTGCACACCGATATCCCCGAGGCGCCCTGGTTCACCGTGGAGTCCGAGGACAAGAAGCGCTCGCGGATCAACGTCATCGCGCACTTGCTCTCGACCATCCCGTGGGAGCAGCTCGATCCACCGGAGCTCGAGATTCCGGAGCGACCCGAGGGCACGCACTACGAGCGTCCGCCGCGTGACGAATTCACGTACGTTCCGGACGTGGCCTCGAAACTGCTCGACGACTGACCTCCCCGGCTCGCAGTCCCGCTGCGCACCGCGAATTTCGTCGTCGCTACTGCGAAGACTGATTGAGATTCTCGCAGTGGCCCTGAGGGGCAGGATGGTTGTGAACCGGAGGTCAGGGAGTTGATGGCTATGAGTGTGACGGTCGAACCTCGGCAGTTCACGCCGGATCAGATCCGGGAGCACGTGTTGGCCTATACGCGGACCAAGCACGGGAGGAAAGCGGCGTACTTGGAGGTGCATGAGATCGGACGAGATCAGATGTACCGGTGGCGGGCGGCGTTCACCGACGGGGACCTCGACTCCGGCAAGATCCCGCGTCAGTCTGGTCGTATGACGCACAAGGATATCTCCGAGATCGAGCGACTCAAGCGACTGCTCGCCGAGCGTGATTCCCAGATCGACGAGCTCGAAGGTGAGATCGATCGGTCCCGGAAAGTGGCTGATGCGCTGGGAAAAGCTATCGACGTCATGCACTCACATGGCGTCGAACCCGACAAGGCGGAAAGCGACTGACCGACCAGCAGCAGGCCTGGTTCGACGAGCTCGTCGCCGCCGAAGGTCGACTGTTGGCCGAGCTCACCGGCGCTGGAACGACGCAGACGGCCGCGATGGCGTTGATCGGGTTGGCCAAGTCGGCGCTGCACTACCGGCGAAATCCCAGGCCGGGCGTGGCCGAGCCGATTGCGCACCGCGATCGGCGCCAGCCCACGGCTATCACTGACCAGGAGCGGGCGTGGATTATCGACCAGCTCAATGCCCATGACGGGGTGCCGGTCGAGCAGGTCTACTACCTGAGCCTGGACCAGGGTGAGGGCAGCTTCGTCAGCCTGGCCACGTTCCACCGCATCGCCCGGGTGATCGAGCGACCCTCGTGCCGTCGGCAACGCCGGGCCGGCACCCCAGATGCGGCTCGGCGACAGGCCCCGGACCTGCGGGCCACCGGCCCGGGGCAGGTGCTGTGCTGGGACATCACGGTCCTTCCTGGGCAGTACCGGGGACAGTCGTTCGCCTTGTACGCGGCGATCGACCTGTTCAGCCGCAAGGTGGTCGGCCACACCGTGCAGCCGCGTGAGGACCACATCGTGGCCGCGAAATGGATGGGCAAAGTGCTCGATTCCCTCGGCGGACGAACCAGGGTCGTGCACTCGGACAACGGCGCGGCGATGACCTCCAACAAGATGAAAGACCTGCTGGGAAAACGGGGCGTGACCCACTCACTTTCTCGGCCCGCGGTCAGTAACGACAATCCCCACATCGAGTCCTGGTTCTCCACCGTCAAGTACCACCGCCAGTACCCACAACTGTTCGACGACGTCCACGATGCAGCCAGCTGGTGCGACGAATTCATCGAGCACTACAACAGTGCCCACCGGCATTCCGGGGTCAACGGATACACCCCTGACCAGGTCTTCTCCGGAACCTGGCGCGAAGTGCACGCACGCCGTCAAGCCAGCGCCGACCAGGCCTACAACACCACGCCCATCCGATTCCGACGACCACCAACCGTGCCCGCCCCGCCCGAGCACACCCGCCTGGCCGTCACCGCACGCAAAGCACCCACCGCGACGAGCACAGTCGAACAACTACTCGCGGCTTAAACCAAACAAAAGTTCAAAAGAGGTTGACACCAAGCGAGCGACGACAAACCTGGGCTGCGACCGGTGGGATGCGACGGTGGGCTGCTGGGATGCGGGCGCGTGAGCGGGTGGCTGAGACGGTCGGCTGGCGGTTGGCTGGCGCCGGCTCGGTCCCGGGTGGTGACTGTGAGCCGCCGAAGGGTCGACGACGACACACTGTGCGCTCAACCCACCCGCTCGGTAGGAATTCCTAGTATCGGCTCGCCGTGCCACGCGGGGCCTGACAGACTGGGACCATGAGTGAATTCGTCATCTCCCGGCGCGAAGGCCGGATGCAGCACATTGTCCTGGACCGACCCAAGGCCCTGAACTCGCTGGACCTGCCGATGTGCCAGGCCCTGCACCAGGCGCTCGACGCGGCGACCGAGGATTCGGGCGTCGAGGCAGTGGTCACCACCAGTACTTCTGAGAAGGCGTTCTGCGCGGGTGGCGACATCGTTGCGCTGCGGGACGCGGCGGCGTCCGGCGACCACGAAACCAATCGCCGGTTCTTCTCCGAGGAATACGCGATGAATCACGCGTACCACACGCACCGACTGCCGACGGTCGCCGTGATCCACGGTGTCGCGATGGGCGGCGGGCTCGGCATCTCGATCAACGGATCGCACCGCGTGGTGACCAAGAAGGTCATGATGGCCATGCCTGAGACCGCGATCGGCTTCATTCCGGACGTCGGTGCGAGTCACTTCCTGCCGCGCCTGAGCGGTGGCGGCGCGCGCGGCCTCGCCGTAGCGATATACCTGGGCACCACGGGTGTTCGGATGAACACGGCCGATGCCCTCTACACCGGTCTCGCGACACATCTGGTCGACGACGACGAGCGCTACAACTTCGTCGAAGCCATCGGCACGGAAGGCCTCGACGCCGCGCTCGGAAAGTTCGGCCTCGACCGGTCAGCGGCGGGCGAGTCTGCTGTGGAGGCGCACATCGAGCGGATCGAGGACGTCTTCTCGCGCGATACCGCGCAGGCGATGATTGCCGCACTGGAGTCCGGAGAGCAGGACGAGTGGGCGAGCGCGACACTCTCGATGCTGCGTTCTCACTGCCCCACGTCCGTGGTGGCGACCATTGAGTTGCTGCGCGCGGGCGCCCGGGCCTCGAACTTGCGCGAGTGCCTGGACAACGAGTTGGCGCTCGGCGGCTGGATCACGGCCCGCCCCGATTTCGTGGAGGGGGTGCGCGCGGTGGTGATCGACAAGGACCGTAATCCCACGTGGAACCCGGCCGACCTCGACTCCGTCGACGTGGACGCCATCCGTTCGGTGCTCGCCGGGAGCTGATCGGGCTACTCTGATCGGCGTCCGGCGCAGGGTGCGCCGCCTGTCAGGAGAGTCATGACGACAACCGGAGACGACGATCGGTCGCCGATCGTCCGCGAGACCGCGGTCCCCGAGACTGATGCCCCGGAGGCTGAAGCGCCCGAGACCGCGGCTCGCGAACCGGAGGTGGCAGCACCGGACGAAGAGCCCAAGGGATGGGGGATCGGCACCGTTACCGTGGTGTCGTTGGCGGCCGCGTTCGTGGTGGTGTGGGGGATCTCCCAGCACGCGAGCATGGTGATGCCGGCATTCCTGGCGCTGAACCTGGTCATTGCCGCGCAACCCCTGCAGAAGCGGCTGGAGAGGTTCGGACTGCCGCGATGGGGCGGGATGATCGTCGTTCTTCTGGTGCTCTACATGGTCCTCGCGGCGCTCGTGGGGATGCTCGTGTGGGCGGTGTGGATCGCTGCGGAGGAGATCCCGCAGTACCAGGACAAGTTCACCGAACTGTATGAGCAGAGCATCGAGTTCCTCGGCACATTCGGGGTCAGTCAGGACCAGATCTCGTCGAGCCTGTCCGGGATCGACCCCCAGGCCATCATGGGAACGGTTCAGAATGTCGCGGGGCAACTCTCCTCTGCCGGGGGGATGCTCTCAGTGCTGGTGATCGCGCTGACGTTCCTCGTGTTTGATATCCCCGGCATCGCACGCCGTCGCGACGTGATTGCCCAGCAGCGGCCGCGGCTCGCGGACTCGCTCGGCTCGTTCACGGACGGCATCAAGTCGTACTGGATCGTCTCGACCGTGTTCGGGCTGATCGTCGCAGTGATGGACTGGGTGGCCCTGCTCATCCTCGGGGTTCCGCTGGCGATGGTGTGGGGTGTGCTCGCCTTTGTCACCAACTACATTCCCAACATCGGGTTCGTCCTGGGCCTGGTCCCGCCGGCCCTGTTCGCCCTGCTCACCGGCGGCCCCGTGGACGCGATCTGGGTGGTGGCGATCTACAGCGTGGTCAACCTGGTCATGCAAAGCTTTGTCCAGCCCAAGTTCACCGGTGACGCGGTGGGTCTCACTCCGACCGTCACGTTCCTGTCGCTGGTGTTCTGGTCCGCCATCGCCGGCGCGCTGGGCGCGATTCTGGCCGTGCCGCTGACGCTGGCGGTCAAGGCGTTCCTGGTAGACGCCGACCCGAGGATGAGGTGGCTCTCTGTATTCCTCACCACTCCGAACGCCGAAAGAAAACGGGACAGGCGTCGAGCGGAAACCGCGGCGTAATGCCGCGCCGGCCGGCGACGTCGCGGCGCCGGCCGGTGCGGACCGGTGCGGTCAGAACGCGCGAAGTCAGTCGTCCGCGCTGTCTGCGTCGTCCCCGACCCGAGCGAAATCGCCCCACCCGTTGGGGTCCAGCAGATCGATGGTGACGGTGTCGTCGTCAAAAACCACGCTGCCTCGCGAGCCGTCGGGCCAGTTTTCGCCCGACGGCGACATCGCGAACGTATCGCCGTCCCAGTGCTCGAGCGCCCACTCCTGGCGCTGCGCGTCGGGCCCGGCGGCGATCACGAGGTCGTCTTTGCCGGTCCGTCGCACGTCGACCGTGCCGAAGTAGTCGTTGCGGTAAGCGCCCGTCAGGTCGTCGAGCGGGGGCGGCGGTCGCGGGGACACCGGCTGCTTCTCCGACACCAGGTCGCCCACAGGGTCGAGTAGTGGCCCGAACGCGTTGCTGTAAATACTCCGCCAGTCCTGCGCCGGGTCGCCATACTGGGCCAGGTCCGCGAAGCGTGCGTTGACTGTCTCGGCCATCCCCGTCGGAGCGGCGTTGGTCAGCGTGATGATCCCCAGATCGAGTGAGGGCATCATCAGCATTGCGGTGCCGGCGCCCTGCGCGAACGCGCCCGAATGGCTCCACTGAACGCGACCGGACGAACTATCCGAGATGTTGAACCCGTAGCCGTAGGTCCCCGTGCGATCCACCGCGGATCGCGGGGGCGACGACACGGCCTGCGGGGTCAGGGCCTCGCGGAGCGCGCGTGAGGGGACCACCTGCGCACCGCCGGGGGCCCGCCCGTCCGCCAGCACCATCGACATCCACCGCGCCATGTCGGATAGGGACGAACTCAGGCCCCCGGCGGGCGCCTGGGCGTCGGGATCGCGGGCCGGATCGGCCGGAACCCAGTCGCCGGACGACTCACCTGAATCGGCGGCGGCTTGGCGGACATGACCCACTGCCCGGTTGGGGCGCTTGAGCAGCTCCTCGTGGGAGAACGACGTGTCGTCCATCCCCAACGGGGTGAAGATCCGCTCGTCGGCGAGCTCGTTCCATGGCGTTCCCGCCGCCACCGCCACGGCTTCGGCGCCAGCAGTCAAGCCGAAGTTCGTGTACGTATAAGATGCCCGGAACGGGGTGAGCGGCAGATGCCTCAGACCGTGGAGGACGGCAGGACGGTCGTAGCCGAGGTCTTCGAGGTCGTCGCCCGCGTGCTCCGGAAGACCCGAGCGGTGTGCGAACAGATCTCCTACTGTCACGGCGGTCGTCACGCCCGGCTCAGAGAGTGCGAACCAGGGCAGGTAATTCTGTACAGGGGTCGACCAATCTACGTCGCCGTTGCCGCTCTCCGCCGCCACCACGGTCGCACTGACCGACTTTGAGATCGACGCCAACGGGAAGACCGTGTCGGTGTTCACCGGCTCACCCGTAGAGGAGCCGCGGACACCGAATCCCCCGGCAAAGGCGACATCACCACCGTGGACCACAGCCACCGCGGCGCCCGGGGTGCCTGCGGCGTCCATCTCCTCGGTGACGATGTCCTCGACTTTGCTAATCGCATACTCGATCCGGTCCTCGCCCACGCCCAATCCCGAATAGGCCGACGGGCTCTGTCCCTCGACCGGGTCGGGGAGGGCGTCGCCGCACGCAGTGGCGGTCAGAGCGACGAGGGCGCCTATCGCGAGGAATCGGGTGGAGCGGCGCCACACCAGGCGGCTGCGGCGGCGTCGAGCCGGATCCCTGAGCATTCCCCCAGGTTAGTCCGTCGCAGTCTCGTGCGGCTCCCGCACTCGGCCGTGTCCGGCGAACGCCACCGTCGCCGCGGCGGAGGTGCTGCGCATGCGGCGGGACCGGACGATGAGCCAGCCCACGAGGGCCACGAGCAGGCCGACGAGGACGACGACGACGTCGGGGATGCGGCGTGCCCACCCGAGGACGTTCCCCTCGAGTTCGGCCTGCGTGCCCGCCCCGAGCAACCCGGTGAGTTCGGTGGTCCCCGCGGTGGCCAGGAGCAGAACGCCGACGGCGATGGTGAGGACGCCGCCGATGATCCCGGTCCAGGTGTTGCTCCAGCGGCCGAGCGTGACCTGACGCGGGCGCACGAGATTCCGCACGGCCGGGAGACGGCCCCACAACAGTGCCAGGACGAGCAGCGGCAGGGCCATGCCGGCGGCAAACACGAGCACGATAATCCCGCCGGTCAGTGCCGTGCCGGAGACTGCGGCGACGGTCAGAACGGCGCCCAGCAAGGGGCCAGCGCACACGCCCGCGAGACCGTACACGGTGCCGAGGGCGTAGACCGCGGTCATCGAGGTGCCCTCGGTGCTGGATCCCCGTCGCAGAAGCGGGACGGGGACGTTGAGCAGCATGAGCGCGCCGAGCACGATGACGACGAGCGAGGCGACGGTGACGAAGCTGAAGCGGTGAGCGTTGACGAACGCGCCGAGGGTCCCGGCGAGGATGCCGAGCGGGACGAGACTCGTGATCAGCCCGAGGTAGAAGACGCCGGTCCGGGTGAGCAGCTCGCGAGGGTGGGCGAACGCGTAGGAGAAGAACGCCGGCAGAAGCATTGCCGAGCACGGGCTGAGCAGGGTGAGCACGCCGCCGAGGAACGCACCGAGGAGTCCGATGTCCATGCGCTACTCGGCCTTGGCCAGGGCGTCGTCGAGGTACTCGCGGAAGCTGTCCAGCGGCTGCGCGCCGGACATCGCGGTCTTGCCCGCCACGAAGAACGGGACAGCCGAGACCCCGAGTTGCTGCGCGGTTGCCGTCTTGGCTTCGGCCCGGGCGCGGACCGTGGGGTCGTCGAGGTCCGCGGTGAACTTGCTGAGGTCCGGCATGTCGACCTTGGCGGCGAAGTCGATGAGGACCTCGCGGGTGAGGTCGGCGTGGCCGTTCTCGGGGGCCTCGTTGAACACCGCGGTGAGGAAGTCGACGTACTTGTCCTGGTTCGCAGCGGCATGTGCGGCGACCGAGGCATCTCCGGATTGCGCGCCGAAGTAGGCGACGTCGGTGAATTCGATCCTCACGCGGCCCGTGTCGACGTATTCCTCAATGAGGGTCGGCAGGGTGTCGCGGCTGAAGGAGGCGCAGAACGGGCACCGTAGGTCGACCCATTCGGTGAGGACGACCGGCGCGTCGACGTCGCCGATCGCCTTCGGATCGCCCGCTTCGCGCCGGACGAAGTCCATGTCGCCGCCCGTGGCCTGCTCGCCCCCGGTGGTCTCGGACGCGGCGGGGGTGGGGGAGGAGGTCGGCGACTGCCCGGGCAGCATCTGGGCCACCACCACGATGCCGAGGAACACGACGATCGCGGCCAGGACACCGTTCAAGATTTTCGACCTGCGGTACTTCGCCTCCAGGGTGTGTCGCGAGAGGGGGTCGTTCACGGGGCGGCCCTTCTGTCGGAGGCGGTGAGCACGCAAGCGACTATGGCACATAGTCGACTATCGCGGATAGTCGACGCGTGGCATGATCACCCCCGTGGACCGATTCAGGCGAGAAGTGTCCACCTGGCCCCGGGTGGTTTCTCAGGCGGCAATCGGGCTGCGGACCCTGACGCGTCGTCAGGTTGCCGTGGCCGTCGCTGTCGCGATCGCTTTCGGGATCCTTCTCGGCCTGGCGACGGTGCTGATCCCCAATTCCGTCTTTTCGCGCGACATCCCGCCGGTGTGTTGGAACTACCCGGTCTGGATCGCCACGTCGGCGTTCTCCGGTCTGCTGTTGGCGACCTACGTCCGGGATGATGCGCAACCGCAGGAGGACGACGACAACGACGAGGCCCGGCGGTCAGGCAGAGCGGGAGTGGCAGGGGCCTTCCTCGCGTGGTTCGCGGTCGGATGCCCGGTCTGCAACAAACTCGCCCTGCTGGCCCTGGGGTACTCCGGCGCGATCACCTGGTTCGTACCGCTCCAGCCGGTCCTCGCCGTGATCGCTCTGTTCCTCACCGGCATCGCACTCGTGGTTCGGCTACGCGGCCGCGTCGCGTGCCCGCTTCCATCGGGCAGCACGACGGAGGTGGCCCGATGACCGGACGACGGGATGCGTCGCGCCTGGGTGCGCTGGAGTCGCAGGTGATGGACCTCCTCTGGGACCAGGGGCAGTCGACCATCCGAGGGCTCATCGACAGGCTCCCGGGCGAGCCCGCCTACACCACCATCGCCACCGTGCTCGGCAACCTTCAGCGCAAGGATCTGGTGACCACCCGTAAAAAAGGTCGCTCGACGGTGTACCGATCCACGGTGACCAGAGATGAAAACGTGGCGTCGATGATGAACCACGCGCTCGGTGGGAGCCGGGACCGCGCGGCGTCCATCCTCCACTTCGCCGAGAGCATCCCTGACGCGGAGCTCGACCTGCTCCGTGACTTCCTCGCGCGCCGCGATCGGGAGCGCTCCTGATGACCGTGCACCTGCTGATGCTCCTCGTCGTCGTCGGGCTCGCCCTTCCCGCGTTGGCCGGGCCCCGCATCCTCAGGAGCGCAGCGCCTGCGCTGATGAGGTTGCCGCGGGTGGCGACAGGGCTGATCGTGGGGAGCACCACGGCGTGGGTTCTGGCAGCACTGTCGATCGGCCCGCTGCTCGCCTGGATGGTGACCGGCCCCGACATCCTGCCGGGCGGCGCCGCAGAGGTGTGTAGCAAGTGCCTCGCGGCCGCCGATCCGTTCGGCCTCGACCGCGTGGACACCGCGGTCCCGGTGATCCTCCTGCTGGTCGTGCCGTTTGCTGTCTCCGGGTTCCAGGTGGTCTCGATCGCGCGCGAGTTGCGTCGGAGGCATCATCGGCTCCGACGCACGGCCGACGAGCTACGGCACGGGAGCCGGACGCGGCGACTAGTCGGACACGCGGTCCGTGTGGTCGACGACGCCCATCCGTTCGCGATGACGCTGCCTCGCCGCTACGGCGGCATCGTCGTCTCCTCTGGTGCTCTCGAGGCGTTGGCGCCCGACGAGTTGCGGGCGGTTCTCGCCCATGAGCAGGCACACCTGAAGCAGCGACACCATCTCATCACGGCGTTCGTCACGATCGTCACCGCAAGGATGCGGTGGGTTCCGCTCTTCACTGCCGCCGAGTCGGCGCTCCACCACTACCTCGAGATCGCCGCTGATGATGCCGCCCGGCGGACCGTCGGCACCACCGCGCTAGCGAGTGCACTCCTCGTCCTGGGCCAGCAGGGGCATCCGGCCCGACACCGGTCCGGGTCTGACACCGCGCTGTTCGACGACGCGCTCCACGCTCTCGGCCCCGACCGCATCCGGCACCTGGTGGAGCCGGGGCGGGGGACGGCCGGCGTGGCGGCGACGGTGGCCACAGCGTTCTGCCTGACTTCTCTCGCCCTGCTCGCCGCGGTGGTCCACGTTCCGTACGCGATGCTCATGTTGACCGGGTGTTTCTGAGTGCTGGTCGGTGCCGGACGAGAGCCGGTCAGGCCTCGGCGCGCGCGATGAGGTCGCGGTACCAGTACCAGGAGTTTTTACGTGTTCGCTTCTGGGTCGCGTGGTCCACGTGGACGAGTCCGAAGCGCTCAGCGAAGCCCGCCGCCCACTCGAAGTTATCCATGGCAGACCACACGTAGTAGCCACGCACGTCCACGCCGGCGGCGATCGCGTCGGTCACCGCGGCCAGGTGCGCGCGCAGGTACTCGATCCGCTGATCGTCGTGGACGCGACCGGCCTCGTCCACGACGTCGTGGTACGAGCAGCCGTTCTCGGTGATGGTCACCGGCGGTAGCTCGGGGTAGCGCTCGTGTAGTTCGACGAGGATGTCGGTCAGCCCCGACGGCACGATCGGCCAGTCGAAATCCGTTCGCGGAACCCCGTCGACACGGACCGGCCGGAACGGCATGTCCTCGGGGAAGTCCACCTCCAGGACCCCGGAGTAGTCCTTGTCCGGGCGTGGAGCCTCGATCACGGTGGGCTCGTAGTAGTTGACCCCGTAGTGGTCGAGGGGACGGGAGATGACGACGAGGTCGCGCTCGAGCTGCTCCGGCGTCAGTCCCGCAGACTGCTGAACGAGCTCGGCAACCCAGTCCTCCGGATAGTGTCCGCGCAGGATGGGGTCCGAAAACGTCCAGTTGGTCAGGATCCGGAAGAGGTCGGCGGCGTCCACGTCCTCGGTGGACTCGCTCGCGGCCCGGACGGGGAAGTGCTGTTGCACGACGCCCACCTCGTGCCGGTCGCCGGTCGCGCGGATGGCGTCGACCGCCAACCCGTGCGCGCGCAGCAGATTGTGCGCCACTGGCAGACAGTCCAATCCACGTCCGAGCGCGGGCGCGTGATCGGTGAGCGCGTGGCCGTAGAGCGTGTGGACATTCATCTCGTTGAGGGTGAACCACGTCGTTACCCGGTCGCCGAGGGTCTCCACCATGAGCGAGGTGTAGTCGGCAAAGGTGTCAGACGTGGAGTGGGAGAGCCAACCGCCCTCATCCTGCAGAGCCTGCGGCAGGTCCCAGTGGTACAGGGTCGGCACCGGCCGGACCCCGGCGGCGAGCAGGTCGTCGACGAGCCGGGAGTAGAAGTCGAGCCCGGGCCGATTGACCCCACCGCGTCCGGTGGGCAGGACGCGAGACCAGGAGAGGGAGAAGCGGTAGTCGTGTACACCAAGGTCCGCCAGGTCCCGCACGTCTTGCGCGTGGCGGTGATAGTGGTCGCACGCAACCGCCGGGGTGTCGCCGCCGCGGATACGTCCCGGTTCGGCGGCGAAGGTGTCCCAGATGCTCGGTCCGCGACCGTCCGCGCTGGCACCGCCCTCGATCTGCGCGGCGGCTGTCGCGGTGCCGAATCGAAACATCGATGGAAGGTGTGGGTGCTCCGGGTTCACAGGAGTCCTTTCTCGGTCGGTGCAGGAAAGAGGCCCGCTCGGCGACGGGCGGTAGGCGGCGGTGTATCGAGCCGGTTCATCGGACAGAGCGCAGGGGCAGGGTGCACAGTGCGGCGGCCACAGCGATGGCCGCTCCGACTCCGTAGAGGCCGGGGTAGCCGGCGGCGGAGGTCACGAGCGGCGCGGCGATCGCCGGTGCCACCACTTGTGGCAGCGAGTTGGCGACGTTGGCCACACCCAGCAGTGTGCCGGCCGAGTCGGACGTCGTGAGCGAGCTGGTGACGATCGCCATGTCGACCGCGATGAACAGGCCCCATCCCAGCCCGAGCACGGTGGCGGCGGCCAGAACTGCCGGCAGAGAGGAGGACATGGCGAGACCCGCCAGTCCGCATGCCGTCGCCGCGGCCCCGGCCACGGCGAACACACGGCGCCGGCCGTACCTGTCCGAGATGGTCCCCGCGATCGCAGCGCAGGCCGCGGCCAAGACGAGGGTGATCACGGTGACCAGCAGGACTGCTCCGCCGGGGTCCGTCGTCTCAAGGACCCCGTCGAGAAAGAAATACAGGTAGATCAGCAGGATCGCGTTGGTGAGGTTCATCAGAAAGCGCAGCAGCCATGCCCACGCGAAGTCCCGGCTCGGGCGGAACGCCGCGAGTCGGAGGCCGCGGGCCGCGATGGCCTGGTCGCCGGCGATCAGTACTGTGTCGCCGCTATCTGCGCCGCGATCGTCGACGCGCGCGGGGACCCGCCTGGAGGCCAGCACGACCGCGCCCAATAGCAGCGGCGTGACCACAGCGAGCACGAGATAACCTGCGGGACCGCCGCCGACCGACTCGGCTACCACCGTGCCGGCGATCACTCCCGCGATCTGTCCTACCCCGAACAGTGAGCCCACCAGGCCGCGCTGGCGATCGGGGACATGGTCGACGATCAGCGCAGCCAGAACGGCAAAGGGACCGTTGAACCCCAGTTGGACCAGGATCCACCCCGCGAGCATGGCCGGTCCCGAGTCTGCGGTCAGAAGTACCAGTTGGCCGGCCACCCCGATCGCTGTTCCCGCAAACACGACGGGCATACGGCTGCCGAGGCGCTCCCGACAGCGGTCGGAGACGAACCCCCACGCCGGATTGGCCACCATGGACACGGCAGCGCCGCCGCCCACGATGACGGCCAGCAGCGCTTCCCGACCGCCGGGCCCGGCGATGCTGTCGGTCTGCGCCGGGAGCAGGATCTGCAGTGGGCCGAACCAGGAGGCGAAGACCGCCACCACGCCGAGAGTGAGCGCGAGCACCCACATCGGACCGACCCGACGATCGTTGCCGACCGCGGTGGCCGGTCCGGCATCGGTCACCTCACGCGCTCCCAACCGGCCGTCCAGGCCTCGGCTCCGCCCATGAGCTGCCGCTCGAGCTCGGCGCGGTCCGGCCCGGCTCGGTGGAGGACGTCCGCCACCCAGTCGGCGTACAGGCCGTACTGGGCCACCCCGTCCACGTTGAGGTCGTAGACACGGTCGCCGAAACGCCACCGGTCCATCACCTCGCCACTCGGAGCGGTGAAGGGATACACCAGCGGGTCAATCGCGGCGCTGGGCCGGGGCTCGGCGAGGGGAGCGAGACCGTTGACGTCGGATCCGATGCCGTACCCGTCCCAGGGCCGGCTGGTGCCGTGGGTGTTCTGGCGCCACAGGTCCAAGAAGCCCTCGTCGAAGTTCTCGGTCGGCTCGGCCGGGTACGCGAACGACGCGGTAAAGCCCCCCATCTCGTGGATCCGGTGATTGATACGCGGGTCCGCCCAGTCGTGGTCCACGACTATCCCGCTGTAGCCAGTCTCGTCGGCGATGTCGAGGGTGCGGTTGGCGGTCTTGACGCTCATATGGTCGATGTTGATGAGCATCCCGCGTTCCATGAGGCCACGCACCGCGTGCTCGCCCAGTGGGGTCAGCCCGCGCACGTTGCACAGGGGCTCATTCGGGTACACGGGGAGGGCCACGCCGTCCGGGGCCTGGGAGGACGCCGCCGCCAATCCGGTAGAGACACCGGTGTGGGCGAGCGGCTGGGCGTGGTCCGAGGCCGCCGTCTCGCACGGTTCGGTCTCCCAGAAACCCTGCGTGCCCAGCTTGTTGCCGATGTTGACCGCCAGCCCGGCCAGGTCCTCGTCCATCCGAGTGCCGCCCAGAGCGTTGTCGAATTTGTGCACTGGGAACACCGTGGACACGCCCCACGCTGCGAACTCGTCAAGACCCCGGTCGATGTCCTCGGTCGTACACAGCGGCCCGTCGTTGATCATGCGGCATCCGAACGGCTCCGACGTCTCCACGCCGAGCGTCACCGCGAGTTTGCCCTGTGCGGCGATGGCGCGAACATCCTCGGGAGACCGCGCTATCCGGAACCAGCCCTGCCCGGGCCCACCGTGCTCGGCGTCGATATGCGCTTCCATCTGGTTCAGAAAGCCCACCTGCCTGCGCAGTTGATCCATCTCGTCGCAGGAATACGGTGAGCCGATCAGCGTTTCGCACAGCACGCGATTGGCGACAAGGTGATTGTTGAGCACGCGCTGCCCCGACTTCCAGCCCCGTTCTATACCGGTGTAGTAGGCCTGCTCGTGCAGTTGCGTATTGTGCGCCGGCCACTGGGCGAACGTGGGGAAACCCTGCGGCCCGCCCGGGATATCCGTGCCACCGAGGATTCCCTCCAGCAGCGCGAAGTGCCCGGTTCCCGAGTGGGACGGGCAATCGGCCATCGCCTCTTCGAGTCCGCCGGGCGCGAATGGCTTGCCGCAGCGCAGTGCGCCGCCAAACGCGACCGACGCCGTGATGTGGGTGTGCGCGTCGATGAATCCGTCGATAGGGGCGCCCACCCGGCTCGGTGTGGCCGAGGCGGGACCGGTTATCGCCGTGCTCAGGGAAAGGACCATGACGACGACGGCGAGAACCGCGGCTGCAGCCCGTGGCCATCGTTCGGAGAGCATCGATATCGTCGTCGTTGTCGTCCCCTGCGCCACCATGGCCTGACACTAACCTCGCAGTGTCTGCGGCGGTGAGGGTTTCCCGGACCGCACCGCACCGCACCGCACCTCACCTCACAGAACCGGCCCCGGGAGCGAGTCAGAGCTGCCGGGCGACCTCAGAGGCGACCAACTCGAGATGATCCAAGTCGGACATGTCCAGGACCTGCAGATAGATCCGGCGGGCCCCGACCTCGGCGTACCGACCGATCTTGTCGACCACCTCGTCGGGAGTGCCGGCCGCGCCGTTGGTGCGCAGTTCCTCGACCTCGCGACCGATGGCGTCCGCTCGGCGTGCAATCTGCGCCTCGTCGCGACCGCAGCACAGCACGAGTGCCGCCGACCGGATGATCTCCTCCGGTGCGCGACCACGCTCCGCACACGCTTCGTCCACGCGCCGGTACTGGGTGGCCAGGGTGTCGAGATCGGCGAAGGGCACGTTGAACTCGTCGGCGAAGCGGGCCGCGAGAGCAGGGGTGCGGCGTTTGCCGTGGCCACCGACGATCACCGGCGGACGCGTCTGGACCGGCTTGGGCAGGGCGGGGGAGTCGACCATCGACACTCGCTTGCCCTTCACGGTCACGGTCTCGCTCGCCGGAGTGGTCCCGAACTGCTCGAGCGCACCGAGGGTGTCTTCGAGCAGATCGAAGCGTTGGCCCAGAGGCGGGAAGGGGATGCCGTAGGCGGTGTGCTCGTCTTCGTACCAGCCGGCGCCCAGCCCCACGTCGAGTCGGCCGCCCGACATCTGGTCGACCTGTGCGATGGAGATCGACAGCGGCCCGGGGTGGCGAAAAGTCACGGACGTCAGCAGCGTCCCGAGCCGGATGCGCGAGGTCTCGCGGGCCAGGCCGGCGAGTGTCAGCCACGCGTCGGTGGGACCGGGCAGGCCGCTGACGTCGCCCATTTTGAGGTAGTGGTCCGATCGGAAGAACGCCTCGTAGCCGAGATCCTCCGCCGCTCTGGCAACGGCGAGCTGGTCGGAGTACGCGGCGCCCTGCTGGGGTTCCACGAACACGCGGAGGCTGACGGTGTCGGTAGCGTTAGCGGGAGCGGGAGCGGGCGCTGAGGCTGCGGGAGTGGTGGGCATGTCATCCATGATGGCTGTGGTCGGGCCGCTGGCGCCACCGACCGTGCGTGGGCTGGGTGCCTGCCCCGAATCGTGCCCCGCCGCCGCCCCGATGCCGGGGGTCGACCCGTTTTGTCGTGGCCACTGCGGAAATTTCAAAACTTTGTCGCAGTGGCCACGACAAAATTCGACGGGTGCAGGCGATGCCTCGGGGGCTAGTTGGTGTCGGCGACCAACGGCTCGATGGTGAGGTGGTCCATCTCCTTGGAGATGTACTGCAGACGCCACTTGTCGCCGAACAGTGCGAGTAGCTCACCATCGGTGCGCTCGAAGACCTCCACGCCACGCTGCCGGCCGAGTTCGACGGCGGAGTCGGCGTCGGTGCGGCGGGCAATGCTGTACGGCAGGTTGTCGACCAGCACCTCGACGTTGAATTCGGCCCTCATGCGGGCCGTGACCACCTCGAACTGCATGGGTCCGACCGCAGCCATGACCGGGTTGGCGTCACCGCGGGCGTCGTTGCGCAAGATCTGCACCACGCCTTCGGCTGCCAGTTGGTCGATGGCCTTGCGGAACTGCTTGTACTTGCCCAGCGATTGCGCACGCACCACAGCGAAGAACTCGGGGGCGAACTGGGGGATCGGCGGGAACTTTACTTTCTTACCGCTGTAGAGGGTGTCGCCGGGAGCGAGGCCGGTGGCGTTGACCAGGCCCACCACGTCGCCGGGGTAGGCGGTCTCGACCGTATTACGATCGCGGCCGAACACGGTCAGCGCGTACTTGGTGGTGAACGGCTTGGCGGTCTGGGCGTGTTGGACCACCATCCCGCGCTCGAACTCCCCGGAGACGACCCGCATGAACGCCAGGCGGTCGCGGTGGGCGGCGTCCATGCCTGCCTGCACCTTGAAGACCACGGCAGAGAACGGGTCGGTCGGCTCGCGCTGGGTGCCCGTCACCGTTTCCCAGGGCTGCGGCGCGGGTGCCAGCTCCACGAGCGCGTCGAGGATCTGGTGAACGCCGAAGTTCAGCATCGCGGAGGCGAAGATCACGGGGCTGGTCTCGCCGGCGAGGTACAGCTCCTGGTCGTGGTCCTGACCCATCGCGGACAGCAGTTCGGACTCTTCGACGGCGGTCTCCCACACGTCGCCTTCCCGCTCGAGCGCGGCGTCCGGCGTGTAGATCTCCTCTGGCGCGATCGTGGAGCCGCCGGCGGTGCGGGTGAAGTGCACGTATTCCTCGGGCGCACCGTCCTCGCCGCGACGCAGCAGCCCGCGGTAGTCGCCCGCGATGCCGACGGGCATGAAAAGGGGAGTGGGGACCAGGCCGATCTGCTCGGTGATCTCGTCCAGCAGTTCCAGCGGCGTCTGGCCGGGCCGGTCCCACTTGTTGATCACCGTGATGATGGGCAGGCCGTTGTGCTTGCACACCTGGAACAATTTGAGGGTCTGCGGCTCCAGGCCTTTGGCGGCGTCGATCAGCATGACCGCGGCGTCGACGGCGGTCAGAACGCGGTAGGTGTCCTCCGAGAAGTCTGCGTGGCCGGGGGTATCCACCAGGTTGATGACGTACGGCTCGTCGCCGGGATCGGATCCCTCGGGGGCGTACGTGAACTGCAGTGCGGTGGAGCTGACGGAGATGCCGCGGGCCTTCTCCATCTCCATCCAGTCCGACACGGTCGAGCGACGGCCTGATTTGCCGTGGACGGCGCCTGCCTCATTGATCACCCGCGCGTGCAGCGCGAGCGCCTCGGTCAGCGTGGACTTACCGGCGTCCGGATGCGCGATCACGGCGAACGTCCTGCGGCGCGAGGCCTCGGATGAGACGTCCCCGCCGGCGTCTGCACCGGCCGAGCGTCCGGCGGTCCCGGTGTCCTCGGCGGTCTCCGTCACACGATCTCCTCCTGGCAGTCGACAGACCTCGTCGTCGTCGTCGCGTCTTTTCAGGGTACGTGCGTGCGCACCCGAGCACCCAATCTGCACACTGCATCCGACGCCCCCGGGGCGGTCGTACGAAAGTCGAGGTCAGACGAGCGGAGTAGCTCGGACAGTGGCCGTGGAAGTGGTTAACTCCACAGTGACCCACCGTCCGCGCAATCACGTGGCCACCGCGGTCACCCGTACCGACCCGCCACAGGGTGGATCGGGCTCACGAGGAACGGATGGCCCACGTGCACACCTTCTCCCACCGGAGTCTCGCCACGGCTCTGGCCTGCACGCTTACCGCGGGCATTCTCGTTTCCGCACCGTTTGAGGCGCCTCCGGCCACCGCGCAGAGCTCGGGCTCGTCAACGACCGAGACGGTCACACTGCTCAACATCACCGACTTCCACGGTCGAATTTCCGCTGCTCAGCCCTCTACCGTCGCGTTTGCCGACTCCATCGAGAAGCTGCGCGCCGAGGCCGGGCAGGGGTCCAGTCTGCTGCTGTCTGCAGGCGACAACGTGGGCGCCACCCTCTTCGCCTCGTCGTTTAGTGACGACCGGCCCACCATCGACGTGCTCAACGCGGTCGGCCTGGCAGCCTCGGCCGTCGGCAACCACGAATTCGACCGCGGCGTGGCCGATTTGCGCGACCGCATCGCCCCGGCCGCCGACTGGGACTACCTCGCGGCGAACGTCACGGTGGACGGTGAGCAGATGCCCGAGTACTCGCTCCACGAGGTATCGGGGCTGACGGTCGGCGTGATCGGTGCGGTGACCGAGCAGACACCATCTGTCGTCAACCCGGCCGGGATCGTGGGCGCACGGTTCGAGAACCCGGTGGACGCCGTCAACCGTGTCGCCGCGCGCCTGGCAGACGGGGACCCACGCAACGGGGAAGCAGACATCGTGGTGGCCGAGTACCACGAGGGCCCACCGGCCGCGGGCTCGATCGAGGTCGCCCGTGCCTCTTCGGCGGTGTTCGACGACATCGTCACCCGCACCGCCGGGAGCGTCGACGTGATTTTCACCGGCCACACCCACCAGGCATCGGCGTGGCAGGGGGAGCGGGAGGTCAGCGAACCGGCCGGTGTGGGCTCGCTCGGCACGGGTTCGGGAGGTTTGCTCGGCGCAGGTTCGCTCGGTGCGGGCTCCGCCGGCTCGATGGGTTCCCTCGGGTCCCTCACCGGCTCCCTGGACGGGGCGCAGGAGCAGCTTGTGGCCACCCGCCCTGTCGTGCAGGCCGGCTCATACGGCGCGTACATCAGCCGCGTGCAGCTCGACGTGGACCGCGGAACGGGCCGGGTTTCCGGTCACACGCAGGAGAACGTGGCCGTTCCGCCGAGCGCCGTCGGAGCCGATCTTTCGAACCCGGTCGTGGGGGAGGTCAAACGCATTGTCGACTCTGCCCTCGCCGAAGCCGATGTCGTGGGCGGGCGGCCGGTCGGCACGGTCCGTGGGGACATCACCACCGCCCACCGCGACGGCAGACGCGACGACCGACTCTCCGAATCGACGCTAGGGAACCTGGTGGGCCAGTTCTTCAAGGACGCGGTCGCCGACCGTGGTGGCGCCGACCTGGGCTTCATGAACCCGGGTGGCCTGCGGGCCGAACTCCTGGACGATCCGGCCGGTCAGGACGGGAACGTGACGCTGGCGGAGGCGGACGCTGTTCTGCCGTTTGCCAACACCCTCCTCACCCTCACTCTGACCGGCGAGCAGGTCCGTCGGGTGCTGGAGCAGCAGTGGCAGCCGGTGAGCACGTCCCGACTGTTCCGGGCGCTCGGCACCTCGGACAATCTGGCCTGGACTCTTGACCCCGTCGCTCCGGTCGGCGAGCGCATCACCTCGGTGACCCTGGATGGCGAGCCGCTGGACCCCGCAGCCGACTACCGGGTGGCGGTGTCCAGCTTCCTGGCGGAGGGCGGCGACCACTTCACCGCATTCACCGAGGGCAGGGATGTCCGCGACACCGGGCTGATCGACTCCGAGGCCTGGCTGACCTACCTGGCCGAGCGCCGCGAGGGGGGCGTCGCGCCTGACTTCGGTCGGCACGGGGTGGCGGCCAAGGGACTGCCGGGGACGGTGGAGGCCGGAGACGAACTGTCCTTTACGCTCAGCGACCTTGACCTGACCTCTCTCGGCGCACCCACCACAGCCACCGCCACGGTCGACTTCGGCGGTAGGCAACTCGGCACGTTCGACGCGGTGCCGGGTGTGGACAACGAGACCTTCGGCCCCGCCCCGCACGCCACGCAACTCGACGGCCGCGTGGATATCTCCGTCACGATTCCGGCCGGCACCCCGCCCGGTGCCACCGCGCTGACCGTCACCACCGACACGGGCACAGTGGTCACGGTCCCGTTCACGGTCACGTGAGGTCGCGAAGCGCCCCGAGGTAGCGGCGCGTGATGCGGTCCTGTTCGGCGCGAGCGACCGGGGCGCCTATCCGGGCCAGGAGGGTGGCGTGTGTGGACTCTCCGGTGATGGTCAGCGTCACAGCGTCTGTGGCGTGGTCGTGCCGGACGAGGAACGTCTCCCAGCCGTGCTCGGGGTGGCCGGGCAGGGAATGGTAGGTGAAGCCGCGGGCCTCGGACCGGTCGATGACCTCGGTGACCTCGCAGCGCGCGGTGATTCGTAGCCACGCCGCGGGTCCGGACCGGGGGCGGAGCGTGACCACGCGGCCCGGGGTTGCGGGACCATCGGCGACGACGACGAGGCCCGCCCGGCGATGCATCTGCCAGTCGATGAGTGCGCTGCTCGCGCGGTCGAAGAAGTGTTCTCCGGCCCCCAGGATCGCGTCGCGCTCGAACCGCCGCGGGGGGCTCAACTCGAGTGGACCTGGTTCTGGGCGGTTTCCAGACCGTGCTTGAGGAGCATCTCCACTGCGTCAGCGGCATCCTGGATGAGGAATGGCACGTCGGGCTGCTCGAGCTTGGAGAAGCGCTTGAGCACGAAGTCGGCCACTGCCAACCGACCGGGCGGGCGGCCCACCCCGGCGCGGACCCGTATGTAGTCGCGGGTGCCGAGCGAGCTGGACATCGACCGCAGGCCGTTGTGACCGCCCTCGCCGCCGCCGCGCTTGAGGCGGACTGCGCCGAAATCGATGTCGATCTCGTCGTGGATCACTATCACGTCCGTCGGCGCGATCGAGAAGTACTTGGCCACTGACGCCACCGGGCCGCCCGAAAGGTTCATGAAGCTGCGGGGGCGCGCCAGCACTACCTGCTTGTCGGCCAGGCGGGTCTGGGCGATCTCGCAGTTCGTCTTCTTGTGGGTGCTGAAGGTGGCCGGCATGGGCAGCGCGCGGGCGGCGAGTTCCTGCAGGACGTCCCAGCCGATGTTGTGGCGGGTGCCCGCATAGTCGGGGCCGGGGTTGGCGAGGCCCACCACGAGAGTGGGTCCGGTCGGTTCGGCGCTAGTCACGCCACCCATGATCCCAGATGGCGGCGCGTACCCGCGACAGTCAGGTGCGCAGGTCCGCGCGAGCGGTGTCCAGTACCGCGGCGGTGAGCGCGTCGAGGTCGGGTGACTGCAGCTTCCAGTGTTGCCAGAACAGCGGTACGTCGAGTGGACGGTCGGGTGAGACGTCCACGATCTCCCCGGACACCAGCCACGGTGTGGCCAACTGCTCGGGGATCAGGCCCCAACCGAGTCCGGCGACGATCGCCCGCACATGATCGTGCGAGCTGGGGACAAAGTGCCGTGGCCCGGTGGGCTGCCGACGGGATAGTCGTCGGTAGTAGTGGTTCTGGTGCGCGTCACTGCGGTCGAAGTCCACGATGGGTGCCCGGCCGAGCGCGGCGGTGGGGGATCCGTCGCGCAGATGCCGGGCCACGAAGCCGGGGCTCGCGCAGGCCAGGTAGCGCATCGACCCCAGAGGCAGAGCCCGGCAGCCCTGGACCGGCCGCGATTCGCTGGTCACCGCTGCCATCACCTCACCGCGCCGCAGCAGTTCGCTGGACAGGGACTCGTCCTCGCGACGGATATCGAACACCACGCGGCCTGCCGAATGGACTTCGGTCATGGCGTCGAGGAACCAGGTGGCCAGAGAATCTGAGTTGCACGCCACCGCCAGCACCACATGGTCCTGGGCCGACCCCGAATCGTCGAGCTCTCCGGCGAGCGAATCCTCCAGGTGCAGCATTTGGCGAGCGGTTCGCAGGACTATCTCGCCAGAGTCGGTGGCGGTGATCGGACGCTCGCGACGCACCAGGATCCGCCCGGCAGATTCCTCCATCGCCCTGATCCGCTGCGAGACCGCGGACTGCGTGATGTGCAGGTGCGCGGCGGCGGCCTCGAACGATCCGAGGTCCACCACCGAAACGAGAGTACGAAGTTGGTCCAGCTGAAGTGCATGCATAAGTCCAACTAATGTTAGAGCAGAATACGTAGTAGCGCTACTGTCGCGACGGGCCTAGCGTTGACTCCGTGACCACCACTTCCACGCTTCTCATGGGCGCCGGCATGGGCCTCGGGCTCATCGCCGCCGTCGGCGCACAGAACGCCTATGTCCTCCAGCGATCGATCCGCGGAGACGTGGCGATGGTGCCGATCGTGGCGTTCTGCGTTCTGTCCGAGGCCGCGCTGATTCTGCTCGGGGTCGCCGGCGTCGGGGCGCTCGTGGAGACCGCGCCCGGAGCCATCGCCGTGATGAAGTGGATCGGCGTGGTGTTCCTGCTGGGCTACGGCGCGTTTGCCGCGTACCGGGCGATCCGTCCCGGAGAGGGGCTACACGTCAACGGGAACACGCGCATTCCCTCGACCTTCGGTGCGGTGGCGGCGTGTGCTGCGTTCACCTGGCTCAACCCGCACGCGTATCTCGACAGCGTGGTGTTCCTCGGCACGCTCGCCAACCAGCAGGGCGGCGACCTGCGCTGGGTCTTTGCCGCGGGAGCGTTCCTCGCGGGCACAGTGTGGTTCTCAATCATCGGGTTCGGGGGCAAGGCCCTCCGTGGGGTGTTCTCCAAGCCGGGTGCGTGGCGAGTGCTCGACGGCGCTATTGCGCTGATGATGCTGGTGCTCGCGGTCAGTCTCATTCGCGGCTGAATCCGACACCCCGCGCATCTGCACCCGCGCCTGCCCGCCCGCGCACCGCGCGCCGCCCCGCCCCGCCGCGAAGAGGAAATCGCCTGCATCGGTCGAGTGGGATTGCACGAAATCCTCTTCGCGGCGCAAGGCGGCGCGAGGCGGTGCGAGGCGGCGCGGTGCGAGGCGAGGCGGCGCGAGGCGAGGCGGTGCGAGGCGAGGCGGCGCGAGGCGGCCCGAGGCGGTGCGAGGCGAGGGGCGGCCGGGAAATGCGGAACGGGCCCGGCACGACAACGATGTCGTACCCGGCCCGTCCCGGAGGTGCAGCTTTCAGACTGCGGCCGCGTTGTTCACGCGGCGGAGGATCACTCCTCCTCTGCCGCCTTGGCAGCGTCCTCGGCGGCCTCGCCCTCGGGAGCCTCTTCCTCTTCCGACTCGAGGTCGGACTCGCTCGGCGCCTCGATGACGTTGACGAGCAGCATCTCCGGGTCGGAGATCAGCGAAGCGCCAGCGGGCAGCGTGATGTCGGCGGCGGTGAACTGGGTGCCGGCCTCGACGCCCTCGACCGAGAGCTCGAACTCTTCGGGGATGTCGGTGGCGGCGACCTCGATCTCGATGATGTCGGCGTCGGTGGTGACCAGCGTGCCGGGGGCGGCGTCACCGGTGACCAGCACCGCGATGTCGACGTGGACCTTCTCGCCCTTACGCACGACGAGCAGGTCGGTGTGGTCGATGACGCGGGTCAGCGGGTGCACGTCGATCTGCTTGGGCAGCGCGAGCTGCTCCTCACCATCGATGACGAGGGTGAGCAGGGCGTTGGTGCCCGCGTGACGCAGGATGGCGGCGAACTCCAGCGCACCGAGAAGCAGGTGGCGGGGCTCGGTCTTGTGGCCGTACAGCACGGCGGGTACCTGGCCCTCGCGGCGGGCGCGGCGGGCGGAGCCCTTGCCGAACTCCGTGCGGACGGCGGCGGTGATCTTGTTCTCAGACATGCGATGACCTCTGTGTGAGTACTACTTTCCGGCCCGGCGCGAAGCGCACCTCTCGGAAAGGACCTGAGGTGATCGCGTCGATAACGGAGTGACCACTAGGGTCCTCCCTCGCCGAGATGACCTGATGAGCCTACCGCCGTGCTGTTCCGGCGCCCAAATCAGCCGAAGTGCACGGCGGCGTTGCGGACGAATTCGCGGCAGAGTTCGGGCGACTTGTCACCGCTGGCATCGTCCACGCCACTGTTCACGTCGACCCCGAAGGGGTGCACCTGCTCTGCGGCGGCCGCGACGTTGCCCGGCTTTAGCCCACCCGCAAGGATCACGGGGGTCTCGAAGGGGGCTACCGCCTCGACGATCCGGCGACTGATCGACCAGTCGTGCGTCTGACCGGTGCCGCCGAGACGGTCCTTGGACCGCGAATCGAGCAGCAGTGCGTCGCAGTGGGGTGCGGCCTCGATGGCGTCGTCGATCGCCTCCTCGCCGGAGACATGGACCGCCCGGAGGACCTTCCTGCTCCCGGCGCCCGCGCGGACCTGCTTGAGAGTGTCCAGCGTGACCAGTCCGTGGACCTGGATCGTGTTGACCCCGGTCCGGTCGGCCAGGTCCAGGATGCTTTCCGGGGTGTCCCGGTGGGTCACCAGAACGGTGGAGACGAACGGGGGAGCAATTCGGGTCAGCTGACGGGCGAGCTCGGGGGTCACCTCGTCCTCACTGCGATGGTTGATTCCGCAGATCAATCCGATGGCGTCGACACCGGCATCCAGGACGATCCGCAGATCGCTCTCGCTTCTGATGCCACAGATCTTGGCGCGCACGGCGTCAGAGGATCTCTTCTACCGCGGCCGTGGGGCGGCCGAGACGGGTGCCTTTGGGCGTGACGACGAAGGGCCGCTCGATCAGCCGCGGGTGGGCGGACATCGCGGCGAGCAGTTCGTCATCGGTGGCCTCGATGAGTCCGAGCTCGGTGAACTCGGCCTCCTTGACCCGAACTGCCTCCCGCACCGTCAGCCCGGCATCAGAGATGAGGGTGCGCAGCTCCTCGACCGTGGGCGGGGTCTCCAGGTAGTACACGACCGTCGGCTCGATCCCGTGCTCGGTGAGCAGGTCCATTGCCTGGCGCGACTTGGAGCAGCGGGAGTTGTGGTAAATCGTGGCGTCCATCAGATGCCTATGCCGAACCGTTGAACAGGCTGGTGACCGAGCCGTTCTCGAATACCTCGTGGATGGTCCGGGCCAGCAGGGGCGCGATGGACAACACGGTGAGGTTCTCGAAGCGCTTCTCCGGCGGGATCGGGAGCGTGTCAGTGGTGATGACCTCCTTGGCGCCACACGTCGCGAGACGCTCGGCGGCAGGGTCAGAGAAGATGCCGTGCGTGGTGGCGATGATGACATCGCCGGCTCCGGCGTCCTTGAGCACTTTGACGGCCCCGGCGATCGTGCCGCCCGTGTCGATCATGTCGTCCATCAGCACGCAGGTGCGGCCCTCGACGTCGCCGACCACGCGGTTGGACTTGACCTGGTTCGGCACGTTGGGATCGCGGGTCTTGTGAACGAACGCCAGTGGTGCGCCGTCGAGGGCGTCGGCCCACTTCTCGCCCACCTTGACGCGACCGGCGTCCGGGGAGACCACCACGATGTTGTCGGTGCCGTAGTGCTTACGGACGTAGTCCGAGAGCTGGCCCTGGGCGTGCATGTGGTCAACCGGGCCGTCGAAGAAGCCCTGGATCTGGTCGGTGTGCAGGTCCACCGTGATGATGCGGTCTGCTCCGGCGGCCTTGAGCAGGTCAGCGATGAGGCGGGCCGAGATGGGCTCACGGCCACGATGCTTCTTGTCCTGCCGGGCGTACGGGTAGAACGGCAGCACGGCCGTGATCCGCTTGGCCGAGCCGCGCTTAAGCGCGTCGATCATGATGAGCTGCTCCATGATCCACTTGTTCAGCGGAGCAGGGGCGCTCTGGAGGACGAAGGCGTCGCAGCCGCGCACCGACTCCTCGAAGCGGACAAAGATCTCGCCGTTGGCGAAGTCCCGTGCGGTCTGCGGGGTGACTTCGACACCCAACTCGGCGGCAACCTGATCAGAGAGCTCGGGGTGTGCGCGCCCCGCGAAAAACATCAGGTTCTTCTGGTTATCGATCCACTCGCTCACGGCGTGAGTCCGTCCTTCTGGGAGTCGTTCCGGGCACGAAGGGCGGCCGCAGCCGAGCCGGAGTCCGGCCGATTCTCGATCACCCAGTCGTCGATATTCCTCTGCCGCCCGCCAGACACCGCCAGGGCTCCCGGGGGGACGTCGTCCTTGATCACGGTACCCGCGCCCGAATAGGCGCCGTCTCCGACGTTCACCGGGGCGACGAACATGGTGTCCGAGCCGGTGCGGCAGTGATCGCCGATCACTGTACGGCTCTTGTTGACCCCGTCGTAATTGACGAAGACGCTGGATGCCCCGATGTTGGTGTGCTCGCCGATGGTTGCGTCGCCAACATAGGTCAGGTGCGGCACCTTGGTATGAGCACCGATGACCGACTTCTTCACTTCCACGAACGCCCCGATCTTGGTGCTCTCGCCCAGGTCGGCTGCTGGGCGCAGGTATGCGAACGGGCCCACCTCGGCCCCGGCACCGATACTCGCCCCCATCGCGTGGGTGCGGGTCACGGTCGCGCCCTCGCCGACCACGGTGTCCTGCAGCGTGCTGTCCGGGCCGATGGTCGCGCCGTCCCCGACCGAGGTGGTCCCCGTCAGATGCGTGCCCGGCAGGATGGTCACGTCGCGCCCGGTGGTCACGCCGACGTCGATCCACGTGCTGGACGGGTCGATGATCGTGGCCCCGGCCCGCATGGCGGTCTCGCACAGGCGTCGATTCATCTCACCGGCCAATGTGGCCAACTGCACACGGTCGTTGACGCCCGCCACCAGGCCGGCGTCCTCGACGCGGTGCCCGCGGATGAGACCGTTGGCCCGCCGGGCCAGCTGGATGACGTCGGTGAGGTAGAGCTCGCCCTGTGAGTTGTCGGTGCTCAGCTGGCCGAGCTTGTCCCGCAGGACCTGCGCATCGAACGCGTAGATGCCGGAGTTGACCTCGTCGATCGCCTTCTCGTCGTCCGTAGCGTCCTTGTGCTCGACGATCCGGAGCACCTCGCCGTCGTCGTTCCGCACGATGCGGCCGTACCCCGTGGGGTCGGGCGCCGTCGACGTGAGAACGGTGACCGCCGCGCGCGGGCGCATATCGTGGCGGGTCACCACGTGAGCGAGCGTGTCCGTGTCCAACAAGGGGATGTCCGAGGTGGTGACCAGGACCGTGCCCGAGAAGTCGGCGGGAAGCCCGGCCATACCCGCGGCCACCGCGTCGCCGGTGCCGTTCTGCTGCTCCTGCACGGCAGTGCTGACGGGAACGCCCAGTTCTGCGGACAGCTCGGTCACCGCAGCGGACACCTGGTCCCGCTGATGACCCACCACCACGACGATCGCGTCTGGCTTGATCCCGGCCGCCGCGTGCAGTGCGTGCCCGAGCATGGTCCGCCCACACACGCGGTGCAACATCTTGGGGGTGGCGCTCTTCATCCTGGTGCCGGAGCCGGCGGCCAGGACGATGACCGCGGTCTGCGCGCGATCTGTGTGAGGTGTCGTCATCAAATCTCCTCGGGCATGGCAGTGCCCTGGGTCGGGTGATGCAGCGGTAGATGAGTGCAATATCGGTCAACCGGAACGAGGCCCGCCGAACGGACCGGCATTCAGGATAGAGGGTTAGACCGACACCCTGGCCAGCCCTCGCGCCGAGTAGCGTGCCCGACGTGTCACTCCTGAGGCGGCAACTCGCGGACACCCGACCCCTGGCGCAGCCGGATTTCCGCAGGTTATGGATCGCCAACATCGTCACCGTGATCGGTGCCCAGCTGTCGATCGTCGCCGTCCCGCAGCAGGTCTTCGCCATCACCGGCAGCTCCGCCTACGTAGGGCTGACCGGCGTGTTCGCGCTCGTGCCGCTGATCGTGTTCGGGCTGTGGGGCGGAGCGTTGGCCGACGCGCTGGACAGGCGCAGGCTGCTGATGGTCACCACCACCGGCCTGATCGTGACCGCCCTGCTGTTCTGGGCGCAGGCCGCAGCCGGCAACCGCAACGTGTGGCTGGTCATGGTGCTGCTGGCCGTGCAGCAGGCATTCTTCGCCGTCAACCAGCCCACCCGCGCGGCGATCATCCCGAAGCTCATCCCCTCGGATCAGCTGGCCTCGGCGTCCGCGCTGAATATGACGGTGATGCAGTTCGGTGCGATCGTGGGACCTCTCACCGCCGGCCTGCTCATCCCGGTGCTGGGCCTGTCGACGATGTACCTGTTCACCGCAATCGCGCTGGTGGCCACACTCTTCGCCGTGTTCCGCCTAGCCCCGCAGCCGATAGAGGGGGAGCGCGGCTCGATGGGGCTGCGGTCGGTGATCGACGGGTTCGCCTACCTGGCCACCCGGCGCATCCTGTTGGCCTCATTCCTCGTGGACATCGTGGCCATGGTGTTCGGTATGCCGCGGGCCCTGTTCCCGCAGATCGCCACCGAGTCCTTCGGCGACCCGGTCACGGGCGGCACCGCGCTGGGCATGTTGTTCGCTGCTATGAGCGTGGGCGCCGTGGCGGGCGGCGTGTTCTCCGGCTGGATTCCGCGCGTGCGCCGACAGGGACTGGCCGTGCTGGTGTGCGTGGCGCTGTGGGGACTGGCCATGGTCGCCTTCGGCGTGTTCGTGGGTGCGGCCTCGCCCGAGGGATCAGCGTGGTGGCTGTGGCTCGCGCTCGCGGCCCTGGCCTTCGGTGGCGCAGTGGACATGATCTCGGCCGCGTTCCGGCAGGCGATCCTGCTGGACTCTGCGACCGACGAGATGCGCGGTCGCCTCCAGGGCGTGTTCATCGTGGTGGTGGCGGGCGGGCCCCGCATCGGCGACGTGGCCCATGGTGTGGCCGCCGCGTCGGTGGGAACCGCGGTGGCCGCGTCCGGGGGCGGTGTGCTGGTGGTGATCGGGGTGGTGATCTGCGCCGTCGCGTTCCCGTCGTTCCTGCGCTACGTCGTGCGGAGTGCGGTTGAACGAGGAAGCAAGGGCTGAAGCGTCAGACCGCCGGGTATTGAGCGTCCTGCAGCAGCCGCGCCAGGTGCGCCGCGTTGCTCGCTGCCGTGGCGTTGGTCGATGCCACCGCGGACGGGGTCTTGTCCAGATCCTTGTAGTCGACCGGATTCATGGCCTCGTTGTTCCAGTAGGTGCAGCCCTGTGCCGGGATGCTGAAGCCGATGTCGTTCAGACCCTGGAACATGTCTGCCACGATCTTGTGCGCGCCGTCCTCGTTGCCTACCACCGCGACCACCGCTACCTTGCCGAACATGGCGGGTCGCCCCTCCGAGTCGGTCGACGACAGTTGCGCGTCCAGACGCTCGAGCACCCGTTGCGCGATGCTCGACGGGTTGCCCATCCACGTGGGCGTGGCGAGCACGAGCACGTCGGCAGCCTTGATCTTGTCGAGGATCGCGGGCCACTCGTCGCCGCCGCCCATGTCGTCGTCGACGCCCGGTCGCACGTCGTAGTCGGCCACCCGCACCGTCTCGCCGGTCACCCCGTGGCCCGCGAGCTCGTCGAGCACCTGCCGGGCGATCAGCTCGCTGCTCGACTGGGAAGGCGAGGCCTTGAGCGAACAGACCAGCGCCACTGCCTTCAGATCGGTGTCCATGCAGCGCACGCTAGGGCCACTGGCTGGGCCAGACAACCGGTAGGCGGGGGCGGGCGCGTGCCACCCGCCGATCTGTGCGCAGTTTCGCCCCCGACAACCGGCCGGCACGCACCGCGGCGACGCCCAGCCGCGAGTTTTGCCGTCGTCAGTGCGAAAAACGAGGCCAGCCAGCGCAGTGGTGCCGACAAAACTGGCTAGGGGGCGGGGCAAGGGGAGGCGGGGGGAGGGGGCGCGGAGTAGCGCAGGAGCCAGGCGCGGGGCGCGGGGCCGCCAGCCGTTGAGCTCCCCCGCCAGGACTCGAACCTGAAATGCCTGAACCAAAATCAGGAGTGTTGCCGATTACACCACGGGGGAACGACCCTGCATCGGGTCGTGGACATTCTGGCACATCGCCGCGTGCCCACCGGCGTGTACCTGCGCTCCGCCCGGCCCGCCGGGTCGGTGCAGCGGCTTCGGATCAACAATGACGCAGAGAAGTTCGGCGCGGATGCGGGCCGCGACGCTCTAGATGAGTCGGAGAAGAGCCGGAGATGCCGAGCGCGTAGCGGGAAACTTCCGGGACCGGGGGAGGGGACAGAGGGTGATGTCAATATTCGACTAACCTCGGTCAGAACTAGGAGGGCCGACGATGACGGGCGAATCGATACCGACGCAGGCGCCGAGGACCAGGATGTCGGCTGCCAAGCGGCGCCAGCAACTGGTCGAGGTGGGCCGCCGGATTTTCGCCCAGTACGGCTACGACGCGGCCACCGTCGAGGAGATCGCTGCGGTCGCGGGTGTGTCGAAGCCGGTGGTCTACGAGCATTTCGGTGGTAAAGAGGGCTTGTACGCGGTGGTCTGTGATCGCGAGCTCGCCTATCTGGGCGCCGAGATCACCGAGTCGCTCGAGGGTGAGGGGTCTCGCCGGCGGATCGAGCGCGCGGCCATGGCGCTGCTGCGCTACGTCGAGGAGCGCACGGACGGGTTCCGCATCCTGGTCCGCGATTCCTCGCTGAGCAACGGCGGCTCCTATTCGACTCTGCTCAACGACGCCACTGCCAGCGTGACATACATCCTCGAGGAGGAGTTCGTGGCGCGAGGTTTTGACCCGGTCACCACGAACGTCTACGCCCAGGCGTTGGTCGGCATGGTGTCCGGCACCGCGCAGTGGTGGCTCGACGTGCGCACCCCGCCCAAGGAGGAGGTGGCCGCGCACATCGTCAACCTCTGCTTCAACGGTCTCTCGCACCTCGATCCGCGGCCGGTGCTCGAGTCCGAGGTTCTGGACAAGTACGCAGCCCCCGGGGACGAGAGCTGCGCCCGCGACATGCGACCGGGCCCGGCTAGCCCCTGAGGGTGCCGGGCCCGGGTATGCGGGTGCGGTGCCCGCTGACGGGCAGGCGCCTGATAGATCAGGCTGCGGTGTGCCCAGTGTGGGCCGGCAGCTTGGTGGCGGAACTGCGCAGTCGGAACGCGACCGCGGCCATGATCACGCCGACGATCACGCCGAACCAGCCCGCGAACGGCAGAACGGACTCGACGGTGGACGGGCCCGCGATGACCAGAACCAGGCCGACCACTGCCACGACCACGCCGAGCGCGGTCATCATCCACGAGTTGGGTACGTCCTTGCGCAGCTCCCACGCGCCGTAGATCACGAGCACACCGGAGGCAATCAGCCACAGCGCGAACAGTATGACCAGCGCGGTAACGGTGATGTTCGGCCAGAACAGCACAATCAGGCCCAGCACGACAAATGCAACACCGGCGCCCGCGAGGATGCCTTTACCGCCGCTACCGTCCCGGATTCCGGTTGCGGCGATGATATTCATCGCGCCGTCTCCGATCGCAAACGCGGCCACCAGGAATGCGGCCAGAAAAATTCCCGTGCTGGGTGCGATCAACGCGGTCAGGCCGAGCCCGAATGCCAGCACGCCGCGGATCAGCTGGATCCACCAGTTGCGGGTCAGTGATTCGATCATTGCTTCCACCTCTTTCTTTCAGGTGGCGGGCTGTTGCCCGCCGTTCGTTACTGTAATGATCACTACAGTAGTATGTTAAGGACGCCATTAGCAACGGTATGGGGTGTCAGACACACTTGGAGGGCGGATGGCCCACGACGAGAAAATCGAGCCGACGACGACGAAGACGACGACGACGAGGCGCACGCGCGCCAACGGCCGCGAATCGCGCCGGAGAATCATCGAGGCCGCCGCCGCGGTCGCGGGCGAACGCGGTTACGAGGGCACGTCGATCGCGCGGATCAGCAAGGCCAGTGGCCTGCCGGCCAGCTCGATCTACTGGCACTTCAAGGACAAGGACGCACTGCTGGCCGCGGTGGTGGCGGAGGGCGTCGAACTCTGGCTCGGCCAGGTCACGCAGACCGACGGGTCATCGCTACCGGAGAAAGTGATGTCCCTGAGCAGAGGGGTGGCGCGGGCGCTGACGGAGTCGCCCGACTTCCAGCGGCTGGGCGTGATGTTGGCGCTGGAGAAGCGACCGGACCAGACCGCAGGTCGGGAGATCTTTCTCCGGCTGCGGGGCGAGGCGGTCGAGGCGATCGCGCAGGAGCTGCACAAGGCCCGGCCGGGCCTGAGCTCGGAGCGGGCGCACGACCTGGCCACCTACGCTCTCGCGGGTGGAGACGGGATCTTCCTGGCATCCCAGTTCGGCGAGGTGGACCTGGACCGAATGTTCGCGATCCACGCCACCGCGATGATCCACCTGATCGAGCAGGTCGAGGACGACGCTCGAGTGGACGCCGACTCCCCAGGGCGAACCCGGTCAACGGTGCCGGAAGACGTCGAGTAGAAAGTCCTCCTCGCGATACCTGGCCAGCGGCGTGAGATCGCGGCGTCGCGCGAGGGCGGCGTGGACGTCCTCGCCGTGGCAGGCGTGGTCCGTCGAGTGCCCCAGCCAGTGACACGCCGCGATCGTCCCGCCGGGACGAACCAGCCCCAGCAGCGTTGTGATCAGCGAGTCGAGGCCGTCGACCGGCGTGTAGTAGAGAAACTCCGACAGTACGAGCAGGTCGCACGCCGGGCGGGGCCACGGGTCGGTCGCATCGGCGGTGCGTACCCGCACGTGGTCGAGTCCGGCCCGGGCGACCCGGCGGCGGGCCTGCTCAGCTGCGGTGTCCACCACGTCCACGGCGTGGACCTCGTCGCACCGATCGGCGAGCATCTCCGTGAGCACACCCACCGAACAGGCGGGCTCGAAGCACACCCGGTACCGCGGCTCCGGCAGCGAGGCCACCAGCAGTCCGTAGCGGCGTAGTTCGTACCACGAGCCGGCGAAGTCCCACGGGTCTTCGGACTCCGCGTACATCTGCTGAAAATAGTGGTCCGGCGTACTCATACCAGCACCGTCTCCTCCCGCGTGAGCAGGCGGTCGAGAATCCAGTCGGGCAGGATCGCCTCGTCCCCCGGATGCTCGGAGAGGGGGTGGATCTGGGTGACGAACTCTTCGACGGCTGCTCGTTTGGCGGCGAGCTCGGAATCGTCGAGCCGCACCCTGCGCCGCCGGTCCCAGGGCACCCGGGAGTCACCGGGGCTGGCCCAGTGCCACGTCCACACAGGATATTCCGCCAGCTGGGCGCCGGTTTGAGCGCAGGCGCGGGCAGCCGCGCGGCCTGAGGCCTCGTGGTCCGGGTGGCCGTCGCCCCGCCAGGTGCTCAGGACGAGACAGTCCGTGCCGGGTGCGCCTGCCCTCGCCCCGCGACCGTCAGCGACGAGCCCCGCGATGGTCTCGGCGAGCCGCTCCTCGTGGGCGTGCACCCCACCGTCAGGTAAGCCGACTCGCACCGGCTCGGGCAGACCCAGGATCGCGCAGGCGCGTCTGCTCTCCTCGACCCGCAGGGCGCCGAGCCGGTCGCCGGTCAGGGTGGGGGAGTCGGGGTGTGAGGCGTCGCCGTCCGTGACACCCACGATCACCACCTCGACCCCCGCTGCGACGGCCCGTGCCGCTGTGATGCCGACCCCGAGGATCTCGTCGTCGGGGTGGGGCGCCACCACCAGCAGCCGCCGGATCCCGGTCGGCAGGCGCAATTCCGGATCCGGAGCGCGCTCGGCGAACCACGCGTCCCAGAGGTCGTGGGGGGTCCCGCGGTCGTCGGGCCCGATTCCGTCCCAGGCGGTCACCGAGCCCACCCGCCGTGGGTAGCCGCGGTGGCGCCGAGTGCGGCGAGGTCACGCTCGGCATGGAATTGGCGAACGTACACCTGGGCGTCCAGGACGTTCTGGGCATGGCGAGGATCCATCGCGAGCGGGCCCGGGCCGAGAGCCCTGCCGACGCGCCGGATGGTCTCGTCCACCGCGGCCTCGACCACTGCCCGAGCGCGCACGGCCCGGTGACGCGCGGCCGTGAGGTCCGTATCCGGGCCCTCGCGGTCGATCTCGGTGGCGGCTGCATCCAGCGCCCACTCCGCCCCGCCGAGGGCCACGTCGACCGCGCCGAGGTGCGCGAGGGTGTGAGGGTCGGTGCCGGGCCGGTCTGCTCGCGCCACCAGTGGCCGCGCCACGGCGATACCGGCTCCGAGCCAACATGCGGCCACTCCGATCCCGCCGTGCCAGAACCCGGGCCGGTCTAGGTACGAGCGGTGATCGCCGAGGGCGCGGGCCGGGACGTCCGTGAAGGCCACTTCGGATGTACGGCTGCCCGCCATTCCCGGGTTGGCCCAGTTCCCGGGTCGGGGTGCGACACCGGGCTCGCGCAGGTCCACGGTGAAGAGGCGCGGTGCGTCGTCGTCGAGTGCGGTGACCAGGGCGTGCGTGCACACGTCGCTGCCGGAGCACCAGGCTTTGACCCCGCTGAGCAGCCAGGCGCCGCCCGACCGCCGAGCGGTGAGCACGGGTGTCGGTGGTTCGGCGGCCCACACTCCCCACAGTTCGTCGCGGCCGACACGGGAGCCCTCGATCTCGGCGAGGATCGCGTCCGCGTCGACGTGGGCTTCCACCAGACGGCCTGCGGAGACGTCGCGCGTGCAGAATTCGGTGAGCGCGGACCAGCGGGCGCGGGTGTCGCCCCCCGCGGGTAGCGGCAGTTCGGCCTGACCGGTTCGCACCCAGTCGAGCGCGATTTCAGAGCTGTGCCGGGCCGGATCACTGGTGTTCACTGGCTGACCGCCTGGTCGGTGGTCGCCAGGTGCCCCGCGAAGCCCCCGAACACGCGGGCGGAGCGGCGCGCGGAGGTGAGAACGGGCGACGCGGTGGACCAGGCCACGGACATTCCGGCGCGCTCGGCGCGATCGACCAGCTGGACGTCCTCGTGGACCGCCAGTGGCGTGAAGCCGCCGAGACGCCGGTAGGCCCGGGCGCTGACGCCGATGTTCGCGCCGTGGACGTGGCGGTGGCCGGGGCCCCGGCGGTAGCCCTCGAGGTAGCGCTGGCGGGTGGCCGGGCTCCAGTCGGACCAGTCATCCACCTCGACCAGCCCTGCCACCACGTCGGCGCCGGCCTCGGCCAGTGCCAACTGGTCCGCCAGCCAGGTCCGGGGGACGCGGGAGTCGGCGTCGGTGGTGGCGTACCAGTGCCCGTTCGCGCCGTCCGTGCCGTCCGTGCCGTCTGTGTTGTCCGTCCCGCCTGCTCGCGCATGGCCGGGTGAATCGAACCCGGCGGCACGCGCCATTCCCACGTTGCGCGCGTCGAGGCGCAGGACCCGGGCGCGACCATGGGCGATGCGCGCCGAAGCATCAGTGCACGAATCCAGCACCACGGTCACCGTCACCGGCACCGGCGTGACGGCCTTGCACTCATCGAGCGCGTCCAGGCAGTGACCGAGGAGGTCCTGTTCGTCGTGGGCCGGGATCACCACGTGGACTCGGGTATAGGACACAATCGCTGGCGTATCAGAGGTTGCCGAAGAAGTCTGCCCAGTAAAAGTCCCAGAACGCCCACAGGATGATGCCGGCCACCGCGAGGTACCAGACCACCACCGGGACGAGGTGCCACCGCTGCAGGGAACGCACCCAGCCGGCGCTGGTGAACTTTCCCAGCACATGCAGGCCGGTGTACCAGAACATGGGGATGACCATGGCCCAGACGACCATGCACCAGGGGCACAGCACCTGGATCGCGAAGATCGACTGGAATGCCAGCCAGTGCACGAACCCGGCGGCGAACGTCAGCCCCAGCAGCGCGCCCAGCCAGTACCAGCGCGGGAAACGCGTCCCCGAGGCGGCGGCGACACCGATCGCGATCAGGACGCCGAACCCGATCAGCCCGATGAACGGGTTGGGGAACCCGAACGCCGCGCCCTGCTCCGAGTTGATGACGCTCTTGCAGCTCATGAGGAGTGAGAAGTTGCAGGCCGGCACGTAATCCGGGTTCTCCAGCAACCGGATCTTGTCCAGGCTGAGCTCGAACGAGGCGATCAGCGCGAGTGCGGAACCGAGGGCCAGCAGCACGCCGATCCACCGGTCGGTGAACAGTCTCGAGCCCACTCCTGCGCGGATGCGCTCGTCCGGCTCGGTATCGGCGGGGGCGATCGTCACGGGGGCGGCGGCCCCCCCGCTGGAATCTCCGGCAGACTGCCCGGTGGGTTCACTGGCGGTATTGCCGTGCTCGGCGTCTGTGGTCTCGCTCATACGCACAATCTACCGTCGCCGCGGCGCATCTAGACTGGGCCCCTCACAACCCGGGCATCGTGAACCCAGGGTCATCCCGCGCGGCCTTCGTGTCGCACCGGCGCCGATGTACCCGCCCGCGACCTGCCCGACATTTCACCGCACCGTTTCTCACCCGGAGGCAGAACACGCGTGACCACCACCGCCACCGCACCCAGCACCGCTCCCGCCACCCTGTCGGGTCTGGCCACCGCGGTGATCGCCAACCCGGCGTTGGCCGACCTGCGCGAGGGTCTGGACCGGGACACGGCGGTGGTGCGCGCGCCCGAGGCGATGCGGCCGTTCCTGGTCGCCGCGCTCGCCCGGAGCACCCCACTGTTGGTGGTGACGGCCACCGAGCGCGAGTGTGAGGAACTGGCCGACGAGCTGGCGGGGTTGTACGACGACGAGGTGGCGCAGTTCCCCAGCTGGGAGACGTTGCCGCATGAGCGGCTCTCGCCCGCCTCGGACACGATCGGTCGCCGGCTGCAGGTGCTGAACTCGGTGTTGTCCGGTCGTCCGCCGGGGATCGTGGTGGCGGCGGCGCGGTCGGTGGTGCAGCCGATCTCGCCCGGCGCTGCCCGCCGTGAGCCCGTGCGGGTGGCCACGGGTGCCGAAATAGACCCGGCCGACCTCATGGTGCGGCTCGCCGAGTTCGCCTACCTCCGCGAGGACATGGTGGCCCGGCGCGGCGACGTGGCGGTGCGCGGCGGGATCGTGGACGTCTTCCCGACCACCGCCGACCATCCACTGCGCATCGAGTTCGACGGCGACACCATCGCCGAGATCCGTGAGTTCTCGGTGGCCGACCAGCGCTCGCTACCTGACGGCGAGGTCGAGTCGGCAGCACTGTTCCCGTGCCGCGAACTGCTTCTCGACGACACCGTGCGCGCCAGGGCGGGGGAGTTGGCCGCCGAGCACCGGGCCAACCCGACCCTGGCGGAGCTACTGGACTCGCTGGCCGAGGGCATCCCCCGCGACGGCATGGAGGCACTGACCTCCGTGCTCGTTCCGGAGGAGATGACCACCCTGCCGATGCTCATGCCGGCCGACACCCGCGTGGTGGTGTGCGATCCGGACAAGGTCCGCCGCCGCGCCGCAGACCTGGCCTCCGCCGGCCGGGAGTTCCTCGAGGCCTCGTGGACCGCCGCGACCATGGGCGGCGACGCCCCCGTGGACAGCGAGACCCTGGACCTGTCCGGCTCGGGCTACCGCACCTTCTCCGCGGTCCGCGAGGAGGCGACCGCTGCCGGTCGTGCCTGGTGGCAGCTGGTCCCGCCCGGATTCCTCACCGACCCCGAGGACGGTTTGCTGGTGACCGTGCCCGCGGGCGATCCGCCGGCCCCGCGCGGCAAGGACACCGAGATGGAGGCGATGTTCGTCCGGCTGCGCGCCCTGGTATCCGGTGGTGGGCGTGCGGCGGTGGTGGTCCCGGGCCACGGCACCGTCACCCGTATTCTCGAGCGCCTATCCGAGGCGGAGGTCCCCGCCACGGCCGCCAAGACGGGCGCCGAGCCCGCGGCCGGACTGGTCTCGGTCTACGAGGCGGTCCTGCACGGCGGGTTCACGCTCACCGAGGGCGCCGACTCGGTGGCCGGCAACCTCGTCGTCGTCTCCGAAACCGACCTCACCGGTAACCGCCTCGGCTCCACCACCCGGCCCAAGGCGCGCCACTCCAAGCGGCGCAACCAGGTGGACCCGCTGGCGCTCAAGGCCGGCGACTGGGTGGTGCACGACCAGCACGGCATCGGCCGGTTTGTGGAGATGGTCGAGCGGCAGGTGCGCGGCGGCGACGGCTCCTCGCGGCGCGAATACCTGGTGATCGAGTACGCGCCGGGCAAGCGCGGCGCCGCCGGCGACCGGCTCTACGTGCCCATGGAATCGCTCGGGCAGCTCAGCCGCTACGTCGGCGGCGAGGCCCCCACGCTGTCCAAGATGGGCGGCGCCGACTGGCAGAACACCAAGCGCAAGGCCCGCAAGGCGGTCCGCGAGATCGCCACCGAGCTGGTGCAGCTGTACGCCAAGCGGCAGTCCGCGCCCGGCCGCGCCTTCGGCGCCGACACCCCGTGGCAGCTCGAGATGGAGGACGCGTTCCCGTTCACCGAGACCGTCGACCAGCTCACCGCGATCGAGGACGTCAAGGCGGACATGGAGAAGACCGCCCCCATGGACCGCGTGGTGGTGGGCGACGTGGGATACGGCAAGACCGAGGTCGCCGTGCGCGCGGCGTTCAAGGCCGTGCAGGACGGCACCCAGGTGGCGGTGCTCGTGCCCACCACCCTGCTGGCGCAGCAGCACCTGGCCACGTTCGCCGATCGCATGACCGGCTTCCCGGTGACCATCAGGGGGCTGAGTCGCTTCACCTCCGACGCCGAGGCCAAGAAGGTCCTCGCCGGTCTGGCCGACGGCACCGTGGATGTGGTGATCGGCACGCACCGACTGCTCGCCACGGGTGTGCGCTGGAAGAACCTCGGCCTGGTGATCGTGGACGAGGAGCAGCGCTTCGGCGTGGAGCACAAGGAGCACATCACCTCCCTGCGCACCCACGTGGACGTGCTCACCATGTCCGCGACGCCTATCCCGCGAACGCTCGAGATGTCGTTGGCGGGCATCCGCGAGATGAGCCAGATCCTCACCCCGCCCGAGGAACGATTGCCCGTACTGACCTATGTGGGCGCGCATTCGGACAAGCACGTCGCCGCCGCCATCCGGCGCGAACTGCTGCGGGAGGGCCAGATCTTCTACGTGCATAACCGCGTGCGCACCATCGACGCCGCCGCCGCCAAGATCCGGGACCTGGTGCCCGAGGCGCGCGTGGTCGTGGCACACGGGCAGATGGGGGAGGAGCAGCTCGAGCAGACCGTCGGCGGCTTCTGGAACCGCGACTACGACGTGTTGGTCTGTACGACCATCGTCGAGACCGGCCTGGACATCTCCAACGCCAACACTCTGATCGTGGACCGCTCTGACCAGCTAGGGCTGTCGCAGATGCACCAGCTGCGCGGCCGCGTGGGCCGGTCCCGCGAACGTGGGTACGCGTACTTCCTCTATGACCCGGAAAAGCCGCTCACCGAGACCGCGTACGACCGGTTGGCCACCATCGCGCAGAACAACGACCTCGGTGCCGGCATGGCAGTGGCGATGAAGGACCTCGAGCTCCGCGGTGCTGGCAACGTGCTGGGTGCCGAGCAATCCGGGCACATCGCGGGTGTCGGGTTCGACCTCTACATCCGTCTTGTGGGTGAGGCGGTTGAGGCGTACCGCGCTGTTGCCGACGGCGAGACCGTCGAAGTCGAGGAAGAGCTTGGCGATGTCCGCATCGAGCTGCCCGTCGACGCCTATATCCCGGTCGAGTACGTGGACGGCGACCGGCTGCGGCTCGAGGCCTACCGCAAGCTGTCGCAGGCCCGCGAGCCCGCCGACATCGACGCCGTGGTCGAGGAGCTGCTCGACCGCTACGGGCCGCTGCCCGTCGAGGCCCGCCGCGTGGTGTCCGTGGCGCGGCTGCGGCTGGTGGCGCAGAAGTACCGGGTCCGCGAGATCGTCCTGGCCGGTTCCAGACTGCGCGTGGGCCCGCTCGACCTGCTGGACTCGCAGCAGATGCGGCTCAAGCGCATGTATCCCGCCGCGCAGTACCGGGCCACGCAGAAGACCGTCCTGCTGCCGCTGCCCAAGGCCGCCGGTGCCCGCGCGGGTGCGGGCGGGGAGAAGGCGCGCGACGACGAGATGTTGCAGTACGCCGCCGATTTCCTCACCGCGATGGCAGGGGATCCCGAGGGGTCGAATCCGGTGCTGCAGCCCGAGACCGCGCCGGTCGGCTGAGGCGGGTCCGATGAGCTCAGGCCCACCCCGCCGCGAAGTTCCGGGCCCACCCCGCCGCGAAGATTCAGCCCCACCCCGCCGCGAAGAGGATTCCGAGCAAAGCCACTTGGGCGATGCAGGCGAAATCCTCTTCGCGGCGGGAGCGGGGGACGCGGGGGACGCGGGGGACGCGGGGGGCGCGGGGGCCGGTGCGGGAGCGAGCACCGACGGCGTGGGCGCACACCGCCGCGATCCGCTGAGTGAGGCGGTGGCGCTGATGGCTCGCATCCGCCGCGACGGGAAGTGGGAGGCCGCCCAGACCCATGCCTCGCTCCTGCCGTACCTGCTGGAGGAGTCCTGGGAGCTGGTGGACGCGGTGGCCGATGGCGACCGCGACGAACTGGTCTCCGAACTCGGTGACCTGCTCCTACAGGTGCTCTTCCATTCCGCGATCGGCGCTGAGCGTCCAGGTGACGCCTTTGACGTTCAGGACGTGGCGCAGGCGCTGCTCGACAAACTTCGCCGCCGCGCTCCCTACTGGTTTACCGATTCGGGCTCGGGCGACCTGGACGCCGCTGAACAGGATCGCCTCTGGCAGGAAGCCAAAGCCGCCGAACGCCGTGATGCCGAGCTCGCAGGTCGAGCTCGCCGCGGGGTGCTGGACGGGATCTCATGGGACCAGCCATCCCTCGCGCTCGGGCAGAAGGTGCTCGGCCGCGCGCGTTCCGCGGGGATCCCCGACGACCTGGTGCCCGACGAGATGCGACTGGTCCGCGTGGACCCGGTGGGCGTGTTCCATGAATCGGGCTCGGCCGAGGTCTCATACCGCCAGATCGTCCGCGCGTTCGCCGACCGGATCCGCACCGCGGAATCGCGGCTCAATTCACGAGCTGCCGACGCCGCTTCCGGCGCCCCCGCCGACACGGCACGCGCCGACGCCACGGACGCCACCACTGCCGCCGTCACGGCCGCCGCATGGCGTGCCGCCTGGCCCTCCTAAGACGTCTGTCTGGGGCCGTTCGGGCACAAATCACGCCGGAAATCGGGCGGAAAAGCTTAAAAAATCGCCGGCACCCTCTCCGGTGCAAGCCTGAGAAAGCGTCCTCGATAAGCGCCGCATCTCATCCCTCGATTTGGCTATTTCCTCCATTCTTACTGCGGTTATACGTCTGTGCGCTGGGCCAAAGCCTCGCCGCCGTTGGATGATCCGACAACAGGATCTGCCGTCACGATTCTCAGCTTCACGGGTGTCAGCACTATGCTTTGCTCGATGGTCTGACAAAAGAAGAGGGAAGGGGACAGATGGATTTGCTTGGGAATACCACCGCATTGAGCGCGACAGCTGTCGTGCTTCTACTGCTGCTTTTCTATGGCGGCACGATGGTCATGTCCATGCGTATCGCCCGCAAGGATGAGAACGCAGACAGTTACATGACCGCCGGTCACCAGATCGGATTCGGAATTTCGGCGGCGTCGATGACCGCCACGTGGATCTGGGCGTCGTCGATGTACGCGTCCGTGAACTCGGGATACCTCTATGGCGTCTCCGGGCCGATCCACTACGGGCTCTGGGGTGCCCTGATGATTCTGTTCATCTACCCCTTCGGTAAACGAATTCGAAAGGTCGCACCTCAGGCGCACACGCTCGCAGAGGTCATGTTCGCCCGCCACGGCCGGTCGTCCCAGCTCATGCTGGCCGGATCCAATATCCTCGGTTCCGTCATCTCTCTGACGTCGAACCTCATCGCCGGTGGCGCGCTGATCTCCATGCTGAGCCCGTTCAGCTTCATCCAGGGCGTCCTCGTGATTGCCGCTGGAGTGCTGATGTACACCCTGTGGTCCGGCTTCCGCGCGTCCGTGCTCACGGACTTCGCGCAGGTGGTCGCCATGCTCGGCGCGGTGGTCATCATCGTGCCCGCGATGTTCTTCTTCCTGGGCGGCACCGAGCTGTTCGCTTCCGGCGCGGAGAACCTGACGCCGCAGCAGCAGTCGTTCTTCTCCTCGGACGCGTTCCTCAACCAGGGGGCGCCGTACATCGTGGCGGTGCTGGCGTACGCGATCGGTAACCAGACCATCGCGCAGCGCCTGTTCGCGGTGCGCGAGGACCTCATCAAGCCGACGTTCATCACCGCGACCATCGGTTACGGCGCCACCATCATCGGCATCGGCATGGTCGGCGTGCTCGCGCTCTACGCCGGAATCGAGCCAATCGGTGGAGACCCGAACAACGTCCTGCCGCAGGTCGCGGCCGAGTACCTGCCCGCAGGCCTCGTGGCGGTGTTCTTCATCATGATCATCGGTTCGCTCTCGTCGACCGCCGACTCCGACCTGGCAGCCATGTCCTCGATCGCGATGTCGGATATCTACGGCCAGGGCATGCGTGGCCGCGGACGGCTGCCAGATCCGCGCGTCATGCTCACCATCGGCCGGATCACCATGATCCTGGCGATCGTGGCGGCGCTGATCTTCGCCAACATCCAGTTCAACATCCTGGATCTGCTGGTCTTTGTGGGTGCCCTGTGGGGCGCGCTCGTGTTCCCCGTGATCGCGAGTTTCTACTGGAAGAAGGTCACCAACATGGCCTTCACCGTCTCGGTGCTCGCGGCACTGGCCGTGTTCCTGCCGACCCGCTTCGACCTCATGCCGGACACCGGTGTGGTGCCGTGGATCCTCGAGGCACTGGCCGTCGTGGGTGTGGGCGTGGCGCTCGGCCTGATGACGTTCGGCTTCTTCGGCCTGCGCCCAGCGCTGGTCATCGGCACAGTCGGTGCGCTCGCTAGTGCGCCGTTCGTCTTTGACTTCCTGCGCGACTACAACACCCTGACCGCCTCGCTCATCGCGTACGCCGTGAGCACCCTGGTCTGCTCCGCGATGTCGTTCCGTAGCTCCATGGACTTCGACTTCGACAAGATCGCCAAGCGCACCGAGGACTACGACACCGACGAGGTCGCCGAAGAGCTCGCGGAGGAAGAAGCCGAGGCCGCCTCTGTGGCCGCCGGTAAGAAGTCCAACGACGACGACGATGACGACGACAACGTCGTCCGCGTCTAGGAAAGGACACTCATGTCACCGATCCTGCTCACCATCTATGTGCTGATCTGGCCGGTTATCGTGGCCGGCGTTCTCACCGTGCTCGTCCGCGGTTTCGTCAAGGAGGCTCTTGAGGCGAGAGAAGAAGGCGTGCCGATCATCTAGTCGGTGTTCAGCCATATTCAGCAGTTCGGCCCCCCGCGGGATTCGTCTCGCGGGGGGCCGAACTGTTCGCGTGCTCAGATCAGGTCAGGCGCATCGTGGTGAGGCAGGTCAGGTCGTCCTCGCCGGTGCTGACGGGCGAGGTTGCTTCGCCGCCGTCGTAGCGAATCGTGAGCGTGCCGGTGGTGTCACGAGGCAGCCACAGCCCGACGAACCCGTTGTCAAAGGTCGTCCGGGTGTCGTCGAGCACCACCTGCCCGGTCTGGTCGTCGGTGACTGTGACCTCGACGTCCTGCTGGGACAACTCGCCCCGGCAGGTGGTCAGGCTGTGGAAGACGCAGTCGTGGGTCTGCTCCCGATAAGGGGCGACGGAGAGGTAGAACTCGTCGTCGGGCATCGGCAGTGTCGTCGTCGTCTCCCCGGTTCTATCGGAAGGATCGGTGAGGACCAGCTCGTCCGGCTGGACCGAAGCCAGCAGGTCGGCTGGGCGGTCGGCGACGGGCTGGGCGTCGAGTCGATCAATGATCTGCCGGGCATCGAGGCCGGTGAGCCCGTGCTGGTCCAGCGGCGACCCCTCGGTCTCCGGCGGGGTAGCGGGCGAGCTGCAGGCAGCCACCACGAATGCGCTGCCGAGCAACGCGGTCGCGAGGGCGCCGCGCCGGGTGAGAGCGCTGCGCCGGGCGGTGACGGTGGGGGTCACAGCGAGTTCAGCATGTCGCGCATCTCATCGATCTCCTGCTGTTGGGTGGTGATGATGGTGTGCGCCATGTCGATCGCGGGCTGGTAGGTGCCGTCGGCGACCTCGTCTTCTGCCATGGTCACGGCGCCCTCGTGGTGGGCGATCATCTGCTCCATGAAGATCCGTGCCGCGTCGGTCCCCTGGGCGTCTCGGAGCTGCTGGAGTTCGTCGTCGGAGAGCATGCCCTCCATCGTCGACATGTCATGCCCCCCACCGTCGTCCTGCGGTTCGACGGGCTCTCCCCACTGCTCGAGCCAGTCGGTCAGTTGCTGAATCTCCGGGCCCTGGGCGGCCTGGATCTCCTCGGCCAGCGCCACCACGTCGGCGGGGATGTCGTCCTTGCTCAGAATGATGTCGCTCATCTCGATCGCCTGCTCATGGTGCGGCATCATCATCTGGGCGAACATCACGTCGGCCTCCGAATGCTCGGAGGAGCTGGCCTCGGCCTTGCCGTCGGTGCCGTCATGCGTAGCGGTGGCCGACGAGGACTGCGTGGTCTCGGGGGCCCCATTGGCCGGCTCGGAGGTGTCGTTGCCGCCGCACGCGGAGAGAGCGAGAACCGTGACGGCCGTTGCCGCGGTGAGGATGAGCTTGGTGTGGGTCATCGAGGAAGTCCTTCTGACGGGGTTCTGGTGACTGTCTCCGTCCATCGTGCCCGCGAGGGTCGTGTAATCACATGAAGGTCGTATGAAGATTCGGTCAAGACGACCGCCGGGGGAAGGACCGCTCGGCTACGGGGCGATGATGGTCGGCATGTCTTCTGTGTCCCGCTCCGCCGGGCTGCGCGCGATGGTGATCGACGACGAGGAGCCGCTGGCCGATCTGGTGGGCTCGTACCTCGAGCGCGACGGCTTCGAGGTCACCACCACCGGCGACGGTGCGGAGGCGGTGGCCCTCGCGAGCCGCATCGATCCGGACGTGATCGTGCTGGACCTGGGGCTGCCCGGCCTTGACGGGGTGGAGGTGTGCAGGCGGATCCGAACCCACTCGGACGCCTACATCGTGATGCTCACGGCGCGCACCGACGAGGTGGACATGCTGATCGGTTTGTCGGTGGGCGCCGATGACTACATGACCAAGCCGTTCAGCCCACGCGAGTTGATGGCCAGGATCCAGGCGATGCTCCGCCGGCCCCGGACGGGCGCCGCCCACGCCGGGAGTGCTCCGGCGGGCGGCGAGCGACGGGTCTGTGGAGATCTGGAGATCGATGTAGCCGGTCGCGACGTGGAGGTGGCCGGGGAGACGGTGGCCCTGACGCGGACCGAGTTCGATCTCCTCGCGGCGCTCTCGCGGGAGCCGGGCGTCGTGTTCAGCCGCGGACAGTTGATCGCGGACGTGTGGGGCCCGAACTGGGTGGGGGATGACCACCTCGTCGACGTCCATATCGGACACCTGCGCCGCAAGCTCGGAGACGACGCAACTGTGGGCCGCTACATCCGCACCGTCCGGGGCGTCGGATACCGGATGGGCGACGGGTCATGACGGTGCGACCGCCCGCGGCGGGCTGGAGCTTCGGCACCCGACTCCTGCTCGCGATGTCGGGCCTGATCGTGGGATGCGCCGCCAGTGCGTGGCTGGTGGCGTCGGCGCTGGCCCCAGGGATCTTCCACGACCATCTGGGCCAGGCCGGCATCGATGAGAATTCGGAACAGGCGGCTCACGTCGAGGAGGCGTTCACGGCCTCGATCATCGCGGCGTGGGGGCTGGCCGTGGCGGTAGCGGTGATTCTGGCTCTGCTCACCAGCTGGTACCTCACCCGCCGCGTGCAGCGTTCCGTTGGTGCGGTGACGTCCTTGACCGCAGAGATCGCCGGCGGACGATATGGCACACGCGTGCCGGGCCCGGGCCTGGGGCGGGAGTTCGATGAACTGGCGGTGAGCGTCAACGAACTGGCCCGTCGGCTCGAGGCCACTGACGCCACCCGGCGCCGGATGCTCGCCGACCTGGGGCATGAGATGCGTACCCCACTGGCCACCATCGATTCGTATCTCGAGGCGCTGGACGACGGCGTCCGCGAGTTCGACGACACCACCGCGAGCGTGCTCTGGGCCGCGACTCGTCGATTGGAGAGGTTGGCGGCGGACATCGTCGCGGTGTCGGATGCCGAGGAGCACCTGACCAGGCTCCATCCGGTCCGGACGACGGTGGCGTCAGTGATCGGGACGGCTGTTGATGCGGTGCGCGAGCAGTTCGGGGACAAAGGCGTGGACCTGGAGGTGGGCGCCGTGACGGCGCGGGAGATCACTGTGGATGTGGACCGGATCGGTCAGGCTCTGGGCAATCTCCTCGACAACGCGCTCGGGCACACTCCCGCGGGAGGTCGGGTCACGGTGGACGCGGTGGAGCGTGAGTCCGGGATGGCCGCGATCAGCGTGACCGATTCCGGGGAGGGCATTGCCGCCGAACACCTGGATCACGTTTTTGACCGGTTCTACCGTGCCGATGCCGCGCGGGGCCGCGAAGCGGGCGGGAGTGGCATCGGCCTGTCGATCACCCGGGCACTCGTCGAGGCTCACGGGGGCCGGGTTGAGGCCAGTAGTCAGGGACCGGGGCGAGGGGCGCGGTTCACGATCGAGCTGCCGGGCGGCGGATCATGATGGTCGAGGACTGCCCCGGCTGGGTGGGCACCTGCGCGACCGCCTCGAAGCCGAAGCGTTCGTAGAGCCTGCGGCTGCCGGGGGTGGTGGACTCCAGCGCGGTCGGCGGCGTGAGGGCGGCCATGCCTGCCGGGTGTGTACCCCCGGGAGCAGTGGCGGCGTCGATCTCGGCGAGCCGGTGCGTGAGGAGGGCCGAGCCGACGCCTTTGCCGCGGGCCTGAGGGCTGGCGGCGACATCGTGGATGTACCAGTGGGGCTCGAGCGGCCGGTGCTTCTCCACGGCGAGCGTGTGCGCGATTCCCTGGCGGCCGGGTAGTCGGCTGACCAGGCGGCGGGCGATGCGCGAGCCGGATCGAAGGATCGCTGCGACGGTCGACTTCTTGTGCGGCGCCTCCCACATCAGGGCGCCCACGATGCGTCCGTGGTCGACAGCCACGTCCGCGAGCTCGGGATGCTTGCGCACCCGGCGGCGATAATGCGCATTCAGCTTTGCCGGCCGGGTGGAGGCGTCGGGGTAGTACACGGACCAGGTGGGGTCGTCGCGGAACGCCTGGGCCATCAACTGCCCGACGAGGTCGGCATCGGAGGACACTGCGGGCCGGATCGTCACCATGGCGCCCAGCTTAGGCCGTTAATTCAGCGTGCTGAGGAGCGCCAGCCCCGCTGCGCCGCACGCGGCCGCGACCAGCAGTGAGGTGAGTGTGCCGATGATGAACCGCTCGCTCACGGCAGGGTTCTCGCGGATCTCCGGATAGCGACCGAGGGCCTTGATCGCCACCACCACCGCGGCCAGTTCGAAGCGGCCCGCGAGGATCGCCGCGGTGAGGCCCACTCGTTCGAGGATCCCGATCCACATCCCGCCCCGCAGTACCTCGCGCACGTGCGGCTCGGAGTTCTCGCGCCGCTGCACCACGGGAGTGCGCGCGTCACCGGTCACCTCGACGCTCGGGGGTTCGGGCACGCGCGCCGACCGCAGGACGAGCGAGGCCAGCGGTGAGCCGAGGCCCGCGGACACGGCCAGTGAGAGCACCACCACCAGCGTCGCGAGGATCCAGTCGGGCCAGCTGCTCATCGGTGTGCCTCCGCGTCGGAAGTGGCGTTGTCGGAGGCGGCCGCGGAAGTAGCGGCGTGCGCGCCCGCGAGCAGTCGGTCGAGGGCGGGGTAGGCGGCGCGCTCCTCCCGGATCCGGGACAGTTTGAGCGAGCCGGCGACGGAGGTGGGCGTGATCCCCAGTTCCTCGGCGGCGGCAGCCTGGGTGGGGGAGCGGTCGACGGCGTCCACGGCCCGCCACTGCGCCTCGGTCCGGTCCAGCACGAGCGGAGCGGCCAGCGCCCAGACGGCCTCGCAATCGGCTGCCCATCCCACCGCGACTTCACCGGCATCCAGCGGGACGCGGACGGCGACCGAGCCCGTCATCGACTTGGCTGCCTCTACCGCCTCGCGCGCGGCAAGGTATGCGGGCCCGCGCCCAGCACGTGTGCCGGTGGAATAGGAGTCGTCGTCGACATCCCCCACGCCCACACCGCAGTGCCATTCCCCTTGGCGGAGCGCCACGAGCAGGGCCGCGCGGACGGCGGCGGGGTCGTCGAGTAATCCCTGTACCTCGTCGCCGGCGGTGCGCTCGAAGCCGGAGACGCCCGGGATTTCGGCCAGGGCGTCGAGGAGCTCGGGCACGCGGTCCTTTGAGGCTCGGCTGTGTCGCTGGTCGATCGTCAGCACGTACATGAGGCGATCGTGCCACACCCCGCCGACATGAGCTGAATATGCCTCATATCCAAATATGAGCCTATATCGCCTCATTGAGCTGGGTGAGGTCACTTCGCCTCACGGTGTCCGCCGAGCGTCGCAGGTCGCCGGGGACCGAGATCGCGCGAACCGATGGAGTCCGCGCGGCACGCAAGCCGTTGAGGATCACCACCACCTCGGCCAGCTCGTGCACCAGCACGACAGCAGCCAGGCCGAGCACGCCGGTGAGGGCGAGCGGCACGAGCACGGTGATGAGCAGCAGTGAGAGCACCACGTTCTGGCCGATGATCCGCCCGCCCCGACGCGCGTGGTCGAGGGCCCGCGGCAGCAGCCGGAGGTCCGTGCCGGTGAACGCCACGTCCGCCGATTCAATGGCCGCGTCCGACCCGGCGGCGCCCATCGCGATCCCCACATCGGCGGCGGCCAGGGCGGGGGCGTCGTTGATGCCGTCGCCGATCATCGCGGTCGGCCGCCGCGCGGACAGTTCCGTGACGGCGCGCGCCTTCTCGGCGGGGGAGAGGTCGGCGCGGACGTCAGCGATGCCGGCCTGCGCGCCCAGTGCGGCCGCGGTGCGGGAGTTGTCGCCGGTCAGCATGGTCACGCCGACGCCGTGGGCTTCCAAGGTGTCGACGACGACGAGGACCTCCGGCCGCAGCTCGTCGCGGACTCCGATGGCGCCGATCGGCAGACGGTCACGGTGCACCATGACCACGGTCATCCCCTCGTGCTCCATGGCGGTGACCCGGTCGGCGAACGCCCCGGGGTCAAGCCATCGGGGGCTGCCCACGGTGATGGCGTGGCCGTTGACGATCCCGCTGATGCCCTGGCCGGCCGATTCCGTGACCTGGTCCGCGTCCGGGGCGTGCTGGGCCGCGGCGGTGATGGCGGCGGCCAGCGGGTGGGTGCTTCCCTGCTCGAGCGCGGCAGCAAAGGAGAGGATCTCTGATTCGGAGGCATCCGGACCCGCGAGAACACCGACGACGGTCGGCGCGTTGCTGGTCAGGGTTCCGGTCTTGTCCACGGCGAGGTGGCGGATGCTCCCGAGTCGCTCGAAGGCGGCGCCCGACTTGATCACCACACCCAGCCGGCTCGCGGCCCCGATGGCGGAGACCACCGTGACCGGCACGGAGATCGCCAGCGCGCACGGCGATGCCGCCACCAGCACGACCAGCGCGCGGGTGATCCACAGTTCCGGATCGCCGAGCAGGGCGCCGAGCGCTGCGACGAGGACCGCGAGCACCAGGACTCCCGGCACGAGCGGCTGCGCGATGCGATCGGCGAGCCGGGCCTTGTCGCCCTTCTCCGTCTGCGCCTTGACGACCAATTCAACGATCGTGGTGAGCGAGTTGTCGGTGCCGGGCGCGGTGGTGGTGACCTCGAGCAGGCCGGAGGTGTTGATGGACCCCGCCAGTACGCGGTCGCCCGGGGCCACCTCAACGGGGATCGACTCGCCGGTCACGGCCGAGGTGTCGAGGCTGCTGTGGCCGGAGGCGACCACCCCGTCGGTCGCGACCCGCTCGCCCGCGCGCACGACCAGGGTCTGGCCGGGCAGCAGTTCGGCGGCGGGGATTTCGACCAGGTCGCGTCCCCGGCGGAGGGTGGCGGTGTCCGGGACCAGTCGCAGCAGGGAGCGCAGCCCGGTGCGGGCGCGGTCCATTGCCCTGTCCTCCAGGGCTTCGGCGATCGAGTAGAGGAACGCCAGCGCCGCGGCCTCCTCGATGTGCCCCAGGGCCACGGCGCCCGCGGCGCTGATCGTCATGAGGAGCCCGATGCCCAGTCGGCCGCGGGTGAACAGGGCCCGCAGCGCGCCGGGGACGAATGTCGATCCGCCGAGGAGCAGACCCGCCCAGAACAGCAGCAGGGCGGCCGTGTCTGCGTTCTGCCACAGGCAGATCAGCCCCGCGACAAACGCGACACCGGACATAACGGGCACCAGGACGTTCAGGTCGCGCCACCACGGCTGGGATTCGCCCGCGTGGAGGCCGCCCTCCGCAGTCGGTTCGGGGGCGCCGCAGCATTCCGCGCTCATGCGCTTTGCTCCACGGCGGCGCCTTCGATCGGTGCGGGGCCGTCGTTTGGTGCGGCGACCACCGTCAGCGACTGCTCCGGTGCCGGGTTGCAGACGTGGCAACCGGGCTCGATGCAGGGCGCCGCACTGTTCACCGCGAGCGTGACATCCATCAGCGCGGTTAGGGCGGCCTTGAGATGCGGGTCGGCGATCTCGTAGCGCATCTGCCGTCCCTCGGGGTGCGCCACGACGATCCCGCAGTCCCGCAGGCAGCTCAGATGATTGGAGACATTCGACCGGGTGAGCTCGAGCTCGTGGGCGAGGTCTCCCGGGTAGCGGGCGTCGTCGAGCAGGCGGAGCAGGATGCGGGATCGGGTGGGGTCGGCCATCGCCCGGCCCAGCCGATGCATGACTTCGAGGCGACTCACTTGCGTCAGCATGTACTGAACAATACAGCCCCCGCTGAACAGTCTGCACCCGCGCCTGTACGCCCGTCACGAATCCGCGGCCGTCGATGAACTCGCGCCGCCGCCGCGGTACGCGCGCGAGTTCATCGTGGGTGGCAGATTCTGGGCGGGACTGTTCGTGGCGGCGACCTCGCGTCTCTGGATGCCAGGGGATGCCCTGACACGGCGCTCCGGCTGGTTCGGGCAGACTTGAGCGCGATGTCCACTCGAAACTTCCGCGCCAACGCGTGTCTTGCGGGTCTAGCTGCGATGGCGGCGGTGTTGTCGTCGTGCTCCTACGGGCCCACACGCGAGGCGTCACCCCAGATCCCACCCGGCATCCCGCCCGGCGTGGGCGCGCCCGTGCCTGCCGTGAATATCAACGAGCCCGGCCGCACCTCCGACCAGCTCCGCCCGTGGGCGCAGGTCATCAACGAGCAGATGAACATCCCGCAGGCCGCGCTGGCCGCGTACGGCAACGCCGCTGAGACCATGCGGCAGACTCAGCCCGAGTGCAACCTCGCCTGGACCACGCTCGCCGGGATCGGGCATGTGGAGACCCGTCACGGTCGGTACGGGGGATCCACCCTGAACGACGACGGCTACGCGCTTCCTCCGATCATCGGGGTCAAGCTGGACGGAACGCCCGGTTTCGCGGACATCCCGGACACCGACGGCGGCGAGCTGGACGGCGATACCGAGCACGACCGGGCCGTGGGGCCCATGCAGTTCATTCCCGAGTCGTGGGCGAAGTTCGGGCGCGATGCCAACGGCGACGGGCGGGCCGACCCCAACCAGATCGACGACGCCGCCATCGCTGCCGCCCGCCTGCTGTGTTCGGTCGGCGGGGATCTCTCGGAGGCGGAGAACTGGCAGCGCGCGATCCTCGCCTACAACGCGTCGCGGGAGTACGTCATGGACGTGCGGGATGCTGCGGCGGCGTACTCGATCGGCACAACGGCGCCGTGAGGTCGGAGGGCTCTAATGATGGAGGGCTTTAGTGTCGGAGGGCTCTAGTTGAGGCCATCTGCCAGTCGAACGGCGGGGATCCAGTCGATACCGAACACCCGGGCCACCTCGGAGAAGGTGGAGGCGTCTGCATCAGTGCTTGTCGCCGAGGCGATCAGTCGCGAGAGCATCACCGTCCCCGCCCGCTCCTCGATCGTGCCGGCTGCCGCCAGGAGCGACCAGGAGCACAGCTGATGATCCCGGTGTGCGCGTCCCATCGTCTGCTCGGCCAGCAGCCCCGAGTAGCGGGCCTGATGGAAGAAGCCTCTGCGGGGGGTGGCGGTCGCGAACGAGCCGTCGGCGAACTGCTCACGGGCGTGCAGGTTGATCGCGGTGGGGGTGTTGAACACCACCACCGGTGCCTCGCCCCGCTGGAACCGCATTCGCTCGGACTCGGCCTGGGGGTTCGAGCCGTAGATCCGAGCGACCGGGACGCCCTCGGCCTCGAGCATCTCGGCCACCGGGTGCGCGGCCGTGGACACCATCTCGGTGGCGATCAGCACCTGGTAACCGCGCTCGAGTTCAGCTTTGGCCGCCGCGACCGTGTGCTCGACCCGGATCATCGATGCCTTCTGGCGCAGCCGCACCAACGCAGCAAGTCCGCGGGCGACGTTGTTGCCCGTCCGGGCCAGCTGCATCTCGCGTTGGAAGTCGCCCCACTCCAGCTCGTAGGCCCGCCACTGGTCCGGGGTCAGCTCCACCAGGTCCACGTCAAACGGAGGCGGCCCCCATGGCGCAGACCGGGTGAGCAGCAGCGGCGGATCGTGGCGCAGCAGGATGTCGCGCACGTCGCTGATGGCGGACTGCTGGACCTGCAGTGACTCCTTGGCCTCCGCGGTCCACGTCCACTTGCCGTAGGAGGTCTCCAGCGGCACGCCCCGCTCGGCCAGGGCCCGCCCGAAGTCCGCCCACCTGGAAGGCGGGTCGTCGTGTACCTGCGCGTACAGCGACGACAAATACCCCCATTCACCTGGATGGTGGCCCGGGGTGGCGGTGATTGTCAGTACGAACGGGGCCTTCTCGTGCGGTGAGTCCATGCGGGTCAGCCGCCGCATGTAGCTGGTGCGTTTGCTGGTGAACCGGAACTGGTGGGCCTCGTCGATGACCGCCACATCGACCTTGAGGCGCGGGCGTCCGTTCCGGGCCATGAGTTTGCCGAGGCTGTCCGACGACATGATGATCCAGCGCAGATCGTCGTCACCGAGGGCGGCGATGGTGCGCCGCCACGACGGGATGGTGATGCGCGCCGGCCGGTCCACCGTCACCAAGATCGTGTGTGCGCCGCGCAATTCGGCGATGGCCTTGGCCGCGGCCACCGCCACCAGGGTCTTGCCGGTGCCCACATCGTTGGCCAGGTGGACCTGCCGGAATCGCTGCTCGGCGGCCTCGACGATCGCGTCCACGTCCGCGCGCTGCTCCGAACGAAGCGTCATCGGTGCGGCGGTCGCTCCCGGGCCCGCGCTGCCGTTGAGCTCGTCTTCCAGCCACCGCAGGTAGGAGTACGGCTTGCTGGCGTAAGGCTCCAATTGGCTCGGCAGGGTGGTGCCGACGTAGGCGTGCGCGGTGAGCGACTTGTAGTAGGTCACCCCGGCCGGTGTCCCGCCGCCCAGTCCTCCCCACGGGAGCTCCAGCAGCCACACCCGCTGGCCGGGAGGGATCGTAGGGACCGCCGGCGCCGCGCTGGGCTTCTTGGCCGACTTGGCTCGGGTGGAGCTGGTCTTGCGCTTCTTGGTTGTCGAGCGTGAGGACCGGGTCGCCATCAGATGTTTGCCCCGTTGTGGGCGGCGATGACGACGAGTGAGTCCACAGCGTTCTCCTGATCCTGGCGGGGTCGGGCTCACTCTAGGGGTCGGGTACGTCACCGACGGACTCCGCTGGTACCTGCGAACGACGACAACGTCCCGCCGCGCCCAATTCGCTGGCCGTACCCCGGTTCGGATTGATCGCAGACCCTCCCGGGGCACTCGGGATTGGCACAATTTGCCGACCGTGGTGGTGAGTGTTCCGACACGGAAGGTTGTCTTGGGCCAGCAGTAACACGAGCTGGTCGATCAGCGGGTGGCATCCGGGTGATACCAGAATGCGAGCGAAGTCCTACGCGACGGGCTTCGACTGATCAAGCGGCGCGTCGATGGGGACGCCGCCAGGCTGGCCGCGCTAAGCGCAGCTGCCGATCGCGGGTGGGTTGACGTGGCGGAGGGGCGCTACGTCGACGATGCGGACCTTGACGACGCTATCGCGGACATCGGCGCACAAGTCGTCCGGCGTCGGAAAATTTCGCTGTTTGGTACGTCAGCGATGCTCCGGGCTGGTGTCGTACCACTCAGTTAGCCTCGGCTTATGTCGACAGTTATCGCTGCGGTTATCAGTGCAGCCACTGCGTTCTCCGTTGCTTTAATCTCGTCCTCCCGGAAAGCTCCAGAAGATCGAATCATCGCGCTTCGTGAGGTGATCGAGAAAGCTTCCCCCTCCGAATGGCAGGCTAAGACGATTTTGGCGGCGATTGATAGGGAGTACGAGCGAATTGAATCTCCCGACTATTCTTCATGGCTGCTGGTATGGGCAGTCTTGGGTGCAGTCGGGTTGGGATTCTTCTCGCTGGTTTCGCAGGCCTACCCATCAGAGGGACTGGGAAGAGTGGTTCCGATCGCCGGTTTCGTTTTCATGGGGATCTTCGTCTTGATTCTTGTAGCGGTCATCCTCCAAGAGTTCTGGCGGACACAGAGATGGTGGCGCGCACGCAAGATCAACGGACGGCAACTGAGAGGTGCGGCCGGAGACGACGAGGCAAAATCAGCAGGTTCGTGCGAATTGTCGACGTCCGCAGACTGAGAGGCAGCCCATCCCGGCCCAGCCTCGGCCTGCCCCGTAGACAGACGTGGAACAATGGCCCCCGGTGCCGCCGTCTGAGTGTGGTGCCGCCTCACCACGCAGATTCCAAGAACTTCCCCTAGGAGTACAGATGGCGCTTATCGAGCAGGTCGGAGCCCGGGAGATCCTCGATTCGCGAGGCAACCCCACCGTGGAGGTGGAGGTGCTTCTGGACGACGGCTCGTTCGGCCGCGCCGCGGTGCCCTCGGGTGCGTCCACGGGCGCCCACGAAGCTGTGGAGCTGCGCGACGAGGACGAGCGTTACCTCGGCAAGGGCGTGACCAAGGCAGTGGAGGCCGTGCTCGACGTGCTGGCGCCGGCCGTGATCGGCATCCCCGCCGAGGACCAGCGTGTGGTGGACGAGGCCCTCCTGGACGCGGACGGCACGCCCAACAAGGCGAACGTCGGCGCCAATGCGGTGCTGGGGGTCTCGCTGGCCGTGGCCCGCGCTGCCGCCGAGTCGTCCGGTCTGGAGCTGTACCGGTTCATCGGTGGCGCCAACGCGCACGTCCTGCCGGTGCCGATGATGAACATCCTCAACGGTGGCGCTCACGCGGACTCGGGCGTCGACGTGCAGGAGTTCATGATCGCTCCGATTGGCGCCCCGACCTTCCGCGAGGCGCTGCGGATGGGCACCGAGGTGTACCACCACCTCAAGGCCGTCCTCAAGGAGAAGGGCCTGTCCACGGGCCTGGGCGACGAGGGCGGGTTCGCGCCGTCGGTCGACTCCACCAAGGCCGCGCTCGACGTGATCGTGGAGGCCATCAAGAAGGCCGGCTACGAGCTGGGCACCGACGTCGCCCTGGCGCTGGACGTGGCGGCCACCGAGTTCTTCAAGGACGGCAAGTACCACTTCGAGGGCAAGCAGCTCTCCGCCGCCGAGATGGCCGACGTCTACGCCGAGCTGGTGGAGAAGTACGCCCTGGTCTCGATCGAGGACCCGCTCGACGAGGACGACTGGGACGGCTGGAAGACCCTCACCGACATGATCGGCGACAAGGTCCAGCTGGTGGGCGACGACCTGTTTGTCACCAATCCGCAGCGTCTGGCCGACGGCATCTCCCAGGGCCTGGCCAACTCGCTGCTGGTCAAGGTCAACCAGATCGGCACCCTCACAGAGACGCTGGACGCCGTGGACCTGGCGCACCGCAACCGCTACACCACCATGATGAGCCACCGCTCGGGCGAGACCGAGGACACGACCATCGCCGACCTGGCCGTGGCCTGCAACTGTGGCCAGATCAAGACGGGCGCCCCGGCGCGCTCGGAGCGGGTGGCCAAGTACAACCAGCTGCTGCGCATCGAGGAGATGCTCGGCGACGCTGCCCGCTACGCCGGCGCCGGAGCGTTCCCGCGCTTTACGGCCTGACCCGGCCCAGGCGGTAGCACGAGCAGTTTCGTCGGATAGGACAGTCGAGAGGAGGGCTGATGGCCCGCCCACCACGCCCCTCGGATCGTCGGGGTGACGGACGCGATCGCGCGTCGTCCCGGCGGCCCGGGGAGGCGTCGGGTCCCATCCGCCGCCGCGCCGAGCGACGCACACGCACCGAGCAGTCCGCCGACCAGGCCCGCCGGTCCACGCCGCAGCGGCGCACGCCGTCCCGCGAACGGGATCGGCCCGTGCCGGCGTCTGCCCGGTCCGGCCGGGTGGGTTCCACGGCGCATCCGGAGGCGCACCGGCTCACCACGCGCACTGACCTGTCCGACACTCTGCTGGGGCCGCGGAACTACACGCCCCGGCGAATCGGTCTCCTCGCCGTCGTCGCCATCATCTTGCTGGTCACGGTGTCGTTCCCGTTGCGCAACCACTACCAGTTCCTCGGCGACGAGAAGGCGGTGGCGCAGGAGCGGGCCGCGTTGGAGGCGACGATCGCCGAGCTGGAGACCGAGGAGAAGCTGCTCTCGGATCCGGCGTACATCGAGCAACAGGCGCGGATCCGCTTTGGCGCGGTGAAGCCGGGGGAGACCCCGTACCGGGTGAGCCCGGTGGATCCGGTGGAGGAGGCGGCAGCCGAGAAGCGTGCCGCTGAGATCGCCGCGATGCCGTGGCAGACCCGCGTGTGGAACTCCATCTCCGTGCCCGCGGACCCAGTCTTTCCGGAGGAGTCGACCGTTCTGGACGGCACGTCCATCCCCGGCGGCCCCGACACCCCGCCCGTCCCCGTGGAGGGGGATGCGGTGCCCCAGCAACCACAGGAGAACCCCTAGCGTGAGCGCTGATCAGAGCGTGTCCCAAGCCGACCTCGACGCGATCGCGGTCCAGCTGGGCCGGCCGCCGCGGGGCGTGCTGGAGGTGTCCTACCGCAGCCCCGACGGCCAGCCCGGGGTCGTGATGACCGCGCCGCGGCTGGACGACGGCACCCCGTTCCCGACGCTGTACTACCTCACCGATCCGCGGCTCACCGCCGAGGCGAGTCGGCAGGAATCTGCCGGGATCATGAGGGGGATGACGACGAGGTTGTCGCGCGAGCCCGAGTTGGCTGCCAACTACCGGCAGGCGCATGAGCGGTTCCTGGCCAAGCGGAACCAGATCGAGGACCTGGGCACGGACTTCTCCGGGGGCGGCATGCCCGAGAGGGTGAAGTGCCTGCACGTGCTCATGGCGTACGCGCTGGCCGAGGGGCCGGGCGTGGTGTGGCTGGGCGACGAGTCCGTGGCGCTTGCCTGCGAGGCCGGGCTGCGGGGCAATGCCTTGCCCGCCGACTGGCCGACACCCGAGGAGCTGGGCGTGCCCGACTACATCGCGATGGATCAGCAGTGAGCGCCGCCGTGCGTGGGGCACCTGTTCGTGTGGGGGCGGTGGATTGCGGCACCAACTCGATCCGCCTGCTCGTGGCCGAGGGCGTGCCCGGTGAGGCCGGGCTAGTGGACGTCACCCGCGAGATGCGGATCATCCGACTGGGCGAGGGCGTGGACGCGACGGGGCAGTTGTTCGAAGGGGCGATCGCGCGGTGTCGCACCGCGCTGACGGACTACACGGCGACCATGGCGGACCTCGGCGTGCAGTCGGTGCGGATGGTCGCCACCTCCGCCACCCGCGATGCCAAGAACAAAGACCAGTTCTTCGGCATGACCGCCGAGGTGCTGGGTCAGCACTTCCCGGGCGCGCAAGCGGAGGTGATCTCGGGCCAGACCGAGGCGGAGCTAACCTTCGCCGGCGGGGTGTCCGACCTGTCGCCAGCCGACGGGCCGTTTGTGGTGACCGACCTCGGCGGAGGCTCCACGGAGATCGTGGTGGGGGAGCTGGTCGACGGGCAGGCGAGGCTGCTGGGTGCGCGCAGTACGAACGTGGGCTGTGTCCGCATCACCGAGCGAACGCTGCATTCGGATCCGCCGACTGATGATGAGATCGCCAATGCTCGCGCGGCGATCGCGGAGGAGTTCGCCGGTGTCGGCGAGTTGCCGCTGGGATTGGCTTCGCGGTGGGTCGGGGTGGCCGGCACGTTTACGACGTTGTCGGCGTTGGCGCAGGGGATGAGCGAGTACGACCCGGAGCGCATCCACAACTCGGTGGTCACCGTGGACCAGCTGCGCGAGGTGTGCGACCGGGTGGTGGCCGCCCCGGCCGGCGAACGCAGGGCGATGGGCCCGATGCACCCTGGCCGCGTGGACGTGATCGGGGGCGGGGCGCTGGTCGCCTCGGCGCTGTGTGATGTGATGGCAGAGCGGGCCGGGATCGGTGAGATCACGGTCAGCGAGAAGGATATTCTGGACGGGATCGCGATGTCGGTACTGGCTCGTTTGGCCCGATGACGAAGCGACTCCTGGCGCACTGCGCGCCACCAGGCCCCGCTATGGCGGGGCCGACAGGCTCACAGCACGTGTGGGCCGCAAGCCCCCATAGCCCAATTGGCAGAGGCGAACGGCTTAAAACCGTTTCAGTGTCGGTTCGAGTCCGACTGGGGGCACCATTCGCCAACAATCGTTCTACAACCACTATTCGCAGAACCCCACGACCCTAGACGAATGTCCATTAAGGTAACTTAAGTTCTGACTCCGAGATGGCGGAGTGCGGCAAGTTTCGAGTTAGCGTAGGGATGCCGTGCGAATTATCGACAATGTCAACGACCTTCTAGGCGACGTCCTCAAGGCTGAGATCACTCCCGGTTCGAAGGTCCGCATCGCGGCCTCGACGTTCTCGATATTCGCTTTTGAGGCGCTACGCACGGAGTTAGACCAGGTCAGTGGCCTGGAGTTCATCTTCACTTCGCCGTCGTTTGTGACCTCGAAGGTCACCGACAAGCTTCGCAAAGAGCGCCGGGAGTTCTTCATCCCCAGCGCCGCTCGGGGCGAGTCCAGCCTGGCGGGCTCTGAGTTTGAGATCCGTCTGCGCAATAAGCTCAACCAACGGGCGATTGCGCGGGAGTGCGCCGACTGGGTGCGGCGCAAGGTGAGCTTCCGATCGAACTCGACCGGTAACCCCATGCAGCAGTTCGCGATGGTCGACGAGCGGGCCGCCTACATGCCGCTGCAGGGCTTCACAACCGCAGATTTGGGTTATGAGCGAGGCAACGCGGTCTCCAACATGGTCCACCGTGTCGACGACGCGCCAATGACGGCGCAGTACGTCGCGCTCTTCGACCAGATCTGGACCAACCCGGCGCAGCTCGATGACGTCACCGACGCGGTCCACGAACACATCGCCAGCGTGTACGCCGAGAATTCGCCAGCACGGATTTACTTCCTCATCCTCTATAACCTGTTTGCCGAGTTCCTCGACGAAATTAACGAGGACGTCTTGCCCAATGACCGCACGGGCTATCAGGAGACTCAGGTCTGGAAGAGCCTCTACAACTTCCAGCGTGACGCCGCCACCGGCATCATCAACAAGCTCGAGACCTATAACGGCTGCATCCTCGCCGACAGCGTCGGCTTGGGCAAGACGTTTACCGCGCTGGCGGTGATCAAGTACTACGAGCTGCGCAACAAGTCCGTTTTGGTCTTGGCGCCGAAGAAGCTCGCGGAGAACTGGACGAACTACAACGCCAATCTCACCACTAACATTTTCGCTAGCGACCGGTTTAACTACGACGTCCTCGCGCACACCGATCTCTCCAGAAAGCGAGGGGAATCACTGGGGATTCGGCTCGATCGGCTCAACTGGGGCAACTACGACCTTGTGGTGATCGACGAGTCGCATAACTTCCGCAACGCCGACTATGCCTATGAAAAGGAATCGCGATACCAGCGGCTCATGAGACAGGTGATCCGCGAGGGAGTAAAGACTAAGGTACTCATGCTGTCGGCGACCCCGGTCAATAACCGCTTCAACGACCTGAAGAACCAACTTCAGCTCGCCTACGAAGGCGAGTCGGAGAACCTCGCCCAGCATCTGAGCTTGTCGACGACGATCGAGAAGGTCTTCACTAACGCTCAGCGGGTTTTCAACGACTGGTCGAAGCTGTCGCCTAAGGACAGAACGACGGATCAGATCCTCAGGATGCTCGATTTCGACTTCTTCGAACTGCTGGATTCGGTAACAATCGCGCGGTCACGCAAACACATCCAGGCGTTCTATGACACCAGCGAGATCGGGGCATTCCCAGATCGCTTGCCGCCGCTTTCGATTCGTGAGCCGTTGACGGATCTACCTGGGGTCGCGACGTTCAACGAGATCTTCGACCAGATCCAGGCGCTCACTCTGGCGGTTTACACGCCGATGGCCTACGTGTTTCCGAGTCGCCTTGGCAAGTACGAGGAGCTTTACGACGTCAAGGGCGGGACCGCCCGCTCCAACTTGGGTCAGCGCGGCCGTGAGCAGGGACTGAAGCAGCTCATGACGGTGAACTTGCTCAAGCGTCTGGAGAGCTCGGTGGAAGCCTTCCGCCTCACCCTGACCAAGATCGAATCTGGCGTCGACCAGACCTTGGGGCGCTTGGAGTCTCACGCTGGAGCGGTCAGCGAGGTGGAGGCAGGCTTCGCCAGCTTCGATCTGGATGTTGATGATGAGGACGACGCCAACCTCGAGGAGCTCACATTCGGGCAGAAGATCAAGATCGATCCGGACGATATCGACATCGAGTCCTGGCGCCGTGACCTGTGGAACGACCGCGAGACGTTGCGTGAACTCCTCGCAGAGATGCAGAAGGTCACCTCGGCACATGATCTAAAGCTCCAGCGGTTGAAGGCGCTCGTCACGCACAAGGCGCAGCACCCCATCAACCCAGGAAATCGCAAGGTCTTGGTCTTCTCGGCGTTCGCCGACACCGCAGAGTACCTTTATCAACAACTCGCTCCCGCCTTCCGCGAGGTTGGGCTGGAGAGCGCGATAATCACTGGTGGCGGGCACGCGGCCAAGACCACGCTAGGCACAGGTCATGACTTCCAGCAGGTGATGACCTTGTTCTCGCCGCGGTCAAAGCAGCGGCACCTCACGATGTCGACGGCGATCGGCGAGATCGATGTGTTGATCGGCACCGACGTTATCAGTGAAGGACAGAACCTCCAGGACTGCGATTACTTGGTCAACTACGACATTCACTGGAACCCGGTGCGGATCATCCAGCGCTTCGGCCGAGTGGACCGCATCGGTTCGATTAACGCCCAGATTCAGCTCGTCAACTTCTGGCCCGATATCTCGCTGGATGAGTACATCAACCTGAAGGAGCGCGTCGAGAACCGCATGGTCATTGCCGACCTCGCGGCCGTCGGCGACGACAACATCCTCGACCCGGCGAGCGCGGATGCGGCGTACCGTACGGAGCAGCTGCGCAAACTCCAGGACGAGGTGATCGAACTTGAGGACGTCCGTTCTGGCGTCTCCATCACCGACCTCGGCCTAAACGACTTCCGGATGGACTTGCTCGGATTCGTCAAGGAGCACGGCGAACTCGAAGCGTCGCCCAAGGGGTTGCACGCCGTGGTGCCGGCTGACCCGTCCAAGGGGCTACGTCCGGGAGTAATTTTCGCCCTGCACAACCTAAGCGGGGAGGAGAGCGCCCACCGGGGCAACCGGCTACACCCGCACTATCTGGTCTACCTCGGCGACGACGGTCGCATCTTGGCCGATCACACTGAGGTCAAGGGCCTGCTTAACTTGCTCCGCGCTGGATGCCGGCCCCACGACGAGCCGGTCCCTGCGGTCACTCGCGTGTTCAACGCGGCCACCGGCGAGGGTTCGGAAATGGGCGCATACTCCGAACTTCTTACGGCAGCGATCCGGTCGATGGTTGAGGTCACCGACGAGCAAGATCTCGACAGCCTATTCACCGATGGCGGGACGACGGCGCTTGCCCAGACGATTAGTGGACTCGACGACTTCGAACTGATCGCTTTCATCGCGGTTGTGGATCCGGGAGAGGGCGCCGAGTGACGGTCCTTTTCTACCGCTGGCCGGCAGCGGCGAAGTTCGGCCGTACGGTCCCCAAGGCGAAGTTCTACGAACAGTCCACCATCGGGGCTGCGGTCAAGCACGCGTTCGTTTCCGACGTTCGCAGGATCACGTGGGCCTACAAACTAGCCGAGTCGACAATAAACCTGCCAGGCAGCGCCGAAGTGCCCGAGATCCAGGTTTTCGAGATCGACGCCAAAGTCGACGATGTTGCGGAAAACGTACTCGCCACAATCGACAGAGCGGTGCGAACACCGATCATTTTTGAGATCCGGCGGAACGAAGGCGCGCGGGAAGAGATACAGATGGTCGCCGCACACAAGGAGCTCGGAAAAGGTGCACCGAAGGTGGGCCTCTATTTTCGCACGGAGTGGCTCCCCGCAGACACCGAGCGAGCGTCCCTGCCCACAGCCATCGACTTGACGAGTCTGTACACCGCTTTGCTCCAGCCGCTCACCCCCGTGGAGAGCCACGCGGGCGATAGGGTGTCGGACGTCGTCGCCAGACTGAGCACAGTTCGGAAACTCGAGCGCGAGATCGCAGCGCTCGAACGCAGACTTCGCAATGAACCGCAACTTAACCGCAAAGTCGCGCTGCGGCGAAGCTTGCGAGCCAGACAAGCCGACCTGGCCGGACTCACCAGCGCCACTACCAGGCCCGCTGCGGGCAATACGAACTGAGGACCACGTGGAGAAGCCCCGAATGACGTCACCGGACCTGACGGTGGAAAAGATCGTTAAGATCGGCGAACTGTTCCCGAGCGTTATCACCGAGTCCGTCGACGCCGACGGCAATTTGGTGAGGGCTGTCGACTTCGACCTCCTTCGACAGGAGCTGTCTGACCACGTCGTGGAGGGCCCACAGGAGCGCTACCAACTCGACTGGCCTGGGAAGCGCGCCTCGGCTTTCGCCGCAAATGCGCCGATCGCCAAGACCCTGCGACCGGTACGAGAAGAGTCTGTGAATTTTGACGCGACGAAGAACCTATTCGTCGAGGGCGACAACCTCGACGCGCTGAAGCTGCTCCAAGAGTCGTATCTCGGCAAGGTCAAGCTCATCTATATCGACCCTCCTTACAACACGGGCAATGACTTCGTCTATAGCGACCGGTTCGCTTCAACTTCGTCTGACTACTTGAGAGAGTCCGGTCAGCACGACGTGGACGGCGCGCGTCTGGTTGCGAACCCAGAGGCCAACGGGCGCTTCCATTCGGACTGGCTCAGTATGATGTACCCGCGGCTCCGCTTAGCGCGCAACCTTCTCTCTAACGATGGTTTTCTTGTCGTCAGCATCGACGACGGCGAGGTTGCGAACCTTCGCAGCCTGTGCAGCGAGATTTTCGGTGAGGCGAACTTTGTTTGCACCATCATGTGGCGCCGTAAGCGCGAGACCTCGAATGATTCGAAGAACGTTGCCATTCAGGGGGAGTACTTGGTCGTGTTCTCCCGCTCGCCCGAGTCAGCCTTCTTCCTTGAGCCATTGTCGGAGGCGTACGTCGAGTCCGCGTACCGCGATCCGACGGCGCAGTTCCCCGATGGCAAGTGGCGTGGAGTGCCCATCACGGTGTCGAAAGGTTTGAGAGGTGGTGGATATGAGTACGTCGTGACGAGTCCTACGGGAAACTCCGTAACGCGAACGTGGGCTTATCCTCCGGCTGGCTTCGAGCGGCTGGCTGAGTCGGGGCGAATTTACTGGGGCATGGATGGTTCCGCCGTACCGCAACGGGTCATGTATGCCCACGAAAGCCAAGGCCAACCGACGACGAACTATTGGCACTCCACGAGTTCAAACAAGGAAGGTAAGAAGGTAATTATCGATCTTTTTGGTGAAGCGGTGTTCGATACTGCCAAGCCTCTCGCTTTGATTCAGCGTATCCTGCGGCTCGCAACGGGTCCCGACGACCTAGTGGTCCGCATTTGAAG
>NZ_AGFF01000026.1 GCF_000226215.1 Dietzia alimentaria 72
AACCGGGCGGACTTGCGCTGCCCCCGCGACTTGTGTGCGGTCTGGGGTCCATTCCCGCATCGCAACCCCTTGTGGCGTGTGCATATTGGCAGCGCGGGCCGGGAGGGCATCGCAACCGGACGCAGTTCTGCTGCCGAAGTGCCCGCTTGGGCATGAGGGGCTACCGCCGGGCCGCGTAATCTCGGCCGGCGTGTCCGCGGCCCCCGCAGCCGCTGAGCCGGGGGCGCCGGGTGCTCGTCCGCCGGCGTCGATGGGGCCGCATTGTCGGTGAGGGGTTGCGGGCCCGCTCTGGACATTTGTGATGCGCCGCACTATCGTCGACTTCAGTTAGTCGGACTTAACTGAAAGGGAGCGGCGCTGATGACTTCCGCGACCATTAATCGTCAGGCGCACGAGGAATTGCTCGTCGACCTGCGTGAGCGTCTCGATCGCGCCGCGCAGGGCGGAGGGGAGAAGGCCCGTGCCCGCCACCTGGACCGGGGCAAACTCCTCGCCCGCCAACGCGTGGACGTGCTGCTCGATCCGGGCAGTCCGTTCCTCGAGCTCTCCCCGCTCGCGGCGGAAGAGATGTACGGAGGCAAGGCCCCGGCCGCCGGCGTCGTCGCCGGGATCGGACGGGTGTCGGGTCGCGAATGCCTGATCATCGCCAACGATGCGACGGTCTCGGGCGGCACTTATTACCCGATGACGGTGAAGAAGCATCTCCGCGGCCAGGAGGTCGCGATGGCGAACAACCTGCCGTGCATCTACCTGGTGGATTCGGGCGGCGCGATGCTGCTGCAGCAGGACGAGGTCTTCCCGGACCGAGACCACTTCGGCCGGATCTTCTACAACCAGGCGAACATGTCCGCCCAGGGAATCCCGCAGATCGCCGCGGTCATGGGCTCGTGTACCGCCGGCGGTGCGTATGTGCCCGCGATGAGCGACGAGGCCGTGATCGTCCGGAACCAGGGCACGATCTTCCTCGCGGGTCCGCCGTTGGTGAAGGCCGCGACCGGCGAGGAAGTCACCGCCGAGGAGCTCGGAGGCGGCGACCTGCACGCCAAGATCTCCGGCGTGGTGGATCACCTGGCGGACGACGACTACGACGCGCTTATGAAGGTCCGTCAGATCGTGGCGACCTGCCCACCGGCCCCGGAGCCGGATTGGGAAGTTCTCGAGTCCCGCGACCCCGTCCGCCCGCAGTCCGACCTCTACGACCTGGTGCCCGTGGACTCACGGACGCCGTACGACGTGCGGGACATCATCGGCACGATCGTTGACGGCGGGCACTACACCGAGTTCAAGGAGAACTACGGCACGTCGATGGTCACGGCGTTCGCGCACATTCACGGACATCCTGTGGGGATCATCGGCAACAACGGCGTCATCTTCTCCGAGTCTGCCCTCAAGGGTGCGCACTTCATCGAGCTGTGCGACCGCCGCAAGATCCCCCTCGTCTTTCTGCAGAACATCACCGGCTTCATGGTGGGGCGCCAGTACGAGGCGGGCGGCATCGCCAAGAACGGCGCCAAGATGGTCACTGCCGTGGCCTGCGCCCGGGTCCCCAAGTTCACTATCGTCGTGGGCGGGTCCTTCGGTGCCGGCAACTACTCCATGTGCGGACGCGCGTACTCACCGCGCTTCCTGTGGATGTGGCCCAACGCGCGTGTCGCGGTGATGGGCGGGCCGCAGGCCGCGGACACGCTGGCCTCGGTGCGCGCCGCGCAGGTCACCAAGGCCGGAGGGGAGTGGACCGACGAGCACCAGGCCGAGTTCACCGCCCCGATCCGTGAGCAGTTCGACGAGCAGTCCACCGCCTACTACTCCACGGCACGTCTCTGGGACGACGGGATCATCGACCCCGCCGACACCCGCACCGTCCTCGGCCTGGCCCTGGCGGCCGCGGCCAACGCCCCCCTCGAGCCGGTCAACAACGGCGTCTTCAGGATGTGAGCCGACAAATGTCACAGAAACTCCACACCGTCCTGGTGGCCAACCGCGGTGAGATCGCGTGCCGCGTGATCCGATCACTGCGCGCCGCCGGTATCCGTTCGGTTGCGGTCTATTCCGACGCCGATGCCGATGCGCTACACGTGCGCATGGCCGACGCCGCCGTCCGCCTGGGGCCCGCTCAGGCCTCGCAGTCCTACCTTGACATCGACAAGGTGATCGCCGCGTGCCGCGAGACCGGTGCGCAGGCCGTACACCCCGGCTACGGCTTCCTGTCCGAGAACGCGAAGTTCGCCCGGGCTCTGGACGAGGCGGGCCTGATCTTCGTCGGACCGCCGGCCTCGGCCATCGAGACCATGGGTGACAAGATCACCGCCAAGGCGGCGGTGTCGGAGCGGGACGTGCCCACCGTGCCGGGCATCTCCCGTCCGGGATTGACCGACGACGACCTGGTCGCGGGCGCCGACGAGGTCGGCTACCCGGTCCTCGTCAAGCCGTCCGCAGGCGGCGGCGGTAAGGGCATGCGCCGCGTCACCGACCCCGCTGACCTGCGCGCCGCTCTGGAATCGTCACGCCGTGAGTCCGCGGGCGCCTTCGGCGACGACACCCTGTTCCTCGAGCGGTTCGTGGACACCCCGCGACACATCGAGGTGCAGGTCCTGGCGGACACCCACGGCAACGTCATCCACCTGGGGGAGCGGGAGTGTTCGCTGCAGCGCCGCCACCAGAAGGTCATCGAAGAGGCGCCCAGCGCGCTACTCGATGAGCCGACACGACAGCGCATCGGACAGGCGGCGTGCGACGCGGCCCGCTCGGTCGGCTACGTGGGTGCCGGGACGGTGGAGTTCATCGTCTCCGCCCACGCTCCAGACGAGTTCTTCTTCATGGAGATGAACACTAGACTCCAGGTGGAGCACCCGGTCACCGAGATGGTCACCGGCGTGGATCTGGTGGACTGGCAGGTGCGGATCGCGGCGGGCGAGGAGCTCACGCTGCGCCAGGAGGACATCACCCTCACCGGTCACGCGATCGAGGCCCGCGTCTACGCCGAGGACCCGGCCAAGGGCTTCCTGCCCACCGGCGGGACTGTACTCGGACTCGAGGAGCCCTCGGGCAGCGGGATCCGCGTCGACTCCGGATTACGGGTCGGCACCGTCGTCGGAAGTGACTACGACCCCATGCTCGGCAAGGTCATCGCCCACGGTGCCGACCGCGCCGAGGCGCTTGCCCGACTCGACGCGGCCCTGGCCGGCACCCACGTGCTGGGCCTGCGCACCAATATCGACTTCTGCCGCTTTCTGCTGTCGCGGCCGGAGGTCGAGTCCGGTCAGCTCGACACCGGGTTGCTCGACCGCAGTGTCGACGACTACACGGCGACCCCGGCCCCCGAGGGAGCGCTGGTGGCCGTGGCCATGCACCGCACCGAGGAACGCTGGGCCCGGGTGCCCGCGACGCGCCGCGGCCCATGGGACGTGCCCAACGGCTGGCGGATAGGTGGTCGCGCCGAGGTGTGGACACGACTGGACAGTGGCCCCGGCTCGGTCGCGGTGACCGTGGGACTCAAGGGAACCCCCGACGACGCCGAGGTGTCCATCACCGACGCGACGATCGGCTCCGTTCGGGAGCCCGAGGTCTCCTCCACGCATCGGGCGCGGGTCGCCCGGGACGGCGCCTCGCTCCGACTGACCGTCGACGGCACCCAGCAGCGCTGGACGATCGTGCGGTCCACGGACCCCCGGGCTTCGGACACCTTCTGGGTGGCCGGCGACGGCGGGACCTGGGACCTGCGCCTGCTGCCGCTCATCGACTCCCGGATCCACGACGCAGGGGTCGCGGGCGGGGAGATCCTCAGCCCCATGCCGGGTTCGGTGATCGCTTGCTTCGTCGAGGACGGGGCCGAGGTCACTGCCGGACAGAACGTTCTGGCCGTCGAGGCCATGAAGATGGAGCACGCGCTCACCGCCCCGATCGACGGTGTGGTCCGTGTCCACGTCAGCCAAGGCGAGCAGGTGCCCGCCGATCATCTGCTCGCGACCGTCGAGCCCCACCCCTCCACCGAGGAACCCGAAGGAGAAGGCAATGCCTGAGCTGGAAGAGCACTACGCAGACCTCAAGTCGACGGTCGCAGACTTCGCCGACCGGGTGGTGGTCCCGGCCTCCGCCGAACACGACCGAAACCACACGTTCCCGTACGAGGTGGTCGCCCAGATGGGCGAGATGGGACTGTTCGGACTGCCCTTTCCGGAGGAGTTCGGCGGCATGGGCGGCGACTACTTCGCCCTCTCCCTCGCACTGGAGGAACTGGGTCGAGTCGACCAGTCCACCGCCATGACCCTGGAGGCCGCGGTCGGCCTGGGGGCCATGCCGATCTACCACTTCGGGAACGACGCCCAGAAGGAGAAGTGGCTCCCGGACCTCGCCACCGGCAAGAAACTGGCCGGCTTCGGGCTCACCGAGCCCGGTGCGGGTTCGGACGCCGGCGCCACCAAGACCACCGCCAAGCGTGACGGCGACGAGTGGGTGGTCAACGGCAACAAGCAGTTCATCACCAACTCGGGCACTGACATCACCTCGTTGGTCACCGTCACCGCCGTGACCGGGACCCGGGAGAACGGCAAGAAGGCCATATCGACGATCATCGTCCCGGCCGGGACCCCCGGCTTCACAGCCGAACCGGCATACGACAAGGTCGGTTGGAACTCGTCCGACACCCACCCGCTGACGTTCGCCGACGCCCGCGTCCCGGCCGAGAACCTGCTCGGCGAGGAGGGCCGCGGGTACGCGAACTTCCTGTCGATCCTGGACGAGGGACGCATCGCGATCGCCGCCGTCGCCACCGGTGCCGCCCAGGGGTGCGTGGACGAGTCGGTCAAGTACGCGCGTGAGCGTGAGTCGATGGGCCGGAAGATCGGCTCGTTCCAGGCGATCGCGTTCAAGATCGCCCGCATGGAGGCCCGCGCCCACACCGCACGCTGCGCCTACTACGAGGCCGCGCGTCTCATGCTGGCCGGCAAACCGTTCAAGAAGGAGGCCGCCATCGCCAAGATGGTCGCCTCCGAGGCCGCGATGGACAACGCCCGCGATGCCACGCAGGTTCACGGTGGCTACGGCTTCATGAACGAGTACCCCGTCGCCCGCCATTACCGCGACTCCAAGATCCTCGAGATCGGTGAGGGCACCACCGAGGTCCAGCTCATGCTGATCGCCCGCGGACTGGGGCTGGAGGCATGACCGGGCAGCGCAAGGAAGTGGTCCAGCGTGGACTGTGGTTCGAGGAGTACGAGGTGGGCACCGCCTATCTGCATCGCCCGGGCCGCACCATGACGGAGACGGACAACGTCCTGTTCACCACTCTCACCATGAATACACAGGCACTGCACCTGGACGCGGCATGGTCGGCCGGGCAGCCGGGTTTCGGGGGCGAGCGGCTCATGAACTCGATGCACACCTTGTCGACGCTGGTCGGATTGTCGGTCGCGCAACTCACCCAGGGCACTATCGTCGCCAACCTGGGCTTCTCCGAGGTCAGTTTCCCGAAGCCGGTGCTGCACGGGGACACGCTGTACGCGGAGACCATCTGCACCGACAAGCGTGAGTCGAAGTCGCGACCGGGCGAGGGCGTCGTGACGCTCGAACACATCGGCCGCAATCAGCACGGCGACATCGTGGCCAAGGCGGTCCGCAAGACTCTGGTCCGCATGCGCCCGGCTGAAACGGCGGGGGAGGGGTCCGCATGACCGGCACACCTGCGTGGATCCCGCCCGGCCCCGCCATACTGTTCTGCCCGGCCGACCGGCCCGAGCGGTACGGCAAGGCCGCAGACCGCGCTGACGTGGTGATCCTGGATCTCGAGGACGCGGTGGCGCCGGAGGGTCGGCCCGCAGCACGCGAGGCGTTGCGGGCGTCGGAGCTGGACCCCGACCGCACCATCGTGCGGGTCAATCCGATCGGCACCGATGACTACGACGCCGACCTCGAGGCATTGGCGGACACGGACTACCGCTGCGTGATGTTGGCCAAGACTGAATCGGCCGCCCAGGTCACCGATCTGTATTCGAGTACCGGCGCCGCCGTGCTGGCACTGGTGGAGACTCCTCTCGGCGTGGTCCGCGCGGAGGAGATCGCCGCCGCCCCCGGGTGTACCGGACTGATGTGGGGAGCGGAGGATCTGCTCGCCGCGATGGGCGGGTCGACCAGTCGCTTTGCTGCAGTCGAGGCCGGTGGGCCGCGGGTGGAGGGGGAGTACCGGGACATACCCCGTCATGCCCGGGCGCGGGTCGCTCTCGCTGCGGCCGCCTTTGGTCGCTGGGCCGTGGACTCGGTGCACCTGGACATCGCCGACGCGGCGGGCCAGCGCGCTGAGGCCCTCGACGCCGTGGCCCTCGGGTTCGTGTCCACCGCCTGTATCCACCCGTCCCAGATCGCCGTGGTTCGGCAGGCCTACGCCCCGTCGGACGACGAGGTGGCGTGGGCCCGGAAGGTTCTCGCCGCCGCCGACGCCAATCAGGGCGTGTTCCAACTGGACGGTCGAATGGTCGACGGTCCCGTGTTCCGCCAGGCCGAGGCGACACTGCGTCGCGCGGCGGCCGCCGCAATCTGACACCCCCCAGCCCGACACCCCTCCCCTCAAGGAGTACCGAGATGACCATCACCGATCTCGATTCCACCCACCTCGACCCCGCGCTCTCGCACACGCGCGGCGAGACCGACGTCCCTCTGCTCACCCAGACGATCCCTGAGAACCTCGCGGCCACGGTCGAGAAGTTCGGAGATCGCGACGCCCTGGTCGACGTCCAGGCCGGCAGGCGGTGGACCTACGACGAGTTCCTGGCCGATGTGCGTCGCCTGGCATCCGGGCTGCACCGCCTGGGAATCCGTTCCGGCGACCGGGTGGGGATCTGGTCGCCGAACCGCTGGGAATGGGTGCTGGTCCAGTACGCCACCGCGGAGATCGGCGCGATCCTGGTCAATATCAACCCGGCCTACCGGGTCCACGAACTCGAGTTCGTTCTCACGCAGGCGGAGATCAAGGCCGTGCTGGCGGCGCCGCAGTTCAAGGACTCGGACTACACGGGGATGCTCGCGCAGGTCCAGCCGAACTGTCCGAACCTCGAGCTGGTCGTGCTCTTCGGCGACGAGGAGTGGGAAGCGATGGTGTCGGGGCCCACGGATGTAGAGGTGCTGGCGACAATCCGAGCGGGGCTGCAGCCGGACGACCCGATCAACATCCAGTACACCTCCGGTACGACAGGATTTCCCAAGGGGGCCACGCTCTCGCACACGAACATCCTCAATAACGGGTTCTTCGTGGGCGAGACCATCCACTACACCGAGAACGACAGGGTGTGCATCCCGGTGCCGTTCTACCACTGCTTCGGCATGGTCATGGGCAACCTCGCGTGTACGTCCCACGGGTCGGCGATGGTGATCCCCGCGCCGGCGTTCGACCCCGAAGCCTCGCTGCGGGCGGTGGAACAAGAGACGTGCACGAGTCTGTACGGCGTGCCCACGATGTTCATCGCGGAGCTGGCGTTGGAGGACTTCGACTCCTACGACCTGTCCACGCTGCGCACCGGCATCATGGCGGGCTCGCCGTGCCCCGAATCCACCATGCGGCAGGTGATCGACAAGATGAACATGGACGAGGTGTCCATTTGTTACGGAATGACCGAGACCTCCCCGGTCTCCACGCAGACGCGTTCGGACGACTCCATGGACCGGCGGGTCGCCACCGTCGGCCGGGTCGGCCCGAATCTCGAGATCAAGATCGTCGACCCCTCGACCGGCGAGACCCTGCCACGCGGTGAGGCGGGTGAATTCTGCACCAGGGGTTACAGCGTCATGCTGGGTTACTGGAACGAGCCGGCCAAGACCGCCGACGCGGTTGACGAGGCCGGGTGGATGCGTACCGGTGACATCGGGGTGATGGACGACGACGGCTACGTCACCATCACCGGCCGGATCAAGGACATGGTCATCCGCGGTGGCGAGAACATCTATCCACGCGAGGTGGAGGAGTTCTTGTACACGCACCCGGATATTCTCGACGCCCAGGTGATCGGTGTCCCCGACACGAAGTACGGCGAGGAACTCATGGCGTGGGTGCGGCTCAAGCCGGGCCGCGACGACCTGACCGCCGAGCAGCTGCATGAGTTCGCCACCGGCAAACTGGCGCGCCACAAGATCCCAAGGTACGTCCACGTTGTCGACGAGTTCCCGATGACGGTCACCGGCAAGGTGCGAAAGGTCGACATGCGTGAGGCCTCCATCGAGATCCTCGGCATCGCCTGAGGACCCTGACCATCGTCACCCCCAACCAAGGAGTGCGTCCATGTCCAGCAAGATCATGACCGCGGCTGAGGCCGTCGCGGATATCCCCGACGGGGCGTCCATCGCCGCCGGCGGCTTCGGCCTGTGCGGGATCCCGCAGGTCGTCATCTCCGAACTCGCCGCGCGTGACGTCGGTGGCTTCGAGGTGTTTTCCAACAACGCCGGTGTCGACGGCAAGGGACTCGGAATGCTCCTCGAGACCGGCAAGCTGCGTCGCATCGTCGCCTCGTATGTCGGCGAGAACAAAGAATTCGCGCGCCAGTATCTGTCCGGGGAGCTCGAGGTGGAGCTGACGCCGCAGGGCACGCTCGCCGAGCGCATGCGGGCCGGAGGCTCCGGCATCGGCGCGTTCTTCACCCGGACCGGGGTGGGCACATACGTGGCTGACGGCGGGATGCCGTGGAGGTACGACTCGGAAGGCGGGGTCGCGGTGGCGTCGCCGCCCAAGGAGACCCGCGAGATCAGGGGAGAGACATACGTGCTCGAGCAGGCGATCGAGGCGGATTACTCACTGGTGCGTGCCGCTGTGGCCGACACGAAGGGCAACCTCCGCTTCAACCTGACAGGCCGGAATTTCTCGCCGCTGGCCGCGATGGCCGGCCGTGTGTGCATCGTGGAGGCGGAGAAGGTCGTGGAGGCCGGGGAGCTGGCACCCGACGATATCCACCTGCCCGGCATCTTCGTCCACCGACTGGTCGAGCTGACGCCTGAGCAGGTCGAGCAGACCAAGTGGATCGAGAAGACCACCACCAACCCGCCGTCGGAAGGACAGCGCTGATGAGCATCTCTTCCTCTCCTGATGCCACTCCCGTCCGGCTCGGCCGCGACCGCAAGGCCATGGCCGCCCGCGCCGCGATGGAACTCTCGGACGGACAGTACGTCAACCTGGGAATCGGCCTTCCGACCCTGGTGCCCAACTACGTCCCCGAGGGAGTGGAGGTGACCCTGCAGTCCGAGAACGGCCTCCTGGGCATCGGACCGTACCCGCATCCCGATCACGTGGACCCCGACCTGATCAACGCAGGCAAGGAGACCGTCACCACGCTGCCGGGCTCCTCGATCTTCGATTCGGCCATGAGCTTCGGAATGATCCGCTCCGGCAAGATCGACGTGGCGATTCTCGGTGCCATGCAGGTCAACCCGGCCGGCGACATCGCCAACTGGATGGTCCCCGGCGCCATGGTCAAGGGCATGGGCGGGGCAATGGATCTGGTTGTGGGCGCTCGTCGAATCGTGGTGGTGATGGACCAGGTCGCCAAGGACGGCTCGTCCAAGATCGTCTCCGAGATCACCCTGCCACTGACGGGTCTGGGTTGCGTCAACCGCATCATTACCGAACTCGGAGTCTTCGACCGTGACGACGAGGGTCTCACCCTCATCGAGGTTGTGGACGGAGTGACGCTCGAGCAGATCGAGGCCGCCACCGACGCGCCCTACCGGGTGGTCGACGGTCTGAGGTGACGACGCAGCCGCGCATCCCGGACCCGGCCGCCCCCCGCGGGCCGGGAGGCAGCGCCCCCGGACTCTGGACCACACCGATCCGGGGCCGGGTGGCGCTGGCGGCATTGGCGTGGGTTCTCCTCTATGGGGCAGGTCTCGTCGTCGTCGTGATCGTGTCCCTGTTCGCGGCACGCGCGGCGGGCACCGGACGCCCCGACATCGCACTTGTCGCCCTCATCGTCCTGGGTGGCACGGCGGTGATCATGCTGGTCGCGGTGTGGATACACCTGCTCCGGCGGCGGGGACTGCGCTGGGCTGACCTCGGACTCCGGCGACCGGACCGCTCTCCACTCCACCTGATCTGGCAGGTCCCCGCCGTGATGCTCACGGCGGTCGCCGCGTCCATGCTGGTGCTGATTCCGCTGGGGGCGTCCGGCACCGCGGACGACGATGTGCTCTCCGATCTCGTCGCCGGCGGACCAGTCTTCGTGGTGGCGGGAATGCTCACCGTGGCGGTGCTCGTCCCGGTGGCGGAGGAGGTGGTGTTCCGCGGAATCGTGTTGTCAGCGCTGAGGGCCCGATTCCGAGCGGTAGCGGGGATCACGCTCGCCGGCGCGGTGTTCGCCGCGGTGCACATGCTGCCACCTGCGCTGCCGTACCTGCTCGTGGTGGGAATCGCGCTCTGCGCCATGGCGGAGTGGTACAGGTCGATCATTCCCGGCATCGTCCTGCACGGGATCAATAACGCGATGGTCTTCGGCGGGGTGGTGGCCGCGGGGATGGGTTGAGCCGGCCGGCTGTTCCGCGCGGTGTCAGGCCAGCAGCGCCGATACGAGCAGCAGGACTGGTAAGGCTCCGAGGGTCGTGAGTACCGCCGAGTCCCGCGCCAGCAGTGTTCCGTGCCCGTAGCGGGTGGCCACCACCAACACGTTCTGGGCGGTGGGCAGGGCGGCGGCCACCACCACCGTGAGTAGTTCGTGCTCGCGCATCCCCAGCAGGTACGCGCCGATCGCATAGGCGAGGAGCGGGTGCGCGATCAGCTTGAGCGCGCTGGCGAGCGCGATCTCCCGCCTGGGGGACGCGCCTGCTTCGAGAACCTTGACGCCGTAGAGCGACATCCCGAACACCAGCAGCGCGCCGGGGACGGAGATCTGACCCACCAGGTGCACGGGTTCGAGCACGCTGTCAGGAGGGTTCCAGGGCAGCGCGGCCACGACCACACCGGCGAGTGCGGCCAGAACGATCGGTTGGCGGACCGATTGCAGCAGCGCCGCGGGGGCACCCCCGCCTCCGTCCGCGCCCTCGGATCGAGCGGCCCGTTCGAGCACGGCGATCGCGATCGGCTGGAGCACGACAACCTGGAACAACAGGAGTGGCATCACGAAACCCAGGTCGCCCAGGACGTAGAGCGCAATGGGGATACCGAGGTTCGCCGAGTTGACGTAACCGGCGGAGAGGGCACCAACGACCAGATCGGCGGCAGGGCGCCGAAGCCACAGTCGGGCTATCGCTACGTAGGCCACGGCAATGATGATCGCCGAGACCGCGGAGACCACAAAGACACCGGTAAACACCTGATCGAGGGTCGTCCGCGCGAGAGCGTCGAGAAGAAGAGCCGGTGTGGCGACGTAGAACACCAGGCGATTGAGCACCAGGTGGGAGTCGCGCCCCAGCACCCCGGAACGCGCGAGCAACCAGCCCAGGGCAACGAGAGCGACGATCACGGCGAAGCCGTTAAGGACGCCGGCCACTGGCGGCCTCCTCAGGTCGGACGAGGGAGCGGGTGAAGAAGAGGGATAGAAGCCGGAAAGCCGATCGGGGCCGTGCGCTCCTGGTTACAGGAGGCACGACCCCGATCGGGTGGCTGTTGTCCGGTCGGCGGCCCGGTGGGCACACACAGGACGCTCAGAACGGCAGCGGGCTACCGCTCCGAGGGTGACTCAGCGGCTGGTGAACGGCAGAAGAGCCATCTCACGGGCGTTCTTGACGGCCACCGCGACCTGACGCTGCTGCTGCGGGGTCAGACCGGTGACGCGACGCGAACGGATCTTGCCGCGATCGGAGATGAACGTGCGGAGGGTGTTGATGTCCTTGTAGTCGACCGTCTCGATACCCGCGACCTTCAACGGGTTCTTCTTCGGGCGACGACCCTCCTGGGCGCGGACCTTCTTGGAAGGGGTGCTACGTGCTTTAGCCATGGTTACCTACTCACCAGCTCGACTTCGTGACACCGGGCAGCTCGCCACGGTGGGCCATCTCGCGCATGCGGACACGCGAGAGGCCGAACTTACGGAGGTAGCCGCGCGGGCGGCCGTCCGCGACGTCGCGGTTACGCACTCGCACGGGCGAGGCGTCACGCGGCATCTTGTTGAGCGCGGTCTGGGCATCCATACGGGCCTCGTCCGAGCTCTCGGGGTTCTTGATGATGGTCTTGAGCTCGGCGCGACGCTCGGCGAACCGGGCGACCTTCGCCTTGCGCTGCTCGTTACGCGCGATCTTGGACTTCTTGGCCACGGGTCAGCGCTCCTCTCGGAATTCGACGTGCTTACGGACGACCGGGTCGAACTTCTTGAGGACGATGCGGTCCGGATTGTTGCGGCGGTTCTTGCGGGTCACGTAGGTGAACCCGGTCCCGGCCGTGGACTTGAGCTTGATGATGGGACGAATATCGTTACGGGCCATCTCAGATCTTCTCTCCACGGGCGCGGATGCGAGCCACGACGGCTTCGATTCCGTCACGGTCAATGGTCTTGATGCCCTTGGTGGAGACCGTCAGCGTGACGCGACGACCCTCGGAGGGCACAAAGTAGCTACGGCGCTGGATGTTCGGGTTCCAGCGACGGTTGGTCCTGCGGTGTGAGTGCGAGACGGACTTGCCGAAACCCGGCTTCCGTCCCGTTACCTGGCAATGCGCCGACATGGCGTGGTTCTCCTTCCGCCTCCTCGTGCGGTGGCGCGTGATGGGCCGGTCCTGCCGGCCTGGGCCGACGGGTCGAATCACCACGTCGCGAACACCGTGGAAGGCGATAGCAAACGTGCAGACAACAGCGATGGTCTAGTTTACGGGCCGGCCGCCGGAAACGGTAATCGGCACGTCAGTGACGGTTCGGGCGCGATCCAGTGGCGATCCAGTGGCGATTCCGTGGACTCTGCGGGAGAGATGAGGCCAGGTTCGAGGCGCACGAATTGGGTGCCCGGCCATCGTACGGGTACGATCTACCGATGCGTGTGCTGACACCGGAATCCCCGGTTCGGCCACTGGCCACGGCCTGCTCCCGCAAGGGCGGGCGCCAGACCCACAGACTTCGACCGAGCTAGAGGGATCCAGTATGAAGAACGACATCCACCCCGACTACCACCCGGTGGTCTTTAAGGACTCGGGCACGGGCACCACGTTCCTGACCCGTTCCACCGCGTCGAGCAGCCGCACGGTCGAGTGGGAGGACGGCAACACCTACCCGCTCATCGTGGTGGACGTGACCAGCGAGTCGCACCCGTTCTGGACCGGCGCGCAGCGTGTCATGGACACCGCAGGCCGCGTCGAGAAGTTCCAGCGCCGCTACGGCAACCGCACCCGCCGCGCCGCCAAGTGAGACGCGGGGCCCCGATAGGGCCCCGAACCCACACCGAGACCCGAGGACGATAATCATGGCAGTTCCCAAGCGCCGCCTCTCGCGCGCCAACACCCACTCCCGCCGCTCGCAGTGGAAGGCCGACAACGTCGCCATCCAGGAAACCAAGATCGACGGTCGCCCCGTGGTCCTGCCGCGCCGCCTGGTGAAGGCCGCGCAGCTCGGCCTGATCGACCTCGACCGCTGAGCCCGGCGGCTTGTAGAGCCGCCCGCACACGCCCGGTCACGAGCCCGGCGGGTCCTTTGGGACCCGCCGGGCTCGTCGGCATTGTGTCGCTTTGGCGGGCCGAGCGCGTGCATCGGGTCGAGCTCACCGATTCCTCAGCACCGGTTCAGGCGCGTGCGCGAGACTTGCCGTCATGAAGATCCTCGTGGTGGACGACGACCAGGCCGTGCGCGAATCGCTGCGGCGTTCCCTGACGTTCAACGGTTACGACGTCGAGCTGGCGGGCGACGGAGTCGAGGCGATCGAACGCGTCGATGCTAACCGTCCGGATGCGGTGATCCTCGATGTGATGATGCCGCGACGGGACGGCCTGGAGGTCTGCCGCATCCTGCGCAGCCGGGGGGACGATCTTCCGGTGTTGATGCTGACCGCGCGAGACGCCGTCTCGGAGCGGGTGGCAGGCCTCGACGCCGGCGCCGACGACTACCTGCCCAAGCCGTTCGCCCTTGAAGAACTCCTCGCGCGGCTTCGGGCTCTTCTACGTCGTCGTGGCTCCGACGGCGAGGACGTGGACGAGGTCCTGGAGTTCGAGGACCTCCACATGGACCTGGCGACCCGTGAGGTCACCCGAGGGGAGCGCCGGATCCAGCTGACGCGGACCGAGTTCTCACTCCTCGAACTCCTCATGCATCACCCACGCAGGGTTCTGACACGCAGCCACATCCTCGAGGAGGTGTGGGGGTACGACTTCCCGACTTCGGGCAACGCTCTGGAGGTGTACATCGGATACCTGCGTCGTAAGACGGAAGGGGAGGGCGAGACCCGGCTGATTCACACTGTTCGCGGTGTCGGGTACGTGCTGCGCGAGACACCCTAGTGCCGGGACGCACGATGAAGTCGGGCTCCGGACCGATATCGCTGCATCAGCGGGTCACCCTGCTCGCGGCGAGTTCGGTGGGCGTCGCAGTGGCCCTGATGGCCGTCGCGGCGTACTTCGTCGTGTCGGGATCGATGTACAGCGACGTGAACAACCGCCTGCAGCAGCAGGCCGATCAACTGGTGAACAGCCAGTTGGCGTCAGAATTCGCGTTGCAGTCCCGCAGTACTCTCATCGCCCTGCGGGCGTTCAACCCCAACCTGGACGCCCAGATCGTGGCGCCATCGGGGATCAGGACAGCGACGGGCGAGCCTTTCCAGATCGGTGCACCGGAGATCGCCGTCGTCCGCGGAGACGAGTTGTCGAGTCTGCGGACCTCCGGAGGGAAGCAGATCTACGCGGTCGGGGTCCGCGACGGCTCCACTCTGATCCTGGCCCAGGACCTCAGCCCCACGCGGGCGGCGCTGAATCGGCTCGCGATAGTCCTGACGTTGGTCGGCGCGGCGGGGATCGCGCTGGCTGCCGTGGCCGGGACCGCGGTGGGGCGTACCGGGTTGGCGCCGGTCGCCCGGCTGACGAGGGCGGTGGAGCGGATTGCGCGAACCGATGACCTGCGTCCTATCCCGGTGGCCGGCGATGACGAGATCGCCCGGCTCACGTCCAGCTTCAATCAGATGCTCGTGGCGCTGGGAGAGAGCAGGGAGCGGCAGGCACGGCTCGTCGCCGACGCCGGTCACGAGCTCAAGACCCCACTGACGAGTCTGCGGACCAATGTCGAGTTACTCATCGCGGCTAGCCGCCCGGGGGCCCGCAGCATCCCCGACGAGGACCGCGGCGGTCTGGAGAGGGACGTGATCGGCCAGATCTCGGAGCTCAGCCAGCTCGTGGGAGACCTTGTCGAGCTAGCCCGGGAGGACTCGGGTGAGGTCGAATTAGAACCCGTCGCGATCTCGGAGGCCGTGGAGCGTGCGCTCGAGAGGGTGCGGCGCCGCAGGCACGATGTGGAGTTCGACGTCCTGTTGACCCCCTGGTATTCCTTCGGCGATTCGGCGGGCCTCGAACGTGCCGTGTTGAACATCTGCGACAACGCGGCAAAGTGGAGCCCCACCGGCGGGAAGGTGACAGTGCGCATGCAGCCGCTCTCCGAGTCGGTCATGGAGTTGACCGTCGCCGATCAGGGACCGGGTATCCCCGAAGAGGACCGTCAGCTGGTCTTCGAGCGTTTCCACCGTTCCCGCGAAGCGCGGGCGATGCCCGGGTCCGGGCTGGGACTCGCGATCGTCCGGCAGGCCGTCACGAGGCACGGTGGGACCGTCGAGATCGGTGACGCAGACGGTGGCGGGACCGAGGTGCGGATGACGATCCCCGGGACCGCGCAGCCTCCAGACTGAGGCATTCCCGGGCCGGAGCCAGTAGCACAGCGACCGCCCCGAAAAGTTCCGGCAGATTTCGATTCATCTCAGCGGGCGCACAGCGCCGTGAGGGAGCATGAGGACCATGGAAAACGAAAACGGTGGAGGACCGGAAGGCCGTGGACCCGGGGAGGAATGGGCCCGGGGGACGGGAGCCGGTGCTGCGGGCCGTAGCCCTTACGGCTCCTCTGGCCCGCCGAACCGGGGGTGGGGCGAGGGTCAACGCACCACCGCCTTCCCGACCGCACCGTACCCGGGAACCGCGAGCCAATCACAGCAGCCCGGCCAGACGTTCCCGCCCGGACAGGCCTACCCACAGGGACAGACGTTCCCTCCGGGGCAGGCGTTCCCGCCGGGCCAGCCGGGCGGGGCTCCTCAGGTGGGCAGCGGAAAATCCGGTAGAGGCCTGCTCGCCGCCGGGGTGGTGGCCGCGATGCTCGTCTCGGGGGGCCTCGGCGGATGGATCGGAGCCTCTGTCGCAGGTAGCGGCACGACGGGCCTGGCTTCGCCGATCAGTGCCTCCCAACCCGTAGGGGAGGCCCCGGACGGAACCGTCGAGGCGGTAGCGGACAAGGTGCTACCCAGCGTGGTCTCGATCGATGTCCGGGGCGAGGCCGGCAGGGGAGAGGGTTCCGGAGTCGTTCTCACGACGGATGGACTGATCATCACCAACAATCACGTGATCGGCATGGCGGCGGCGGGTGGCCGCATCCAAGTGCGCTTCGACGACGGAACCAAGGTTCCGGCGAGCGTGGTGGGCACTGATCCGGCAACCGATGTCGCGGTGATCAAGGTAGAGAAATCCACGCCTTTGAATCCCATCGCTCTGGGGAGTTCCGCGAGCCTCACCGAGGGGCAGGCGGTCGCGGCCGTGGGCTCCCCGCTGGGCTTGTCCGGAACGGTCACCACCGGCATCGTCTCCGCTCTCAACCGGCCGGTACGGGCCGGAGGTGAACAGTCCGACCAGAGCACGGTGATCGACGCCATCCAGACGGACGCCGCGGTCAACCCCGGTAACTCCGGGGGCGCTCTGGTCAACATGAACGGTGAACTGGTCGGGATCAACTCGGCCATCGCGTCCATGGGTTCGGGTTCGTCGGGCTCGATCGGCCTCGGTTTCGCGATCCCCGTCGACCAAGCCCGCCGCATTGCTGATCAGCTGATCAAGCAGGGTTATGCAACCCGAGCGGTGTTGGGAGTCGCTGTGAGCGATTCCCCAGAGGGCGACGGCTCGCTGGTGCGATCGGTCGAGGCCGGCGGACCCGCCGACCGGGCGGGCATCAAGGAGGGCGCGGTGATCACCCAGGTCGGTGACCGCCTGATCGAGGGAGGCGACTCCCTGGTGGCGGCAATCCGTTCCCGGGCGCCCGGGGACACGATCTCCGTCACCTATGCTGCAGGTGTGGGCGAAGAGCCGATAACTGTTGACGTGGTACTGGGAGAGGCGAGATGAGCACGAGATTCGATCCGAGAACCCTGCCCGGTGGACGCCGACTGCCCGGCGAAGTCGAATTCGACCCCGCAGCTGATGAGCCGGTGGAGCCCCGCATCGCAGGCCGTGCCATGGTCGTGGTGGTGACCGACCGGGTGGACGGTCGGGAGGATTCGATCGGACCACTGGTCACAGAACTCCTCGAGGAGGAGGGGTTCCTGGTGGGCGGCGTGGTGAGTGTGCCGTCCGACGTGACCGAGGTCCGCAAGGCTCTGGAGACGGCGGTCGTGGGTGGATTCGACTTCGTGGTCACGATCGGTGGGACTGGCGTCGGTCCCCGGGATATCACGCCGGAGGTGACCGAGGAGATCCTCGACCAGCGACTGCCGGGCATTGCCGAGGCGCTTCGCTCATCCGGTCTCACTGCGGGCGCGGTGGATTCGATCGTCTCGCGCGGCCACGTAGGCGTCTCCGGCAGCACCGTGGTGGCTAATCTCGCGCCCAGCCGCGCAGCGATCCGTGACGGTATGGCGACGTTGTGTCCACTGGTTTCGTATGTGGTCGCGCAACTGTCGGCGCTCGACGCGCTGTGACGAACCGACCCGCGGGCCGTGCCCCGGGGTCAGCCCCGGGCGGTGACCGCGCCCGTCGCGCCGCGGACCGCGCCAAGATCGACGAGGTGTTCGGCGAGACCTTGCCCGAGACCACGTCGGACGAGGCGCGGGGTCGGGACGGCCGGGTCGACGACGACTGGTGGCGTGACCAGCTCCCGCCGCACCACGGCTAACCCGGCTGAATCGACAAAGACGTGGGCCCCGCATCCCGGGACAGGGAGGCGGGGCCCACGTGGTGATCCAGAGAGCGGCGGTTCCGTCAGGAGTTGTTCGACGGGCTCTGCGGGTCGGCGGGGTGGGTCAGCGGGCGGCCGGCCAGCAGGTCGCGGATCTCCACCAACAGGTCGTTGTCCGATGCGGGGGCCTCGATGCCCTTGCGCTTGGCGACGGCTTCCTTCATCTTGTTCATCGGGCCGACCAGCACAAAATAGATGACGGCGGCGACCAGCAGGAAGTTGATGATCGCGGTCAGCAGCAGGCCGAAGTCCATCTTGGTCTCCGGGTTGGAGTCAAGGATCTGGACGGCGAAGCCGATCTCGCTGTTGCCGCCGAGCAGCGCGATCAGCGGGTTGATGATTGCGGACGTGAAAGCGTCGACGATGGACGCGAATGCCGTGCCGATCACGACTGCAACGGCGAGATCGATCACGTTGCCCTGCATGATGAAGTCCTTGAAGCCCTTGAGCATCGCGCGCTCCTCTCTATCTTGTGGCGCGGTCCGTGATATGTCCGGCCCGTGCGTCTGGGTGTGAACCGGATGGAGATTACCAGCCAGCAGGGTGTTTCCGTAGCCCCTGCGTCACCGGGAGACTCAGCCGTGGATGAGCACGGCGAGCGGCGTTCCCGCTGCGATGGCCGCGATGCGGGCCGCCTCGGGTTGCGGCACCTCGACCAGGATCGACCTCGAACCCGGGTGCCGCGCGGGGATCTCTCTGACGCGAGCGGCGCGGGCGACGAGCGTATCGGTCGCGGGATGCGGCGAGATGTCGGCGGCGCTGACCAGGTCCACCAGATCACCGGGCCGGAGTAATTCGGCCACGGCGGGATCGGCGAGCGGTATGGGCACCACTCGGACGTCGCCAGCGGGTGGCCCGTGGCGATCACCGGGGTGCTCTGCCGCCGCGTCGACGCTTTCGCCGCCGGTGGCGGAGGCTGCCGCCGTGGTGGTGTTGGTGGCGTCAGGGTGGGAGCGGCCTGCGACAGGAGCCAGCACGACGAGCGCGACGGCAAGGACGATGCGGGCCGTTCGTCGACGGCGCCACCGTCGTGGTGCGGCGGCCGTGGCGATAGGACGGCGCATGGGATCCCCCGGTCGTTGAACGCGATGTCGATGGCACGGCCTGTGCCGTGCCGGTCGGAGCGTATCGGCTCACTAATCGGTGATCGGGGTCAACGAGAGGGCATGGCGGTCGCCTGTGGAGGCGTACGAGCCTGTGGAAAGTCGCTTGTGGAGGGGGCCACTCCCTGAAACCGCAACCGCAGCTCGGGGAACCGTCACGCGGCGGAGCGGGACCCGATCAGGACGACGACGAGCTCGATGAGCCGGAGGAGGAGCCCGACCCCGACGAGGCGCCGGAGCCCGAGCTGGAACCGGAGCCGGACGCCTCGGAGGACCCTGAGCCGGACGAGCCGGAGCCGGAACCCCCCGAACCTGATCCGCCGGATGCCGAGCTAGAGGACCCGGAAGAGGAAGCCGAACCGGCCCCCGAGGTGCTCCGGCTGTCTGTGCGGTAGAAACCGGATCCCTTGAACACCACGCCCACGGTGTTGAACAGTTTGCGCAGGGAGCCCTCACACTGCGGGCAGGCGGTCAGCGTGTCCTCGTCGAAGGACTGCTGGATGTCGAACGCGACGTCGCAGTCGCGGCACCGGTACGAGTAGGTGGGCATCTGTCCTCCGGAGCATCAGTCGTGAATACGCCTGGCACTCTACTCTCGCGAGTGCCAAGTTCCGAAGTCGAGAAGCCCATCAGGGGTGATCACACCGTGGACGGGCCTGTCGTGAGGCTCGGCGGGCACGTGATCGAGCACGTTCTCGGCGTCCAGGAGCGAGAGCACCCTGGTGCGGGGACCCGTCAGCGCCAGCGACCTGTCGTAGTAGCCGCCCCCACGACCCAGCCGGTTGCCCGCGCGATCCACGGCCACCGCGGGAACCAGGACGAGATCCGCCTCGGCCACGCGCTCGGGGGGGTCAGGCGTGGCGGACGGGACGGGGATGCCGAACCTGCCCCGCACCATGTCCGCCGGCCCGGAGTATGCGGCCCACTCCAGCGGACCGATCGCGGGGGAGACCGGAAGGAGCACCTGCGCACCCGACCGTAGGAGCGTCTCGGGAAGTCCGGGTCCGCCGGCCTCGTCGTCGTCTGGAACGTAGGCACAGACCACGAGCCCGGGCGTGACAAGGGCGCGGACGTGGCGTGCGATCTCGCGGTCCCTGGTCGCGCGCACAGACGACGGCACCGCCGCACGCCGCGCCAACACCGTTCGGCGCACCGCGTTCTTGTCCATGGCGCCAGTCTGCCGGGCGAGGCGTAGCCGCGAAGGGGCAGGTACGCCGTCTAAGGTGTTCGGCATGACGTCCACCACCCCGTCCGATGCGCAGTTCCGGACCGCCGTCGTTCCCGCCGCCGGTCTCGGCACCCGGTTCCTGCCCGCCACAAAGACGGTGCCCAAGGAACTCCTTCCCGTCGTAGACACCCCCGGCATCGAGCTCATCGCCGAGGAGGCCACTGAGGCCGGTGCCGGTCGGTTGGCGATCGTCACCTCCGAGCGCAAGGTCGGCGTGATGGCGCATTTCGCCGAAGACCTGGTGCTGGAGGGGACGCTGGAAGACCGTGGCAAGGACGTGTTGCTGCACAAGGTGCAGCGGGCTCCCGGACTAATCGAGGTCGTGGACGTGCGGCAGGACGAGCCGCTCGGGCTGGGGCACGCGGTGGCGCAGGTCGAGTCGGTGCTCGGCGCGGACGAGCAGGCCGTGGCCGTGCTGCTCCCGGACGACCTGGTATTGCCCTTCGGAATCCTCGGCCGGATGTCGGACGTGCGCGCCGCGCGCGGTGGCAGTGTGCTGTGCGCGTTCGAAGTAGATCCGGCCAACGTGTCCTCGTACGGTGTCTTCCAGGTGGAAGACACCGACGATCCGTCGGTGAAGCGAGTGCTCGGCATGGTGGAGAAGCCTGCCGCCGAGGACGCGCCGTCCAACCTCGCCGCGGCCGGGCGGTACGTGCTTGACCGCCTGATCTTTGACGCCCTGCGCCGTATCGAGCCCGGTGCGGGCGGGGAGCTGCAGCTGACCGACGCGATCGATCTGCTCATCTCCGAGGGGCATCCGGTACACGTGGTGGTGCACGACGGCACCCGGCACGACCTGGGCAACCCCGGCGGCTACATCAAGGCCTGCGTGGACTTCGCCCTGGACAACCCGGCCTACGGCGACGACCTCCGCGAGTGGCTGGGGAGCCGTCTGCAGTCCTGAACCGCCGGCTCGGTGGAAGTTAACACGCGCTGGCTCGGTGGCGTCGCCACTGGGATAGCCCGCCCGGCCGCTACCCTCTGACTCAGAGGCCCGGCACCCCCGGCCCGCCAGGCGCGGCGGAGTCGGCGACACGGGCAGTGACAGGTACGGGAAGGGGGCACCTGGTGCGCTCCGTCGAGGAACAACTGGCTCTGGTGACGGCGGCCGCGGTCGCCCCGCGCCCGGTGCGCGTCGCCATCTCCGAGGCGCAGGGTCTGCTGTGCGCGGAGGAGGTCGTGGCGGAGCATCCACTGCCGTCGTTCGACCAGGCCGCGATCGATGGCTACGCCGTGCGCAGCGTCGATGTGCGCGTCGGTGCGGCAGCTGGTGACGGCGACGAGCCCGCCGGGCCCACCACCCTGCCCGTGGTCGGCCAGATAACCGCGGGCTCGCGGCAACCCACCCGCCTGCAGCCCGGGCAAACCGTCCGCGTGGACACGGGCGCGCCGCTACCGACACTCTCCGACGCCGTGCTCCCGGTTGGCTGGGCCACGGTCGACGGGCGCCGGATCACCCCGACGCGCGGCGTCCGCAGCGGTGACTACGTCCGGCGAGTGGGCGACGACGTCCAGCCCGGCGACGTGGCGGTACGCGCGGGCAGCATCATCGGGCCCGCCCAAGTGGGCCTCCTCGCGTCGGTGGGCCGGGCCAAGGTGCTCGTCCACCCCAAGCCGCGGATGGCCGTCATCTCCGTGGGCGACGAACTGCTTGATGTGGACGGGAGCCCCGGCACCGGACAGGTGTACGACATCAACTCCTACGCCCTCACCGCAGCCGGCCGCGACGCGGGCGCGGATGTCCACCGTGTGGGCATCGCGAGCACCGAGCCCTCACGCCTGAGGGAAGTTCTCGAGGGCCAGCTCGTGCGCTCCGAGCTGGTGGTGGTCTCCGGCGCCGCCGGCGGAGAGGCCACCACCCGCATCCGCCAGGTGATGGAGGCGCTCGGCGAGATCGAGGTCAACCGGGTGGCCATGCACCCCGGGTCCGTACAGGGCTTCGGCCGGTTGGGCCGGGACGAGGTCCCCACCTTCCTGTTGCCTTCCAACCCGGTCAGCGCGCTCGTGGTGTTCGAGATCATGGTGCGACCCCTTATCCGGATCGCGCTGGGCAAGCGCCAGCCCATGCGTCGGACGGTCCGCGCGCGTACCGTCGCCCCGATCTCCTCGGTCGAAGGACGCCGCGGGTACCTGCGCGGCCAACTCATGCGGGACACCGACACCGGCGAGTACCTGGTGCGCGCACTGGGCGGCGCCCAGGGCTCCTCGACCCACCTGTTGGCCTCGTTGGCGGAGGCCAATTGTCTCGTGGTGATTGATCCCGAGATCGCTTCCGTCCGCGCAGGCGACGAGGTCGACGTGATGTTCCTCGCCCAACGCGGCTGAGCGGCGGCGACCGGGATGTGGAATGCCTTCATCGCGGACTCCGCCGCCACGCCGGGCTGGCCGATCAAAGCCGGTCCGATCCGGGTCCGCGCGGGCGTCGTCACCCTGCGGCCGGTCAGTCGACGCGATGCGCGCGACTGGTCGGCGCTTCGGCTCGGCGAGCGCGACCACCTCGAGCCGTGGGAGCCGACCGTCGACGGGGAGTGGCGGGACAACAACACGCCGCGAGCCTGGTCTGGCATCCACTCGCAACTACGGCGTTACGCCCGGGTGGGTGCCTCGCTGCCTGCGGCTATCGAACTGGACGGCCGCTATTGCGGGCAGCTCACTGTGGGAGGGATCGTCCGCGGCGCACTGCACTCAGGCTGGATCGGCTATTGGGTGGGCCGCAGGTTCGGCGGCGGCGGGGTGGCCACCGCGGCGCTGGCGCTCGGGGTGGATCACGTCCTGGGGCCCGGCGCTCTGCACCGGGTCGATGCCACGGTCCGCCCGGAGAACCTGGCGAGTCGGGTGGTCCTCGACCGCTGTGGTTTTCGGGAGGAGGGACTGCTGCGCCGCTACCTCCACGTGGACGGGGCCTGGCGGGATCATCTGCTCGTCGCGCGCACTCGGGAGGAGCACGGCCGTGGCGCCGTGGCCGCCCTCGTGGAGTCGGGACTGGCCACCCGCGTCTGAGGATGTCCTGAGCATCGTGACCAGCGGCGCGCCGCCGGTATGACTGGCCTGACCGCCGTTACGGTTGGGACCTCACCACGACGTCCCGTGTCGGGGTGGACGCTCGAGGAGGCCTGATCGATGTCGAGCTCGCTGCTGATCATCCTGCTGGTGGTCGTCTGGCTGTTCGTCCTCGCGCCGATGCTCATCCGGTCGCGCAACCCCATCCGACGAACCGGTGACGCACTGGCGCAGACCCGCACGCTGTACTCCGGCGGGTCCGGCCGTCTGGTGCCCAGTCGTGGCCGCGCCGCTGGCTCCGATCCGGCCCAGCTGGACGCGGAGGACTCGATCTTCGGGCTGCCCACCGGCGTTGGTGCCACGGATGCCGAGCTGCTCGACACGGAGACGTGGGAGCACCTGCTGGAGCAGACGTTGCGCCGCGAGGTGGCTGGCCGACGTGGCGAGGCCGTCCGTCGCGCGATGGAGGAGCGCCAGGCCGCTTCGTCCGTCGGCGAGCAGTCAGCCGAGGAGATCACCACCGAGATTCCGGCGGTCGTGGTGGCCGACGACGCCGGGTCGGTGCACGCCGTCTCGTCCGACGACGCGCGCACCGCCTCCGCCGTCGCCGCCGAGACCACGGTCGCCGGAGGCGAGGGATCGGGAACCGCCGGCCGAGTCGACGACTCCCGCCGCCCAGTTGTGGTCGACGGTGAGCTGGTCGAGCGACCCGCCGGCGCGCGGGGCGATGCGGGCTCCGTGCACGCAGAGGACGCCGCGGGTATCGATGAGGAGGCCGTGTTGGTCCACCGCGGTCGTCGGCGTCACGCCGAGCCCGAGGTAGAACTCACCGACGCGGACCTGGTCTTTGCCGAGCGTCGTCGTGGCCGCGGCGCCTACGATCCGATGGCCGATCGTGAAGCCGCGGAGCACCGCGCGCACGCACGTCAGCGCACGGCCCTGATGCTGGTTGGCCTGTCAGTGGTGGCCGTGATCGCGGCGCTCCTCACCACCTCGGCGGTGTGGTGGTTCGCCGGCGGCGCTGTGCTGTTGCTGACCGCATATCTGACTTACCTGCGCCGCCAGGTGCGGCTCGAGGAGAGCCTGCGTCGTCGCCGCGTCGAGCGTATGCGCCGTGCCCGTCTGGGTGTGGAGTCTCGTGAGGACGATGAACTCTCGGTCGTGCCGCCACGTCTGCGTCGCCCGGGCGCCGTGGTCTTGGAGGTCGACGACGAGGACCCAGCCTTCGACGTGCTCGACTCCTACGATCGTGACCTCGATACCGACCCCGGACATCACGACTACCGGCATCACCGCGAGCCGCTGCGTCGCGCGGTCGGCTGACACCCTCGTTTGCTGACACTGGGTGGACACCGCCACGCCCGAACGCCGCGAGCAGCAACGCCGCACGCACCAACGCCGCACGCACCAACGCCGCGAAGAGGAAACTGACTGCATCTCCCGAGTGGGATTGCACGAATTCCTCTTCGCGGCGGAGTGCGTTGTGGCCAGGCCGAGGCGCGGCGCGGGGCGTGCGTCCTGCCGGTTTGGTTGGTGCACCGGGCGTGCTGGTAAGGTGTTCCACGCTGCTCGAGAGGGTGGCATCCGCATCCCGCGTAGGGTTGCGGAGGGGCTATAGCGCAGTTGGTAGCGCGTCTCGTTCGCATCGAGAAGGTCAGGGGTTCGATTCCCCTTAGCTCCACAGGATCAGGTGTCCCGGACAATCGTTCAGCGATGGTCCGGGACACTTCTCGTTTGGCAGGTCGTGGGCGACGAGGTCGTCGTAGGGGGTTCGTTCGATGGAGGACGTCTCGACCGATGACGGCCACAGCTCGAGCGGGGGAGCCGGCCGTTCGGCCTGGCTTTTCCTCGTGGCGGCGATCGTCCTGGAGGTGGCCGGATCACTGTCGCTGAAAGGAGCCCTGGATGTGCCCGCCCTCTACGCAGTGGTGGCGCTGGGATATCTGGGCGCGTTCGCGTTCCTTGCACTGACGCTGGGGGCCGGACTGCCGCTCGGGGTCGCCTACGGCATCTGGGGAGCCACGGGTGTTGCTCTCACCGCTGTTCTGTCGGCGTTGATCTTTGACGAGTCGCTGACCCCACTGATGGCCGTCGGGATCGCGGTGATCATCGCCGGCGTTCTGTGCGTCGAGATGGGATCCCAGCGCGCACGCGCACAGGCGGTGGAGGTCGAATGATGGCGTGGGCGTACCTCGCCGTCGCGATTCTGTGCGAGCTCGCGGCGACCCTCTCCCTACGCACCGCGGTGGACGATCGGCGGTGGTACGCCGTCGTGGCCCCCGGCTACCTCCTGGCGTTCGTTTTCCTGTCCCTCACCCTGGCCGCCGGGACTCCACTCGGGGTGGCCTACGGCATCTGGACGGCCGCCGGTGTCGCCCTGGCCGCCGTGTTCAGTCGACTAATCTTTCGTGAACCCCTGACGCCGATGATGGCCGCGGGCATAGCGCTGATCGCCGGTGGCGTGCTGCTCGTCGAAATCGGCGCGGCGCACTGAGCGGGTGACGCGTCCGGGTTAGGTGTACCTATGGTTTGCAGGTAGCGGGCATCGAGGCCGCCGGCGTCACCTGGCGTGCGCTACCGGCGTGGTAAAACTGCTGGCCAGGCACCGGACAGGCTGGGTGGAACAGGTTATAGTTCCGCACATGAGTCTTGCTCCCGGTACGCCGGTCCCCGACGTATTCAGCCCCGGAAAGATCGGCAACGTCACGCTGCGGAACCGCATCGTCAAGGCGGCGTGGGTATGACGACCGTCGCCTACCTCGCTACTTCTCCCGAGGGCCGCACCGACAAGCATCAGTACCACTGGGGCATGGACGACGGCGGAATGCTGCGCAAGCTCACCGACGCCGTCCACGCCGAGGGCGCGGCGGTCTCGGCGCAGGTCGGCCATGCCGGCGCCGTGGCCAACTCCTCGTCCAACGGAATGCCCGCGATGGGCCCGTCCCGGATCCCCGCTCCCACGGGGATGTCGCTGACCAAGGCGTGCACAGAGGCCGACATCGACCGGATCGTCGCCGACCACGTCCGCGCGGCGAAGGGCGCCCACGCAGCCGGATTCGACGCTATCGAGGTCCACTTCGGGCACAACTACCTGGTCAGCGAATTTTTGAGCCCCAAGCTCAACAAGCGCAAGGACTCCTACGGCGGCTCGCTCGAGAACCGCGCCCGCTTTGCCCGCCGCATCGGCCGCGCCATCCGCGACGAGATGGGCGACAAGATCGCCGTGACCATCAAGCTCAACATGGATGACGGCGTCCCCGGCGGTTTCTGGATCGACGAGGCCGTGCAGGTGGCCAAGTGGATCGAGGAGGACGGTTCCGCGGACGCACTGGTCATGACCGTGGGCAGCTCTCTGCTGAACCCGATTTACCTGTTCAAGGGTGACGCGCCGCTGGAGGAGTTCGCCGCCACCCAGCCGCCGGTCATCAAGATGGGCATGAAGATAGTCGGGCCCAGGATGTTCAAGGAATACCCGTACACCGATGCCTACATGCTCGACGACGCCCGGCAGATCCGCGAGGCAGTCAGTCTCCCGATGATGCTGCTCGGAGGCATCGTCGACCGGCCGTCCATCGACAAGGCGATGAACTCGGGGTTCGAGTTCGTGGCCATGGGTCGCGGGCTCCTGCGCGAGCCGGACCTGCCCAACAAGCTCAAGGAGGACGACCGCCGGCGTTCGCTGTGCGTGCACTGCAACCGGTGCATGGCCACCATCTTCAGCGGCAGCCGATGCGTGCTCCGTGAGTACGTCCCACCGATCCCTGCGCGTGGCGGCCACGACACGCTCCAGCCGACCAGTCTCACGTCGCCCGTATAGAGCGGACGCGCCCCACCCGCGGCGCCTCAGGGGCCCCTGCGGGCCGCTACGGTGATGACATCAGGTGGCCCGCCGCGAACGACCCGGGCCCGGAGTAGGGGAGCAGATGTCGAGGCGACGGATCAAGGACTATCGGGGCAGGACCTGTGTGGTGACAGGTGCCGCCAGCGGTATCGGACGGTCCACGGCGGTGCGGCTCGCTGATGAGGGCGCACGGCTGGTGCTGACCGACCTCAACGCGGACGGTCTCGACTCCTCTGCTCAGGAATGTCGGGCCAAGGGCGCCGCGATACTGACGACCGAGACGCTCGACCTCACCGACCACGACGCCGTCACCGCGTTCGGACAACGCGTTCTCGCGGACCATGGCACGCCGGACGCCATCTTCCACGTGGCCGGGAATTCCGCATGGGGCCGACCTGATCTGTTGGAACACCGAGTGTGGCGGTCCATGGTCGAGGTGAACCTCATGGGCACAATTCATGTGATCGAGGCGTTCATCCCCGCGATGATGACCGCCCGCAAACCCGCCGCCCTCGTGATGGTGTCCTCGGCCGCCGGTCTGCTGGGACTGCCCTGGCACGCTGCGTACAGCGCCGCCAAGTTCGGTATCCGCGGGATCGCCGAGGTCCTACGCTTCGACCTGGCCCCATATGACATCGGAGTTCACCTGGTGTGCCCCGGAGCCGTCGACACCCCACTGGTGGGCAGCATCGAGATCGCCGGGGTGGACCGCTCGAACCCCGAGGTGGCCCGGACCGCTGCACAGTTTCAGCGCCACGCGGTGACGCCGGACCAGGCGGCGGAGTCGATCCTCGAGGGCGTTCGAAAGGGACGCTATATCGTCTACACCTCACCGGATATCCGGCTGGCGTTCACGGCGCAGAAGTTTGCGCCGCCGCTCTACGGCCTTGCGATGAAGGCCATCGGCCGGAAGATCAACAAGGCCGGTCAGGGGATCCTTCCGTGAGGGGGATGGAGACCCTCAGCGACGCCGCGATCCTCCTTGCCAGGGTCGGGATCGGAGTCGTGTTCGCGGCCCACGGCTGGCAGAAGTTCTTCACGCTGGGCCTGAGCCGGGTGGGCGAGCAGTTCGCCTCCTACGGCGTCCCCCAGCCGCACATCACCGCCGCAATCGTGGCGGGCGTGGAGCTGATCGCGGGGATCGCGCTCATCGCCGGGATCCTCACACCCCTGGCTGGCATCCTGCTGGGCGTGGACATGGCCGGCGCGCTCTACTTCGTTCACGCCACCAACGGGCCCTTCGTCACGCAGAACGGGTGGGAACTCGTCGTGGCACTGGGAGTGGGAGCCCTGCTCATCGCGGCGGTCGGTGCCGGGCGGTTCAGCGTGGACAGGGTCCTGGGCGGCTGACGGAGCCGCCGCTCACTCGACCGACATCGCCCGCATCGGCGTGACGGGCAGTCCCTCGGGGTACGGGGCGGCGATCCCGGCCGCGTCAAAGGCATTGCGGATGCGCCGGCGCAACTCCCGCTCCGTGGCCCACTGCATATTGGCGTGGGTCACGGCGGTCATCCGCAGCGACCAGGAGTCCGCACCCAACTCGTTGACGCCCTGCAGTTCCGGGCCGGAGATGATGTGGGACCGGATCGGCTCCTGCCCGGCCGCCTGCTTGGCCGTCTCGATGGCCACGGCGCACGCCCGGTCCACGTCCGCGCTGTAGGAGACGGGGATCTCGAGAAAGGCCACTCCGAAGTCCTGGCTGTAGTTTCCGACGCGTTGGATGTCGCCGTTGCGGCAGTACCAGAGCGTGCCGTGCAGATCGCGCAGGGACGTGATGCGGAGCCCGACGTGCTCGACAGTCCCCTCGGCCTCGCCAAGGTCGACCCAGTCGCCCACGCCGTACTGATCCTCGAACAGCATGAACAGGCCGGACAGGAAGTCGCGCACGAGGGTCTGGGCGCCGAAGCCGAGCGCCACGCCGACGATGCCGGCCGAGGCGATGAAAGGCGCCACGTTGACCCCGATGATGGCCAACGTCTGCAGCGCCACCCAGACGAGCACGATAAAGGACACCAGTGACTTGAGCACGGAGCCGATGGTGGCCATCCGTTGTGCCCGCCGCTCGATGCGCCTGCGCTCGTTCCGGGCGCTCTCGGCGGTGCGTCGACGGTTGGCATTCTTCAGGCTCGCGGCGGTCAGACCGCCACTCTCGTCGGCGGTGACGTCGTCGTCGCGGTCATCGGCGCGGAGCCCCCTGGTGGACGAGGCATCGGCGGTCGCGTCGGTGTCGACCCGCGTTCGCAGGCGCGGCCACCGGAGGGCGCCGGTGCCATTCTTCGACGACGAGGTGAGGCTGTCGATTCCCCGGTGCAGGGCCCAGCGGATCACCAGTGCCAGCACCAGGTAGACGGCGATCATGACGGGTTTCTCGACCAGCCACGCCTGAGTGGCGGGGGACATGCCGAGGTCAGGGAAGGGAAGGGATAGCTCGTTCACGTCACACGACCGTACTGATGCCGACCAGTCGGCGACACCACCGTGGGTTCAGTGCGCGTTCAGGGACGATCCCGGGACGTCTCGATGGCGTGTCAGCGCCAGGACGGCAGCCAGAGTTGCTGGCCCCATGCGGACTGGGTGATGGGCATGCCGGACAGGATGGGCAACATATAGATGAAGTTCACTGCGACCAGCGCCAGATACAGGCAGACGATCCCGCGACCGATCCACTGTCGTCTGGGCGGGTCGGTGGCCTTGCCGGCGATTTCTCCGAGCACCAGGGCGAGCATCATCACGAAGAACGGCACCATGACGGCGGCGTAGAAAAAGTACATCTGACGGTCGTGCTGCAAGAACCAGGGTAGGTAGCCGGCCGCATACCCCACCAGGGGAAACGCGTATCGGCCGTCACGGCAGACGACAGCGCGCCAGAACGCCCACGCCAGGACGGGGATCGCCAGCCACCAGATGGCCGGGGTGCCCAGGAGCATGATCGCGCGTACGCACGAGTCCTCGCCGCAGCCGGACACGCCCTCGCCCTGCTCGACGTAGTAGAGCATAGGGCGCAGGCTCATGGGCCACGTCCACGGCTTGGACTCCCACGGGTGCCGGTTGCCCGCCGACGTGGTGAGCGAGGAGTGGAAGTCCAGGACGGAGGACTGGTAATAGAGCCACGACTGGATGACGTCAGGCAACCAGTTGTCGTCGACCTTCGCTCCGACCGCGTGGCGGTACACGGAGTTCTCGTCCGCGAACCACGGTAGCCAGGAGAACAGGTGGAGGAGGGCGGGCCAGATCACCAGGGTGAGGAACGCGGGCACGGCATCGCGGAGCAGGGCGCCGGCCAGTGGGCGACGTACCCCGTAGCGGCTGCGCAGCGCCCAGTCCCAGGCCACGGTCATGAGCCCGAAGGCCGCGATGAAGTACAGGCCCGACCACTTGACGCCCAGCGCCAGGCCCAACATGACACCGGCGCTGAAGCGCCACCAGCGAAAGCCCAGACGGGGCCCGAAATCGGAGAGCTGTACGCGGCCCTGCACAGCCGCGCGGTGCATCCGGGCACGCATCCGGTCACGGTCCACCAACAATGCCCCGGCGGCTGCCAGGACGAAGAGCACCTGGTAGATGTCCAGCATGCCGATGCGGGAGGTGACAAATGTGACACCGTCCAGGCAGAGCAGTAGTCCGGCCACGAACCCGAGCTGGGTGGACCGGGTGAGCCGCCGGGTGATCCTCATGACCATGAGCACCACCAGGACCCCGGCGATCGCGGCGGTGAAGCGCCAGCCCAGCGGGGTGTAGCCGAACAGGAAGCCGCCGATCGACTCGATCTGCTTGGCCACCGGTGGGTGGACCACGAGCCCGTAGGCGGGATTTTCCTCGATGCCCAGCTGCGTGATGTTGAACGACTGCGGCGCGTAGTGCTTCTCGTCGAAGACCGGCGTGCCCTTGTCCGTGGCCGAGGCCAACCCCCAGAACCGAGAGATAAAAGCCAGTACCAGAATGACGCCGGTGACGATCAGGTCGCGGGGTGTGTCGACCGGCCCGGCGTCGGGGGAGGGGAGCGGGCGGCCCGGAGAACGCACGCCGAGGGTCGAGGTCACGGGACGAGCATAGTGGGGCCCCCGCGGCCCCCGGGGTTAAGGTGGGCGGCATGACGTCCGGACGTGTCGTGTTGGCGGCCACCCCCATCGGGAATCCGGGCGACGCCTCGGCCCGGCTGCGTGATGTTCTCGAGACCGCCGACGTGGTGGCCGCGGAGGACACCCGCCGACTGCGCGGTCTGGCCACCGCGCTGGACGTGACGATCCGCGGCCGCGTGATGAGCTTCTACGAACACAACGAAGCCGGGCGCGTCCCGCAGCTGGTCGAGCGGGTCCGAGCCGGGGATGTGGTGGCCGTGGTGACCGATGCCGGGATGCCGGCGGTGTCGGACCCGGGCTATTCGCTGGTGGTGGCGTGCATCGAGGCCGGGTTGCCGGTGACCTGTCTCCCGGGACCGTCTGCCGTGACCACCGCGCTCGTGCTGAGCGGACTGCCGGTGGACCGTTTCTGCTTCGACGGGTTCCCGCCGCGCCGCGCGGGTCGGCGTCGCACATGGCTGGCGCGACTGGCCACCGAAGAGCGCACGTGCGTGTTCTTCGAGTCGCCGCATCGTCTCGCGGACACGCTGGCCGAGGCGGCGCAGGTGTTGGGTGCGGATCGGCGGGCCGCGGTGTGCCGCGAGCTGACCAAGACCTACGAGGAGGTCCTGCGGGGATCCCTGGCGGAGCTGGCCGAGCGAACGGCCGCTGGCGTGCTGGGCGAGATCGTGGTGGTGCTCGAGGGCGCCGACAGTGCGGGATCTGCAGCCACGACCGAGGATCTGGTGGAGATCGTGGAGGAGCGGGTCGAGCAGGGGGAGCGGCTCAAGGACGCGTGTGCGGCGGTGGCCGAGGGCTCGACGCTGACCAAACGGGATCTGTACCAGGCCGTTCTCGACTTCCGCGCGGATGACTCCCGCGCGGAGACCGGGTAACGCGGACGCGCTCGCCGGAATGCCGGCCCGGGTCACCAGGGCGGCGGCCCGCCTCCCCATGTGAAGGCCGCCTTGTGCAGGCATTCGTCCCATTCGACGTCGGGTTCGGAATCGATGGTGATGCCGCCGCCCACCCCGAGCTCGCAGCGGCCGTCGGGGGTCACCTCAAGGGTGCGGATGGCCACGGCGAGATCGAGCCCGTCGGGTGTCGCGAATCCGTAGGTGCCGCAATGTAGGCCGCGCGTCCGAGGTTCCCAACCATTGATCAGTTGCCGTGCCCGGTGCTTCGGCGTGCCGGTCACGGAGGCCGGGGGGAAGGTCGCCTCCACCAGGTGGTCGTTGCCGACGGCGGTCCGGGCCGTGACGGTGGAGACGAGGTGGTGGACGCCGGGTGCGGGACGGACCGCGAGCAGGTCGGAGACGGTCACGGAGCCGACTTCGGCCACGCGTCCGAGGTCGTTGCGGGCGAGGTCGACGATCATGATGTTCTCTGCGACGTCCTTGGCGGAGGCGAGCAGGTCGTCGGGGTCACGATGGACGGGGATGGTGCCCTTGATCGGGCTGGTGCGGACATTCTCCCCGGTGCGGATGAGGAATTCCTCCGGGGAGAAGGCCAGCACCGCCCCCCAGTCACCCTCCAGATAGGCGGCCCGTGCGGTGGGTGCCTGACGTGCGAGCACGAGGAAGGTCTCCAGGGCGCCGGTGTGGAGACGGCCATCGAACCGCGTGCTCAGACAGGCCTGGTAGACCTCGCCGTCGCGGATCGCTTCGAGGCAGGCCGCCACGGCACGCTGATGGGCGGCCCTGTCCGGGGCTGACCACGTGACGCCGGGGGCCTTGTCGTCGTCGTCCTCATCGGTGTGGGTGCTGCTGCCGGTTCCCGGACCGTATCGTCGCAGCACCGCGCGGGGGTCCGGGGCGTCGCCGAACCGCTGCCAGGCCCCGTCCGCAGCCGATACCAGGTAGCCGAGCGCCTCGCCGCGCACCGCCTCGGGGAGAGGCGGGGCAGCGCCCGGGATCACGTCGGGGAACGACCGGAACCCCACGACGACGACCTCGTCCACACACGTGAAGACCCGGTCGGGACGGGTGGGCGCGAGGTCCACGGACGGGACGATCACCGCCCCGGAGCCCCGCCAGTCGCCGAGGAATGCCGCCGGGGGCGCGATCCCCAAGTCCAGCGACCGCGCGCGCAGTGCCCGCAGCAGTGCCGCGGTGGGGACGGTGAATTCAGGCACCGCCCGATGGTGCCACCCAGGGCCTCGCGTGAGAGGAACCGGTGCTCGCGAGGTGGGCGCTATCTTGCGTTGGGGCACCATTATTGACAAAGTTCGACGCATGGCAACCTCAGAAGAAAAGTTGGTCGACGATCAGGCGCCGGGTGACCCAGGCCCCCAGCCAGGAGTCAACCTCAAGGTTCTGATCCCTACCACCGTGATCGCTTTGATCGTGCTGATCTGGGGTTCCTTCTACACCTTGTCGTTCGAGAACGCCGCCGGTCGTGCGTTCTCCGCAGTGGTGGACACGGTCGGTTGGCTGTTCATCCTCGTCTCCACCACCGTCGTGGTGTACGCGATATATCTGGCATTCTCCAGGTTCGGCGGAATCCGACTGGGTGGGGATGACGAGAAGCCCGAATACTCGACCCGGTCCTGGATCGCCATGATGTTCGCCGCCGGCATGGGTATCGGCCTGATGTTCTACGGCGTCTCTGAGCCGCTGACGCATTTCCAGGATCCGCCTCCGGGGATGGAGCAGCAGTACGAAGTGGCCATGGCCACCACCGCGTTCCACTGGACCCTGCACCCGTGGTCGATGTATGCGATCGTCGGACTCGCACTGGCGCTGGCCGCCTATCGCTACAACCGCGGCCACCTTATCTCCCAGGCGTTCGTCCCGCTGATCGGCGAGAAGCGTGCCAAGGGGTGGATCGGGACGGTCCTCGACATCGCGACGGTGATTGCGACCATCTTCGGCACCGCCGCCTCGCTGGGAATCGGCGCGCTGCAGATCCGTGCCGGCCTGAACGAGACCGGTGCGGTCGACGGCGGCGGCATCGCGCTCGTGGTGGGCGTGATCGTGGTCCTCGGCATGGTGTTCCTCGCCTCCGCCGCATCCGGCATCAGCAAGGGCGTGCAGCTGCTGTCGAACATCAACCTGGTGCTCGCCGGGGTCCTGGCGCTGTTCGTAGCCCTGTTCTCCGGTGCCCTGTTCTTTATCCTCGACATCATCCCCACCACGGTCGGCAGCTACTTCGCGGAGTTCTTCGCGATGGCCTCCCGCACCGCGGTCAGCGAGAACGGTGAGGCGGCCGAGTGGCTGTCCGGATGGACCGTTTTCTACTGGGCCTGGTGGATCTCCTGGTCGCCGTTCGTGGGCATGTTTCTGGCCCGCATCAGCCGGGGTCGGACCGTCCGCCAGTTCATTGTCGGCGTGGTCCTGGTCCCCAGCACCCTGTCCGTGGTGTGGTTCTCGATCTTCGGTGGTTTCGCCCTGTTCCTCGAGGACGCCGGGCGCAGCGTCTACGGCGACGGCAGCCTGGAGCCCCAGCTGTTCAACCTCCTGCGCGAGTTGCCGCTGGCGCCGGTGCTCATGGTGATCGCGATGGCACTCATCGCGATCTTCTTCATCACCTCGGCGGATTCCGCGTCGATCGTGATGGGTGGGATGGCGCAGTACGGGGTCGAGCACCCCAAGCGGTGGCTGGTCATGCTCATGGGTACGTTCACCGCGGCGGTGGCGATCATCATGTTGGTCGCGGGAGACGGCGACGGTAACGCGCTGTCCAGTCTGCAGAACATGACGATCATCGCGGCCTCGCCGTTCGTCCTGGTGCTGATCGCGCTGTGCGTATCCATTCACAAGTCACTTTCCAAGGATCCGGCAGCCGAGCAGGCCTAGCAGCCAGGACCGGGTGTGCGCCGGGTACGCCCGGCACGGCGGCCGCGGTCACGACCACTAGTCTGTAACCCATGGCGAAGACAGTCCTCACCGCGGTCGCATGGCCGTACGCGAATGGCCCCCGGCACATCGGACACGTCTCCGGATTCGGGGTGCCCTCAGACGTCTTCTCTCGTTATCAGCGAATGGCGGGCAACGACGTCCTGATGGTCTCCGGCACAGACGAGCACGGCACCCCTCTGCTCGTCCAGGCCGAGAAGGAGGGCGTGCCCGTCCAGGAGCTCGCGGACCGATATAACCGGGTGATCGTGGACGACCTCGCCGGCCTGGGCCTGAGCTACGACCTGTTCACCCGCACCACGACCCGGAACCATTACTCGGTGGTGCAGGAGCTGTTCAAGGGCTTGCATCGCAACGGCTACATGGTGGCCAAGACCACCACCGGCGCGGTCAGCCCGTCCACGGGCCGCACCCTGCCGGACCGCTATATCGAGGGCACCTGCCCCATCTGTGGCTACGACGGAGCCCGCGGCGACCAATGTGACAACTGTGGCAACCAGCTCGACCCGGCTGATTTGAAGAACCCGGTCTCCAAGATCAACGGCGAGACGCCGAAATTCATCGAGACCGAGCACTGGTTCCTCGACCTGCCGGCGCTGGCCGATTCCCTGGGCGACTGGCTCAAGGGGCGCAAGGACTGGCGTCCCAACGTGCTCAAGTTCTCGCTCAACCTGTTGGAGGACCTCCGCCCCCGGGCCATGAGCCGCGACATCGACTGGGGCATCCCCATCCCGATTGACGGTTGGGCCGACCGCGGCGACAAAAAGCTCTACGTGTGGTTCGACGCCGTGGTGGGCTACCTGTCGGCGTCCATCGAGTGGGCGTGGCGCACCGGTGAGCCTGAGGCGTGGCGGCGCTGGTGGACTGACCCCGAGGCCGTCTCCCATTACTTCATGGGCAAGGACAACATCACCTTCCACTCGCAGATCTGGCCGGCCGAGCTCATCGGCTACGACGGCCGGGGCGCACGCGGGGGAGAGCCGGGCGCGCTCGGGGCGCTGAACCTGCCCACCGAGGTGGTCTCCTCGGAGTTCCTCACCATGTCGGGCTCCAAGTTCTCCTCCTCCCGCGGTGTGGTGATCTACGTCCGCGACTTCCTGGCCGAGTTCGGCCCCGACGCCCTGCGCTATTTCATCTCCGTGGCCGGCCCGGAGAACCAGGACACCGACTTCACCTGGGACGAGTTCGTGCGCCGTACCAACGCCGAGCTCGTGGGTGGCTGGGGCAATCTCGTGAACCGCACCGTGTCGATGGCGCACAAGAACTTCGGTGAAATCCCGCGGCCGGGAACCCTGAGCGACGTCGACGCCGAACTGCTGCGCGAAGCCCGCGCCGCGTTCGACACCGTCGGTGGACATCTCGATCAGTCCCGCTTCAAGGCGGGCGTGACCGAGGCCATGCGCATCGTGGGTGCCGCCAACCGGTATATCGCGGCCACCGAGCCGTGGAAACTCGCTAAGGAGCCCGAACAGCGCGAGCGCTTGGGAACCGTTCTGCATACGGCACTGCAGGTGGTCTCCGACGCCAACACCCTGCTCACACCATTCATGCCCTCCGCGGCGCAGCAGATCCACGGCGCCCTCGGCGGGGCGGGCGTCTGGGCCGCGGCCCCCCAGATCCACGAGGTGGTGGACGACATGCCCGTCGACGTGGCCGGCGTGGGCGTCCCTCCGACCGGACATCAGTACCCGGTGATCATGGGCGACTACGCCTCCGAGCAGGCCCGGTGGGCGCGCACCGACATCACCCCCGGCACGCCGCTGGCCAAGCCGACCCCGCTGTTCGCCAAGGTCGACCCCGAGCTCGCCGAGACCGGCCCGGCGTGGGCGCCGATCCAACAGCCCGCCGGCGGGGATGGGAACTGACGCGACGTATGGGTAAGCGCAAATCCCGTCCGACCCCCGTCCTGCCCGAGCCGCTGCCCGGGCTCGTCGACGCCCACACGCACCTCTACTCCTGCGGACATCGCACGGCGGACGAGGTGCGCGCGGCCGCTGACCGGGCTGCCCTGGCCGGCGTGGCCGCGATGGTGACCGTCGGCGACGACCTGGCCGAATCCGAGGCCGTGGTGGCCGCGGCGGAGGCCGACGAGCGGGTGTACGCCGCCGTGGCAGTGCACCCGACGCGAGCACGCGAGGCCATCGATCCCGAGGGCGGCGCCGCTGTCCGCTCGCGGCTGGCCGAGCTGGCCGCCCACCCGCGCGTGGTGGCTGTGGGGGAGACCGGCCTGGACCACTACTGGGTGGGCAGTATGGACGACTGCGCCGACCCCGCCGAGCAGGAGGAGTCCCTTCGCTGGCACGCCGGGCTCGCCGCCGAGGTGGGCAAGTGCCTGATGATCCACAACCGTGAGGCGGACGAAGACCTGCTTCGCGTGCTCGCCGAGGTGGCCGGGCCGGACTCGGGGATTCCGCACGTGATGCTCCACTGCTTCTCTTCGCCGCTCGAGGTGGCGGAGGAGGCCCTGGATCGCGGTTACGTGCTGTCCTTCGCCGGGAACGTGACCTTCAAGGCCAACGACCACCTTCGCGAGGCGGCGCGCCTGGCCCCCGCGGGTCAGCTGCTGATCGAGACAGACGCGCCCTACATGACCCCCGAGCCGTTCCGCGGTGCCCGCAACGAGCCGGGCCTGGTGGGCTATACGGCACGCCGGGTCGCCGAGGTCCGTGGGCAGACGCCCGAGGAACTCGTGGCCGAGCTCGCGGACACGTCCCGAGCGGTCTTCGGCATTACCCTTTGACGGGCGGCCCGTCCCGGCTGAGGCCTATGTGGTTAAAGGTGCGAGTGTGTGCCGAGTGGCTAATGTAACGAATCGTGACCTGCAGGCGTTGTCGTCGTCGCATGTCACGGGGGTCACATTGCTCCGGCGGGACCTAGTCGTTACGCTATTGTGATGAAACGCGGATGCCCGGACGGGCTCTCCGCGGGCGATGCGAGGAGAGAATTCACCAGTGGTTGACGACATACGGACCAACGCACCCGAGGGCGCCCGCCCCGCCGGGCCCAAGGGCCTGCTCTCGCCGGTCAAGCGGATCCACGAGTCCCGCTCCACCATGCTGCGGCTGTCCGTGGCCGGCATGCTCACCACCCTCGTCGTAGGCGGTGTGGCCGTTCTCGAACAGCGCACGAGCTACACCCTTCAGGTAGACGGCGCGGCCGTCGAACTGGTCACCTTCTCGTCCGACGTCACCACCGCGCTCGAAGAGGCCGGCTACTCCGTGGACGACCGTGACGTGGTGATCGCGCCGGGCGACCGGATCGACGACGGCGACACCATCACCCTGCGTCGCGCTCGGCCCGTCACCATGGAGATCGACGGCCGCAGCGAGCAGGTGTGGACCACCGCCACCACCGTGGCCGACCTGATCACCGAGCGCGAGGACGTCCCCCCGCGCAGCTACGTCACCCCACGCATCGACGCAGACGTGCCGGTCGACGGCGCCACCGTCTCCGTGGTGACACCGCGCCGGGCGCTGCTCTCCGATCACGGCGGCCCGCACACCCCGTTCAGTGCGCCCGGCGGCACCGTGGGCACATTCCTCGACCGGCTCGGCGTCAAACTCGGACCACTCGACGTGGTGGAGCCCGCGCCCGAGACCCCGATCGGCCCCGACACCCAGGTCATCGTGACCCGCGTGAGCACCGCAGACGAGACCGTCGTGGAGCCGTTCGAGGTCCCCGAGAATACCGTCGAGGATCCGGAGGCCCTGCAGGGCGAGCGCACCGTCGTGGAGCCCGGCACCCCCGGCGAACGCGAGGTCACCTACAAGGTCACCCGTGTCAACGGCCGGGAGACCGAGCGCGAACGTGGCGCCCAGAAGGTCCGCAACGAAGCCCGCCCGGCCGTGGTGAGCGTGGGTACCAAGGCCAAGCCCGAGGCCCCCGAGGCCCCCACCTCCTCCCGCGGTGGCATCTGGGATTCCATCGCCCAGTGCGAATCCGGCGGCGACTGGTCCATCAGTACCGGTAACGGCTATTCCGGCGGCCTGCAGTTCCACCCGCAGACCTGGATCGGCCACGGCGGTGGGCAGTACGCGCCCACGGCGGCGCAGGCCACCCGTGAGCAGCAGATAGCGATCGCCGAGAAGATCCAGGCCTCGCAGGGCTGGGGCGCCTGGCCGGCCTGCACCGCGAAGCTGGGGCTGCGCTGAGCATCGTGGATCCCGGCTCCCAGGCTGGTGGGGGCGGGATCCGGGAGCACTTCCGGGGCCAGGCCGATCTGCTCGGCCCGCAGGAGGTGCGCGCGCTGGCCGAGGAGTTGGGCATCAAGCCCACCAAGTCACTCGGGCAGAACTTCGTCCACGACGCCAACACCGTCCGCAAGATCGTCACCGCCTCCGGCGTCGGGCGCGAGGACACTGTCGTCGAGGTGGGCCCCGGGTTGGGCTCATTGACCCTGCCGCTGCTCGACGCTGCCGGCCGGGTGGTGGCGGTGGAGATCGACCCCGTTCTGGCCGCCCGGCTACCGCGAACGATCGCCGAGCAGGCCCCGTCGCTGGCCGACGCGCTGACCGTCGTGGGCGCCGACGCGCTCACGGTGACCGCCGCCGACCTGGGCACGCCCGCGCCCACCGCGCTCGTGGCCAATCTGCCCTACAACGTCTCGGTGCCGGTGCTACTGCACCTGATGGCCGAGGTGCCCACCCTGCGCACGGCGCTGGTGATGGTGCAGCTCGAGGTGGCCGACCGGCTGGCCGCCGCCCCCGGCTCCCGCGTCTACGGCGTGCCGAGCGTCAAGGCAGGCTTCTACGGGACCGTCCGCCGCGCCGGCGTGGTGGGCCGAAACGTCTTCTGGCCAGTACCCAACGTCGAGTCCGGTCTCGTGCGGATCGACGCCTACCCCGAAGCTCCTTGGGACCTGAGCGCCGAGCACCGCCGCCGCGTGTTCGCCGTGGCGGACGCAGCGTTCGCCCAGCGCCGCAAGACCATGCGCGCAGCGCTCTCCGGCTGGGCAGGCTCCGGTGCCCGGGCCGAGGAAGCACTCGTCGCCGCCGACGTGGACCCCAAGGCGCGCGGAGAGCAGCTCACCACCGCGGACTATGTGCGGATCGCGGGGGCTGCGCAGCGGCTCGGAATCGGGACCCGCCGCGGCGAGCCGTAGGCTGGTCGGCATGCCCCGCGACGCTCTCCCCGGCGGCGCGCGCGCCGTGACGGCCGTCGCCCCCGCCAAGATCAACCTCCACCTGGGCATCGGCGACCTCCGCGCCGACGGCTTCCACGACCTGCTCACCGTCTACCGGGCGGTGGACCTGTGGGAAGAGGTCACCGTGACCGTGGTGGACGGCGGTTCCGACGACGACGACGACGAGATCGCCGTCACCGGCCCGGGCGCCCCGCAGGTGCCGACGGACCGGACCAATCTCGCTGCCCGGGCGGTCGATCTGCTGCGCGACGAGGCCGGGTCGGACGCCCGGATCGCCATCCGGATACACAAGGGCGTCCCCGTGGCCGGCGGGATGGCCGGCGGCAGTGCGGATGCCGCGGCCGCCCTACTGGCCACGGACCGACTCCTCGGACTGGGACTCGGCCGGGTCGCACTGGAGGAGAGGGCCGCGCGCCTGGGCAGTGATGTCCCGTTCTGTCTCCGCGGCGGCACCGCCATGGGCACCGGCCGCGGCGAGAAGCTCGCCACCCTGTTGCACGCGAGAGCCGAGCAGCACATCGTGGTGGCGTTGGCCGACGGCGGACTGTCCACCCCGGCGGTATTCGCCGAACTCGACCGGCTGCGCGCCGAGCGGACGGACCTGCCGAGTGCGGGCAGCACCGACTCGCTCGTGTCGGCGCTGGCCTGGGATAACCCCGAAGCCGTGGCCGACCTGCTGATCAATGACATGGAGCCGGCGGCCCTGTCGCTGATGCCCGGGCTGCGCCGCACACTGCGCGCGGGCGAGGAGGCCGGAGCCCTGTACGGCATGGTCTCCGGCTCCGGCCCCACCTGCCTGTTCTTCTGCCACGACCGCGATCACGCGATCAGCGTGGCCGCGGAACTCAGCGAAGCCGGCGTGGCACGCGAGGTGCGCATCACCCGCGGCCCGGTCGCCGGTGCACATATCCTCGACTCCCCGCGACAGACCACGGAGTAACAATGGCCCCCACCAATCTCATCAACCTCGAGCAGGGGTCGGTGTCGTTCGGCATCCGACAGGTGCTCGACAACGTCTCCCTGGGCGTTAACGCCGGGGACCGCATCGGTGTGGTCGGTCTCAACGGGGGCGGCAAGACCACCCTGCTGGAGATCCTCACCGGCGTCGCTGAGCCGGACACGGGGCGGGTCTCCCGGGTGGGCGGACTGCGGCTGGCCGTGGTCACCCAGCGGACCGAGATCGCCGCCGATACCGTGGGCGAGGCCGTGATCGGCGGCCTGGGCATGGACACCCACGAGTGGGCGGGAGACGCCCGCATCCGAAACGTGCTCGACGGAATCGGCATCCACGACCTCGGCCTGGACACGCCCGTGCAGGATCTGTCCGGCGGCGAGCGGCGGCGGGTCTCGTTGGCCGCAGCTCTGGTGCAGGACCTGGACCTGCTCGTACTGGACGAGCCGACCAACCATCTCGACGTGGAGGGGGTCCAGTGGCTCGCCGATCACCTGGTCCGGCGTCAGAGCGCTCTCGTCGTCGTCACCCACGACCGGTGGTTTCTCGACACGGTGGCCACCCGCACCTGGGAGGTCGTCGACGGCCGCGTGGAGCAGTACGAGGGCGGCTACAACGACTGGGTGTTCGCGCGCGCGGAACGCGATCGCCAGGCCGCGACCACCGAGTCACGTCGGCAGAACCTCGCGCGCAAGGAGCTGGCGTGGCTGCGTCGCGGCGCCCCCGCTCGTACCTCCAAGCCGCGATACCGCATCGAGGCGGCCGAGGCGCTGATCAAGGATGTGCCACCGCCCCGCGATTCACTACAATTGTCGAGTTTCGCCGCACGTCGGCTGGGCAAGGTCGTGGTGGAGCTGGAGGACGTGCAGTTGGACGCCCCCGATGGCCGCACGCTGGTCGAGGACCTCACCTGGCGACTGGCGCCCGGCGAGCGCATCGGGTTGGTGGGCGTCAATGGCTCCGGCAAGACCACCCTGCTGAGAGCTCTGGCAGGGGAGGCGCCGCTCGCGGCCGGTCGGCGCAAGGAGGGCAAGACCGTCCGCATCGGATGGCTGCGTCAGGAACTCGACGACCTGCCACTGAACCAGCGCGTGCTCGAGGCGATCGAGGACGTTGCCACCCGCGTCGCCTTTGGCAGCGATGAACTCACTGCATCGCAGCTCGCCGAGCGGCTGGGCTTCTCTCCGGCCCGCCAACGCACGCCCGTCGGCGACCTGTCCGGTGGCGAGCGGCGGCGACTGCAGCTCACGCGTGTCCTCATGGCGGAGCCGAATGTGCTGCTGCTCGACGAGCCCACCAACGACCTCGACATCGACACCCTTCGCCAACTGGAGGATCTGCTCGACGGCTGGCCCGGCACGATGGTCGTGATCTCTCACGACCGCTATCTGATCGAGCGCATCTGTGACTCGGTGTGGGCACTGTTCGGCGATGGCGGTCTCACCAACCTTCCGCGGGGCATCGACGAGTACCTCGAGCGTCGGCGTGCTGCCGGCGACGCGGGCGACTCGGGAAAGGTGTCGAGGTCCGCGCCGACCGGCTCCGGGGGCGACTCGGGCACGGCGGGCGGCACGGGTTCCGTGAGCGGCTCCGGGGGTGCGGGCGGCGGCTCCAGTTCCGGGGGTGCGGGCGGCGGCCTCAGCTCGGGCGAGCAGCGCGATCTGCAGAAGGAGATGAACAGAATCGAGCGTCAGATGCGGACGCTCGACAAACGCGAAGCAGATTTGCATGACGCCATGGCCGCCTCCGCGGGCGAGGCCCTCGACACAGTCAAGCTGGCCGATCTCGACCGCGAACTCAAAACCCTCGTCGCGGAGAAGGACACGCTCGAGGAGCGGTGGATGGAGATCGGCGAGCAGCTCGAGGGCTGACCAGCCCCACACCCGTCTACGGCGATGCGGCCCGCCGTCCGCCTGCCGCGCGGCGGCCCGCCGCCTACCGG
>NZ_AGFF01000025.1 GCF_000226215.1 Dietzia alimentaria 72
ACCACTCCACGGGACTTACCCCGCCGGGTCGCCGGGCGAACGTCCAGGACTGACCCGATGTGGGTGCGAACGGCGACCTTAGAGCACTGCGCGTCCAGTAGGTCAACCATCGCCGTCGTCTATCGTTCGGCGTAATGCTTGAGGAATCCGCGTTCACACGTGGCGCCCAGCTACGTCTGGGCCTACACGTGCTCATTGTCGTTCTGGCGCTGATCGTCCTACTGCGTGCGGTGCTGCTTTCGGAGGCGTCGGCGGGGTTGATCGGTGCGCTGACCGCGCTGTTTGTTGTTGTCTACATCGTAGGTGCCAGTTCGTTGCGTGCTCCGGCCGCGCGTTTCGCTTGGTTTGCGTCATTGTGTGCAGTGTGGGTGGCGATGGCGTTTATTGGCGCCGACGCGGCGTACGTATCGTTCGGGCTCATCCTGCTCTTCATGACCGAGGTGCCGCTCTTGCCAGCGGTGTCTGTCGTGGCGGTAATCACCGGTGTCAACGTGCTGATCGGCGTCTACACCAGCGGACAGTGGGGCGGCGCAATGGTCGGGTCGTTGCTCGGGGCTGTGGTCGGCATCGTTGTCGGGCTCGGCTTTCGGGTGTTGTTTCATGAGACGGAGCGCCGGCAGCAACTAATCGAAGATTTGCATCGAACTCGAGCAGAGCTGGCGGAAACCGAACGCTCCGCGGGCAAACTGGCCGAACGTGAGCGGTTGGCCAGCGAGATTCACGACACCGTCGCGCAGGGGCTGAGCAGCATTCATATGCTGTTGCGCGCCGCTGAAGCAGAGAACCTGCCCCCGGGAGCTGCGAATAAAATCGTCATGGCTCGGCGGACCGCGTTGGCAGGATTGGCTGACGCCAGACGTCTAGTCGCGGCTCTCTCGCCCTCCGATCTAGAGGGCAATTCGCTTGCCGACGCGTTGGGCAGGGTGTGCGAGCGAGCGGCGGCTGGGACGGTTGACGTTCGACTCCGTGTCGACGGGCAGCCGGTTTCCTTGCAGATGCCGTTGGAGTCGGCCCTGGTACGGCTTGTTCAGGGAGCGGTCTCAAACGTGGTGCGCCATGCCGATGCCAACCACGCCGTAGTCACCCTCAGCTACGGTGCCGACGCCGTACATCTGGACGTGGTCGATGACGGGCAGGGCTTTGATGCCACCCTCCTCGACGACCCGTCCGCGCACAATTTTGGGCTCAACGCCATGCGGAACCGTGTCGAGCAACTCGACGGGCAGTGGTTCATCGAATCGGAGCCCGGCCACACCGCGGTGTCGGTGACGTTTCCGCTCGCACAGCAAGGGGAGGAATACCGTTGATCCGGCTGATGCTCGCAGACGACCATGTGATCGTTCGCGCCGGGCTCAGGGCGCTGCTCGATCTTCATTCGAATGAAGTCTCCATCGTTGCCGAAGCCTCCACAGGTCAACAAGCAGTTGAACTGTGCCGGGACGAGACGATTGACCTCGTACTCATGGACCTGCGATTCGGCACCGGACTGAGCGGCGTAGAAGCAACCAGACAGATCCGCTCCCAGCCGGATGCTCCGCGGGTACTGGTAGTGACGAACTACGACACCGACGCCGAGATTCTGCACGCAATCGAGGCCGGCGCCAGCGGTTATCTCCTCAAGGACACCGCCCCGGCCGAACTTTTCACGGCGATCGTCTCAGCAGCAGGGGGTGCGAGCGCACTGTCACCCTCGGTGGCCTCGAAGCTGATGGCGCAGATGAGCGCGGTGGCCCCGACCCTCACCCCACGTGAGATTCAGGTGTTGGAGGCTGTCGCGGCAGGCTTCTCCAATAAAGAGATAGCTCGTCGGATGTTCCTCAGCGAGGGCACGGTCAAGACGCATCTGACGAACACTTTCGGCAAGTTAGATGTGCGATCCAGAACCGCAGCTGTGGCGAAGGCACGGGCACGGGGGATCATCGACGGCACCTTCGACTAGATCTACCGCCCAGCCCAACGGTCGAGTGCTGCCTATGTAGGTATCGGCTACTCGTGGCTCCAGACGGCGCCGCCCCGTGCGGGCTCTATCTAAAGTCGTAGAAGAAACAGGCCGTTCGTCAGATCCGTCAGAGTGCGCGTTCCGGTGAGATGGAAGGCGTGAAAACACTTGTCAATATCGCCTTCGGGTACGCCGTCGCGGGCCTGGCGTCAGGCCTGTATTACCGGGAGCTGACCAAGGCCCAGGACTTCGACGGTCCGACCCAACTGTCCATCGTGCACACCCATTTCCTGGTACTCGGGGTGCTGTTCCTGCTGATTGTCGCCATTTTCGAGCGCCTCCTGGTGCTCTCGACCAGCCCGCTATACCGCTGGTTCACCGCGACCTTCCACACCGGCTTGATCCTCACGGTGGCTATGCAGCTCGTCCACGGGACCATGCAGGTCGTCGACCAGGATGCGTCGGCCGCGATTTCGGGTATCGCTGGGATCGGTCATGTCCTGCTGACCGTCGCCTTCGTCATCTTCTTCCTCACGCTTCGTACCGCAGTCGCGCGCGCGCCGGAAATTCGCGGCGGTCCCGCAATGGACAGCGCAGCAACGACTTCGGAGAGCGGGTCATGAATGGCCAGCCGCAACGCCCGGAGACGACATCGGATGCCCGCGTTCTCGTGCGAGCGTTCCGAATCGTGGCAACGCTGGAAGCGGTGACCTGGCTCGGCTTGCTGATTGGCATGTACTTCAAGTGGATAACCAAGAGCACCGAGGCCGGCGTCCGTATCTTCGGCTCCCTGCACGGGGCGGTGTTCGTAGCATTCGTCGTGCTCTCAATCGCAATGTTCGTCCGGCTCCGCTGGCGCCTGCGGACCCTCCTGTTCGCGCTGGCCTCTTCCCTACCGCCGTTCGCCACGATCGCATTCGAGGCGTGGGCTGCCCGTACCGGGCGCTTCACACCGGGCGCGGACCGCGACTCCACCTCCCTGTCCCACGACCCGACGTCAGTGCGATGAACGCATTCCAGTCGAGGATGGTTGCCACAAAATGACATCACGCTTCATGAACGCTCTCTTCGGATCACGGCGACGGGCCGGAATCGTCGTACTTCTCTGGCTCATCCTGGTGGGCGCTCTGGCAAGTGCGGCCCCCGCCTTGGAGGACGTTGAAAAAAACGCTGGAGCAAACGACCCGCCCCCGTCATCGCAATCCATGCAGGCCGCCGAACTCGCTGCCCGCCAATTCCCCCGCAATGAGGGCACCCCTGCGATCGTCGTCGTGCGCGGAGCCGACGCAGCGGCGACGGCATCGGCCGTGGATAGGATCGTCACGAGCATCGACGCCGCGAAAGCCGACAATCCCTCAATCGCCGCGACAGTCACCGCCAACAACCCGGGCGGCGACAACCTACGCACCACTGACGGTGACAGTGAGATGATCATCGTCTCGCTGACGGGCGACCCGACCGACGAGACGTTCCACAACACGGTCGGTGATCTCCGCGAATTAGTCAACGAGGCCGCCGGACCCGCTGATGCGGCGGTCACCGGGCCGGCAGGAATCGCCACCGATACCGTGGAAGTGTTCAGCAGTGGCGACAGAATCCTCCTCCTCGGAACAATTCTGCTGGTCGCGATTATCCTCCTGGTGATCTATCGGTCGCCGATCCTCGTGCTTGTCGCGCTGGCCGGCGTCGGAGTCGCGATCCGACTCGCCGAAACAGTGGGCGCAATGATGTCCGACGCGGGATGGTTCGACATCAGCTCGCAAACCGCGTCGATCATGACCGTGCTGCTGTTCGGGGTCGGCACCGACTACGCACTGATCGTCACCGCCCGCTACCGTGAGGCCCTCGCGGAGGAAGCAGATCGCTCCGCTGCCATGATGCGGGCGCTGCGAGGAGTGGCCGAGGCGATCTTGTCGAGTGTCTCGACGATCGTTCTTGCCGTGCTCGCTCTGCTCGCAGCGGTCTCGCCGGCCCTGCGCGGATTCGGCCCCTATCTCGCCCTGGGCGTCGCCTCGATGGGACTGGTCGCCTTCACCTTCACTCCCGCCCTCATGTTGCTGTTCGGAGGAAAACTCTTCTGGCCCTCGACACCCAAGGCTGCCGCGAGCCGCGCCACTGGCAAGCAATGGGATCGGATCGCAGATCTGGTTGACCGATCGCCGAAGACCGTCCTGGCCTCCACTCTCCTCGGGCTTCTCGTGATGACCGCCGGCCTGGCCGACTACCGCGAAAGCTACGACTTCATCAGCGGGTACCGCATCGACACGCAATCCGAATCCGGTCAGAACATGATCGCCGACGCGTTCGGCCCTGGGGAGATCGCACCATCGACCGTGTATGTCACCAACCCGTCTGAGGCGGAATCCTCCGCCGACTGGAACGAAATCGCTCGTGGTCTGGCGGACGTGGATGGGGTGGCCCGAGTAGGCGAGCATCCCGCGCTCAGCGTTGACGGATCAACCGCAGCATTCCAAGTCACCTTCACCGACAATCCATACAGTCCTGAGGCAATGGACCGCGTAGACACCCTCGCGTCCGCTGCTCAGACTGCAGCGAACGGCGCGGGAATCGACGGTGCGCAGGTCCTCGTTGGCGGAGAAACAGCTCACTCCGCCGACATTCGGGCGGCGCTCAATCGCGACAATCTGGTCGTTGCCGCCCTGGTCCTTGTGATCGTCGGCGCGGTATTGGCACTACTGCTGCGATCCGTGCTCGCACCCGTGTACCTGATCGGAACACTGGTGCTGTCGTTCACTGCGACACTCGGGCTCACGACCTTCATTACTGTCACCGTGCTCGGTGACGAGGGGATCGGGAACCGCGTTGCGATCTACATCTTCGTGTTCTCGGTCGCGCTCGGTGTCGACTACACCATCTTCCTCATGAGCCGCTACAGGCAAGAGCTCTCGGCTTATCCACCACGGGCAGCCCTGCGGGTGGCACTTACCCGGTCGGGTGGAGTGATCTCATCCGCAGGACTGATTCTGGCAGCCACCTTCGCCGTACTGACCACCCAACCGATCCGAGAACTGTTCCAGTTCGGCCTCGCAATGGCGATCGGCATCCTGCTCGACACCTTCGTAGTCAGGCCCTTGTTGGTCCCCGCGATCATGCGACTACTCGGAAGTAGAGCGTTATGGCCGAGCGTGACTGAAGCCAGAGCGCAGACAGCGATGGAGCAATCCCACGTCTGAGGGAGCGCCGCCAGAGTGCCCGCGCCTTTGTAGGCGTAGCGGGCACTCTGGCGGCGATCGGCCCACCTGATCTCGAATACGCATTCGTCACCAGCCTGGGGTCACCGAAGGTGGCAGGCATTGGCGCCGGGTAAGCCCGTCGCTCGCGGCACCAATATAGCTGCGGTTTACGGAGCGAGCCTTGATCCCGCGGGTCCGGCCTGACGGTCTGGTGAAACGGTCGCGGGGCGCTCGGCGTGGCGGTGCGTGTCAAATCAAATGAGACGTGCAGTGGTCGGTTGAGCTTGGCTAGTTTCGGGTGAGCGGGCGTCGGGGTCGTTGATGGTCACTTTCTCCGGTAGTCGGGGTGGTCGTGGTCGTCGGGTGAACCGTTCGGGGTGCTTGGCATAGGCGGCATCCAGGACGAGCTGGCGACTGTCGCGGATGTGCTCGGCGGTGCCGTCGTGGACGCTGGCCGGGGTGTGCAGACCAATCCCTGAGTGCCGGTGCTCGTGGTTGTACCAGCAGATGAATCGGTTCATCCAGGCCCTGGCGTGGCCGATGCTGGCGAACCGCTCGGGGTAGTCGGGTGTGTACTTCATGGTCTTGAACTGGGACTCGCTGTAGGGGTTGTCGTTGCTGGTCCGCGGCCGATTGTGGGATCGGGTGATGTCCAGGTCGCACAGCAGTGAGGCCAACGGTTTGGAGGTCATCGCCGCGCCCCCGTCGGCGTGCAAGTACCCCGGCGCCCGGCCCTGCTCAGCGATGGCGTCGGCGACCAGGTCCGCGGCGAGTTCGCCGTCTTCGACGGTCTCGATGCGCCACCCGACGACGTAGCGGGAGTAGATGTCGATGACGACGTAGGCGTGGTACCAGATTCCCTTGGCAGGGCCTCGCATTTTCGTGATGTCCCAGGTCCAGACGTCATTGGCGGCGTGCGCGATGAGTTCGGGGATCTTGCGCGGCGGGTGGGTGGCCTGCCGGCGGCGTTCACCGTTCATCCGCGCAGTGGCCAGGATCCGGTGCATGGTGCGCTGCGAGCAGTGGTACCGGCCGGCGTCGAGTTCGCGGGCCCAGACCTGGGCTACCGACAGGTCGGCGTAGGCCTCGCTGGTCAGGACCGTCAGGATCGCCTCACGTTCGGTGGCGTTGAGCTCGGCCGGGTGCTGAGGTTTCGGGTGCGGACCGTACGGGCGCGGCGTGGGGTTCGCCTGCCGGTGATGGGTGGCTCGCGACCGCCCGACCAGGGCACATGCCCGCACCACACCTAGCAGCGTGGTCAGTAGCTGCGCGGTCTCGGCTTGCCAGGTGCGCCATGCCGCCCGGCTCACTCCTTGTTTTTCCTGGAGAGTGCCTCCAAGAATGCGACACCTTTTCCCATGACCTCCAGCGCGGCGTCACGGTCGGCGATGACCTGGTCCTTTCGGGCGGCGTCCGACTCGAGCTTGCCGACCTGCTTTTCCAGCTCGGCGATACGCGCCTGCTCCGGCGATATGCCCGCTCGGGGCTTCTCCTTAGACACCCTGCCCAGTGTTCCGGCTTCGATCTGGGCCCGCCACTGTTTGACGCTGGAATCGTAGAGACCCTCGCGGCGCAGTACCTGACCCTTGGAGCCCGCCGGGGCCTGGTCGTACTCGGCGACGATCCGCCGCTTGTACTCCGCGGTGAACGTCCGCCGCGCCGACCGCCCGGCCCGCGGGGATTCCACCGCGGTCTGCTGCGTCGAGGCCGTCGCCGGTGCCTGCTCCGAGGCCTCCACGGCCCCCTCAGTAGTAGCGATGATCGTCATGCTGGGTTCTCTTTCTACTCTTGCCCCAATCCCTCAACCAGCCAGCCCGGGTGTCTCAACTCAGTCTGGCGGATAGGGTGGCCTCAAATTGTCACCGGCTGTCAGTGGCGAGGATCCTGCCAATCCTGTGACAATCGGCGACTGACAAACTAGTGACAAGGAGCTGGTGGGTCGGCAGCGTACTGACACTCTGTGTGCGAACCGACAAATCTGTCAATTTCTCACGGCGCTGTCATGCGGGTCGCCGCAATCAGTCATCAATTCGACGGATCAACGGTTTAGTGACCTCGCTGCGGCATCGCCCTTGAACCCCGCATAGATGAGGACACTAAACGTCAACACGGCTACAGCGACCGCTGCAAAGGACGAGGCAACGGATGCGAAGCCCGTCACCACGCCTGTGACGAGTTGGATGAACAACCCCACAGCGGCGGTACACACAGTCCCTCGAAGGATCGGCTGGGAAACTTGGTGAGCCAGCTGCCACGCTTTGTCGCTGGACTGGGTTGCTCTCGTTCGAATTCCCACAATTGCATTGGGCTCATCTCCGACCATGCGCGGCATTATCGCGGCTATACCCCCGCCAAGAAGTGTTGACGAGGTGACTGAGACTGTCAGGATCAGCGATTCGGTTGCGTCCATCGCTCGCCTCCTTCTGGAGAGGTTTGTGACACCAAACACTATCGTCTAGGCCCACCTCGGGTAGCGGCGCTCCGGGGTCGGGATGCGCGCAGATCTGGTGATCTAGTGTTGTCACGCCGTGTCAGTAGCTCGGAAACTGTCAAACTCGTGACAATCGACGGCTGACAGACTGGTGACAACGCACTGGTGGAACGGCCACCCACTGACAAGCTGATTGAGAACCGACATGCCGTCGCTATGTGGCCTGGATTGACGAGTTCGTATTCGAGTCTGTCGAGTTCTTTGCCAGCTGCGCACTAGGAACATTTGTGGGATTGCTTTCCCGAAAGCGGGGCAGAGGATTGGATGACCTGGCCCGTGGGGGCAACGTACGAGCTTAGGCGGGGAATGGTCGCGTAGAAGGTTACGGCTGCCCAGACGTCAGTACCGTTTCGCGGCTACTTTTGACGGGCTCAGCTGTGATGCCCGAGTTCTGGTAATTTGCACCCGCATGTCTCGTCGAACCGGGCGGCACGGCGAGAGTCGGTTGCCAAACCGGTGTTAGTAGCGTCCCCGATATTGTCAGTACTGAATCGGATCCCAGATTTCCCGCCGCCTCCTCGGCTTGAAGAAGAAGTCGGCGGAAGATGCGGGGTATTTCACTTGATGGCGTCGATGGCCCCGGTGAGCTTCTCGCCGAAGGCGGCAGGGATCGGGATGTAGCCCTCGCTTTCGAGCTGTCCTTGCACGTCTTTTGAGACTGCCACGTTGAGGAACGACTTGACGGCCATCGCCGTGTCCGGATCCTGGTACCGCGAGCAGACGATCTCGTAGGTGGGCAGGATGATCGGGTAGGCGCCTGCGGATTCGGGGACGTAGAAGGAGGAGGTATCGATCATCAGGTCGTTGCTGCCCTCCTTGACGAGGGTGGCGGTGTCAATGGTGGTTCCGGCGGTTTCGGCGTTGAGCTCCACACCCTCGGTGTCGGCTGGGGTGCTGACCTTGACCATGTCGAGCCCGAGGTTTTTCGCGTACGACCATTCGGTGTAGGTGATCGCGCCGGGGCCCTGGTCGACGGCGCTTGAGACACCCTCATTGCCCTTGGCTCCCTCACCGGTGCCGCCGGCGAAGAGCTTTCCGCTGCCGTCGGTCCAAGCGCCTTCGGAGGCCGCCTCGAGATATTTCTGGAAGTTGTCGGTGGTGCCGGACTCGTCCGAGCGGAAGATCACCGTGATGTCTTGGTCAGGCAGATCGACGCTTTGGTTCTCGGCGGCGATGGCCGGGTCGTTCCACATGTTGATCTGGCCGTTGAAGATCTTGGCGATGGTCGGTCCCGAGAGCGTGAGTTCGATGCCATCGAGGTTGTAGGCCACCGCGATTGGTCCGAACACCGCCGGCAGGTGCCAGGCCTCCGACCCGCACCGCTGCTCGGCCTGGGCGTACTCGACATCCTTGAGTGGGGAGTCCGAGCCGCCGAAGTCTGTTTGACCGCCGGTGAATTCCTTCACGCCGGCGCCGGAGCCGTTGGAGTTGTAATCAAGGGTCTGGCCCTCGCAGCTCAGCGAGTACGAATTGGTGAAGACTGTCATGGCGTTGTTCTGCGCAGACGACCCCGACGCGCGCAGTGAATCTTTGCCGCCGCACTCCACGCCCTCGATCGGCTCGGCGGCGGTGGCCCCACCTCCGGAGTTGCCGTCCGAGCAGGCGGTAAGGCCGGCCGTGGTGACGGCGGCGAGGCCCAGGAGAGCACCAGTGCGGGTGAGGTTCACGGAATTTCCTCCATCGTCAGTCCTGCGGGTCAGTCACCGGTTCCGAACGGTCGGCTCCAGTGGAGGGGCAGTCGTCTTGCCCGCCCCTTCGGTCACCGAACTTAAGTGTTCGATGTGAATGACCCCGGGTGGAGGGATTAACGAGGAATGAACCTCTGGGTGGTCTTAACTGACACGAAGTCACCGTGTTGCGGCAGCGCTGCGTCCTGGTCCGGTCGGGTTCTCGGTGGAGCAGTGAACCGCGATGGCTCCGCCCAGGGGGTGCTGAAGCGAAGCAGCGAAGTTTGGGGTTGCTACGCCGGTGCCGTCTGGGTCCCAGGTCGGCAGTGTCGCGGACTGCGCTCCTGCGGAACCGCGCCTCAGTCCGACGTTGCGCAGACGCTCGAAGAAGGGCGCGAGACACGCAGATGAATGGATGTCAGCGGCCGCCTGCCTTCCCGGATTTCTTGGCGCGTTGAGACTGCCACTTGCGTTGGCGAGCCACGAACGAAATTGAGGCGCGTTGCATAAGTCCCGGCGATAGCCTGTTAAAGCGCCATGCCAGGCGCGTTGATCGCGGTGTCACCACGATCGCTGTGTTCAGCGCGACGGCTGTGAGCACCTCATGCGCCAACTCATCCGGCGAGTGCGGGGTCTTGATGCCCTGGCCCCGCAGGTAATAGTCGCGGCCAACGAAGTCATCGATCGACCCCTTGTCCAGGATCGGAGTGTTGACCGCGCCCGGACAGATGACGGTCACGCCCACGCCCTTCGCGGCTGCCTCGGTACGCAGCGCGAGCGAGAGTCCGACCACAGCGTGTTTAGTGGCGACGTAGCTGGTGATCAGCCCGGCTGCCATCAGGCCGCCGGCGGAGGCCGTGTTGACGATGTGACCGTGCCCCTGAGCAATCATCTTCGGATAGGCGGCATAGATGCCGTGCACGACGCCCCGGAGGTTCACGTCGATGATCCGATTCCACTGGTCCAACGTCAGTTGTTCGGTCTCGCCGCCATAGGTGATGCCTGCGTTGTTGAAGATCAGGTCGATCCGACCGTGCTCGGCGACGACCCGGTCCACTGCCGCGATCACTTGCTCTGGATCAGTGACGTCGAGCGCCTCGGCCCGGGCCCGGGGCCCCAGCTCAGTGGCGGTGCGTTGCACCGCCGCCTCGTCGACGTCAGTACAGACCACGTGTGCGCCCGCTTTGACCAGGGCAGACGCTAACGCGGCGCCAATGCCGGATCCGGCACCGGTCACAAGCACGGCGCGACCTGCAAATCGGCCACCGTAGGGAGTGGCTCCGTCTGCGGACGCTGCGCGCCTCATCCGAAGGCCTTCCCGATCAGGGTCAACATGTCCGGGTAGCGCTTGAGATGTGCACCGCCGTTGACCTGCATGTCTTCGCCGGTTGTCCACGCCGCACCGTCGGAGAGCAGATACTCGCACGCAGCCGCGATCTCCAGCCCCGTCCCCGGCCTTCCGAGTGGCGTGTTCTCGATGTAGTCCTCGCGTACGCCGGGGATGTCCATGGCGGGCGAGGTCAACGGGGTGACGACGAGACCGGGAGACACCGTGTTAACCCGGATCTGCCGGGGAGCCAACTCCAGTGCTGTCACCTGCGAGAGCATGAGGAGCCCTGCTTTGGCCGTGCAGTAGGCCGCCAGCCCCGTGCCGGGTTGCGTCCCGTTGAGTGACGCCAGAGTGACCAACGAGCCACCCTCATCAACGCGGCTTCCGGCGTGCTTGAGCACATGGAATGCACCGGCCAGTGAGATGTCGAGAATTCGCCGGAACTCGGCCGAATCGTGCTCAACGACCGGTGAGAAAGTACTCGTCCCCGCGCAGTTCACCACTCCGGTGAACGAGCCGCACTCGGTCATCACACTCTCGAACAAAGCATGCACTGTCGCCTCGTCGGCAACATCCACAGGGAGGACCGACTCGCTGCTCACCAGATCAGCGGCAATTACGCGGTGGCCTTGCAGTCGCAGGTGCTCGGCGGTCGCGGCGCCGATTCCGGAGGCGGCGCCGATCACCACCGTGGTCTTAGGCGAGCCAGTCCCGGCTGTGCCGGATGAAGCAGACATGCGCACTCCTGACGTGCGTCGAATTTTGTTGACGTGCGTCAACGTAACACCTATGGTGACGTGCATCACTCCTTTCGACGTAAGCGAGTCGTTCATGCCCACAAAGTTCGACAGGCCCACCACCGCGATCATCGGCGCGGGAATCTCCGGACTCACCGCCAGCAAAATGCTCACCGATTACGGCGTTCCCCACACCTGCTTCGAGATCTCCGACCGCATCGGCGGCAACTGGGCCTTTGGTAACCCGAACGGCATGTCGAGCGCCTACAAGTCACTGCATATCGACACCTCCAAGCACCAACTCTCGTTCCGGGACTTCCCGATGCCCGAGAACTACCCTGACTTCCCGCACCACACCTTGGTCAAGAAGTACCTGGAGGACTATGCCGACGCTTTCGAGCTGAAGAAGAACATCGAATTCTCCAACGGTGTTCTCAGCGCACGCCGCCAGCCCGGTGGCGGGTGGGAACTGGACCTACAGGATGGTTCCACCCGGTCGTTCGACTTCCTAGTGGTCGGCAACGGTCACCACTGGGACGCCCGGTTGCCGGAGTTCCCCGGCGAGTTCACCGGGGAGAGCTTCCACTCGCACCACTACATCGATCCTGAACAGCCCCTGCATCTGCGAGGCAAGCGGATCCTGGTGGTCGGCATCGGCAATTCGGCTGCCGACATCGCCGTCGAACTGTCTAGTCGCACCCTCGACAACGAGGTCGTGATCTCGACCCGCTCAAGTGCATGGATCGTGCCCAAATACATAAAGGGCAAGCCCGCGGACAAAGGGTTCAAGACCTCGCCCTACATTCCGCTGGCGTGGCAGCGCAAGGTCATTTCCACGTTGGCGCCCAGGCAGAACGGGTACCCCACCGACATGGGTTTGCCCGAGCCGAATCACAAGTTCATGCAGGCACACCCCACCCAATCAGTAGAGCTGCCACTGCGGCTGGGATCGGGCGACCTCACCGCCAAGGGCAATCTCGAGCGACTGGACGGCAAGACCGTGCACTTTGAGGACGGCACGAGCGCCGAGTTCGACGTCATCATCTACGCCACCGGCTACAACATCACGTTCCCGTTCTTCGACCCCGAATTCCTCTCGGCCCCGGACAACCACATCCGCTTGTACAAACGGATATTCTCTCCCGGCATCGACGACCTGGCGTTCATCGGATTCGCCCAGTCGACCCCCACCCTGTTCCCGTTCGTGGAGTCTCAAACCCGAATCCTCGGCGCCTACCTGGCCGGCCACTATGCCCTGCCCTCGGTGACAGAGATGGAACAGGTCATCGCCAAGGACGAGGCTCTGTACCTAGGACACATGCTTCCGACTCCGCGTCACACCCAGCAGCTGGACTACTTCGTCTACGAGCACCAGCTACGGACCAAGGAACTGCCGATCGGCCGGGCTCGGGCATCCCGATGAGTCTTCGCGTCCGTCCTGCGCACGTCCCGAGCAAAGGAGACGAACGGCGCACCGCACTACTGGCGGCTCTCGACGCCCTGCTGCGGGAGGTGGACAGCGTCGAGTCAATCAACGTAGCCGACCTGTCCCGCCGGGCCGGGGTCACGCGGTCCGCATTCTATTTCTACTTCGAGAACAAGGCCGCTGCAGTGAGCGAGTTGATGGAAGTCATCTATGACGAGGCCGCTGAGGCCGGCGCCTGGTTGACCGACACCACCCGCGACCCGGCCGAGCGGATCGGCGCGAGTGTCTCCCACCTCTTCACCGTTACCGAACGACACCGCCACCTCTACCGAGCCGTGTTGGAGGCCCGCGCCACCAATATGTCCGTCCACGAGATGTGGGAGGCAGATCGGGGTTCGTTCGAGGAGTCCGTCGCCGACATGATCGACGCCGAGCGCGCACTCGGCCGGGCCCCGGACGGGGTCGACTCACGAACATTGGCAGCAATCTTGCTCGACGTCAACGACCGCAATATGGAGCGTCGAGTGGTGGGGCCATGCCCCCAACACGACCTGCATGTCGAGGCGGTCACCAGCATCTGGGTCCGCTCCATCTACGGCACCCAACCCCACTCCTGAGTCGCGCACCCCTGCGGACCGACTCCCGTCCACCTTCGGAGCCAGCAATGAATGCGTATCCCAACACCATGACCGATCCCCTGCCTTCGGCGTCGCCCACCGCACCACCGAACACCATCAGCTTCACCGTGGCGGGGACTCGGTGCGAAGGCACCCACATCCCGGCTCGCACCGACGCGTTGGCCTCAGCCGCCGGTCGGCCGGTAGTAGTTCTGGCCCACGGGCTGGGCGGCACCCGAGACTCGGGCCTGGACAGCTTTGCCGAGGCATTCGCCGCAGCCGGGCTCGACGCGTTCACATTCGACTACCGCGGTTTTGGCACCAGCGGCGGAGAAAACCGTCAGACCGTGTCCTTGAGCGGCCAGGTCCAGGACTGGATGGACGCGATCGACGCAGCCGCACAACTGCCGGGCGTCGATCCGCAGCGGATCGTCCTCTGGGGCGTCTCACTCTCCGGCGGACACGTGCTCCAGGTCGCCGCGGACCGTGGGGACATCGCGGCTGTGATCGCGGTGGTGCCGATGGTCGACGGTCTGGCCGCTATGCGGCACGCGCTGGCCGCTCACGGCCCACTGTCCCTGCTCAAGGCAACCGCAACCGGGATCGCCGCCCGAGCCAAGTCTCGTATGGGCAAAACCGTGATGATGCCGGTCGTGGGAAAGCCGGGTCAACCCGGTGCGCTCACCCTGCCCGGGGCGTACGAAGACTTCCACTCGATCGCGGGTCCGTCCTGGCGCAACGAGATACGCGCAGACGTCGGCATGGAACTCGGCACCCGGGCACCGGCCCAGGCGGCCGAGAAGATCAGGGTCCCCCTTCTGGTCCAGATCGCCGACTTCGACCAGGCCGCCCCGCCGCGTGCGGCCGAACTGGCAGCGTTCGCGGGCCGCGCCGAAGTCCGCCACTACCCAGGCGATCACTTCGACCTATTCCCGGGAAAACCTTTCCACGGCCCGGCCGTCGAGCACGCGGTGCATTTCCTGCAGCGACACTTGACGCCGGAGCCGAACTGAGTCTCCGCCCGCCCCCGTAGTCCGCCGAAGCACGGTTCTGCCGCTCGCATTGCGATTTGCAGCACTGTTCAGGTCAGTGTGACGGCCGCCTAGGGTGCGCCGATCAGGTGAGGCGCAGCCACCACGCAGTACGCCAACACCCCAGTAGCGGCGGTGCAGGCCAGGGCCAGAAGTTTGTCCATTCCCGCCCCGGAGCGGATTCGTAGTGGCCCCGGTGGGCGGAAGTTCCACCACCGTTTGCCGCCGATGCTGACGATGCCGCCGAGTAGAGGCACGCCTCGCTTGGTGAGCATGTCCCCCAGAATGTGCACCAGGACGCCGGCAGCAACTGCGGCGCCGAGTGCCGGACCGCTGGCAGAGCCGGGCAACGCCCACCACACCGCTACCGCGAGCACTAACGATAGCCCGGTGACGTACGCCCAATCCTGCCTGCGGGTCCAGCTTGGAGCCAGCCCACGAATCGCTAGCCCGAGCAGGAAGAACAGCACCCCGATGGCGCCGTTCCTGCCGAACGCCGTGACGAGGGCCGCGGTCCCGAGGCCTGCGAGGAGAGCGAACCACACCGTATGGGTCGCGGTGCGGTGTCCGTTCTTGATCGCAGCGTCTTTGCGAGTCATCGTCAGCTTGTAGATGGCCTTCGAGACGTTCTCCATGACGTGAGCGAGGGCCTTGGAAACCAATCCGAAACTGCGGGCCAGGGTGCTTTGCGGGGTGTCGAGGTCCGGCAGTAGCGCCGCCCCGGCCGTGACGCCAGCAAAGACGAACACCTCGGACACGGAGGTGGCCCCGCCCCATTCGACGGGGAGAAAAGCCCCGATAGCCAGCCCAGCGGCGGCGCCGCTCATCGCGTGCGTAGGTCCCATCACCATGTGTAGAACACCCTACTGTCCACCGGGTCTCGGGCTTGGTACGGCTGGCTGGGCCCAGCCCGTGTGAACGAAGGTACGGTGCCCATCAAGGCGACCATCGAGCGGGTACGCGCGAAAAGCATCGTGATCGGAGGCAGCAGCGGTGATTGAGGATAAGAACTCACCCGCACTGCGCATGGGCGTGGACTTTCGCGGCACCACAAACGCGACCGAGCGGGTGTCCGAGCACATCAAGCCAGGGGGGACCCGCGCGCCGTTGATGCGGTACGTGCTGATCAACCTCCCGAGGGTCACTCGCTTCCTGCTGTTGATCGTCGTCGCTGTGATCGGTGCGGCATCGGCCGCGGTAGCGCTGGGCGACCATGAACCTTTCCCGTTCGCTGACCCCATCTTGTGGGTCGTTCTGGGCTCGACAGTGATGTTTGTGGCGGTAGGTCTGGTGACATCGGCCCGCATCTGGACCTGGGGCCTCGGAATTGCCCTGGCCTCGGCGTCGATCTATGTGGGCGGACTGGCCGGCGATGCGCCGTATGTATGGAACGGTGCGAGTGTCGTTCTGGCCGCGATGTGGAACCTGACTCTCCTGGCGTCTCTGGCGTACGTCGTCCTGTACTGGGCGCTGCGGTACGGGATCATCGTCGCCGCGCCCGACGATCAGAACTTCATGGACTGACGAGGAGCGTCGTAGTGGATCTGGGATTCCCGTGGTGGCTCCGTCTGGAGCATTTCCTGAACCTCATCTTTCTCTCGTTTCTGGTTCGTTCGGGCCTCGAGATTCTGGGCGGCTACCCCAAGCTGTACCGCTCGCAGCACAACGTGGCGGGCACGTCGTGGGCCCAGTTCACCACGCGACAGGAACCCAAGCACAAGTACTACACAGTGGGCGGTGAGTACGACGACTACTCGCCCCGGATCTCCCTGCCGGGCCGCGGAATGCTCGGTCTGGGCAGGTACTGGCACTTCATCGCGGTCACCGGGTTCGTCAGCTGCTGGCTGATCTACATGGTGCTGCTGCTGTCCACCGGCCAGTGGCGTCGCTACATCCCCACTTCGCTGAGTACCTTCACCCAGGCCGGGCACGACATGCTGGCATATCTCGCGTTCACCGTTCCCCCAGCGGTGGAGGGGCTGCCGTTCAATGCAGTCCAGCAACTGTCCTACGGTTTCGTGTTCTTGGTCCTGACCCCGCTGGTAATCATTACGGGCGCGTTCCAGTCACCGGCGATCGCCAACTATTTCTCCCGCATCACACGTGCGCTGGGTGGGCGTCAGGTCATCCGCAGCGTCCACTTTCTGTGCCTGGTCGGGTACGTGGCATTCTTCGCCATCCACGTAGCGATGGTGGTGGTTCATGGCTATGCCCACGAGACTGCGAAGATGGTGTTCGGTGACTCCGAGCTGCCCGTGGCGGGTGCGGTCATCTTCACGATCGGCCTCGTCGTCGTCGTCGTCCTGAACGTCGTCGCGACGCGCTGGACGCTGGCCGATGGCCGCGCAGTGGAGAAACTGCACAACGTGATCGTCCGGCCCTGGTCGAATCTTCTCTACCGCTTGCCGTCGCGCATGCACTACGACCGCTCCAATGTCACCGGTAAGGACGTGGGGCTGGGGAACGCGACCCACAATTTCCGGGGCAGTGGGCGCCCGCCGGAGACCGAGGAATACCTCGCCCTCATGGCCAACGGCTTCGAGGATGACTTCGTGCTGGAGATCGGCGGGTACGTCGAACGGCCGATGACGCTGACGATCGGCGAGCTGCGGGAGATGGCCGACGGTCACTCCCAGACCACGCTGCACCACTGTGTACAGGGCTTCACCTCGATCGGTCGGTGGCGCGGGATCCCTGTCTCACACCTGCTGGATCTGGCCGGCGTACTGCCCGGTGCTACAGATGTCGTGTACACCAGTTTCCAGGATATGGGCCGCGACGACGCCGCGTACGACGGCGGCACGTACTACGAGTCCACCCCGATGATCGAGGCACGGATGCCGCAGACACTGATCGCCTTTGAGCTCAACGACGAAGGCGAAATCCCGGCAAAAAATGGTGCCCCACTGCGATTGCGGACGGAGACTTCGACCGGGTTCCGGAGCCTGAAGTGGTTGGAACGAATCGAGGTGGTCAATCGCTACGACATCATCGTGGAGGGGCGCGGTGGATACTTCGAGGACACGGACTTCTACGACCGAAACCAGCTGATCTGAGATCCTCTGCGACCAGGAAGGAACGGTCAGATGACCGACCATGACTCCGGGCCACGGAACGTCGAGACCGTGCACCACCGGCCCCGCACCCAGGCACAGCTCGATGCCTATATGGCGCGGCGCCCTCGGCCCGTGCGCAACACATTCGACGGCATGTACCCGCTGCACCAGGACATCGAGCTCAGCGACGAGCAGGTCCAAATCGTGCACGACTACCTCCGCGAGGTCGACTACCACCTGCCCGGGGCCACGCCAGAGGAGTTCCTGGTGGTGCGCTGGGCACGCTACGTGGGGTTCCAGTTCGTCCGCGAGGACCTAGAGGCGTACGCGGTTGGACTGCGCTGCACCCACTCGGGGATGGAAGACCAGCACACCTTCATCCGCATGTCCTGGGGCCAGCTCATGGGTGATCGACAGGCGCCGCGGCTCGCCGTCAACGAGCCGGTGCTGGCGAGCGACACAATGACGATGGCTCGCTACCGCGACACCCGTACCGGGCCCTCTCGCACCGGAATCGATTCCTACACAGGAATCGCCGGAGACCGCATTCCGGGCGTCGAGATGGACCTGCGCATTCTCGAGGGTGCGCTGGCGGATGTGCTCGCTCACCACGCCACCGGCAAGGGGCGTGAGATGAACACGTGGTGGGACCCTGCCCTGAACTGGGGAGTCGCGATGGCAGGCCGCTACCCGCGCTTGAAATACTACGAATCCAAGAACGACCTCGATGAGACGTCTGCTCGAGCTCTGCGCTCCTTCGAGGAGCGTGCAGCCGAGTCGGAGCCGGTGCTGCGCGATCTCGGACTGGCCCGCCCTGCCGAGGTGGCAAGTGCGGCACTCAAGCAGGCAGAGAAAGCCGAGAGCGCTACGTTCTCTCCCAGGCTGCGCATCCGTAACCCTCGGCCTCGCACCCAGCTACCCACCGCCGATCCGGCCTCGGATAGACCGCACTGGCTGCGGCGGATGGTTTCCGGTAAGTGGCGCCGAGAGGTGCGACACTGACCATCCCTTCCATTGAGACGACTCACGTCGCATTGTGATGCCGGTAGGTTGTCCGCACACCGGTTGCCAGAGTGTGACCGGGGCAAAGGAGCAACGATGCGGCGCACAATCTCGGTGGACGGTCGCGCTGACCCCGCAACCGCGTGGGCCCGGTATCAGTCAACAGCCCGATGGCCGGAGTGGGCGCCGCAGATCCGCGAGGTCGATCCACCAGCGGCGGAGTTGAGACCCGGACTGCGGGGGACAGTGGTGGGACCGCTCGGGGTGCGGGCGGCCTTTGTCGTCGACGCGGTGGACGCGGACAACCGCTCCTGGACCTGGACCGTGCATGTCGCAACCGTCGCAGTGCGCATGCATCACGTCGTGCGCGCCACATCAACGGGCTCGCGGACCTCCCTGACGATGACCGGGCCGTGGCCTATCTGTCTCGCGTACCCGCCCGTGGCCCGATGTGCCCTGAAGCGCCTCGTCGCCGCAACTCCCTAAACCTTCCTGCGCCGCTCCGGTTGCTGCGCCCCCCGCAGTGCCGTACATGTGATACATGGACGCCACCGACCGACAGCGTGTACCAGCCCTGCTAGACAGCCTGGCCAACCGGCTCGCCGGCGCCTCGGCCCTCGACACGATCGCGGATCCGTTGCAATCACTGGTGACCCGGATGCCCGCCGGCCGCGTCAAAGACGCACTGTCCGGCACTCCCGCGGGCCATCCCCTGCATCCCGCACTGGTCGCGGTGCCTATCGGCGCTTTCACCTCGGTCGCGGTGCTCGACGCCTCCGGGACGCACCCGGAAGCGACGCGGCGCCTACTGGGATTCGGAATCCTCTCGGTCCTGCCGACGGCCGCGACGGGCCTGTCCGACTGGGGCGACACCGGCGGCGGCGACCGGAGAGTGGGCGTGGTGCACGCCCTGGGCAACGTCGCCGCGACCTCGCTCATGGCCGCATCCTGGTGGCGACGCGGCCGTGGTCATGACGGGCGCGTGCTGTCGACGGCCGGATTAGGGCTGATCGCCTTCTCCGGGTGGCTCGGCGGACACCTCACCTACGCCCTGGGCACAGGGGTCGACGTCACCGCGTTCAACGACGGGATCGCCGACTGGACCGACGCGATGTCGGATGCCGATCTGACCGATGGTGGACTGGCGGTCGCCACGGTGCAGGGCAATGACGTTCTGCTGGCCCGGCACAACGGTCAGGTCCACGCCATTGCCGACGCCTGCACGCACCGGGGCGCTCCGCTGCATGAGGGCGAGCTCGTCGACGGTTGCGTGCAGTGCCCCTGGCACGGCAGCCGATTCCTGCTCGACGACGGCTCGATCGCCCGCGGCCCGGCGTCCCGCCCGCAGCCCACCTACTCAGCTCGGGTCGTCGACGGGCGGGTCCAGATCAAGAGCCGGGCCACGGACTAACGGTCGGACATTGATCAGGCGCGGCCGCGTGCGATTAGTCGCCTGACTCCCGTTCCTGCTGCTCGCGGCGTTGTCGGCGTAGACGCAGCCGCAGGGGAGAGTTCGCTGCGTTCATCGCGCGCTCACCGGAAGCGAGGTGCTCCGGGCGGTCGGGGCCCTTCGGCTGGATGCGACCGGGATCAAGTGTGCGCCGGACGTCTTCCGCAGTCACTGCACGCAGTTCACCTGCGGCGTCGACGTACCACTGGCTCAGTACCGGATCGGTGCTGTCGAACCACGCGCCCGCGCCCTTGTTGGCGGCGACTTCACTCGAACCGAATACGAAGTCGTCACCGTGCTCGGCGATACCCAGCCGTACGCCTTCGGCGATTGCCAGGCGCCCGTATTTACGCCGCATGATGTACGGATCGGTGGACAGGTCCTTCCACCAGGCGAACATCATCCCGATCACCACAAAGGCGAACGGCAGCGCCGAGACGACCATGATCGACTGCAGTCCGCCGAGTGCGTCCTCGCCGCCGGCCAGCAGCAACGAGATCGCGGTTCCGCCGAGCATGACACCCCATACAACAGTCACCCAGCTGGAGGGGTCCGGCTTGCCGCGCTGGGTGATGGAGCCCATGACGATTGACGCCGAGTCGGCGGAGGTGACAAAAAAGACGAGGATGGAGATCAGTGCGGCCACCGACGTGATGGCCCCCAGGGGCAGGTTGCCGAGCATGTCGAACAACATCGCCTCCGGCGGCCGCGAGCCGTCCATGCCCTGGCCGTTGGAGCTCATCCACATGGATGTGCCTCCGAGGATGCCGAACCACAGCAGGCACACGGTCGACGGGACCATGATCACCACGGTGACGAACTCGCGCAGCGTCCGGCCGCGGGAGATCTTGGCGATGAACATGCCGACGAACGGGGTCCAGGACACCCACCAGGCCCAGTAGAACGTTGTCCAGGCACCCATGAATTCCGCAGCATCTTCGCTCTGCGTGGGATTGCGCATGAGCATCGTGCCCAGCTCGCGGACGAAGTCGATCGCACCTGCCGGAATGAAGTTCAGAAGGAAGATCGTCGGCCCGGTGACCAGCACGAAAATGGCGAGAGCTCCCGCGATGATCATGTTGATGTTGGACAGCGCGCGGATTCCCCGCTTGATGCCGGAGACAGCGGAGATGATGAACGCCACCGTGAGAACCACCATGGCTCCCACGATGAATCCGTTGCCCAGGGGTCCCCAGCCGGTGACGATCTCGGTACCCCGTGCGATCTGCAGAGCGCCGATGCCCAGTGAGATCGCGGTACCGAAGAGCGTGACGAGGATCGCGAAGACGTCGATGGCTGCACCCAGCGGCCCGTTCGTCCGGGATCCGAAGATCGGCTCGAAAATGGCGGAGATGAGGGGAGCGCGGCCGCGGCGGTACGCGCTGTAGGCGATCGCCCCACCCACCAGTGCGTAGAAGGACCAGGCGATCGGCCCCCAGTGAAGCGCGGTTTGCGCCAGCGCGGATTGCATGGCCTCGACCGACGCCGGATCCGCGGTGAAACCCTCCGGGGGATCGAGGAAGTAGACCAGGGGTTCGTACGGGCCGTAGAACAGCAGCCCGATTCCCATACCGGCCGAGAACAGCATGGCTACCCAGGACACGGTGGTGAATTCGGGCGACTCGTCGTCGGCGCCCAGCCGCACACCGCCCGTCTTTCCGTAGCCGACCACCAGCATGAATAGCAGGCAGACTATCGCCAGCACACCGAACATCCACCCGAAGTTGGCCGTGACCCACGCCAGCGACGCATCGCCCACTGTCGATACGCTGTCGGGACTGATGACAGCCCAGAGGATGACGCCCGCGACGGCGAGCCCTGCGATGACGAACACTCCGATGTTCGTGGAGAACACCCTGCTCGTGCGGTCCACTCCAATCCCGGGGATCAACGCGGGATGCACCAGGCCGGGAGTGGTCACCTCGTCGACGACGCGCCGAACCTTCTCCCGAGGCCGCGATGCACCGCCGTCCGCAGACGGCTCAACCGGATCTTTCGGCTCGACGGTCACGGGTCAACCTCATTCGGGGGAGCGAGTGGGACCTATGTCACAGTACTCTTATCCGTAGTTCAGCTGGGAGACCCGGGCTTGGCCGCGCGCGATGGACAGTCATCGACGTCGCACGGCTGAGCTGAAAGGTGAAGTGATGTCGTCGCTCGCTCTCGTCGTAGGCGCTGGTTCCGGACTGTCTGCGGCTATTGCTCGCGCACTAGCCCAGCGCTCGTATCGTCCGATTCTGGTGGCTCGCGACACGGGTAAGTTAGACGCTCTCTGCGCGGAGGTCGGCGGTGTGGCACTGCCGTGTGACGCCAGCGTCCCGGAGGAAGTGGCTGGGTTGTTCGAGGCGATCGACGGATTGGACGGTTCGCTTGACGTCGCCGTGTACAACGCGAGCCCGTGGATGCGGGGTCCGATTACCGAGCTCGATCCGCGTGAGGTCCGCGACGTGCTCGAGGTGACGGCGTTCGGGGCGTTCCTGATGGCGCAGCAGGCCGCAGCGCGCATGCTGGATTCCGGCGGCGGAACGATGCTGTTCACCGGAGCGTCCTCGGGAGTGAAGGGCTACGCCAACTCCGCTCCGTATGCGATGGGGAAGTTCGCACTGCGTGGTCTGTGCCAGTCATTGGCGCGCGAGCTTCATCCCCAGAACATTCACGTAGGCCACGTGGTCATCGATGGTCGGATCGGCAAGGCCGGCGAGGACGAGAGCTCATCGCTGTCCGACGAGACCTACAGCCCGATGGATCCGGATGAGATTGCGAAAAACTATATGCACCTCATCGAGCAACATCGGTCGGCGTGGAGCTGGGAGATCGAACTGCGGCCCTGGGTCAGGAACTTCTAGTGCCGATCAGGTGTGCATGCCGGCGGTGAACCAGCGGGCGGCCTCGTCCACGATCTCCTGAACGTTTGCGCTGGTCTCGGCCTGAAGCCACGCGGTGAGCAGTTCTGCTAACCCGCCCACGAGCAGTCGCGCACTGATCTCGTCCTGTGGGGCGGGAAGTGACCGATCCTCGAACAGGGTCCGCGCCTGCGACACGACGAGAGCGGCGAAGTCGCGGAACAGTTCGTGGCGGCGCAATCGCAGCGCGGGCACAGTGACCGACTCGATGATCGCCACCCGGCCCTTGCGGGGGTCATCCGTGAGCAGCGTGGCGAATTCGGCGATCGCGGCGTGCGCCCTGGCTCCGGCGTCACCCTCGGTGGTCGAGAGAACGGCCAACACGGCATCGCGGACCTGCTCGGCGATCTCGTCGACCAGCGCGAGAAGCACTTGGTCGCGGGACGAGAAACTCTCGTAGAAGTACCGCTCGGTCAACCCCGCCTCTGCGCAGATCGCGGTCATCGTCGCCCGGTCCGCGCCGCGCGTTCCGACGATCTCCAGCGCGGCGTCGAGCAGTTGGCTGCGCCGCATCGCACGACGGTCGTCGGCACTGAGGCCGCCGTAGCGGCGAGGGTTCGTGGCCATGCCCAACCTTGACAGGACGCCCTGTCAGATACAAACTCACAGCATCTGACAGAGTTCCCTGTCAGATAGACGGCCGGACTGCCCGGAGATCTAGGGGGTCCTACAAGTCCAGGAGGACCGATGACCAGAACACTTGCGGCCGCGCCAGCAGGAAGCGACCTGACCCCCGTTCCCGGGGACGGCGGGCTGCCGCTGCTGGGCCACGGACTGAAATACCTGCGGGATCCGATGGAGCTGTGGAAGGGCCGCTACCACCGCTTCGGGCCCGTTTCCTGGTTCAAGGCCTTCGGCCGACCCTTCGTGGCATTACTGGGACCAGAGGCTGCCCACGTGGTGCTGACCAACCGGGACAAGGCCTTTGCGAACGGCGACGGCTGGCGGTTCCTCATCGGGCCGTTCTTCGACCGGGGGCTCATGCTGCTGGACTTCGACGAGCACCTCTCGCATCGACGACTGATGCAGGAGGCTTTCACCAACGATCGCCTCGCCCGCTATGCGGCAGCGCTGGATCCCGCAGTCAGGAGGGCGATCGAGAACTGGCAGCCCGGTGAGTCGGTGAAGGTCTACCCCGAACTCAAGAAGCTGACCCTCAACCTGGCCGTCGAGGTGTTTATGGGCGGCGCACCCGGGGCCAGTCAAGAGCGTCTCGACGAGATCAACTCCTCGTTCATCGACTGCGTCCAGGCCGCCACCGCCCTGGTGCGGTACCCCGTCCCGGGCGGGCGCTGGCACCGTGGACTCGTGGGCCGACGCCGCCTCGAGGCATTCCTGCGCGAGTACCTCCCCGCCCGCAGAGCGGGCGATGGGGACGATCTGTTCTCGGTACTGTGCCGGGTCGAGGTCGACGGCGAGAGATTTGACGACGACGACGTGATCAGCCACATGATCTTCCTGCTCATGGCGGCCCACGACACCTCGACCATCACTCTGTCCACGATGATGCAATACCTCGGGCAGCACCCGGAGTGGCAGCAGCGCTGCAGGGAGGAGTCGCTCGCGATCGACACGGACTCGATCAGCTTCGACCAACTGTCCGAACTGGAATCGCTCGACCTGGTGATGAAGGAGTCGCTGCGGCTCGTCTCGCCCGTCCCGGCGATTGTCCGCAAAACCGTCAAGGACACCGAGGTCCTGGGGCACTTCATCCCGGCCAAGACCATGGTGGCGATTGCCCCCTACTTCACCCATCACCTCGATGAGTACTGGCCCGACCCCGACAGCTTCGATCCCGGCCGGTTCTCCGCTGAACGCCGAGAGGACAAGATTCACCGACTGGCCTGGCAGCCGTTCGGTGGCGGGGTCCACAAGTGTATCGGCATGCACTTTGCCGGTGCCGAGATCAAGATCGTGCTCCATCACCTACTGCGCAACTTCGAATGGCACGTGGACCCGGACTATCGGGCTCCGATGGACATGAAGTCATTGCCGTACCCCAGGGATGGGCAGCCGGTGCGGCTCACGCGCCTGCACAACGGCTAAAGGCGACCATCCGTGGGCGCTAGACGCCTATTGTGAACCTCGTGCCCGCCTCGAGAACGCGCTGTGTAGCGCTCGCCCTGACGGTTTCCGTCGTCACCGCGGCAACGGCCTGCACGACTGGTGGACGGACGGACGAACAGGCCACGCAACTTCCCGCTGTCACGGCGGCGGAGGTGCGAGATGAGGCCCTGGTTGAGCGGGCTGAGGTGATTATCGAGCGCATCGCCTACCCGACCCGTGGGGAAGCCGACCCGGACCAGAACTGGGGTGATCTATACCTGCCCGTCGGTGAGCACGCCGAAGACTCTGTCCCCTTGGTGGTGCTGATCCACGGCGGTTCGTGGGCATCGCAGCTCGGTGCCGCCGTCATGGATGACTACGCCCGTGATCTGGTCAAACGTGGCATGGCTGTCTACAACATCGAGTACCGCCGCGTCGGCTCCGGCGGCGGCTGGCCGACCACGTTCAGCGACGTCGCTCACGCGCTCGATCACGTGATTGAGATCGACCGGCAGTACCCGGAGCTGACCACTGACGACGAGCTCGTCGTGGGCCACAGTGCCGGGGCGCAGCTGGCTATGTGGGCAGGCACCCGGCATGCGTTGGAAGACAACGAGGTCGGCAGCAAACCGGCGTTCCGCCCGACGCGGGTGATCTCCCTCGCCGGCCCGTTGGACATGACCTACGCGGCAACCCATGGTGATGACCGCATCGTTGCCGTCCTGGGCGGTCCACCGGACAAGGTCCCCGAGCGCTACACCTCGGTCGATCCCATCCAGAACATCGACCCGGACGTCCCGGTCGTCGCGATTCACGGCACCGCCGACACGTTGGTCTCGCCCACGAACTCAGAGCGTTACATCGCGGCGGTGAAGCGTGCGGGCGGGATCGGTGTTCTCACATTGGCGGGTGGCGAGGACCACGTCTCCCTGGTGAACAGCGATTCACCCTGGTACGGCCCGATTCTGGACATCATCACCGACACGTCGGAGAAGTCCGTTGACGAGCTCGGCGACAAGTACTCCGGCTAGATATCCCACCCAGCGTGACGAGGAACCGAATGGTAGACACCACCGAGCTGCGGAATGCCTTTGAGGCGGTCCGGGACCAGTTCGAGCACTACCGGGCCTCCGTGTCCACCGCGATCGAGGAGCGTCCAGCCGGCGAGCTGTCGCGGGCTCTGGACGCGATTCTTCCCGACCTCGTCTTCTACGAAGGGCAGGCGTTCGCCGCTGGGCTCGGGCTCGCCCGACTGGATGCCGGCAGCGGGCCGGCGGAGGTGTCCGAGGAGTTGGCGCGTGGTCTCATCGAGCAGCAGGCCGCCCGGCGTGGTGCTGACTACCTTGCAGGGTTCGCCCGGGTGCTCGCCCGCGCGAACCAGGAACTCCCCGACTAGACGGGACGGCCCGCGGCGAAGTCAGGGCACCCCGGCCCGTGGGTGACGGGCCGGGGTGCTCTGCGAGTTCGGGGTGCCTCAGCTGAGGCCTTCGGGCATGAGGCCGCCTAGCAGGTCGGCCGGGAGGCTGCCGGTCAGCGAGTCGCCGCTGCCGCCACCGCTGCCCTGCGAGATCAGTGAGCCGAGGCCGAGCGAACCGAGAATGGGGGCCGCCAGCGAACCTATGGCGAGCGATCCGAGTGAACCAGTTGAACCCATGGAAGTGTTCCTTTCGACGGGGGCGTCATGTGACCTGGGGTGATCCAGATCACTCGCACGATGGTAACAGGGTTTTCTTTGTGGTCCCCATGCTGCGGGCGAGGTGGCGTCACAAGATCGTCGGTCTGATACTGGGTGCAGTACCACCGGGTGGACGACACCGCCGGGTGCACGGGTATCCGAACGGGGAACAGAGGAGCAGTACATGGCATCGATCTTCATCTCGGGTGGCGCGGCCGGAATCGGCCTGGCCACGGCTGAGCGATTCGGTCGCGAGGGCTGGACCGTCGGGGTCTACGACGTGGACAAGGCCGCGCTCGCCGAGGTGCAGGCCAAGCACCCGGAATGGATCACCGGCGAACTCGATGTCCGCGACGCCGAGCAGTGGGATCGGGCGCTGAAAGACTTCACCTCGCACACTGGGGGAAGGCTCGATGTCCTGGACAACAACGCGGGTGTTCTGGTGGCCGGCGATCTCGCGGATATCTCACCGGCCGCGGTGAAGTCCCAGATCGACATCGATGTATTGGGTGTCACGCTCGGCGCGCAGGCGGCGCTCCCTTACCTCAAGGCGACCCCGGGATCGCACCTGGTGAACCTCGTCTCGGCGTCGGCGGTGTACGGGCAGCCCGGCATCGCCACCTACAGCGCGGCCAAGTTCTACGTCGGCGGCCTGACAGAGGCGCTCGAGCTCGAGTGGTCCAAGTACGGCGTGCGGGCGGTCGGCATCTGGCCACTCTGGGCCAAGACGGCCCTCGCTGACCCCAACGCCAAGAGCACCAAGACGCTCGGTATCCGCATCACGCCGGAGCAGGTCGCGGACACGGTCTGGCGGTCTGTCCACCCCACGGTCCTCGACCGCCGACTGCATCGCACGTCGTACTCGGTCGGTGCCCAGACCACGGTGCTCGCCAACATTTCCAAGTTCTCGCCCAACTTCGCCACCCGGCTGGTCAACAAGTACCTCGCGGGGTAGTTGCCCGTTGATCACACAGCGTTACGCAGAGGAGGAGCACGGCCACGGTGGACGCATCACCTGAATCCGAGGTCAGCGGTGTGATGGACGGGGGCAAGGCGCCGATGGATACCGTGCCTCGCCACCGGATCATCCTTGCATCGCTCATCGGAACGACGATCGAGTTCTACGACTTCTACATCTTCGCGACGGCCGCGGTGTCGGTGTTCCCGCTGCTGTTCTTCGCTGGCGGCGACTCGGGGACGGCGCTGCTCGCCTCGATGGCTACTTTCGGCACGGCGTTCATCGCGCGACCGCTGGGCTCGGTGGTCTTCGGGCACTACGGCGACCGGCTGGGCCGGAAGGTCACCCTGGTCGGCGCGTTGTTGACGATGGGAATCGCCACTTTCCTCATCGGGCTGTTGCCCACCATCCACCAGATCGGATTGTGGGCGCCGGCGATGCTGACCGTGATGCGCTTTTTCCAGGGCATCGGACTGGGCGGCGAGTGGTCGGGAGCGGCGCTGCTGGCCTCCGAGACCGCGGCGCCCGGAAAGCGGGCATTCGCGGCGATGTGGCCCCAACTCGGTGCGCCGTTCGGGTTCATCCTGGCCAATGGTCTTTTCCTGGTCCTGACGACGGTCTTCGTCTACGACTCCACCGCGTCCGACCTCTCGGACCCGTTCCTGGTGTGGGGGTGGCGACTGCCGTTCCTGCTGTCCGTGGTGATGGTGGGCGTGGGTCTGTACGTCCGCCTGCGCATCGAGGAGACCCCGGTGTTCGCCACGGCGATCGCCCAGAACGAGCGGGTCAAGACGCCCGTGTGGGAAGTCTTCGCCAGAAACTGGCGGGAAGTCATCCTCGGCACGTTCATCATGCTGGCCACCTATGGCTTGTTCTACCTCATGACCACGTGGATCCTGTCGTTCGCGATCGGCGGCGAGGGCACCGGCGGCCTCGGCTACGGCTACCGGTCGTTCCTCGTCATCCAGCTGATCGCGATCCTGTTGTTCGCGGCGTTCATCCCGCTCGCCGGCTATCTGGCGGACCGGTTCGGTCGACGCACGATGCTCATCACCACCACGGTCGGCATCATCCTGTTCGGCCTGTCGTTCGGCTGGTGGCTCAACCCCGACGCCATGGGAACCGGCGACGACGTGGATGTGGTGCGCATGGTGATGTTCCTGAGCGTCGGCATGGCGCTGATGGGTCTGACGTTCGGACCGATGTCAGCGGTACTGCCCGAGTTGTTTCCCACCAACACCCGGTACACGGGCTCGGGAGTGGCGTACAACTTCTCCGCCATCCTGGGCGCGGCGCTCACGCCGTTCGTCGCGGTGTGGCTGGTGCAGCACTACTCGGTGTCCTTCGTGGGCTACTACCTGGTCGGGCTGGCCATGCTGACCATCATCTCGCTCGTCCTCGCGCCGGAGACCAGCGAGAAGTCGCTCTACACCGACGCTGCAGAGCGCCAGTGGCGCCAGTAGCGCTGGTAGCGCCTGCAGTGCCCGAAGCCGGCCGGGGGAGCGCGGGCCTCTAGTCGGAAGCGTTCCGCGGCATCACGACGACCGGGCAGCGGGCGTGCGCCACCACGTGCTGACTCACCGACCCGAGCAGCAACCCGGCGAAACCGCCCCGGCCGCGACTGCCCACCACGAGGAGCTGGGCCCGGGCTGAGCCGTCGACCAGTGCCTCGGCGGGGTGACCCTGAACCACGTACTGCTCGACCGACGCGTCGGAGCCCAATGCCTCGCGCACGGTGTCGGCCAACACTTCCTTCGCGCGCTTCTCGAGCTCGGTGGGGTTCTCCCAGGCGGCCATCCCGTACGGGCCGAACTGCGTGGGGATCTCGTAGGCGGCCACGACCTGCAGCGGTGCGTCGATAGCGCGGGCATGCTCTGCGGCCCAGCGCAGGGCTCGTACGGAATCCTGCCCGCCGTCCACTCCGACGATGACCGGTGTGCTGCTCATGAGTCGCTCTACCTCCGTGTGACGGTGAACAGTTCACGCCGGGACTGTCGTATCCCGACGACGCCCCGATCGTATCCACGAACGGCCCGGGTATCGCGGGATATAGGTCGAGGAGGTAGGTGCGCTACCGGCATCTCGGCGGTCAGTCCGGTGCCGGCGATCGTCGTCGTTGTCGTCGTCGTTCTCTCCGGGCACCGCCCGGCCGAGCTGAACAGCAGATGAGTGCGACCCGGCTGACCTCGGCCGTTGGCTGCGTTCCCTTGCGCGGGTGGCCCGGGTGAGTAGGTTGGGCACTTCATCCCCACTCGAACCGAGGAGACCCCGGGTTTTGCATACTCCCACCGCAGCTGCCGAGAAGTCCGGCTCCATGCCGTCCACCACGCGTGATGCTCACGCGGACCGACGCGACCCCGACAAGGGCTACGTGGCGCTTCTTGGCTGGGCGCCCGGTGCGGTGGACGCCGTCGACCGGTTCGACCGCCGCTACGTGGTGGTGGCCCCCGCCTGGGCCGAGGATTACTGCCGCGAGCACGGCATCCCCTACGTTCCCTGGGACTTCGAACGGCTCAACGACCGCTCCCTGGAGATCGCCGAGACCCTCAGGGACATGGGCGTCGACGTGGCGATCCCGCTGTTCGAGGAGACCGTGGAGTGGGCGGGCGCCATCAACTCCATGCTCATGGACAACCCCACCCTGTACGGCCAGGCGCTGCTGCTGCGCGACAAGGCCCTGATGAAGCGTCGCGCCCAGCTCGGCGGCATCCGCGTGGGCATCTTCGAGGAGGCCCACGAGCGCGACGACGTGGTGCGCTTCCTCAAGCGCGTCAACCAGACGCTGCTCAAGCTCGACGGCGACCCCAACGACCCGATCCACCTCAAGGCCTTTGACAAGGCCGGGTGTCTCGGCCACCGCGTCATCAGCACGCCGGACGAGGTCGACACCATCCCCGACGAAGAGTTCCCGGTATTGATGGAATCTCACCTCGACGGGTGGGAGTTCGCCGTCGAGGCCTGGGTGCATGACGGCAAGATCGTGTTCCTCAACATCTCCGAGTACGTGCGGCTCGGGTACTCGGTGTTCGTTCCCGCCTCCCCGGAGCTGGAGAAGTACAGGCCCGAGATCACGCGGCAGCTCGAAAAGCTCATCAAAACCTTCGACATCAAATTCGGGTTCGTCCACCCCGAGTACTTCGTCACCAGCGACGGCGAGATGTACTTCGGCGAGGTGGCCTACCGTCCGCCGGGGTTCAAGGTCTTCGAACTGCTCGAGCGCGCCTACGGCTTCAACGCCTACCAGGCGCTCGTCCTCTCCTTTGACCCCAAGACCACTGCGGAGGAGATCGGGTCGTTCTTCCCCCGTGAGGTGGTGGATGCGACGGGCCACGCCGGCTGCTTTGGCGTCTACCCGCGGCGTCGCGTGGTCTCGGAACTCGAGATCCCGGAGGAGACCGAGGACCACCCGTACTTCGAGTCGCACGAACTCACCGCGCCGCTCGAGGAGACCGTCACCAAACGCACCGCGTTCGGCACCCACTGGGGCCTGGTCTACTTCTTCGGTGACGACGCTTACGAGATGCGCAGCGTCCTCTCCCGCCAAGAGGAGCTCGACTTCTACGTGTGACGAGGCGGCTGGCGGCTCACACGCTGGGCCGACGCGGGTACGGTACCGGCAACGGGAAACGTCGCAGCAGGCGGGATTGAGAGTAGTGACCAGTGGTTGACAACGCGGTGCTCGACAAGCGTGTGGCCTCACTCGTCGACGCCACCTCCGGACTCGCCGCGGCCGGCGGTCTGGGCAAAGCCGCCGCCCTGCGACGGGTCCTCGACGGTCTGCGTCTGGTGCTCCTCCAGGACGGTGGGGCCGCTGTCGTGCAGGCCATGGCAGCTGACCTCGAAGCCGCGGGCGTGTTCGACGGCACCGACTGGGCCAACCCCGGATCGCTTGTTCCGGCTCTGAGTGCGGGCTCGCTCGGCAGCGCGGAGCAGGACACGGTGATCATGGAGATCGTCAGCGACCTCCGCCTGGTGGCCGTGGCAAAGGACGGGTACGCGCACCCCGATATCTCCGCCGAGGGCGCGATGCAGCACCTCAGCGAAGTCCTGGCCAATAACGCCACGCTGCTGTTCACCGCGGCCACCGAGGCCGAGCGGGCGCAGCAGGGTCGCATGGCCACGGTCACGCGCTCGGCGATACGCCACATCGCCGCGGAGATCGGCCTGGACAGCGTCCTGGACCAGCTCGTCGAGGAGATCTGGCGGATCCTGCGCCAGCGGCCCATCCAGGTGGACCAGATCAAGCAGACCATCACCCAGATCGCTATCGCCCGCCAGAACCCGGACATGGACATGAGCCGAGGCGGGGTGGGCGTGGACCGGCTCATCACCAGCATCTACGGCACCACCGAGGCGAGCCGCGAGGACCCGGGTGTCGACGTCTACCGCTCGCGACTCGAGTCCATGGATGAGGGGGACCTCCAGTACGAGGCCACCGGATTCGCGCGCTCCATGCACGACACCGGCCTCGTCTCCCCGTATCATCCGGTTCTCCTGCGGTTCCTGCGGGAACAGGGCAGCCTGCTGCTGGTCGAGGCCCTGGGACTCTCCAGTACCGGACGCGAGAGCCTGCTCTCCTTTCACGGCTTGGTGGACGCCCTGATCGATGCCGCCGTGCACCCCGAGACCGCGCAGGCCGTCTACGGTCTGGCCCTCCTCCTCGAGCGCGGCATCCTCTTCCAGCCCCCGGTGGCGCCCGCGCTGTGGCGCCAACTCGCTCTCCCGCTGTCAGAGCACGCGGCAGAACGGCTGCACATGGCGTTCGGTTCCGCCCACGAAGGCCGGGTCTGGCTGCTCGCCGGCACCCTGTCGATGCTCGGGCAGCCCCTCGGCGTGGGGCAGGGGGACAACCCGACCTGCCAGTCCGCGCGCGCGATGTCGATGTGGGCCTACAACGACCCCGACTACCTGTTGCAGACCATCGTCCGCGCCGCGCGCGACGACGAGGTCATCATGCACTTCGAGGGCCGCCCCATCTCCTCGCAAGAGGTCGACGCCGGGCTGGCCGCCACGCAACCGGTGGACCTGGACCCGGTCTCCCTGCTGGTGGTCCCGCACCTGGACCGCATCTACGCCGAGATGGGACGTCAGTGCATCGACCGCGAGGGCGATCCGCACCGCTGGGTGAACCCAGAGTTCCATGGCTGGTGGGCCGCGCGCGGTTTCCGCATCAATGTCGACGTGGCCACCGGCAGGCTGAGCGGGCTCGACGACTTCCTTCGTCACTTCTACGGCAGCTACCACCCGATGCACAACGGCAACCAGCCGCTGATCCACCCGCAGCCCGCCGGCGTGGCCGTGACCGACAGCTCCGCCCGGTTCGTGGGCTGGCACGCCATCACGATCCTGCGAGCAGCCCTCGACCCGGACGATGTCATGCGCGTCTACTTCTTCAACCCGAACAACGACAGTGGTCAAGACTGGGGCGACGGCGTGGTGGTGAGCACCGCCGGCCACGGTGAACGATTCGGCGAGTCCTCACTGCCCTTTGAGCAGTTCGCCTCACGCTTGTACATCTTCCACTTCGACCCGCTCGAGCCCGGTGAGACCAGCTCGGTGACGCAGGACGAGATCGACCAGGCCACCGGATACCTACACCGCAGCTGGGGCGCCGATCGTCTCCCCGAACTCGAGCCGGCGACCGTGCGGCGCTGACCCAGGTGTCGCGCCAGCCCGGGTTGGGTGGTCCTGGTCTCTAAGTGCGCGGCTACCATCAGTGCTCGTGGCCGCTTCCCTCCTCATCGCCGGTACGACCTCGGACGCGGGCAAGACCGTCGTGGTGACCGCCCTGTGCCGGGCGTTCGCACGTCGCGGTCTGAAGGTGGCGCCGTTCAAGGCACAGAACATGTCCAATAATTCGATGGTCGTCGCGGGCGCAGACGGCACCGGGGAGATCGGACGGGCCCAATGGATCCAGGCAGTCGCCGCACAGGCGAGCCCCGAGCCGGCGATGAACCCGGTGTTGCTCAAGCCCGGCGGCGACCGGCGTAGCCACGTGGTGGTGATGGGGCAGCCGGCCGGGTCGGTCTCCTCCCGGGACTTCGCCGACGGCCGCGCGCATCTGGCCGACGCCGCCTTTGCCGCCTACGACGACCTGGCCTCCCGCTACGACGTGGTGATCTGCGAGGGCGCCGGCAGCCCCACCGAGATCAACCTGCGTGCGAGCGATTATGTGAACATGGGTCTGGCCCGCCACGCTGACATGCCGGTCGTGGTGGTGGGCGACATCGACCGCGGTGGCGTGTTTGCCGCCCTCTACGGCACCCTCGCCCTACTCGAGGCCGCCGACCAGCAGCTACTCGCCGGGTTCGTGCTCAACAAATTCCGCGGCGACGCCTCCCTGCTCACCCCGGGACTGCGCGAGCTCGAGTCCCTGACCGGCCGGACGATGCTCGGGGTGATGCCGTGGCATCCCGATCTCTGGCTGGATTCCGAGGACGGACTCGCCGTGCCCGCAGTCTCCGCCACCGGGCTCACCGCCGCCACGCTTGGCGGCACATCCCACGGCGCTGCCCGGGCACCCGTCCGCGTGGCCGTGATCCGCCTTCCCCGCATTAGTAACTTCACCGACGTCGACGCACTCGGCCTCGAGCCGGACGTCTACCTGGAGTTTGTCACCGAGCCCCGCGACCTCGCAGGGGCCCACCTCGTCGTCGTCCCCGGAACCAGGGCGACCCTCGACGACCTCGCCTGGCTCCGCGCACGCGGACTCGATCAGGCCCTCGCTACACATGTTGAGCGCGGCGGCTCGGTGCTGGGGATCTGCGGGGGATTCCAGATGCTCGGCCGCGAGATCTCCGACCCCGACGGCATCGAAGGCGACCCCGGCACCGTCGTCTACGGGCTCGGACTGCTCGACGCAACCACGCGGTTCGCCGCCGAGAAGATTCTGAGACTGCCTACGGGGCAAGCGCTCGGTCAGGACGTGTCCGGGTACGAGATCCACCACGGGCGGGTCACGGTCCACGACGACGACGAGTTCCTCGGCGGGGCCCGGCGGGATCGGGTATTCGGGACGATGTGGCACGGAAGTCTCGAATCCGACGACTTCCGCAGCGCGGTCCTCGCCGAGGTCGCCCGTGCCTCGGGCGAGGAGCGCGCGGCGTCTGGCGTGAGCTTCGCCGCGGCCCGCGAGGCCCGACTCGACCTGCTGGCCGACCTGGCGGAGGAGCACCTCGACCTGGACGCACTCCTCGAGCTCGCTCAGACCGGCGCGCCGGAGATGCCGGTGCTGCCGCCGGGAGCGACACGGTGACTGGTGGCGCTGGGGCGGCCGGCGACAAGGTGCTCGTCCTCGGGGGGACCGGCGAGGCGCGCGAACTTGCCCGGCTGTTGGTCGAGGGCGGGGCGCCGGTGGTCTCGTCGCTGGCGGGCCGGGTCTCTAAGCCGCGACTGCCGGTGGGTGAGGTGAGAATCGGCGGGTTCGGGGGGGTCGACGGACTCGCCGCGTACCTGCGAGAGACGCGGGTGCGCGCGGTCGTGGACGCCACCCATCCCTTCGCCCGGGTCATTTCCGGAAACGCCGCGGCTGCGTGCGCCGCCACCGGTGTTCCGCTGCTTCGGCTTGAGCGTCCCGGCTGGTCCGAGGCCCCGGGCGCGGCGGACTGGCACTGGGTCGATCACCACGACGCCGCCGCCGAGGCCAGCGCGCTCCTGGGTCGACGCCCGCTACTGACCGTCGGTCGGCAGTCGCTCGATCGATTCACCGGCCCGCTGGCCGAAATGCCGGCCGTCGTGCGCGTGGTCGATCCGCCGGATCACGCGTTGCCCGATCCCTGGCTGGTTCTACGAGCCCGCGGCCCGTACACCGAGGACGGCGAGCGCGAGTTGATGGAGCGGCACGGCATCGACGTGCTGGTCACCAAAGACTCCGGAGGGGCGCTCACCTGGCCGAAGATGGCGGTCGCGACGGCCGCCGGCATCCCGGTGGTGGTGGTACGCCGTCCCGGCCCTCCCCCGGGAGTCCCAGTGGTCGCCACGGCCGCGGAAGCCGCCGACACTGTCGCCGAGATCCGCTCCCTCGGCCGCGCGTAGGACGCCGCCTAGCCGCACCTTGCCGCACCTAGACAGTTTTGTCGTTGCTACTGCGAAAGAATCGGGAAATTTTCGCAGTAGCCACGACAAAACTGAGGCGAACGGAGTTCAGCTGTGGGCAGCGCCGGTTGCGCTGCTAGGCGTGCTGCTGAGGCCGGCGGAGCTGCGAACCACACCGGCGAAGCGGTGAACGTGGTCAGTGAACCGGCGGGCGAGAGCGGGATGGCCGGCCCAGTGCGTGTGCAGATACGACGCGTGCAGTGACGCGCCCGCGAACCCCTCTGGGCCGGCGGTGCTGGTCCACGCCGGCGCGGCGTCCCGGCCCAGCGGTGATACAGCGCCGAAGTTCGGAGCCGCCGGGGTGACGCCGGTGCGGTGGAATTCGTGGCCGGTGACCTCGGTGCCCGCCGCGGCCAGCACGCTGTCGGCAACGGCGGTCGAGCGGCGATAGGCCAGCGTAAGCCGGGGCGCCATCGCGGCGTCGGCGGGGACGGCACCGACCATCGGCGCCCCGTCGACACTGCGGCAGAGGTACAGCAGCCCGGCGCATTCGGCGACCGTCGGCGTTCCGGCAGTAATCGCTGCAGCCAGCGAGGCCCGCATCGGCTCGTTGGCGCTCAACTCCGACGCGTGGACCTCGGGGAATCCGCCACCCAGATAGATCCCGGCGGTCCCCTCGGGCAGCGCATCGTCGGACAGCGGATCGAACGGCGCGACCGAGCATCCGGCGGCCTCGAGCAGTTCGACCGTCTCGGCGTAGCGGAAGGTGAAGGCTCGGCCACCGGCCACGGCGATGAGGGGACGAACCTCGTTGTCGGCGTCGCCGCCGTGGTCGTGGTGGTCACGCAACGTTCCCGCCAGAGCGCTCTCGGCAGACCACGGCTCGCCCGGCAGTGGGGGAGCGCTTCGTGCGATACGCATGACCGCGTCCAGGTCGAGCGACGCGGCCACACGGTCGGCCAGGTGATCGAGTGATCGGGCTGCCTCGGGCCGCTCCGCGGCGGGAACCAATCCGAGGTGGCGGGAGGGGGCGGTGACGTGGTCGTCGCGCCGCAGGACGCCCAGCACAGGAATGCCCAGGGGGGCCAGGGCGCGGCGGACCTCGTCGGAGTGCCGCTCGGAGCCGGCCTTGTTGAGCACGACCCCGGCGATGCGGATGCCCGGCTGGTATGTGGCCATCCCCAGCACCACGGCCGCGATGCTGCGGGAGGCGTGCGAGATGTCCACCACCAGGATCACCGGGCTGTTGGTGAGCGAGGCGACGTGGGCGGTGGAGGAGAACCCGTCTCCGCCGATGTGACCGTCGTACAGGCCCATGACGCCCTCGATCACGGCGACATCGGCCGCGCCTGAGCCGACTAAACGGCCTGAGCCGTCGAAGCCGCCCGAGCCGCCCGAGCCGCCCGCGTCGGCGGCGCCGTGGAGCAGCAGGGGCACTACGCGGTCTTCGCCCACCAGGTGCGGGTCGAGGTTGCGGCCGGGACGGCCCGTTGCGAGGGCGTGGTAGCCGGGGTCGATGTAGTCGGGGCCCACCTTGTGGCCGGAGACCCGCAGGCCGGAACGCCGGAGTGCGAGCATCAGCCCCGTGGCGACCGTGGTCTTGCCGTGTCCGGAGGCCGGGGCCGCCACGACGAACCGGGGCAGGTCACCACTCAATGCCCCGCTGCCCCTTCTGTCCGGCGTCCATGGGGTGCTTGATCTTGGTCATCTCGGTGACAAGATCGGCTACCTCGAGCAGTCGCGGGTCGGCGTCGCGGCCGGTGATCACCACGTGCTGCCGCCCGGGCCGCGTGGCGAGGGTCTCGGCCACGTCGTCCGCGTCGACCCAGCCCCACTTGATGGGATAGGTGAATTCGTCGAGCAGGTACAGGTCGTGGCGCTCCTCACCGATCCGCCGCTTGATCTCCGCCCAGCCCTCGGCGGCGTCGGCGGCGTGGTCCTCCTCGGTGCCGTCCTTGCGCGACCAGGACCAGCCCGAGCCCATCTTGTGCCACTCGACGGGCCCGCCCTCGCCGGTCTCGGTGTGCAGCTGCCCGAGGCGCTCCATGACGTTCTGCTCGCCGATCTTCCATTTGGCGGACTTCACGAACTGGAACACACCGGTGTCCCAGCCCTGGTTCCACGCCCGCATCGCCAGCCCGAACGCGGCCGTCGACTTCCCCTTGCCGGGCCCGGTGTGCACCATGACCAGCGGACGGTTGCGGCGTTGGCGGGTGCTGAGCCCGTCGTCGGGCACGATTTCCGGCTGTCCCTTGGGCATCAGGCCACCTCGTTTCGCGGAGTGAACGGCACGTCGGCCGGGTGTCGGGAGTCGCCGCCGTCTGCCTGCGGGACGTGTGAGCCGGTGGCCCGTGTGGCGGTGCGGGCGCGGACGGTGTCGGTCAGTCCCTCGGCGGTGATCTCGCCCAGGGGAATGTGTTCGGCGCCGAGGTGCGCTGCCAGTTCGGCGGCCAGGCCCATGCGGAATCGGCCGGTTTCGCAGTCCACCACCACTGAGGCGACGCCGGTTCCCGCGAGCCCGGCTGCGGCGTGGCGGGACCGTGCGAGCGCGTCGCGGCCATGGGTGGCGCGGCCATCGGTCACGACGACGACGAGAGCCCGCCGCCGCGGGTCGCGCACCTTCTCGACTCGCAGGACCTCGGCGGTGGTGAGCAGTCCCTCCGCCAGTGGGGTCCGGCCGCCGGCCGGGAGTGCGGCGAGTCGGGTGGCCGCCACGTCAACCGACGACGTGGGCGGCAGAGCCACCTCAGCTCCGGGCCCGCGGAACGTCACCAGGCCCACCTTGTCGCGGCGGCGGTAGGCGTCCAGCAGCAGGGAGAGGATGGCGGTCTTGACCTGCTCCATCCGGGTGCGGGCGGCCATGGAACCGGAGGCGTCCACGCAGAAGAGGACCAGGTTGGACTCCCGGCCCTCGCGCACGGCAGAACGCAGGTCATCCCTGTTCAGGAGGAGGCGGCCGGTGTCGCGGCCGCGTCCGGACTGCCAGCGGGCGGCGGCGCGGATGGTGGCAGGCAGGTGCAGGTCCGAGCCGGTGAAGGCGCCCGATCCGATGCGCCGGCCCGAGCTGGTGAGGGCTCGCGATCTGCGACCAGCCGCACCCTGTCCCGTTCCGGCGACACTGAGCAGGCGGGTTCGATACGGGTCCGTGGCTGCCGAGACGGTCCCGCTGGAAGCAGCGCCGTCTTGACCTGAAGAGCCGTCGGCGGACGCGTCGGCCGGGCCGTCGGCACTCTGGTCAGCGGGGTCGTCCGAGGGGTCGGCTTCCGCGCTGTCAGCGAACTCGGGGCTGGAGGAGTCGTCCCTCGGAGACTGCTCGGTATCGGGGTCCTGCGCGGGGTCCTCCGCCGTCGCGTGCGGTGCGGGCTGCTCGGCGGAGGGGGCCTCCGACTCGCTCGGTGCGTCTGCGGCGTCGGACTGGTTCGTGGAGTCGTCTCGGGCGGGGTCGCTGTCGGGCTCGGGATCGGGGTCGTCGTCGTCACCCAGGAGCCGGTCGAGCAGGTCTTCGTCGAGGCCCGGCGCGTCGAACGGGGCGCGGCGTCGGCGGTGGGGCAGGGACATCCGCGCGGCGGCACGAATGTCGTCGCGGGTGATGCGGAGGCGACCGTGCCAGGCGGCGTGGGCGGCGGCGGTGCGAGCGGTGACGATGTCGGCGCGCATGCCATCCACGTCGAATCCGGCGCAGACCCGCGCGATGGTGGCCAGCGCCCATGGTGACATGGGTACCTGCTCGACCAGCTCGCGCGCGGCGATGATCCGCTCACGCAGGGCGGCCTCGTCGGCGGCGAACGTCGCGGCGAAACCGGACGGATCGGACTCGTAGGCGATACGGCGGCGCACCACCTCGGCCCGAAGTTCAGGGTCGCGCGGGGCGGCCACCTCGACGGTTAACCCGAATCGGTCGAGCAGCTGCGGACGGAGCTCGCCTTCCTCGGGGTTCATGGTGCCGATCAGGACGAATCGCGCGGCATGGTCCACGGACACGCCGTCGCGTTCTACGGTCACGCGACCCATCGCGGCGGCGTCGAGCAGCAGGTCCACCACGTGGTCGTGCAGGAGGTTGACCTCGTCCACGTAGAGCAGGCCGCGGTGGGCGCGCGCGAGCAGGCCCGGCTCGAAGACCGTCAGCCCCTCGGACAACGCACTCTGCAGATGTAGTGACCCCGTGATGCGGTCCTCGGACACGCCGATTGGTAGCTCGACCAGACGTACCGGTCGCTGCTCGACGGGGGCGTCCACTGCGATCCGGCCGTCGGGGGTATCGGTGCCGCGATGGTCCGGGGCAGAGGAGAAGCGATCGCCGGACACCACGTCGAGGGGCGGCAGGACGCCGGTGAGCGCACGCACCATGGTGGACTTGGCGGTGCCCTTCTCACCTCGGATGAGAACGCCACCTACCGACGGGGACACCGCGGTGAGGATGAGCGCCAGCGCCATGTCGTCGGATCCGACGACCGCGCTGAAAGGATAGTGCTGTGGCATAGGGGCTCCCGCTCTCGTCAGCCAGACTGGGCAGCGCGAGGCCGGTCTCCGGACTTCCCGACCCCTCCCGACGTCTGCGCTGTGCGCGTCGATCGAAAGGCGCGGGTCACCGTAGCGGGCCCTGTGCCGGATTCTCACCGGCTTCCCTGATTCTCCCCTCCGGCCGCGTCAAGCGGTCGTGGGGCACCTCGTGCTGTGGGTCTATTCGTTTGTGGTGTTCAGGCTACCCAGCCACTCCGACACGAAGCCCTCCGGCCTCGCCGGTAGTCTTCCGGCTCATGAGCGCACAGGTGGTCGTGGTGGGCATCGGGGGCGACGGCTGGGACGGGCTCGACGAGGCTCGTCGCCGAGCTGTCGGCGCCGCCGGTGTGCTGCTCGGCGGGGAGCGTCATCTCGCGATGATCCCCGCCGGGATCGATGCCGTTCGGGAGCGCTGGCCCAGGCCGCTGCGGGCCGGTCTTGCTGAACTTCTCGAGCGCCACCGCGGGCGCCGGATAGTGGCGTTGGCCTCGGGCGATCCCCTTGTGGCCGGCGTGGCCACCACGCTGATCGACGTGCTCGGTGCCGATGCCGTAGAGGTGATGCCGGCGGTGTCCTCGGCGGCGCTCGCACGAGCCCGGATGCGCTGGCCCGCCGAGACCTCGGTGGTTCTCCGCGATCACCGCGCCCTCGCCCGTGAACTCTCCCCGGGCCGCCGGATCCTCGTCCTGTCCGCCGACAGGCACACGCCCGCCGAGGTCGCCGCGATGCTCACCGCCGCCGGCTTCGGGGCGAGCGCCATGACCGTCCTGTCCGACTTGGGCGCCGCATCCGAGGCGCGCCAGACGTGCTCCGCGCGGGACTGGTCACCGGATCGGGTGGCCCCCGCGCTGCACGTGTTGGCCGTGGAATGCGCGGTCGGCGGCAGCGGGCTTCGCGGTAAAGGTCACGACGACGACAACGCAGCCGCCCGCCCACTGGGCCTGGCCCCCGGACTTCCCGACGACGCGTTCCACAGCGACGGTCAGCTCACGCGCCGCGACCTGCGGGCCTCCGCCCTGTCCAGGCTCGCGCCTGCCGCCGGCCACCTGCTCTGGGACGTGGGCGCCGGGGCCGGCTCCGTGGGGATCGAGTGGATGCGGGCCCATCCGAGTTGCCGCACCGTGGCCGTTGAAGCCGATGCCACCCGCGCCGCGCGCATCGCCCGCAACGCCGCCACCCTCGGGGTCCCCGGGTTGGAGGTGGTCCACGGCAGGGCGCCCGATGCGCTGGCCGGGTTACCTCGTCCCGATGCGGTGTTCATCGGTGGGGGCGGCACAGCTGAGGGGCTTGTCAGACGGTGCTGGGAGGCGCTTGTGCCGGGCGGGCGGCTTGTCGCGCACGCGGTGACGCTGGAGACCGAGCGCGTGCTCCTGGACTCCCGCGCCGAGCTGGGGGGCGAACTGACGCGGCTCCACCTAGAGCACGCCGAGCCCATCGGCACCTTCACCGGCTGGGCTCCAGCGCGCGCGGTCGTGCAGTGGGCGGCCGTCAAGCCCTGGTCGACATCTGTAGAGGAGAGCTCGTGACCGTTCACTTTGTGGGTGCCGGACCCGGCGCTGCCGACCTGCTCACGCTCCGCGCCGCAGCGGCGCTGCGGGCGGCCGACGTGTGCCTCTACGCCGGTACCTATCTGGACGGGGGCGTGCTCGAGCACTGCCGTCCCGAGGCGCGGCTAATCGACACCCAGTATCTCGATCTGGACGGCATTATCGCTGAGATCACTGCCGCGCATTCAGACGGCCTGGACGTGGTCCGCCTGTGCTCGGGCGATCCGTCGCTGTACTCGGCGCTGGCGGAGCAGACCCGCCGGCTCGACGCCGCAGGTGTTCCCTGGGACGTGGTGCCGGGCGTGCCCGCGTACGCAGCAGCCGCTGCGGAACTCGGGGTGGAACTCACCGTGCCCGAGGTGGTGCAGTCGGTGGTGCTCACGCGTGTGCAGGCTCGGTCCACCGCTATGCCGTCGGCCGAGGCGCTGGAGAACTTTGCCGCAACCGGCGCCACCTTGGTGCTGCACCTGGCCATCACGCGGATCCGCGAACTCGCCGAACGCCTGGTGCCGACCCACGGTGCGGACTGCCCGGTGGCCGTGGTGGCCAACGCGAGCAGGCCGCACCGAGTGGAGCTGCGCGGCACACTCGCTGACATCGCGGACTCGGTTGAGGAAGCAGGTCTACGTCAGGCCGCGGTGATCCTTGTTAGCCGGGCACTCGAACGCCCGGGGCTCGCTGAGTCCTGGCTGTATGCCTCCGACCCCGAGCGGGCCGAAAAGCGGCGGAGGTAGCCACGGCTGCGGAACCTCGGAGTGAGAAGTCCCCGGGCCGGTCGGCGGGTGAGGTGCACCGAGTTCGTTGCTGATCAGCCCCTGGCCGCACCGACCTTCCAGTAGCCGGAGAAGGTGACGGCCTTCTTGTCCATGCCGACTTCCTGGACGAGGTGGCGGCGAAGCGAGGTCGCCAGGCCGGATTCGCCGCAGACCCACGCGTAGTCGACGTCGCTCGTCGCGCTCGCGTCCGCGGTGAGGGCGGCCAACACCGCCGTTCCGGGCGCGGCGTCCCCCCGTTCGTGGACGGTGATCTCCGCGGGCAGGCCCGTGCCGGCGAGCGCCGCGGCGGACGGGGCTTCGACGTGCGCGGTCACGCCTTCGCCGAGCCCGTGCAGGCCGCGGCGTCCCCGCTCCTCGAGGATCGCCAGCAGCGCCGGGACCGCGGTTTCGTCGGCCACGAGTAGCTGTCGCCGGGCGTCGTAGGTTGTGTAGAGCGCGCCGCCTGAGCGGAATCCGACGCGGTCGCCGACATCGACCGTGGTGGCCCACACCGATCCGGGACCCGTATCGCCGTGGGTAACGATGTCGACGTCGATCTCGCCCTGCGAGCAGCGTAGTTCGCGGATCGTGTACCACCGGAGGCCGGGCTGCGCCTCCTGCGGCATCTCCGCGATTGCTGCCCGGACGTTGACGCGGTTGGCGTCGGGCATGTGCAACTGACCGTCCGCGCCGGGCATGAGCAGGCCGAAGTACTCATCGGGACCGACGAGCGAGTACCGGGTGAACTCGGGTGCGGCCAAGGTGATCCGGCGCATCACCGGGTTGAGTTCACGGACACGTGCCACGGTCGCCTCGAATTGCGCCTGCCCGTCGCGTTCGGCCACGTCGGCCATGGTGTTGCGATACCACAGGCGTGCGGCGCCAAAGACGATCTTGTCTTTGAGTTGAGCGAGCTGCATAGATACTCCCGTATTGAAAAGTGACAGAGGAAAATGAGGCCAGTGCCTCGCTTCGTCAGGCCGCCGTGACGCCATGGCGCTCCTGGTGGCGCGCGCCCAGGAAGGTCCCGAGGAGCACGAGGACGATCGCGGCGATGAGCACGCCCGTGTATCCGACGAACTGGGCGAGCGCCAACGCGAGGCCGGCAGCGATGAACGAGATTGCGAGCGCGAACGAGGTGAGAACCGTGAAATCCGTCCCCGCGGAACCGATTCTCGAGTAGTCCATATTGATCGTGTAGACCACGACATTGGCCATGGCATAGGTCGCCATGAACAGGCACAGGGCCACCGGGGTCCAGAGGATCGACGCCGAACCCAGGGCGAGGGGAAGCAGGCCGAGCGAGGAGAACGCCAGGAGCACGCCACCGAGGATGAGGGTGCGCCTCCGGCCGAGCCTGGCCACCAGCCATCCCGCGCCGAGAGAGGTGAGCACCGCGGGGATCGAGGCGACGACACCTGTGACGATCCCGATCCGCGTCAGGGACCACCCGGCGTCGACGAGGGCGGGGGAGACGATTGCGTATCCGACCGCGGCGCCGATGTAGTAGAGCGGTACAACGACGAAAGTCCAGCTCCTGCAGCCCGGCTGACGGAAGACGGTCAGCAGGTCGGAGTACCCGGGCCGCTCGAGCACGATGTCCCGCGCCGGCTCGCGATAGGCCACGACCAGCGCCAGTGCGGTGGCGGTGAGCGCCGCTAGTACGAGGATCGCGGCGACCCACCCGAAGCGGTCGTAGATGAGGACCACCAGGCCGCCGCCGACGACGCTGCCGAGGTAGTTTCCTCCGACCTGGATGCCATTGCCCAGGCCACGCTCTCCGGCGGTGAGTAAGCGCACCGCGAGCGCGTCCGCGGCGACGTCCTGCGTCGCCGAGAAGACGACGTACAGGGCGCAGATCACCATGACCGGGCCAAGGTTGTCCGACGGGTCGGTGAAGGGCGCCAGCGCCAGCAGCGAGAGGACCAGGCCGAGCTGCAACGGGATGAGCCACGAGCGGTAGTGCCCGAAGCGGCGACTGCCATACCTGTCGACGAGGGGGGCCCAGAGCAACTTCAGCGGCCAGATGATGCCGATCGTCTGGAGCAGGCCCAGTGTCGCGAGAGAGGTCCCGCCCTCTCGCAGGATCGCGACGAGACCGATCGTGAGAAACCCGACGCCCAGCCATTGGGTGAAGTAGAGCGCGGTGATCAGGGGAAATCTCTGTGACTCCCGGCGGACGGCGCCGTCGGGGACGGCGGTGGTGGTCGGCATCGTGCGGGCTCCTCGGCGGTGCGGGTCAGGGGTCGGGCACGGTCGGGTCTCGGTGCGGCGCCCCTGCGGTGGTGCGCGCGCCCGGTGCATTAACCCGATCCCGCTATCGCTAGGTTAGGGTAGCCAACCCATAATAAGGCAACCCTAAATCCGAGGAGTTCCCGGGTGAACCAGCATCTCCTGACCCACGAGACTGCCGGCGAGTACGTCGCCGGCATGTCCCGCGTCACCGACCTCGTCGCGGCCCACCTGGCCGCCACCGCCCCGTCCACGGGCGCCACCGTCGCAGAACTGACCCCCGCTGTGGAGGCGATCGACCTCGACTGTCCCGCCACCGATCTGGACAGCGCCCTGTCCGAGGTGACCGATCTCTACCTCCGTGACGCGGTCTGGTTCCACCATCCGTCCTACGTGGCCCATCTCAACTGCCCCGTCGCGCTTCCCGCGGTCCTGGCCGAGGCCATCCTGGCCGCGGTGAACACCTCGGTCGACACCTGGGACCAGAGTGTCGGAGGCACTCTCATCGAGCAGCGGCTCGTGCGTTGGACCGCCGACCGTATCGGCTTCGGCACCGATGCTGACGGCGTCTTCACCAGCGGCGGCACGCAATCGAACCTGCAGGCGCTCGTCCTGGCCCGGGGTGAGGCGATGCGTGGCGCGTCCGCCGCTGTGCCTGATGGGCAGCAACGACTCCGGATCCTCGCGACCGAGCACAGCCACTTCAGTGTGGTGAAGTCCGCTCGCATCATGGGGCTGCGTCCCGACGCGGTCATCTCCGTACCCACCGACGAGACGGGCGGTATGTCGCTTACGTCCCTCCGCGATGCCCTCGACTCCCTCCGTGACCGCGACGAGATCGCCATGGCTGTCGTCGTCACCGCGGGGACAACAGACCTCGGAGTGATCGACCCTGTCGCCGGAGCCGCCGACCTGTGCGCCGAGTACGGTGCCTGGCTGCACGTGGACGCGGCGTACGGCGGAGGACTCCTCGTCTCCTCCCGTCGTCGCCACCTGCTCGAAGGGATCGATCGCGCCGACTCGGTGACGGTCGACTTCCACAAGACCTTCTTCCAGCCGATCAGTTCCAGCGCGTTAATCGTGCGTCGCGCCGCCACCTTGGCGCACGTGACCCATCACGCGGATTACCTCAATCCCCGCACGGCGGTGTCGCCCAACCAGGTCGACAAATCCATGCAGACGACGCGTCGCTTCGACGCGCTCAAGCTCTGGATGACCCTGCGGGTGACCGGCGCCGATGCTCTCGGCGAGATGTTCGACGAGGTGATCGACCGGGCCCACGAGGTGTGGGACGAGCTGCGCTCGGATGGGCGTTTCGAGGTGGCCACCGAGCCGACCCTGAGCACCGTCCTCATGCGCTACCGACCGGAGGGGGTCAGCGCCGAGGAGGCGGACCTTCTCAACCCCCGCATCCGTCACGCCCTGCTCGGCCGCGGCGACGTCATGGTCGCGGGCACTGTCATCGACGGCCGCAGCTGGCTGAAATTCACCCTGCTCAACCCGGGGACCCCGCTGGAGCACCTCCGCGGGATCCTCGAGACGATCGCCGAGACCGGGGACCAACTGTTGGCAGAGGACGCGGCGGACAACCGAGAGGTTGGTCGGTGGCGTTCCGCCCGCGACCAACGGGGGGTCGTTCGCCTCGCGCAGCGTCCGTCCGAGTTCGCCTCGACCGGGAAGCAGGTTCGCTGATGACCACAGGCCCCGTGCGCGACCTCATCGGCATCGGCCTGGGCCCCTTCAATCTGGGCCTGGCCGCGCTGACCCACGACCTGCCAGACCTCGATGGCGTCTTCCTCGAATCGCGGGATGCGTTCTCGTGGCACCCGGGGATGATGATCGAGGGAGCGACGATCCAGGTGCCCTTCATGGCTGACCTGGTGACGATGGCCGACCCCACGAACCGTTTCAGCTTCCTCAATCACCTCAAGCAGGTCGGCCGCCTCTATCCCTTCTACATACGGGAGAACTTCAACCCCCTTCGTGCCGAGTACGACCAGTACTGCCGATGGGTTGCCGACCAGCTCGAGACCATCCGTTGGGGCCACGAGGTGATGGCCGTCGAGCAGGAGGCCGACGGCACCTACCTCGTCACGGCGCGCCGGTCAGATGGGTCGATCAGCTCCCTCCGCGCCCGGCACGTGGTCCTCGGCGTCGGGACCGAGCCCTCGCTCCCGCCCGTCACCGAGCACCTGGGTGGCCCGGTGACGCACAGTGCAGGCTATCTGGACGCCAGAAGCGAACTGCGATCTCGGCGGAGCATCACTCTCGTGGGCAGCGGACAGTCCGCCGCGGAGATCTACCTCGATCTGCTCGAGGGCGTCACCGAACACGGTTACCACCTGACCTGGGTGACGCGCTCGCCCAGGTTCTTCCCGATGGAGTACACCAAACTCACCCTCGAGATGACCTCCCCCGACTACGCCCGCTACCACCGCGCGCTGCCGATGGAGCGGCGAGACACCCTCGGGCGGGAGCAGCGCGCCCTCTACAAGGGGATCAGCGCCGACCTCGTCGACGCCATCTACGACACGCTCTACCGGATCCGCATCGAGAGCGGCAGGAGCGTGCCCACCACGCTGCTGACGAACTGTGAAGTCCGGGACGCCTCCTGGGACGATCACTCCGGCCGCTACACGCTGGGGGTACACCACCGGGAACAGGACACGACGGTGACGGTGGCCAGCGAGGGCCTTGTCCTGGCGACCGGCTACCGCCCGCGCACACCGGACTTCCTCGCACCCGTCGCGGACCGCATCCGCCGCGACGCGCGCGGCCGATATGACACGGCATCCGACTACAGCGTCGACGTCGCCGGGAGGATCTTCGTCCAGAACGCCGAGGAGCACACCCACAGCGTCCTCGCGCCGGACCTGGGAATGGGCGCCTACCGTAACTCGGTGATCATCGCGGCGATCACCGGCCGGGAGGTCTACCCCGTCGAGGAGCGGATCGCCTTCCAACACTTCGGGGTCGAGGACATCCACTCCCCCATGGTCACTCGCGGCGACGCCCGCGTCGCCGCGGCGGCGGGGGTGGGCCGATGAGCAGCTACTCGATGGTCACGCTTATCGGCCGCGTCACCCTCGAGTCGGTGGAACCGACCGGTGACGACGACGACGTGGCGCGGCTCCTGCACGGGTGGGTCACCCATCCCAAGTCCAGCTTCTGGGGCATGCAGGGGTGGACGCGGAAGCAGACCCGTGCGGCTTTCGAGGAGATTCACGCCGACCCGCACCACGACGCGTGGCTCGGACGGGTGGACGGGCAGCCGACTTTCCTGGTCGAGACATACGACCCGAGGCACAGCGTCCTGGCTGCGCACTACCGGGCCACCCCGGGGCAACTGGGTATGCACGTGCTCGTCGCCCCCACGGACACCCCGGTGCGGGGATTGACCTCGGAGGTCTTCCGCGCGGTGATGCATTTTTGTTTCCGGGACCCGCAGATCACCGAGGTCGTCGTGGAGCCGGACGTGCGCAACCATGCCATTCACGCCAAGAACGCCGCCGCCGGATTCGTCGTCGACCGCACGATTACCCTGCCGGACAAGCAGGCACTGCTCAGCTTCTGCACCGTGGCTGCCTTCGCGACGAGCGAGCTGGAGCGCGGCGACGGCCGGGATCGCGGGCCGCGGGTCGAGCACCTCAATCCCGATGTCATGGCCCGTGCCCACCGGCACATCGCGGCAAAGGCGCTCGGCGAGTTCGCTCACGAGCGGCTCCTGGAACCCGCCGCGACCGATGCTGGACGGTGGGAGATCACCGCGGGGCGCGCCCGATACTCGTTCTCCGCTTCCCGACACCAGCCCGAGCACTGGCGCATCGACCCGGCGAGCATCGAGCGTGAGGTCGACGGCCACGCCACCGGGGTCGACGCCCTGATCGTCGTCGGCGACCTGCACCAGGAACTCGGAATCCCGGAACACCTGCGCTCGACCTACCTCGAGGAGCTCAGCGGCACGCTCGCGAGTCTGGCGTACAAGTGGCACCACCAGCGACATTCCAGTGCTGACCTCGTCCACGCCGACTTCCAGACCGTCGAGGCGGCGATGACGGAAGGACATCCCGCCTTTGTCGCGAACAACGGTCGGATCGGTTTCTCCGCCTCTGACCACGCGGCGTGGTCCCCCGAGGCGGGGGCCGACGTGCGTCTCGTCTGGGTCGCTGTGCGCCGCTCCCTGGCCGGACTCTCGCTCACCGAGGACTTCTCCGAGGAGGCCCTGTACAGCACAGAGCTCGACGCGGCCGACCTGGCGCGGTTCACTCGTCGTCTCGAAGCGAAGGGGGGTAGCCGCCGGGACCACCTCTTCATGCCGATCCACCCGTGGCAGTGGGACAACAAGCTCGCGGTGACCTTTGCCGCCGACATCGCCCGGGGCGACATCATCCACCTCGGGACGACCGCCGACCGCTACCGGGCACAGCAGTCAATCCGCACCTTCTTCAACCGTGACCGGCCCGAGCGGTGCTACGTCAAGACGGCGTTGTCGATCCAGAACATGGGCTTTCTCCGTGGGCTGTCCCCGCGGTACATGCGGGACACACCCGCGGTCAACGACTGGGTCGCGCAGGTCGTAGCGGACGACCCGGAGCTGACCGCATGCAACTTCCGGGTGCTGCGCGAGGTCGCCGCCGTCGGATATACCGGCGACGTCTACCACACCCTCGGCTCGGCCAATCCCCATACGAAGATGATCGCGGCCCTGTGGCGGGAGTCGCCCGTGCCGAAGCTGGCAGCGGGGCAGCGGGTGATCTCGATGTCGGCGCTGCTGCACCGGGACGCGCAGGGCACCTCGTTCATCGGAGAGCTCATCGCGGCTAGTCCGCTGGCGGCGGGCGAGTGGGTGCGCCGGTGGCTGCGCGCCTACCTGCGGCCGATCGTCCACTGCCTCGGTGTGCACGATCTGGCCTTCATGCCGCACGGGGAGAACGTCATCCTGGTGCTGGAGGACCACTGTCCCACCGGCATCTTCATGAAGGACATCGGCGAGGAGGTCGTCGTCATGGGTGAGCGCGAGCTCCCGCGGGATGTCGAGCGCATCCGGCACGTCCTCGACCCGAGGACCCAGTCGTTGTCGATCCTCACAGACGTCGTCGACGGGGTGCTCCGCTTTGTCTGCGAGATCCTCGACGACGACGAGGTGCTCGCCGAGGAGACCTTCTGGGCCCTCGTCGCGGATTGCGTTGAGGCACACGCTCGGGACCATCCCAGGGCGGCCCGGTTGGACCTGCTGCGGCAGAGGTTCGAACACTCCTGCCTCAACCGTCTGCAACTGCGCAACACCCTGCAGATGGTGGATCTGGCCGATCCGGCAGGATCGCTGATCACGGCCGGGATGCTCGACAACCCACTGCACGCTGCGACGCGTGCGCCGGAGAGGGCGTCGTGAACCGGCGCTGGAGGGTGCGGCGCGACCCATGGGGAATCCCCCACTGCTGGGGCGCCACACTGAATGACCTCGCCTACGCCCAGGGATGGACGGCCGCCGTCGATCGGGCCTGGCAACTGGAAATCGAGCGGAGGCGGTCTGAGGCCACGACGACCGCCGTCCTCGGCACCTCGGAGTGGGATGAGTTCGCCGTGGCCGCCAGGCTCCCCGAGATGTCCCGGGCCGCTGTCGCCTCGGTCGACGAGGACACAGCCGCCTGGCTCGCGGCTTTCGTCGAGGGGGTGAACGCGGGCCTGGCAGAGGGAGCCCGGCGCGCGCCGGAGTTCCTCGCCACCGGCACCGAGCCCGGACACTGGGAGCCCCACAGCGCGGCGGGGGTGTTCCTCGTCCAACACGTGCTCATGGGGTCTTTCGGGCACCAACTGTGGCGCCGCCACGTGCGTGCGACGCTCGGCGAGACAGGCATCGACCTGCTCAGCCACGAAGCTGTGCCTTTTGGTGGCAGCAACGCCTGGGCGCTGACCGGGTCTCGTACCGCGAGCGGCGCCCCGATGATCGCGGCCGACCCACATCGCGTGCTCGAGGCCCCGGGGATCTACCAGCAGGTTCGGCTGACGACCCCGACGATCGACGTCACGGGCCTCGCCTTCCCGGGAGTGCCCGGAGTGGCGCACTTCGGCCACGCCGGCACGGTCGCCTGGGCCATCACGCACGCCATGGCGGACTACCAACAGATCGCACCCGGTTCCGATCCCGCGATGCCACACCCGCTCACCCCGGCCGGCATCGACGGCGATATCGCGCTGGGAGCCATGCGCCGACTGCTGACAGCGCGGACCGTGGACGATGTCGACGCGGCGTTCGATGACTGGGTGGAGCCGGTCAACGCCGTGATCATCGCCGGATCAGACGGAGTCGTCCGCGAGCGCGTCGCGGGCCGCATGGTGACGCAGGAAGGAACGACATTCGCGGTGCCTCCCGCTCGGCGGGATCTCGCCGAGGGAGAGGTCGTCGTCCATGCCAATGATCGGCGCCCCTCCGTGGCGGGGCTCGGCGAGGAGTTCGCGGCCGCGCACCGGGGCAGCCGTATCGCAGAACTGCTCGCGCATCGCGAGCGGTGGGACAGTGAGTCCCTCTCGACGATCCAGATGGACACCCGGCTCGGTTCGTGGCCGACGTACCGGGCCCTGCTGCAACGGTTGGAAATCGACGAACGGTCGGACCCGGGCGCGATGACCGCGCAGGTCCGCCGGCGGCTGCTCGGCTGGGACGGACACATGGACGCCGGAAGCGTCGAGGCCGCCCTCTTCGCGCACTGGCGGACCGAGTTCGTCCGCCTCATCGCAGCCCACCCACGGCTCGAGGCCCTGCACGCCCCGACCGGGCTGGCCCCGTTCTTCGCCCCGTGGACGGACCCGGTCGCGCGAATCGGATCAGGCCTCGAGAGGGTCGTCGCCCGCGGCGGACATCACGGTCTTCCCGTCGCCGAGCTGGCGGCCGCAGCCCTGGGACGAGTGGCCGACACGCTCGGTGACCAGACATGGGGAGAGTCCCATGTCGCCGCCTTCAGCCTCGTCCATGGGCACAGTCCCGTCCCGGAGCCGCAGCCGCTGGGCGGGGACGGTGACTGCGTCCTCGCGACCGCGGCCGCCCCCGGACTGAGCGATCAGTGCTGGCGCGGGCCGGTCGCCAGACTCGTCTGGGACCTGGCCGGAGGGAGCACCTGGATAGTTCCTCTGGGTGCCGACGGCCCGTCCGACTCCCCCCACGCCCTCGACCAGCACGACCTGTGGCGCGCCGGCGCTCAGATCCCCACACGACAGGACACCCCCATGACCAACCTGATCTTCCGCCCCCTGCGCCCGACGGACGACGCCCCGATGATCCACGAATGGGCCACCCGGCCCCGTGGACGCTTCTGGGGGATGGCGGACAAGAGCGTGGAGGAGATCCGTGACATCTACGCCTTCGTCGACTCCCTCGAGGCGCACTGGGCGTGGATCGTCGAGGACGCCGGGCGGGCGGTGGCGCTGGTGCAGACCTACGAGCCGGAGCACGACCCGATCTCAGGGGTCTACGCGGTCCAGCCGGGGGATGTCGGCGCGCACGTCTTCGTCGCACCCGGCGAGGACGCCCTGCGTACCGCGGCGGGGATCCTCGCATGGATCTTCGCCGACCCGGCGGTCCGGCGTCTGGTGGGCGAACCGGATGCGGAAAACCACGCGATGCTCACCCGACTGCAGCAGAGCGGCTTCGAGTTCGCTGACGAGGTCACCATCGGCGACAAGCTCGCGAGGCTGGTCTTTCTCACCCGAGAGCGGTTCGAGTTCATGGCGTCAGACACGGTCACCCGGGGCGGGTGGCCGCGAGAATGATGCGGACCGTGCGCTCGATCTCCTCGTCTTCGGCTTTGCGACCCATCGTCATCGGGGCGAGAAAAAGTGGTGCCACCAGGGCGTTGATCACTGATTCCGGCGTGTGCTCGGCGGAGATCTCATTGCGGGCCAATGCGCGCTCGACCATCTGCTGCCATTCGTTCCTGACAGGTGCGTACTGGGCCACGACCAGCCTCCCGAATTCGGGGTAGCGCCGACTGGCCAGGAGCAACGTGGTGGCCACCTCGACAGGGTCGGCGGCGAACGTCGCGATGCGGTGCGCGAATTCACGGACGTCCTCGGCCCAGGAGCCGGTGTCCGGCGGGGCTATGCGGCGCACATGCGTCGACAGTCCCTCCACGAGCACGTCCTCGGGTGTGGGCCACCACCTGTACAGGGTTTTACGACTCACACCAGCGCGCTCGGCCATCTCGACCATGGTGAAATCGATCCTCCCCTCGGCGAGGAACGCCAGGCATGCCTCTCTCACGGCACGCCGAACCTCCGCGCTTCGTCCGCCGGAGCGGGTGCGCACGCGCGGGGCGGGTTCGGATTCGTCCGGTGTCGACCCGCCGCCGTGAGATGACGTGACCTGCGAATCCATCGAAGAACCTCCCGTTAACGACACAGCATGTTGACTTTATCGAATTCCTGCGCGCATGATGTGGATCACACACTCCGCAATCTACGTCCGCGGGGCCCGCGAGAGGACATCACCATGTCAGTCGAATCCCAGTACGACGTCGCAGTGGTGGGCGCCGGCCCCATCGGCGCCGCCACCGCGAGGCATCTGGCCGACCAGGGCGCATCGGTGATCGTCGTCGGCCCCGCCGAGCCCGAACGTTTCGACGATCACCAGGGCGTTTGGGCGGGTTACTACGACCAGGGTCGGTTGGCGCACGTTCTCGAGGTTCCACTGGTGACCTCGTTGCTGGCCACCCGGTCGATCCGACGCTTCCCGGAGCTGCGGGAACGCTCGGGCGTCACCTTCACCACCCCCACCGAGTCGCTTAGTATCCTGCCCGACGTCACCGAAGGCAACCGGGGATCGGAGTGGTTCGACAGGGACCGACTGCTCCGCAACGCCGAGGACCTGGGGGTCCCCGTCTCGCCGCTCAGTGCGGATGAGCTGCGCAGTGAGTACCCGCGGATGCGTTTCGCCCCGGGGCACGTCGGCGTGGTCCAGCGTGACGCCGCGATCCTCAACCCACGGGAGTTGGTGCGCGCGGAGCTCGCGGTCGCTACCGCGGCTGGCGTGACCCTCGTCCGGGACGAGGCGGTCTCGTTGGAGCGTGCGGAGAACGACGACGACGGCGTTCTCGTCGTCGGAAAGTCATCGGACACGTGGCGCGCGGACAAGGTCGTGCTGGCGACAGGCGCAGCTACCAACGCCACCGGCCTGCTGCCGCGTCGACTGCAGATGCAGACCTATGGCGCGACCGTCGTTCTGGTCGAGGTGGACGACCCAGCCACTGTCGACATGCCGGCGATGATGTACCTGAAGTTCGCGGACGGGCAGCTCCGGTTCGGCGGCATCGTGATGTCGCCCCTGCGCTACCCGGACGGCAAGTGGTACATCAAGGTCTCGGGCAACAGTCTGCTCGACACCCCGCTCGAGTCGTCCGATGAAATCGCCGAGTGGGTACGCACGGGTGGCCGGACCGCCGACATCGACGACACCTACGAGTTGCTGGCGGAGTTGATGCCCGACCAGAAACTCGGTCCGGCGCTCACCCGGCCGTGCACTGTGTGCGACACCCCGACGGGACTGCCGTACCGGGACCGGGTGCATGACCGGGTCACGGTGGTCGTCGAGGGCGAGCGGGGCGCGATGGCCGCCGACGAACTCGGGCGCTTGACGGCTGAATACACACTGGCCGGTCAATGGAGAGACGGCATTCCGCACGAGGTCTTCCGCGCCCGCTGGGTCACACCCAACTGACTCGCGCTCTCTACGCGCACCCGAAAGAAGATGGATCTCGTCATCCTCAGTGCCGGCGCAGTCGCCGGTTCCGTAGCGCGACTCCTGGCCTCCGACCCGCGCTACGACGAACTGGTTGATCGCAGAACTCGTCGCTGCAACGAGAGCCGCCGACGTCCGCATCGTCTGTGGCATGGGGTACGCCCCGGGTAGTACCAGCCCGCTCGCCAGCTGAGTGACCGAGTCCATGGACTCTGCTCACAGCGTCGACGTGGTCATGGCCGTGCCCTACACGGTCAACCTGGGGCAGACCATCGACGAACACGTGCTGCACTCGATGTCCGGTGAGGTGGCGCAGGTCGTCGACGGAGCTATCGTTCACCTGCCCACGACGTCCTGCCGATATCGCCGCGCCGCTTCCAGGCCCGTTATATAACGACTCCGGAGGCTGAGCGCCGCCTCGCCGCGGAGCCCCGGGGCATGACGGGCAGAGAGATGCAGGTGACCGTGTATCGATCCCCGAGCTTTCTTGCCCGGAGTCCTGAACGCGGTCGGTATCAAGCGCACCGGGCGGGTCACCACAACGACCAACGTCTGCTGGCCGCCGCGGACTACTCCTCGATCTACCGACGTTGGGATCAGCTCAGGATCCAAGCGCCGCAGGCAGGTAGCTAGAACCCGCCACGAAGGGCATGGCGAGGAAGCTGAGCGGAACGATGGACTGCTCCGTGGGGATTCCAACGGAGTCCAAGAATCCGGCGACCGCACCGAATACAGCATTAATTGCGTCGTACGCCGGTCCGCTGATGGGACCGTTGGGGCGGATGATCATCGAGAAACTCCATGGTTGGGGTTAAGGGCGGGAGGCATCCTCGGATCACGATACGCTCAGTCCCACAATGTATCTCCCACTACTTGACCTTTAAATCAAACGACTGGGCGTAGAAGTTCCCACGAATTACCCCGGCGCTATCTCGGCCCGGGGCGCACGCGCCCGCAGAGTTCGCCGGATACCATGACCGCCATGGTGTGGATCTTCACGTTCGCGGTGTTGATCGTCGTGTTGGTCGGCGGCGCGGTGCTTCCGCGACGAGCGGCGCAGCCTCCTGCAGGATTCCCGTGGTTCTGGATCGCGTTCCCGGCGGCAATACTCCTGGTGGCCGGTTCGATCTCGGTATGGCTGCCCGGGGTCGGCGCGGTCGGAGGCTGGACGATGTACATGCCGCTGGCCGACAGGTCTCACGAAATGCAGTTCTTGAGCAACGAGCAGTTCAACTCGGTCTACCTTTGTATGCGCCTCTACTCGGCAGCCCTGTGGGCGCTACCGATCACCGCGGTGGTCGCGGCCGGTCTTTCAGTCTGGGCGTGGCGGCGTGACCGGGTGTGAAGTGCGCGGTCGCCCACGATTCGAGGCGAGTTCAGCGTTCCAGATCGGCCTTGAGGCGGGCGAGGGTGCGCTCGATGTTCTTCGCCTGGAACCGGTCGAACGTGCTGCCGCTGGTTGCCACCTTGTCGAAGCGGGCCGCCCACGCGTCCGGCCACCCCGTGCGGTCGTCCTGCCAGGTCTCGGTTACGCGGGTGATGCCGTCACCGGCCGGCTCGAGGGTATAGGTCCAGGTGGCGATGGGTGTGCGGAGCACGGGACGGCGTAGTCCGATCCGGTTCACCCGGAAGGCGAACTTTTCGCCCGGGTCTGCGACGTTCACGGTGCAGGTGGTGGTCCAGCGGACGAAACCCCGGCGGTTGCGGCCGACGAACTCGTCTCCAACTGACAGGGGACCGCGGCCCGGGCCATCTGTGCCTTCGTTCTCGGGGCTCCACCGTGCCATATGTGAAGGATCAGCGAGTTCGTTGTAGATCCTCATCGGGTCAGCCGCGACCTCGATGCTGTCGGACACGTGCATCGGGCGTGACATCGGTCAAGCGTGCCATAGGGCCCGCCCACGGGTCGGTAGCCGACGAGATTCGACGCCTCGGCAATCTTTCATCTCTGTATCGCAAAGAGCGCGATCGAAAGAGGTCGCTGCCCATGGACCGTGGCCCGTCGCTGCGGTGGTAAGACGACACCCCGCCACGTCGAATCGTGGCGGGGTGTCGAAGGAACCGCTATGCGGATGCGGGAGACGAGTCCTAGCTATCCGGGCTCAGGTCCCACCCATGAGCGTGGAGTCTCACGCAGGGGTCTTGTCCTCGTCGTTGGACGAGCCGAGCGAACCGAGCAAGCCGGTGTCGTTCTTGTCCGCGTCGCCCTTGTCGTTGTCACCGTTGGGGGCGTCGTCGTCGGTGGCCTCACCGTTGGACGAGCCGAGTGAGCCGAGCACGTTATCGAGCGAGCCGGTGCCATCGGACTCGTAGTCGAAGGCGTGGAGACGATCCTTGCCCGCGTCACCGCAGAACGCCCCTGCACCGGCAACGGGATCGTCGGCCAGCTCGGTGTAGGTGACGTCCCAGTCAGCAGAGCCGTTCGCCGGGACCTGAATTCCCGGGACAAACGCGAACTGACCCGCGAACGGCTGGACATCGTGGGTCGCGTCTGCGGCCACTGCGGCTTCCTCGCCGGCCACTGCCTTGGAATTACCAAGAATTACGGTGCACTCCAGAGCCTCTTCCGTGTCGTTGGTCAGGGTGCCGTTCGCCTTCTCCTTGCCTGCGTCTTCGAGATCCAACACGAGGGGTGCCGGTGCGGACGAGCCAGCCGTGAGCGAACCGAGCGAGCCGGCCTGGGCAATGCCTGCTCCGCCGAGGACGGTGGCGGCGCCGAGCGCGGCAGTGGCGGCGATTCCGGAGAAACGGGTGAAACGCATGCAGTGTTTCCTTTCGTTCGGTCTGCCCAGATCGACGGGGGACCGTCGATTGAGTAGGCCGGGTGGCCCGGGCAAGAAGCAAACGTAACAAACACTTCGGTCGATGTGAACCGCACAAGCATTGGATTTTGCCGTGTTGATGTGACGTATACAGGGACTGTCCTGGGTTGACTCCACGGGAACAATTTTTAATGCTGCCTGGCCCAACGGGGCCTGTCCGCACGCACTCGAACCGGCATTTGACCCCCTTCCGGATCGCGAGCACTCGGTAGGTCACGTGCTCTACAAGACGGTCGCGCGCGGACGGAAAGAGCTCGAAGTAGGGACCTTCCCTGCGCGCGGTGTTCTCCCATCGGTGAAGTGGCTGCCGTTTGACGCGGATCGCGGTGCACCCTCACGGAAACAATCAAAAAAGACTGTTTTGGCGGAGCTGTGTGTCTATCGTCACACCATGACTGATTCCGGATTCGGCTCCTGGGCGACCCGCCACGCCCTCCGCAACGGCGAGCGCATCGCCTACATCGACGGGGTGGGTGGCGTCACCACCACATACGCCGAACTCGAGGATCGCACCAACCGGCTAGCGGACGCATTGACGACGCTGGGCGTTCAGCGGGGCGACCGGGTGGCAATGCTCCTGCTCAACAGCCCCCAGATGATGGAGATCTACATCGCGGTCGCCAAACTGGGCGCGATCTCCGTACCGGTGAATTTTCGACTCCACCCCTCGGAGGTCGCGTACGTGCTGGAGGATTCCGGTTCCTCATTCCTGTTCTACAGCACCATCTTTGCCGACGCTGTCGACGCCGCCACCGCCGAGAACACGCGTCTACGGACCATGGTGGCCGTCCCCACCGCCCAAGAGCGGACCGCGGGGGGTGGCCACTACGAGATGCTCCTCGAGGGTGCCTCCGCAGACCGGGTGGAGAACTCCATTTCGCATGAGGACATCTGCGTCCTCATGTACACGTCCGGGACCACCGGGCGCCCCAAGGGCGCGATGCTGACGCACGGCAACTTCTTCCACAACGCGGTCAACTCGATGGGACTCGGCTCGGGCATCGGACGCACGGACGTCACCGTCTCCGCGGCCCCCTTGTTCCATATCGGCGCTCTGGGTGTGCACACCCTCCCGTTCCTGTTCGTCGGCGCCACGGTGGTCATCACCGAGTCCTTCTCCCCGGACCTGTGGCTCGACGCGGTGGAACACCACCGCGCCACCACCGCGTTCCTCGTCCCCGCCATGTGGGCCGCGATCGCCCAGTCGAACTCGATCCGGGACCGTGAACTGTCCGGCCTCCGCTCGGCTATCAGCGGGGGCGCCCCGTGTCCGATCACCGTCATCCACGCTTTGCGCGAGTACGGGATGGAGTTCACTGAGGGGTTCGGAATGACGGAAACCTCGCCCAACGCCGCCTGTCTGCAGCCGGAGGAAGTCGTTGACCACGCCGGATCGATCGGCCGCCCCGTCCTGCTCATGGACTTCCGGATCGTCGACGAGCAGGGATACGAGGTCCCGACGGACGAGGTGGGCGAACTCTGCGTCCGCGGCCCTAACGTCTTTGTCGGTTACTGGGGTAAACCCGCCGAGACCGACCGAGCCCTACGAGGTGGGTGGTTCCACACCGGCGACCTGGCGCGGCGGGACGAGCAGGGCTTCTACACACTCGTGGACCGGAAGAAAGACATGGTGATCACCGGCGGGGAGAACGTTTACCCGATCGAGGTTGAGCAGGTCATGTATCAGCATCCCGAGGTTCGCGAAGTGGCGGTGGTCGGGATCCCGGACGACGCCTGGGGCGAGCGCGTCATGGCCGTGGTGGTGCGCACGGACGGGTCCACACTCCAGGCTGACGAGCTCCGGCAGTGGACTCGAGAACGCATCGCGCACTTCAAGGCGCCGTCAGAAGTCCGGTTCGCTGAGGAGCTCCCCAGGACGGCCACCGGAAAATTACTCAAGCGTGAGCTGCGGAAAACCTACACGGGCACCGGAGCGGCGGTCAGTCGCTGAGACGGGGGCCGCGGATCAGGGCTGCAGATAGCGAGAGCTGGTCGGGTCACATCCAGTCGACGGACAGGGGCTTCCGCCTGCCCCAGCCAACGGTCTGCAGTAGTGGCTCGTCGAGCTCCCGGGCGGGGTGGCCGATGCACAGGTAGGCCAGCGGTCGGGCACCGTCGGGAATCGGCACGGCGCCGCTCAGGTGCTCGGGATCCAGGAGGCTCACCCAGCCCATGCCCAGCCCCTCGGCCGTGGTTGCCAGCCAAAGCAGGGTGATGGCGGAGATGACACTGTATTCAGACGCCGCGGGCATCGAGGTGGTTCCGAGCACCGGCCCTTCGGGGGGTAGGTGACTCACCACGAGACCGACGGGCGCCTGCAGGATCCCCTCCAGACGAAGAGTGTTGTAGAGCTCGAGGCGCTTCCCCGAGAAGCGTTTGGCCTCGGCTGCACGGACATCGCGGAAACCCTCGTGGACGGCGTGGCGCACCGCCGGATCCTGAACCACGGTCACGTGCCACGGTTGACTGAGGCCGACGCTCGGCGCCACCGCGAACACGGCGAGAAGCCTGTCGATCGTCTCCCGCGGCACCGGCGTCGTGTGGAAATGACGGTGGTCCCGTCGGGTGGCGAGCACCCGCCAGAGCGCGTCGAGATCATCGTGGTTCATGGGCGTCATGCCCGCACGAACCTCGGGCTCCACACCCGGCCGGAATCTGTCACCCGGGTCCCGGACGCACCCACGATGAGCAGGCATTTCATGTCGATCGAGCTGCAGTCGAGATCGCCGAGGGTGGTGACGGTCAACGACTCCTCGGCCCGTCCCACGTCGCGGCCCACCACCACGGGCGTGGCCGGATCGCGATGACGCAGCAGCACGTCCCGCGCGTCGGCGACCTGGTGGGTGCGCGAGCGGGAGGCCGGGTTGTAGATCGCCAGGACCAGGTCCGCGGTGGCGATCGCGTCCAGGCGTCTCGCGACCACGTCCCACGGTTTGAGGCGGTCGGACAGGCTCACCACCGCGAAATCGGCGCCGATCGGCGCACCAGCGCGCGCGGCCACCGCCTGGACGGCGGACACCCCGGGCGCCACGCGGATCTCGACCCCGTGATGCCGCGGGTCCTCGGCGGCCTCGAACACGGCCGAGGCCATGCCGAACACCCCGGCATCGCCACCGGAGACCACTGCGACCTTCTCGCCGGTGGCGGCGAGCTCGAGCGCGAGCCCGGCCCGGTCCACCTCGACCGTGTTGCCCGAGCAGTGGCGACGAAGGCCGGGGCGCTGGGCGACCCGGTCAACGTAGGGCGCGTACCCCACGACGTGGTCGACCTCGGCGAGGATGCGGGACACCTCCGGGGTGAGCCAGTCCTGCGGCCCCGGACCCAGGCCCACCACGTGGACCACCCCGCCCTCGCCGGACGACGGGGCCGCCGCGGTCAGTGGTTCGGGGCGGCGTCCCGTGGGGTCCTGGTGGTGGGAGTCTCCGGGGACGACGACGAGGGAGAAGTACGGCACGGTGGCCGCGTCGACCTCGCGGACGGGGTGATGCGCCTCTGCATCCGTCGAGGCACGCTCCACATAGACCGCCCCGTCGAGCCGGCCGGCGGACTCGAGGGCGCGGCGCACAGCCGGGAAGTTGCGGCCGAGCTTCATGATGATCGCGCCGTCGGTGTCGGCCAGTCGCCGGGCGAGTTCCGCCTCGGGCAGAGTTCCGGGCAGCACGGTCAGCACGTCTGTCTGCCGCACCAGGGGGGTCGCGGCCGCGGCGGTGGCGGCGGCAAAGGCGGGGACCCCGGGCACGATCTCGGTGTGGAACTGCTCCGAGAGGCGATCGTGCATGTACATGAACGAGCCGTAGAACAGTGGGTCGCCCTCGGCCAGCAGGACCACTGTCCGGCCAGCGGACAGGTGCCCGGCGAGCCGCTGTGCGCTGCGCTCGTAGAAATCGGCGATCGCGCCGGCGTACCCGCCGGGGTGGTCGGCGACGCCCGTGGTGACCGGGTACTCGAGCACCTCCTCCACGGCTGCGGAGGGGATGAGATCGGCCGCGATGCGGCGGGCGTTGGACTGCTTTCCGCGTCCGGCGTGGAAGGCCACCACGTCGGCGGAGCTGATGAGCCGGGCGGCCTTGAGCGTCATGAGCTCGGGATCGCCCGGCCCCACGCCGACGCCGTAGAGCCGGCCCGTGCCACCTGCAGCCACGGTGCCGGGCGCCGCAGCGTTGTCGGGTGCGTGCGCGGAGGTCATTCAGACTCCTGTGCCAGGGCGTTGACGGCGGAGGCGGTCATGGCCGAGCCGCCGCGCCGGCCGTGCACGGTGACAAACGGGATGTCGATGCCGTGATCGGTCGCAAACGAGGCCAGGGCCGCCTTGGACTCGGCCGCGCCGATGAAACCGACCGGACACCCGATGATCGCCGCCGGCCGGGGCGCTCCGTCGAGCAGCATCTCCAACAGGTGAAACAACGCGGTGGGGGCGTTGCCGATCGCCACCACGGAGCCGTCGAGCCGGTCAGCCCAGAGGCCCAGTGCCGCCGCGGACCGGGTGGTGCCCATCTGCGCCGCCATCTCCGGTACCCGCGGATCCCGGAGAGTGCAGACCACGTCGTTGTCCTGCGGCAGCCGGGCGCGGGTGACGCCGGAGGCGACCATGTGCGCGTCGCAGAGGATCGGCGCGCCGGACTCGAGCGCACCCCGCGCCGCTTTCACGAGCAGCGGGTGGACACGCAGGTCGTCGACCAGATCGGTTTGCCCGGTGCCGTGGACCATGCGCACCGCGAGCTTCTCGGCATCCGCGGGCAGGCCCGATAGGTCGGTTTCGCGACGGATGGTGGCAAAGGAGTCGAGATAGATGGCCGGCCCGTCGTCGATGTAGTCATAACGACGCGGCGGCCGGAGGGCGGCGGGCATGGGTCCTCCTCGGGGTTCTCGCCCCGCTCAGAAGTCGGTGTCGGCGCGAGAACAGACGCGCGCCCTGCCCGCGGCCAGTATCTGGCTGACGACCCTGGTCAGGGCCTCACAGTGGCGGAACCGCCCCGGAATCGCACCGGGTTCCTCGCCGTGGGACAGCTGGCAGCTTACGCCGACACGACCAGTACTCCCCGCCATGGGGTCACGATCAGTTCAACGACATCGGGGCCGGTGATCCGGGCGATCAGCGCGCGATCGAGGATGCCGGCCGGTGCCTCGATGTGCTCGATCCTGCCTGTCACCGGCCCGTACGGCAGCGCCGGCGCGGCCTTCGGCAGGCGGTGGTCGGCCGGTGCGGAGCCCGCGAGGGACGCGGGGATCGGCTGCGTGAGTTCACTGATGTGCCACGGGGCGTCCGGGCTGGTGCCGCGGGCCAGGACGAACTCCCGCGCCAGCGCGACGAGCCGGTCCGCGGCCTCGGCCAGCGACACCACATCCGCGTACCCCGGGCCGACCCGCAGTTGCGCGGTCCCGGCATCCAGCGCCGCCAGACCGAGGTCGCAGGTCCGGTCGATAAGGTCGCCGCGGCCGTCGTCCAGCACGAACAGAAAGCGGCCCGGTAATCCGGCGAGCGCAGGGTCGGCCAGCAGCCCGGCATCGAGCTGCTCGGTCAGGGCACGTAGATCTGCGCGGCCACCGGTCAGTCCTGTGAGCGGAGAGACCAACACGTTGCGCACGAGCTCGTGTCCGGGGGCCGGGAGCAGCCCGGTTGCCTCGATCGCCGCCACCACCTCATCCGGCAGCTGTCCGTCCGGGCGGGTGGGAAGTCCCCGCACCTGCAGGTTCGCGCGGGTGGTCACGTGCACGTCGTCGTCGCCGTATTCGGCGGCGACCCCGTGCAGTGCAGCCAGCGACGCCGGTGACACGCGACCACCGGGGACGCGCAGGCGGACCAGGGCGCCGTCGGCGGCGGGCCATGGGCGCAGTACTCCGGGGCACAGGTCGCCGCGTGTGCGGCGGATCGGGTCGGGGGAGCTCACGTCGGCAAGTGTGGCACCCGGGGCGACGGCCCGGTTGTCGGAGGTGACGGATAGAGTCGCCGATGCCGTGGTGTTCGGGAAGCCGGAGGAAAAGCCGGCGCGGCCCTCGCCACTGTAGTCGCGGAGTCGCGCACCCTCGTCTGCCCGGAAACGGGCGGAGACCACTGGGCCTCACGGCCCGGGAAGGTCGGTTGCGCGGCGTTGATGCGGAAGCCAGGAGACCGGCCACGGCGACATGTTCCACGAGGGTTTGGAGAAGAACATGCGCCACGATCGGCGTTCGGTGTCCCCTGATGACGCCTCAGTATCACCCGCACCACGCATCGCACTGCTGTCCACGTCCGACACGGACCTGCTGTCCGCGCGGGAGTCCGGGGCGGAGTTCACGCTCGGCAACCCGTCCCGCATCGACGTCGAGTTGGAGCTTCCGGACCTGCTCGCGGGGGCCGACCTCGTGGTGATCCGGATCCTCGGCTCCAGGCGCTCCTGGGATCACGGGTTCGAGGCGGTGTTGGGCGCGGGCGTGCCCGTCGTCGTCCTGGGCGGCGAGCAGGCCCCCGACGCCGACCTCATGGAGGTCTCCACCGTCCCCATCGGCACCGCCGCTGAGGCGCACCGCTACCTCGCCGAGGGCGGACCCGCCAACCTCGCGCAGCTCCATGCCTTCCTGTCCGACACCGTGCTGCTCACCGGCACGGGCTTCGAGCCGCCGGTGGCCGTGCCCGTGTGGGGTCTGCCCGAGCGGCCGGAGGCTCTCGTAGGGGACCTGCCCCGCGTCGGCGTGCTCTACTACCGCGCCCACGAGGTCAGCGGCAACGCCGGGTTCGCGCACTCCCTGGCGGACGCGATCGACGCCACCGGCGAGGCGATAGGCGTGCCGGTGTTCGCCGGATCGCTGCGCTCCGCGCCGGACGAGTTGTTCGAGGCGTTCGGCAGCCTGGATGCGCTGGTCGTCACGGTCCTCGCGGCCGGTGGCACCACCCCGGGCGCTGCGGGCGCCGGCGGGAACGACGAGACCTGGGACATCGAGCGCATCGCCGCGCTGGACATCCCCGTGCTGCAGGGACTGTGCCTGACCTGGAGCCGGGACGACTGGGAAGCCTCCGACGACGGCGTCAACCCGCTGGACTCGGCCAACCAGATCGCGATCCCCGAGTTCGACGGCCGGATCATCACCGCCCCGTTCTCGTTCAAGGAGATCGACGCCGACGGACTGCCCCGCTACGTGGCCGACCCCGAGCGGTGCGCGCGCGTCGCCGGCATCGCGGTCGCCCACGCCCGGCTGCGGCACGTCCCCGCAGCCGAGCGGCGAGTCGCGTTGGTCCTGTCGGCCTATCCCACCAAGCATTCCCGCATCGGCAACGCCGTCGGCCTGGACACACCGGTCTCGACCATCCGCCTGCTGCGCCGCATGCGCGAGGACGGCTACGACCTCGGCCCGGATGACGGGCCCATCGCCAGGTTCCTCGACCAGGCCACGTACGCCGACGACACGGCCGCCGGCGACGCCCTGATCCATGCGCTCATCGCCGCGGGCGGTCAGGACGAGGAGTGGCTCACCACGGCCCAGCTCACCGACAGCCATGTCCGGATCAGCACACCGGACTACCTGCGCTGGACCGGGGACCTGCCCGGGACGCTGCGCGATGAGATGGTGCAGGCGTGGGGCGAGGCGCCGGGCGAGCTGTTCGTCAACGACGCCGGCGAGATCGTGCTCGCGACGCTGCAGGCCGGCAATGTGGTCCTGCTGATCCAGCCGCCCCGCGGGTTCGGCGAGAATCCGGTGGCGATCTACCACGACCCCGAGCTTGCGCCGTCGCACCATTATTTGGCCGCCTACCGGTGGCTGCGCCACGGCTTCGGCGCGCATGCGCTGGTCCACCTGGGCAAACACGGCTCGCTGGAGTGGCTCCCGGGCAAGAACGCGGCCCTGTCGGCGGACTGCGCGACCGACGCCGCGATCGCCGACATGCCCCTGATCTACCCGTTCCTCGTCAACGATCCGGGCGAGGGGGCGCAGGCCAAGCGCCGCGCGCACGCGACGATCGTCGACCACCTGGTGCCGCCCATGGCCCGCGCGGAGTCCTACGGCGACATCGCGCGGCTCGAGCAGCTCCTGGACGAGTACGGCAACATCGCCGCGATGGACCCGGGCAAGCTCGGCGCCATCCGCGACCAGATCTGGACTCTCATGCAGTCCGCGCACATGCACGAGGACCTGGGGATGGAGCAACAACCGGGCGACGAGGAGTTTGACGACTTCATCCTTCACGTCGACGGCTGGCTGTGTGAGATCAAGGACGTGCAGATCCGCGACGGACTGCACATCATGGGTCAGGCACCTGACGGTATGGCGCGCATCAACCTGGTGCTGGCGATCCTGCGGGCCTCGCAGGTGTGGGGCGGGGAGTCCGCCGCGGTGCCGGGCCTGCGTCGCGCGCTCGGGTTGGCCGAGGGCGCCCCGACCGAGGAAGTCGACCGCGTTGAAGCGCTAGCCCGGGCGCTCGTGGTGGCGATGGACGAGCGCGACTGGGACGTGGCCGCCGTGCCCGAGGTCCTCGCCGCAGTCGGAGGATCGGACCACGACCACGACCACGACCACGACTATGACGACGACGAGGTCGCCAGCGTCCTGGAGTTCGCGGCTCGCGAGGTCGTGCCGCGCCTGGCCGCCACCGCCGGCGAGATGGACGCGGTTCTGCACGCCCTCGACGGGGGATTCATCCCGGCCGGGCCGTCGGGCTCGCCGCTCCGCGGGCTGGTGAACGTGCTACCCACGGGACGGAACTTCTACACGGTGGACCCGCGTGCCATCCCGTCGCGGCTGGCGTGGGAGACAGGCCAGCTCATGGCCGACTCCCTGCTGGAGCGGCACGTCGAGGAGACCGGTGGATACCCGGCCTCGGTGGGTCTGTCGATCTGGGGCACCTCCGCCATGCGTACCTCCGGAGACGACATCGCCGAGGTGCTGGCCCTGCTCGGCGTGCGGCCACAGTGGGACGAGGCGTCGCGACGGGTCAACGGCCTCGAGGTGATCCCGGCGGAGGAACTGGGGCGCCCGCGCATCGACGTGACGGTCCGCATCTCGGGATTCTTCCGGGATGCGTTCCCGCACGTCATCGCGATGATCGACGACGCCGTGCAGCTGGTCGCCGGGCTGGACGAGTCCGACGAGCTCAACTTTGTGGCCGCGCACGCCCGCGCCGACCTGGCCGAGCACACCGACCAGCGGCGGGCCACCACACGGATCTTCGGTTCCGCGCCCGGCTCGTACGGTGCGGGCCTGCTGCAGACCATCGAGGCCGGAAACTGGCGGGACGACCGTGACCTGGCGGAGGTCTACACCCGGTGGGGCGGCTACGCCTACGGCCGCGATCTCGACGGCGTGCCGGCCGCTGAGGACATGCGCACCAACTACCGGCGCATCGCCGTGGCGGCGAAAAATATCGACACCCGCGAGCACGACATCGCCGATTCGGACGACTACTTCCAGTACCACGGCGGCATGATCGCCACCGTGCGTGCGCTCACCGGGTCCGAGCCCAAGGCGTACGTCGGGGACTCCACCACGCCTGATGCGATACGCACCCGCACCCTGGCCGAGGAGACGATTCGCGTGTTCCGTGCCCGGGTGGTCAATCCGCGGTGGATCGCGGCCATGCAGCGGCACGGCTACAAGGGAGCCTTTGAGCTGGCCGCGACCGTGGACTACCTGTTCGGGTTCGACGCCACCGCCGGCGTGGTCCACGACTGGATGTACGACACCCTGAGCCGCGAATACGTGCTGGATGAGACCAACCAGGAGTTCCTGCGCCGCTCAAACCCGTGGGCGCTGCGCGGGATCATCGAACGCCTCACCGAGGCTGCCGACCGTGGCCTGTGGGCCGAGCCCGGCGCCGACCTGATGGACCAGATGCGCCAGGTCTACCTGGATGTAGAGGGCGATCTCGAGGACGCCCACGGTGAGTGACCGACGCCGGGTGAGCGTGGTGGGGATCGGCTCCGGCGGACTCGACCAGGTCACCGTCGAGGTGGTGCGCACACTCCAGGCCGCCGACTACGCGATAGCCGCGCGTAAGCGGCCGGGCGATCCACTGTTCACCCGGCGCATCGAGCTCCTCGGACGGCACGCGCCCGGGCTCGAGCTGGTGGGGGTGGCCGATCCGGAGAGGGACCGCTCGTCGTCGTCGACCTCCACCCACAGCGGCTACCGCGGCGTGGTCCGGGACTGGCACGAGGCCCGGGCACTGGCCTGGGAGCAGGTCCTGGCCGAGCGGCCCGGGGATGTGACGATCCCGGTGTGGGGCGATCCCGCGTTCTACGACTCCACCCTGCGAATACTGGACCGGATAGTCGAGCGCGGGCACCTGGATCTTGACGTGCAGGTGCTGCCAGGCATCTCGGCGCTGCAGGTCCTGGCCGCGCGGCACGGCCTCGTCCTGCACGAGATCGGCGGGACGATCACCATCACCACCGGCCGGCGACTGCGCGAGGTGGTGGCCGCCGGCGCGGACAACGTGGTGGTGATGCTCAACTCCGACCTTTCGCTCGACGGGCTGGACGACTGGCACATCTGGTGGGGCGCCAACCTCGGCGACACGGGTGAGTCGCTCGTTGCGGGTCGCGTGGGCGACGTCCTGGCAGACCTGCTCGAGGAACGCTCGCGCCTGCGCGCCGAGCACGGCTGGGTGATGGACGTGTACCTGCTGCGCCGTGGGACAGAGATTAACGCGTAATGAGGGCGGGGAGTTATCCCCGCGGAGGGGCGCTCTCCCCCGGCAGCGCCTCCCGCCACGCGGTGACCAGTTCCTGCACCGCGGCCGGGCCCCGGACTGCCAGCCGGACGTGCCGCGGGTCGAGCCCGGGGAAGGTGTCGCAGCGCCGGACCGCGACCCCGCGCGCCGCAAGTCGCCCGCGAAACTCCGTCGGATCCTGACCGCTCGGCGTCCTGACCAGCATGAAGGGAGCTGCTGGCGGGACGGCTATCTCGATCCCGGCTGCGGTGAGTAGCCCACACATCGCCTCGCGGTCGGCGGCGATCTGTCGCCGGATCCGGTCGAGGTGGTCCGTCGCCTCGGCCGAGCAGCAGGCCGCGATCGCCTCCAGCTGCAGGGTGCCCAGCGGCCAGTGGACCCTGTGCGCGGCGAGGTCGGCGAGCACGTCCGGGTCGCCCACCGCGTACCCCGCGCGCAGACCGGCCAGCGCCCACGTCTTGGTGACCGAGCGCAGCACCACGAGTCCGGGGAGGTCCGACCCGGCGAGGGTGGAGCCGGCCTCGTCGTGCACCACGTCGCCGAACGCTTCGTCCACCACGGTGACGCGCCCGGGCCTGCACAGCGCCGCGAGAGTCCGGCGTGGGTGGAGGACCGACGTCGGGTTGGTGGGATTACCGACGACGACGAGATCGGCCGCGTCCGGGACGAGGTCCGGGTCGACGGTGTACGGAGCCGGCAGAAGCACGCGGGTCACCGGCACTCCCGCCCGTCTCAGCTCTACTTCGGGTTCGGTGAACGACGGGTGCACCACCGCGGCGTGCATCCCGCGGCGTGCGGCGTGGTCGGCGAGGAGATGGAACCCCTCCGCGGACCCGGCGAGCGGCAGGACGGTGGCGGGATCCACGCCGTGCCGGTCGGCCGCAGACTGCCTGGCCCGCGCTTCATCGGCAGCGGTGGGGTAGGCGGCGAGGTCGTCGACGCGCCGACGCAGGCGGTCCGCCAACCATTCGGGCGGGCGATCGCCGTGGACATTCACCGCGAAGTCGAGCTCCCCGGGCCCGACCTGGGTGTCACCGTGGAGACGCAGCCTGTCGAGGTCGTCATCTACCACGGTGCGCAGTCCTTCGGTGTGCGGTCAGCAGTCCGAAGATCATCAGGCCGGCGGTGGCCAGCTGGACGCGGTCGTGAAGGCGGACGGCCCGGCCGATATCGGAGGCTTGGACCGGCCTGCCGTCTCCGAGGACCGCGCGGTCCTGCACGCCGTAGGGGTACGGGGTCGGGCCGCCGAGTCGGACGCCCAGAGCACCGGCACATACCGCTTCCACCACACCGGCATTCGGGCTCGGATGTGCGGGGGAATCCCTCCGCCATGCCCGCAGCGCCCCGGTGGGGCTTCCGCCGACAGTTCCCGCGGCCGCGACCCCGACGAGCCCGGCGAGGCGGGCGGGCAGGAAACCCAGGACGTCGTCGAGTCTGGCGGAGGCGGTGCCGAAGTGCTGGTATCGGGGTGAGCGATGGCCGACCATCGCGTCCAGAGTGTTGGCGGCCCGGTGCGCCGCGGCGCCGGCCGGGCCCGCGACGGCTGCCCAGAAGAGCGTGGCCACGGCGGCGTCGGAAGTGTTCTCGGCGACTGACTCCACCACGGCGCGGGCGAGGCCGTCCGGGTCGAGGGCATCCGGATCGCGCCCGCAGAGCCACGGAAGCAGCGCGCGCGATCCATCATGGTCGCCGGCCCGCAGCAACTCGTCCTGCCGGCGTGCGACGGTCAGTAGGGAGGTCCCGCCCAGGCAGGACCACACGACGGCGGCGTTCCACAACACGGACCGCACTGCGCTGTCGCTGCGTGAGAGAAGTCGGCTCCCGCCGAAGGTCGCCGCGGTGGTCCCGCCGACGAGTAGCCCGGTGAACGCCAGGCCCGCAGCCCGCTGCCGGGCCGCGGACTGGCGTGGGTCCAGCAGAAAATTCTCCATCGCGAGCGCGACTCGTCCGAATCCCGCGACGGGGTGCAGGCGCTGCGGATCTCCCACGAGCCGGTCCAGCAGGACCGCCAGGCCGAGACCCAGGGCCCGGGTCAGCGGGGTGGTTCCGTCAGGGTGTGCCAGGGATTCGATGGGGCGCAGCCCGGGAGCGTGCATTGTGAGGCCCTTGAAGTCGCGGGCCCGGCAGCGCAGGAGCCCGATCGTGACCCGGCGGTGGTTTCCGCTAGGGCCAGCCGGTGTCCGGGTTCGGGGTGGTCCGGTATTCGCGCGACCTGTTGGTCCTGCTGGCCGGGAGAACGTAACACGACCGGACGCGGGCCCACTTTCGGCCCGCGTCCGGCGAGAGACCGAGGATCAGGCCTTGACCGAGAAGCCGCGCACCACGTTGAGCACGCCCAGCACGAGGAGGGAGATTCCGAGGAGCCACCAGAGGAAGCCCGCGCCCCACACCGGGGTGCTCAGCAGCGCGAAGCCGGCGAGCACCGAGACGATCGCGAAGAGAATCGTGATCGCTTTGTTGCCCGGCGCGTTCAGCGTGAACAGCGCGGTAAAGCCCTCGACGATCCACATCACGCCGATCATGATCGTCACGAACAGGCCGAGGAAAAGAGCGGACTCCTGGAGCGACGCGAACGCATAGGCTCCGGCGACGATGAACAGCAGGCCCAGCAGGACGTGCCCCACCCGGCTACCCGTGCCCTGGGTCGTGGAGACGATGCCGACGGCGGCGTAGACGATGCCGGCGAGGATCGCGTAGACGGCCAGAACCGCGGTGATCGCGACAGCGGTCTTGACGGGCCAGACCAGAACGGCGATACCGAATGCGATGGCGATCACGCCACCGACCAAGAGTGCGATACGCAGGGCTTTGGCGACAGGGGCGACGGGGTTGATGGTGGGTGCGGTCATGAATGGAGGCCGATCTACGCGGGGACACGAGAGCGGACGCGCTCGATAGGAATTAACTTATCGAGCAACTTCGTTGGGTGCCGACGGTCCACCGCAACGGGCTGAAACTACCCCCGTCGGCATCCGCTCCCGCGCCTGCTCCCGAGCCCGCGTGCGGGCCTACCGGGGCCCGGTCAGGCGGCCTGAGCGAAGCTGTGCAGCTCGGCTCGGGCCGCGGAGTGGCCCGGTTCGTTCATGCAGAGGGTGCGTGCACGATCCGAGACCGCGCCCCCGTGACGGAGTGCACTGGCGGTGTCGAGGGCGAACCACAGCTGAGTGAGGAATCGGGTGAGCGGACGGAACGGGGCCATGGCTGGACCTCCCTTGAGGGTATGAGTGAACCGAGCCGTGTGAACTGGGCAGTTCGATGGTCCCGGTGATTGTCGAGCGCAGGTATACAGACCTGTAAAGCTCGGTTTCAGATTAGGTATACAGGGCTGTAAAGTCAAGGGCCATATGGCTATCGATTTTCCCGATCTCAGCGACCTGACCCCGGGCGCCAAACGCATCCTCGACGTAGCGTCCGAATTGTTCTACGAGCAGGGCATCCACAGTGTCGGCGTGGACACGATCGCCGCGGAATCCGGCGTCTCCAAGCCGATCCTCTACACGAACTTCGGTTCCAAGGACGGCCTCGTGGTGGCCTATCTGGTCAACCGTCACCGGTGGTGGTGGGCCCTCCTCGAGCAGGAGGTGGAGAAGGCCGAGAGCCCACGCGCCCTGGCCTTCTTTGACGTGTACGCCTCAGACCACCTCAACGGCCGGCGCGGGTGCGCGTTCCTCAACGCCGCTGCCGAACTGCCGGACGACCACCCGGCGCACGAGGTGATCCGCTATCACAAGCACTCGATCCTTGACCTGCTCGAGGAGTTGGTCAAAGAAGACGCCTCACCCGACGTCGACCACCGGCACCTGGCCAACCACCTCTTCCTCCTGCTGGAGGGAGCGTTTGCCCACCGCCCGATCTACGGGACCGAGATGGTCTGGCAGGGCCGCGACATGGCGGAGCGGCTGCTTGCCCTGCCCGAGGTGGCCGGCTGAGTGCCGGTCAGGTCTGCGACTAGCGCAGCGGCATCTCGTGCTGCTCGCGCACGAACTCCGGCAGCGGTCCGGCCGACCGCAGAACGCCGGCGATCGCCGGATCGGCCAGGTGGAGACGACCCACCGAGATGAGGTCGAACTCGCCGCGCTCCATGAGCTCCACCACCGAATCGATATTGTCCGAACTCTGCACCTCGACGCCGGACTTCTGCTCGCGCAGTGATGTGCCGATGCCCACGCCGCCCACGGCCCCGGACAGCTTCCCGGTCAACCGGCGGGCCCAGCCGGCGAGGGTGACCTCGCCGTCGTCGCCGTCCAGGTCCGGGAACGCCGGGTCGCTGAACCGTCGCGTGGAGGCGTCGAACAGGTCGGCGCCCGCCTCGGCGAGCGCGCCCAGGTAGACGCCCAGTTCGTCCGGATTGGTGGCCTTGCGGGCCTTGTAGTCCTGCTGCGTGTGCTGCGAGAAGCGGTAGAACAGCGCTGCGTCCGGCCCGATGGCCTCACGAACCGCCGCCACCACGGCCGCCGGATAGCGAACTCGCGCGGCGAGGTCGCCGCCCCAGGAATCGGTGCGGCGGTTGGTGTCGTCCCAGACGAACGCGTCGGGCAGGTAGCCGTGGCCGCCGTGGATGGTCACGCCGTCGAAGCCTGCCTCCATGGCAAGCTTCGACGATCGGGCGTACGCCTCGATGGTCTCGACGATCTCGGTCTCGGTCATCGGGTCGATCTCCGGCGACCACCGTGCCACGCTGCGCTCGGAATACGTGGTTACGCCCGGGGTTCCCCACAGTCCCGACGGGCGCATCGGGCGCATCGCCATGAGCTCGTCGCGATGGGGCTTGTCGAACCGGGCGTTGGCGCCCCACAGCGGGCCCACGTGCCAGAGCTGCGCCATGATCCGACCGCCTGCGGCGTGTACCGCGTCGGTGACCACGCGCCACGCAGCCACCGACTCCGGGGTGTCGAGGCGCGGGATGCACGAATGGTCGACCGAGGTCGGGTGATCGACGCCGATCCCCTCGGTCACGACCAGCCCGGTCCCACCGGCCGCGCGGGAGGCGTAGTAATCGCGGTTTATCGCGTCCGGCAGAGCGCCCGGGCAACCCATGCGGGTCATGGGTGACATGACCAGGCGATTGTCCAGGTGCAGGGAACGGACGTCGAGCGGGCGGAAGAGCGGCTCGCGTCCGGCGGCAGCCGGGGGAGTTTCACTGCGCGGCGTCATGATGCGCGACCTCTTTGTTTCCTCGGGGCGAGGGTCTCACGAGTCGGTGTCGAGCCCTCTACGGATTGACGGGTGTCAGGTGTGATCGAGGTTACCTAAACCGGTGACGCTACGCCGCATCCAGGGCCGCGCGGATCGACTCGTCAATCCCCGTCATCTCCCAGCCCCGGGGCAGCAGTCCGTCCGCGGACTCCTCGACCACCATGTCGTGCTGCAGACTCTCGATGAGCGCGCCGACCGTCGCGCCGTTCTGACCCACGAGCGGCGAGAGACCGGCGGCGACGAGGTCCCACGGGACCCCGGGCACCGGGATCCGCACCGTGGGCAACCCGGCGATGCGTGAATAGCGGGCGAGCAGCGCCGGGTAGGTCAGCGCCTCGCCGCAGCCCAGGTCGCCGTGGCCGGAGCGCGGCTCTCCGTCCAGGGCGTGGCACAGCGCGGCCACCACGTCTCGTTCGGCGACCGGCTCGACCCTGCGGTCGCGCATCCAGCGGGGAACGGGCTGAATGGGCAACAACTCGCAGAGCGTGCGCAGCACCTCGAAACTGGTCGAGCCCGCCCCCAGGATCACCCCGGCCCGCAGGGTGAACACGGGGGTGGACCCGGCAGAGAGTAACGACTCCACCTCGAGGCGGGACGCCATGTGCCGGGACATCGGTAGGTGGTCGTCTCCGGACGGGGCCAGCCCGGAGACGTAAACGCAGCGACGCGTGCCCGCGGCGGCCATGGCCTCGCGCATGGCGACGGCGCCCACCGCGTCTTCTCGACGGAAATCAGTTCCGGCCCCCATCCGGTGCACCAGATACACCACGTCGTCGACCCCGTCGAGAGCATCCGCGAGGCTGGCCTCGTCCAGGACGTCGCAGCGCACCGTCTCGACCCGGTCGGACCAGGGGTGCACCGCGGCCCGGCGGGGGTTGGTGACGCCCGCCCGCACGTGGTGGCCGCGCTCGAGCAGCGCGGGCACCAGGCGGGAGCCGAGGTAGCCGCCGGACCCCACGACCAGGACGGTCACGAGGCGACTAGTTCATGCTCGACGACGACGACGGTGGCCATGGCGTCTTCTCTTCTCTCACGGTGGTGCCGGGTTCGGCTGGTCGCGCGCTCGGCTGCTTCTGCAATAGTGCAGCCTCGGGCGTCGCGACGCGACCGGCGTTGCTGGACAATGGCCACGTGACGGCGGCTCTGCGAGAGACCGGCTGACACGCAATCCGACATCGACGCCGCAACTGAGGAGTCCTCGTGAACGACGAATCCGCACCCGATGCAGACCTCATACCCGATGCAGCCCCCACGCTCGGCGCCGACGACCTCGCCCACCTGCGCCGCTGCGTGGAGTTGGCAGGTGAGGCGGTCGCGGCCGGGGACGAGGCGTTCGGGTCGCTGCTGGTCGATGCGGCCGGGACGGTCCGGTTCGAGGACCGCAACAGGATCTCCGGTGGCGACGCGACCAGGCACCCCGAGTTCGAGATCGCCCGCTGGGCCGCGGAAAACCTCACGCCGGACGAGCGTGCCACGGCGACCGTGTACACCTCGGGTGAGCATTGCCCGATGTGCAGTGCCGCTCACGCCCTCGTCGGCCTGGGGCGCATCGTGTTTGCGACCAGTGGTGCCCAGCACTCCGCCTGGATGGCGGAGTTCGGGCTGGCTCCCGCCCCGGTGGCGGGTCTGTCCATCACCGAGGTGGCGCCGGGGGTGCCTGTCACGGGGCCGGTGCCCGAGCTCGCCGAGCAGGTGCGTGAGTTGCACGAGCGTTCGGTGCGACGCTGACTGTGCCGCGACCCGGGCCCGGCCCGCCCAGGTGCTGAGGCACTCAGCCGGGGCGGAGCACCCGGGCGTCACCGAGGTCGAAGCTCACCTCGAACCACCGAGAACTGATCTGCCACCCCGCACCCGCCCGCGTCCACAGGTCGGTGTACTCGCCGCAGCACTCGTATGTCAGCCCGGCGAGGTCGTCGGCGCCCAGATGCAGGACCCTTCCGTATGTCCGGCTCCGAGCGCAGTCGGGGTCGCCGTCGAGGTCGAGTTCTACGCGATGGTTGCCCAGTAGATGCTGCGACGGACCGCAGCCCCCGAGGTGGGCCTTGACCCTGTCGACGATCGCGTCGCGGCCGGTAGCCCCATATCCCGTCGCGGACTCGGTGAACAGCTGGCCGAGCGCGGTCCACTCACGGGCGTCCAGGGCGGTGGCGACATCGGCCAACCGCTCGATGATCTGATCTCTGTCGCCCATCATCACCCTGTCACTCAGCCTGCTCATGTTCCTGCTCCTGCTCCTGCTCCCACTCGCGTCTGTCCTTCATCTCCCTGGGCCGGAAGTAGAAGAGCCCCGACCCCACAGCGACGAGGAACACGGCGAGCATGACAAAGAACAGTGGCCAGATGCCGGTGAGGAAGATGATCGGCACGGCCATGGCGGTGACGAGGCCGCCACCGAAGAACGGCTCAAAGATGAGTTGCTTGTACCCGAACGCCTCAAACGCGGGGCTCTCGGCTTCCGGGTCGACGATGCGCATGAGGATGAGGCCGGTGGCGGTGACGCCCATGGATTGCCCGAAGTCGCCGATGCCGCGCTCGAACCAGAAGCGGCCGATGATCCGCGGTGCCAGGAACAGGAAGATCCCGACGTTCACCAGGATGCCGGCCACCGCCAGGATCGTGAACGCGCCGATGTTCTGGCCAATCGCCTGGAGGGAGAGGGTCCCGATCGCGGCGACAATGAGGAAGTCGAGCGCCCAGCCCTGGATCCGCAACATGATCTGAGGGTCGATCACGTGCGCGACCCCGAACTTAGTGGCGATGACCTGCACTATCACGCCGCCGAGCAGCGCTATGGGGAACAGCGGCACGTAGGCAAAGATCTCCAGCGGGGTGTTCTCGTCGAGCATCACGGACGCGTAGGTGGCCTGCTCGATCCACCGCAGTCCCTCAAGGATCACCAGGCCGATGAGGATGGCCACGGTCACGAGCGCCATGTGCAGCGACAGCGGCTCGACCGACGCGGGACGGGAGGTCATCGTGCCCGCTGAGTAGTGTTCGTCCTTGCGGAACAGGCCCTTCTGCTCACTGATGGACATCGACGCGCTCCCGCTGATGAGCTCGGTCTTGCCCGTGCGGGCCCCCCAGTTGATGAGCGCGATACCGATGACGATGCCACCGACGATTCCCACCGTCGCCATACCGACCGCGAGGTCGGCACCCACCGAGAAGCCGAGCTCGTCAAACACGCTCCGCATCCCGGCCGCGGTGCCGTGGCCGCCCTCGAACCCGATCTCGATGAGTGCGCCCGTCATCGGAGAGGCGGCCAGTAGCGGCACCAGGATCAGCGCGGCGAGGAGCAGACCCACGACGTACTGACCCGATCCCATCGCCATCCCCAAGGACAGCTGCGGGCCGACGAGCTTTACTGCTCGTGAGGGCTTCGGCAGCTTCTGTCCGAGGAACATGGTGGCAAAGATGACGCTGATGAGAAGACCTGGGAGCGCCGACCACACGTCGACCATCTGATCGGTGAACAGACCGTTCTCGCCCCACGGGCCGGAGAATCGGCCCAGGACCTCAGGCCCGAGGAGGAGCAGCAGCGTCCCGCCAACGATCGAGCTGGGCAGGAACAGGGTCTGCACTATCCCCACCCGGACGCGGATGATCTTTCCGATCAACAGCGCCAACCCGAGGATGAGAAGTGCGAATCCGATGGAGTCTGCAGACATTGGTCGACCTCGGTTCCAAAGGGGGCGTGTCTCGGTGTCTTTCCTGCAACCTAGCGATCGGCGCCGCGCGTCGTGTGCGATCGGCCGACACTTCTGCGGCATCATCGATCGGTGACCGAACCGCGATGGAGAGAGCTGACGGAGTGGCCCCTCATGGCGGCGGCCGTCGCATTCCTGGCGGCCTACGCGATGACCGTGCTCGTCCGGCCGACCGGTGCCGCCGGGATCGTCACTGATGTCGTGATGTGGGGGACGTGGCTACTCTTCGCCCTGGACTTCGTGGTGCGCGTCGTTCTGGCGGAGAACCGTCTGCGGTGGCTGGTCGCCCACTGGTACGAGGTCGCGGTGATCGTGCTGCCCATGCTGCGGCCCCTACGACTGCTCCGACTGGTGACGCTGCTCGGGTTCCTCCAGCGCTCGGCGGGGACTGTGGTGCGTGGACAGGTGACCATCTACGCCGCCGGGTGGACGACGGTGCTGCTGGTGGTGTCGTCGCTCGCGATGCTCGACGCTGAACGCGGAGCGCCGGGGGCATCGATCGATTCCTACGGCGAAGCACTGTGGTGGTCGGCGGTGACGGTCACGACCGTGGGCTACGGCGATTTCTCACCGGTGACCCCTGTGGGTCGGGCGATCGCAGTGGGCCTGATGATCGCGGGTATAGCACTGCTGGGCGTCGTCACGGCGACCCTGGCGTCGTGGATCGCGGACCGGGTCGGTGAGCAGAGCGGTGCTCATCACGCCGCGACCAAGGCTCAGGTGGCCGAATTGTCCGAGGAGATCGCTGCTCTGCGTAGGCAGCTGAGCGGTGGCCAGGCCCCTTGACAGGCCCAGCCGCGGGATCGTCCCTGCCCCGGCTACATCAGCCCAGCATCCGCGACTCGCGATGAACTCGCGCCCGTACCGCGGCGGGTGCCGGAGTTCATCGCCGGTGGCGGTTGTGTCAGGGGATCGCAGGCCGGGTGGCGCGCGTGCAGGCGCGGGTGCGGATGCCCTGGCAGGGGATCGCAGGCCGGGTGGCGCGAGTGCAGGCGCGGGTGCGGATGCCGTGCGGGATCGCCGAGGACGCGGCTCAGACGTCGATCGTGTCCGAGTTGCCGGAGCGTGCCAGCGTGGCGAATTGGCGAGGAGTCGCACCCGGCAGGTAGGCCCGGCCGATCGCCACACCGATCCGCGGCAGGTCCGCCTCGTCCCTGAAGCAGAGGTAGACGGGCTCGATCCTCGGGTTGAACTTGGACTTGAACTGGTGCAGCGACCGGAACCCGTAATACGGCTCCAGCGCCTGACCGAGCAAATCGAGCCCGCGGTCGAGGACTGCGACGTCGTCGCTGTGGTTGCCACTACGGGCCAACGGAGCCCCGGACAACGAGACGTAATCGGCGCCCTCGTCCTTGAACTCCAGAGCCGAGGACGCGATGAGGAACTCGATCATGTTGTTGGCGCCGGGGCCGTTGCGCTTGCGCATCACGTCCAGCGTCCAGCCGCGCACGCCACCCTCGGAGCCGCCGCGGTAGATCGGCAGCCACGACAGTGCCGCCTGCACCACGCCGTCAGCGTCCACGGCGAGGGCGATGCGGACGTCGTCGTCGAGTGCCTCCTCGACCGTGCCCAGCGTGAACCCCATCTCCGGCAACTCCTTGTCGCCCACCCACTGCTCGGAAATTTCTCGCACCTGTGCCAGGACGCCGGCGGGCTGTGCGCGCAGTAGCCCCGAGACGTAGACCGTGCCGCTCTTGGTGGCCTTGTTCATTGCCGTACGGATCTTCTGCCACTTCTTGCCGGCAAAGGCCAGGTCGGGGAGGTCAATGATGGTGTCCTCGGCGATCTGCAACGCCCGCCAACCGCGTGCCCGCATGTGCTCGGCCGTCTCGCCGGACACCGAGAACAGGCACGGCACCGCCCCCTGGGTCTCCGCGAAGTGCACGAACTCGCCGAGCAGTCGGTCGCGGTCGGCGGGTGCGGCAACGGGATCGGCCAACGCGATCATCGTGCCCACGTGCGAGCGGTAGCCCACCACGCCTTCGCCGGGCACGGAGCGAGCCGAGGCCGCGTCGGCGAAGAAGTAGTTCATCGGCTGCCACGTGATCATCCACGACATGGTGCTCCCACCGTGACGTCGGATGAGGCCGCGGACGCGCTCCACCACGTCGTCGGGGTGCACACGCGAACCCGTCACCCGGCGCCGGAACCGCACTCCGAATGCGTTGCGGCCCACCACCAATAGGACGGCCTCGCCGGTCCAGAGCAGGCCGGTTCCGAGGGTGACGGCACCGAGGGACTCGAAGTCGGCCGCGATCACGAGCGTCGTGACGACGAGGGTGGCGACCGCGGTGAGGAGTGCATAGACCAGGGCCACACCCCACGCGGCACGGAATCCTCGGCGCAGCAATTCCGCTGTCACCGCAGCGATCAGGACGGACAGGAGCATGCTGAGCAGGCTCACGTCGTCGGCTTCGGTCGGACCGAGGGGGCCGTCGGACGGCACGACGTACACCACCACGTGGACGGCGGCGATGAACCACATTCCCGCGGAGACGACTAGACGCGTCTCCCGGCGCGTGCGGGGCGCCAGCCCACGCTCCGTCCCCGATAGGAATCGCTCGCCGACCACCAGGAACACCGCAAAGGCGATGAGGTGTGTCAGATCGGCCAGACTGCCCACAAACAGGAAGCTGACGATCACGTAGCCGTAGAGGATCGCCCGAGCTCGCAGTCGCCACGGTGACACCAGTGTCGCGGTGGTCGCGGCCAGGACCGCGATCACGGCGGTCGAGCACCCCACATCCAGGACCACCGAGAGTTCCGTGGCCCATTCCCAGCCGACCGCGTCGCCGGAGACGATCACCGCCACCGCCCCCATAACGCCCAGCACCTGGCCGCCCAGCCCGACGAGTGCGGTGCGCAGGGAGCCGAGTCGCCACTCACCCACCCCGAAACCCACCGCGACCAGCACGATCAGTGATGCGTGCTGCAGGGGCGTCAGACCGAACCAGGGGCCGCTCAGGACGGCCCACCATTTGCCGTTCTGCAGAGCGGGCAGGCCGTAGGCGACGGAGTCGAACCACGGCGCGTGATGAGCACCCCGCCAGAGAGCACTGAACACGATGCCGGTGACCAGCAGCGCTGAGACCACCGTGGCGGTCACGGGTAGCCGTCGCGTGGCCGAGACCAGTGTGCGACCGGGATCGGCCGGAGTCGCCGGCGACGCGGGTTCGTCCGATTGCTCGACGATCTGGTCGGTGCTCACAGTGCCTCCAGGGGGCGCGAGGGATGCGCCAATTATGCGACCACCGAGGTGAGCGTGTCGCTCTTTCTCCGGTTGTGGGGCAGGGCTGCCGGGATCCGTATCGTCGGGGGCATGAGCACCACTGCGCGTCCAGGGCATCAGGGGCCGTTGCTCGGCACCCGCTACGCCACCGAACTGCCAGAGCTGGTGCTGTCGTGGAAGGCAGCGGAGGTCACCGAGCCGCGACTGCTCGCGCTCAACGAGGACCTCGCCGCTGAACTCGGGCTGGACCCGGACTACCTGCGCGGAGAGGAGGGCGTGCGGCTACTGACCGGCAACCACGTCCCTGACGGCGCCGAGCCGGTCGCGCAGGCCTACGCCGGCCACCAGTTCGGCGGGTATTCGCCGAGGTTGGGGGACGGGCGGGCCCTGCTGATGGGTGAACTGGCCGACGGCCGCGACCTGCACCTCAAGGGCTCGGGGCGCACCCCGTTCGCCCGCGGGGGCGACGGACTGGCCGCGGTGGGGCCGATGTTGCGCGAGTACGTGATCAGCGAGGCGATGCACGCGCTCGGCGTGCCCACCACTCGGTCGCTGGCGGTCACCGCGACCGGCAATACCGTGCATCGCGAGCAGCCGCTGCCCGGCGCTGTGCTCGCCCGCGTGGCCGCGAGTCACCTGAGGGTGGGGACGTTCCAGTTGGCACGATCCGCCGACGACGACGAGCTCCTGCGCCGGCTGGCCGACCACGCGATCGCCCGGCATTACCCGGACGCGCGGGACTCGCAGAACCCCTACCTGGAGCTGTTCGCCTCCGTTCTCCGCGCCCAGGCGGCGTTGGTGGCGGACTGGATGCTCATCGGGTTCATCCACGGCGTCATGAACACGGATAACACCACGATCTCCGGCGAGACGATCGACTACGGGCCGTGTGCGTTCATGGAGGATTTCGATCCGGCCACCGTGTTCAGCTCCATCGACACCGGTGGCCGTTACGCCTACGCAAACCAGCCACCGATCCTGCAGTGGAACCTCGCCCGCTTCGCCGAGACGCTCATCCCGCTTGTTGACGCCGACCAGGACGAGTCGGTCCGACTTCTCACCGATCTGCTGGGCACCTTTCCCGCCGAATACCAGCGCGCCTGGACCGCCGGGATGCGCGACAAGCTCGGACTGGGCGCCGAGGTGTCGGATGAGACCGCGACAGAGCTGATCGACGAGGTCTCGCGACTGCTCAGCGCCTCGCGAGCTGACTTCACCAGCTTCTTCCGCGCGCTCGGTAAGGCCGCTGCCGGCGACCCCGCCCCGGTACGCGACCTGGTGGGCAACCTCGCCGATGACTGGCTAGCGCGTTGGCGAGCCCTCGGCCCGGACCGGGAGTTGATGGGCCGCGTCAATCCCGTCTACATCCCGCGCAATTTCCTGGTGGAAGAGGCGCTGGACGCGGCCACGGCAGGGGACCTGGGCCCGTTCGCCGAACTCCTCGTCGTCGTCACCGACCCCTACACCGAGCGGCCGGGCTACGAGCGCTACGCACGTCCCGCGCCGCCCGAAGCCGCGCCGCACGTCACCTACTGCGGCACGTAGCAGTGGGCGCGGTGGGGCGGGCGGTGCTCAGGCCGGGGGTCAGGTGCGCAGTACGTTGAGGAGTGCGACCAACAGGACCGCGAGAGTTCCGATCGCCGCCGTCCAGGCCAGAGCGGGCGACGCGAACGCGCCCTCGGTCCGCCCGACCGCGATCCACGCCAGGCCCCACGAGGTGGCCACCGCCGGGGCGACACGCCCACGACTGAGCAGCGCCGTGGCGATGCCGACGACCATCGCCGCGATGACGCCGACGATCCCGGCCGCGATGGTGCTGACCACCTCGACGCCGCTCGCGACCAGCCAGGCGTACGCGTTGGCCAGCGTCGCGACCGTCACCCATCCCAGGTAGAGCCCGAACGTGCCGTCGACCACCGTCAGTTCGATCACGCCACCGGCCCGTGGGGCGCCCAGGACGAACATCGCCCTGATCAGGACGGCGAGCAGCACCACGATCACTGAGACCGACACGGCCACCGCGTCCAGTTGGATGGCCCAGATCCATGCCGCGTTGAGCAGCACCGACGCGAGCGCCCAGGGGCGCAGCGTCCGCTGACGGGACGAGCCTCGTGCAGTGGGCGTGAGTTGCCACAACGCATATGCGAGCAGGCCCAGGTAGATGACGCTCCAGATGCTGAACGCAGCCCCGGCCGGCGCCACCGGGGTGGCGTCCGCGGACAGCGCCCCTCCTGCGGCCTCCGCGATGGGTGTTCCGCCGAGGGCGCCACTGCCGACGAACGCACCGATGATCGCGGCGGTCACGCCGAGAAGGGTCAGGACCGGCATCGCCCAGCCCGCAGGCTCTACGGCATGCGCGGCCGCCGGGGTCTGTTGCTGAAGTGTCCGGCTCATCCCGCCGACCGTACTGCGGTTCGCCGCGAGCGCAACCACTCCGGATGAGAGGTGACCACCTCGACACCCGGTCGATCTATCGGCCCGGGTCAAGTCTTCACCCTTCCGTCCTTGCGTCCGTTTCTGAGCTCGCTCGCTGTCATCCCCCACCAGCGGCGCGCGTAATGACTGAATGTGGTGTGGTCGCCCAGAGCCAGAGCGGAGGCGATTTGATAGAGCGGGACCTCGGTTGTGGTGAGCAAGCGGGTAGCGATCTCGCGGCGGACGTCATCCCGGATCGCGACGAAGCTCGTGCCTTCCTTGAAAAGCGCACGCTGGAGGGTCCGCGGCGACACCGCAAGTAGTCCGGCCACCTCCGCCAGCGATGATGTCCCGGTGGCCATCGACTGGTGTACCACTGCCCGCGTCTGGTCTGCGACGCTGAGACGCTCGGCAGGAACGTGCTGGTCTAGGTAACGCAGCGCGAGTTGCTGCACTGCGTGGTCGCCGCCTGGGATGGAGCGGCCCAGCAATGCTGCCGGTACGCGCAGGGCCGCGGCGGAGGTCATGGGCGTGACAGGCGCCCCGAAGAGACGTTCGTAGGTTTCGGGGTGGGTGCTCAGAGGATTGGGCAGTTCGACCGAGATGAGTCCGTAGTTGGCTTCCAGCACGCTCTGCATGGCGCGGTGCAGGAAGAGGAGGACCAAATCGACGGATTGCGGCGGTATCACCTGTTCCGGATCGCGGTAGCCGAAGCGGACGGCCAACACGTCGTCGTCATACCTCGGGTCCTCCGTCACGGTGATCTCTATCGAGCGGGAGTGGAAGAACAGGTAGCGGGAGGTCATTTCCAGCGCCTGGGTGGTGGTGCGCGCGTTACGGACGGCGACGGCGACCGGGCCGAGCATGTCCAGGTCCTGGTGGCAGGCGACGCGCAGGCCGAAGTCGGGGCACCGCAGTTCGACGGCGGCGGTCTCGAGGAGCAGGGCTATGGACAGGTCCTCGACCAGCTTCTCGTCGGTGTCGAGGGCGCCGGGCGGGAGACCGGCACGGCGGGCGAGGTCGTGGGGGTCGCCGCCCAACTCGGTCACCACGTGTCGCACCCCGCGCAGGCCCGATGATCGGATAAACGCCATGCGCGGGACACTCCGTTATATGGCGCAAAATCTCAACTTGTTGGCGCATTAGACAAACCTCGATCGGCGCCGGCGGACTACGGTTCCGGTCATGACTACTTCCACCGATCGCGCAAAGTGGCCCGGTGAAACCCCTGAAACACCGCTGGACCTGCTGATCGTCGGGGCTGGACTGTCGGGTATCGACCTGGCTCACCATGTCGCATGCGAATTGCCCGCATGGGAATGGGAGATCCACGATGCGCACGATGATCTGGGCGGCACGTGGCACACGTTCCGCTACCCGGGCATCCGTTCCGACTCGGACATGGCCACCTTCGGTTTCCCGTTCCGCCCCTGGCCCCATGGCTCGACACTCGGTGGTGGGGCAGACATCAAGGAGTACCTTCGCGACACCGCTCGCGACTGCGGCGCGCTCGAGCGGCTACATCTGAACTCGTGGGTCTCGGACGCGGACTGGATCAGTGCGCTACAGATGTATCGCATCACGTGTCACCTGGGCGGCGGAGGCCGCGTCGAACCGGCCGAGCGCATCGTCTGGGCCCGCCGCGTCCACTACGGATCCGGGTACTACCAGCATGACGAGGGGCACCGGCCCGAATTCCCGGGCGAGGCCGACTTCCGCGGCGAGATCATTCACCCACAACAGTGGCCCGAGGGCATGGACTACGTGGGTCGAAAATTCGTGGTGATCGGCTCGGGTGCGACAGCCGTGACCATGCTGCCGGCGCTGGAGAAGCGGGGTGCGCAGGTCACTATGCTGCAACGGACACCCAGCTACATCGGCCCCCTGCCGGAGAAGGACATCATCAGCGCGGTGTGGAAGAAACTTCTGCCCGGGCCTCTCGCGTACCGCATGGCGCGGTTCAATCACGGTGCGAGGGACATGATGCAGTTCGTGATCGCTCAACGCGCGCCGTGGTTGTTCAAGCTGAGACTGCGCGCGATGCAGCGTCGCTTCATCTCAGCGGAGATGATCGATCAGCACTTCACACCCGACTACCGGCCCTGGGATCAGCGCGTCTGCAAGGCACCTGACGGGGACATCTTCCGCTCCCTGCAGCGCGGCGCGAGGGTCGTCACGGGCTACATCGACGAGTTCACGGAGACCGGAATCCGTCTCACGAATGGAGAGGAGATCCCGGCCGATGTCGTTGTCACTGCTACCGGTCTGAAATTGCAGGCGTTCGGTGGTGGAACACTCAGCATCGATGGGCACAAGCTCCACGTCCCGGCCCAGACCACCTACCGCGGAATGATGCTCGCCGGCCTGCCCAACTTCAGCTTCACGGTGGGCTACATCAACTCCTCCTGGACGCTGAGGGCAGACATGGTGTCGAGATACATGGTCAAGCTCTGGAAGAGCGGCGAGCGTGTGTACGCACCGCGGGTGACCGGTGAGCCCGCCGACCGGCTCCTACTGGACTTCGACGCCGGCTACATCCAGCGCGACGGTCACCTGTTCCCTAAACAGGGCGACGCTCGCCCGTGGCGATACGTGCAGAATTATCTCGTGGAGATCCCGGAGCTGGCATTCGGTGACCAACGCAGGGGCATGGCGTTCGGGGACGAGGCGGCGTTGTCTGGAGTCCTACTCACCGCCGAAGTAGCTGGTGGGAAGAACAACACACTCGACGACGACAAGGTGGCCTGACCCATGGCTCGTTTTTCCTCCCGCACGCACGCGCACCGGTCCGGGGCGGCGCCCGCCGCAGCCGGTGCTCGTCGCGTCCTCATCACCGGGGCGGCGTCCGGGTTGGGGTTGGCGCTGGCGCGTGAGTTCCTGGCGCTGGGGGACGAGGTGGTCCTCACCGACGTTCATGCTGACGCCCCCACCGAGGTTCAGTCGTTGGCCGGGCAATGGACGTACCGGACGCTCGACGTGACCTCGGACGCGGATTGGACAATGGCCGCGGCAGAAATCGACCGGCTGGACGTACTGGTCAACAACGCGGGCATCGCGGTGGGCGGGCCGATCGAGATCACCGCCATCGAGTCGTGGCAGCGGATCGTCGACATCAATCTGCTCGGTGTGGTGCGCGGCTGTCGAACCTTCGCGTCCCGGATTCCCCGCGGCGGGAGAATCGTCATCACCGCCTCGGCCGCCGGGCTGGTGCACGCACCGCAGATGAGCGCCTACAACGCCACCAAGGCGGCGGCCGTCGCGCTGGGGGAGACCCTCGACGCCGAACTCCGGCCGCGCGGGGTGTCCACGTCGGTGATCTGCCCACAGTTCTTCAGATCAGGGCTGGCGGATTCGCTGTCCGGCGAGGACGCGCAGTCAGATGAGATGGCGCGCAAGCTGCTATCGCTGACGCGGCTGACATCGGAGACCATCGCCCATCGGTCGATGAAAGGTATCGAGACGCGCCGCCTGGTGATCACGCCCGACGCCTTTGCGACCTTCGCCTGGTACTCAAAGCGTTTCTCCCGAATTCCCTACCTCGCGGGCACCCGCACGATCGGACGCGTCACGGCCCGCGGAACTCAGCCCTGAGCGTTGTCCCGGACTGTGCGGCCGAGTAGGCCCTCCAGTGTGTGGAACATCCGCTCGGCGCCTTCTTCCTGGTAGGACGCGGTATCTGACATAGAGAAGCCGTGCGGGGCGTCCGGGTAGGTCTCGTTCACCGCGGTCAGACCGGCAGCCTCGAGTGCCCGGCCCAACTCGTCGATCGCGTCGGCGTCGTTGGCGGGGTCGGCATCAGCGTGCCCGAAAGCGAACTCCGCCCGGCAGCGCGGTAGGAGCAGGTGGGGGCTGCGGTTGGTGTCATCGACCAGCGCGGCGCCATGGAATCCGGCTACCGCGCGCACCTGCTCGGGCCGCAGGGCGGCCGCGCGGATCGCCAGCCGGGCGCCCATGCAGTAACCGGTCACCCCGACCGACCCGCCGGTGGCGTGCTCGGCGAGGACGTCCAGCCACCGTGTGGTGTCGGGATCGGACTGGTCAGGGGTGTAGCCCTGCACCCGCGGCATGATCACCGGCCCGTAGGCCTTCCGGTTCTCCGGCACGGTCAGGTCCATGGTGGGGCGCAGTTCGCGGGCGGTGCCGAGCCGGTAGAAGACGTTCGGCGCCAGGACCGTGTAGCCCCAGCTCGCAATCCGGTCGGCCATCTCCTCGATCCGCGGACGCAATCCGATCGCATCCATGAAAAACAGGACCCCGGGTCCTTCTCCTGTGAGGTAGGCCTCGGCCACGCCGTCGTCGGTGGTGATGTCCAGTGTCGATCCCATGACACGTGCCTACCCGGCGCCACCCGGCCAGGCAACCCCTCCTCCGGCGCCCGCCGCGGTGTCAGCCGCTGCTCGGTTCTGCCCGCAGCCGCGCGACCGGATGCGGGACGCGGCCGCAGCGGGCACGGTGGAGTCATGAGCGAAACCACGAACATCACCGTCGAGCGCGTGATCGACCACTCGGCGGCCGAAATCTTCCAGTTCCTGTCCAATCCGGAGAATCACGCCCGCCTGGACGGCTCCGGCTTCGTCCGCGGCGACTTCAAGTCCGACCGGATCCAACAGGTCGGCGACGTGTTCGCCATGGACATGGAGGGCGAGCATATGGGCGGCGAGTACCGCACCGAGAACCACGTCACCGGCTTCGCGGCGGACAAGCTGCTCGCCTGGGAGACAGCCCCTTCCGGCACGCAGCCCCCCGGCTGGCAATGGGTCTGGGAACTCGAGCCGCAGGGTCCGGACTCCACGCTGGTCCGCCACACCTACGACTGGTCCAAGGTCACCGACAAGGAGATCCTCAAGAAGGTCTCGTTCCCGTTGGTGTCCGAGAAGGAGCTAGACGAATCGCTGTCGAACCTCGCGGCGGCCGTCGCCGGCTGACCCCGCCACCCGGCCGCGCCGTCACGCCGCCGCGGGTCCGGAGTCAGCGGACCTTCTTCAAGGCGGTCCCCTTGTGCACGGCCACGTGATCGGTCTTGTCACTGTCGATCTCGTACTGCGGGTCCTCGGGACTGCAATGTCGAGTGCGCCCCTTGAATTCGAAATTCTTGGTGTGAACGGCCCGGATCACTCCGCTGACCATCCCGGCCTCCGAGTTCCACTCAACGTGGTCACCCACTGCGAACTTGCTCATGAGACCCAGTATCCACCTCTCGCGCGCTTGATGTGGGGGATGTCATAGCCGGGTAGCAGCCCGGTGCCCCGAGTCAGAGATTGCAGCCGTGACCTGCGGCGGAACTCGTCGTCGTCGTCACTTTCTGATCTTTTGGATCGCCCTCGCGACCGGTTCAGGGCGGATCGACCCTTGCGCCCACCCGCCGGTGTGATCGTAATGTCGGCCGCTGACCGATGAACGACTGAAAGCACGACACGAGACCTACAGGAGGTCACGAGGGATGCAGAAGAAGATCGTCCGAACCCTGACCGGCGCAATCCTGGCAGGAGGAATGGCTGCTGGCGGTGCCTCATTGGCGGTGCCCGCGGCGAACGCTGCCCCGGTGTCGGCGTGGGATCAGGTCGCCCAGTGTGAGTCCGGTGGGAACTGGAACATCAACACCGGCAACGGCTATTACGGTGGTCTGCAGTTCGCGGCCCAGACGTGGAGCGGCTACGGCGGCGACCAGTACGCGCCCACCGCCGACCAGGCCACCAAGCAGCAGCAGATCGAGATCGGCGAGAAGGTACTCGCGGGCCAGGGCGCAGGCGCCTGGCCGAACTGCGGCGGCCCGCTGGGCTGACCGGTCCGGCGCCCGCGCGCGCCAGATAGCTGACGCGCGTTCCACGCGCATGGGTCCCGAAATCCGCTACTTCGACCTCGCAGTCGTTACTCCCTCTGGCGTAGCGATTTCCGAGGACGGGTAGCGGATTCCGTGTTTAGGGGAGGTTTATTCAGAATGTGTCCGATGGGGCAACTACTGTCCTGAACGTGACCGCCGCCGACCGCCTCTACTCCGCTCTCGTCACGCGGGTCGATCCCGCAGACGTCAACCTGCCCGAATCCGTCAGCCGGGAGGTTCCGCGCAACGGCATGAAGCTCGTCGCTGCCAACACCCTGCAGTCGTCGGGTGACCAGACGATGAGCGCATCCACGGTGCTGCCCTGGATCTTCAACGTCCTCGGCGTGCCGGCGGCGCTGGTCGGCCTGCTGGTGCCGATCCGAGAGTCGGGATCGATGCTCCCGCAGGCGTTCCTCACCCCGCTGATCGTGCGGGTCCGGCGTCGGAAGTGGGTGTTTGTCGCCGGCGCGGCTGTGCAGGCTGTGTCGGTGGCAGTGATGGCGGCAATCGCGGCGCTGGGTTACGGAACGGCTGCCGGGGTAGGGATCCTGGTGGCGCTGACGGTGTTCTCGCTGGGCAGATGCCTGTGCTCGATCGCGTCCAAAGACGTTCAGGGTCGCACCATTCCGTCCGGCGAGCGTGGGCAGATCATCGGGCTCGCCACCTCTGCCGCGGGACTGGTCGCCATCACGTTGGGCCTGGCGATCCGTGTGGTGGGTGGGGGCAACCTGGACAAGGCCCAACTCGCCATCCTTTTGGCTGCGGGCGCGGTCCTGTGGACGATCTCCGCCGCCGTGTATGCACAGGTGAGAGAGCCGGCCGGGGAAGTCCCTGCAGCGTCAGAATCGGGAGACGACGCGCAAACCGGGTCCGACGATTCCTCACCCTCGTGGTGGTCGGACGCCGTCCAGCTGTTTCGCGACGACCCGACGTTTCGGAAATTCATCTCCGTCCGAGGACTGCTTCTCGTCTCGTCGCTGAGTCCGCCGTTCATCGTGTCGATGTCCGTGGCTGCCGGCACCGGGGCGCTCACCGGGTTGGGTGGTTTCGTCCTGGCGTCGGGTGTGGCGTCGTTGATCGGTGGGCGGATCTTTGGCCGGATGGCGGACAAGTCGAGTCGGTTGCTCATGGCGCGAGCCGCGTCGGCGGCCTCCGTCGTGGCTGTGGCTCTGGTCGTGGTGGTGCTGGCGGTCCCAGACTTCGACGGCGGTTCCGTGGCGGGTTCCGCCGTATTCGTGGGGTCGTACTTCTTGCTGACGCTGCTGCATTCGGGGGTGCGTGTCGGCCGGAAGACCTACGTCGTGGATGTGGCCGAGGGTGACACCCGCACGATGTATGTCGCAGTGGGCAACACGACCATGGGTCTCATCCTCCTGGCTGTGGGCGGGGTGAGCTCCGCGCTCGCGGTATTCGGCGTGCCCTGGGCCCTGGTGTTCCTCGCCATCCTGGGGCTGATCGGCGCGTTCTCGGCCCTCTCGATGCCCGAGGTCTCCCGCGGCGCCTGATCCGCACGCCCCGCGGCGCCTGCCCCGAACATCCCGCGGCGCCTGCCAAGCGCGCCTCTCCATCTGCAATTCCGCCGCGCCCGCGCTCACCATCCGCCGCCAAGAGGAATTTGTGCAGATCCACTCGGTCGATGCAGGCGTTTTCCTCTTGGCGGCGGGTTGTGGCGGCGGGTTGTGGCGGCGGGCTGTGGCGGCGGGCTGTGGCGGCGGCCAGCGGCGGAAACGGCGACAATGGCGGGTAACGCGGCAAGCCGGGAAACCACGCCCACGACTTCGACGACAACAACACCTACGACGAGGAGCCCACATGCCAAACAACCAGACCACCCTCACGGATTTCGAAGCGAACCTGCTGGACGGAACTCCGAAGGATTTGTCCGACTACGCGGGGCAGGTCGTCCTGGTGGTCAACACCGCGAGCAAGTGTGGGTTCACCCCGCAGTACACGGGCCTGCAGAAGCGGTACGAAGATTATCGCGATCAGGGTCTGGTCGTACTGGGATTCCCGTGCGACCAGTTCGCGCACCAGGAGCCCGGCACGGACGAGGAGATCGGCGCGTTCTGCGAGCGAAACTTCGGAGTGGACTTCCCCCTGTTCTCGAAGATCGAGGTCAACGGCTCGGGAGCACATCCGCTGTACCAGTGGCTCAAGACCGAGAAGTCGGGCCTGTTGGGTGGGCGGATCAAGTGGAACTTCACCAAGTTCCTTATTGGACGAGACGGCACGGTGGTGGGCCGCTTTGGGCCGAACCGTAGGCCCGAGGACTTGCGCGACGCCGTCGAAGAGGCGCTGCGGGGCTGAGGGCGAATGCAGCTCCGTTACGTCGTGAACTCAGGGGAGATTAAGGTAAGTCGATCTAGTCGTCGATAGTCCCATTGGAGATTGATGTCCCTCCCCTTCCGTCGCTTCGCAGCCACCACAGCCGGCACGCTCGCCGTCGCCCTGACAATCGGTTCAGCAAGTCCAGCATTGGCCCAGGGCATCGATCCCTCCAGCCTGGGGGAGCAGGGCGCCGGCTCAGCCATTGCAGCGATCGGCTCCGTACCCGTGGGTTCGACCGCCGACGTCCTGGGATCTGTCGGATCCGCTGACTTCCCCATGGACGCGGGCTCGTCCTCTCCCGTCGGAACACCTCGCCCTGTTGACGAGACCATCACCGAGTCGAAGTTCCTGAGGATCGAGAGAACGGCTGGCGATTACCAGTACTGGCTGGTTCAGTCCCAGGCGATGAAGCGTGAGGTCCTCGTTGAGGTCGTGCCATCGCGTCTGGGAGACGAGGCGCCGGTTCTCTACATGCTCGACGGCGTCGACTCGCCCGAGAACCCGTCCGGCTGGAGTTCGATGGGCAAAATCGCCGACCGCATGGCCGACGAGAACGTGCACGTGGTGACCCCCACGGGTGCCTACGCCTCCTACTTCGCGGACTGGGAGAACGAGGACCCGGTCCTCGGCAACAACAAGTGGGAGACCTTCCTCACTAAGGAACTCCCTGCGATCGTCTCCTCACGGCTCGACGTGACCGACAAGGCTGCGGTGGGCGGCATCTCGATGGGCGGGCAGGCGGCCATGCACCTGGCGGCCACGTACCCGGAGCTCTACGACGCGGTCATGTCCTTCTCCGGCTACTACTCGACGATGGACCAGCTGGGCTACCAGACGATTCGACTCACCGTGGAGACCCGCGGAGGGGCGATCGAGAACTTGTGGGGCACGCATGGCGCTGCGGCTTGGCGAGCCCACGACACGATTTCGCACGTCCAGAACCTCGCCGATGCCCGGGTCTATTTCTCCGCGGGCAACGGAGTGGTCGGGCCGGATGACCTCGCCGCCTACGGTGGCGATCTCGAAGGCGTAGCGGCCGGGCTCGTTCTCGAGCGGGGTGTGCTCGAAGGAACCACGGCGTTCGAGAAGGCTCTCGAGGCCAAGGGTATAGACCACCGGGTCGATTACTCCGATACCGGGCTACACAACTGGGTCAACTTCATGAAAAACTTCGATGCCGGTTGGGACTACATTAAACCGGCACTCGCGGGCTGACCGCGCAGCACGGTGGCCCGGCCCGCATCATCGGCCCGGGCCACCGGCCAATCCTGCGATTGTGCCCGTCGATGGCGCAGGCCGGTCAGGACGCGTGAGCGTGGTTGAGCCTGCGACGGGCCAGGTAGTCACCGATCGATGCGATCGCCCGGTCCAGCACGCCTGCCTCCGGCAGGCAGACGATCCGGAAATGGTCCGGCTCGGGCCAATTGAAACCCGTCCCGTGGGTGACGAGAACATGCTCAGATCGCAGCAGGTCGAGAACGAACTCCTCGTCGTCGTCAATCCCGAACATCGCTCTGTCGATCCGTGGGAAGCAATACAGCGCACCACGCGGGGGCACGCAGCTCACCCCGGGGATTGCGTTGAGCGCCTCCGCTGCCCGCGCGAGCTGCGACTCCAGGCGGCCACCCGGGTCCACGACATCGGCGGGGAGCGCGGAACCCGGGGTGCCGGCCGCGAGCGCCACGGGGATCGCGTACTGACCGGGCAGGTTGGGGCACACGCGCATGTTAGACAGCAGCGTTATGCCCTCGAGCAGGTCAGCCGCACGGTCCAGCGGACCCGTCGCAGCCACCCACCCCGCCCGGTAACCGCACACCCGGTACGCCTTGGACAAGCCCCCGAAGGTCAGACACAGGACGTCGTCGCCGGCAGCGAGCGCTGCGTGATGATGCTGGGCGTCGCCGAAGATCAGCTCTTCGTAGATCTCGTCGCTCAGCAGTACGAGTCCGTGTCGGCGAGCGATGTCGGCTATCCCGCGGACGATCTCTTCGCTGTACACCGCACCCGTTGGATTATTGGGGTTGATCAGCACGAGCGCGGTGGTCTGTGGGGTCACCTTGGACTCGATGTCCTCGAGCGACGGATTCCAGTCGTTCTCCTCATCCGCCAGGTAATGCACGGGAACGCCGCCGGTGAGGTTCACGGCTCCGGTCCAGGTCGGGTAGTCGGGCGCGGGGACCAGGATCTCGTCGCCCGGGTTCACCAACGCCTGCAGGACGAGTGTGATGAGTTCGCTGACGCCGTTGCCTAAGAAGACGTCCTCTGCCGAGATCTGATCGATTCCGCAGCGGTGATAGTGCTCAGCCACCGCTTCGCGGGCCACGCGGATCCCGCGCGAGTCCGAGTAGGCCTGGGCATCGTCGAGCCCGCGGGCTACGGCATCCACGATCTCCGGGCGCGCTTCCAGGTCGAAGGGGCGCATGTTGCCCAGGTTCAGCCGCAGAATGTCGTGCCCCTCGGCCTCCAGCCGCATCGCCTCGGTGAGAATCGGGCCGCGCACGTCGTAGCGGACGTCGCGGAGGCGCCGGGACTGGCGGTAGGTGGGCGTGGTGTGCGGCTGGACTGGGCTCAACATGCCGCTATTCCACCGCCTAAGTGGCGTGGATGGAAGGTCCACTTCCGGCAAAACGATGAGACCACTTAGGGGTCTCGAGGTGAGGGGGCAGCGCTCGTGGGGCGGCGGAGCAGCGGCGGCGGGTCAGCGGCGGGGGCCAGCGGCGGCCGCAGGATTGCGGCGGGTCAGGGCGCGGTGGTGGGCACGGGCGCGGCCCGAAATTTTGACGTGGTCACTGCGAAAATCTGACTCATTCTTCGCAGTGACGACGACAAAACTCGCTGCCAGCTCCCGGGGGCGACCCCGCCGCGTGGGCAGCGACGAAGCCGTCGCCTGGGGGCCGAGCAACGAACCCGCCGCGGGAAGCCTATGGCGGGTTCGCTGGCAACACCTGCACGCCTGACGGCGAGCGAGGCGGGATCAGACGGTGGGGCCGTGCTGCTCCACGATCTTCTCGGACTCGCCCACTTCGCGCCCCTCGGCCCGCGCGGAGGCCAGCCGGGTCTCGTGGGCGGTACGGATGATCTCGGAGTACTTGTCCTTGTGATCGAGTAGATCGTCGCGGTACTTCTGCGCCACGGCCTCGGCCTTGCGGGTCCAGGTGTCCATGAGTTGCTCGGCCTGCTGGCGGTCGGTGTCGGTTACGTCGTCGGCCTCGGCGAGGCGGGAGTAGCGGTAGGCGTAACGCTCGGCGTTCTGCAGCGCGCGCAGAGCCTTGCCCTTGCGGCTGTTGAGCGAGACCACCACGGTGATGGCCAGGATCACCACGATCACCAGCAGCGAGATCGTGGTGGGTATCTCCGCCACGGGGACGTTCTCGCCGTCGTTGATGAACGGCAGGTTGTTCTCGTTCAGCGCATGCAGCACCAGCTTCACGCCGATGAACCCGAGCACCGCGGACAGGCCGTAGGAGAGGTACACCAGTCGGTCGAGTAGGCCGTCGATGAGGAAGTACAGCTGACGCAGGCCCATCAGCGAGAACGCGGTGGCGGTGAAGACGATGTACGGCTCCTGGGTCAGACCGAAGATCGCCGGGATCGAGTCGAACGCGAAGAGGATATCCGTGGCGCCGATAGCCACCATGACCAGCAGCATCGGGGTGAGTAGCCGCTTGCCGTTCTCGCGGGTGAACAGCTTGTCGCCGTTGTAGTGCTCGGAGGCCGGCAGGACCTTCTTGGCCAGCCGGATCATGATGTTGTCGGCGTCGTCCTTGCCGTCCTTGTCGCCGGTCATCTCGCCGCGCAGCTGCTGGCCGGCGATGAGCAGGAGGGCGATTCCGAACAGGTAGAAGACGTCGGACCAGGCCTCGATGATCGCCGCGCCCAGGAGGATGAAGACGGTGCGCGAGACCAGGGCGAACGTGATGCCGAACAGCAGGACCTTCTGCTGGAACTCGCGTGGCACCTTGAACGACGCCATGATCACCAGGAACACGAAGAGGTTGTCGACACTCAACGCCTTCTCGGTGATGTAGCCGGCGTAGTACTCCACGGCGTGCGAGGTGTCGCCGAAGGCGAAGAACATAAGGCCGAACAGCAGGGCGATGCCGATGTAGATCCCGGACCAGACCGCGGCCTCGCGGATGGTCGGGAGGTGCGCCTTGCGGACGTGGAAGAAGTAGTCAAAGGCGAGTAGGCCCACGATCACCGCGATCGTGATGCCCCAAAGTAGCGGAGTGATCTCCATGGACGGGAGGGGTCCTTTCGTGAGAGACGGCGTGGGACGACGATGCCCCGTGAGTCTCTCCGCTCATTCGGGCCTGTCGCCGTCGGAATGAGCCGCTGTGCCCGGCCGGTCCGGTCTTCGGACCCGCGTGCTGACGTCCACAGCGTGTTGGATACTCCCCCACTGCGGGTGAATGCTACACCGACGCGCAGACCTAGGCTGGGTGCATGGCCCGCATACCCCGCCCCGGTTCGCTGGTCGTGGGTGAAGTGTCGGCAGCCGCGGATCTGGTGGACGTGATCATCAACCGGATCGCGGACGGGGCCCTGGCGGACGGCGACAGATTGCCGTCCACCCGCGCACTGGCCGAGCAGACCGGGCTCTCCCGAGGCACGGTCGTCCGCGCCTTCGACGAACTCACCGCCGCGGGATTCGTCGCCTCCGTCCACGGCTCGGGCACCCGCGTCAGTTCGGGTGCTGGCCAGGCTGCGCGTGCTGGCGCGCGAACTCGTGGTCGGCGGGAGGCGGTGTCGTCGTCATCGTCGGTGGCCGGTGGGGCGGGCGCGGCGGGCACGGCAGGACCAGGGGGGACAGTGAAAGCGGGGGGCGCGGCGGAGGGGTTGGCTCCGCGACAGGGCCGGTCACCGCGAGATCTGCGCCCCGGGATCCCCGACGCGTCGCTAGTTGACGAGCGGGCGTGGCGGTCGGCGGTGCGGGCGGCCGCTGCGGCGGGGTTGGTGGGGTTGAATCCGTGGGAGGAGCCGAGCCCCGGATTGCGGGCGGCGTTGGCGGGGCATCTCCGGAGACATCGAGGGATCGCGGGTGCGGACCCGCTGCTGTTCGACTCGTCGAGGTCAGCGGTGGCGGCCCTGTGTGCGGCATTCGTCGCCGAGCACGCCGAGCACCCCGAGCAAACCGAGCACCCCGCGATTCCGTTCCACATGGAGGACCCCGGCTACCGCGGCGCGCTGCTCATGGCCCGCGAGCAACGCCTGGACGTGCGGCTGCACCCCGTGGATCCCGATGGCCTCGACGTCGCGCGCCTGGGCGACGAGCCGGGGATCGTGTTCACCACGCCCGCGCACCAGTTCCCCCTCGGCCACCGTATGAACGTCGAGCGGCGCGTGGCGCTGGTGGAGTGGGCGCGGCGGACCGGCTCGCTGGTGATCGAAGACGACTACGACGGCGAATTCCGCTACGGCGTCGCCCCGCTGCCCGCACTCGCCACCTTGCCGGGCGCGGACGGGTGCGTGGCGTATGTGGGCACCTCATCCAAGTCGGTGGCCCCGGACCTTCGCGTCGCGTGGTGTCTGCCACCGGAGGCGTTGCGTCGGGAGGTCGAGCGGTGTCTGGCTGTGCACCGGCGGGGGCCGTCGTCGCTGCCCGCGGACACGTTGGGGGAGTTCATGGCTTCCGGGGCGATGGACCGCCACCTGGCGCGCGCGGCACGGGTGTACAGCGACCGCCGTTCACGTCTGGTGTCGGCGCTGGCGCGCGAGTGTCCGACGTTGGACGTGACGGGTGTGGAGGCCGGTCTGCATCTGTGCGTGTTGCTCCCCGGATATGACGACGACGACGTGGTCCGCGGGCTCGAGCGGGCCGGGTGGCGTACGCGGTCGCTGAGTAGTCAGTCGGCGCAGGCCGCGGTGTCGGGCCTGGTGCTGAGCTATTCGCGACTCGGAGCGCGGGACGCGGCGGCGTTTGCGGTGGCGTTGCGAGAGGTCCTGAGCGGCGGCCAATTCAGCTGATCGACCCCGGCGGCTGGCGCCTGGGTGCTTAGATCCTGACAGGAGTCAGGTCGCCGTCCGGGGGCCGGGCCGGGCGCCATTCGGGTCGCCGGGATCAGGAGCGTGGCACAGATGGAACAGCAGCAGTCACTCGCGGGCAAGGTCGCCTTCATCACCGGCGCGGCCCGGGGCCAGGGTCGCAGTCACGCGGTGGAGCTCGCCCGGCGCGGGGCCCGCATCCTCGCGCTGGACATCTGCGAGGACATCGCCTCGGTCCCATATGCACTGGCGTCGCGGTCGGACATGGACCAGACGGTCACCGAGGTCGAGGCGGTGGGTGGCGAGATCGTGGCCGTCGAGGGCGATGTGCGGGAGACCGCCGACGTCGCCGCTGCCGTGGACAAGTGCGTCGAGGCGTTCGGTGTGCCGGACATCGTGGTGGCCAACGCCGGGGTGAACCTCCAGCGCGGTCTGGAGCCGGATGCTCAACAGGCGTTCGTCGACACGATCATGGTCAACCTGGTGGGCGTGTGGAACACGGCGCACGCGATCGCGCCGCTGATGGTCGAGCGGGGTGAGGGCGGAGCGCTCGTGCTGATCTCCTCCACCAACGGCCTGACCGGGCGAGGCGGCGACGGCTCCGGCGCGGCGACCGGATATACCGCCAGCAAGCACGGCGTGGTGGGCATCATGCGCAGTCTCATGATCTGGCTGGCGCCGCACGGCATCCGCATCAACACCATCCACCCGGCCGGTGTGGTCACACCGATGGTCGCGCACGAGGAGATGCAGGCCTGGTTTGCCGCCAACCCCGCTGCGCACACGATGGGCAATGCCCTGCCGGTGGCCATGCTCGACACGATCGACATCTCGCGCGCGGTGCTCTACCTGGTGGAGGAATCGGGCCGTAACATCACCGGGATCACGCTCCCGGTGGACGCGGGTTTTACCGGCAAGTAATCGCCGCGCCTCGGGGTCCTCCGCCGAGCGGTCGCGGGCGGTCGGGTGCGGTCCTACTGTGAGATTCGCGAGACCGTAGGCGACAGCTCGGAGGAGGCGCACCATGGGCGAGGCATTCTGGAGACGCACGACCATCGACCCGCCGGCGGAGGCGTTCCCGGCCGGCGAGCACGTGGATCTGGTGGTTGCGGGCGCGGGCTTCACCGGCCTGATCACCGCAATCATGGCGGCCGCGCGCGGCAGATCCGTGGTGGTGCTGGAGGCACGCACGGTGGGGGCCGGGGCGAGTGGAGCGACCACGGCCAAGATCTCGGTTCTCCAGGGCACGCGATTGTCGGCCATTCGGTCGCGGCACGGGCTCGAGACGACGCGTGCCTACGCCGACGCCAACCTCTACGGGCTGGACTGGTGGGTTGAGTTCTGCGACTCCCACGGCGTTGATGTGCAACGACGTCGCGCGGTGACGTTCTCGAACAGCACTCTGGGCACCTCCAGGCTCCGCAAGGAGATGCGCACGCTCGTCGAATTGGAGCTGCCCGCCCGGTGGTACGACAAGATGGACGTCCCGTTCCCGTCCCGCGCGGGGGTCGAACTGCCCGATCAACTGCAGTTCGATCCGGTGGAGGCGCTCGGCGCGCTGACCCGCGAGGCCACCGCGTTGGGCGTGCGGATCGTCGAACACGCCCGGGTCACCGGGCTCAAGGCGCAGGGCGCGGGGGAGGAGGCGTTTGTCGAGGTCACCGCCGCGATCGGTGCCTCCACCGATCCTGATCCCGATGCCAGAACCACAGACACGCTCACCGCCCGCGACGTCGTCCTCGCCACCGCGACCCCCGCCCTCGACCACGGTCCCAGCGTGGCGACCATGGAGGCCGAGCGCTCATACCTGTGTGCATTCGAATACCCCGGCGGGCTACCGCAGGGCATGTACGCCTCGGTCGAGAGTCCGGTGCGCTCGCTGCGGACCGTCCCCCAAGGCAGCGATGAGGTCCTGTTGGTCGGAGGTAACGGTCACCGCACCGGAACCGCCGCCGGGACCGCCTCCAAGGTTGACTCACTCCGCGAGTACGCCGAGAAGCACTTCCCGGGCGCGCGATTCACCCACGGCTGGTCGGCGCAGGACTATCACCCCGTGACAATGTTGCCCAGGTCAGGCCCTCTGCCGTGGGGCCGCGGCCGAGTGCACTTCGCCGGCGGCTACAGCAAGTGGGGCCTGAGCGGGGCGCCCGCCGCGGCGGGGATCATGATCGATCGCCTCGAAGGCCTGGACCAGCGGGTCACGTTCGGCAAGCCGTCGATCACCGGGTCGGTCAAGAACGCGGTGCCACTGCTGGCGGACCTTCCCGTGCAACTCGCGGCCACCGCGGCGCAGGCGGCGGTACGGCGGCCACGGCCGACCGTCCGACCGATCGGTCAGGCGGTGGGCGACGACGGCGAGGTGTGCCGCGTCGGACTGCTGTGCCCCCACATGGGAGCCGCATTGGCGTGGAACGAGGTCGAGCGGTCCTGGGACTGTCCCTGGCACGGGTCGCGCTTCACCGCCTGCGGAGACCTGCTCGAAGGGCCCGCCAGCACCGGCCTCAAGAAATACGACGTCCCCTGAGCGCGCGACACTGGCACAGTTGAGGTCATGGCCACCGTCTCGGACAGTTCCGTTGTTCGTGAAACCTCTGATCGGCGCCGCACCCCGCTGCGGACGACGTGCGCCCAGCCGCACGCCTGCCCCCGGCCGGTGCGGCTAGCCGTGCTGCGTCACGCGCCGTTCTTCGCCGACCTCGACGCCGACGGCATCGCGGACGTCGACGCGCACGCGGTCGTGCTCTCCTGGGCGGCCGGCGACGCGGTCTACACGGAGGGCGAGCCGGGCGGGCACCTGTATCTGGTGGCTCACGGGCAGGCCAAGGCCTATCAGGACACCGAAGACGGACGGACCGTGGTGGTGGACCTGCTGGCGCCGGGCGACATGTTCGGCGGGTTCGACACCCTCGGCAAGCCCGAGTACGGCGAGACGGTGGAGGCGTTCGGCACCCTGTGCGCTCTGCGGATCTCCGATGAGGACTTCCGTGAGATCCTCGTCCGTTACCCGGAGGTCGCGCTGCGCGTCGTGGACGATCTGGCCGGCCAACTCGGTGACGCCCGCACCACGGTGCTGCAGCAGTCCACTCGGACGGTCGCCGAGCGGGTCGCCGCAACACTTCTCCGGATCGCCGACAAGTTCGGTGAGGCGAGGTCCGGCTTCGGAGGCGACGACTCGCACGGCACGCTGCTCCAGTTGCCGCTCACCCGCGTCGACCTGGCGGGCATGACGGGTTCCACGCCCGAGTCGGTATCGCGGGTGATGAGCCGTCTGCGCAGGGAGGGGATCATCGATTCCGGTCGCCGCTGGACCGCGGTGCTCGACCGGGATCGGCTGGCGGAGATCGCCGGCACCTGAGGTGCGGACAGGCTGGCCTTGGTTGAAAGAACCGCCGAGGTCGCCGACACTCGATAGCGGATCGGGCGTACCTGGTCCCGGTTCTACTACCGCTTTGCTTACCGATCAGACAGGAACCACGATGAGCCCCACCGACCATGGCCCGAATCCGTTTGTCGTCAACATCGAGGACGCCACGCTCTCGAACGACAATTACCGGACCACCCTGTGGACGGGATCGAACATGCAGCTCACGGTGATGAGCATCGCGCCGGGAGATGACATCGGACTCGAGGTCCACGCCGACCACGACCAGTTCCTGCGCGTCGAGGCCGGCAAGGGCCGCGTTCAGATGGGCCCCGCCAAGGATCAGCTCGACTTCGAGCGTGAGGTCGGCGACGACTGGGTGATCCTCGTGCCCGCCGGTTCGTGGCACAACGTCACCAACATCGGCGACGACCACCTCAAGGTGTACTCGCTGTACGCCCCGCCGGAGCACGCGCACGGCACTGTTCACCCCACCAAGGCCGACGGCGAGCACGATCACTGACCTGACCTGACGAGACCCGCGCTGCGCAGATGTGCGCAGCGCGGGCCAGGTCGTGAATGAGGTCAGACCTTCACGGGATCGCGATCTGCTCCGGCAGGCGCCCGAACTGCGGCTGCCTGCCGCGCCTCGGATTGTCGACGCATCAGACGCATGGCATTGATGATCACCACCAGCACCGATCCCTCGTGCACCAGCATGCCGATCGACATGGTCACGCCGCCGGCAAAGACACCTGCCAGGAGCGCGGCCACGGTGATCATCGCGATCGCGATGTTCTGCCGCATCACGCTGACGGTGCGCTTGGCCAACCCGATGGCCTCGGGCAGCCGGAGCAGGTCGTCGCCCATCAGGGCGATGTCCGCGGTCTCCACCGCCACCGCCGAGCCGGCCGCGCCCATCGCCACTCCGATGTTCGCGGTGGCCAGCGCCGGGGCATCGTTCACGCCGTCGCCGACCATGGCCACGGTGTGCCCCGCACGCTGCAGCTCGGTCACGGCATCCAGCTTGTCCTCGGGGAGCAGTCCCGCCCGGACCTCGTCCACCCCGGTGGCCTTGCCCACGGCCTCGGCCACCAGCTGGACGTCGCCGGTGAGCATGACGACCTTCTTCACACCTGCGGCGTGGAGGCGGGCGATCATCTCTGGCGCATCTGCACGGATGGTGTCGGCCACGGCGAGGACACCGGCCACCTTGTCGTCGACACCCACGATCATCGGGGTCTTGCCGTCGCGGGCGAACTCGTCGGCCGCACGCTGGGCCCCACCGTCGTCGACGATTCCGAACTGATCCAGTAACGCCTGGTTTCCGATGAGTACGCGCTGTCCGTGGACCTGCGCGGTCAGACCCTTACCCGCCACCGGGGTGACCGACTCGGGGGTGTCGTAAGCGATCCCCTCGGCCGCCGCCGCATCCAGGATCGGACGGGCCAGGGGGTGCTCGGATCCGGCCTCGCCACCAGCCGCCAGTGCCAACACATCAGCGCGGTTCATGCTCGGATCCAGCACCACCACGTCGGTCAGCTCCGGGCGCCCCTCGGTCAGGGTGCCGGTCTTGTCCACGGCCACCACGTCGATCTTCGCCGAGGTCTCCAGGAACTCGCCGCCCTTGATGAGGATGCCGTTGCGCGCGGCCCGACCGATGCCGGCGACGATCGCCACCGGGATCGAGATGACCAGTGCGCCCGGGCAGCCGATCACCAGCAGGGTCAGCGCCAACACCACGTCACCGCTGATCAGGCCCGCGACCAGCGCGAGGAGCATGATGCCGGGGGTGTACCAGCTGGAGAAGCGGTCGATGAAGCTCTGAGTGCGGGCCTTGGCGTCCTGCGCCTCCTCGACACGATGGATGATCCGCGCCAGGGTGGTGTCGGCTCCGATACCGGTGGCCAACACGTGCAGGAAGCCGCCGCGAGAGATGGTGCCGGCGAACACCTGGTCACCCTTCGACTTCTCCACCGGGATCGACTCGCCGGTGATCGACGCCTCGTCCAGCGCGCCGGAGCCGGCGACCACCTGGCCGTCGACCGGAACCTTGGCTCCGTTCTTCACCAGCACGATCTCGCCCTGGCGGACGTCGACGGCGTCCACCTCAACCTGTTCGCCGTCACGCATCACCACCGCGACATCCGGGGCCACGGCCACCAATTCGGCCAGGGCAGACCGGGTCTTGTTGAGAGTCGCGGATTCGAGCGCGTGGCCGATCGCGAACAGGAAGGTGACCGCGGCCGCCTCCCAGTAGTTGCCGATGATGATCGCGCCGATCGCGGCCACCGAGACCAGCAGGTCGATGCCGATGTGGCGAATAAACAGGGCGTCGACGGCCTTCTTGACGATCGGGGCGCCCGCCACCACAGCGGCGGCGAACATCAGTGCGTCGGCCAGGACGGTGTTGTCCTCGAGCCCACGGAAATCCGAACCTGCCACACCGGCGACGATGAACGAGCCGATGATGAGCAGTCCGGACACGATGGGCACGAACCAGCGCCCGTACACCCACCTACGGATCGTGTTCATGTCTGTTCCTCTTTCTCATGCAGTGCGAGGGGATGGCTGGTGGGCGTCGGCCCGGTCAGAAGGCGCTGGCGCGGGCCTTGTAGCCGGCCTTGCCGACAGCGGCCACGATGTCGTCTACGCTCGCGACGGCCGGGTCGTGGTCGACCTCGATCCGGGAGGAGGCGAAGTGCACCTTCACGTTCTCCACGCCGGCCATGCGGCCGACCCGCTTCTCGATCTTGGAGACACAGGACGGGCAGGAGAAGCCCTCCGCCCGGAGCATGCTGTTCTTGAGGTTCTGGCTGTTGACGGCCATGTTGATCACTCCTGGTTTCGTTCTTCCCGGGCCCACTCCGGGCCCGGCACCTTGGAAGTTACGGAGGATCAGGGAGAAGAACACTGACGGGCATCACTTGTCCGCATAGTCGTGCGGGCATGACACGCTGGGGAACGTGAAGACGCCGGTACCTGACTATCTACTCGAGATCCGCGATGCCTGTTCAGTGGGCGACGACGGCGAACTCGCCGACTACATCCCCGAGCTCGCGTCCGTTGATCCGGACCGTTTCGCGGTGGCGGCCTGCACCATGGACGGGGTCGTCTACACGGCGGGTGATGCGGACGCGGAGTTCACCATCCAGTCCATGAGCAAGCCGTTCATCTATGCCCTGGCCCTGCGCGATCGCGGGATCGGAGGGGTGCTCGAGAAGGTGGCCGTGGAGCCGTCTGGCGACGCGTTCAATCAGATCTCCCTGGAGAGGGTCTCGGGCCGGCCGCGCAATCCGATGATCAATATCGGTGCCATCACCACGCACACGCTCGTCGGCCAGCCGGACGCCACCGAGATCGAGCGCGACACCGCCGTGGCCGAAGGGCTCTCGGCGTTCGCCGGCCGGCCTCTGGAGGTGGACATCACCGTCCTGGACTCCGAATTGCGCACGGCTTTCCGTAACCGGGCCATGGCCAACCTGGTGCGCGCCGGCGGGATCATCGACGGCGACCCCGATGAGGCGGTCCGCGGTTACACCAGGCAGTGCGCCTACAAGGTGACCGTCCGTGATCTGGCGGTGATGGCGGTGACCCTCGCGACCGGCGGCGTCAACCCCGTCACCCGTGAGCAGGTGGTCTCCGCGCGCGTGGCCCGGCAGGTGCTCGCGGTGATGGCCACGTGCGGAATGTACGACGCGGCCGGTGACTGGATGTCCACCGTTGGCATCCCCGCCAAGAGTGGGGTCTCCGGCGGGATCTTTGGTGCGCTGCCCGGGCAGGTGGGACTGGGAGTGTTCTCACCACGACTCGACGATCACGGCCACAGTGTGGAGGGCGTGCGCACCTTCGAGCGGCTTTCCCGCGACCTCGACCTGCATCTGATGAACACCACCGTGACAGACGTCGAGGCGGTCCGCTCGGTGCGCTACGACGAGGCCAGTGGCCGGCGCACCTTCCGGCTCCAGGGTCCCATGACGTTCGCCAGCGCCGAGCAGGTGCTGCGCCGTCTCGTTGAGATCCCGCCGGGTGACAGCGAGGTGACCCTGGATCTGAGCCGGGTGTCCTCGGTCAACAGGAGCGCACGGCGGATGCTGATCGAGGGGATGAGCCGACTGTCCGCCGACGGACACACCGTGGGTCTGGCCGACCCCAGTCGTCGTCTTCCCCAGCCTGAGCTGAGCGACGGGTCCCGGCCGGTCACCCGGCGCGCTGCCCGCTGACCGGGAGCTGCGAGCAGCGGTTCAGGCCTCCGAACGGGGAGCGCGTTCCCACTCGCGGAGTACCTTCTGAGCCAGGAGTCCCTCGCGCCACCCGGAGACCAACGCGGCGCGGTCGAGCAGGTCGGGATGGATGCTCCACAGACGCATCCACCGAGTGGAGGGCGCGCGCCGGAGGAGAGATATGACGACGACGACACCGCCGACTCTCGACCAGGTGATGGCCGAGCTCTCGGACCTCGCGGACGCCCGGATCCGGGAGGTCAACGAGCGGCACGGCGACGACCACGCGGTGAACCTGACCAAGCTCCGAGCTGTGGCCAAGCGGGTGAAGAAGAACCATCCCCTGGCTGTGGACTTGTGGGGCACCGGTGACTCGGCTGCACGGCTGCTGGCGTTGCTCATCTGCAGGCCGAGAGAGTTCTCCGCTGCCGAGCTCGATGCGATGATCCGCGAGGCCCGCACCCGCAAGGTGCACGACTGGCTGGTGCGGTACGTGGTGATGAAGGGTCCGCACGCCGAGGACCTGCGCATCGCCTGGATGGCTGATGTCGATCCGGTGGTGGCCTCGGCCGGCTGGGCGGTGACCGCGGACAGGGTGGTCACGAGGCCGGAGGGGCTGGACCTGACCGCACTTCTCGACAGGATCGAGGCAGAGATGGCAGGAGCTCACGAGCGGTTGCAGTGGGAGATGAACACCTGCCTGGCGCAGATCGGGATCCAACACCCTGAGTTGCGGGCGCGCGCGCTGGAGATCGGCGAGCGTCTGGGAGTCCTTCGCGACTATCCGACACCGCCCTACTGCACCTCGCCGTTCGCCCCGGCGTGGATCAACGAAATCGTCCGCCGCAAGGAGGGCTGATCGTCACCGCCCTGACCCGCGTGGTGCGCCGAGCGCATCGCGGTAGACCTCGGCGTGAGCCGCTGCGACCGCGCCGTCCTCGGCCTCGGCGGCCCGTGGGGGGACAGTCGAGCTGGTGAGGGCGGTCTGCAGGGCGTCGCGCAACCCTGTGAGCCCGCGTTGTCCGGGATCGTAGGAGCCCGCCGGCGAACCCCACTGCTCGAGCAGGTGCCCGATTTCGGGGATGACCGGCGGCACCCCGAGGTCGCGGCACAGCTCCAGCCACCCCGAGTGCGTGCCGTGACGATGCGGAAGAACCAGAGCGTCGAACCCGGCCAGGGTCCGGCACAGTTCGTCGTCGTCCAGGTGCTCGTGCGGGAGAAGGCGGACGTGCTCGCGGGCGTGCAGCAGGTCCAGGGTGAGGGCGGCAGCATGTCGGGCGTGACCGGGATCCCGGGCGGCGGACAGGGCGTCGGAGCGGACCATCGCCACCAGGTCGACGCCATCGGGGAGCGCGTCGGCCAGCCGGGGGAGGAGTTCTTCCGCGGCGATCCCGGACCTCAGGGACCCCAGCATCACGCCCACGGAGCGACGGCCGGCCGGGCTGGGACCGTCCAGGCCTTCCAGGTGGCGGAGCCGGTGCGGCTCGGTGACCCCGGCGGGGAGCAGTCGCGGATGAGGAATCACCCGCGCGTCCACGCCCCAGAGCCGCCCTATCTCGGTGGCCGCACCGCAGGTCAGCGTGATCACGGCGTCCGCGCCGCGGACCAGATGGCCGGTTCGCTCCAGGTGAGCCGTGGGATCGGTCTCGTGCGGATTGGTGAGGTCGTGCACAGTCACTACCAGCGCGAGCCCGCGGTCCCGCACAGCGGAGACAAAGCCCGCCACCTGCTCAGGCGTCCTGTGCTCGTAGCCGAAGTGCACGTGCACCACGTCAGCGCCCCCCAGCACCCCGGGACGCTCAGCGGCCTCCAGCGCGGGGTGCGGCCACCAGCGAGCCGGGTCCGAGGGGTCCAGGATCGGGTCGTCGAGCAGGTGAACCGCGGACGTGCCCACCGCGGTGCCGACGGCGTGGCGGACGTAGTCGTGGCCAGCCGGCACAGACCGGACTCGGATCGATTGTCTGGTCGGGGTCGGGGTCGGGGGAACGCTGGAGTGCACCCCGTCACCTTGCCATCCGCGCGTGCCTAACCCCACTGCATCGGTGGCGGCAGTTGCGGGCCGGTTGCCGCCGCCGGGGGGCCTGCCTACGCTCGGCGCAGTGAATACCCCCAGCGCAGAGAAGGGTTCGGTCCAGTGAGCCACACCGACGTGCCCTCAGTCATGGTGATCGGCAATTGCCAGGCGGACGTCTATCGCGACCTGCTGCGTTCCGCCGAGGGCACCGCGGTGACCGACGTGCGACCGGTGTACGAGATGACGGCCCGGGATATCCCGACGCTGCATGCTGATCTCGCGCGCACCGACGTGTTGATCGTCCAGCCGATCCGCGACGACTACCGCGACCTGCCGCTCGGTCACCGCCAGATGACCGCGCAGCTGCCGGCCTCGGCCACGGTCGTGCTGGTGCCGGTCCTGCGTTTCGCGGGGCTGCACCCGTACCAGGTGCTGATCCGGCCCCCACGGGACCGATCGCTCGTCCCGCCCATCGCCCCGTACCACGACCTGCGGGCGATCATGGCCGCGGCGACCGGGGATCGCGAGGTGCTCGACGCCGTGCCGAATCCGGACCAGGCGCATGCCTCGGTCCGCGAATCAGTTGAGGCGCTGCGGACCCGCGAGCAGGCCCACGGCACGCTGACCGCATCGGACCTGCTGGACTCCATGCCCCGCTGGCACACGATCAACCACCCGGACCGCGGCACCCTGGCGGGAGTCTTCGGGCGCATCCTCGCTGAACTCCCTCCCGGACTGATCGACCCGCCGCCCCGGATCGGCGACCGCGAACCCCTGGGTGACACCCAGGCTCCCGTCGATCCCGCCGTCGAGCGCGCGCTGGGCCTTCCCGAGATCGGACCGCGCGACTGGCTGGTCAACGGCGACGCCGTCTCCGCGAGTGAGGTCGTCGAGGCGCATCTGGCCTGGTACGAGTCCACCCCGGGCGTGGTCGAGGAGGGCTTGCGCCGCCACGCCGCGCGCATCGAGCTCCTGGGGCTCAGGTGAATGCACCGCTGACGATCGCGCTCGGCCCGCCGGCGCACGGGGTGACCCGCTTCGCCGTCGAGTGTGCTCAGGCCGCCGGAGCCGCGGTTCTCGACGTGCCCGACGTGGCCGGATTGCCCGCGGCGCTGGCCGCACTCCCGGCTCAGGGCTCGGCGAGGGCCATTCACCTGCACGTCACCGACCCGCTGTTCGGGGCGACTCCGGACGAGGCGGCAGACACGGTCGAGGCGGTGGCGCGGGACCGTCCGCTGGCCGTGACCCTGCACGATGTTCCCCAACCGGCCGAGGGCGAGGAGCGGTGTCGTTTCCGGACCCGGGCGTATCAGCGGATCGCGGCGGCCGCTGACCTGGTCGTGGTGAGCTCCCGGCACGAGCGTGCCCTCTGCGAGGCTGCGGGCATCGTCGTCGACGCGGTGATCCCCCTGCCCGTCCCCGACCTGGGCGTCGCCTCGCGCCACGGCGCCCCACCTGAACCTGACGCGCGGTCGGTGGGGGTGTTCGGCTTCCTGCACCCGGGCAAAGCGGTGGACGTGGTGGCCGCGGCCGTGGCCGACCTCGCCGCCGCCGGCGATCACGAGGTGACGCTGCGGCTGCTGGGCGCGCCCGCCGACGGCCACCAGGATTACGTGCGCGCCGCGGTCGAGACGGTCCGGGCAGCCGGGGGACGCGCCGAGGTCACCGGGAGGGTCGACGACGACGAGCTCGCCCGCGTCCTGGCGGAGGTGACCGTGCCGGTGGCCCTGTTCCGCAACGTGTCCGCGTCGGGCTCACTCAACACCTGGGCCGCCGCCGGGCGCCGCCCCCTGACCACCGATTCGGACTACACCCGCGAGATGGAACAGCGGCGGCCCGGTTCCCTGCTGCTCACGGGCGCCCCCGGTCCCGCCGGTATCTCCGACCTCGCCGGCGACCTGCGCGCACTCCTCGACAACCCCGCCCCGACTCGCATCGACCCGCCCGGACCGGGCGCCACAGAGTTGGGCCGCGCCTACCGGCAGGCCTGGGAGAGGTGGATCGGGTGAGCGCGGGTACCTCGGCAATCCAGGCAAGCGTGGATGTGGTGATCCCGTACTACCGGGACCAGCAGATGCTCGACCGGATCCTCCACGCACTGCGCCACCAGACCGGGCTCGCCGAGTCCCCCCGGGTGATCGTGGCGGACGACGGCTCGCCCACCCCGCCCGTCGTCCCCCCTGAGGTCACAGTGGTCCGGCAGGAGGACCGCGGATTCCGCGCCTCCGCCGCCCGGCACCTGGGCGCCCGGGCGGGAGAGGGTGAGCTGCTGCTTTTCCTGGACGGCGACACGGTCCCCGAGGCCGGCTACGTGGCCGCCCTGCTGGCCGCCCTGGAGGGGAACCCGGACCTACTCGTGGTGGGCCGGCGCCGGTACGGGGTGTTCAGCGACCCCGCGGCGGCACCGGCGCAGCCAGCCCACCGGGGCCTCGAACTCGCCGAAGTCCTCCCGGATCCCGAGTGGCCGGCCTCGTTCTACACCGAGACCGACGGCCTCACCCGCACCGACGGTGGATGGCGAGCCGGACTCTGGCGGGGCGTGCTCTCGGCGGTGTGCGGGATGCACCGCCGGATGTACGACCTGGCCGGGGGCTTTGATCCCCACATCGTCGGTTACGGCGGTGAGGACTGGGACCTCGCCTGGCGCTGCGAACAGGTCGGCGGCCGGCTCCGCTACGTCCCCGACGCGGTGGCCTGGCACGACGGCCCCGACTGGTCGGGCCGCGCCGGAGCCGATGATCCCGACGGCGCTGCGCACCTGGCCCAGAAGAATGCCGAAACCGCACGACTGGCCCCGCTCATCGCCTCTCCCCTCACCCGGCCAGCGGGAGGGATCTTCGAGCTGCCGCTGATCGCCGTCCGCATCCATCGGGGCCCGGGCGGGGCGCAGCACGGCGCCGCCACCGCAAGCGTCGCGGGCAGCGGGTCCGTGGCAGCAACGTGTGCCTCGCTACTGCGGTGGGGCGATGTGACCGTCTCGGTGGACCCGGACACCCCGGACGCCCCTCTGATCGCCGAGCTCTTCGCCGCGGATCCCCGGGTCCGACTCGAACCGCACGACCCGGGGGAGGCCCGCGAGGCAGCTGGCGCGGGTCTTCGTCGTCGTCCCGAGGTTCTGGTGGACATCCTCCGCCCCTGCGGGCTCGGTGCGCTCGACCCCGACCGGGTGCGTGCACTGTGCCCACCCGTGGGGAGCCTGACCGTGGACGACGACGAGGGGCGCGTCCTCGCCCGGATCCGCACGTCGCGCGCCCTGGCCCGCGAGCAGATCTGGGGGGATTGCCCGGACGCGCCTAGGGCGATCGCCGCGAGAGAAGTCGGGGTGAGCCCCTTCGGAACACGGGGAGCGGGGGTACGGCTTGAACAGGTCCTCGGCGGCTGGTGACCAGGTCGTTCACCCCTCCGGTGGCGTCAGGCCCCCCGGGGGGTCACGATCGTAGGTCCAGCAGCGGTTAGCATCCGCCGGCTCGAGCCGAAGCGAAAGGGGGCCCGTGAACGCCCAAGACGACGACCGACTGAAGATCGCCGTGATCGGCCCATCGCGGTTCCCCATCCGGGAACCGTACGCAGGCGGCCTCGAGGTGGTGGTGGCCAAGGAGGTTCCGGCCCTGCGCAGACGAGGCCACGACGTCACGCTGTTCGCCGCCGCCGGCAGCAAGGGGCACGACCGGCGGTTCGAGTTCACCACCATGACCGACGTGACCGGTTTCGGTGACAGCTTCTATCCCACGGGCGGGTACGAGGCCGACGCGGCCGAGTTCCACCGGCTCATGGACCATCTCGCCGAGTCCGATGTCGACGTGGTCCTCAATCACAGCCTCAGCCACGTGCCACTGGTCCGGGCGGCCGACCTGGGCGCCCGCATGATCACCACGCTGCACTGCCCGCGGCTCGACCCCATGCAGGACGCCTTCGATCAGCTCGGCGAGGCGGCGGGCAGTGTGCTGGCGGTCAGTCGCTCCGTGCTCAGTTCCTGGCGGGTGCCCCAGGGCGCCACGGTGGTGCCCAACGGGGTGGAGACGCGGATCTGGCGTCCGCAGCCCACCGCCGCCAACCCATCGCGCGCCGTGTGGTGCGGCCGCGTCGTTCCGGAGAAGGCGCCACATCTGGCGGTCGACGCGGTGATGCGGGCGGGCATGACCCTGGACTTGGCCGGCCGCGTCGGGGATGACCGGTACCTGGACGAGATCCTGGCTCCGCGCCTGCGGGAGGCGGGCAGTGCGGTCCGCTTCCACGGCGCTCTCAGCCGCGAGGCCCTGGTTCCACTCGTGGCACACGCGTCGGTGGCGCTGGTGACGCCGTGCTGGGAGGAGCCCTTCGGACTGACCGCGGTCGAGGCACTGGCCTGCGGGACGCCGGTCGTCGCGCTGGCTCGCGGTGGAATCCGCGAGATCCTCAGCGGCCAGCCCGGGGTGGTGCTGGTCGAACCGGAAGGCGATCTCGCCGCGCGCCTGGCCGCAGCCATTCCCGCCGCGCTGACCTTCGACCGCGCGGCCACCGCTCGGGCCGCCGCCGCGAGGTTCTCCCACGTCACCCGGATGGACCGCGTGGAGGCCCAGTTGAGGGGGCTGCCGGTCGGAGCCGCCACATGATCGGTATCTACGCCCACCACCACGGCAGCGGACACCTCCAGCGGGCGTTTTCCGTTTCGGCCGCCCTGGGCTATGACGTCACCATTCTCACCTCTGCGCCGGTCCCGGACGGCGCGACCCCGTCCCCCGACCGTGTCCGGGTCCTGCGGTTGCCTCTGGACCACGACGGGCCGGGCGCCGTGTCCGGGCCTGTTGACCCCGCGAGCGAGCCGACCGCCGGTGGGCGACTGCACTGGGCCCCGCTCGGACAGCCGGGCCTGCGTCGACGGACGGCGATGCTCACCGAGTGGATCGACCAGAACCAGCCGACGGTCATGTTGACCGATGTCTCCGTCGAGATCACCCTCGCCGCTCGGCTGACCGGCACGCCGGTGGTCTCCACCGTGCTGCCCGGTCGGCGTGACGACGCGCCGCACGAGATGGCGCACGGCGTGTGCTCGGAGCTGGTGGCCGCGTGGCCGCGCTCGGCCGGTGCGCCCGTGCCCGCCGGGGCCGAGGCGCCTCTGATCCCGGTCGGAGGCGTCTCGCGCTTCGCGGGCCGCGACCCGGAACCGGCCGCGCGGGGTCGCGGCCGGCCTCGCGTCCTGCTCTTGCGGGGCAGCGGCGGACATGGCGACGACCCCCGGTGGGAGGCCGTGCGCGATCAGTTCGACGACGTGGAGTGGGTGCAGCTCGGCGGGCCCGGTGGTCGCTGGGTGAGCGACCCCTGGGCGGAACTGTGTAGCGCCGACGTGGTGATCAGCGCGGCCGGGCAGAGCTCGGTGGCCGACCTCGCCGCCGCCGACGCGTTCATGGTGGCCGTTCCAGAGGAGCGCCCGTTCGCAGAGCAGGACGCCACCGCCGACCAGCTCGAGAGTCTGGGACACGGAGCGGTGGTCCGCCGAGACGCCCCCGTCGCCGATCTTGTCCGCGCGGTCCGCCAGATGCTCGAGCGATCTCGCTCGAACCCGGGCGCGGGATCGGGTCTGCGGCGCTCGTGGGAAATCGATGGTGCCGCCGAGAGACTGGCAACCGTCCTGACCTCGGTCTCCGGAGGTGCGCGGTGATTCCCGGCTACCCGAAGCCGTCGACGGCGGTGGTCACGGTGTGCACTCCAGATCGGAAGGAGCACCTGCGCTCCCAGCGCCGCGCCCTGGCCGTTCACCTACCCGGCGCCCAGCACATCGTGGTGCTGCCGACTCGGCCGGGCAGCGAAGAGTTGGCCGCGGAACTCGCCACAGACGGGGCCCTCCCCCTGGAGGTTCCCGCAGGACCCGATCTGCCAGTGGCCCGGTGCCGCAATCTGGGAGGGGACCGCGCGGCGGAGCTTGCTGAGCTGATCATCTTCCTGGACGTGGACTGCATGCCGGGCCCCGATCTGAGAACCCGGTACAGCGAGCTCCCGCCGAATGCGGTGGGGCTCGGGCCGGTGACCTATCTGCCCGAGTCCGCGGGGGCGCCCTACCCGGACGATCTGCCCGGCTTCACCGATCCGCATCCGGCGCGGCCGTTCCCCGAGGAGGGGCTCCGGCAGCTGGAGACCGACGAGTTCGGGATGTTCTGGTCGCTGTCGTTCGCTCTTCACTCCGAACTCTGGAAGCGGCTCCGGTTTGAGTTCGGGGCATTTGACGAGGTCTACACCGGCTACGGTGCGGAGGACACTGACTTCGGCCGCCGGCTGCTGTACCGCCGCGTCCCTGTGGTGCTGGTGGCGGGCGCTCACGTGTATCACCGGTGGCATCCGGTATCGGATCCGCCGGTCGAGCACCTCGGGGACCTGCTGCGCAACGGCGCCCACTTCGCTGAACGCTGGGGGGAGTGGCCCGCACCGGGCTGGTTCGCGGAGTTTGAGCGGCGGGGCCTGGTCCGACGCGAGGGCAACGGGTGGGTGGCGGCGGACCCGCCGCCCGCCTAGCCCGCCCCGCCCCGCCCCGCCGAGCAGAGTGTTCTGCGCGTATCGCCCGAGTGACGGGTGCGCGAAACACTCTTCTCGGCGAGGTGGGTGGCCCTGGATGGGCGCGACCGGGGCGTGGAGCCGGGGCGGTCAGCCCAGGAATGCCTGGTCGGAGAGGGTGGCGCCCTTGATCTTGGTGAACTCGCGCAGCAGATCTTGGACGGTCAGTGCCGACTTGGTCTCGGCGTCCGCCTCGTAGACGATCTGCCCCTCGTGCATCATGATCAGGCGGTTACCCAGCCGGATGGCCTGCTCCATGTTGTGAGTCACCATGAGCGTGGTCAGTCCACCGGTGTAGACGATCCGCTGGGTGAGCGTGGTGACCAGTTCCGCGCGCTGCGGGTCGAGTGCCGCCGTGTGCTCGTCGAGGAGCATGATGCGTGGCTCCGTGAAACCGGCCATCAGGAGCGACAGTGCCTGCCGCTGGCCGCCAGAGAGCAATCCCACCTTGGCGGTGAGCCGGTCCTCGAGACCCAGCTCCAGCATGGCGAGTTGCTCGGCGAAACTCCCCCGCCGCTTCTTGCTGAGGCTTGGCCTGAGAGACCGGGACTTGCCGCGCAGCAGCGCCAGCGACAGGTTCTCCTCGATCGTGAGATTGGGCGCGGTCCCGGCGAGCGGGTCCTGGAATACACGGCCGATGTACTTGGCGCGCTTGTAGTCGGGAAGTCGGTTGACCGAGGTCCCGTCGATCTCGATGCCACCGGTGTCCACCGGGAGACGGCCGGAGATGGCGTTGAGCAGGGTCGATTTGCCGGCGCCGTTGGAGCCGATCACGGTGACGAAGTCGCCCTCGTCGAGACGCAGGGTCAGATCGTGCAGTGCCCTGCGCTCGTTGACGGTGCCCGGGAAGAAGGTCTTGGACACCTTGCTCACGTTCAGCATGGTCATGCCTCCTTGGCGCCGGTGGCTGCGGCATCGGCGGAACCGGGGCCCGCGTCGACGGTGGTTCCGGCCCCCGCCGCCGCGCGTTCGTTGGCCGCGACGGCCGTGGTGGGTTTGCGACCGAACCGGCTCCCGGCGCCCTTCCACCGGGGGAGCAGAAGCGCCACCACCACGAGGAGCGCGGTGACTGCCTTCATGTCGTTCGGGTTAAGGCCCACGCGCAGCGCGGCGAAGATGATGAGCTGGTAGAGCAGTGCGCCCAGGATGACGGCGAACGTGGCCAGCACGAGCTTGCGCTGACCGAGGATGGCCTGACCGATGATCACCGAGGCCAGGCCCACCAGGATGAGGCCGATACCCATCGAGACGTCCGCGAACCCGCGGTACTGCGCGAGCAGCGCACCGCACATGCCAACGAACCCGTTGGACAGCGACAGCGTGAGGGTCTTGGTGAAGTCGGTGGAGACTCCGAACGAGGCGATCATGGGCCCGTTGTCGCCGGTCGCGCGAATGGACAGCCCGAGGTCGGTGGTGAGAAACCAGACCACGACGAGCCCGAGCAGTACGACGGCCAGCAGGAGGACGCCGACCCCGCCCCAGGTGCCGAGTAGTCCGGCATCCTCGAGCGGGGTGAATACCGTGTCCTGCCGTAGGAGCGGGACGTTGGCCCCGTCCATGATCCGCAGGTTGACGGACCACAGCGCGATCATCGTGAGGATACCGGCGAGGAGGCCGTCGATCTTTCCCTTGGTGTGCAACAGCCCGGTGATCGTGCCCGCCAGGAACCCGGTGACGAAACCCGCGAGGGTCGCGAGCACCGGGTTCCAGCCGCTGGTGATCATCATGGCCGCAGTGGCGGCACCGGTGGTGAAGCTGCCGTCAACGGTGAGGTCGGGGAAGTTGAGCACGCGGAAGGTCAGGAAGACCCCCAGCGCCATGACCCCGTAGATCAGGCCGACCTCGACGGTGCCAATCACTTCTTCTCAGCCTGGGCCAGGATGTCCTCGGGGATGGTCACACCCTGACGCTTGGCAGCGGCCTCGTTGACGACGTAGGTGAGCTCGGAGGCGGTCTCGACGGGCATGGTGGCCGGATCCGCATCGTCCTGCAGGATGCGCAGCGCCATCTCGCCGGTCTGGCGACCCAGCTCGGTGTAGTCGATGCCCAGGGTGGCGACGGCGCCGCCCTCGACGGTGCCCTCCTCCGCGGCGATTACGGGGATCTGCTTGCTCTCGGCCACCTGGATGAGCGAGGCGATGCCGGAGACGACCATGTTGTCGGTGGGGACGTAGATCGCGTCCACGTCGCCCAGTGCCTCGACGGCCTGCTGGATCTCGTTGACCGTGGTGACGGTCTGCGTCTTGATCTCGAGATCGAGCGGGCCAGCGGCCTCCTTGGCCTGATCCACCTGCACCTGCGAGTTGACCTCCCCCGAGGCGTAGACGATGCCGACGGTCTCGGCGTCCGGGACCAGCTCCTTGAGAAGCTCGAGCTGCTGCTCGATCGGGGCGGCGTCCGAGGTGCCGGTGACGTTGGCGCCCGGGGCGTCCATCGAGTCGACGAGCTCGGCCGAGACCGGATCGGTGACGGCGGTGAACAGGAGGGGGACGTCCCTGAGGTTCTGCGCCATGGCCTGTGCGGCGGGGGTAGCCACGGCCAGGGCGAGATCGAGATCGTCGCTCGCGAACTGCTGCGCAATGGTCAGCGCGGTGCCCTGCTCACCGTTGGCGTTCTGCTCGTCGAACTCCACGTCGACGCCCGCGTCGGCGAAGGCCTGCTTGAAGCCCTCGGTGGCGGCGTCGAGGGCCGGGTGCTGGACGAGCTGGTTGATGCCGATCGTGTACGACTCGTCGCCGCCTGAGGCGCCGCCTCCGGAGTCATTACTGCAGCCTGCGAGGACGAGTGCCGAGGTGGCGACGAGTCCGGTGATGAGCTTCGCGCGTGAGAATGCCATGTGCCATGCCTTATCTACGCCTCACGCCTGAACGCGAGGGGCCGGATGCGTGAACGGTGCTGGTACAAGAGGCTACCGGGTCATCCCGACATGGTGAGCCCGGACTCACCTCACCGGCTGCTGCGCCGCCCGCTCGCTTTCTGCCAGCTCGCGCTTCCAGGTTCGGAATCCCTCCTGCGAACGCCCGCGCCGCCAGTACCCCGAGATCGACGCCCGCGCCACGGGGAGCTGCCGCTCGTTGCGCAGGTAGGGCCGCAGATGCTTCATCACCGTCTCGGCCTCTCCGTGGACGAAGGCGTGGACGTCCCCGCCCGGCCACGTCATGTCGCGGACCGCCCGGACCAGCGGGGCGTCGCCCTCGATCTCTCCGGCGCCCGCCTCGGCAGAAGAGGATCCGCGGTGCACCCAGGCGATCTCCACGCCCGCCGGCGCGGTGAGGTCGATCTCGTTGTCGTCGTCCTCGACCTCGAGGAAGACAGCGCCCACGGCGTCGTCAGGCAGTGACTCCAGCGCGTTGGCGACCGCTGGGATGGCGGTCTCGTCACCCGCCAACAGGTGAAAGTCAGCTGTCGGGTCCGGCCGGTACCCGCCGCCGGGTCCGCGGACCACGACCTCGGTGCCGGGCGCGACCGATTGCGCCCACGGTCCGGCCACGCCCTCGTTGCCGTGGGCGACGACGTCGATCCAGACCTCACGTGCCTCCGCGTCCACGCACCGGACGGTGAAGGTGCGGATGGCCACGTCGCCTGCGTGCGGTAGTTCGAGCTTGACGTAGCTGTCGGTCTCACTGCGCTCGACAAACGAGTCGAACCCGTCACCACCCAGGACGACCCGCACCAGGTGTGCGGTCACCTGCTCCGTTCGTAGCACCGCAAGGGTGAACGGGGTGCGGGACTGGGTGCGGGTCACGACAATGCTCCTTCGATCCGGGATGGCTACCTACAAGTTAGGCTACCCTAACTTGGGGCCGGAGCGGTGTCGCCGCCTTCAGGCATCACCCTTCGTTGTATCGAATGTCGGACCTTCCCGTGTACGGCACCAGGCTGGAACCGTCGCCCAGGTCGTCCCGGCCGATGGTTCCCAGGCTTCCGTCTTGATGCAGGATCACGGCGGCGACGTCCGCCAGTGACCCCTTGCCGGACTGACGTACAGCTGTATGGATGTCCTCCTCGAGGAGCCGGTGGCTGCGCAGGGTTCGATCCTGAATGCGGCCTTCGTAGTAGAGGAGGACAGGCGGGTTGTCGACCAGGGCGCGCACGCGCGGGGATCGGGCCCGGGCGGCGGCGAAGAGCCACTGGACACCGACCAGTAACACCAGCACGACGACCGTCTGGGCCAACGGCACGGTGGTGGCGGTGAGCGTGCGCCCGAACGCCGAACCGATGGTCACCGCCACGATGAAGTCCAGCGGCGTCATCTTGGCCATCGTTCGCGGGCCGGACACGCGCAGGATCACGACGAGCGCGACGAAGCCGCAGAGGACCATGACGACGGAATGGACGATGGGTCCCCAGCCGTCCCAGAAAAGTGTGGAGTTCATACGGGCGATCGTGCGCGTAGCGCGCTCACGGGGCAACCGGCCTCGGCAGAACCTCCGCAGGTGGCGAGGTTCGGAGGGGGCACCGGTCCTTGGCGGCGACCACGCAGATCGCTGCGGCTATAGCCAGGACCGCGACGATGCCCAGGATGATCGGGGCGGCGGGGAAGGGCAGCTCCTGCGACAGGACGAACGCGCCCATGAGCAGGACGAAGTATCCGAATCCCTTGCGGAGAGCCTTCTCGGGCACCACGGAGGTGAGCCGCACGCCGACGAAGGAGCCGACGACGGCGGCGGCGGTGACTGCCCCTACGAGCGGCCAGTCGAGGCTGACCGACGTCATGTACCCGGCGAGCCCGGCAAAGGACTTCATCGCAATGACCAACAGGGAGGTGCCCACGGCGGCGGTCATCGGCAGGCCGGCCAGCAGAACAAGCGCCGGAACCACCAGGAACCCGCCTCCTGCACCGACCAAGCCGGTCGCGGCACCCACCACGAGCCCGTCCAGGAGGATCCGCCACAGCGGGTGGTGATGCGCCCGGGGCTGACCGTCCGTGTCTTTACGGCCCTTGATCATCGCGCCGGCGGTTGCGAGCATCATGATCGCGAACGCAATCATCAGGGCGGTGCCGGGGATGTAACCCCCGGCCAGTCCTCCGAGGAACGCGCCGACCATCCCTGCGGCACCGAAGATCAGCCCTGTCCGCCATTGGACGTTGCCCATCCGGGCGTGGCCGATCATGCTCACGAAAGATGTGGCGCCGACGACGAACAGCGAGGTCGCGATGGCTTCCCGAGGGTCGAGACCGCCGATGTAGGTCAGCAGCGGAACCACGAGGATGGAACCGCCCCCGCCGAGCAGGCCCAGGGACAGGCCGACCAGGACGGCCAGACCCACGACGATAATCGTGGTGATATCCATGGAAGATTCCTTTCTGCGGCGGGGCGGTCGGGTTGATCAGGCGGTGGCGAGGTTGCGGGACGACCAGGCCTCGTAGCTGCCCTCGAGCTCCACGACGCGGTAGCCCGCGCGACGGAGCGCGCTGGCGGTGACCGAGTTGCGGACGCCGGTCTGGCAATAGGTCACGATCGGCCCGCCGGTGGGGATCTGGTCGAGGTTCCACAGAGCGCGCCCGCCGCTGAGCTGCACCGACCCCGGGATATGGCCGTCGGAGTGCTCGGTTTTGTTCCGCACGTCCAGGACCATCGCCGCGTCGAAGGATGCGAGCTCGTCGGGGCTGATCGTCTCGGGGGTCGTCATCGGCAGGCCCTCGAGGCTGGTGGTGTACCCGGTGACGGTGTCGATCCCGACGCGGATCAGGTGGTCACGCAGCTGCTCGGCCACGTCTCGGTCCTCGGCGAGGACCACCAGCGGGGTGTCCTCGCGCTCGGGGTTGTAGACCCAGGCGCCGTAGGAAGCGGCCTTGTCGACGCCGGGGATGTTGAGCGAGCCGGGAACGGTGCCGGCGTGGACCTCGTCCTGGTCGCGGGTGTCGACGACGACGACCTCATCCGCCTCGAGAGCCTTGGCGAGCTCGGCGGAGCCGTATTCGCGCAGCGGGGCCGGTGTGCCGAGGACGGCGGGGCCGTCCCTGTTCTGGCGCTTCATCCGGCCGAAGTAGGCGTGAGCGTCCGGTTGGCCGTCGAGCAGTTCGTTGACGAAGCCCTGCTCGTCGTCGTTGTCGATGTACCCGCCCCACCACGCGAAGCGCCGCTCGTAGCCGACGCTGGTGGACGGCAGGGCGCCCAGGGCCTTGCCGCAGGCGCTACCCGAGCCGTGGCCGGGAAAGACCTGGACGTGGTCGGGAAGCGTGATGAAGGAGTCCTTCAGGCTGCGGAAGATCTGCTTGGCTCCCTCGAAGCGGGTGTCGACCCCGCCCGCGGCCTCGTCGAGGAGGTCGGGCCGGCCGAGATCACCGGAGAAAACGAAGTCACCGGTCAGCATGTATCCCGGGCTATCGGCGAAGGCGCCGTCAGTGATCAGGAACGACAGGTGCTCCGGGGTGTGCCCCGGCGTGTGCACGGCCTCGACGGTGATATTGCCGAGCTTCAGTTGGTCTCCGTGGTGGAGGCGTTCGGCTTCGAAGCCGTACTGCCAGTCGTCGCCGCCCTCGCCAGAGACGTAGATGGTCGCTCCGGTGGCCTCGGCGAGTTCGCGGGTCCCTGAAAGGTAGTCGGCGTGGATGTGGGTCTCGGTGACGGCGGTGATCGTCATGCCGTGGCGGGCGGCCAGATCGAGGTATTCGCGGACGTCGCGGCGGGCGTCGACCACCACTGCCTCACCCTTGGCCTGGCAGCCGATGAAGTAGCCGGCCTGTGCAAGGTCTTCGTCATAGATGCGTTCGAGAAGCATTGCGCTCTCCTTGTCGATCGGGGTTCGTCGCGAGGTGCGTGCTTTGAGAATACATACCCCCCAGGGTATCTACAAGGGGCGCTAGCGAGGTGTTGTCCGCCACAAAAACTTGCACGGGCTGTGCAATCGTGCAGCTGTCATGCAAAATTGCGAGGGTTCGCGAGTAGTACCTACGCAGGAGGGGCCAGCGCATGGCGTCATTTCTTTACCGGATCGGCCGATCGGCCTACCTGCACAGATGGAGGTACATCGCCGCCTGGCTGCTGATCATCGTCGGCATGGGCACGGCGGCCGCAACGCTCTCGCAGCAGACCACCAGCAGTTTCGAGATCCCCGGCCTCGAGTCCATCGAGACGCAGGAGGAGATCCAGGACCGGTTCCCCGGTTCGCCGAGTCAGCTCGACATTCCGACCGGCACCGTGGTGATCCGAGCGCCGGAGGGAAGCACCCTCACCGACCCGGCGGTGTCGGAGGACGTCGACGCCTTCCTCGCGGACGTGCGGGAACTCGACTTCCTCACCGGAACAGACGAGATCGTCAATCCCGTGCTCGCCGCGGAAGGCGTGACGCAGCAGCTGACCGAAGCCGGCGAAGAACAGGGCGCTCCGCCCGAGCAGATCGAGGCCGACATCGCCGCGCTCAGTCCCCTGAGCGCCGACGAGACCACCGGGACCCTCGAGGTCCAGTTCGCGGCCGAGACCACGATGAGCGTCGAGCCCGAGAACCGCGAAGCCTTCGCCGACGTCGTCGCAGAGCACGAGGACGGGCTCACCATCGCCTACTCCGGCAACGCTTTTCAGGCGTCCGAGATCGGCGCCACCGGCGAGATCATCGGCATCGCCGTGGCCGCCGTCATCCTCACCATCACCTTCGGATCGCTCATCGCGGCGGGACTTCCCCTGTTGGTCGGCGTGGTGGGCGTCGGTATCGGGATCGCGGGAATCTTCGCCGCGACCTCATTCACCGACACGATCAGCAACTTCACGCCAACCCTGGCATCCATGATCGGTCTGGCCGTGGGTATCGACTACGCACTGTTCATCGTGTCCCGGTTCCGGACGGAGCTGGTCAAACACATCGGCGGCAACGACCTACTGCCCCGAGAACTCGCGCAGCAACTCAAGACGATCCCGCGCCGCGAACGCGCCCACCTGGCGGGACTCGCCGTGGGCAAGGCCGGCTCCGCTGTGGTGTTCGCGGGTCTGACGGTCCTCATCGCGCTCGCCGCGCTGTCGATCATCAACATCCCGTTCCTCACCGCGATGGCGCTGTCCGCCGCCGCGACCGTTGCCGTGGCCGTGCTCGTGGCCATCACACTCCTGCCCGCAGTCCTCGGTGCCGTGGGCACCAAGGTCTTCGCCGCACGCATCCCCGTCGTCAAGGCTCCAGACCCGGAGGACGAGAAGCCGACTATGGGCCTGTCGTGGGTCCGGCGAGTGCGCAAGCACCCGGTGCTGCACGCCGTCGTCGGCGTCCTCCTGCTCGGCCTCCTCGCGGTCCCGGCCGCCCAGTTGCGCCTCGCCATGCCGTCAGACGGCACGATGTCACCGGGCACTCCCAACCGCACCGCGTACGACCTCACGTCGGAGGCGTTCGGTCCCGGGCGCAACGCGCCAATGATCGCCTTTGTGGACACGCTTGACGTGACCGAGGAGGAGCGTCCGGCCGCATGGGCCACCGCCGTGGAGGACATCCAGGCGGTCGACGGCGTGCAGAACGCCCAGATCATCGCGACCAACGAGACCGCGGACGCGGCCCAGGTGCTCATCACCCCGAAGTTCGGTGCCACGGATGAGCGCGCCGCCACGGTCCTCGACGACATCCGGGCGAGTGTCGGACAGTTCGAGCAGCAGACCGGTGGTACCTACTCGGTCACCGGCGTCACCCCGATCTACGAGGACATCTCCGAGCGACTGTCCGAGGTGTTGCTGCCGTACATCGGGATTGTCCTGGTGCTCGCCTTCATCCTGCTCATGCTGGTGTTCCGATCCATCTGGGTGCCGCTGATCGCCGCGCTGGGCTTCAGCCTGTCGGTTGCGGCCACGTTCGGTCTGACCGTTGCGCTCTGGCAGGAGGGCTGGGGCGGCCTCGTCTCCGACCCGCAGCCGATCATCAGCTTCCTGCCGATCATCCTCATCGGCATTGTGTTCGGCCTGGCCATGGACTACCAGGTCTTCCTCGTCACCCGGATGCGCGAGGGGTGGGTCCACGGAAAGACGGCCGAGAACGCGGTGGCCAACGGGTTCAAGCACGGCGCCCGCGTCGTCACATCGGCCGCGTTGATCATGACGAGCGTCTTTGCCGCCTTCATGACGATCGATGAGCAATTCATCAAGGTCATGGGCTTCGCGTTGGCGGTGGCGGTCCTGTTCGATGCCTTCATCGTTCGAATGACCATCATCCCGGCGGTCATGTTCCTCCTCGGGGAGCGCGCCTGGAAGATTCCGCGGTGGCTCGACCGGATACTGCCGGCCGTCGACGTCGAGGGGTCGGCGCTGGAATCGATGGAGGCCGAAGAGTCCTCTGGCCCACGCGGCTCTACCGACTCCTCGGACCCCGCTGAGGAGGCGCCCGAGCCCGCGTTGGTCAGTGGCCGCCACTCCGCCGACCACGTCGCCGACCAGTCATCCGGCGCGGGCAAGCATGAGCGCGACGATCACGGCGGCGGTGATGGCGCCGGGAGCAGAGCAGATGGCTAGCCTGCGCGAACGCAAGAAGGCCGACACCCGCATCCGACTCTCGGTGGCCGCAGTCGAACTGCTGGTCACCGAGGGTGCGGAGGGCGCGACGGTGGCGGCTATCGCCGAGCGCGCCGGGGTCTCCGCCCGGACGTTCCATAATTACTTCGCGCATCGCGAGGACGCGTTCGTGCACTTCCTGCAGGAGCAGGTCGCCGAGTGGGTTCGACAGGTGGAGCGGGCGCCAGCGGATCTGAACCCGATCGCCGCACTTCACCGGATCATCCGGGAGCTGTACCGCCGCTCCTCGGACGACATCGATGCGGCCGAGAATCTCCTCGTGGCCGGTGAGCAGATCGGGCTCATGCTCAGCGCCGAGGCGAGAACGTGCGTCGCCGAGGAACTCCTGGAGCCGCTGTACGAGGCGGTCGGTCGCCGGTCGCCGCAGATGAGCGCGGTGCGGGTCCGTGTGCTGGTGGATCTGAGCCTGGCAGCCGGAGCCTCTGTGGTCAGGCACCATCCGCGTGGCGCCGGGCACGACTCGACCGGACACCACGCGCCGGAGCAGGGCGCTGCAGAGAGCTATCTCGATGAGGCCTTCGGACTGCTGGAGAACGGTTCCGGAGGACTGAGCTAGCGCGGGGCTGTTCGGGGACCGAAACGGACCACCTCGCCGTCGGTCCCCGCCCGGGCGCCGTGCTCGAGCAACCGCTGGGCCAACTCGCCCGGCGGCGGGTTGTGGTGGCCCAGGTGCACGGCCACCACCTTGGTCCGCTCGTCCACCGCTCCGGCCTCGCGAAGCCGCCGGAGCATCGCCCCGAAACGAGGCAGCCCCAGGTGGGCGGGGGAGATGTCCTCGCGGTCGCCGAGGGTCTCCTCCAGGAAGACCGCGTCGAAGCGGGCCCCGCGCACGGCGTCGAACCACCCGTCGTCCCACGGCCCGGTGTCGCTGGCCCACAGCAGGCGGGCGCCGCCGGGCCCGGTCACGTCGTACAGCACCGCGTCGCCGTCGCGGAACACGCGGTGACGGGCGGGCAGGACCCGCACCTCGTACGCGCCCACCGTGAGGTGGTCACCGGCCGTGACCGGGACAAAGCGCACCGGGTCGTCGGGGCCCACCCAGGGCCGACAGGAGTCGAGGGCGTCCGCGGGGCCAAACACCTCCAGCAGGCCAGCGTCGGGGATCCACGAGCGGAACAACAACGCTTGCGGCGCGAGGTGGTCGGCGTGCGCATGCGTGATGAGCAGATGTCTGACCGACGCCAGAGTTCGCCCGAGCCGCACGGCCGAGCTGGGCGCCTCGGGTCCGCAGTCGATCAGCAACTCGTCGTCGACGAGCGCGGAGGTCTGGCCGCGCACCACGCCGAGCCGTCTCGCCTCCCCGCACGACCCGCACCGGCAGAACGGGTTGGGCCAGCCGTCGGCCGCGCCGGTCCCCAGCAGGACGACCTCCATCACGCCCCCGGCTCGCGAAGCGGCAGCACCGCGGGGCCGTCCCGGCGGCTGAGGACCTCCACGCGCGCTCCGTACACCTGCGCTACGCGTTCGACGGTGAGAACCTCCTCGGGTGGGCCCTCGGAGACCACCCGGCCCCGGTCGAGCAACACCAGCCGCTCCCCGTAGTGGGCGGCCGACGTGAGATCGTGCATGGCCGCCAGCACGGTCAGGCCGCTCTCCCGGCGCATGCTGTCGACCAGGTCGAGCACCTGCTGCTGGTGACCGATGTCCAGCGCGCTCGTGGGCTCATCGAGCAGCAGGACCCGCGGCTCCTGCGCCAAGGATCGGGCCAGCACCACACGCTGCAGCTCGCCGCCGGACAGCGTGGTGGCGATGCGGGAGGCGAGGTCCTGCAGGCCCAGGCGGTCGATCACGCGGTCCACGATCTCGTGGTCGCGCGCGGTCTCGGTACCAAAGCGGGCGATGTGGGGGGTGCGCCCGAGGTGGATGAGCTCACGGGCGGTGACCCCCTCCGGCACTACCGGGCGCTGGGGCATCATCGCCACGGTCCGCGCCACCCTGCGTCGACCCGCCCGACGCGGGGCCAGCCCGTCGACCTCGAGGTGGCCTTCGGCCGGGATGAGGCCGGCCAGTGCGAACAGCAACGTCGTCTTACCCGAGCCGTTGGGGCCCACCAGGGAGACCCAGGATCCCGCTTCCACGGTCAGGTCGATGCCGTGCAGGATGTCGGTGCGGTCCCGTGTGACGCGCAGGTCACTGCAGGCCAGGGCGTACGACGCCCGCGGGGTGGTGCTCATATGTGCCCCCGGCTCCGGCGCAGGACGATCAGGAAGAACGGGGCGCCGATAGCCGCGGTCACCACGCCGATGGGCAGCTCGGCCGGGCTCATCGCCGTGCGGGCCACGACGTCGGCGAGGATGAGAAAGGTGGCGCCGGTCAGCAGCGACACCGGCAGCAGCAACCGGTGCCCCGGGCCGATGAGCATGCGCACGGCGTGCGGGATGACGATGCCCACGAACCCGATGAGGCCGGACACCGAGACCACCGCCGCAGTACCGAGCGTCGCCACGCTGATGAGCACCAGCCGTACCCGCGCCGGGGCGATCCCGAGGGTCGCGGCCTCCGCGTCGCCGACCGCCATCACGTCGAGGGTGCGCCGGAAAAGGGCGATCACCGCCACCGACAGGATCACGTAGGGCAGCACTGTCCGCACGTCGGCCCACCCGCTGGTCGTGAGTCGGCCGAGCATCCACGAGTACACCTGCCGCAGTGTGTCGTCGTGGCGTTGCATGAAGAACGTCTGGATGGCGCTGGCGAACGCCGCCACGGCGACGCCGGCGAGGATGATGACGACCTCGCTGCGACCACCGCCGACGCTGCGCCCCAGCGTGTAGGTCGCAAGCACCGCGATCATGCCGCCGGCAAACGCTGCGGGCGGCACCAACGCCGATCCCATCGCGCCGCCCGCGACGATGGCCAGGGTCGCGCCGAGGCCTGCGCCGCTGGACACGCCCAGCAGGTACGGGTCGGCGAGCGGGTTGCGGAACACGCCCTGGTAGGTGGCGCCGGCGATCGCCAACATCGCGCCGACGATCGCGCCCAGCACCACCCGTGGGATGCGGATCTCCCACAGGATGACCTGCTGGCGGGCGGTGAATCCGGAGTCCACGTCGATCAGTGGCAGCCGGTCGACCAACTCGAGCACCACGCCGCCGGGGGTGAGCCCGGCCGGGCCGATGAGCGTGCCCAGCAGGACGGCCGCGGCCAGGAGCAATGTCGCCCCGCCCAGCACCAGGGCGTGGCGGGGCGACGGGCGGGTCACGGGGCGGGCTGGTTCGCGGGGATCTGCCCGACGATCGCGGCGACCTCGCGCATGAAGTCCACCACGCGCGGGCCCCACCGGCTGGCCAGGTCTTCATCCACCAGGTGGACGCGGCCCTCGCGCACCGCGGTCAGGCCGTCCCAGCCCGGCCGCTCGGCGACGGTCTCGGGAGTGGCGCCGCAGCACTGGCCGTCGGCGAGGAACACGACATCCGGGTCGGTCTCGAGGATGAGCTCCTCGGACAGTTGGGGGTAGGCGTCGTCGCCGGTCGCGACGGAGGTCAGGCCGAGCTGGGAGTACACCTCGCCGATGAAAGTGGCGTCGGTGACGGTGTAGTAGGTGTCGTCGAGCTCGTGGAAGTACGTCAGCGGGCTCTCGCGCTCCGGAACCGAGGCGACGATCTCGTCAATCTCCCCCTGCATCCGCGAGACGAGTTCGGCGGCCTCGCCGATGTGTCCGGTGGCGGCGCCGACCTGCTCGAGCTGGGTGTAGGTGTCGTCGAGGGTCTGAGCGGCCGGCAGCTGCAGCACCTCGACGCCGGAACGTTCGAGCCCGTCCACGATGTCGCCGGAGTCGTCGGAGAGCACCACGAGGTCCGGTGCGTACCCCAGGATGGCCTCGAGGTTGGGCGTGTAGCCGGACAGCTCGGTGACCGGGGCTTCCTCCGGGTAGTCGGAGCGCTCGTCCACAGCCACGACCTGCTCCCCGGCGCCCACGGCATAGAGCATCTCGGTGGTGGTGGGGGCGAGCGAGACGATCGCCTGTGGTTCGCCTGCCGCTGTGGTGGTCTGGTCCGCCGGGGCCGCGTCATCGTCGGCGGTGCCGCTGCACGCCGAGGCGACCAGCGCGACTGCGGCCAGCGTGGCGGCGAGCATCGTGCGGGTTCGGGGCCGCCGGGTTCGTGGGTGGTGCATGACATCCTCCGGGGGTCGGAGGACGAAAACAGCTCGGCTGCGACGAGGGCGCCGCGGCACGCAACCGTCCTTCGTCCGAGGTCAGTTCGTACAGCGCCGCGGTACCGGCCGACCTGGCTCGCCCACTCAAAGTGGGATCACAGTTGCGGGACAGCGTCGGCATCTCACCGACTTCCACCGCGTACCACGGGTGTCCGGCGCGGTGGCCGGACCATCTGAGGGTAGCCGAGCAGCGGACCGGCAGCGGAACCGTTTGATGGTGGCCTGCCGCCGCGCGGGTGGCGGGTCCGGTGGTCGGGGAGAATCGGCGCGGACCACAACGCAGCCGGGGAAGGACCACCAGATGACGACGACGAGTTCTGCAGGCGAGGGGCCTTCGGCCGAGGATCTGCGGTCGCGGGGTTTTGCGACCAGGCGCGAGGTGATGAGCGACGCCTTTGTCGACCGCGCCATGGACCGGGCGGCCGGGACGGCCTCGGAGGCGATCCAGCACGTGGTCACCGAGAACGTCTGGGGCAACATCTGGAACCGGTCCGGGCTCGGTCGGCGTGACCGCAGTCTGCTCAACATCGGGATGCTCGTGGCACTGCGCGCGGAGGCCGAGTTGGCCGGTCACGTGCGCGGCGGGCTGACCAACGGGCTGTCCCGGGAGGAGATCACCGAGGCGGTGATCCACGCGTCGGGGTATTGCGGTGCGCCGGCGGCACTGGCCGCGATGAAGATCGTCCAGGCGGTCTTCGACGAGCTCGACGACTAGTCGCCCAGGGAGACCCGGGAACGTCGTGTAAAGCGGGTAGCCTCAGACCAAAGAGTGACATACGACACCCCTAAGCGACCCCTCGACAGGAGCACCCCTCATGCGCAGCACGATGATGCCGGAGCAGCTGAACATCAGCACCATCCTCGAATTCGGCGCGACCGTCCACAAGAACGCGGTGATCAGCACCTGGACCGGCGAGGAAACACGAAAGATCTCCTTCGGGGAGATGGGCAAGCGGGCCGCGCAGCTCGCCCACGCCCTTCGTTCGCTGGGTATCGATGGTGACCAGCGGGTCGCCACGTTCCAGTGGAACAACTCCGAGCACATGGAGGCGTACCTGGCGATCCCGTCGATGGGCGCCGTGCTGCACCCGCTCAACATCCGGCTGTTCCCGGATCAGCTCGAGTTCGTGGCCAACCACGCCGAGGACAAGGTCGTCATCGTCGACCCGACCCTGGTGCCGCTGCTGCAGCCGCTGCTGCCGCGACTGTCCACCGTCGAGCACGTGATCGTCACCGGAGGCGGCGCGGGCACGCTCGAGGCGCCGGAGGGGATGCAGGTCCACGACTACGATGCCCTGCTCGCCGCTCAGCCGACCGAGTTCGAGTGGCCCGAGGTGGACGAGAATTCCGGTGCCGCGATGTGTTACACCTCGGGCACCACGGGTGACCCGAAGGGTGTCGTCTACTCGCATCGCTCCATCTATCTGCATTCGATGCAGGTGTGCATGTCTGACGGCATGGACATCTCGGTTGACGACAACGTGCTGGCGATCGTGCCGATGTTCCACGCCATGTCCTGGGGACTCCCCTACGCCGCGTTCATGGTGGGCGCCTCACTGCTCATGCCGGAGCGCTTCCTCCAGCCCGAACCACTCGCGGCGATGATCGCCAGCGAACGCCCCACGCTCGCGGCTGCAGTGCCCACGATCTGGCAGGCACTCGACGCCTACAGCGTGGAGCATCCCGTGGACATGTCGAGCTTCCGCGCCGTCGTGGTGGGGGGCAGTTCCTGCCCGCCGTCCCTGATCCGCAAGTTCAAAGAGAACTACGGGATCAACATCATCCACGCATGGGGGATGACGGAGACCTCGCCGCTCGGGACCCTGTCCCGCCCCCGCGCGGACATGCCGGAAGAAAAGCAGTTCCAGCTGCGCACCACCCAGGGGCGGTTCGTCGCCGGGGTCCGGGCGCGGATCGTCGACGACGCCGGCGAGGAGATGCCCTGGGACGGCGAGTCGGTCGGTGAACTCCAGGTCCGGGGCCCGTGGATCACCGGCAGCTACTACAAGGTGGACAAGTCGGACTCGTTCGACGACGGCTGGCTACGCACCGGCGACGTCGGCTACGTCCTCCCCGAGGCCTTCCTCCAGCTCACCGACCGCGCCAAGGACATCATCAAGTCCGGCGGCGAGTGGATCTCCTCCGTTGAGGTGGAGAACTATCTCCTCGAGCACCCGGCTGTCGCCGAGGCCGCGGTGATCGGTATCCCCGACCCCAAGTGGGACGAGCGGCCCCTGGCCACCGTCGTGATCAAGGACGGCGTCCCGGATCCGGACGTCGAGGATCTACGCGCGCACCTGGAGACCAAGATGGCCAAGTGGCAGGTGCCGGAGAAGTTCGCCTTTGTCGACGAGATCCCCAAGACCTCCGTCGGCAAGCTCGACAAGAAGCGCATCCGCGTCTCGCACGCCGACGGCGAGCTCGAGGTCATCAACGCGCTACAGAAGTAGGCCCGACCCGCGTGGGCGGTGGTCGCCGGGGTCAGCGCGCCCGCGCCGGGGCGAGCGGCCGCAGTGAGACCGGCAGGCCGTCCCCGGGGTACGGCAGCGAGTCGCTCTTCATGGGCGGCGCGTAGTCCAGCGGAACCGACCATTCGAAGTTGCGCAGCAGGGCGCTGAGCACGAGCTTGGATTCCAGGTTCGCGAAAATCATCCCGAGGCACTTGTGCACGCCGCCGCCGAACGGTTCCCACGCGAAGCGGTGCGACTTGTCCTCGCGGCGGTCCTCGCTAAAGCGTTGGGGGTCGAAGATCTCCGGATCGGTCCAGTACTCGGACATGTGGTGCGAGTACAGCGGCATCACCGACACGAGCCTGTCGGCGGGGATCCTCACCCCTAGAATCTCGGTCTCCTTGACCGTTTTCCGGGCGAGCACCGGGACCGGCGGGTGCAGGCGCAGCGTCTCCTTCATCACCAGGTCCAGATCGGTGAGCTGCTCGAGCTCGACCAGCGAGGGGTCCGGGCCCAGCTCGAGGCACGGCCGGCGACACCGCTCCTGCCACTCGAGGTCGCGACCGAGCTCAAAGACCATCGACGTCACCGTGCTGGTGGTGGTGTCGTGCGCCGCCATGAGCAGGAAGATCATCTGGTTGATGATGTCGTCGTCGTTGATCCCACCGGATTCGTCGGCCACCTGGCACAGTGCGGAGAACAGGTCGTCGCCGGGATTCGTGCGACGGGCCGGCAGATGCCGCCGGAGGAACTCCTCGAGCAGTCTGCGGCCCCGGATCGCGCGTCCCCACTTAGTGAAGGGGACCGGCACGGTGTGGCGGAAGTAGCCGTTCGCGGCCTGGACGCAGTCCACGAACGCCTTGTTGACCCGCTCTAGTTCACCGGGCGCCGCGTACTCGGCGCCTCCCATGAACACCTCGGTCGCCAGGTCCAGGGTGTGCGACTTGAGCGCCGGATATGTTTCGACGGCACTTCCCGGGGCCCAGGCGGAGATGCCCCTCTCTACGAGGGGCGCGAGCCTGCGGGCGTACCCCTCGAGTCTTTGCCGCGTGAACGCCTCCTGCATTATCTGCCGATAATGGCGGTGCTCGGCGAAGTCCAGCAGCATCAGGCCGCGGTCGAAGAACGGGCCCACCAGGTAACCCCAGCCCGGGCCGTTGGCCAGCGCTTTCTCGCCGTTCTGGAGCGCGGCCTGGCACGCGTCCGGGCCGATCAGTGCGGTCCAGGTGGCTCCGAGGAAGGTCACTTCGGACACCGGCCCGTGGTCGCGGTACCGGCGGGCCATGGTGGCGAGGGGGTCGTGGACGTATTCGAGGGTCCCACCGAGAACCGGCAGGCGGGAGCGCAAGGGGGCGGGGCCGGGGCGGTAGACGCGCTCGCGTGGATCACCAGGGATTGACATGAGGCACCTCTGTGTCGGGTCAGTCTCAGTGTGTGATATGCATCACGTCCTGTCAGTGAAAGGCCGAAACCGGCGGCTTGCGCTGAGCTCAGGCCCGGGCGACCAGTGCGGCCACGTCGACCCCGTCGGGCAGCGCTCCGTACTCCGCCGAGCGGTCGTCACCGAGCCTGGCCAGGCAGAACGCCTCCGCGACCGCGGCCGGCGCGTGTTCGAGCAGCACCGCCCCCTGCTGAGCAAGGGCCATGGCCTCAACCAGTCGACGCGCGAGGGCCGGCGCTGCACCGGGATCCGACGCTGCCCGGCTGATGAGCCCCCGCACCCTCTCGACGTGCCTGTCGAAGAGCGGGTGAATGCCGGTCCGCGCGGTCAGTTCCGCATCAAAGGCGGCCACGGACTCGGGCTCCCTCGACATTGCGCGCAGCACGTCGAGGGCGATGACGTTCCCGGAGCCCTCCCATACGGCGAGCACCGGCTGCTCGCGATAGCGACGGGCCAACGGGAACGCCTCCGTGTAGCCGTTGCCGCCCAGGCATTCGAGCGACTCGTAAGCGTGATTGGGTCCGCGTTTGCACGTCCAGTACTTGGCGACTGCGGTGGCCAGTCGACGGTAGGGGGCGGAGTCGGCGTCGTCGTACGCCGCCGCCAATCGGGCGGCGGTCCACGTGGCGGCCTCGGCCTCGAGCTGCAGGTCGGCCAGTACTGCCGCCATCGCCGGCTGATCCACCAGAGTGGCGCCGAACGCGGCCCGGTGTCGCGCGTGCCAGGCGGCCTCGGCCACGCCCTGGCGCATGCCGGCCGTCGCGCCCAGTACGCAGTCCAGTCGGGTGCGGCCGACCATCTCGATGATCGTGCGCACCCCGCGCCCGGGTTCGCCGACCATCCAGCCCAGGGTGCCGTCGAACTCGACCTCGGAGGAGGCGTTGGACTTGTTGCCCAGTTTGTCCTTGAGCCGTTGGATGAGGAACGGATTTCGCTCGCCGCCCGGCAGAACACGCGGGACGAGGAAGCAGCTCAGCCCCTCCGGCGCCTGCGCCAGCACCAGGAAGGCGTCCGACTGCGGGGCCGAACAAAACCACTTGTGACCACGCAACATGTGCAGTCCGTCGCCCATCGGGGTGGCCGTGGTGCTGTTGGCGCGCACGTCCGAACCCCCCTGCTTCTCGGTCATGGCCATACCGAACAGCACCCCGGGCTTGGTGGCGGGATCGCGCAGTTCCGGGTCGTAGACCGTCGACATCAGGGCCGGCTCCCACTCCGCAGCGAGCCCCGGGTTCAGCCGCAGCGACGGGACCACCGCATGCGTCATGGACAGCGGGCACCCGTGACCAGCCTCGATCTGCGAGACCAGCATGAACCCCACCGCTCGCTCGACGTTGGCTCCTGATCCCGGGTCCGCCCACGCCGAGGTGTGCAGCCCGCGGGAGACGGAGTACTGCATGATCCGGTGATAGGACGGGTGGAACTCGATCTCGTCGACCCGGTTGCCCCAGCGGTCGTGCGAGTGGTGCACCGGAGGATGGATGTTGGCCAACTCGGCGTCGTGTTGGTACTGCTCGGTGCCGACTCGGCGACCGATCTCGTGAAACCGCTCGGACTGCGCCTGGGGCGAGAAGATCGCCACCGCCTCCTGCAGCGCGGGATTCAGTGCGTACTCGTCCACGTTCACGCGGGGCAGTGCCTGGTTGAGGACCTCGTGAGTGGTGTGGTTTCGCGTGGTGGACATGGCTGACCTCCTGGCCGGGCGGCGGAAGGGGCGAGAGGGGACGGGCCGACGGCTAGCTTCACCGTACCCAGACCGGCTGCGCGAAGTGGCGTAGCCCACACCTGACCGGTGCTCACGGGTAACGCTGGGGTTCGGAACTCTGATAAGACCGGTGAGGGCGCGCGAGGGTGACGCCGCCCCGCTCGGTCCGCCGAATCCCCCGATCACCCCGTAACGGTCTGGTGAGGTGTGGTCATGAGCGGTTCGGGCCCGACGAACCGGGCCATCGCGGCCGCGATCATCGCCGTCGCCGTGGTGGTGATCGGCGGAGCGGTGGCGATCGGGATCCGCCTCGCGGAGGACTATTCCGGCAACGGAGCGGCTTCGGGCCCGATTACCTCGCTCTCCGCTACGCCCGTAGATCGCACGGATCGAACTCACGCGCGCTTGTCGACCAGTTCGACGAGGACCACCACGACCGCTCAGCGCCGTGCCACGGCCTCCTGCGATGCCCGGTCCATCAACGCTGATCTCGGTTACCCGGCCAGCGGCTCGCGCATCATCGACTGCGGCGGTGGGTGGGCCGTGATGGCCAGCGAGCAGTCGGGAGACCCGTATTGGGTGGCGTTCCGCGACGGTCGCTGGCGGGCGGTGCGCGACGTCTCGATGTACCAGCTGACCTGCCCCGACGAGGCGATCGCGAAGGGCGCCCCGGGGTGGATGGCTCGCAAGCACCTGAATACCTGCTCGTCGCTCAAGTCAACGACGTCGGCGTCGAGAACGACTGCGCGGTCCGTGCGGCAGTCTTCCTCGCAGCGTTCGCCCCGCCCGTCCGTGAGCGTCACGCCCCGCCCGACCCCGTCGACCAGTTCGCCGACGTCGACGGCCGTCACCAGCTCGAAAGTCGTGCCGTCCGTGACCGGGGCGACGACCCCGAACCCGGCGACGCCCGCGACATCCGCCACGGCCGCGACCCCGCCGACGACGTAGGCGGTCGGTATCTAGCGGGGCTCGAGCTCCCAGCCGGTCTCGGCCACCCAGCCCGGCACATCGAGGGCGCCGCCCGTGAGACGCTCGGTGGCCTCGAAGTCGGCCTGATAAGCGGGCAGATGCGAGAACCAGGTGAACATGGCAGTGCTGTCGTGATCGCCGGCGTGCGTCTCGATCGGTAGCGCCACATAGCGGCCGGCCCGGCCGACGGCGGAGCCCAGTGCGTCCGCGATCTGGGGGCCGGTCAGCTCGACCCCGCCGATTTCCACCTCCCCGTTCACCGCTGACGGGTCGACAAGAGCGGAGGCGGCGGCGCGCCCGATGTCGCGGGCGGCGATCATCTGGAGCGGCACGTCCTCGGGGATAGCCATCCGGACCACCACCTCGTCGCCTTCCAGTCCCGCCATGTAGGGAAGGTTCTCGAGGAAGAACACTGGCCGCACCACGGTCACCGGGATCTCGAGACCGGCCAGGTACTGCTCGACCCGAAACTTGCTCTCGAAGTGGGGGACGCCGCTGCCGCGTTCTGCCCCGCCGACGGAGCTGAACACGATACGGCCCGCCCCGGCGGCCACCGCGGCATCACCGAGCGCCCTGCCCATCGCGATCTCGCTGTCGGGATCGTCGTCGACGGTCATGGTGGTCATGAACCAGAGCGCGTCCAGACCCTCCATGGCGGGGGCCAGGGTGTCAGGACGGTCGAGGTCGGCGAGCACCACGTACGCGCCGCGAGCCGCCAACGCCCGTGCCTGCTCACTCTCGGGGCGCCGGACGAGGGCGCGAACGCGCACACCCCGGTCGAGGAGGGCCGTAGCGGTGGCGGACCCCTGCCGTCCGGTGGCTGCGAAGACTCCGTGCACGGCGGTGGACTCTGTCATGGCTCACTCTTTCTGGAGGCGCTGGATGGTCGCGGCTCATCGTACGGAGACCGGCCGCGTCGACCGCCCCGCTGAAGACCCGGGTCAGGACTTGAAGTACATCAACTGCGTGCCGGTGGCCAACAGGGTGCCGTCGCGGCTCCACAGGCGGGCGGCCTCATCGTGATAGTTGCCATGGAACCGGTGCGAATGGATGCTGCCGAGTAGGAAGTCGGTGCCCTGGGCGGCGATCTCCTCAGGGGTGGCCAGGAAGTGGATGGTCAACGTCACCGTGCCCGCCGGGACCGGCCTTCCGAGCCTGAGGAATGCGCGCGGGAAGAACGAGTCGCACAGGGACGCCAGCGAGAGGTGATCGAGTTCGCGGGCCGGGGCGTCGCGGATCCACATCGTCGTCGTCGAGTCGGGTTGTTCCTCACCGGCGACCACGGCGTCCCACCCTCCGGTGACAAACCGCATGTCATAGTTCTCCACCCACCGCACGCCACGCTCGGACGTCGCGGCCGTCAGCTCCTCGGGCGCGGGCACCGCCGGAGGCGGGGTCTCTGTCTCCGACCACGTCTCACGACGCACGCCCGTGATCGCGGTGGCCGTGGTGACGACCTCGCCACCCTGGCGCATCTCCACCCACCAGTGCTGGTTGGAGCGGTTTGTACGGGCAGGGCGGGCCTCGATCTCGAATTCACCCGCCGCCGCGACCGGCCCCGCGTAATTCAGGGTCAGCGCGAGCGGGTCACCGTGCTTGTCCGGATGCTGCAGGATCGCGGCCAGCATCAGCGCCGCCGTGGTCCCGCCGAACGGCCCCACCATGTTGGCCCACGCCTCGTGGGTGCGGCCGCGGAAGAGGTTCTCGCCGACGGATTCCAGCGCGACAGCCTCGTCGAAGGCGTGGGTGGGTGCATCCGGATTGGTCATGGAACCTCCTGTGGGAGCGCGAATCGCGGCCGGTTCACTCGTCGAGGAAGAGGTCCAACTGCAGCTCGTCGAGCGGACCGCCGTAGGCGGAGAAGTCGGTGACGCCTTCCTCGGCCAGCACGTCGTCGTCGATGAAGAAGTTACCCGAGCACTCGCGGGGGTCTCTGGTGAGGATCGCGTGCGCCGCGTCGGCCATGATCTCCGGCGTGCGGCTGCGCGCGACCATCTCGTCGCCACCGAGCAGGTTGGCCACGGCGGCGGTGGCGATGGTGGTGCGCGGCCACAGGCTGTTGGCCGCGATCGAGCGATCCTTGAGCTCCTCGGCCAGGCCCAGCGTTACCAGGCTCATCCCGTACTTGGCGATGGTGTATCCGAGGCTGCCGCCCGCCCACCGCGGGTTGAGATTGATCGGAGGCGAGAGGGTGAGCACGTGCGCGGCCGCGGACGCCTCGAGGTGGGGCAGAGCGGTCTTGGCCATCAGGAACGATCCGCGGCAATTGATGTCCTGCATCAAGTCGTACGTCTTCATGGGCAGTTCAGAGGTCGGGGACAGGTTGATGGCGCTGGCGTTGTTCACGACGATGTCGATGCCGCCGAACGTCTCGACGGTCTTGTCCACGGCTTCACGCACCGAGGCCTCATCGCGGACATCGCCGACCACCGCGAGCGCGCGCCCGCCGGCGGCCTCGATCTCGGCGGCTGCGGTGTGCACGGTGCCCTCGAGCTTGGGGTGGGGTTGATCGGTCTTGGCGAGCATCGCGATGTTGGCGCCGTCGCGCGCCGCGCGCAACGCGATGGCCAGGCCGATGCCTCGACTGCCGCCGGACATCAGCAGGGTGCGTCCGGCCAGGCTGCGGGTTGAGTTGGTCATGGTGTGACGATAGTCATGATTCTTCCCGGGCGAGGCGGAGTTGTCCCCAACCGGCCCAGCCCACCAGATCCGTCGTGATTCGATATTGACATCACCTGATGTCCGATTGCTATTGTGTGGTGACTCACAGGAGGAATCGAATGGTTGACGCAATGGACACCAGTACCTGGCCACTCGACGTCGCGGTGATCGGCGCCGGTTTCGGCGGTCTGTGCACCGCCAAACGTCTACTGGACGAGGGGCTTTCGAACTTCCTCGTCTTTGACCGGTCCTCCCGCGTGGGTGGGACCTGGGAAGCGAACTCCTACCCGGGAGCGCAGTGCGACATCCCGTCCGTGCTCTATTCCTTCTCGTTCGCCCCGAAGTCCGACTGGTCGAGGCTGTACCCGCTCCAGCCGGAACTCGAGGAATATCTGCAGTCGGTAGCCCGCGACTTCGGTGTCACGCCCCACCTGCGGCTGGAGCATGACGTGCTCGACCTAACCTGGGATGACAGCGCTCAGCTGTGGACGCTGACCACGTCTCAGGGGTCATGGCGCGCACGCACCGTCGTCGGTGGCTTCGGTCCGTTCAGTGCCCCCGCCACGCCGTCGTTCCCCGGTGTGGAGACCTTCGCCGGCGACGTGCTCCATTCGGCGAAGTGGGATCACAGCGTCGATTGGACCGGCAAGCGGATCGGCGTGGTCGGCACCGGGGCATCCGGCGTGCAGATCATCCCGCGCGCGGCTGAGGCCGGCAGTCACCTCACGGTTTTCCAGCGCACCGCCACGTGGATCATGCCTCACCCGGACCGGCCGATCGGCCCTAGACTGCAGCGACTGTTCGATCGGGTCCCCGCGGTTCAGCGTGGGTTGCGGCTGTCGATCGACCTCGTGCTTGAGGCGATGGTCTACGGCCTGGTGTTCCGCCCCGCGGCACTGAAGGCGATGGAATTCGTCTCCCGTCGCCACATCCGCTCGCAGGTGTCCGACCCGGCCCTGCGGGAGGCCCTCACACCCCCGTTCACCTTCGGTTGTAAACGACCGACCTTCTCCAACGCGTACTACCCGGCATTGGACTCACCCGACACGGACGTGGTGACCTCCTCCATCGACAGGATCGTGCCCGAGGGCGTGCTCACCGCAGACGGTGAGCTCCACCAGCTCGACGTGCTGGTATTGGCCACCGGGTTCGTGATCGCCGGGCACCCATTCTACGAGCGGGTCCACGATGCGAGCGGCCGCAGCATGGCCGAGGCGTTCGAGCCCAGCCCAAAGTGCTACCTCGGCACCGCAGTCCCGGGCTTTCCCAACATGTTCCAGATTCTCGGACCCAATGCGGCGGTTTACACCTCGATGGTCAAGGTCATCGAGGCGCAGGTCGAATACATCATCGACGCCGTCAAGACCCTTCGCGATCAGCGTCTGGGCAGTCTCGATGTCCGCCGCGACGTCGTTGACAACTACATCGAGGAGATCGACGGCAAGCTCGCCGGCTCGGTGTGGAACACCGGCGGGTGTTCCTCGTACTACCTAGACGCCACGGGACGCAATGTCGCATGGTTTCCCGGCTTCAGCCGTCAGTTCGTCGCACGCACCGCGCGACTGGACCCGGACGACTACGTCAGCACGCCCTTGCCGCCGCACATCGCCGACGCGGACCGCGCCGGCCACGAGCAGATGAGGAATCCGCTATGAGCACCTCCCCGACATACGGTGACGACTCCTACACGATCGCCGCTCGCGACGTGCACTTCGAATGGGACGGGATGCCGCTCCACTACATCCCCGGGGCCCCGTTCGCCGTGCACATGTTCAACGCGATGCACCTGGTCCTGCCGGAGGGCGAGCGGGCGATGAGCGAGGCTCTGGCCGACGCCCTACCCACGATCGAAGACGAGCGACTGGCCGAGGAGGTCCGCGGGTTCATCGGCCAGGAGACTGTCCACGCCGACTCCCACCGCGGTGCCCGCGAGTATCTCGCGCAGAAGGGACTGGATTCGGAGACCACCGCCCGCCACATGGAGTGGATGGTCGACAAGGTCCTGGGTTACCACAAGCTGCGCGGGCGTGCCCGGAAGCTGTGGCTGGCCGAGCGGTTGGGGCTGTTCGCCGCCATGGAGCACTACACCGCGGTGGTAGGCGAGTGGTTCCTCACCGACGGTGGCCTGGAACGAAACAACACGTATCCGGCCATGCTCGACCTGCTCAAGTGGCACGGTGCCGAGGAGGTCGAACACCGCGCGGTGGTGTTCGACGCGTTCCAGTACGTCGACGGCAGCTATGCACGCCGGGTCAGGACCGCTCTGGTAGCCAGCGCGATCCTGCTCCTGCTGTTCTTCTCGACCGCGCGCAAGCTCTACCGTTCGGACCCGGAACTGCCCGCCAATCGCAAGCACTGGCTCTGGGCCATGCGGGCCGACCTGCGCGCGGGGGCGTTGCCGTCCATGCGCTTCTTCTTCACCGAACTGCCCGTGTACCTCAGCCGTGACTTCGACCCGCGGACGACCGGGGACATGGACGCGGCCATCCGATACCTCGCCGAGTCCCCGGCGGTGCACCACAACGAGACCGCGGCCGCACGCGCCGACCTGGCATCCGAGGACCCGGATGCCCCGGCTCGCCAGCTGCTCGAGACAGCCAACGAGCACACCTCCGCGAATCCGGAGGCCGCACAGTGACCACGATGAAATCCGCGAAAACCGGCGCCACCGGCGGGGACCTGACCCCCGGGATGCGCCTCTTCGGCGCGGCGGCCACCGCGTACCGCGCGGCAGTCGCCGGCAATCCGCTGGCACAACGGCTCGCCAGGCCGGATCCCGTCAGGCCCTCCGGGTACGACATCGACGTCGTCGTCGACAGTTCCACGGTCATCGCCGAGGACATCCGTGGGATCAGCCTCCGCCGGGCCGACGGCGAGTCGTTCGCCACGTGGCGGCCCGGGTCGCACATCGACGTCTTCCTGCCGACCGGGATGCAGCGGAGCTACTCCCTCTGTGGCGATCCCACCGACCGTGGCAGCTATCGAATCTCAGTCCGCCGACTGCCCGCCGGGGACGGCGGCTCACTCGCGATGCACGAACTCCGCCCTGGCGACACCCTGCGCATCAGGGGGCCGCGGAACGCCTTTCCCTTCCACACCGCGCCCTCCTACCTGTTCGTCGCGGGCGGCATTGGTATCACCGCGATCCTGCCGATGGTGCGGGCGGCGGAGGCGGCCGGTGCCCGGTGGCGCATGGTCTATCTCGGCCGCAGTCGCGACTCCATGGCGTACCTCGACGAACTCGCGGAGCTCGCAGCGAACAGTGCCACCGGCACCGTCGTCGTCGAACCCGACGACGAACGCGGACGCCCGGACATCGTGCGAACGTTGGCCACAGCCGAGCCCGGCGCCGCCGTGTATATGTGCGGACCACCGGCGATGATGACGACCGCGCGGGGCATCATCGGGTTCATCAACCCGACGGCCACCCTGCATACCGAACGCTTCTCGCCGACACCGGTGCGCGGTGGCCACGAGTTCACTGTTCTGGTGCCCGGGCTGTCCAAGGCCATTGACGTAGGCCCCGACGAGACCACCCTCGACGCGCTGCGTCGCGAGATCCCAGGCGTGGCCTACTCCTGCCGGCAAGGATTCTGCGGATCCTGCCGCGTGGGCGTGATCCAGGGCGAGGTGGACCACCGCGATCGTCACCTCACGGCACAGGAACGCGAACGCAACATGATGCCGTGCGTCTCACGAGCCGCCGGCTCCACATTGACGCTCGACCTCTCCTCCGAACTGCACAGAAGCCAGGACACGCGATGACCACATACGAGCAACCCACGACCACCGCGGCGAGCACCCCGGAGGCGTCGATCCACGAGGCCGTCGCCGTGGCCCGAGCGGCCCAACCGGCGTGGAAGGAGCTGGGATTCGACGGCCGACGCCGAGCCCTGGATGCCTGGCGCGCCGATCTCGCGGCCTCCGCTCACGCCCTGGCCGAGATCGTCAGCGAGGAGATGGGAAAACCTCCGGCGGAGGCGATGTTTGAGATCATCATGTCCCTGGAGCACCTGCGCTGGTACGCCTCCAACGCGAACCGCGTCCTGCGCCGGCGGACCGTCCGACCGTCGCTGCTCACCGCCAATGTGCGGGCCACCGTCGAGTACCTCCCGTACGGAGTGGTGGGCGTGATCGGCCCGTGGAACTATCCGGTCTTCACCCCGATGGGATCGATCGCCGCGGCGCTGGCGGCCGGGAACACCGTCGTGTTCAAGCCGAGTGAATGGACTCCGCGCACTGGCGAGTTCCTGGCGATGTCGTTCGCCCGGGCGACCGGCCGCGCCGACGCCGTTCGTTGCGTCACCGGCGACGGCCGCACGGGCGCCGAGCTGTGCCGGGCGGACGTGAACAAGATCGGCTTCACCGGTTCGACCGCGACGGGCGCCAAGGTCATGGAGGCCTGTGCGCAGAACCTCACTCCGGTCCTGATGGAGTGCGGCGGCAAAGATGCGCTCATCGTGGACGCCGACGCCGACATCCCACGCGCGGTCGACGCCGCGGTCTGGGGCGCGATGTCCAATGCCGGGCAGACCTGCCTCGGGGTCGAGCGGGTCTACGTCCACGAGGCGGTCGCTGACGAGTTCGAGCGCCTCGTCGCGGACGCGGTGTCCCGGCTCCACGCGGCGGACGATCCGACCGCACCGCTGGGGCGCATCACCATGCCCTCGCAGGTCAAGGTCATCGCACGCCACGTGGCAGATGCACTGGCCGCCGGGGCCCGGGTCGTGGCCGGGGATCCGTCCGCCACCGAAGGCCAGGTCGTGCAGCCGTTGGTGCTGGCCGACGTGCCGGAGGACAACTCGGCGGTCACCGAGGAGACCTTCGGGCCCACGATGACGATCCGCCGGGTCACGTCCATGGACGAGGCCGTGGAGCTGGCCGAGGCCGGCCGGTATGCGCTCGGGTTGACGGTGTTCTCCCGCCGGAACGGCCGCGCCATCGCGGACCGCATCACCAGCGGGAACGTGACGATCAACGGGTACGTGATGCATGCCGCCGTGCCGTCGCTCCCGCTGGGCGGCGTGGGTGACTCCGGTTTCGGCCGGGTCCACGGCGCGGACGGACTCCGCGAGTTCGCCTACGCACGTTCCAGCGCCGAGGTCCTGGTTCCGGTGCCGATCCCACTGACCTCCTTCAGCCGGGGAGACAAGGTCAACGCTCTGGTATCCGGCCTGGTCTCGCAGGTTCACGGTCGCGCAGGAGCCCTGCGGTCGCGTCGGCGGAACCGCCGATGAGCCGCCGTTGGAACTCCGACCGGGTGGTGCTGATCACCGGCGCCGCCGGCGGCATCGGATCAGCCCTGGCTGAGCGATTCGTCACTGCCGGAGACCGGGTGGTGCTCCTCGACCGTGACCTCGCCGCGGTAAAGGAGTTGGCCGCCCGCCTGGGCACCGAGCGCGCCCTCCCGGTGATCGCCGATGTGTGTGACCCGGAGACCCTGACCGAAGCCGTCGAGCAGGCGGTGGCCTCGTTCGGTGGCCTGGACGTGGTGGTGGCCAACGCGGGTATCACCCCGCCGGCCGGGACGATCCGGTCCATGAACACCGCGACGGTGCAGCGGGTGCTCGACGTCAACGTCATGGGGGTGTTCCACACCGCCCGGGCCACGATGGACGAACTCGCTCGCAGCGGTGGCCACCTCCACATCTCCGGTTCGTGCTCGGCGTTCATGCCCGGTGCAGGCGGCGCTCCGTACATGATGTCCAAGGCGGCGGTCGAACAACTCGCCCGCGCACTCCGGCTCGAGGTCGCTGACCTCGGTGTCACGGTGGGGTTGAGCCTGCTGGGCATCATCAACACCACGCTGGCGTCGGCGACGCTCGACGACGACCCCTTCGGTCGCGCGCTGGACGCCATGATGCCCGGCCCACTGCGGCGCCGACTTCCAGCCGACGACGCCGCAGCCGCGATGGTCGACCAGATCTCCCGCCGACGAGCGCGTCAGGTCATCCCCAGGACATGGTCACCATTGCAACTAGGACGCGGCGCGCTCCCCGCGATGGACCATCTGCTCGTCCGGAACACACGCCTGCGCACGATGCTGGCCGATCTGGATACCCGCGCCACCCCGACGCCAACACCCCGTTGACCTCGCGTCATCCAACCCCAAGAAAACCCCCCAGGAGAGAAACGAAATGTCAGAACTGACGATCGCCCCCCAGGCTGTTCCCGAGAACGCCACCCCCCACGCCTCCGACGGAGCGACCACGCTCGGCGAGGCGTTCCAGCAGGTGCTCGCCTCCCGTCCGGACGCGACCGCGTTGCGCACGGTGGGCGGAGCCACCACCATCACCTTCTCGCAGTTGAACGACAGCGTCCTGCAGCACGCCCGCGGGCTGCACGCCTTGGGCCTGCGCCGAGGCGACACCATCGCCCTGATGATGTCCAACCGCGTGGAGTTCTACCCGATCGACATCGCCGCGCAGCACATCGGGGTGACGGCGTTCTCCATCTACAACACCCTCCCGGTGGCCGAGATCAACCACGTGCTGGACAACTCCCGCGCCGACGCGGTGTTCTGCGAGGCACAGTACGTCCAGCGCATCGTCGACTCCGGTGTCGCACCCCGGCACATCGTGGTCGTCGACGCCGACGCATCCGACGCCCCGGCGGGATCCACCGCGCTGACGGCATTCCTCGAAGGCGGCAGCGCCGACTTCGACGTGCTGGCCGCCTCCCGCGAGGTCTCGACCGACGACGTGGCCACCATGATCTACACCTCAGGCACGACCGGCCCCTCCAAGGGCGTCGAGGCCACACACGCGGCACTGCTCGCAGAGAGCCGGGCGGTCGCCGACGTGCTCGGTGTCCGGGATGGAGACCGGATCACCTCCTTTATGCCGTCCGCGCATATCGCGGACCGCCTCACCGCGCTGTACTGGCTGGTGATCTTCGGTCTCGAGGTCACCGTGGTGGCGGAGCCCTCGCAGATCGCGGCGGCCATCCCCGACTGCCGGCCCACCATCTGGGGAGCGGTGCCCCGCGTCTGGGAGAAGCTCAAGGCCGCGGTCGAGGTGAGCATCGACCGTGAGCCTGACGAGCAGAAGAAGGGCGCCATGACCTGGGCGTTTGACGTCGCTGCGCGCCGCGTTGCGCTGCTGCGTGCGGGAGAGACGGTCCCGGCAGAGCTCGAAGAGGAGTTCGCCAAGGCGGACGCCATGGTGCTTTCCGCGGTCCGCGAGAAGCTCGGATTCGGTGAGACCCGGTGGGCCATGTCGGGGGCAGCTCCGATCTCCGCCGATACGCTCGCGTTCTTCACCGGTCTGGGCCTGAAGATCTCCGAGATCTGGGGCCAGTCCGAGTGCACCTGTATCGCCACGTGTGGTTTCGGGGGTCCCGAGAAGCTCGGAACCGTCGGCCAGGCTATTCCGGGTGTCGACCTGGCGTTGGCCGACGACGGCGAGATCCTGCTGCGCGGCGACATCCTGATGAAGCAGTACCGCGGGGAGCCCCAGAAGACCGCGGACGCCTTCACCGAGGACGGCTGGCTCAAGACCGGCGATATCGGGACGGTCGACGAGGACGGATTCGTCAAGATCATCGACCGCAAGAAGGAACTCATCATCAACGCCAGCGGCAAGAACATGTCGCCGGTGAAGATCGAGAAGACGATCGGATCCAAGTCCAACCTCATCGGTGAAGTCGTGGCCCAGGGCGACGGCAGGCCCTACAACGTCGGACTAGTTGCCCTGGATGCGGAGGTCATGGCCGCCGTGGCAGCCAAGCTCGGGGTTGACTACGACGCCGCTGCTCTGGCAAGCCACCCAGAGGTGCGGCGCCAGGTCGCCGAGGCCGTCGCCGAGGGCAACGCCGAGCTCGCCCGCGTCGAGCAGATCCGTCGCTTCTACATCGTGCCCAGCTTCTGGCAGCCCGGTGGCGACGAGCTGACGCTGACGATGAAGATCCGGCGCAAGCCGATCGCCGAGCGATACGCTGACGCCATCGACCGGATGTACGACCAGCCGGAGCACGAGGACTTCCTCGAGCCGGCGGCTAGCGTGTCCGCCGCCGTCTGATCGGTCGCAGCGACAGCGCGTGATACCGGGCCCGGGTCCTCGATTCGAGGACCCGGGCCCCACGTCATCCGCCGGAGAGCAGGAACCGCCACACGAGCACGGCTACATACTCGGCCACATCGTCCGCCCCGGCCTGCGGCTGAGCTCCCAGCCAGTCCTGGTAGACGAACGCGGTCGCGCCGAACAACGCCAGTGGATCCCAGCGTCGGGCCAGCTCGACGGTCGCCGCGGTCGACCCCGAGGGGCCCGTATCGGCAGCGGTTCCCGCGTTGTCCTGGTCCTGCCCGGCCACAGCCAGGAGCATCTCCCTGGCATCGGCCATGACGCTGGTGATGCGGCCGACGTGTTCGCGCGCCGCCGGATACAGCTCAGGTGACAGGGAGTGGACGAACATGATCGAGCCACGGCGCTGGTCCCCGGCAACGAAGCGGGTGAAGTTCTGCGCCGCGAGAGCGATGATCCGGCCGGGGTCGTCACCGGCGGAGGCGACAGCCTCGGTCAGCACTCTCTCGGCATCGTCGACCACGCTGGTGAGCAGATCCACGAGCATGGCCTCCCTCGACGGGAAACTCTCGTAGAAGTAGCGTTCGGTCAGACCTGCTCCGCGACACACCCCTCGCATGGTCACCGCCCCGGGTCCCGACTCGGCGAGCAGGGTCAGCCCGGCGTCCAGCAACTTGTCACGACGCTCGGCTTGACGCTCGTCGGCGTCTTTGCCTTTCCAACGTCGTCCGCGATCGGTGCCTACATCCATGGTCTCATGATGTCAGCACGCGACCGTGGCCGTCGCTTCCCGGGCTGTCCACTTCGCGAGGGTGTGCGGTCTTCACTCCGACCCCGGCCAGGGGATGCCCTCCGGCAGGTCGGTCGGAACCCGACCGGGAAATGCCGGCGGACGCTTTTCGAGAAAACTCATGACGCCCTCGATCGCGTCCGGCGAGGTGAGCGCGTGGACGATCAGTGCCGAATCGACCCGGTGCGCGGCCGCCGGCGACGGCTGGTGTGCGAGCTCGCGGAGCATGCGCTTGGTCACCGCCACGGCCACCGGGGCGGTGTTCTCGATGATCTCGCGGGCGATGGCGCGAGCTGCGTCGAGAAGATTTTCCGGCTCATGCAACGAGGAGATCAGGCCGGCTTGCTGGGCCTCCTGCGCCGAGACGCTCCGCCCGGTGAGCATCCACTCACTGGCGCGGGCATGGCCCACCACCTTGGGTAGCCACCAGGCAGACGCCCCCTCTGGGACGATGCCGCGTCGCGCGAAGAGGTAGGCGAAACGTGTCTCGTGCGTGGCGATCCGGATGTCAGCCGGGAGGATGATGGTCCCGCCGGCGCCCACCGCGCGTCCCTGGATAGCCGCGATGATCGGCGTGTTCATCGCCGCCATCTCCCGGGTGCAGCGCCCGGCGGGCTCGACGAAGTCCGGGTGGGCGGGCGAGTCCACGGACGGTGCGCCGTCCTCGGCGCTGTCCTCGGCCGCCTCGAAGCCCCCGGCAGACAGGTCCGCTCCCACGCAGAAGTGGTCGCCCCGCGCGCCGAGGATCACCACGCGTACGTTCTCGTCGGCCTCCGCGATCCGCATGGCTGAGCCGAGTTCATGGCCCATCCGGATGGTGTAACCGTTGCGCGCCTCCGGCCGGTCGAGAAGGACCGTGGCGATGCCGTCGGAGACCTCGTAGCTGATATCGGTGAACTGCTCTGGCGCGATCGTCATGCGCTCGCCTGAAGGCTGGGACGGGGGATTCATACCTAGAGCATCCTCTGGTATTTACGTAGTGTCAATAGTTGTGCCGTACTCACTTTTCCGCACCTGAACGGATCCACCACCCGCACCGAGGAGTCCTAACCCCATGGCTGACGCCTTCGTCTATGACGCTCTCCGAACCCCGCGCGGCCGGGGTAAGGCGACCGGCTCACTGCACACCATCAAACCCATCTCGCTGACCGTCGGACTGGTCGACGCGCTGCGCCGCCGCAACGCGGAGCTCGACACCGACAGGATCGACGACATCGTGCTCGGCGTCGTCACCCCCGTGGGCGACCAGGGTAGTGACATCGCCAAGACCACCGCCCTGCGTGCGGGACTACCGGACACCGTCGCCGGGGTCCAGCTCAACCGGTTCTGCGCCTCCGGGTTGGAGGCGGTCAACACCGCGGCACAGGAGGTCTCGACCGGCTGGGACGACCTGATCATCGCCGGTGGCGTGGAGTCGATGTCACGCGTCCCGATCACCTCCGACGGTGGAGCCTGGGCCATGGACCCGGACACCAACTACGCCACCCACTTCATCCCGCAGGGCGTCTCGGCCGATCTCATCGCCACTCTCGAGGGCTTCACCCGCGAGGATGTGGACCGGTACGCGGTGCGCTCACAAGCCAACGCGAAGCGCGCGTGGGACGAGGGCCGGTTCGCCGGCTCCATCGAGGCAGTCTACGACATGAACGGTCAGCTCGTGCTGGACCATGACGAGCACATGCGCCCGGACACAACGGTCGAGTCCCTCTCCGGGATGCGTCCGGCCTTCGCCGCGCTCGGCCAGCAGGCCGGATTCGACGCCGTGGCGCTACAGAAGTACACGAGCGTCGAGCGCATCGACCACGTTCACCACGCCGGCAACTCCTCCGGGATCGTCGACGGCGCCGCGCTCGTCCTGATCGGCAACGAGAGCGCGGGCCGGGACCTCGGTCTGACGCCCCGCGCCCGCATCGTCGGTGGCGCCGTGTCTGGCGCGGACTCCACCCTCATGCTTACCGGCCCGGCACCGGCCGCACGGAAGGCCCTCAAGCGCGCGGGACTGACCATCGACGACATGGACCTGGTGGAGATCAACGAGGCCTTCGCCTCGGTCGTGCTGCGCTTCCAGCGCGACCTCGGCATCCGGGACGAGGTGCTCAACGTCAACGGCGGCGCGATCGCCATGGGGCATCCCCTCGGAGCGACCGGCGCGATGCTCGTCGGCACCGTGGTGGACGAACTTGAACGCACCGGGGGTCGCTACGGCCTGATCAGCCTGTGCGTGGGCGGCGGCATGGGTATCGCCACCATCGTCGAACGTCTCTGACCTCTCCCACCTCCACACCCCCCACGCTGCGAAAGGCTCCACCACATGTCTGACACCATCCGCTGGGAGAACGACCCGGAATCCGGCATCGTCACCCTGGTCATGGACGATCCCGACGCCTCCGCTAACACTATGAACGACGCCTATGTCCGATCCATGGGTGCGATCGTGGATCGGCTCGAAGCCGAGCGCGAGAAGATCACCGGCGTCATCCTCACCTCGGCCAAGCCCACGTTCTTCGCCGGGGGCAACCTCGACGACCTGATGAACGCCGGGCCGGACGACCGTGCCCGCATCGACGAATTCATCACCACCATCAAGGATCAGCTCCGTCGGCTGGAGAAGCTCGGCAAGCCCGTCGTGGCCGTCATCGCCGGCGCCGCCCTCGGCGGCGGGCTTGAGATCGCGCTGGCCTGCCACCACCGGATCGCGGTGGACGCCAAGGGCGTCGCGGTGGGGCTGCCCGAGGTCGGCCTCGGTCTCCTGCCGGGCGGCGGCGGGCTCACCAGGACCGTCCGCATGCTCGGTTTGAATACCGCCCTGCAGAAGGTCCTGCTCACCGGCGCGAAGTTCGCCCCTGCCAAGTCGCTGAAGACGGGCCTGGTGGACAACGTCGTCCCCGACGTCGAGAGCGCCCTCACCGCGGCGAGGGAGTGGATCGACGCCAACCCGGAGGCAGTGCAGCCGTGGGACACCAAGGGGTTCCGCATCCCCGGCGGGACGCCCGCCTCCCCGGGCTTGGCCGCGGTGCTTCCGGCGCTCCCGGCGACCATCCGCAAGCAGACTAACGGCTCACCGGCACCGGCGCCGCGAAGCATCATCTCGGCCGCGGTCGAGGGCAGTCAGGTCGACCTCGACTCCGCCCTACGGATCGAGTCCCGCTATCTGGTCGACCTCGCGTGCGGTCAGATCTCGACCAACATGATCAAGGCACTGTTCTTCGACATGAATCACGTGTCCAAGGGCGGTGCGCGACCTGAAGGGGTGGAGCGGTTCACGGCCCAGAAGGTCGCCGTCGTGGGCGCCGGCATGATGGGCGCCGGGATCGCCTACTGCGCTGCGGTGTCCGGTGCTCAGGTCCTGCTCAAGGACATGTCGCTGGAGAACGCTGAGAAGGGTAAGGCCTACTCGCAGAAGATTCTGGACAAGGCGGTCGAGCGCGGAAAGCGGACGCCGGAGCAGCGCGACGAGATCCTCGCGCGCATCACCCCGACCACCGAGGATTCGGACCTCGCGGGCTGCGACGCGGTCATCGAGGCCGTGTTCGAGGACCCCGAGTTGAAGAAGTCGGTCTTCGCCGGCCGGGAGCCGCATGTCAACCCCGATGCGCTCCTGGGTACCAACACCTCCACCCTGCCCATCACCCAACTTGCCGAGGGCGTGACGCGCCCCGCGGACTTCATCGGTCTGCACTTCTTCTCGCCCGTCGACAAGATGCAACTGCTGGAGATCGTGGTGGGCGAGGCCACCTCCCAGGAGACCATCGCGCGCGCGATCGACCTGGCGCTGCAGATCCGCAAGGTGCCGATCGTGGTGCAGGATTCCCGTGGGTTCTTCACCAGCCGGGTGATCGGTCGATTCCTCGACGAGGCGGTGGCCATGGTCGGGGAAGGCGTTCCGGCGTCGACGGTCGAGCAGGCAGCGCTGCAGGCCGGGTACCCGGCCGGTCCGCTGGCGCTGATGGACGAGCTCACGCTGACGCTTCCGCGGAAGATTCGTGAGGAGACCAAGGCCGGAGTCATCCGTGACGGCGGGAGCTGGGTGACCCATCCCGCCGAGCAGGTCGTGGATTCGATGATCGACGACTTCGATCGCAAGGGACGCTCCACCGGAGCGGGTTTCTACGTCTATAGCGACGGGGCCCGCGACGGTCTATGGCCAGGCCTGGCCGAGCACTTCGGCAACTCCACGGAGCTGCCGCTGGAGGATCTGCAGGACCGGATGCTCTTCGCCGAGGCCATGGACTCGTTCAACTGCCTCACCGAGGGGGTGCTGCGGTCGGTCGCCGATGCGAACGTGGGGTCGATCCTCGGTATCGGATTCCCGGCGTGGACGGGTGGAGTCCTGCAGTTCATCGACGGCTACCCCGGCGGACTGTCCGCCTTCGTGGACCGCGCCCGTGAACTCGCCGAGCGGTTCGGGGAGCGCTTCTTGCCCCCGACCGAGTTGGTCGAGCTGGCCGGCCGCGGCGGCACCGTCGTGACGTACGCCGAGTCGCTAGCCAGCGGGGACCACCAGCTCGTGAGCAGCTAGATGCCAGAAGCCGCCCACCGCAGAAAATCGGTTGGCGGCCCGAGGGGCCGGGTCATCTCGTCGAAGAGGGCCCGGCCTCTGTCGCTGCGCGGTAGTCACTGTCGACGAGCGACAGGATGGTCGACATGGTGGCGACCAGCAGCGCGCGGAGCTGATCGCGGTCGAGGGTCCCGTCCACGAGCCATTGGCGGCTGCCGCTTTTGAACATGGCACCAAAGGCGACGGTCATGGCGTGCAGTGTCGAGGAACTCGAGGAGTCCAGGTCTGGGGCTACTGCTTTGATGAGCCTGGTCGCGGCCACCTCGTCGGCCTCGCGGAGCACGTCGCGGACATCGCCCATCCCGGCCACGTCCTCGCCCACGACGACCCGCAGCCACAGGCCGCGGTGCCGCTCCGCCTGGTGGAGCCACTGGCTCACCACGGCGTCGATCCGCTCCGGGACCGACGTGTAGCCCTCGAGCGCCGCCGAATCGAACTCGGGGACGAACAAAAAGCGCCGGATGACCTCGATGTACAGCGGGCGTTTACCGCCGAAGTAATGGTTGACCAGAGGCCGCCGTACCCCGGCGGCGTCGGCGATCTCACCCACGGAGACCTCGGAGTAGGGGCGCTCGCCGAACAGCCGGATCGCGCAGCCGAGAATCTGCTCGCGGCGGTCCTCCGGCCGCAGTCTGGGGGCGCGCTGGTAGTCCGGGTCCATTCCGCCGAGCTTATCGCCCGGTACGCCCGTGCAGGAGGAAGTCTCCAGCCGTTCGCAGGGCTTCACGAGCCTCGGGGACGATCCCGTCGAGGAGCTGGAAGCAGTGCATCTGCCCCGGCCAACGGTGAACGCTCAGACTGTGCCCGGCGGCGCGGACCCGCTCGGCGTACCCGTCGACCATGTGTCGGGTGAAGTCCCGGCCGCCGATCAACACGATGGTCTCGGTGTCCGGTGGGGGGAGCGGCGCACTCCTGGTCACCGCGCCGCCGAGCTCGCCGAGGAAGAGGTCCCGGCTCGTCGTGGCCACCGCGTCGGGCATCAACGGGTCGTCGTCGGCAGGTGGGCGCGCATCGAGATCGAGCCACGGGCTCAGCAGTACGGTCCGGCGCGGTGCGGGCGCGCCCTCGTTCACCGCCGCCTCGACGGCGGTGAGTAGCAGCCAGGCTCCCGCGGAGTCTGCGACCACGTCGATGGGCCCACCGCGGGCGGACTCGACCATCCGCCGATACGCTGCGACGACATCATCGACCGCTGCAGGGAAGGGGTGCTCGGGCGCGAGCCGGTACCGCGGGAGACATACCTGGGCATCTGCCAACATCGCCAGCACCGACGCCGCCCGCCCGTGGGTCCGATCGGAGCCGGCGAGGAACCCGCCACCGTGGATGAAGAGCACGTGGCCGGCTGCGGAGTCAGCCCCGAACCGCGCACCGCCGCCCGGCAGGGCGACGGGGCGGCTCAGCGGGCGTAGCACTGCCGCGCCCACCGCATCGGACATCGTCCGCACGGTACGGAGAGCCCCCGGGGTGACCGGCGTGTGTTCGAGGGCGGGCCGAATCGCGCGCTGGGTGGCCGCGGTCAGAGCCCGTGACCGCCGAGAGGGCCGGTCCCGCGTCCTCGCCGAGGCCACGAGGAGACGTGCGATGACGTCGATCGTGGTGCGCATGAGCGTTCGGACCGGTACCCCGAGCGCCGGGTGGGGGACGGTGAACACGGCCGACCAGCGCAGGATGCCGCCGCCGGCGGGTGACGGGACCACCTCGACGCGGGCGAGATAGTCCCGCATGGGCCACAGCGGCTCCATGGAGTACACGTGGTGTGATCCCGGGAAGTACTCCTCGGTCTGTTCGCGCAGAGTCAGTGGACCCAGGGTGAGCTCACGGACAGCCCCGACTTCGTTGCCGTCCGACGCCACGATCTCTGAGGTCGCCGGTTCTGTATCCGCCGGCGCGGGGCGGAACCGTCCGAAGAGCGGTCCCGCCCACTCGGGCCACCGCTGCGCCCGGGCTTCCCGCTCGAGGAGTTCAGCGGCGTCGCCGTCGAACGATCGCTCAACCGAGAACCGGACATCGTGTCGCGCCATGGCAGCCCTTTCGCCGTACCGTCTGTTCTGGATCGTCGCTTCGACCTATCAGAGCGTGCGGCCGATGAGTTCCTTCATGATCTCGTTGGTGCCGCCGTAGATCTTCTGCACGCGAGCGGCCGCGTAGGCACGGGCGATGGGGTACTCCATCATGTAGCCGTACCCGCCGAAGAGCTGCAGGCACTGGTCCACGACTCGGCACTGCATCTCGGTGGTCCACAGCTTGACCATCGATGCCGTGGTGGGGTCCAGTCGCCCCTCGTCCGCCATCACCATGGCCGCGTCGCACATGGCGCGACCGGCGTAGGCATCGGCCTTGTTCTGGGCCAGGACGTGGCGGGTGTTCTGGAAGTCGGCGACGGGCCGGCCGAACGCGTTGCGCTCGCGGGTGTAGTCGATGGCCTCGAGGACCGCGAACTCCGCGGCGGCGGCCGCGGTGCAGCCGATGATGAGTCGCTCGCGACCCAGCTGCTGCATGAGCTGCACGAAACCCTGGTTTTCCTGCTCACCCAGCAGCGCGGAGACGGGGACCCGGCAGTCGTCAAAGAACAGCTTGCGGGTGTCCTGGCCGTGCATGCCCAGCTTGTTCAGGACGCGGCCCCGGTCGAAGCCGGCGAGGTCGCGGGTGTCCAGGACCAGGATGGAGATGCCCTTGCCCTTGGCGGACGGGTCGGTCTTGCAGACCAGCAGGAGCAGGTCGCAGTGCGAGCCATTGGTGATGAAGGTCTTGGAGCCGTTGATCACGTACTCGTCGCCCTCACGCTGGGCGGTGGTGCGGATCGACTGGAGGTCGGAACCGGTGGACGGCTCTGTCATGGCGATCGCGCCCACCATCTCACCGGAGGCCAGCTTCGGCAGGTAGTGCTTCTTCTGCTCCTCGGTGCCGAACTGGAGCAGGTAGTGGGGCACGATCGTGGAGCCCACGCTGTAGCCGAACGCGTTGTCCCCGGCCAGCGTGAAAGCGTGCTGCACCACGGCCTCGTGACTGAACGTCCCGCCGCCGCCTCCGTACTCCTCGGGGATGTCCGCGCACAGTAGTCCGGCGGCGCCCGCGGCGTTCCACAGTTCGCGGTCGACCTGCTTGTTCTCCGCCCAGCGTTCCTGGTGCGGAGCGATCTCGCGCATCGCGAACTCGAAGGCGTGGTCGCGGAGCATCAGACGCTCCTCGGTCATCCACGGCGCGTTGTGATCTGCGAATAGTGTGCGCATTCCGGGTCCTCCCGGGGCGTGTGCCGCCCATAGTGACATCGGGTGATGTCAGTGTAGCGGCGGCGCCTCGGATCCGTGTGGTGGGCGCCACTATGTAGCTCATTTTCGGCCCGCTCAGATTCGCGCTGGGGATCGCGCACGATAGCTCGACTTTGGGGGAGGGGTCCGCTGGAGGCGCGGGTTCGGGGAGGATCGGGGCCATGCAGCCAGAACACACGCCAACGTTCACCGAACTCACCGAGGGGCGGATCGTCCCGCCCATGGCCGCCCGTCCGGGCCCGGACCTCGCCGCGGCGGGGTACACGGAGTCGGAGTGGGCCGCGTCGGGTGAGGCGGTGTCGTACTCGGTCGGTGAGCTGCCCGCCGACGGTCGGATCACTTTGGCCGAGGCAGACTCCGCACCGTTCTCCACCCGCGTGGTGGTCCGCCGCCCCGAGGCGGAGAGCTTCAGTGGCGTGGTGCTGGTGGAGTGGCTCAACGTCAGCGGGGGCCAGGACGCCGCACCGGAGTACACCTACCTCGCCGACGAGATCCTTCGAGCAGGCCATGCGTGGATCGGTGTATCGGCGCAGTTCATCGCCGTGGAGGGCGGCGACGCGGCCATCGGGATGGGCGGCCAGACCATCGGCCTGCGCGAACAACGCCGGGAGCGCTACGGCGACCTCCATCACCCCGGTGACGCCTACGCCTACGACATCGTCACGCAGCTCGGCCGCTCCTGCCGGGGCGCCCACGAGGACGGCCCACTGGCGGGGCTTGCGCCGGACACTGTGATCGCGATCGGGGAGTCGCAGTCCGCGATCGCTCTGACCTCATACATCGACGGCGTGCACCCGTTGGCCGGGGTGTTCGACGGCTTTCTGCTGCACAGCCGCGGTGGCGGTGCCCTGCCGTTCGACGACCGCGGACGGGCGGCGAGCATCACCTCCGCGGTCTCGTCCTCGACCCTGCTCCTGCGCGACGACCTCACCACGCCCGTGCTCGTGGTCCAGGCCGAAGGCGATCTGGGTGGACTTCTCGATTCGGCCCGCTCGCGTCAGCCTGACTCGGCTGCCCTCGTCACCTGGGAGGTCGCCGGCCAGGCGCACGCCGACACTTATCAGCTGGGCGAACTCGCAGGTCTGGTCGACTGCGGCGGCGCCATCAACAGTGGCCAGCAGGTCTTCGTCGTCCGGGCCGGGCTACGGCACCTACTCAGGTGGGTGGCCGGCGGGGCACGACCGCCGGCCGCGCGACCGATAGAAATCGACGACGACGGCGAGGTGATCACCGGCGACCTGGTCATCGGCCGCGGAGGCGTGCGGACGCCGGCTGTGGAGGCGCCCGTCGAGACATTGGCTGGTGCCCCGTACCCGCACTCCGCGCCATTCTGCATGCTCCTCGGTCGCACCGAGGAGGTCTCTGAGGAGCAGCTGCGCGAGCGCTGGTCGGGTCGCGAGGACTACCTACGGGCCTACAAAGAAGCCACCGACCGGCTCATCGCCGAGGGCTTTCTGCTGGCCGACGACCGCGCCGAGATTCTCGCCGACGCACGCCCGGAACGAATCACCTGGTGAGGGGGGTGCCGTCGCGGGCCCCGTCGCGTCCGGCACGCTGCGGTTCAGGCGAGTCGGCGGCCCACCATGCCGGCGGCGTCGTCGAGCACTGCTCGGAACAGGGCGTCGTCGCGCTCCTCGAGCCAGCTCAGTGCAGCCCCGAACATCAGGGTCATCGCCTGTTCGGCCACCAGTACGACGTCGGTCTCCCATTGCAGGCCCGCTCGCTCGGCTAATCCGCTGAGCATCGTCATCATGATCCGGCGGTACTCCTGGTGAGACTGCACCGAGAGCTCGCGCAGCTCCGCGTCGCGGGCCGCCATGAGCGAGAGCTCGAAGTAGGCGAGCTCCCTGTCGGGATCTGCCAGGACGGAATCCGCGTAGGTCGCAAAGAGTTCGGCCACGGCGGCGGTCACGTCGTCGGGCCCGTGTATCGACCGTTCGAACTGGGTCTGTGCCAGGTCGGACAGGTGGGTCAGGTCCACGCGCAGTACCGAGCGCATCAGCTCGTCCTTCGAGGAGAAGGCGTAATGCACGGACCCGTGAGGCACCCCCGCCTCCCTCGCCAGGGCCCGCGTGGTGAGTGCCCATGCTCCGTCACGCGCCATGATCGTCACTGCGGACTCGGTGAGCTCCCTGCGGCGCTGATCGACCGGTACATGGACGCGGCGCGTCTCAGCCACGGGTCATCGCTCCGTCGGCGGTGCCCGGAATCCCGGCGGACCGCGCGTCCGTGACCTCCCCGGGTCTGGCCCCGGGGACTGCCGTGGTCAGGTCTCGCGTGGCTGCGGAGCGGGCCGGCCCCGCCTCTGAGCGCAGGCCACGCCAGGCCAGTGCCAACGTGATCGCCGCTGCGCCGATGCCGATCGCGGCCACGAGGTCCATACCGGCCAGGAAGGCGGAGTCGGCGATCTCGAGTAGCCGGGCGCCGCCGTCGGGCAGTGTCTTAGCGACTTCGTGGGCGCCGGCCAGGGTCTGGGACGCGGCGTCCGCGGAGCCGGGGTTCATGCCGGGCAGGGAGTCGGTCGCGATCACCTGCCTTGAGTACACGGCCATCCCGGCGGTACCGAGCACGGCGGTGCCCATCGCGCCGCCGAACTCGTACCCGGTCTCGGAGATCGCGGCGGCGGCGCTGGCGCGCTCGCTCGGGGCGGCCGTGAGGATCACGTCGTTTGTGAGGGTCTCGGCCAGGCCCACGCCGATTCCGAACAGGGCCGACAGCAGCGTGAACAGGACCATCGTCTCGGCGGTGTCGAGCCGGGTGCCGATGGCGAACCCGATGATCACGAGGGACAGGCCTGTCATGATCACGGCCTGCACTGAGACCAGCCGCGCCAGGGCCGGGGCCAGCAGGGTGCCGACGACGGCGGCCGCCGCGAGCGGGAGCATCCACAGGCCAGCCTCGGCCGGGCCCATGCCGCGCACGAGCATGAGGTACTGCGGGAGGAAGAACATCAGCCCCATGAACGCGAACACGGAGATGACGTTGATCGAGACAGCTGATGCGAAGGCGAAGTTGCCGAAAAGCGAGAGGTCGATCATGGGGTTCTCGCGGCGGCGCTGACGGGTGACGAACCAGGTCGATGCGGCGATACCGAGGGCCAGGGCGACGAGCATCGTCGCGTCGACTCCCTTGACGCCGGTCTTCACGGCGTAGACCAGGGAGATCATGCCCACGATCGAGAGGATCACGGAGGTCGGGTCGAACGGGCCCGGGTTCGGGTCCTTCGCCTCGGGTAGGAGGAACGGGGCCGTGAGGAGGAACAGTACGATCACCGGCACGTTCAGGAGAAACGCCGAGCCCCACCAGAAATGCTCCAGCAGTAAGCCGCCGACAACGGGGCCGAGGGCTGCGCCCCCCGAGAACGCGGTGGCCCACACCGCGATTGCACTGCGGCGCTCAGTGCGGTCCGGGAATATCGCGCGGATCAAGCCGAGGGTGGAGGGCATGAGGGTGGCGCCGCCGATCCCGAGCAGGGCCCGGCCGACGATCAACATCTCCGGGCTGGAGGCGAAGGCGGCCACGAGAGAGGCGGCACCGAACAGGGGGGCGCCGATCATGAGGATCCGCTTGCGACCGATCCGGTCACCGAGTGAACCCGTGAAGATCAGTAGGCCGGCGAGCAGGAATGAGTAAAGATCGATGATCCAGAGCAGCTGGTTGGATGACGGCTGCAGATCGGCGGACAGCGCCGGCACGGCGATGCCGAGCACGGACATGTCGATCGAGATGAGCAGCACGGTGAGAACGAGGACGAGCAGTGCCGACCAGCGACGTCTTGCGGACACGGATTTCTCTCTGGGCACTGTCGGGCTGCGAGGTGCGTACGCAGTCTCACCGGGGTGGCCCGCACCGCGGCGGAGCCAATCCTGGCATGAAGTTGGCCATCTGGCCAAGTTGCTACCGGACAGATGGCCGAGCTTCCTGGCGCAGCTGCACCGCGATGTCGACCGACGCTCAGTCCGTTGGGTTAATTGGCGCAGTTCGTCGTTGACCGAGGACGGAATGCACCACCAACGCAAGCATGACGGCCGAACAGCACACCACACCGACGCCGAACGCCATGGTGATGCCCGCGTCGGTGGAGTAGGTCGAGCCCGACGGGTGTGCGGCGAGGACGGCTCCCGACAATGCTGCGCCCACCGCGCCGCCGACCGTGCGCAGGACCTGGTTGAAGCTGACGGCGCTGCCGAGTTGATCCACCGCCACACTTCGGGCGATGAGCGCGGGCATGGCGGCGTACCCGGAGCCGATTCCGAGGCCGAAGAGGAACATGCCGATGGCCAGCGTCGAGAAGTCGCTGTGGCGCAGCCACAGCAGCACCGAGGCGAGGGTCATGACCGTGGCGCCGACGGGCAGGAACACGGCGATGTCGTACCGGCGTGACAGTGTGCGCACCACACGATTGGCGAGCAGGCTGCCCACCGAGAGCGGCGCCATCATGAAGCCCGCCCACATCAGCGGTACGGCCAGCCCGAACCCGGTGTCGGCGGGGGCCTGCGCCACGAGGCTCGCGATGGACAGGCCGATATACATGGCGACGCCCAGGCCGATCGCGGTGGCGTTGGCCAGCAGAACCTCGGGTCGGCGGACCACCCGCAGGTTGACCAGCGGGTGCCGTGTCCGGACGCTGTGCATTCCCCAGGTGGTGAGAGCGACGACGGCAACGACCACGGTCACGATCGCCGGCCGAGACCCCCAGCCCCAATTCTGCGCTTCCGAAATCCACAGGAGCAGGGCGGCCAGGCCACCACCGAGAAGGGCCGCCCCTGGCAGGTCGAACGGCGTTCGTGGGGCCAGCGGGTCGGGCCCGCCGGGCACGAATTGCCAGATTCCGGCGGCCGCGGAGGCTACGAAGATGGCCGCGAACGCGAATGCCGCGCGGAGGTCGAATGTCGCGGCCAGGATTCCGGTGAGCGGGTATCCGATGCCCATCCCCACGGACACGGTCACCGAGAGAGTGGATATGGCGGGCTGGGATTCGACGTAGGTCAGGTGCCGTCGCGCGAGTGCGATGGTCACGGGCACCGTCCCGTAAAGCAATCCCTGGAGTCCGCGGCCGATGAGGAACACGGTGAAGTTGGGCGCGATGGTGGCGACAACGGAGCCGACAAAGATCACGCTAAGGCTGGTCAGGAGCAGTTTTCGAGTGTGGGGGCCGTCGGCCAGCCGACCCATGATGGGCGTGGCCACGGCGCCGACCAGCAGGTTGATGGTGAGCATCCACTGCGCGGTGCTCACCGTGACCCCGAATTCCGTAGCCACCGATGGGACCAGCAGCATGCCGAGTGAGCTGACGAGCGAGCTGGTCAGCGCGGCATAAATGAGCGCCTGGATGAACCAGCGGGGTGCGGGCCGACGGTCGGTGGAGGTCACGTCGTCCCCTCGCTGTGTGGCCCGCGCGTCTCCTCGGTGTGCAGTCTGCGCAGGAGCGGGATTGCCTCGGCGAGTGCAGCGCGTTCGCCCGCGTCGAGGTGCTCGGTCACGGCATTTACCAGCCAGTCCTGGCCGGCGGCGCGTTCGGTGTGCAGTCGTTCACGGCCCGGGTCGGTGATGGTGACCAGTGTCCGGCGGCGGTCGGCGGAGTCGGGGCTGCGCGAGACCAGGCTGAGTTCTTCCAGTTCGCGGACCGCGTTGGCCACGGCCTGGTGGCTAATTCGCTCGAGGGTTGCCAGATCCGTGACGGCCAGAGCCCCGTCCTGCTCGAGGTGAGCGAGGATTCCCACCTTCCCGAGGGAGAGCGTCCGGTGCTCGTTGAAGCGGCGCCACAGTGGCCGCAGGGCTTCGCGCAGGTCGGCGGCCAGTGCTGTGGGCTCGGGTGCAGCTGCGTGCGTGGACGTGGGAACGGGGTTGGTCACTCCGCCGATCATACAACCAGATTGCGCAATTTGCTTGCGGGATTGTCCTGGCTGGCGGGGACGACCCCTGATCGCCGGTTCGAACCTCTCGGGCGCCCAGCTGCTCAGCGGCCCCGCAGGCCTGGGAGGCGTTCTGCGGTCAGACCTGCAGCGCATCCTGCTCGAGTCGTGTCATGTCGATGGACA
>NZ_AGFF01000024.1 GCF_000226215.1 Dietzia alimentaria 72
GGAGCCCAGCGTCAACTGGGAGATGGTCGCGATAGGCATGCAAGGTGAACGCAACGAGGCCACTACCCGCGCCGAGCATGCCGAGCGTGAGCGTGATGAGGCTGTAGCCCGAGCAGAGAAAGCCGAGGACAGGTTCGCAGCCCTCAGGGCCGACGCTGCCACACTTGGCGTCCACCTGACAGGTGATCCCGGCAGCGCCCACACGCGCATCCTTGAGCAGGCCGACGAGATCAAGGAACTGCGGGCATCCCTCGCCCGCACCGCTTCTGCCGTGGATCAGGACGTGGTCGAGGCCGAACTCGCGGATGGGATTTACCGGGGATTCACCGTTAATCAGTTGGCGCGACGTGTGTGCGCAGCGATCAGTGACGACCCTGCTGTGTACGTCGTCAGGGAAGCCGACGTGTCCGCTGTCGAGGTGGAGACCATCGGGAGCCAGAAAGTCGCATTCGACAGGAGTGCGGGAAGCCCCGATCAGGCCCGCATGTTCGCGGAGAAGTACTTGCAGTATGCCGCTGGTCATGAGGCCATCGCTCGGGCCTTCGAGGCTGAGGCCACCGTCGACCCCGTAGAAGCTAAGGCCGAAGAACTGTGGCAGGCGGGACGTGGGATCAACCCATTCCGCTTTGATGAACTGTCACCCGAGGCGGCAGAGGAGTATCGCCGTCTCGCTCGGCACATTCTCGGGCAAACGAGTGCCCAGGACTACGTAACTCTCCGGTACGGGGATGCGGACGCAGCACGCCAGTTCTGGGGGCTGGGCGATGAGTAACCCCGCACGTAAGCGGATCGCGCAGGCGGTCGCGGACGCTATTGAACAGCATAAGTATGAGATCCAGGGACTGTGCGCCTGCGGAACGGACCTCGGGGCTGCGCACGGTCAGCAGAAGGCCGCGTACCGGAAGCACACCACGGAAGCGGTGACCGACGCCGTTTGGAGCGTACTGGCCTCGCCGGCCAGCGTTGACGCCGTCACCGCCCACGAGCTGCGGACCGCGAACCTTATCGCCTACCTCGACTACATGACCCGCGTCGGCGTATCCGCCGAGATCGTCGGAGACCTGGCAACGATCGTGAGCACACGCGTCATTCACGGTCTGGGCGAACCGAACAGCGACTCCACGAAAGGGGCGAGCGATGAGTGACACAGATGAGTCCCCCGAGCAGCTTGGGATCGACCTCTACCGAAGCCAGCTAGATATGCGGGAAGCGGAGCTGATCAAGGTGGTCCGGGACCTGTGCCCCGGCAAGCTCAAGCACAGGCCAGTCCAGCACCGGGATGCCCGCCCCCCGTGGTGCAGGCACTGTGGCCGTTCTTGGCGCGGCGAGAAGGTCAAGGAGGTTGAGAAATGAGCAATGTGCCAGACCCGGAGATGGGGTGGGAGGCGCTGGACAAGGTGCGCAAGGTGATCCCCATACTCGCCGATCGGGACGTCGACGGCTATCACGCGCTGACCTCGCTCGTGCCGTTCCTGTCGTGTTGGCAGTACGGCCACCCCAGCCAGCCCAGGGCTCGACGCAAGTGGGCCAACCGTCCGTGGCGGTGCGAGCGCTGCGGCACCTGGTGGGTGGCGGAGAAAGCGGACGGGAATTTCGAGTCCTGGTGGGATTGGAAACGAGTAGAGGAGGGGCAGTGAGCCGTGACGAGTACGGGCGCGGACCCGTCCTACAGACCGTCGACAAGGCCGTCGCATTCATCCGTTGGGATTGGGTCGCTGAGTTCGTGTTCATCCTCGCCGCCTACACGCTCGTGCGGATCATCGCCGACAGCAGGCACGAGTCTTGGCTTAAGGCAGCGGGGCTGTTCTCGATGATGGTCGTCGCGGTCATGGCCTACCTGGTGGGCACCCGCGACCGGGGCACATACAGCAAGCGTGATCGAGACGAGGCCACGCGGTGACCGGCATGGACAACACCATCGAACAGGTGGCCGAGGCGATCCGTCGTACGCGAGAATTCCAGGCAGGCGCAGCGTTCGGCGTCCCGGAAGACGCACACGAGGACTACGCACTCGGTGTCGCCCGCGCTCTCGCCGCCACTGGTCTGCTCGCCCCCGCGCCACTGGTCGAGGAGACCGAGACAGACCAGATCGTGGAATGGGGTGGACGGCCCGCAGTGGTCGAACGCCGCCGCCGATGGGTTACCGACTGCGAGCCTGCCGACCGGGCCGAGGGTGACGGGAGCGCAGGCCAATGACCAATGTGTGGTTCACCGCAGACATGCTCAACGGTGCCGAATCCACGCGGATTGAACTCGCCGCACAGGTGATCGACGTGGCTATGCGGTCGTGGGAGTACCGGTGGCTGGACGAGCCCAACGACCGAGCCGAGGTCATCGCCCGCGCCCTACACTCTGCTCTCTTGTTGGCCCCCGATCCGCGGCCTGCACGGTGGTGGCGCGTCATAGGGGCAGATAACCAACTGTGGGCTGAGACCAGCAGCGAGAGCGAGGCCCGAACCAAGATGCGGCCTGGCGACACGCTGTATCGGCTGTGGGAGGCCATGCCTGCAAGCCAATGCCAGCAATGGGTTCCCGCCGACCTGGCCGAGGGTGACGGGAGCGCAGACACATGACCGCCGGATTTCCGCACGAGTTCGCCGCACCCAGAGACTGCAACCACCACTGGGAACCCGTGTCGATGGTGATGGAAACGCAACTCCTCGACGAGTACGGGCGGGTGCAGGTTCGCCAGCCCGACATCCACGAGGGGCGCGTCTACTTCATCTGCCGGGGATGCGCCTGCCACACGTACATGACTACTCAGTGGCTGGGTGTGCGGATGTACGGCAGTGAGGACGCCATCGACCAGGAGCGCCGAGGGCTGGGCAGCGACGGATACAACCGTCCAGCGTGGGCGCTCGAAGACGACGGGAGTGCGGACACATGAGCGGGTTTCTTGAGTCCTCCGTCGTCCCGGCGGCCCGACCGGAGGCGCATGTGCGGCCATCCGATCAAGTCTCGTGGAAACAGGAAGAAGCGCGCCTCGAGCGCCGCGAGCAAGCGCGACGCCGGGCACAGAAACGCAGGGGCGGGAGCAGCCGATGAGCATGTCCGCGATTGATAAACGCATCAAGAATGCTCGCCTCGCCGTCGACCGGGCGCGCGACCCGGAGACGGTACGCCGGGCTCGCAAAGATCTCGCTCACGCGCTGAGGCTCAAGGACCAGTGGAAGGCCACCAAACGATGAGCAGTCCTACGCTGCCACGCTCGCCACCACCCGACCACCGTCCTGCCCTGCGCGACCCTGACCCGAGAGGCCACCCGTGTTCTTCCAGATCGATGACCAGCTCCCGAACTCGCAGAAGCATCGGGACCTGGCCGACTCCGTTCTGGACGGTGACCTTCGCGGCCCGGCGGCAGGGTTCCTGTGGGTGATGGCCGGTGCTGACTGCCAAGCAACCTTGTCCGATGGGATGGTGACTCGCTCCCAGATCGCCCGGTTGATGCCGGACGCTGGACTGGCGATCGAGCTTGCCGGGATCCTCGTCGGGGTTGGCCTGTGGCATGAGCCTGGTCATGACTGCCCACGTTGCGAACAGCCGCCGGAGAAGGGGTGGATCTTTCACGACTGGTGGGATCTCGGTTACGACCGGGCCGACCAGGTGAAGACCACTCGCCGTAAACGGCGTGAGCTCAAGGATTCCAAGCTGCATGCCCAGGTGTGGGCGCGTGACTGCCTCGATCCGTCTGACCCGACGGTCGCGGAATGTCGGTACTGCGGTGCTGTACTCAAAAAGTACGACCACCGCGGTACGCGCAAGGCGCACCTGGACCACGTCGACCCGACCAAGGCGGCAGGCCCGGAGAATGTTGTCCTCGCGTGCGGGGACTGCAACCGCCGCAAGGGACAACGCACACCTGCCCAGGCTGGGATGACCTTGTCCCCGCCCCCTGCCCATAGCGCCGGCCGTGTGCCGGGCACGCTCGCAGGCCCCAGCGCGTCCGTCGCTGGACCCGACTCGACTATGCCGGCCGCTGGCCCGGCACGCCGCCCTCGTGTGAACGCAGGCCCCACTGGATCGCCGCACCGCGCCGCTGACCGTCCTCGGTCGCCGCATCGCGCCGCTGAACCCCAGGGATCGCCGCACGAGGCCGCTGTGACCGGGACGCCCGGCGCTGTCGACGACGGACCGCAGGACGTACAACGAGGGCCGCGCGTACCCGACGAGCACCCACCGGCCGACCCACCGCCGACCCGATCGCAAACCCATCGGGTAACCCAACCGAAACCCGAACCAGATCGTGTCCCCGTACGCGCGTCGCGCGCGCACCCGGGCAGGGCAGGGTCAGGGCAGGGAGTGGGTAGGGGTGTGGGGAAGGGCCAGGGTCCGGGTGACGGCCAGGGCTCGGGTCAGCCGTCCGGTTCTAGGAAGCGGCGTCGGCGTGGTCGTGGTGGTCGTTCTCCGGCTGGTGGTGAGGGTGTGCCTTCTGCTGGTGCCTGTCCTGAGGTGGAGGTGGCTGGCAGGTGGGGGTCTCCCTACTACGGGCATGCCGGTCCTCCGCTGTTGGTGGAGGGCTCGGACTGTGATCGTCATGGTCTGCCTGAGCCGTGCCGCAAGTGCAAGACCGAGAGTGAGGCCGGCTGATGCCGCCACTCCTGCTCGACCTGTCCGACCCCGTATCCCAGGAGACTTCGTGACCGAGACGTTCCTCGACCGGCAGGCTGTGCGCACCCTGGCCACCGATTGCAAGATCATCGCTGACTCGTCCGCCGAGCTGCTGCGCATCGCCAGGCTGGAGACCAGTCCTCCCGGTGGGCGGGCTGCGCGTAACCCGCGGGTGCCGGGCTCCCGGCCTCCGCTGAACATCGGGGCACTGTCGGTGGCGAACGAGATCCACACCTGTCTGATGGAGTGGTCTCGTTACCTGAAGGAGAGTGCTGGCGTCGACCTGCCCGAGCATGACGACGACCGGACACTTGCGCTTCATCTCGGTGTGCATGTGCATCGGATCGCCCAGCAGTCGTGGTCGCAGGACTGCGCGGATGAGATCGGTACGTGGGCCGCGACCATCCTCGGGCTGACCACCCCGCCTCCGGTTCGGCGCATCGATGAGTATTCGACCGCCCAGCGTGCCGAAGGGCTGGCCACCGCCCAGGTGTCGGCCGAGATGTGCGCGCAGCTGGTCGACGAGTACACCGACGGTGAGTACCAGCCGACGGCTGAGCAGATCCGGAAGTGGGGCCAGCGGGAGAAGGTGTCGGTGTATGGGCCGCCGCGTTCTCGCATGTATGCGGTGAGTGAGGTGCTCGATCACGTGCGACACGCGAAACGAAAGATGTGACTGGCTTGTCCAGCAAACGATGGTAGGCTTCGCCTTGCGAGCGCGGTGGGTCCATTGGACCGCCGCGCTTCGTCGTTCCCGCTCTGTGGTCGGCGTGTGGAACCCGTGAGCCCACGCCGCGGCATAGAGCGTGGACCTAATCTCCCGGCCGTAGCCGCCCGCGCGCATCTCTCCACTGGCCCCGCATCAGCGAGGGCGCGCATCCCCCCGTGTGGCGGACGGCCGGGTTCAACCACACAGCGAGGTGAACATGGACCGAGCGCCAGAAGGTATGCACCTCGCCGCGATCACTGTCACGCTCAGCTGCGATTCGGAAGGCACCGAGTACGTGGAGGTCGAGTGCAGCGAGGATGACGACGCGACGGCGACCACCATGCTCGGCATGCTCGACCTCGCACGGGCACAGATACTCGAACGGCTCACCTGATGGGCTCGACTACCGAGCGTGGCCTCGGGTGGAAGCATCAGAGACAGCGAGAGAGGCTGATCCGCGCGCATCGTGACGGAACGCCTTGCTACTGGTGTGGACTCCCGATGCTCCGTACGCAGGAGCTCGACGCGGATCACGATGAGGCACGGGCGCACGGCGGTGAGAAAGCCACCCGGCTCCTCCACGCGATCTGCAACAGGCAACGCGGCGACGGAAGCCGGGACGACGTACGGCCCGCCATCACAGGCGTCTGGCCCCCGCCCGCCATGAACGTCTCCCCCAGCACTCAAGCGGGCCAGACAGGCCCTCCGGAGCCGCGTGCCGACGTTCTGAACTGGCCTTTAGACCCCCCACCCCAGAAATATCCGAGGGCCCCCCGCTCCTGACCCCTTGCCGGATCGAGTCAGGAGTTTTTTGGAGGGCTCGAAACTCACATGCAGGAGGTGCCGGAGGTGACCGACGACGACCCGGCTGGCGCCGAGCCATCGGGTGGTGCTCGACTGCGCCAGGCTCTTGCCCTGGACGATGATCCGGCGGACCTGACCGCTCTGATCGAAGAGGCGTCGCGAACTAAGGATCGGCTCGACCAGCTCGACGCGATCCTTCGCGGCGACACCGACATGTGGGCCCAACTGACCGAGGGGCGCAGCGGGAAGGTCCTAGAAATCAAGGTCGATTCGGTGATGCAGGAAGCGCGGCAGTTGACGACGGTGTTCCGGCAGACGCTCGCGGAGATCCGGAGGAGACGTGATGGAACCGGCACTCTCGGAGGAAAGCTTGGCAACATCCTCGACGACCTCTGACGAGGACATTGACGAGAGGTTCGCCGAGATCATCGCGGCGGAGTGGCCGAAACTGACGGGTCGGCAGACTCCGTTCGCGCAGTCGTTTCAGGTTGGCAGCTGGGAGCTCGGCGAGAAAGTCGTGGAGCTCGCGCGCCGGATGATGGTCCGCACGATGCCGTGGCAGACATGGTCGATCGAGAAGATCATGGCCAAGAACCCGGACGGTACGTGGACTCACCCGGAGTGTTGCCTGATCGTCCCGCGCCAGAACGGTAAGTCGCTGATCCTGTCGCTGGTGGTCATCTACCGCATGTTCAAGCTCGGAGAGCAGATCATCTTCTCGGCGCAGCAGTGGGAGACGGCGAAATCGCTGTGGAAGCGCACGTGGAACATGGTGCGGAGTCACGTGGATCTACTGTCTCTGGTCGAGTCGCACACGTGCTCGCAGGGGCGCGGCACGATCGTGTTGAAGTCCGGTGCGCAGGTTGTGTTTACGACCAGGTCGCCGAACGCGGCGCGCGGTCTGGACCGGATTGACCTGGCCATCTACGACGAGGCATACGACCTGGACCTCGCGGACCTTGCTGCACTGTCGCCGACACAGATGGCGGCGCCGGATCCGCAGAGTATCTACACATCGACGGCGGTCAACGCCGAGCAACAGCCGAACGGCATGCAGTTGGCATCGGTACGCGCGCGGGGCCTAGACCACGAGAATCGCCTTTTTTACGCGGAGTGGCGGGCGCCGGATGACGCCGAGATGGATAAGCCGGAGACCTGGCGGATCGCCAATCCTGCGTATGGCGTCATCGCGAACGAAGACAAGCTCAGCGCGGAGTGGCGCAAGTTCCGCAAGACCGAGGCCGGCCGTAAGTCGTTCGGGTGCGAGTACCTGGGGATCGGCGAGTGGCCGACCGAAGGCCCGGAGGAGTTGCCGCCCGTGGTTGATTCGGAAGCGTGGGAGGACCTCAAGGATCTCGACGCTGTCGCGGCGGGGGCGTCCTGCATCGCGGTCGAGTGTGAGACGGTGCGCGACCCGTCGCAGCGGCGCGCTCGACGTTGGTCTATCGGCGCCGCGGTCCGCACGTCGACGGGCAAGCATCTGCAGCTCGGCTATCGGGGCCCGGGATCTCCGTCGGAGATCGCGCGCAAGGTTGCCGAGGTGGTCGGGCTTAACGACCCGGTCGCAGTGGTGATAGATAGCAAGTCGATCGCCAAGGACTTGCTGACCAAGGACCTCATAGATCTGGGGATTGAACCGGAGTTCGTGAAGGCCGGCCAAGTATCCCAGGCGACGAACGGATTCCTGCAAGGAATCGACGGGCGAACCTACACCCACGACGGGGACCCGAGGGTCGGGGATGTGCTCAAACGCGTTCAGTTACGCGAGATCGGGCAGGCCGGCGGCGCGGCGTGGGAACGACCCAAGAACGAAGACATTGCGCCGGTGATCGCGCTGACCAATGCGGCGTGGGGGCTGGACGAGTTCGACGTGGCTGCGGTCCCGCCACCGCCCGCTCCCGAGCACGAGCCCGCTACCGCGAATCCGAATGGCGGAGCCACCGGCGGTGTCGATTTTATGACCGCGAGCTTCTAGACGAGGAAGGGAGGGCCGATGACGGAATCTGTGAAGGCCACCGCTCCCGCACCTGGACCCGCGCCGGTAGGCGAGGTCGGTTACGTGCACTCGACTCCGTCGTTGACAACCTCTGGGCCGGGAAGCTACTGGAGTATCGACGCCGACGTTGAGGAGGTCCCGGAGCTGCGGTGGCCCCAGTCGATATCGGTGTTCAATCGGATGCGCCGGGCGGACGCGCAGACCATTTCGGTACTCAAGGCGGTGACGTTGCCGATCCGGTCCACGAAGTGGCGGATCGACCCGGGCGACGCCGAGCCCGAGGTGGCGGCGTACGTCGCCGAGCAGCTCGGGCTCCCGCTCACAACGGGCGACAATCCCGCGCCGCGTCGCCGGCAGTCACGGTTCTCTTGGACCGAGCACCTTCGGCTGGCGCTGCTGTCACTGCCTCTGGGGCACATGTTCTTCGAGCAGGTCGTCAGCGTGGACCCAGCCACTGGAGATGTTGAGTTGCGCAAGCTGGCTCCCCGGATGCCGGCGACGCTGTCCGACATCAAGGTCGCCGATGACGGGGGCCTGATCGGTATCGAGCAGGCCGCCCCGGCCGGACGAACCGTCAAGGCGCGCGACGGCGGGCGGCGGTTCATTCCGGTGGACCGCTTGGTCGCGTACGTCAACGAGAGGGAGGGCGCGGACTGGGCTGGCACCTCGCTCCTACGGGGCGCCTACAAGCATTGGCTGCTCAAGGACCAACTGCTGCGCATCGAGGCGATCTCGGTGCGCCGCAACGGTGTCGGTGTGCCGGTATATACAGCGCCGGACGGGGCAAGCTCTGAGGACATCGCCAAGGGTCGGAAGATGGCCAATGATTACCGCGCCGGAGACTCCGCTGGCGCGGGACTACCGTATGGCGCCAAGCTCGACCTCAAGGGCGTGACCGGACTCCTTGTCCCGGCGCGGACCGTCATCGAGTACCACGATGCGCAGATCGCGCGGACCGCGCTGGCGCACTTCCTCAACCTCGACGGCAAGGGCGGATCGTACGCGCTGGCCTCCACTCAAGCCGACCTGTTTATCACGTCGTTGAACGCGATCGCCCAGATGATCGCCGACACCACTAACCAACACGTGATCGACGATCTCGTCGACTGGCAGTTCGGCGCCGACGTACTGGCCCCGACGCTGACGTTCGACACGATCGGCTCTACGGACATGGCGATCGCACAGGCGGTCCGAACCCTCATCGACTCGGGCGCGATAACGGTCGATGAAGACCTCGAGGTGTGGCTACGCCGGGCGCTTGGTGCTCCCGAACCTGGGCCCAGCTCGAGCTCGGTCGATACGGACGGAGGTGGCGGCGATGGTTGACATAGTGGTGCCGCCTCGGCCGGTACTCAAGACGATCCCGAACGTAGAGCTGGTCAAGGTTGGCACCTGGACAATCTCGACCGGCGTGTGGACGGTCACCTCGAGCGACCTGTACGCAGCGGTGGCCGCGCTGGACTCCCCCGCGATCCGCAGGCCCGTACTCAAGCTCGGCCACACCGACCCACGGTTCAACGGCGAGCCCGCAGTCGGCTGGGTAGATGACCTTCGGGTCTCCGACGATGGGTCAACCCTCGTCGGGGACTACAAGGGCGTGCCCGAGTGGCTGGCCACAGTGTTCGCCTCCGCGTACCCGGACCGGTCCATTGAGGGCGAGTACGGGTTTGTGGACCAGACAGGACGCGAGCACCCGTTCATCCTGACGGCGGTGGCGCTGCTGGGCGTGACTGCGCCCGGTGTCGGGACACTCTCCAGCCTGCAGGACATCGCCGCGCTATACGGAGTGTCCGCAGCCGAGACCCAGAAGCCGTCCGGATCAGCGTTCAAGATGCCGGTCACAAGGGAAGGAACCCCCATGCCACAGGCCATCAAGGTTGCGGCCTCGCAGTCCATCGAGGACGTTCGCCGCACCTTCTACGAAGGGCCCGCCGCCGACAACTGGTGGTGGATCGAAGAGCTGTACGTCGACCCGCCCGAGGTGATCGCGGTCGACGACGAAACCGGCAACCTGTACCGAGTCCCTTACACCGCCGGCGACACCGGCGTCACTTGGGGCGAGCCCGAACAAGTCAAGCGCGAATACGTGGCGGCCTCCGGGCAGACCGCCGTCGCATCGTGGGGCTCGCGCGCCGAGTCCCGCCCCCAATCTCCGGCCGCCGCGGTCGGTGACAACCAAGAGGAAGGAACGTCGATGCAGTTCGACGAAACCCAGACCGCGGAGCTGCTGACGCTGCTCAGTCTGGGAGACAACGCCACAGCACCGGACGTGATCACCGCGCTCACCGCGCTGGTCGACACGGCCACCACGACCGCCTCCGCTGGCGGCGGCGACAACGGCGAGACGGTCGCCGCCTCGACCCTTGGGGTCGATCAGATCCGAGCCTCCGCCGCAACGAAGGGACTCACAGTGGTAGACGCTGCCACCTTCGACAGTGTTCGCGATCAGGCCGCCGCGGGTGCCGCGGCGCAGGAGCAGTTGGCCCGGCAGGACCGGGAGAGCAAGGTTGGCGCGGCTATCCGCGCCGGCAAGATTCCGACCTCGCGACGCGAGCACTGGCTCACGGCTATCGAGGCAGACCCGGGCATGGCAGAGGTCCTGGCCTCCCAGCCCGACAATCTCGTGCCGGTCGCTGAGATCGGCCACGACGGCGACCAGGTCGGCGCGGCTGCCGACGTCACCGAGTCCGATGTCTACCAGAACTGGAGCTTCTGATGTCTGCCATCCCCATTGTCACCAAGCACGGACCCAAGACCTTCCATGTTGCCGAGACCGTTCGCGGTGGGCAGGTCGTGGAGGCCCGCACTGGCGGGAAGATCGGTGTCGCTGCTGAAGACTCGGCGAAGGTGCTCGGCGTCTCGATCGGTGACGCCGCCCCGGCCGCTTCCGCGGCGCTGCCCGACGATGCGTTCGGCAATCCGGTCGTGTCTGCGGTTGCGGTTCCCGAGTACACCGGCGTCGCCTACAGCGGCATCGAGGTCAAGTGCGTGTTCTCGGCCGCGGCCACCTTCGGTGAGGCCGTGGTGTCCGCCGGCGACGGCAAGGTCAAGCCCGCGGGCGCGAGCCCGACCGGCCGAATCGTCGGGTACGTCACCGAGCCCGCCGGTGTGTCCGCGGCCAACAAGTCCGGTCTCGTCCGGACGCTCTGAACCCCTAGAAAGGAATCGCCATCATGGCACCCACAGAAGTGGTGAGCGTCAACGACGGTCCCCGCATCACCATCAACGATCTCGTCGGAAGCCCGAAGCTGGTCCCGACGAAGATCATTCAAATGCTCGCCAATCAGTTTCTCTCCGAGTCACTGCTGCGCGACGCGGGCCCCAACGTCAACGGCATGGTCTCCTACAACGAGTCCACGCCGCTGTACCTCGACGAGGGGCCGGAGCCGGTCGCGGAGTTCTCCGAGATCCCGGTGACCGCGGGCGCGATCGGGTTGCCGAAGATCGCGGTCTCCCAGAAGCTCGCGCGCGGTATCCGCGTCTCGAAGGAGATGATCGACGAGGGTCGGCTCGATCTGGCGCAGACCCAGATCACCCAGCTCGTCAACACCTTCATCCGCAACGACGACCGGGCGCTGCGCTACCTGCTTTCGCACTCGGCGATCCCGGAGATCCCGGCCTCGGCGGCATGGACCGACGGGCTGGGCAATCCGCGACACGACATCGCTGCGGCCATGGAGAAGGTCGGCTCGGCTTCGCTGTCCGGCGACGTCGAGGAGGACGACACGATGGGGTTCGTGGCGGACACCGTCGTGCTGCCCGCCTCCATCACACCGGTGCTGATGGACAACGACAAGTTCATCGACGTGTACAAGGACAGTCTCGCCACCGAGGATCTCCGGTACACGGGCAAGCTCCCGAACCAGATCATGGGCATGAACGCGCTGCAGTCGCGGTCGTGGCCGCTGGACCGGGTGCTCGTCGTCGAGCGGCGCACTGTCGGGTTCTTCTCCGATACTCGAGCCCTGCAGTCCACGGCCATGTACCCGGAAGGTGGCGGGCCGAATGGCGGCCCCACCGAGTCGTGGCGCTCGGACACCTCGCGTAAGCGGGTCAACGGAATCGATCAGCCGCTCGCGGCCTGCTGGATCACCGGGATCAAGGGATAAGGAGGGAGTCCGATGGCGAAGTACACGCTCCTGGCAGACCAGTGGGATCAAGTGGTCTCCAAGCCGAACGAGCCGTTCCAGTTCGTGCGTCACCGCAAGGGCGAAACGGTCGAGCTGACGGGCGCAGACGAGCGTCGTCTGCTCCGGGTGGGCGCGGTGGAGCCAGCCCCTCGTGGCCGCTCCACCCGCAAGTCGGCCCCCGAGCCTGGTGCTAAGGCGCCGGCCGCGACGGACAAGACGCCCGAAGAGCCGACCCCCGCCGATCCAGACGGTTCGGATCCCGGTAGCGACGACGAGGGCGGTCCGGACGAGCCCGAGCCGGTGGCCAAGCCAGCCAAGACCGCTCCGGTGGCCAAGTGGCGGGAGTACGCAGTCGGCCAGGGGATGGAGCCCGACGAGGCCGACGCAGCCGAGCGGGCCGACCTGATCGCCCAGTTCGGGTGACACGATCGCCCCTCCGGCGCACCGCTGAGCAGCGGTGCGCCGGAGGGTGGCGGGGAAAGGGGTGACCATGCTCTTCGCAGATGCGCAGGAGGTCGCGCTGCAGATCGATCGTGATCTGTCGACGTCCGACCTCGCACGCACGGAAGCTCTCGTCGTTGCAGCGTCCCGGCTCCTCGATCAGCACGTGCAAGTCGACCAGGGCGACGATGACAGCCTGGCGTTGGCCAAGATCGTCGTCGTCGACATGGTGGCGGAAGTCATCGCACCGGGTGAGTACCGCGGGCACCAGTCGTACTCGTGGCGTAACGGGGCCCTGGCAGGGTCGGGGAGCTTAGTGGCGTCTGCGGGGTCATTGCGGCTACTGGACTGGCATCTGGCCATGTTCGGGGCGCCGAGCGCGCTGTCCCCCTCGTGGGACTTCGGCGATCGGGTTGAGCTGTGAGCCGCGGCTTCACCACCGAGATCGTCATCCTCAAGGCGCTGGAAACGGTGGACGAGTTCGGGTCGGGCGCTCCGTCTCCGGACTGGACGTTGCCGCCGGAGAAGGTGCCGGTCGGCTTCTACGTGTCCGTTCAGCCGCTCACCTCGTCGGAGGGACCGGTGGAACGGCCTCAGGTTGTGACCGGGTGGCAACTCATCACCCCGCCAGGCCGGGATCTTCCGCTGCGTTCGGTTGATCGGGTCCGCACTGCGGCCGGTCAGGTGTTCGCAGTGGTGGGTGATGTGCTGCGGTTTCCGCACCCGATCAAGCCGAACGGTGTCCATCACGTCGAAGTGATGCTCGAGAGGGTGTCGGGCTGATGGCGCTATCCAAGCGGATGTGGGACCAGGTCAACCAAAACCGGCAGGTACGTGCGCACCTGATGAAGGTGGCGCGGGCGAAGGCGGCCCGGGCGCAGGCGATCACTAACGCTGAGGGCGGGAAAGCGCGGATCACGCTCGAGTCGGGTATCCGGCCGGGTGGACGCGCGTTCGTGAACATTGTGACGGACTCGCCTGCCGAGGAGTACGGCACCGAGTCGAAACCGGGAACTCGCGCTCTTGGGCGCGCTATCAGAGAGGTATGACATGGCAACGAAGGAAGAGAAGCTGATCGAGGTCGAGTGGGCTACCCACGAAGACCCGTCCAGGGTCGGCAAGAAGGAGAAGCTGAGCCCGCTGAAGGCTCACGCTGCGGTCCGTACCGGCATGGCTCGGTACGTCAGCGAGAAGGACGCCCCGCCGGCGCGTCCGTCGATGGCGACGCGCGATGCTGCTCTCGCCGCTGCGAAGGCCTCGGGCAAGTCCGCTGAAAGTTCGGTGGAGGCAACCGGGGAGATCGACCTGCCCGGAGCTCCCGGACCGGACACGCAGGCGGCCGCGGCTGCGAAGTCGGCCAAGGTCGCCGGGAAGAGCTAGACGTGTCCGGTGTCGACATCGAGTCGGAGCTAGTTGCCCACTTCCGGCTGGCGCTTAATCAGCTCGGTGTGGCGGCGGTCGGGGTGGCGATGCTTCCAAACTCGCCGCTTCCGTTCGTTCAGGTGAGGGCTCTGCCTGCTACCGAGGAGCACCGGTCGTGGAACGGTCGCCTGTCCATCGATCGACTCGATGCCGACATCGATGTGTACGCCGCGACCAAGACGGAAGCCCGCAACGTGGGGCAGGCCGTCCGGGCCCGGCTCCGTGAGCCTTTGGTCTCGCATGCGGCGGTCAATGACCGGTGCCCTGCGTTGACTCCGCGGCCGGACCGTAACGAGAACGTGCGCCGCTACGGTGCCGTGGCAAGTTTCTTGACCCGCTCGTAGCGGGTCCAACCCCCCTTGACTGCCTCTGAGAATCCTCGGGGGCTTTCTGCATTTCACTGGAAGGATCCGCTATGAGCGCCCCACTTGGCGACAATTACGACGACGAACTGGTCCGCATGGGTGTGACTGGTCAGCTGATGTACGCCCCGACCGGCACGACTGCCCCGGAGGGGATGGCCGAATGGCCTGCCGGGTTCATCGATCTCGGATGGATCTCTGATGAGGGAATCACCGAGGCGGTCGATGAGTCGACCGAGGGTTTCACCCCGTGGCAGTCCACCGCGGAGGTCCGTGAGGACGTCACCAGCGTCCTGATCACGTGGGAGACCACGCTGTGGACCACCAGTTACGACACGATTGCGCTGTACTTCCGCAAGAAGGAAGCGGACATGACCCGTAACACGGACGGGTCGATCGAGTTCGTTGACGGCAACATCCCGAAAAGGCACCGTGTGTTCTTCGGTATCGACGTCATCGACGACCCGTACCGGCGCCGTATCGAGATCCCCAACGGTGGCATCTCGGAGCGTGGCGGGCAGGAGTACCGCAAGGGCTCCCTGATCGGATACCCGATCACGATCAAGGGCTACCTGACGGCACAGGGCTGGTCCTGCAAGCGCAAGTTCCTCGAGGGTTGGGACCTGCCGGGTGGTGGTTCGGGAAACCCGTGAGCCCCGGTACGCCCGGGGCATACGGCGAACCGTACTCGAACCAGTACTAGGAGACTGACATGATTATTCATCCTCCAGAGGCGGTGGCGGTCAGCGAGGCTGACACCCTCACTGGCCTGAACCGCACTCCCACAGCGGGCGATCCGGGGCATGTCGAGGATCATGCTCGGCTCGTCAAAGCGATTTTCGGGGTGCCGCACGTGGGTATCCCGTACGCCAACTATGCGCGTACGGGCGGAAGTTGGACGAGGAAAGAACTCGGACCTGGGGCTACCGCCGAGCCTACAGATTTCGGCGAGGTGTCTTTCATGGAATCTCGCGGCCTTATGGCGATCGCTCAGTCCCCACACGCGGCGGCGGATGGCGAGACCGACTACCAGCAGGACGCGGAGGCCCTCGATGGTATTGACCTCATCCTCTACCCCGTCGGATTGGCAGGGCTGGCGACGGTGATCGGAACAGTCAAAGCCGCGCTAGACGAGGCTGCCCCTTAGCGGGGTGTTGTAGGTCGGTGTGGGGGGCTGGTCCAGCCTGCCCCCACACCGGCCCCCGGCAGGTCACGCCTGCCCCCTTTGACGGCCCCGGTCGTGCGCCTTGTCGGGCACGCGCGACCGGGGCCAACCCATGCCCGACAGCCCGACATGAAGGAGGCCACCAATGGCCACAACCCGCAGGCTCGATTCCCTCGACCAGATGAAGGCCAAGCGTGCAGAAACGCTTGGCAGTGAGACGTGCTTCCCGTGGGAGGCGACCGAGGATCTCACGCTGTACATCAAGGATCCGATCATGGCCGACGACGAGTGGCGCGATGAGCTCGCCGGGCTGCGCGCAGACCTCAACGATGGCAAGGTTCTCCCGTCGGAGTTCAGTTCCGAGATGCTCGAGCTGTACCTCGGTGAGGAAGTCACCGGCTACGAAGGTCAGGTGGACGCGTTCCTTGACGCTGGTGGTAGCTCTCAGATCTTGTTCGACGTGGTCGGCAAGTGGGCAGAGCAGGCGGACCCTACCCAGAGGTCCTCGCGGAGTACCCGGAGGCGTGCGAATCGGCGCTGATCCACCAGTATCCGTCCCTCGGTGATCCCGTCGCCGCCTTCTGGCGGGGCGAGATCACCGGGCGGATGCTTGTGTCCCTGATCAACGGCTTGCCCCCTACCTCTGCGCTGCACCGGGCCCAGAACGACGGCCAGCAATGGACCTGGTCTGAGGCGCTGGCCTGGCAGCAGATCCACATGCTCAAGATCATCGATCAGCGTCTGGTGTGGCAGAAGCGCAAGAAGCCGAAGATGCCCAAATGGCGGCAGTACCCGTGGACCCGTGACGAGAAGAAGCTCGGCGACCGTGGCGGGAAGTCCGCCAGTAAGGCCATCGAGGTGTTGCGTTCTCTCCGTCCTGGCGGTGGGGCGAAGCACGATCCTGGCGCGGTGACAGCGTCCACAAGCTAGTTCGACGACGAGGAGGTGCGCTGTGGCTGTTGATGGAGATACCGCCTGGGTCCCCGTTTTGCCCTCTCTGTCGGATTTCGCGAGCAAGCTCAAGTCCGGCACGCAGGGGGCCGGTAAGGCGGCTGGCGAGCAGATCGCTAAGGAGCTCGAGGCGGCGGTCTCCAAGTCGGAGAAGGCTGTCACGAAGGCTGGTGACGCGGCGGAGAAGGCGCAGAATAAGGTCGCCGACGCCACCGGTAAGGTGCGGATCGCTCAGGAGCAGTACAACAAGGCTCTGGAGTCCGGCGACCCGGTTAAGATCGCACGTGCCGAGGAGAACCTTGCGACGCAGCGTCGCCGCCAGTCTGAGGCCACTACCGACGCTGAGCGCAAGAGCCGCGACCTGGAGCAGGCACAGAAGGGCCTCGCGGCTGCGCAGGACAATTCGGCTCGGGCAGCTCGTGAGCAGGCCGACGCGGTCGGTAAATCGCGGCTCTCAGCCGAGCAGGCAGAGCAGGCAACAAAGGACCTTGAGGGTGCGCAGAAGGCGCTAGAGGTCGGCATCCTGGCGGCCGGCGCAGCAGCAATCGCCACCGCCGGTTACCTCGTCAAGCTCGGCTCCGACTTCCACTCCATGTCGCGCGACATCCGTGTCGGCACCGGAGCATCCGGTGATGCGCTCGCAGGCTTGGAGGAGTCAGCCCTGGCCGTCATGAGAACCGTGCCGAACGCAATGGGTGAAGTCGGCACAACTCTCGCTGACCTGAACACCCGACTTGGCCTCACCGGTGGCGATCTCGAAACAGTGTCCCGGCAGATGCTGGAGCTGGAAAACATCACCGGGGTGGCCCCGAACATCAACGATCTGTCGGCGGCGATGACCGGATTCGGTGTCGCCGGCGGGGATACCTCGAAGTCGCTCGACACTCTCTTCCGGGTTTCTCAGGCCACAGGTGTCGGTGTTGATGAGCTCGCGGCCAGTCTCGGTAAGGGTGGACCGGCTCTGCGCCAGTTTGGCATCTCCTTCGATGAGTCCGCGGCCCTGATCGGCAGCCTCGACAAGGCCGGCATCAAGGGAGATCAGGTTATCCAGCGGCTTACCCGTTCTCTGGGCGAGTTCGCAGAAGCAGGGAAAGACCCCCAGGATGCATTGTTCGAGACGGTGAACGCGATCGATGGGTTCATGGCCGCCGGGGATCGTGCCGCCGCATACGACCTCGCCGAGGGGTTGTTCGGCACCCGGGGTGCGGCCTCGTTCATCGATGCCGTGCAGTCTGGGGCCCTCCAGGTCGACGACTTCATGGTCGGGATCGGTGCCTCCGATGACACGATCCTTGGTCTTGCGGACGAAACTCGCACTCTCGGCGAGCAGTTCCAGATCCTCAAGAACGAAGCTCTCGTGGAGCTGGAGCCGTACGCGCGTGCTGCGTTTGAGATGCTCCGTCAGGGCGGCGTGTGGGTGCGTGACAATGTTGTCCCGGCAATTCAGGATCTCGTTGGCTGGATCTCCGAGAACAAGAATCTAGTGATCGGTCTCGGGATCGTGGTCGGGTCAATGGCGACTGGGCTAGCAGTAGCCCGGGCCGGGCTCGTCGCGTTCACTGTCGCTCAGCGCGCCTGGAACGTGGTCACCTTGCTTTCGACGCAGGGAATGAAGGGCCTGAACTTGGCGATGCGGGCGAACGTGTTCGGACTCATCGCCGGGGCCATTGTTGGGCTGATCGCGGGGCTGACCTGGTTCTTCATGAAAACCGAGACCGGGCAGGCGATCTGGGCATCGTTCACCGGCGCGCTAGTGACCGGCTGGGAGTGGGTCAAGAACGCGTTCGCTGTGGCGTGGGCGTTTATCCAGCCGATTTTTGACGGGATCATGACTGCCGCCAAGGTCGTCGCCGCGGTCGTCGTGACCGGATTCTTGCTTTACATCAAGACGTACTGGTTTATTGTGTCCACTGCCCTGCAGTTCGCGTGGAACACGATCATCAAGCCCGTGTTCCATGCCTTCGCGGCCGTGGCGCAGTGGGTATGGGGCTCGGTCCTGGCGCCCGTATTCGGCTGGATCAAGGCCGGATTCACCGCTGTAGGATCGCACTTCTCGTGGGTGTGGAACTCGGTCATCAAGCCCGTCTGGAACGCGCTCGGTGCGGGCATCAAGTGGGTGTGGGATGTCGTCATCATGCCGGTGTTTGATGCCGTCAAGGCTGGCCTGGGGCTTGTTGGGGACACGTTCTCGTGGGTGTGGAACAACGTCATCAACCCGGTGTGGACTGCCCTGGGCAATGGGATCCGCTGGGTTGCCGACAACGTTGTCCACCCCGTGTTTGAGGGGCTCAAGAAGGGTGTCGATCTTGTTGCGAAGGGGTTCGAGTTCGCCACCGATCTGATCGGCCGCGTCTGGGACACCATCAAGGAGAAGACCGCGGCACCGATCCGGTTCGTCATCGACACCGTCTACAACAAGGGCATCGTCGGCGTCTGGAACAAGGTCGCTGGCTGGCTCGGCATGGACGACAAGAAGCTCGATACGATGCCGCTCGAGTTCGCTTCTGGTGGTGTCCTCCCCGGATACACCCCGGGTCGTGACGTGCACAAGTTCGTCAACCCCCGCACCGGGCAAGGGCTGGAACTCTCCGGTGGTGAGGCGATCATGCGCCCGGAGTGGACGCGCGCCGTGGGTGGCGCGTCCGCGGTGGACCGCATGAACCGTGACGCCATGCGTGGTGAGATCGCCAAGCACGGCCGCGATTCGGCGGCGTTCGCTGACGGTGGTGTCCTGGCGTTCGCTGATGGCGGGATCGTTGCGGCGATGACCCGGATCGTGCAGGACAAGTACCCAATGCTCCAGATGACCTCTGGGTACCGGAACTCCAATGACCTGCACGGTGCCGGTATGGCAGGGGACTTCTCCAACGGCTCTGGCAACACCCCGGCGCAGTTGGCGTTGGCGAACGACATCGCGGACACCTACCCCGGGTCTGCGGAGCTGATCTACGACTCCCCCGGATTTGATCGCACGATCAAGAACGGTCAGTTCGTGGGGCCGTTCGGGCAGTTCTACACCTGGGCTCAGGCCGGAAACCACCAGCACCACGTGCACTGGGCGATGAACACCCCACCCACGATGCCGTTCGGTGGCGGCGTGTTCGAGGGTGGTTCGGACGGCTCCGGCGGGAATGGTGGTTCTGTCATCGGGCGGATGGTTCGTTCGGCGATGGACACCATCATGAAGCCGATCATGGACTCGATCCCTGAGGGTGGCGGACTGATCGGTGGCCTGGGGCGCGGTCTGGGCGAGAAGGTGTACGGCACGTTCAAGGATTGGGTGCTGTCGAAGATCCCGTCCGGTGGTGGTGGCCAGTACGGCGACATCGACCTGACTGGAGTCGCCGGAGACAACCTCGCTCTAGGTGAAGCTGCGGCAAGGCAGGTCGGCTGGACCGGCGGCGAATGGGAAGCTCTCAAGCAGTTGTGGACGGGCGAGTCCGGGTGGAACAACAATGCCCAGAACCCAACGTCGACGGCCTACGGGATCGCCCAGTTCCTTGACTCGACGTGGGCGCCGTACGGGCCGAAGACCTCGGATCCGGCTAAGCAGATCGAGTACGGCATTCGGTACATCCAGGACCGTTACGGCACTGCTTCGGGCGCGTTGTCGTTCTGGAACGCGCAGTCACCGCACTGGTATGAGGAGGGTGGCGGGCTTGCCCCCGGCCTGACCCTGGCGGCGAACGGCACGGGCAAGGTCGAGCCGGTGCTGACCAATCCGCAGTGGCGTTGGATCTCCAACCTGGTCATGGCTACCGCTGAGCTTCTCGATCCGATCCGCGTCATGGCCCGAGACGGCCGCGACGCGATCGATCACCTGGAGAAGATCGCGGCCGACACCCGGCGTGGTGTGCAGCACCAGATCGATTCCGGGCTCGATGCTGCGGGCGCCGCGGTGTGGGCGGCGCTACCCGGCGAGGTGAAGGGTGCGCTCACTGTGGCCGGCGCGGTCGGTCAGCAGTGGGAGAAGGTGTCCGGTTACCTGAACGACAAGGCTATTGCCTGGTCGAAGGGTGAGTGGCCGATCGGTTCCGGTCGGGTGCCCACCGACGAGGTGGGGCCCGCGTGGCGGGCGGTCCGGCTCGATGACTCGCTGGAAGAGGTCGCCCGGTCCAACATCGACCTGGCGGAGGCGGTCATCTCCGGCCAGGCATCGCCGGGCCGAGACCCGGTGGCGAACGCACTGTTCGACATCTTCGGTCGGGATCCGATCCTGCCGGACTTGGAGCGCATCGCTGCAGGCGGACCGAACGCCATCGAGGCCGCGACCGATGCGGCGTTGCACGCCTTCGAGACCGGGGAAACTGCCCGACTCGAGGAGTGGACCGCCTCCAACAGTCAGCTGACCGAGGCGGTACTGCGGGCAAGGGATGCCGCGATCATGACCGGTCAGATGGTCCAAGGTGCGGTGAACGGCTACCTGAACTGGGCTATGGCCTCCGACTCCCAAGGGCGTCAAGGGTCGTGGCAGGAGTACTTCCAGCACTACGGCGGCCAGTACGGCACAGCCGAGGGTGACTGGCTGCTCTCCCAGGTCGGGTTCGGTGGGATTGTCGGCGGCAAGTTCAAGGATTCGTTCGCGAACCTGCTGATCGAGGCCGCCGAGTCTCCGTTGTTGTCTGCTCCGGCGATTCTCGACGATGACGGCCGGGTCCTGGGCACGAAGCTGGACGCGGCCCCGGTAGCCGAATCTGCGGAACCGGCAACGGCGGTACCTGACACCGCGGCGTTGGCGGAACTGACAGTCGACGATCCGGCAGAGGGCACCACCGACGACGTCGACACCAAGGCCGCCAAGGGCGACCAGGTGGTGGTGGTTCTCCCCGCTGATAAGTCGGCGTTCTCCCGGGACGAAGTTGAGCAGATGCTCTCCGCGCTCGACGAGAAGGTCGATCTGATCGAGATCCGTATCGAGGAGAAGGAACGCGAGCCCGCCGGGCTCGGCGCCGGAATCTCCGGGATCGTCTAGAGGGGGTTACTGGTGTACGAGCTCACTTACCGCGGCGTCAACAACTCGACGTGGCAGCTCGTCGGCGCTCATCAGGGGGCCGAGGGTGTCGGCGCCGAGGAGGTGTCGGGGTTCGTCGCCTCGGCCACCACTACTTTGGAGCCCGCGCCCGAGCGGGCTGGGGTGGTGCTGGCCGGGTACTCGTTCGAGGCTATGACGGGGTCGCTGAAAGTGCGGATCTCTGATCGGTGGCGCGATGACGAGATGCTGGACGATCCGGGCAGGCTGTTTCGTCGGTGGCGGTCGGCGTGGTCTCCGTTCGCCGACGGGGAATTCACCCTCCGATCCCAGGAAGGGCCGCTACTACGGACCCGCGCACGTCTGCCGGGCGCATCTGAGACGCCCGCGAAGTCCCCGCGGTCGGTGGGGACGGTGTCTCTGGTGACCACGCTCGAGGTGACCTGTCATGACGGGGTGTGGCTCGGCGCCCCACAGCGGTACTCGGGCGCCGCTCAGGTGCTCAATCTGGGCGAGCTGGAAGGCTACCCGCGGGTGGAGTGGTCCGGGTCGGGCGCCACGGTGTCCGGGCCGGGCTTACCGTCCGTCATTCTGCCGACCACGGCGGTCCCGGCGGTGTGGCACACCGACCCGGCCACCGGTGGTCTGGTCACTGTCGACGGCGAGCCGGCCACCGCGCTGCGGCGGCAGTTGCGGGGCCGTGTCGCCCCAGTACCGATCCTCCCTGGGGAGTCTGCGCCGTGGACGTTCACCGGCTGTACGGGCGTGATCGAGCCCTTGTTCTGCGACCCGTGGAGGTGGTGAGCGGTGTCCGACTGGTCCGCTGAACGCCACGCCACCCTCGCAGCGGGCGGGGTGGTGATGAAGCTCCTGGATCGTCATATCGAGCCGATTGACGATCTGCACGGCTTCATCGAGTGGGAAGGCCCGGAAGGTGTGAACGAGGAGTCGGTGTTCGAGGCGTCCTACCCGGTGAACCATCCGGTCGTGGAGTCGCTGATCCCGTTGGGGTCGATCGATCCGGAGCGGCCGGAGGACACCTGGACTGAGCTGGTGCATGCCGCGCAGTGGGTGCTCATCGAGGCCGCCCCAGATCCGGTGTCGGGTAAGCCGAACCGGCTGTTTTACCGGGTGCTGCGCATCACTGACGGGCATGGCTCGAAGCGGCGCGGCTCGCGGGTCAAGATCGAGGCCGTCTCACTGCACCGTTACTCGGCGCACATCACTTTTCAGGCCTCCCCCGGCTTCCCGGTGATCGCGCAGCCGAAGTACCGGGACACGCGGGCGGGCCAGTCGCTCAAGGTGATCAAGGAGTACTTCCTGATCAATCTGATGCGCGAGTTCCAGCCCGGGTCCATCACTGGCTGGGACCTGTGGGAACCGGCGGCGTGGCAGAACGTGGTCGCCGACCGGTGGCCGTGCATCGTCAACCCGATCAACGCGGACATCGTCACGGCGATGACGATCCTGGACATGCGCTTCGATTCCGGGCTCGCCGCGGTGAAGGAAACCCTCGACGCCGCCGGGCTACTGCTCACCCACGACGTGTGGCTCGAGGGCGACCCGCAACCATTCCCGCAGCACACCATCCTGACCAAGCCGACCATCGTCCTCGACGTGGTGCCCCGCCAGTGGGACACCTCCACGACCGGTCACGTCGGGGATCTGCTCAAGGGACTGATCCGCACCTTCGACACCGAAGCCAACGCGCCGCGGATCGGGCTGGCCGATACTCCGTCCACAGCGGCCGGAGTGCCGGCGTGGGTGGTGTGGCGCCCGGAGCACATGGAGTCGGTGACCTCGGAGCTCACGGTCGCCAAGTCTGATGTTTGGCACGTCACTGTGGGTGGCCGTTCACCGGAGGCGCTGAACAAGCTCGTCGGCTCCGGTGCCAAGGCGGTGTTCGGTGGTGTCGGTGCCGCCCTGGCGGGGGCGATCCCCGTCTTCGGTGGGCTGATCAACGCCGCGGCGATCTTCCTCGGCGAGATTGTCGGGGACGGGCTCAAAGACAAACTGTTCGCCTGGTCGGTGTCCTTCGACGGCAAACGCCGCGACTGGCACGGCCGGTTCGGTTACCGAGATTCGGTCGGGGCCGGCGACGGCTGGACGTTATCTGCCTACCAGCAGGCGTTCCAGATGCTCGCCCAGGGCGCCGGCGGTATCAGTATCGGGTTCACCGTCGACGGGGCGGCCCCGTTCGTGTGGGGCGTCGATTACCGGGCTGGGGACCAGCAGGGCCTGGTGCACCGCGACATCGTGTTCGCCACGTACGTCTCCAAGTCTGCGATCGGGCAGAAGCGCGGCGACCGCCGACTCCGCTCGACGATCGAGCTCGGGGATCCGCGGGTGCGGGAGAGTCCGGCGGCTTTGTTCGCGAGGTCGATCAAGTCTGTGCAGAACGCGGTGGACCGCGTCAAGACGTTCATCATGTGAGGAGAAGCGATGCCCGACGACATCACCGACGAGATTTTTCCGTACCCGAGGCACCCGGACTTTCATCCGCTCGCGTACGTGTTCTTCAACATGCCGCACTTGTCGGTCGACGCTGACGGTGCGCACGCGATGGCGGCGTGGGTGTTCGGCCGGCTCGGTTGCTCCGGGCCGGGCAGTGCAGCCCCGCCGTCGGTGAAGTACGACGCGCTCGGAGGCTCCGGTGCCCCGCATGAGTACGGGGTGTGGATCCCGGCTGATAAGGAGCGGGCGACGGTCGAGGTGACGACCCCGGAGGTTGTGCTGACCGATATGGACGAGGACGGTCTCGCGGAGGTCATCACTAACGCGCAGGCGGCGTTGGTGGCCAAGCGCGCCAAGACGGCCAAGGAGGCCTGAGATGGGCGTCAATCTAAGCGGTACGACCCCAACGTCGCCGGGTGTGCCGGGCGGGATCTTGCAGCAGATCTTTGACGGGATCGGCGGTATCGGGCAGGCGCTCGCGGACGGGCTCACCGGCATCATCGGCATGATCGCCGACGCCCTGTTCGGTCCCGGCCCGGGCGATCCGATCGTCCGTATCGCTGACGGAATGACCGCCCTCAATAGCCGCGTGGAACTGCTGGACGATGTTCCCGGCTATGCGGGCGGGATCATGACCCAGAACCGCCGCTTCGGGTCCGGCGCGACGTACAAGACGATCCCGTTCAACTCGCGGTATGGGCCTTCGAAGAAGGCTCAACTCAATACGTCGAACCACCGGATGGTCATCGAGACCGGCTCGTGGTCAGCGCACTTCACCATCTCCACGTCAGGCGGCGGCGGTGTCGGTCACGGGCTGCGGGCACTGGTGCGGGACAAGAACGGTACCGAGGTCATGACCCGGTTCTTCGACTGGCAAACCCCAAATGCCGGCTGGGATCAGCATTACGCCATGCCGATCATCGTTCCGCCTGAATCGGCGCCGTGGTCGATCGAGCTCGGGTATCGGCACAACGGATTGTGGTGGACGCTCTACGGCGGGACGGAGAAGACCCTGATTTGGGTGGAGCGGAAGAACATTGACACTGCGAACTCAGGAATCATCCGCAACCCGGGCGACGGCCCGGACGTTACTTAGGGGGATTGGGATGCCGACTCTTACTGGCTCTCTCGCTGACGTTGTAGGCGAGCTACTTGTCGCGGGGCAGGTGCGGCAGGCGTTCGTGAAGGCCCCCGCAGCGCGTGGGTCACTGGCTTCGGGTGATCGCTTGATCGTGTCTGCCCCAGTGCCAGTGGCCGCGTCAGGCACCATTTCGCTCGATCTCGAACCCGGCCCGGCGGTGTTGGTAGTAGACACCTACGCGGGTGGCCCGGACATCTACGAGCTGTATGTCACCGCCGACATGACGTTGCTGTCGGAGGCGGTGGCCGAGTCGGCTCCTGCGCATGAACGGTCGTGGGTCGAGTCTGTGATGGTGCAGCTGCGCGCTGACGCACGCGCGGCGGCGCAGCAGGCGGAGGCGGATCGTGTTGCGGCGGAGGGCGCTCGGCAGGCCGCTGAGACGGCGCGGGATGCGGCGGCTGATCACGAGTCGGAGACTGACCGTCTGGCCGGTGTGGCAGGCGGTCACGCTGCTGACGCTGACCAGCATCGGGGGGCGGCGGCGGGGTCGGAGTCGAACGCTTCCCTGTCGGAGCAGTCTGCGGCGCAGAGCGAGGCGCAGGCGGGAGTGTTCCGTGACCACGCGCGGGATGCTCGCGATGAGTCTCGTACCGCCCGTGATGGATCAGTGGAGGCTCGTGGTGGCGCCGAGACCGCACGAGATGCGGCTGCCGGGTCTGCGTCGGCGGCGGCATCATCAGAATCGGCTGCGGAGGTATCGCGTCAGGCTGCGGACCTCGCCGCATCCCGGCGCGCGATCCAGGTGTGGAACGGTAACCAGTGGATCGACGCGGACAAGGTGCGCTTCGACGGTGTCGGCGGGTTGCAGGAGGCGCTCGTGTGGGATGCCTCGCTGGGCGAGTACGTGACAGTGTGGCCGATCCCGCCACTCTGGGTGGACGACTTCACCACCCCGACACTGGATGAGCGGTGGACCTTGATGGACGGCACCTACTCCCCACCCGGTCTGACCAACGCATTAATTTCCGGACCCACGGTTTCTGCCGCGTTCGAGGTCACAATCCAAGGCGGAAATGGGGCGACGCTATTTGCTATTTCCTCGGACTACTCCGCTGGCGCAAATGTGGTGTTCGCCCCGTCAGGGGTGCTGCGTCTGAGGGATGGGTTCGCCACCGATGTTGGTAAGTCTGAGGTGGGGGCGTGGTCCGTGAGTTCGTCTGTGACGCTACGCCGTGCGGGAGGGCTGTGGACTGTACTGGTGGACGGGCGGCAGGTGGAAGCCCATCCCGAGGACGGAGGCGGACCGTTGTCGATGCCTGACACGCATACAGTGCCGCTAACTCTCATGGTTCAGGACCAGGGGTCCACTGTCGACATGGTGTCGTACACGGAACTGTAGGCCGCGACTCGGGACCTGGTGCCCGCGCGGTAACTGGTGGCACCAGACGGCGGGTTCTGGCCCCACGAGTAGACCCGCCCCTAACCGCCCGATCATGGGCGGCGTCATCGCGGCCAGAGTGAAAAACTAGTTGCACTCTGGTTGCACTCTGACCGCTCCTCATTGCAACCCCCGGCACTCACGCTGGGGGGTTCCTCATTTCAGGAGGCAACATGCCTATCACCGCACTCGTCCTCGACGGGGCAGGCTCACACGGCCGCACGTCCGGGGTGGTCGATCCGATGGTGGAGCGGCTGCGCTGGAAAACCGGGTGCACCACCCGGTGGGTGCCGTGGGCGGCGTCGCTGATGGGGGTGGGGGGGCCACTGTCGTGGCCGGAAGCGTCACGCCGGGCGGTGATGCGCATCGCGTCGATGGTGCGTGACACCGACGACGACATCATCCTCATCGGCTACAGCGCCGGAACACGACCAGTCCGCGAGTTCCTCGAACAACACCCCGAACTGCGCCACCGCATCGCCGCAGTGTTGCAGATGGCCGACGGGTGGCAACCCGCAGACCGCCAACAACACGGCATCCCTGACAGTCCAGGGTTCGGGGTGATGGGCGAAAACTACGGGCCAATCCCCGACCGCACCCTATGGGTGGGGCACCCGTTGGATCCGATCAGTCGGTGCGCCCCCGATTCGTTGCTGCGGTACCTCACGGCATCGGCTGACGCTGTGCCCGGGCAACTACTCGCGGCGTTCGTGGATAAGGCTCACCGCGGCCGGTTGCAACTGATCCCCATGTTGGGATTGCCGCCGTGGGAATGGTTTCAAGGGTTGGGGCCGCGCATCACACGATCGGTCCGTGAGGCAGAGGGTTACCTCACCGCAGGCAGGCACACGGCGGGTTACCTCGAGCCGTTCCACACCCCGGATGGTGACGCCCGTCCTCTCGCGCACCGTATCGCTGACTCGGCTGCGTGGGCCGTCCGATGATCGGCCACCTCGTGTGGGGCTTGCGGATGCTGTGGGCCGTCGCCGCTATCTATCTTGACGCGTTACGTCACACGGTGCGGCCATGAACCGCTACTACCGGTGGCGACTCCGGGCCCAGATGTGGGCGCCGTTCGCGTGGGAGACCTGGCGGTGGGCCAACAGCGTGTTCGACGCCTGGTTCATCGCCCAACTGAACAAGTCCTGGCGCATCGCCTTGAAGGGGGAGAAATGAAGTCATGGGAGAACCTCGAGCCGGATCGGTACCGGCTGATGAACAAGCACTACTCCAAGGGACGAAACGGCCGGACGATCGACAAGATTGTCGTGCACCACAACGCCGGCATCCTCTCAGTCGACGACATCTGGCAGGTCTGGCAGTCGAGGCAGGCATCCGCCCACTACCAGGTCGAGTCCGGAGGCTTGATCGGCCAGCTCGTCAACGACTGGGACACCGCCTGGCACGCGGCGAACACCTACATCAACGAGTCCTCCATCGGCATCGAGGTGTCCAACTACACCGGTCCCCCGGGCTGGAAGATCACCGACAAGGCGGTCGAGGAAGCCGCTCATTTGATCGCTGCACTCTGCCGCGCCTACAAACTGGGACGGCCAAACCCCGGCACGAACATCCGATACCACCGCGAGTTCACCGGCACTTCATGCCCCCACAATCTCGCGCCGGGCGGCGAGGACAACGCCACTCTCATCTCCCGTGCCCGCCACTGGTACGACGCCATGGCCAATCCCACCAACCCCGCACCCGCGCCGGCCCCGGCGCCCGCACCGAAGGAGACCGAAGTGACCAAAGACCAGGCAGACCGCATCGAGGCCAAGCTCGACCTTCTTCTCGACCAGGTCGCAGGCCAGCGCAACGAGCGCGGCGAACAAGAGTTCAACGGATGGGAGCAGGGCGGCCACCGCACCCTCTACGACCTGACCTCCGCGATCGCCGCGGACGCCGGTATCGCAGGCACCGCCGACACCAAGAAGGGGAGGAAGTGACCATGTACAACTCGCAGTTCTGGAAAGACACCGCCGAGCGTGCGGTCAAGACCCTGGCTCAGGCGCTCGTCGCCGTGTTCGTGGCCGGGGTGACCATCCTGTCCGTCGACTGGCTCGATGCTCTCGCGATCGCAGGTACCGCCACCCTCGTGTCGGTACTCACCTCGATCGCCTCCGCGGGAGTGGGTAGCCACTCGACCGCGTCTCTCGTTGCCACGCCTGGCCGGCACCGCCTCGAGGAGTGAGCGTGCCGGACGACCGCCGAGCCGTAGCCGCCGGACGAGTACTGCTGCACGGCACCGCCCTGGTGCTCGTCGCTCTAGTAGGCGGCTACGGCTTACTGCTGGCCATCCACGGAGAGGACCTGTGGGCACTGCGCACCTACGGGCCGGCGTTGAGTGTCCCTGGCGGAATTGCGACATGGGGGGTGGCGGCGGTAGCGGCTGCGGTGCTGATGCTCATCGGGACTGTGCTGGGCCGTGAGCAGATCGTCGGTGCGGGTGCGACGCTGGCGATGCTGTGGCTCGTGGTGTTCGCGACCATGTTCGCGGTCTCCGCGGCCCGCGACCCGTCGCCGGTCGCCCAGCCTGGTGTACTCGCCTACGGGTGCCTGACCGCGTTCGCGGCACTTCGCGCTGGCGTCGCAGTCGGGAGACCATGATGCAAGCTTTCGAGCCACTCCATCCGAATCTACGGATCTCGGCCCTGTCCGTCTGTTCCGTTGGGTCGATCACCCGGGGCCTCGCGTATGTGGGTCAGCAATCTACGGGCGGACTCACGACGTTTGTCGACGCGGTCGTGCCATTGCCGGTTTGGGCGATCATCTGGATGCTCTCGGGACTGGCGATCCTCGCAGGCATTTGGCATCGCGTCATCGCCAGGTGGGCGTTGTCGTTCGCCGCGTCCTTGTGGGCAGTGTGGGGGCTGTCGTTTCTGTGGGCGGCCATCTCCGGCGACTCTGCCCGAGGCTGGGTGACTGCATCCACGATGTTCACCCTCGCTGGAGTGATGGTCATTATCGCCGCCCTGGCTGACTCGGTAGGACCACCCGAGGATCCGGTGATTCCACCGAGAGGGGACGACGTATGACGTGGAGCAACCTCGCCGTCGGGGTGGTGTCAGCGTTGACGCTGATGATCAGCACATGGATCACGGCCCGATGGTCAGCTCGTACCGGCGAGAAGGCTAACGAGAACGACCAGCAAGCCAACCACACCGCCGACTGGAATGCCTTCACGCAACGGCTGGAAGCGTGGACCGAACGTCAGTTGAAGGAGCAGGACGAGCGGACCGAGCAACAGCTCGCCGAACGGGACCGGCGTATCGACCGTCTCGAGAAGCGGCTCGACACGATCGAGATGAAGTACCGGGCGGCGATCGCCTATATACGGCGCATCGTGGCTCAGCTGCAGCGTCACGTTTCCCCTGAGGACATCGAGACTCCACCTCCAGAGATCACGCCGGACCTATGAGCCCGCGTAGCCTCACCTCGCACGAATGAGCCGCCCTCACCTGACCTGGTGGGGGCGGCTCTTTTGTCGTTACGGGCGGCACGATGTCGGTCCGATGAGGTATTAGTGGACGTACCGCAGAAAGCGGTCGACCCCCGACGGTGCTACCAACACCGGCCGAGGGTCTGAGCCACCACACCACCAACTCTGGAGTGATGACCTGTGCAGCAGGCTACCGCTGCGCGCCCGATTGCGCGCGCAATTCCCCCCACCTTCGACACCACCGACCTTCTCATCGAGGGGTTCCTCGCCCGGTTCTCGTCGGAATCCACCCGCACCGCCTATGCCGGTGACCTCGCCCTGTGGCGCGACTGGTGCGACGAGCAGGGCCTGGACGTGCTCACCGTCGAGCGCGGCCACGTCGAGATGTTCGCCCGCTGGCTCGAGACCGCGCGCGGCAACTCCCCTGCCAGCGTGCACCGTCGACTGGTGTGCCTCCGCAGCTTCTACCGCACAATGGCCGCTGACGGCCGGATCCTCGTCTCCCCTGCCGAGTACGCGCGCCTACCCAGGGTGCGGCGGGACCGTACCCAGTACACGCACATCACCCGCGGGGAGTTGTCCACGCTGCTCGTCGCGGCCGACGACATCGGGCCCGCGGCCGGCGCACTGGTCTCCCTCATGGGTGTCCTCGGGCTGCGGGTCTCGGAGGCGTGCGCCTTGGACGTGGACTGCGCGGACCGGCACGAGCGAGGGCACCGCATCCTCACCGCTACGGGTAAGGGCGCCACGGTCACCGGCATCCCCGTCCCCGTCCCGGTCGGCCGGCGGATTGACGCCGCCCGGGGCGAGCGGCACCTCGGCCCGCTGATCCTGCGTAGGGACGGCTCGCGCATGACTCGCCGCTCCGCTGCTCGTGTCGTCGCAGCGGCAGCTAAGCGCGCGGGGATCGATAAGCACATCAGCCCCCACGATCTCCGCGCTGCGGCGATCACGTGCGCGCTGGACTCGGGGATCCCGTTGCGGGACGTGCAGACGATGGCCCGGCACGCCGATCCGCGTACGACGGAGATCTACGACCGTGGCCGGCGGGACATTGACCGGCACGGCGCGTACATCCTCGCCTCGTATCTCGCGGCCTGAGAACACGGAACCGCCCCCGACCATGCCGGTCGGGGGCGGTTTTTGTCGTTGCTGGGGCGGTCAGTACGCCTGGCTTGCGCCATACTCGGCCTGCTCGGGAGTGAACTTCTCGAACACGAGCTGGTCGACCAAGCCTTGCCGGGACATCGGAGACATGGCCATGTATTCCTCGGCCTTCTTGGCTGCCTGTTCGTTCCAGTCGGCGTCGACGTTCTCGGCGGCGTACTGGGCGGCCTCGGGGCTGTAGTCCTCGAACTGCAGCTGATCAACGAGCCCCTGCTGGGAGAACGACGAGACCGAGAGGTAGCGGTCAGCGGACCGGAGAGCGTTCTTGAACTCGCGAGGCACGTCCGTCTCCTGCTCTGCCTGCTCGGGCTCGGCTTCTGGGGCAGGCTCGGCGTCGCCGTCAGGGGCGGGCGCGGTCTGGCTAGTAATGGTGCTCGTCGAGTCTGAGTCCTCGTTGTCGCCGCTGCCGTTGATCGCGGTCACGAGGATCACGACCAGGAGGAAGATGCCGAGGACGATGAGACCGACCTTCATGCAGCCACCCCGCTTCTTCTTCGGGGCCTTCTGGGGCGGGTACGGCCCGTCGGGCTGCTGGTAGGGGTTCTGCGGGCCGGGATGCGACACGGATAGCCTTTCCGTAGGGGATGGTCTATTCGTAGCAGGTGTGCACGACGTTTACGCCGCCCTGGGTAAATCCCATGCGGCTCGCGCGGCGTCTCGGAGCCGGTCTCCGGTGACGCCGACGTACCGGGCGGTGGTCTGAATGTTGGCGTGGCCGAGCAACTCCTGGACCGCGCGTAAGTCGTTGGTGGCGGCGTACACACGGGTGGCGTAGCGGTGGCGCAATGTGTGGGCGGTCCATCGCCCGGGCAGTGCGTGGGAGATGAGTTTTCCGAGGTAGTGCGGGGACAGGTGGCCGTCTATTTGGCCGGGGAACACGAATCCGTCGGTCTTGCGGATACGGAACGCGACCCGCTCGGGCACCGGGACAACGCGCACATGCCCGCCCTTGCCGACGACGCGCAGGGCACTGCCGTCGACTGCGGTCATGAGCTGAGTCGAGTGCAGGGCGGCGGCTTCGGCTCGTCGCAGGCCGGTGGCGTCGATCGCCTCGATCGCCAAGCGGGTCCGATCGTCGGCCTCGGTGAGTCCGGCCAGAAGTGCGGCGTCGGGGGCGGGCCGCGGGAGGGCGCGCGGGACGGTCACTGTCGGAAGGGAAGAGGCGGGGTCGATGTCGACCTGGCCTGTCGCATGGAGCCAGCGGAACAATGTTGTGAGGGCTGCGCGGTAGGCGCGGCGGGTTTCGGGGGCCCAGTCGCGGGAGCCGAGCCACGAGATGAGGTGCTCGCGTGTGATCTCTGGTGGTGGGGTCGTGGGGTGGTCTGCGGCGAAGCGGCGTAGTTGGTAGCTGCGCATGTCGCGGGTGGAGCGCGGGCGGCCGGCGGCGCGTAGCTCTGCGTCGAACCTGGCGAGTGTGTCGCGCCATGCCGGGGGGACGTACACAGTGGTGGACATAGGCACAGTGGTAACCGAGAACAGATGTGGCGCGCGTGACATTTGTTAACTCGTGTTCTGTTTGTGATCTACGGAAGTCCAGCCTGCGAGCTTGCCATCGTCGTGGATCAGGGTGTCAGGGTGGGCGTCCTGGACGTCGGACCAGCCGTCGCCCATCCAGTAGCGGACCTTCGCCACCGAGGGGTATTCGCGGACGACGAGTGCCCGGCAGGTCACCTCACGGCTACACAGACCGACCAGGGAGACGGTGCGCGGTGTCCGGGCGCTCATGCTGCGATGAGTTCGCGAGGGGTGGTGTCGGCGGGCCGAAGCGGGATCACCTCGCCTCCCGCTGAGCTGGGTCGTTCCCCATACCAGCGGGTTCGGGGTTCGAGTCCCTGATGGCGCACAGCGAACAAGACCCCGGTCACCACAATCGTGGTGACCGGGTTTTTTTGTACCCAGGATCAGAGCGTATCCGGGATGAGAAAAGAGGCCTCCCCTTATGGGAAGGCCTCTTCGTTGCGCCCCAGGGCTGCAAATCCTCGCACTAGAGGCTTCAGGCCCTCCTGGCCGCCAGGTACGCCTCGATCCGTGCGCGCTCCTTGCGCTTGTTCGCCATCGACACCGTGATACCGCCGATGACCAGCGCCGCGATGCCGCCGAGCACCGCCAGCACCCTCGGGTCCTTCAGCGCTGTCGTGGCCCGCTCTTTGCCCTCGGTGGCGAGGTTCTTGGGATTGACCCGGTCGATGATCTCGTCCAGGGTCGTCGCGAGATCGTCACGCGCCTTGGCGATGTCGCCTTCGATGCTGTCGTAACTCCTGGACACGAGACCTCCGTCAATCGCTCGTCCGCGGGGTGCCGCGGGTACTGGACTCCGCCCACGCTACTGCACCCGGGGACGATCCGCGCCGGTGCGGCGGTGCATCGGATAGGTTATTGGGGTCAGACGCCCCGACTCGACCTCAGGAGTACCGGTGACATCACGGCTCGAGGTGGGCCAGACCGCCCCCGCCTTCACCCTCCCCGACGCCGACGGCACACCCACGTCGCTCGAGGATCTCCTGGCCGCGCACGGCCGGGTGCTCGTATACGTCTATCCCGCCGCCATGACGCCGGGCTGCACCACGGAGACCGTCGATTTCGAGAACGCCCTGCAGCAGCTCGCGGACGCCGGAATCGCAGTCGTCGGGGTGTCCCCCGACGCCCCGGCCAAGCTCACGAAGTTCCGCGACAAGTACGACATCACGTTCCCGCTGCTGTCGGACCCCGACAAGTCGATGCTCTCCGAGTGGGGCGCGTTCGGTGAGAAGAAGAACTACGGAAAGACCGTCATGGGTGTCATCCGCTCGACGTTCGTCGTGGAATCCGACGGCACCCTGTCATTCGCCCGCTACAACGTGCGCGCCAAGGGGCATGTATCGATGATCGCCAAGTTGCTCGGTGTTGAGCTGCCCGAGCCCGTGGAGGGCTGAGACCGCACATGACCAATGACCCGCCGGAGCACGAGCAGGATCACACACACGAACCCACGGACGAGGCGGTCCAGGACGAGCCCAATATCCTGGTCCCGCGCCGCAGGCCCATTCAGGAACGCAGTCGGCGCAAATTCCAGGCGTTGCTCGCGTCCGCTCGAGAGGTCCTCGTGGAGGAGGGCTTCGAGTCGTTCACATGTGAGGAGGTCGCCTCCCGCGCCGGCGTTCCCATCGGGACGCTGTACCAGTTCTTCGCGAACAAGTACGTGCTGGTGTGTGAACTCGACCGCCAGGACGCTCACGGCGTGATCGAGGAGGTCGAACGCTTCGCCCAGAAGATCCCGGCACTGGACTGGCCGGAGCTGCTCAACGACTTCCTGGACCACCTCGCGGACCTGTGGCTGCGAGATCCGTCTCGTCGTGCCGTGTGGTTGGCCACACAGGCGACCCCGGCCACCCGCGCCACCGCGGCGGTCAATGAGCGCGAGATCGCCCGGATGATCGCGAGTGTGCTGGCCCCCCTCATGCCCGCGACCGAGCGCGAGCAGCGTGCGTTCATGGCCGAGATCCTGGTGCACGTGGCGTACTCGGTGCTCAATTTCTCGGTCAGTACCGGCACGAGCAGCGCGAACGCGATAAGTGCGGCTTCAACGATCGGCGAGGACGCCCACGACGCCACCGTGGCCGAACTCAAGCGGATGCTCACCGCCTACCTGTGGTTGGCGGAGAAGCAGGCGCAGTCCGACTGAGTCCCAGATGCAGGATCGGATCGTCAGGCCCCGGGGCCGTCGACGACCACGAACGCTATGGCGGAGCCGCCGTCGTGACTGAGTGAGACGCTCCAGCGGACGCCCTCCCCCAGCGTTGCCGCTGCCTGACGGGCCACTTCGCCACTGAGGCGTACCGAGGGCCTGCCCCATGCGTCACAGACCGTCTCGATCTCGGACCAGCGCAGCAATTCCGGCGAGATCGGCGGCGGCGAGCCGTAGAGCGCCACCGACCACGCCTTGACGACCGCCTCCTTGACCGCCCACCGGCCCGCCAGGTGGCGGGCCACCGGGTCCTCGTGAGGCGCCGTCTCCGAACCTCGGCGGGACGACGACGAGACCGCAGTGCCGGCACGTGCCCCGCGGGCCTCGGCGCGTTCACGACACTGCCTCCGCTCGGTGGGCGAGAACGCCCCGGAGAACCGCGTGCCGGGTTCGGCCAGGGACGCGGCGAAGGCGCCGAGATCGACTATGTCGACCCCGACGCCCCGAACGCCCCCGCTCGCGTTTGATACGCGCTCGAGTCCGCTCATCCGCTTGTCAGGCTCACTCGTCGCCCGCACCTGTGGACGAGGCGAGCACGCCGTCGTCGTTGATCCTCGCGGCCGGATCCAGCAGAACCGCGGCCTCGCGGTCCTTGACCTCATCCGCCGAGCCCTCGCCCAACCGTCGAGCCTCGGGACGGACGTACAGGGATTCGCCCCCGTAGAGGGCGTCCACGAGACGGCGGGCGCCGGAACGCTCGCGCTCGAGACCCGACTCCCGGATGCGGTTCGCCTCGTCCTCTCCGTAGGTGGACTCCACCGCGCGATGGAACGCCTCGGGATGCGTCACGGCGATCAGGCCGGACACGTGGCCGAAGCCCAGTGAGGTGAGCAGTCCCGCCTTCAGCGGCATCGCGCCCCCCAGCTGCAGGGTCTCCCGCAGCCACACCAGGTGCGGGTGGTGATCCAGGACGTCGTCGACACAGTCCAGCGAGCGGTTGGGCGGAAGGGTGCCCGAGCGCAGCATCTGGGTGAGACCGATGAGCTGGAACGCGGCGGCGCCGCCCTTGGCGTGACCCGTGAGGGTCTTTTGCGAGACGACGAACAGCGGGTTGCCGTCCGCGCGTCCGATGGCAGCGGCGAGTCGCTCGTGCAGATCCGACTCGTTGGGGTCGTTCGCCTTGGTCGAGGTGTCGTGCTTGCTCACCACGGCCAGATCGTCGGCGGTCAGGCCCAGCTGCGCGAGGCCCCGGGCCAGCGGCGAACGCTTGCCCCCGCGGCCGGCACCCAGCGCACCCAACCCGGGAGCCGGGATGGAGGTGTGGGCACCGTCGGCGTAGGAACCCGCCCACGCCACCACGCCATGGACCGGAAGTCCCATACGGGCCGCCACGTCACCACGGGCCAGCAAGATGGTGCCGCCGCCGGCGGACTCCACGAATCCGCCACGGCGACGGTCATTGGCCCGGCTGTAGTGCCGCTCGTCGATACCCTTGCCCGCCATGGCCGCGGAATCAGCGGTCGCAGACATGTCGGCGAAGCCCTGGATCCCTTCGGTGGACAGGTCGTCGAACCCGCCCGCCACCACGAACTCGGCCTTGCCCGCGCGGATCTTGTCGAAGCCTTCCTCGACGGACACCGCGGTGGTGGCACATGCCGCCACGGGGTGGACCATCGAGCCGTAGCCGCCGACGTAGGACTGCATGACATGCGCTGCCACGACGTTGGGCAGAGCTTCCTGCAGCGTGTCGTTGGCGCGGCTGCGACCGAGGATGCCGTCGATGTACAGCGACCGCATGCTGGTCATGCCGCCCATGCCGGTGCCCTGCGTATTGGCGACGTCGGACGGGTGCACGTGGGCCAGCAGCTCCGCCGGGGTGAACCCCGAGGAGATGAAGGCGTCCACGGTGGCCACCAGGTTCCAGGCGGCCACCCGGTCGATACCGGAGACCATGTCGGCCGGGATGCCCCACGCGGTGGGGTCGAAGCCGGTCGGGATCTGGCCGCCCACCACGCGGGTGAGTGTGGTGCGACGCGGGACGCGGATCTCTGTTCCCGCCTTGCGGGTGACCGTCCACTCCCCGTCCTCGCTGTGGGTGACCACGGTGTTCTCAGGGTCGTCGGCGAGGTAGGCACGGGCCTGGGCCTCGTCGTCCACCACGAAGGACAGGTCCTCCGGCAGGAACACCGAGGTCAGCTGCGGTGATGAGTTGTCGAACATCTCTGCGCGCGCGTCGTCGGCGTAGGTCCGCACGCCCACACGGGCGAGGACCTCATCGTGGAAGCGATCGACGATATCGGCCTCGGCGATCGGGTCGCCGGACTCGGTGACCGTCCAGCCCGCACGCGGCGATTCCTCCCACGTGATGAGTCCGGTGGACCAGGCCAGCTCCACGACACCTGCGGCGGTGAGGTCGCCCGTGGTCTCCACCTCGAAACGGGTGCGGGCACTGCCGTAGGGACCGACCTCGCCGGACCCCACGATCACCACCATGTCGTCGAGATCCTGGGTGACCTCGCCCCAGTCGGGACGCTCGTCGGCCGTGACGATCGGCAGTGAGGGCAGCGCAGCGATGGTGCCGGCGGCCTCGTCCGTCGAGGACTCTGTCGGGGTGGTCGGGCGGTCCGCGGCGAGCGCGGCCATATCCAGGTTCGCTGTGCCGAGTCCGCCGGTGAGGTCGACGGTCACGGGGGCGTCGCCGGCGGCGTCACGGAACTCGGGGCTGCACCAGCGGAGCAGTTCGGTGGCGATTTCGGTGGTGGACCAGGTGGACACACCCGCGGCCTCCACGGCCTCGACGAGCGGGTCGTTGTGACCCATCAGTCCGGTGCCGCGTACCCAGCCGATGATGGCGTGGACAAACGTCACCCGCTCCGACCAGGTCTTTTCCGATCCCCACTTGGCGATCATCGCGTCGAGCGCCGCCTTGGCCTCGCCGTACGCACCGTCGCCGCCGAAGATGCCGCGGTTGGGCGAGCCCGGCAGGACCACGTGCAGGCGGGAGTCCACGTCCGTCTCGGAGCCGATGGCACCGAGTCCGGCGACGAGCTTCTCCACGCTCCAGAGCAGGACCCGCATCTCCGTCTCGGCGCGCGGGCCGGCGTCGGCCATCGAGCCCTGGACACGGGGAGCCGCGAAAGGGAAGAACAGAGTCGGGGTGAGGGCCGGCTTGAGTACGGTGGTCTGACCGCCGGCCGACTCGGCGTGCTCAGAGCCCACCCACTCGACCAGCGCGTCGACATCCGAGTAGGAAGTCATGTTGACCGGCAGGACCCACAGCTGTGCACCGCCGCGTGCATTGGAGCGGTACAGGTCCTTGAAGAAGGCCAGCTTGGACTGGTCCAGGCTGGAGGTGGAGGCCACCACGGTGGCGCCTCCGGCGAGGAGACTGCCGGTGACCGCCGCGGCGATGGAACCCTTTCCGGCTCCGGTGACGACGGCGACGTCACCCGCGTACGCGCCCACGAATTTCTCGACCGCGGTCTCGGCGATCTGCCGGTAGGCGTCTGCGAGGCCGTCGCGTCGGGCGGCGGTGGCCTTATCCGCCCACCAGCGTGCCTGCCCGGCCACGATTTCGCCCGCACCGCGGAAGGCTTCCGCCGCGTCCGCCGGGATGTCGTTCCGGGTCCAGAGACGGGCCAGGTCCTCGCGGGCGGAGGCCCACCGGTCGTCCAGCAGGAGTGCACGATCCGCGTCGAAGGCCGGGGCCACCACGCGTCGCCAGTCCGAGCCCAGCTCGGCGGTCACGAGGTCGGCCAGCTCGGAGTCCGGGTCGGCCTCGGCCAGTAGGTCCACGGCGTCCGGCTTCAGGTGGCCGAGGCGGGTCAGCATGCCTCGGGCGGCTTCCGCCAGGACCCCGTCGGGGCCGGTGATCTCGTCAGCGAACTCGCCGAGCGCAGCGGCGTCGACGGTCGCCCCGCCGCCGGCGCCGGAGGACGGCATGGCCACGGCGACGCCGTTGGCCGCACCGACCGACTGCACGGCCGCGTCGATGAGCGCGTCCAGGCCGGCCACGTCCTTGACACCTGCGGTGTCCAGCGTTGCCAGGTCGCCGCCGCGGATCGAGGCACCGTCCCGGCTGCCGAGGGCGAGCTCGGCGGTCACGTGATGCGCCCAGCCGGTGCCCAGCTCCCAGGGGCCGGTCACCCGCTCGGTGATGTACGCGGCACGCTTACCGGAGCGTCCGAGCAGGGCGCGCAGGGCCTCGCCGACCGCGTCCGACAGGACGGGGCCGAACGGTGCGTAGCCGCGGGCCAGTCGCGCGACCTGGTCGGCCAGCGTCGGGAAGTCGGCCTCCGCGGCGCCGTCGATCGCACCGAGGCTCAGCTCTGTTCCGAGGTCCAGCAGCAACTGGTTTCGGCGCGAGGACACGCCGTCGCACAGGGTCTCGATGGAGTCACTCGCGGTGATCTGCTCGGGACGAACCTTGGTGCGCAGCGCCACCAACATGCGGGTGGCGGCGGGTGCGCCGAACTCAAGGTCGTCCGGGCGGGGAGCACCGGGTGCGGCCGCGGCAACTGCCGCGGGTTCGGATCGGTCCGCACCGGCCGTGCCGGGGGTATTGACGGCCGGTGCGGGGTCTGTGGGGCTCGCCTGGTCGGCGGCCGGGGTGGACGACGCAGCTGAGGACGCGCCGGTGGCGTCCGCTGCGTCGTTGTCGTCGTCGACCTCAACGCTGGGCGGCAGGGTGCCGTACAGCGCCGCGGAATCGCGCTCCACGTTGAGCACGCGGGCGCGGGGGCCGCGGTGTGTGGGGAGGTCGAGGGTCTTGGAGGCGAGGTTCGCGACGGTCGGGGCGTTGGCCACGCCGACCTCCACGAACTGCTCGATGCCGAGCCCACCACGCTCTACAGGAGTAAAGAGCAGCTCCTGCGTCTCGATCCAGCGGACCGGGCTGGCGAACTGCCAGGCCAGGAGTTCCACGAGCAAAAGGCGGCCCAGGCGCACGGGCGTCGCGGCCCACGCATCCCAGTTGGCCAGGACGTCTGCCAGGGCATCGGCCGGTACGAGATCGGCGATCTCCTGCACAAAGTCCCGCTCGAGACTGAACAGCCGCGGCACCAGGTTGGGGATGTAGCGCCCCACGAGCACTGAGATGTCAATATCCTGCGGGATCAGCGCATCCAGCGTCGCCCGGAAGTCCGGGACGCCGCCGCGCAGCACCGTGGAGTGGAACGGGACATCGATGCCCGGCACCAGGATGAAGGCGTTCTTGCCGCCCGAGACCTCGAGCTCACGCTCGACCGCCTTCTCCAGGGCTTTGCAGCCGGCGACCGTGCCGGCAAGCGCGTACTGCGAGCCCGCCAGGTTGTAGTTGACGATCTCCACGAACTCGCCGGACTCGGCGGACACCTTGGCTACCCAGTCCACGATGTCGGCGTCCGCGATGCCCATCTGCGACGGGCGGATCGCGGCCATCCGGTAGTCGGAACGGCCATGGGCGTCGCGCGGGACCAGTTGGTGCATGGTCGACCCACGCTGAAACACGATCTCCAGCAGCGGCTCCAGCTCCAGCACACCGGAGATGGCGGCCAGGGCGTCGTACTCGCCGATCGAGTGACCCGCGAAGTAGGCGTCGTCGATGAAGAGGTCATCGGCTTCGAGCTCGGCCCGCTGCGCCACCGCGAGGCACGCCATGGCGACCTGGGTGAACTGCGTGAGGTAGAGAACGCCGTCCGGGTGACGGTGGACCTCGCCACGCACGGTGACTTCGGTCGGGTTCTCGCGGACGAGCGCCAGGATCGAGAAGCCGAGCGCGGACCGGGTGTGCTTGTCGGCACGGTCCCAGATCTCGCGCGCGGCCGGACACCGGGTGCGCCCCTCCATGCCCATGCCCTTGGCCTGGATGCCCTGGCCGGGGAATGCGTAGACGGTGCGTGGAGCTTCGGTGAGGGCGGTGGCCGCCATGACGGTGGCCCCGTCGACGGTGCACGTGACCTCGAGTACCTGCCCGCCGGCGTGCCGCCCGGTCTGCACGGCGCGGACCTTGATGCGGTCACCCGGCCGGACGGGGGCCAGCATGCGGGCGGTCCACCCGGCGATCCGCAGAGCGGGCACGGAGCCCTCGGAGGCCTGGACGGCGTGCTGCGCGGCGGCGGAGATCCACATGCCATGGACGATCACCCCGCCCAGCCCGGCGAGCTCGGCCGCGGTGTCGGAGACGTGGATCGGGTTGTGGTCGCCCGAGACCAGCGCGAACGCCGTCATGTCGTGCGGGGCGATGAGGGTAGTGGACACGCGCGCCTGGCGGGACGTCTCCACCGGCTCGACCGCACCACCGGAGCGGGAGAGCAGTGCGCCGCCGGCCGGGCGGGGGTCCCCCACCTCGGCGCGACCGGTGCGACCTCGGATCGCGAAACGCTCGGACAGGGTGCACAGCGGGGTACGGGTGCCGTCGGCAGCCTCGATGGCCATCTCGACGGTCACCTCGACCACTCGTCCGAGGTCGGTGTCGCGAACACCACCGGAGCGGGCCACGACGACGAGGTCGGCAGTGGTCTTTGGCAGCGCCGCGTGCATGCGGACACCGTGGTCCAGATGGACCAGGTCGAGCAGTCCCTCGACGACCGTCCCCTCGCCACGCGGACGGCGCGTCCGGCCCAGCACGGCGAACACCGCTGGCCAGGCAGCTCCCACGAGCGAATCCGGGACGCCGACGGAGGGCACAAGAGAAGCGGGCAGGCTGCCGGCGGTGACGCCGGTGTGGTCGGTGGCCAGCGTCTGCTCGAAGCGGAACCGCGCGGTAGCCACGCCGTCGCGGACCTCCGGGAGCTCCGCGATCTCGGAACCGCCGGCACCGCCACGGCCCACGCCGGCGGCGGTGGCGAGCAGCGTGCGCATGGCGGCCTCGGCGGCCTCGTCCGTCACGACGGGGGCGGCACCGGTGGCCACGGAATCCCCGAGAGTGATCGTGATGGTCATCTCGGAGGGACCGATGGGAAGCGTCAGGTCGACGCTGCTGCCGTCGGCTGCCGGGGTGAGCACTCCGCCGGAGACGGGGTGGCGGCCGACACCATCGGCGTCGATCTCCCAGGCGTGGAGCACGCCCAGGCGGTGGACGGGGCTCACCACGAGACGGCCGGCCCAGGTCACGTCGGGGCTGTTGAGCACGTCGGCGACGGGCCCGGTGGCGGTGGTGACGATGCCGCGTCGGCGGCTGCTCACGGCCTCGGCGGAGGGCAGATAGCCACGAACCCGGTCGGCGGTGGCGGCCTCGAAACGGTCGAGGAGGTCGCCGACCGGCTCGTCGACGCGGGTGATGCCGGCGACGGCGGTCGTGCCGGGAATCACGCACACGGCGTCGGCGTCATAGCGGGCGTCATGGGCCTGCCACAAGGAATCCGAGCGCCACCAGCGACGCACGTCGCCGTCCACGACGGGGACAAACGGCACGGGCTTGCCTGGCATGCGGCAGATGTCGAGGAACTCGGCGGCGTCTGCCGGGTGCAGGACCGCGCTCGACAGCTGCGGGTGACGGTCGGCGAGGGTCGCAATGACCTCAGTGGGACGCTCCATCGCCTCGACACGCGGGAAGGCGGAGACGATCCGGCCGGTGTCCTCGGAGGACAGGCGGGCCTCGGCGCGCTGAACCATGCGGTGAAAGCGTTCGCGAATGGTCGGGTCCAGCCACACCGATCGCGTGCCGTTTGCCACATCGGAGCCGAAATCCGCGCCCAGGTCGAAGTCGTGGCTCTGGCTGGAGATCGTGCCGTCGGCGGTGGCGCCGAGCGCGAGCGAGAGCTCCACAAAGCGGCTGAGCCACTGCTCGTAGGTCATGGAGTCGAGGTCGCCGAAGTAGGGCTTGGCGGTGCCGTTGATCGCGGTGATGATCTCCTCGCGGCGCTTCTCCACTGCGTCGGCGTCACCGGCCACCTCGTCGAGGAGACGGCCGGTGCGCGCCGCGGTGTTGTCAATCTCATGGATGTCAGCACCCAGCTGACTGCGACCGGAGGCCATCCCGCCCTCGGCCTGGCCAGCGCCCACCCAGTGGTCCACGCCGAGGGTGTCTACGAGGAGCTGCTTGACCTGGGGGCTGGTAGTTGCCTCGAGGGTCGCCATGGCGGCGGTGCCCACAAGAATGCCGTCGACGGGCATGGCCGGGAAGCCATGGCTGTTAGACCAGGAACCGGTGAGGTAGTCGGCGGCCCGCTCAGGCGTGCCGATGCCACCGCCCACGCAGAGGACCACATTGGGGCGCTCGCGCAGCATGGCGTACGTGGTCAGCAAAAGGTCGTCGAGGTCCTCCCACGAGTGGTGTCCGCCGGCGCGGCCACCCTCCACCTGGACGATCACGGGCATATGAGGCACCTCGGCGGCGATCCGCACGACCTGGCGAATCTGCGAGACGGTGCCGGGCTTGAAGCTGACGTGCCGCAGGCCGGCCTCGTTGAGCTCCTCGATCAGGGCCACTGACTCGTCGAGCTCAGGGATACCGGCGGTGACTATCACGCCGTCGAACGGGATGCCGGCGGCGCGGGCACGCTGGACCAGGCGCTTGCCACCGACCTGCAACTTCCACAGGTACGGATCGAGGAACAGCGAATTGAACTGCGCGCTGCGACCGGGCTCCAACAGCTCGGCGAGACGCTGGGTGTTCTCCGCGAAGATCGGTTCGGAAACCTGACCACCGCCGGCGAGCTCGGCCCAGTGGCCGGCGTTGGCCGCAGCGGCCACGATCTCGGGGTCGACGGTTGTCGGGGTCATTCCCGCCAGCAGGATCGGCGAGCAACCCGTGAGGCGGGTGAACGAGGTCTCCACGTGGACGCTGCCGTCGGGCAGCGTGATGAGCTGCGGCTGGAACGCCGTCCATGGACGCTCGATGGGCGGGGTGGCGCCCGGGGTGAAGAGGTTGCGCAGGCCCCCACGGGTCGCGGCGGCCACCACGCCGACGCCTTGTCCGCGGACCACAGAGCGGTTGAGTCGGGTCAGGGCCTCGCCCGGCCCCATGTCGAGGATCCAGGCGGCGCCAGCGTGCAGCGTCTCTGCCATTTCCTCCACCCAGTCGACGGGCTCGCTGAACACCTGGCGCGCAAGGTCCGTGGCACGGGTGGTGTCCAGTCCACAGCGACCGGCCCAGCGGGTGACCACGTCCACGGCCGGGGCCATGGCCGGGTGGTGGAAGCCCACCTCGACGTCGAGGGGGTCGAAGACCGGGGCGAAGATCTCGCCGCCGGTGAGCTTGGCCTCACGACGACGACGCGACTCAGCCTCGAGGTCGGCGCAGTGCCGGCGCAGCTCCTCGAGATCATCAGGACGACCCACCACGACATGGCGGCGCTGCGCGTTACGGATCGAGACCGCGGGCCGGATCGAGGCGTCCACTCCCGAGAACAGCTCATTGATGAGCTCACGGAGCGCATCGCCGTCGATACCGGACACCCCGACCATCGGGCTCGCCTCTCCCCGACGGAACAAACCGACGCGCCGACCCACGAGCGTGGCCGCGGCACCGATGAGCTCAGCCACCGCGAGCAGCCGGTCGTCGATCGAACCGAAGGTCTCCACCGATTCCACGGCCAGGACTCCCTGGGAGTGACCGACCACGGCCGCAGGGGTCGTGTCGTTCACGTCGAAGCCTTCGGCTGCGAGGGCGCGGAGTGCACCGATCTGAGTGAGCAGCACGGCCGGCAGCGAGACCGCGGCGGACGAGAGCGAGGCGTCGTCGGGCAGATCCGCGCCGTCCTCGTCTTCGCCGGTGGTGGTGTTGGCCCACTCGATGGGCCGGAAACCGTGGGTCCGGACAACCGCGATTTCGTCGTGCACCGGCTCGGTGAGCAACACGGAGGCGTCAACGAGGTCCTGGAGCTCGGGGCCGATCCCGGTGCCGTCGATGAGGTCACTCAGGGCGTCACGCCACGCGATCCCCTGTCCACCGAAGGCGAGCGCGTAGGCCGTGCCGTCACGTAGCTCGTCCGACAGGGCCCGGGCGGGGCGGCGGACCGCCGAACCGGTCTCAAACGGGCGGGGGGAGAGGTCGCGGTCATCGATCGTCACGTGGGGAACTCCTTGGCACTTGCGTCAGGGACATCTATCGCCGGGATCCATCGCTGGTCCGGCACCGAGCACACACTGCCACAGGAACTTGAGGGCGTCCTCAGGTTAGGCGGGTACGAACGAATTTTGCGCCTCCGATCAAAGTCGTCTCGTGGTGATCTAAATCACAAATAGAAGTGATGCCCTCATCATATTTACAGGTGAGGCCCGCCTCACGTTCCAGGCTTGGCCCGTTATCGAATCGTTATATTTTTCTCAGGGGAATTCTGCAGATCCCACGTGATGTCGCCACCGGAACGACCCATGCCCCACCGCGCCGAACCGCAACCCAGGCATCGGCTCCCGCAGATGAACTCTCGCGTCCCACCACGTACGCCGGGAACGCATCTGCGCCCGTGTATGCACACCGGCGGGCGCAGCAGCCGGGGCGCGAGTTCATCGACGGTGGCGGCGGTGGGTGATTCCGGCGAGTTCGGCAGAGCAAACCCAGCTCACGACAACACCGCTAGACGCGGGAGCAAGAGCCTGATGGGCTGTGGTTTCAGGACTACTCAGGCGCCGCAGTGAAGCGCATTCATCGAGTCCACGTCGAGGCCCACGGCCGGACATAGGTCAACCGCGTGACGATCGGGGCCGGAGGTCCACTCGACATGAGCGGTAGTGATCTCCTCGCCGAACAGGATCGTGACCAGTCCGCCGATTCCGGGTCTGGCATCCGGACCCAGCGCTCCATCGCCGACAGTCTCTACGGCGATGACCTCCGCCACGGTCGCCGGCCCGGGCGCGGGGATCAGTCGCAACTGAACCCGGTCCCCGTCGAATGCACCGAGCCAGACCGAGAAGGTACCCGTTCCATCCCGTCGCAGGTCGAGGGTGTACCCGTGCGCGAACCAAGACCCGACCTCACGGACGACGTCGGACGGTGCGGGGTCCGACGCCGCAGCGATCGCGGGGCCGGAAGGCTGCCCGCTCACTGCGCGAGCGTTCGTCGGCTCCGCAACCAGTGTTACGGCCCCCGCCGTGATGACAGCCAACGACGCGGCCAGAAGGGACCGACCTATCGTCTTGCTGCCCACTTGGTGCCTCATGGGACTACCCTAATCACACGAGTCACGCGATTGCGATACACGGATCGCGTCGAAATGGTCACCAATTGGCAACTGTCCGACTAAAAGTAGGGGTCCTACCGCACGGCACGAGTCGTGCTTCCCGCTGAGGAGGAGTTCATGTCCACACCTACCGCCACGAGCGGTACCAGACAACGCGAGACATTTTCGGGACGCTCCGTCTTCGTGTTTGCGGCGATCGGCTCGGCCGTCGGACTGGGCAACATCTGGCGCTTCCCGTTTGTCGCGTACGAGAGTGGCGGCGGAGCGTTCCTCGTCCCCTATCTCGTCGCTTTGCTGACGGCAGGCATACCGCTGCTGTTCTTCGACTACGCGATCGGACACAAGTTCCGTGGATCCGCTCCCCTGAGTTTTCGGCGGATGAGCCGCTTCGCGGAACCAATCGGGTGGGTTCAGGTCCTCGTATCATTCGTGATCGCCGTCTACTACGCTGCGATCCTCGCGTGGGCCGCCTGTTACGCATGGTTCTCCGTCGATGAGCGGTGGGGGCAGACCTACGAGGAGTCCGCGGCATTCTTCAGTGAGGACTTCCTCCAGGCAGGCAGCGGCTTCGGTCTCGACTTCATCCCGTCCATCACGATCGTCCTGATCGTGGTGTGGATCGTCACGCTCGGGATCCTCCTGGCGGGTGTCCAGAAAGGAATCGGACGTACCGCCCTGGTGTTCATCCCCCTGCTGGTGGCTCTTTTCGCGTCCCTCGTGGTCAGGTCGCTCTTCCTCGACGGAGCGATGGAGGGACTGAACACCTTCTTCACGCCCAACTGGAGCGCACTGTCCGACCCGGGGGTTTGGATCGCCGCCTACGGGCAGATTTTCTTCTCGCTCTCTGTGGGCTTCGGAATCATGCTCACCTACTCGTCGTACCTCAAGCGCAAGTCGAACCTCACCAGTTCGGGACTCGTGGTGGGTTTCTCCAACTCAGCGTTCGAGGTCCTCGCCGGCATTGGAGTCTTCGCGACCCTCGGCTTCCTCGTGAGCTCGTCGGCCGGAGTCGGCTGGGATGACGTCAGTGGCGGCCCGGGCTTGGCGTTCATCGCGTTCCCCACGCTGGTCTCACAGATGCCGGGAGGGCCGATCTGGGGCGTCGTGTTCTTCACCTGTCTCATCCTCGCCGGCCTGACGTCCATGATCTCCATCGTCGAGGTGGTCGTCTCCTCCTTCCAGGACAAGGTGGGGGTTTCCCGCACCACGGCGACGTTGAGCGTGGGTCTGCCGATGGCTGGCGCGTCGGTCCTTCTCATGCCGACCGAAACGGGCCTGCAGAACCTCGACATCATGGACAAGTTCGCCAACAGCATCGGAATCGTCGGGATCGCCTTGATCGCGCTCATCGTGGTCTCCTTCGGACTGCGGCTGGCGCCGAGTCTGCGCGATCACCTCAACTCGGTCTCCTCGTTCAGGGTGGGCTGGATCTGGTTCGTGTGCATGGCGGTCATCACCCCGATCGTCCTGATCTACTCATTGTTCGGCGAGATCCGGAGCTTGATCTCGGAGCCGTACGAGGGTTACGACGCCTCGGTCATCGGCGTCTGGGGTTGGGGAATGATCGGCGCGATCCTGGTCCTGTCAGTGATCCTGTCGCTGCTGCCCTGGCGCGGCGCGTCGCATCTCGAGGGCCCGCCGGAGGTCGACAACGACCCGAGCGACTTCTCATACGAAGAGGGGCTCACGCCCCACGCCGACGGCGCCCCGGCCGCACCGGCGAACTCCGACATCCGCAAGGAGGGCTGACCCGTGGACACTCCCGCGATCATCATGATGGTGCTGTTCCTACTCGTGATCTGGGGCGGCCTCGCCTTGAGTATCGCGCACTTCGTGCGGAACCCGGACGACATATCCGAGCAATCTGCCTCGGACACCGCACCGCGCCCCTGACTCACCAGACCAAGCAAGCACCGACCCCGGTTCCTTTATTGGAACCGGGGTCGGTGTGACTTCGCCGCCCTGCCGCTGTCGTGACAGTAGCGTGTGCTCATGGACATCACTCACCACGACGTCGCCGCTGATGGCACCTCCGCACCCGCCCCACTGGAGGTGCGCCACCTCGTCCAGCAATGGAAACGGATCGATGAGCTACTCGCGGGCCTGAAAAAAGAGGACTGGTCTGCACAAACGGCACTGCCCGGATGGACAGTCCGCGATGTGGTGGCGCATGTGGCGGGAACCGAGCACCTGCTCACCGGCGAGCCTGTCCCGGACATCGAGCTACCCGCCTCGACCCGCGAATACATCCGTAATCCGATCGGGGAGCTCAACGAGAAGTTCGTGCAGGAGGCCCGGGCCCTGGCGATCGAGGATGCATTCGAGGACTTCCGCGAGGTCGTGGCCGCACGAACCGAGCAGCTGGCGGAGATGTCCGCAGCGGACTTCGAGGCCGAGACCGACTCTCCTGTCGGTCGCGTTCCGTACCGCCACTTCATGGGCGTGCGGCTCTTCGATTGCTGGGTCCACGAGGACGACATCCGGCAGGCTCTCGGGATGCAGCACCACCTCGGTGGAGACACCGGGCGGTTCGCGGTCCAGGAGATCGTGCGAGCACTACCCCGCATCGTCGGGAAGAAGGCCGGGGCGCCGGACGGCTCCAGGGTCCGCTTCCGCGTCACCGGAGACGCTGAGACCGATTTGTCGCTGGCCACCGATGTCGTCGTCGACGGACGTGCGGCCCTCACAGACGTCGACGACACCTCGCAGCCCACGGTGGAGCTGGTTTTTGACACCTCGACTTTCGTCCGGTCAGCGACGGGACGCATCGTCGCGGAGCCGGGCGACGGCGTGCAGATCAACGGCGACGAGGACCTCGGCGGCGCCATCCTCGCCTCGATCGCTTTCACCATCTGACACCTCAGCCACTCATGCCCACACCGCACATCGTCGTGATGGGCGTCTCCGGTGCAGGGAAGTCGACGGTCGCGCGCGTAATCGCCGAGCGGTTGGGAGCGCCGATCCTGGACGCCGACGACCTGCACCCGCCCGCCAATCGACGGAAGCTGAGCGCCGGGGTGCCGCTGACAGACGACGACCGGCGACCCTGGCTGGCCGCGGTCCGCGACCAAATGCGGGAGCGCGACAGCTCCGAGCCGCGCGCCCCAGGTCTCGTCGTCGCGTGTTCGGCGCTGCGCCGCGACTACCGCGACGTCCTCCGAGACGTGGCTCGTCCGGTGTTCTTTGTCGAACTCGGTGCGGATCGAGAGATCATCGCGGCCCGGCTCGCCGCGCGCCGCGGTCACTTCGCCTCCCAACAGATTCTGGCGTCGCAGATCCACACGCTGGAACCGCTCGACCACGGTGAGAACGGGATCGTGTGTCCGATCTCGCTGTCGGCTGCCGCGATCGCCGACGAGGTCGTCTCCGCGGTCGTCGATTGTGCGACTCCCCCCGAGCAGCTAGACAGTGGACGTGACCCCGAACCCCGATAATGCGTTTGTCCGCGTGCGCGGCGCCTCAGAACACAACCTGCGCAACGTCGACGTCGACGTCCCCCGCGACGCACTGGTCGCCTTCACCGGTGTCTCCGGATCGGGCAAGTCCTCGCTCGCCTTCGGCACCATCTACGCCGAGGCGCAGCGCAGGTATTTCGAGTCGGTGGCCCCCTACGCACGGCGCTTGCTGCATCAGGTGGGAGCGCCGCACGTGCAGGAGATCACGGGACTACCCCCGGCCGTCGCGCTGCAACAACAACGCGGTGCGCCGAACTCCCGGTCCACGGTGGGAACGCTCACGACCCTGTCGAACCTGGTGCGGATGCTGTACTCGCGGGCCGGCACATATCCGCCGAGCGCGCCGCGACTCGAGGCGGAAGCGTTCTCGCCCAACACCACCGCCGGTGCCTGTCCACGGTGCCAGGGGCTGGGACGGGAGCACGATGTCAGCGCGGACCTGATGGTCCCGGACCCGTCTCTGAGCATTCGCGAGGGGGCCATAGCCGCGTGGCCGGGTGCCTGGCAGGGCGCGAACCTGCGCAGCATCGTCTCCGGCCTGGGCATCGCTGTCGACGCGCCGTGGCACACCCTGCCCGAAGAGGATCGCGAGTGGCTGTTGTTCACCGACGAACAGCCCAAGGTCCTGGTCGAACCCGAACCCGGCCGGATCGATCACGGATATCACGGCCTGTTCCGAAGTGCCCGTGCGCACATCAACCACGTCCTGGCCACCTCCAAGAGCCAGATGATGCGGGACAAGGCGATGCGCTTCGTCCGCGCCGCGCTCTGCTCGGTCTGTGGCGGGACAGGTCTGAGGACGGACGCACTCGCGGTCACCTTCCGCGGTCTGACCATCGCGCAGATCAACTCCTTGGCGTTCACCGAACTGGTCGAGGTGCTCCGTCCGGTAACCGAACTAGCCGAGGCAGCCGCGGCGACCGCGTCGGCCGACTCGGGCGAAAGCACGGAGGTCGCCGTGCGGATCTGCACCGACCTCGTCGACCGGTTGAGGGTCATACTCGATCTCGGGCTGGGGTATCTCTCGCTGGGGCGCAGTTCCACGACGTTGTCTCCGGGAGAGGCGCAACGTCTACGGATCGCGACGCAGTTACGTTCGGGGCTCTTCGGGGTCGTCTATGTCCTCGACGAACCGTCAGCGGGATTGCACCCAGCAGACGCCGAACCGCTGCTCGACGTGCTCGACGAACTCACCCGCTCGGGCAACTCACTGTTCGTCGTGGAGCACGACCTGGACGTGGTGCGCCGCGCCGACTGGATCGTCGACATCGGGCCCGGCGCCGGCGAGCAGGGCGGGCAGGTGCTCTACTCCGGCCCGGTGGCGGGGCTCGAGGACGTGGAGGGGTCGATCACCTCGGATCACCTCTTCGGTCGCGCGGAGCCGCTACAACGTCACCAGCGCGCCCCGCGCGGGTGGGTGCACCTACATGGGATCTCCCGGCACAACCTCCGCGGACTGTCCGTCGACGTCCCGCTGGGCGTCCTGACCGCCGTGACCGGTGTCTCCGGTTCGGGGAAGTCAACCCTGGTGACCCGGGTGCTCAGCGAGATCGTACGGCGTCACCTCGGCGGAGCGCCCGAGTCGACGGACGACCGCGAGGACGGCCGGGATGACGACGACGAGGTTGCGGTCGAGGTGAACGAGACCACCGGCCTGGACTCCTTCGATCGGCTGGTGCGCGTCGACCAACGCCCGATCGGCCGGACGCCCCGCTCGAACCTGGCCACCTATACGGGCCTGTTCGACGCGGTGCGGAAGCGATTTGCTGCCACCCCCGAGGCCCGCCGCCGCGGATACGGGGCGGGGCGCTTCTCCTTCAACGTCGCGGAGGGTCGCTGCGAGACCTGCCAGGGCGAGGGGTTCGTCTCCGTCGAGTTACTGTTCCTGCCCGGCACCTACGCGCCCTGCCCGACCTGCCACGGAGCCCGCTACAACGCCGCGACGCTCGAGATCACTTATTGCGGCAAGACAATCGCCGACGTCCTCGCGCTCTCGGTCGACGAGGCCGCGGATTTCCTCGACGAGATCCCGGCCGCCCGCCGCAGCCTCGAAACGTTGCGTGAGGTGGGCCTGGGATACCTGCGATTAGGTCAGCCGGCGACCGAACTCAGCGGCGGGGAGGCTCAGCGGATCAAGCTGGCTACCGAGCTGCAGCGGGCCCGCCACGGGCATGCCCTCTACCTGCTCGACGAGCCGACTTCAGGACTCCACCCGGCGGATATCGCGCTTCTAGTGCGCCAGTTGCACCGGCTCGTGGACGCCGGCAACACGGTCGTGTTGGTCGAACACGATCTCGACACGATCGCGAGCGCCGACTGGGTCATCGACCTGGGTCCGGGCGGCGGCGACGCCGGCGGGCGGGTCGTGGCCTCGGGCACGCCGGAGGACGTCGCCCGGGCGGAGGGCAGCGCGACCGGGCCCTACCTGGCGACGCGGCTGCCCGCCCGCGATGAGTAGAGATCGGTACGATCGGCCATCAACGAAAGGGAGCACAATGGCATCGCACGGTGACTGGGCCGAACAGTTCAAGTACTCAGACTTCAAGCAAGCGGGGGATCTGGTGTATTTCTCTGGCCAGGTCGGACTGGACGAGTCGGGCAACTCCCCCACCGACCCCGCGGAACAGTACCGCCTGGCTTTCGAGGCCTTGGCCGCCGTTCTGCACCAGGCCGGCTGCTCGCCCGAGGACCTGGTCGATTTGATGAGCTATCACACCAGCTATCCCGAGCACATGGAAGAGTTCATGGCCGCCAAGGCCACGTTCCAGGGTGCCGGGCGACCGACCTGGACCGCGGTCGGGGTGGAGAAGTTGGGTATGCCCGAGACGCTGGTGGAGCTCAAGGCGATCGCCCACAAGCCGCGCTAGCCGGCGGACGGGCCGGCGCGCGCACCGGTCGATCAGCCCGGTACGTCCCCCGCTTGGGCTGCCGTCACCCGGTCCCGCTGGTCCTTAATAGCGACCCCGAGTGCACAGAGCACCACCACCGCCACAAGTGCGAATCCGACCGTCACCGCAACCGCCCATGTACTCACGTCCAGGGTCGCGAACACGGCTGCGGTGATCACGGCGATGCCGATCGAGGTACCGATCCGCTGCCCGGTTTGCATGATCGCGCCAGAACTGCCCGCGTACGCAATCGGTACCTCCGCGAGTGTGAGCGTCTGGTTGGGGCTGATCACCGATCCCTGTGCGACTCCGATGAATGACAGCGAGAGAACCAACCACCACTCGCTGAGATGTCCCGACTCGTGGAACAGCACCACCGCGATGCTCAGCCCCAGCCCGGCCAACGCGAAGAGCAGGCCGCCGATCACCACTTTGCGCCCGTAGATCGTGACCCGTTTACCCGCCCAGTTCGCGGCCACGGCGGAGATCAACGCCGCGGGCACACCGACGAGCCCCGCGGCCAGCGCGGATTGGCCGACGCCGTCCTGCATGTACAGCGCCACCAGCACCCAGATGCTGGTCATGCCCATGAAGTACAGGGTGACGATGATGCTGCCGTTGGTGAAACTCCGGGTGGAGAAGATGCTCAGATCCACCATCGGGCTGCGGCCGGTACGCGCGTAGCGGCGCTCCCACCGGACCCACCCGTAGATCAGGGCGAGACCTGCGGGCAGCAGCAGCCAGACGTAGACGGAGACTCCCGACTCGACAAACGGGAGGAGGATCGCCAGCACTGCCAGCCCCAGCAGAACGGCGCCGACCGGGTCCATAGACCGCGACCCTTTCGTCTCGCCGGACGCTTTGGGGAGTCGTGTGAAGAGCGGGCGCGGGAACCACCACAGTGCCAGGACGATGCACGCGATCCCGATCGGCACGTTCACCAGAAAGGTCAATCGCCACCCGAAGTCGGGGCCACCGACGCCGATCAACAGGCCTCCCAGCACCGGCCCTATGCCAACGGCGATCCCGACGACGCTGCCGAAGTAACCGAAGGCCCGCCCTCTGGCGGCCCCACGGAAATACTGCTGGATCATGCCGACGCCCTGCGGATTGAGCATCCCCGAGCCGACGCCCTGCATGAATCGCGCGGCGTTGAGGGCCTCGGCGTTGGGCGCGAGACCTGCCGCCACGGACGACAGCGTGAACACCGCGACCCCGAGGATAAAGATGCCACCGCGCCCCCACAGGTCGCCTGCCCGACCGGCCGCGACAAGCACGATGCCGAAGGTCAGGGCATATCCGGAAAGCACCCACTGGGCATCGGATTGGGAGGCACCCAGTCCATTCTGGATCGACGGCAGTGCCACATTGACGATGCTCACGCCCACCAGAGACATGAAGATCGCGATGAGCAGCACGGCCAGGATGCGCCAACGCACCGGGTCAGAGGTGTCCAGACCCTCGACGTCCTCGTCCTGAGCCTGGCTCGTCACCGACATCTCCCTCCGCTGTGGTTGCATACTCGACCACTGAGTCAGAACGTCGAACCAGCCTCAATCCATCCCGATCCCCCCGAGGGAGCTTCGGCGCAGCCGCTCGGCAGCTGAAACGGCCTCAGCCGGTGAAGCCCGGCCCGATCTTCGGATTTATGCACGAAGAAGATGGTGCGCCCGGGGAGACTTGAACTCCCACGTCCTAAGACACTGGAACCTAAATCCAGCGCGTCTGCCAATTCCGCCACGGGCGCGTGGACCCGGGGGTACCGGGCGAGGTGAGTTTAGCGTGTGGTCGGCGGTACCGTGGAGGCGTGTCCGACATTGTGGGTTCCCGCGCGACCGGAAGCGACTCCGGCTCGCGCACCCCGTCGCCCGCGAAGGTCCAGCACCGGCCAGCGTGGATCGCGTTCGTCGTCTTGGGTGCGATCTTCTGCCTGGGGATGGGGATCTGGCAGTTGGCCAGGTATAAGGCGGCCACCGGCACGGTCCAGAATCTCGGGTACACCTTCATGTGGCCGTTCCTGGCCTGGTTCCTAGTCTACGCCTACTTGAAGTACGTCCGCCTCGAGGCCCAGGAGAGCGACGAGGTAGCCGCGGCCGACAGTGCCACGGGAGAAGATCTTGATTCCGACGACGACGAGACCGGCCATCCCGGATCCGCCGCGGGGGCCGGGATGAACGAACCAGTCCGGAACCGCCGACATGTCATGACGGAGATCCCCGCGGATCTCCTCCCCACGCGTCGACCCGCGAGTCACACCGAGCCCAGTGACGAGGGCCTGGACGCGTACAACTCATATCTCGCCGAGCTGGCCCGCAAGGACCGCGCCGGTGACCGTTCCCAGGAGAAGCCCGCTTCATGACCGCCGCAGCCGCTACCCAGACCGACGGCCGAAAGCCGGATCCGCAGGGCAAGATCGCCGGCGCGCTCAAGCGCTACCGGGTGTTGGCCTGGATCACCGGCATCTGGCTACTGGTACTGACCGCCGAGATGATCTACAAGTACCTCATCCTGGGCAACTCCTCGGACGCCCCGGAGTGGTTCACCTATATCGGTCAGGCCCACGGAGTTTTCTACATCATCTACCTGTTCATGACGCTCGACCTGGCGATCAAGGCCCGGTGGCCTGCAGCCCGCACGCTCCTCACCGCTCTCGCGGGGACCGTGCCGTTCCTGTCGTTCTGGTTCGAGCACAAGCGGACCCTGGACGTGCGGGCCGAATACGCGGTCTGACCCCGCCTCTGCCCAGTCGCCTCGCGCCCCTCACCATGAACTCCCGCCCCCGCCGCTGCGGGCGCGGGAGTTCATCGTTGGCGGCGCCTGTGGTCGAGGTGAGCAGGCGCGGGTGCAGATGCCGGAAGGGGGCACTCCGTCGTATCGATGTCAGGCTCGTTCAGCGAGTGCGCGCAGCGCCGGCGCCAGCGCCCGCAGAGCACGACCACGATGGGACGCAGCGTCCTTCTCCTCCGGAGTGAGTTCGCCGGCTGCTCGCTCGGAGCCCTCGGGCAGGAACAGCGGGTCGTAACCGAACCCACCCTCACCACGCGGGTCTCGCAGCACACTGCCGCGCCAGCGTCCCTCCTCGACGTCCTCTCGGTGGTCTGCACCCCCGGGTACCCCGGGGACGACGAGCGCACAGGCCGACACGAACGCTGCGCCCCGACGCTCGTCGGGCACGTCAGTCAATTGGGCGAGTAGGAGGGCATTGTTGGCGGCGTCGTCGCCGTGGCGTCCCGACCAGCGCGCAGAGAGCACACCCGGCATCCCGTTCAACGCATCCACCGCCAGTCCCGAATCGTCGGCGAGGCACGGCAGCCCGGTGGCGACGGCCCCCGACCTGGCCTTGATGAGCGCATTGTCGGCAAACGTAGCGCCGTCCTCCGGCTCTTCGGCGTACTCGGCGACCTCGTCCAGGCCCACCGGCTCGATGCCGACGATTCCCTCCGACTCCAGCACCCGCCGCAATTCCGCCAACTTCTTGGCGTTGCGGCTGGCGACCAACAGGCGCACAGCCATGGGTTACCGCCCGGCCCGCGCGGTCGCAGGCTTCGGCAACTCGCCCGGATACGGGGCCGCCAGGGCCTCACGCTGCAGTGCGAACAGCTTCTCGCAGCCGGCTTGAGCCGAGTCCAGCATCGCGTCCAGTGCGTCACGCCCGAAGGCCGCACCCTCGGCGGTGCCCTGCACCTCCACCAGTTTCCCGGCCTCGGTGCAGACCACGTTCATGTCCACCTCGGCGCGCGAGTCCTCCTCATATGGCAGGTCGCACAGCACACGGCCGTCCACCACACCCACGCTCACCGCGGCGATCGCACCGGTCAGCGGGCTGCCGGTGACGGCCCCCTTCGACTGCAGCCACGTCACCGCATCGGCGAGCGCCACATAGGCACCCGTGATGGCTGCCGTGCGGGTACCACCGTCCGCCTGGAGCACGTCGCAGTCCAGAGCGATGGTGTTCTCCCCCAGCGCCGCCAGGTCGATCGCGACACGCAGCGACCGCCCCACCAGCCTGCTGATCTCATGAGTGCGACCCCCGACCTTGCCGCGCACCGACTCACGACCCGACCGCTCGTGGGTCGCCGCCGGGAGCATGGAGTACTCGGCGGTCAGCCACCCGAGTCCCGAACCCTTGCGCCAGCGCGGGACACCCTCGGTGACGCTGGCCGTGCACATGACACGGGTCTGCCCGAAGGTGACGAGAACCGAGCCCGCCGGATGCGAGGTGAAACCCCGCGTAATCGTCACGTCGCGGAGGTCGCCGTCAGCTCGTCCGTCTACTCTGCCGTTGATCGAAGAAGTCACGCCCGCCGATCCTAGCGGCCTCGCGCTCAGATGGTGATCCGCAGATCCGGTTCGGCTAGCAGGACCTCACCGGAGAACTCTGTAGCAGCCTCCGCCCGGACCGCCTCAAGATTCGTCCACGGCGGGATATGGGTCAGAACCAGACGGCTCACCCCGGCACGGTTCGCGGTTCGGCCCGCCTCGACACCCGACATATGGATGCCCGGGGGACGGCCCTCCTCATGCGTCCAGGACGCCTCGCAGAGCAGGACATCGGCGCCCGCCGCGAGTTCGACGAGAGTCTCGCAGTACGCCGTGTCACCGCTGTAGACCAGGACGCGACCGTCCGCCGTGGTGAGACGCATCCCGTACGACTCCGGCGGGTGATCCACCCGCTCGGCCCGCACGCGCAGGCCCACCTCGCCGTCGTCGTGTCTTATCTCTATCTCCGGCGTCACGTCCCACGTCGCTACGTCAAACGTGTCGGACAGATCGTCGACCACGCCCGGTTCCTCCGCCGACGCCACCCCGATCCGATACGCCGTCCCGGAGGGACCGACCAGAGGGACACGGCCCGCACCCCGCGCCCCGGGTCCGAAACGACGCAGCACCATCAGGCTCGGCACATCCAGACAGTGGTCTGCGTGGAGATGCGACAGCAGGATCGTCGCGTTCTCCGGCGCCACGTGGCGCTGTAGTGCACCGAGCACACCGGGCCCCATGTCGATCACCAGGGGAGCCAGGCCATCGACCTCCACGAGATACCCGGACGCCGGCGAGTTGGGTCCGCCGATACTTCCCGAGCAACCGAGGACAGTCAGAAACATGGGCACCATCGTGCCACGGCCGGTCGCGCATGGGGGCGAGTGCGCCCCTAGCCGCGACGCGCGCCACCCCGACAACTCATGCCTGCCCCACCGCGACCATCCCCGGCCCCAGGAAACGAGACGCGACACGACGGAACGAGTCGGGGTCCCCAGTGACGAGAAACTCCCGGGAGGCCGGCACTACCGGGTCGTGTGGCCGCAGCAGATCTTCGGCCGTCAGGACATGCAACACGTCCTTGGCCGTCTCCTCCGCACTGGAAACCAGCGTCACGTGGTCCCCCGCCGCCAACTGCACGACACCAGACAACAACGGGTAATGGGTGCAGCCCAGCACGAGCGTGTCCACATCGGCATCCCGAATCGGGGCCAGGTACGCCTCGGCCAGGCCCAGCACCTGTCGACCGCTGGTAATACCGCGCTCCACGAATTCCACGAACTTCGGGCACGCTACAGACGTCAGCGTGATCCCCGCAGCTGCGGCCACCGCGTCGTCGTACGCGCGCGACGCCACCGTCGCACGCGTGGCGATCACCCCGATCCGGCCCGACCTCGTGGTGGCCACCGCACGACGCGCAGCCGGCTGGATCACCTCCACCACCGGCACCGGATAACGGTCCCGCGCATCCCGCAGCATCGCCGCGGATGCCGTATTGCACGCGATCACCAGGACCTTCACTCCACGCTCGACGAGCGAGTCTGCCACCGCCAACGCGTGCGCTCGCACGTCCGCGAGCGGCAGAGGTCCGTAGGGCCCGTTCGCCGTGTCGCCCACGTAGACCACTGATTCGTCGGGCAGCTGGTCCATGATCGCCCTCGCCACCGTCAATCCGCCGGCGCCGGAGTCAAACACCCCGATAGGTGCGTCCGGATCCGGGCCCGTCACCTCGGGCGCCCGGGGGCCCGGAACTGCTGCACGGGCGCGGCCTGTTGTAGCTGGCTCTTCTTGAGCCCCCATGCGGACGCCACACCACCGACCGCACCACCGAGATGGCCCTGCCACGAGATCCCCTGCACCATCGGCGACAACCCGGCCAGCGCATCGAGCCCGTAGAAAAACCCGATGAGCAGACCGACCACCAGGTGCAGGACCCGGCGAGTGAAGAAGCCGCGGACTATCACGTAGGCCACGTAACCGAAGACGATGCCGGAGGCACCGATGTGGTTGGTCCCAGCGCCGCCTATGAGCCAGGACACCACGCCCGAAGCCAACCACGAGATCAGCGTGACGCTGATCAGGGGCTTGATGCCGGAGAGCGCGATGATCGAGCCCAGGATCAGCAACGCGACCGAATTACCGATGAGGTGAGCCCAGTCCCCGTGCAGCAGTGGTTGGAACACGATGCCCAGGAGCCCGTCAGTCGACCAGGGGCGGACCCCGTACCCATCGAAGACCTGGGGTTCACCGGTAACCCACATCAGGACCTGGTCCGCCGCCTCGATTACCCACATCAGCGCCACGAACGAGAAGAGCAGGACCAGCGCCGGCCACCGACGCGGGCCGACGCTCGCCGGCTTCCCGGCACCTGCCCCCGCCGCCCACGAGGCGTGAGAGTTTCGATTCACGATGTTCTCCTCATTCCCCGACAAGGGCGGTACACAGGGAGTCCTGCATGAAAGTCAGCCAGTGATAAACGTCGAGCTGGGCTGAACGCGGATCGTCCTCCGGCACGTACTCGGGGATATCGGTGGCCGGGGTGCCGCCCGCTGAACTCTCCTCGAGAAGGACCGCGCCGAGACCCAGCCGGACGTCGTTCAGACACCGCATCCAGGCCTGCGCCTGCTCCTGGTTCAGAGAGACGGTGCCACCGCGGGCGGGAAGAGAGCGCAGCACCACGGCCGCGCTGTCGAGCTTGGCGTCGATGATCGCGGGTTCATGGATCATCCGCATCCCCGAGTTGTGGGCCCGGACCACCGCCGCTCGGTCCGCGTCGTCATCCCCTCCCGGAGCACGATCATAGAGTTCACCGGCTTCACCACGGGTGGTCTCGAGGCGGTGGAAATCGGGGAGCAACCGGGCCAGCGGGGCGTCGGAAGGCAACTGTGAATGCCCGCTCCGCATTCCGGTGATCTCCGCCAATTCGTCGCGCGGCGCCGAATCACGACGCTGCTCGAGCATGTCCACGATGTTGGATACCAGCGCGTGGAGGATCTGCACCTCGTGGGCCTCCATCGCCGACTTGATGCGCGTACCCCCGAGCGCGGGCTTTCGCTGCCATGCCTTCACAGACTTACGCCTCCCGCTGCATCGTGGCCCACAACCCGGCCTCCTGGAGCTTGCGAACGTCGTTCTCCACCTTGTCGCGACTGCCGGAGGACACCACCGCGCGACCTTCGTTGTGGACTTTGAGCATCAGATCGTGGGCCTGCTCGCGGCTGTAACCGAAGACTCGTTGGAATACGAAGGTCACGTAGCTCATCAGGTTGACCGGGTCGTCCCACACGACGGTGAGCCAGGGGCTGTCGACACCACCGTCCGAAGCGGTGTCCGTGGACTCCACGGGCGCGGCCGAGGGCATCGCCATCCCCCTGGCTGCGCTCCGAACCGCCGAGAGCGGTGTTGTCACGGGATGCATGAACCCAGGATACGGATTACCGGCCACTCGGCCACGCCGTAGAGTCGCCCACGTGACCTCGACGCCACCCCCTCACGCCACGACCGCGCACGGTCGCCCCTCCACCGCGTTGTTCACCGACAAGTACGAACTCACGATGATCCGGGCGGCACTGGCTGACGGTACCGCCGACCGTCCGTGTGTCTTCGAGGTGTTCGCCCGACGACTACCGGCCGGCCGGCGGTACGGCGTGGTCGCGGGAACCGGGCGGCTCCTGGACCGCGTGGCGGACTTCCGATTCACCGACGAGGAGATCGAGGTGGTCGCCGACTCGCTCGATCAACGGACCATCGACTGGCTCCGCAACTTCCGTTTCACCGGGGACATCGACGGTTACCGTGAGGGCGAGCTGTTCTTTCCCGGATCCCCGGTGTTGAGCATCCGCGCGGGTTTCGCCGAAGGCGTGATCCTGGAGACGCTGGTTCTGTCAGTTCTCAACCACGACAGCGCGATAGCCGCGGCTGCGGCGCGGATGACGTCCGCAGCTGGCGGTCGCCCCATCATCGAGATGGGGTCTCGTCGTACCCATGAGGAGGCCGCGGTAGCCGCGGCCCGGGCCGCCTACCTGACCGGCGTCGACTACACCTCCAATGTCGAGGCGACCCGTCGACACGGGGTCCCCTCGGCGGGAACGTCCGCCCACTCCTTCACGCTCCTGCATACCGGCCCCGACGGGCCCGATGAGGCCGCGGCGTTCCGCTCACAGGTCGCAACACTCGGGGTGGAGACCACTCTCCTCGTCGATACCTACGACATCACCCGGGGCGTCGCCACTGCAATCGAGGTCGCGGGCCCCGAACTGGGCGGTGTACGGATCGACTCCGGCGACCTGGGTGTTATGGCCCGTCAGGTCCGCCGCCAACTCGACTCCATGGGCGCTCACGGCACCCGCATCGTGGTCTCCGGCGACCTCGACGAGTACGCGATCGCGGCGCTGCGCGCCGAGCCCGTCGACATGTACGGGGTCGGCACCCGGCTCGTCACCGGGTCTGGGGCGCCTACGGCAGGGATGGTCTACAAGCTCGTTGAGGTGGACGGCATCCCTGTGGCCAAGCGCTCCGCGCAGAAGGAGTCGCTGCCCGGGGCCAAGCGTTCGGTCCGCCTCCACCGCCCAACCGGCACCGCGGTCGAGGAAGTGCTGTTCCCCCGGAACGCCACCGCTCCCACCGTGCCCGGGCTCGAGGCCCGCGAATTGCTCGTGCCACTGATCCGCGGAGGCGAAGCCGCTCCCGACCTCCCCACACTCGATGAATCCCGAGCCCACCACGCCGCCGTGATGGTGTCCCTGCCGTGGGAGGGGCTCGCGCTGAGCCAAGGCGATCCCGCGATCCCGATGCGCGTGATCCCGCCGAACGCCGACTGACTCCACCCGCTGATGAGCGTGGCGCCACATCGCCCCGCCTCTCGCATCCGTCCGGATGATTCACCCCCTGCCAAGAACCGCATTAGGGTAAATTCTCCGTTCTCAGTGACGTGTGGCCCATCGAGGGCGACAGGCTGATCGCGGCAGACCGGATGGTCCGACCGCACACGACCTGGAGTGTGAAAATGAGCTACCCCAATTCCGGCGAGGACCCCTACGGCGGTCAGTACGGCGGAGGGCAGTACGGCGGCGGACAGTACGGCGGCGGCTTCGGTGGCCCTCCCGGGCCGCCTCCGGAGAACAACCTCGTGTGGGCGATCCTTTCTACGCTTTTCTGCTGCCTGCCACTCGGCATCGTGTCGATCGTCAAGGCTGCCAACGTCAACTCGCTCTGGGCCGCGGGTCAATTCCAGCAGGCACAGCAGGCGTCCCAGGACGCCAGGAAGTTCGCGTTGTGGGCCGCCATCGCCGGCGTCGTCCTAGGTGTCATCTACTTCGCATTTGTCATGGTCGCGGCAGCCGGCTCCATGTAGGGCCTACCTTCACCCGACCCGTGCCACCCGTCTCCGGAACGCTCCCGCCCGCCCCCACCCCTGTGTGGGCGGGCGGCTGGCGTGGGGCCGTCGCACCCCTGATCACCCTGGGGGGCGCCATGGGGGCCTGCGTGTTCGTAGCCGCGGCCGATCCCACGACGCCAGGCGGAGTGAGCCCGCCCTGCCCGACCAAGAGCCTGCTCGGGATCGTCTGTCCCGGTTGCGGGTCTGCGAGGATGATCTATTCGCTCCTCCATGGCGATCTTCGTTCGGCGCTGAGCTACAACGCCGTCGGGGTCGCGTTGCTCGTACTGCTGGCATGGTCCTACATTGCGTGGTCGATGCGCCGGATCACCGGGCGTCGGGTCCCTCGGTGGGAGACCCTGCGCTGGGCCCCGGTGGCTCTTGGGGGGCTGTCCGCCGTGTGGTTGGTCGTACGCAATCTGCCCTTCGCCCCGTTCAACGCCCTTGCCGTCTGAGCGACTCGCCCACGTCGCCGGTGCGACTCCGGTGCGTGACAGGGTTGTCCGACCGGCCCGCTAGGGTTGCCGCGTGACTGACTCGCTCCCTTCCGTCTCAGAACTCCTCGCCACCGCGGTCGAGAGTCTGGGCGGAAGCGAGCGCTCCGGGCAGGTGGCGATGGCAGAAGCGGTCAGTAACGCTCTGTCAACAGGCGAACATCTTGCCGTTCAGGCCGGAACCGGTACCGGGAAGTCCCTGGCGTACCTGGTTCCTTCCCTTCGCCACGCAGTGGAAACCGGCGGCACCGTTGTCGTGTCCACTGCCACCATCGCACTGCAGAATCAGCTCGTAGACCGTGATCTGCCGCGACTGTCCGCCGCCCTCCGGCCGGAACTGGGTGTCAGCCCCTCCCACGCGATCCTCAAGGGTCGCGGGAATTACCTCTGCTTACACCGAGTGAGTTCCGGTCCCGTCGACGAAGCGGATCCCGACGAGGTCATGGCAGAGGAGTTGTTCGACCTTCCTATCGGCGGAGAGTCCACCTCCGGCAGGATTCCGCGGGAGTCCGCACCCCGGGACACCGGCCCGAACTCCTGGCTGGGGCGTGAGATTGCGCGCCTGCATGATTGGGCGCAGGACACGGAAACCGGCGATCGCGACGACCTTCCGAAGGGTGTCTCCGATGCCGCGTGGAGGCAGGTTTCGGTGACCAGCCGCGAGTGTCTGGGGCAGCTGTGCCCGGAGTTTTCCGAATGTTTTGCCGAGCTCGCCCGGCAGGAAGCCGGGCGGGCGGACGTGGTGGTGACCAATCACGCGCTACTCGCAATCGACGCCATGACAGACGTCTCGGTACTGCCCGAACACGACGCGGTCGTGATCGACGAGGCTCACGAACTGTCTGACCGGGTGACGGGTGTGACCACAGCCGAGCTCACCGGTGCCGCTGTGATCCAGGCGGCGCGCCGTGCGGCGAAGCTGATCGACCAACAGACAGTCGACCGCATGGTCGCAGCAGGAGAAGGCTTCGCCGCCCTACTCGAACTCTGTCCCGAAGGGCGGTGGGACCTGATGCCTGAGGGTGCGGACCTCGGCCTGGCTGCGGTAAGGCACACCGCCGAGAACTGCCGCACCGCAGTACCCGGCCCCAAGCCCGGCGAAGCCGCGGGTGACCCGCAGGGGGCTTCAGACCGGCAGAAAACTCTCGCAGCGCTTGACGAGATCGCCGACGCGGCCGACCGTATGCTTTCCTCCTTCGAGAAGGGGGTCACCGAGCGTGTCGAGATCGTCTGGATGAGCGTGGAGGAGCGGCGAGGACGCATCCTGCGGGTCGCACCGCTCTCTGTGGCCGGCCTGTTGCGGACACGCCTTTTCGCGGAGTCCACCGTGATCCTGACCTCCGCCACACTGACCACGGGTGGCAAATTCGACGGCCTCGCCGCCACGTGGGGCCTCCCACCGGCCTCCTCCGCACGGCCCGATTCATCAACCGCCGTGGCACTCGAACCGCCCTCCGACGACGACATGAGCACACTCAGGTGGACGGGGCTGGATGCGGGATCGCCTTTCGACTACCGCCGAAACGGCATTCTCTACGTGGCCAAACATCTGCCGTCCCCAGGGCGGGAAGGCCCCTCTCCACAGGCGGAGGAAGAACTGGTTGACCTGATCACGGCGGCCGGAGGACGGACGCTGGGGCTTTTCTCGTCGATGCGTGGGGCCAAGGCCGCGGCCGAACTGCTCCGAGGGACACTGGACACCCCCGTGCTGTGCCAGGGTGAAGACTCCACGGCGAATCTGGTGGCACAGTTCGCCGCGGACGAGGAAACCACCCTCGTGGGAACTCTTTCCCTATGGCAGGGCGTCGACGTACCAGGCCGGTCGCTGTCACTCGTGGTGATCGACCGTATCCCCTTCCCGCGGCCCGACGATCCTCTACTCTCGGCCCGTCAACGGGCGGTCGCGGCCCGTGGCGGAAACGGATTCCTTTCCGTCGCGGGCAACCATGCCGCCCTGCTGCTCGCCCAGGGGGTGGGTCGCCTGTTGCGCCGCACGGAGGACCGAGGTGTCGTGGCCGTGCTCGATTCCCGCTTGGTCACGGCGCGCTATGGCGGATACCTGCGCGCCTCGCTGCCGCCGTTCTGGCAGACCACCGACCGCGATGTGGTACTCGGTGCACTCGAGCGTCTGCGCGACACCTGAGGGTCGAGACACAACGCGCTTCAGCGTCGGTCCACTGCGATGACGGTCATCGACCCCGGCTCCACCTCGGTATAGCCCGCGTCCACCACCGCTGCGATCCCGGCCACCCCGGCTTCCGCGCACTCCGACAATCGTCTCCATTGCACGGCGTCGGCTTCCCGCACGGCCACAGGCAGACCTTGGGCGATCCATTCATCCAGCCGGTCGCGTCCCATCGCGGCAAGGAGCGCCATGACCCCGTGCCCGACCTGGGCGGCAGCCTTCCCCATCGATATGCCCAGTGCACGGTCAATCCACAGCACGGGCACGCCGGGGGGAGGTGGTCCGGGCTCGTCACGATCCAGGTCTGTGCCTCCGATCTGCAACCTGCCCAGACGGGGGTCCACTTCATCGACCGGCCCGGGTACGAACGCCCGGGCAGCGCTCCCGTCGATCTCCCGGGTCACGCCAGGGACCTCGAGTGCTGTTCGCCACTGTGCTCCCCTGGCCCGGCGGGCGATCTTGCGCATCCGGGCGTCCAACCATGCGGCATACGGTTCGTGCCACAGCCCGCCCGGCGCGACCCGGGCATCCAGGCACAACTCAATGACCGCGCCGGCCACGGACTCGAGCAAAGGTGTGCGAGACGGTGGATCTGCCTTGGGCAGGTGCAGAACTATGGGCATCGAGCGAACGGTTCCCCGGCGTTCCGGATCCTCCGTGCCCGCCGACCCCGCCCGCAGCCTGGCGTGGCACCAGTCCAGTGCCTCGCCGGTGGCGATCCCGGAGTCGGTCTCTTTCGGGACGTTCACGCCAGGGGTACGCGACGGTACGTGCCGGCGGCAGTGTCCGCCGCTTCGATCTCATCGCGGGTGATCCCGAGAATGTACAAGACGGTATCGAGGAAGGGCTTCGATAGGGTCGCGTCCGCAACCTCCCGCAGGGCGGGCTTCGCGCAGAACGCGATACCGAGCCCGGCCGTGGTGAGCATGTCGATGTCATTGGCACCGTCGCCCACAGCAACGGTCTGACTCAACGTGATGCCGAGTTCGTCGGCGAACTGCCGCAGGTACTCTGCCTTGGCTTCGCGATCGACGACCTCGCCGATCACCCGGCCGGTGAGTTTGCCCTCAGCGATCTCCAGGGTGTTCGCGCGCGCGAAGTCGAGACCCAATTCCTCGACGAGACCGGCGATGACCTGGATGAAGCCACCGGACACCACACCACACCGGATCCCCAGCCGCTTGAGAGTACGAATGGTGGTGCGGGCGCCGGGCGTGAGAACGATGCTCGAGGCGACTTCGTCCAGCACGGTCGCGGGCAGTCCTGCCAGGGTCGCCACCCGCTCGTGGAGTGATTGCGCGAAGTCGAGCTCACCGCGCATCGCGCGTTCGGTGACCGCACGAACCTCATCTTCCTTGCCCGCGTGGGCGGCCAGCATCTCGATTACCTCGCCCTGGACGAGCGTGGAGTCGACATCGAACACGACGAGGCGTTTGGACCGGCGCCCCAGTCCCGCCTGATCGATCGCGATATCGACACCGTGGGCGTCGGATAGCGGAGCGAGGGTCTCACGGAGCCGAGAATCATCGGCCGCGTCGCGACCGGCGGTGGACACAAGCAGTTCAAGTCCGGTCACCGGGTAGTCGGCGATACCCCGGATTACATCAATGTTTGCGCCGATCGTCGCGAGGGATCCGGCAACAGCCGAGAACGCGGAAGCGGTGACGGGACTGCCCAGAATCACCACCGCGTGGGTCGAGGGCGAGGGCGGTGGGGCGATGTCATCGAATTGGACCTCGAGGTGCATGCCCAGATTGCTTGCCGTCTCGGTCAGTTCGCGCACAACTCTCACGATGTCGGCCCCGGCATCCACGCGGACCATGAGTCCGAGCGAGAGGTGTCCATTAACTACGACCTGCTCGACGTCGACCAGGTGGGCGTGGTGCGCGGCGAGGACGGACATAATCGCCGCTGTGACGCCGGGACGGTCTGGACCGGTGACGGTGAGAAGTGCCGGGGTACCGGGGGTGCTCACGTGTGCTCCTGACAGGTGATGGGGGTGACTACTGACCGCGAAGCGTTGAAGCCGCTGACACGCGGAAACCCCGCCGGAGGACGAGCCTACCGACGGGGTTTCCTCAGACCGAAGCCCGCGGGTGAGTACGGGCGTGCGGATCAGCCCCTCTGGGGCGAGATTCCGCGGTCGGCCACGTCCTTTGCGGAGTCTGGGTCGTGAGCCTTAGCGCGTCCGCCGACATGGGCCTCGGCCCGCATCCGCTCACTCATATGCGGGTAGTGCAGTTCGAACGCGGGACGCTCCGAACGAATCCGCGGCAGCGTCACGAAGTTGTGGCGCGGCGGCGGGCAGGAGGTGGCCCATTCGAGCGAGTTGCCTCCGCCCCACGGGTCGTCGACGGTGACAATCTCGCCGTAACGCCAGCTCTTGATGACGTTCCAGATGAACGGCAGCATCGCGATACCGAGGATGAAGGAACCGATGGTCGAGATCTGGTTGAGGACGACGAAGTTGTCCGTGGCCAGGTAGTCGGCGTACCGACGCGGCATTCCCTGGTTACCCAGCCAGTGCTGAACCAGGAACGTCATGTGGAAGCCGATGAACATCAGCCAGAAGTGCAGCTTGCCGAGACGCTCGTCGTACATCCGTCCCGTCATCTTGGGGAACCAGAAGTACACGCCGGAGAACGTGGCGAACACGATCGTGCCGAAGAGCGTGTAGTGGAAGTGCGCCACGATGAAGTAGGTGTCCGAGATGTGGAAGTCGATCGGAGCCGAGGCCATCATGATGCCGGTAAGACCACCGAAGAGGAAGGTGACGATGAAACCGAGCGCGAAGACCATCGGCGTCTCGAACGTCATCTTTCCCTTCCACATGGTTCCGATCCAGTTGAAGAATTTCACACCGGTCGGAACTGCGATGAGGAACGTCATGAAGGAGAAGAACGGCAGCAGGACCGCGCCGGTGACGAACATATGGTGCGCCCACACCGCCATCGACAAGGCCGCGATCGCCAGGGTCGCGAAGACCAGGCCGGCGTAGCCGAACAGCGGCTTGCGGGAGAAGACCGGGAAGACCTCGGAGACGATGCCGAAGAACGGCAGCGCGAGGACGTAGACCTCAGGGTGACCGAAGAACCAGAACAGGTGCTGCCAGAGGATCGCGCCACCGTTGGACGGATCGTAGATGCGGCCGCCGAACGTGCGGTCGTAGAACACACCCATCGCGGCCGCGGTGAGCAGCGGGAAGATCAGCAGGATCAGGATCGACGCCACGAGGATGTTCCACGTGAAGATCGGCATCCGGAACATGGTCATCCCCGGCGCGCGGAGGCAGATGATCGTGGTGACGAAGTTGACCGCACCCAGGATCGTGCCGATGCCACCGATTCCGACGCCGAGGATCCACAGATCCGCGCCGACGTACGGCGAGTGGATCTTGTCCGCCAGCGGCATGTACATGGTCCAACCGAAGGACGCTGCACCACCCGGGGTCAGGAAGCCCGAGAGCATGATCACGCCACCGGCGGAGAACAGCCAGAAACCGAACGCGTTCAGACGCGGGAAGGCAACGTCGGGGGCACCGATCTGCAGCGGCATGACGTAGTTAGCGAACCCGACCACGATCGGGGTGCCGAAGAGCAGCAGCATCACTGTGCCGTGCATGGTGAACATCTGGTTGAACTGCTCGTTCGACAGGAACTGCATTCCCGGGAAGAACAGTTCGGCACGGATGAGCAGGGCCATGAGCCCGCCGATGAAGAAGAAGATGAAGCACGAGACGATGTACATGATGCCGAGCATCTTGTGGTCAGTCGTCGTCAGCATTTTCCATACGAACGATCCCGGCCGGGAGTTTCCCGTGGGTTCGCCCGGTGGATGGTCGAGCTCGTGGACCGGCTTGGGGGCCACTGCGGTCATAAGGGTCCTCCTGAACGCCTCACCCGACATCGCGGGCCGAACCACCGACCCGACGTCGAACGCAAAGGAATAGTGCGTGAGCACAATCCTAACCCCCGCCTGAGAGCACGCACCAATCACCCCGGGGAACGACTCATCAGAGGTCATATGGGTGATTCGCACCACTATGCGACACGCACGGTTCGACCGACGACACCGCTCGAAAGCTGCACTGAACAACGCGTCCGGGTCGATCTCCTAGGCTGTGTTCTCATGACCGCTAACGTGCCGCTCCCTCGCCGACGCTCCACGCGGGGGGGCGCGCGCCTCACCGCCCGCGTCGGGACGTCACTGGCTGCCGGATTGGTGCTCGCTGCGTGCGGGCCGTCACCTGTCGATATGGTCGAGCACCCCGTCACGACCACCCCCTCCAGGATGGCCGGCGAAGAATTGCAGCGATCGGCGGACCCCGAAGAATCGTGTGCCGCGAAACCCGTACCCACCGAATTCGCCGGTGTGGGCGACCGCGGGGTCGCATCCGAGGAGCCCGGGAAGGCGACCGTCCGCGTTCCGCGAGCACCGGAGCGGATCCTGGCACTAGGTGCGGGCGCTGTAGACGTGGCTTGCGGCCTGGGACTGCAGGACCTCGTCGTCGGGACCTCCGGCCTCTCCTTTGACGCCGATGTCTTCCTTCCCGACTCCTTGGTCAACCTTCCCGTCATCGACGTGGAAAGCTCGGCTGCCGTTGACGCCACGGCCTCCGCGCGCGAACTCAAACCCGACCTCATCGTCCTCGCGGGGTCCGCCCACCTGGATCCCGACGTCGTCGAAGCTCTGGAGGACGTGGCGCCGACAGTTATTTATGACGCTGACATCCTGAAGTGGACTGACGCAACCGAGGCGATCTCGGATGCCTACGGTCGACCCCGCGCAGGAGGGGACCTCCTCCTGCAGGTGATCGACGTGGCACAGTCCACCGAGAGCGCGGCCACCCCGTCGGACACGCAGGTCTCGCTCGTCTCGGTCAACGGAGACGACGTGATCTTGCAGTATCCGGACACCCTCGGCTCGCTGATGCTGGAAGCCGTGAACGCCGGACGCCCGCCCGCGCAACGGACAAGGGACGGGGAGCGGATCCCGCCGCTCCCCCAGTCGCCTCATCTCGGCGATGAACTAGACGGCGACGTGATCTTCGCTGTCGTCGGAGGTGGCCCGGATTCGGAGGACGCGGCCCGCCAGGTGTTCACCACGACGCGGTGGACAGATCTCGACGCGGTGGGCGCCCGCCGTATGTTCGTGGTGGACCGCGCCGTGTGGGAGGGAGCCGGCCCAGTGGCTGCAAAGGCCGTGCTGACAGACATCAGGAAGTCGATCAATGGGATCGCACCCGACGGATAGCTTCGCGCCCGCACCCGACGGGCTGTCGCCAGCCCATACGACGACAACGACGCCCCTGCGACCGGTTACCGGTCGCAGGGGCGTCGTTGGTCAGCGGGGCGGGTCAGAAGTCCCAGTCTTCGTCTTCGGTGGCCACGGCCTTGCCCATGACGTATGAGCTGCCGGAGCCGGAGAAGAAGTCGTGATTCTCGTCGGCGTTCGGGCTCAGTGCCGCGAGGATGGCCGGGTCGACGTCGGTCTCGTCCTTCGGGAACATTCCCTCGTAACCCATGTTCATCAGCGCCTTGTTGCCGTTGTAGCGCAGGAACTTCTTCACGTCCTCGGTCCATCCCACCGGGTCGTAGAGGTCCTCGGTGTAGTCAGCCTCGTTGTCGTACAATTCGAACAACAACTCAAACGTGTAGTCCTTGAGCTCGTCGCGCGTCTTCTGGTCGACCTGCTCGAGGGCTCGCTGGTACTTGTAGCCGATGTAGTAACCGTGCACGGCCTCGTCGCGGATGATGAGCCTGATGACGTCAGCCGTGTTGGTGAGCTTGGCCCGTGACGACCAGCGCATGGGCAGGTAGAAGCCCGAGTAGAACATGAACGACTCGAGCATTACCGAGGCGATCTTGCGCTTGAGCGGGTCGTCGCCGGCGTAGTAGCCGAGGACGATCTTTGCCTTGCGCTGGAGGTACGGATTCTCCTCGGCCCAGCGGAACGCATCGTCGACCTGCGGGGTCGAGCACAGCGTCGAGAAGATGGTCGAGTAGCTCTTCGCGTGAACCGACTCCATGAAGGCGATGTTGGTGAGCACCGCCTCCTCGTGCGGGGTCGAGGCATCGGGGATCATGCTGACCGCGCCGACGGTGCCCTGGAGGGTGTCCAGGAGAGTCAGGCCTGCAAAGACGCGGGTCGTGAGCGTCTGCTCGTACTCGGTGAGCGTCTGCCACGACGGGATGTCGTTGGAGACAGGAACCTTCTCCGGCAGCCAGAAGTTGGTCGTGAGCCGGCCCCAGACCTGGTCGTCGACCTCATCGGGGATGCGGTTCCAGTTGATCGCCGAGACGCGATCGACGAGCTTGGGCTGAATGCCGGCGGCGGGACTGTGGGATCCCGGAGCGTGGAGCTCGGCGGTCATCGGATCTCCTCCTGGTGGCGGGTGGTGTGCGTGTTGAGGGTCTGCAGCCCGGTTGTCAGAGCATGCACGAGACGCAGCCCTCAACCTCGGTGCCTTCGAGCGCGAGCTGACGGACGCGGATGTAGTACAGCGTCTTGATGCCCTTTCGCCAGGCGTAGATCTGCGCGCGGTTGACCTCGCGAGTGTCCGCGGTGTCCTTGAAGAACAGGGTCAGCGAGAGTCCCTGGTCGACGTGCTGGGTGGCGGCGGCGTACGTGTCGATGATCTTCTCGTAGCCGATCTCGTACGCGTCCTGGTAGTAGTCCAGATTGTCGTTGGTCAGGTATGGCGCCGGGTAGTAGACGCGCCCGATCTTGCCTTCCTTACGGATCTCGATCTTGGACGCAACCGGGTGGATCGACGAGGTGGAGTTGTTGATGTAGCTGATCGAGCCGGTGGGCGGAACGGCCTGCAGGTTCTGGTTGTAGATGCCGTACTTCTGCACGTCGTCCTTGAGCGCACGCCAGTCGTCCTGAGTCGGGATCGCGACCTCGGACTCGGTGAAGAGCTCACGAACCCGCTCAGTGGCCGGCTCCCACACCTGATCGGTGTACTTGTCAAAGAACTCGCCCGAGGCGTACTTCGAGTCCGGGAAGCCCGCGAACCAGCTACCCCGCTCACGCGCGATGGCGTTCGACGAGCGCAGCGCGTGATACAGCACGGTGTAGAAGTAGATGTTCGTGAAGTCCACACCTTCCTCTGACCCGTAGTAGATACGTTCACGCGCCAGGTACCCGTGCAGGTTCATCTGGCCGAGTCCGATCGCGTGTGACTCCGAGTTGCCCCGCTCGATCGAGGGCACAGAATCAATCGACGTCTGGTCTGACACTGCTGAGAGGCCGCGGATCGCGGTCTCAATCGTCCGTCCGAAGTCGGGAGAGTCCATGGCCTTGGCGATGTTCATCGATCCGAGGTTGCAGGAGATGTCCTTACCCACGTGGGAGTAGGTGAGGTCATCGTTATAGGTCGACGGCGTGGAGACCTGGAGGATCTCCGAGCACAGATTGGAATGCGTGATCCGCCCGGCGATTGGGTTGGCGCGGTTCACCGTGTCCTCGTACATGATGTACGGGTACCCGGACTCGAATTGCAGCTCCGCGACGGTCTGGAAGAAGTGCCGTGCGTTGATTTTGGTCTTCTTGATCCGGCTGTCCTCGACCATGTCGTGGTAGTGCTTCGAGATGTCCACGTCGGCGAACGGCTTGCCGTAGATGCGCTCGACGTCGTACGGCGAGAACAAGTACATGTCGTCGTTGCGCTTGGCCAGCTCGAATGTGATGTCTGGTATCACCACGCCCAGCGAGAGAGTCTTGATGCGGATCTTCTCGTCCGCGTTCTCACGCTTGGTATCGAGGAACTTGAAGATGTCCGGGTGGTGGGCGTGCAGGTACACGGCGCCAGCGCCCTGACGGGCACCGAGCTGGTTGGCGTAGGAGAAGGAATCCTCCAGGAGCTTCATCACGGGGATGACGCCCGAGGACTGGTTCTCGATGTGCTTGATGGGCGCACCGTGCTCACGGAGATTCGACAGGAGAAGGGCTACGCCGCCGCCGCGCTTGGACAGCTGCAGCGCCGAGTTGATGCCGCGGCCGATCGACTCCATGTTGTCCTCAATACGCAACAGGAAGCAGGAAACGGGCTCGCCGCGCTGCTTCTTGCCGGAGTTGAGGAAGGTGGGCGTGGCCGGCTGGAATCGGCCGTCGATGATCTCGTCGACCAACTGCCGGGCCAGCGCCTCGTCGCCGGCGGCGAGGGTGAGCGCGACCATGCAGACCCGGTCCTCGTAGCGCTCGAGGTAGCGCTTACCGTCGAAGGTCTTGAGCGTGTACGAGGTGTAGTACTTGAACGCCCCCAAGAAGGTCTGGAAACGGAACTTCTTGGCGTAGGCGTAGTCGAACAGTTCGCGAACATAGTCCCGCGTGTACTGGTCGAGCACCTCGCGCTCGTAATAGTCCTTCTCCACCAGGTAATCGAGCTTCTCGTCCAGGTTGTGGAAGAAGACCGTGTTCTGGTTGACGTGCTGGAGGAAATACTCGCGAGCGGCTTCGCGGTCCTTGTCGAACTGGATGTTCCCATCCGCGTCGTACAGATTGAGCATGGCGTTGAGCGCGTGGTAGTCCATACGCTGCCCCTCGGTCGCCATGGTGCCGGTGCTCTCGGGGGTCACTGTTGGTGCTGCCAAAACTCTTCCAATCCCTCTCGGACGCGGATTACGTCCTCCTGTGTGCCCATCAACTCGAACCGATAGAGATACGGGATCTCCAGCTTTGTGGAGATCACGTTTCCTGAGCGTCCGAAATCGGCTCCGAAGTTGGTGTTACCGCCGGCGATGACTCCCCGGCAGAGATTTCTGTTGTGCGTGTTGTTCAGAAACGCGACCACCTGACGCGGGACCGCGGCTCCGTTCTTCCCGGTGATCTCGAGGCTTCCCCCGTAGGTCGGGACGATCAGAACATATGGGTCCGACACGACGGGCATCGATTCGGTCTTCCGCACCGGTATACGCACCGCGGGAAGGCCGAGCCGATCAACGAATTTCTTCGTGTACTCGGACACGTTGGAGAAGTAGACGATCCTCACCGGCTCGTCGGCCGGCATCGGAGCCGCCATGGCTGCCCCCTAGTCGCTATGAACTCTGGTGAATCTGTGTCTTTCTACGATCAGGCCGCGACCGACGCGAGCGCCTTGATGCGGTCGGGACGGAATCCGGACCAGTGGTCCGAACCGGCCACGACAACCGGCGCCTGGAGGTAGCCGAGCGCCATGACGTACTCGCGAGCCTCGTCCTCCACCGAGATGTCGACGATCTCGTACTCGATGCCCTGCTTGTCGAGCGCCTTGTAGGTGGCATTGCACTGGACGCAGGCGGGCTTGGTGTAGACGGTGACCATGAGTACTCGGGACCTCTTTCAGCACGTGCGCCGGATGGCGCGGAGGGGCTCTTCTGTGTTCGGGTATCGCGACCGAGGATTGCTCCCCGCCTGTGGACGACCACGGTGTCTGTCGGGGTTCGCGGACCGAATCCCACTGATGGCATTCGTTGGTGCCGCAATGCTCTAGACACTACCCCTAGTGGCCAACGAGTCAATCAACCACAACATTTTGGTCTTACAACGCTGGAATTCCCAGGTCGCGATCCCGCCTTGTGGGACACCGTGTGCCCCTGTTCGGGACGCCGCGCCGGATCACGACGCGATGTCCTCCCGCCACTACTCTGCCCTCTCCAGAGCGCCCCTGGCGACCACTTCCGGCAACACACAAGTCGCCCCCAGACGCCTCACAAGTTGTCCCCATAAGCTCCACAGAATTTGCCTGCTAATGGCTGCCCGGCCCACCCCACCCGGGGTAGGGCCCGACACCATCCGGTGCTCGCCCACACTGGCCAGGTGGCTGCCCGGGGAGGCGCTGACCGAACCGACCGGCCGCCGTAACGGGGGGATGAGCTTGATCGCGCGGCAGCCCCGGTGATCCGCCTCAAAAACGCCCACAAATGACGAGGGCCCGCCGCCGGCGAACCGGTAGCGGGCCCTCGTGGGTGCGTGAGAACTCACGCGGACACTGATCAGCCCTGGCGGGCCTTGAACCTGGGGTCCTTGCGGTTGATCACGTAGACCTTGCCGCGGCGGCGGACAACCTGGGCGCCCGGCTTGTTCTTCAGCGACCGAAGGGACTTGCGGACCTTCATGTGGCGCTCCTTAGGCTCTCGGGGCGGCCGCTACGGCCGCCGACACGACTGGGATTCACTGTGCGACACGTCCGACTCTAGAGACGGATGCACGACACACAACTGGTCAATCGTAGCGGAATGCCCGGCCGGAACTCCAACCGGCGCCCGGCCGCACCCCGTCCCCCCTGAGATGCTTCGCAGACATCACATGAGGTTCCTATGCTGGGCGCCATGACCGAGACCCCGGCAGACCACGGCCACCTCCGCGCCGCCATCATCGCCGAACTCGGCGTCCGTCCCGAGATCGACCCTCTGAAGGAGATCGACTCAAGGGTCAGGTTTCTCGTCGACTATCTACGTTCAACGCCTGCCACGGGCTTCGTCCTCGGCATCAGCGGTGGGCAGGACTCCACCCTCGCGGGCAAGCTATGCCAGCTCGCAGCACAGCGCCTACGCGAGGAAGGAATGTCACAGGCCCGGTTTGTGGCCATGCGTCTGCCGTACGGTGAGCAGGCGGACGAGGCTGATGCACGGACGGCCCTGGACTTCATTCGCCCTGACGCGTGCCTCACGGTGGATGTCCGTCCAGCCTCAGACGCCTCCTCCGCAGCGGCCGCTACGGCACTCTCCGAGATCCCCCAACACAGTGGCCCGCTCCGCGACTTCGTGCGAGGCAACGTGAAGGCGCGGGAGCGCATGATCGCGCAGTATGCCGTGGCGGGACAGTTGGGCTTACTCGTCGTGGGAACCGACCACGCAGCCGAGGCTGTCACAGGGTTTTACACCAAGTATGGCGACGGCGGTGCCGATCTGACTCCGCTGGCCGGCCTGAGTAAACGACAGGGCGCCGCACTACTGCGCGACCTCGAGGCACCGGAGTCCACATGGCGGAAGATCCCCACGGCCGACCTCGAGGATGATCGGCCCGGCATTCCCGACGAAGTAGCGCTCGGTGTGACTTATTCCCAGATCGACGACTACCTGGAGGGATGCGACGGACTTGAGGACGCGGCTATAGCTCGGATCGAGCAGCTTTATCTCAATTCGCGCCACAAGCGCGCGATGCCGACGGCGCCACACGACACGTGGTGGCGGTGAGCAGGAGTCAACGTAGAAGTGTCCAGACCTGCTCGAGAGCATCGGTCGTGCCGGGCACGTCAACAGACTGCGGGACGAACACTGCTGCGGAGCGACCGGTGCGTCTGTTCACGTAGCCGATAGTCCCAAGGCCTCCCGCCCATCCCACTACCTCGTGTGAACGGACCTCGACCTGGTAGCCGTAACCATTACCTGGCTCGACGAAGCCGGCGGAGAGAGCGACCTGTTCGGACGTCAGGTGGTCGGTGCACATCTGTTGAGCGGTGTCAGCGGAGAGGACCGGGCTTCCCACGACCAGGACATCCAGGAAACGCAGGTAGCCCTCGATCGTCGAGGTCAAGCCGCACGCTAGCGAGGCAAAGGTAGGCGGCGCGCTGAATCTCGTCACGGTATCAAGGGCGCGAATCCCGCCGTTCGGATCGGCCGCATAAGAAATCGGCAGTCGCCCCGGGGCGGCGGTGAAGCCGATGTCCTGGAGCCCGAGAGGGTCGCAAACGTGCTCCTCTAAGAGTTCGGACAGGGAACGACCGGTGGCCCGCGCCAGCAGCACTCCGAGGACATCACTGCAGTTGTGGTAATTCCACCCACGGCCGGGTTGGTTCGACAGCGGAAGTGACCCCAGTCGCCCCATATAGTCGTCTGCGAACATCTGTGGGGCGAACGGGCCCGGCGCTATCTGCTGCGCGGCCATCGCCTCGGCGAGCGGAGTTCCCTGTCCGGCCCATCCGAAACCCGCGGTCATCGTCAGTAGATGCCGCAAGGTGATGGCGCGTTCGGCGGGGCCGAACTGGTCAAGTGGACCGTCCGGGCGGGTGAGGACCCGTGGCTCGGACAATTCTGGGAGATATTCCGCGACTGGATCGTCGAGCCTGAGGATCCCGAGTTCCACCATCAGCAGTGTGAGCACCCCACCGATCGGCTTACTGTTGGAAGACAGGGGAATATCGCGTCGGCGAGTAACGGTGGCCCCTCAAGCGCGGACGCACCCCCGTCACGATCCGGGTCCTGCCGTTCTCGTGGATCCCAGCCGCGAAACCGACCAATCTCCCGGTGGCGACAATCTGGTCCAGTGCGTCTACCACCTTGTCTACGGCGTCCATGTCTCCTCCGGTCAGGCTCCGATTTCCAGCTTCTCAGCTGACCGCCCTTAGTAGGACCGCAATCGGTCGTTCTCGGGAACACGCATACGCCGTCGACTTGCACGGTCTACGGGCTACCGGATCGCAGGCTGGGAGACAGTCTCGGATCGGGACCATTCTGAGGACGTGTCCGCCACCGACCACTCGGTTCGCGTCCGTTGGACACCCGTGCGGCGTCTTACAGTACGCCTCAAGAGGTGCAGCCCGTCCGGTATCTACCGGACGGGCTGCCATTTATTCGGTGGAGCTAAGGGGACTCGAACCCCTGACCCCCACACTGCCAGTGTGGTGCGCTACCAGCTGCGCCATAGCCCCGTATGCATTTCTCTCCGCTCACCCTTGGGTGACCGGCCCGACCTAAGTTACACCACCGCGGCAGCGGCCTCCAAATCGACTCCGCCCCACCCGTCGACGGCGGGCACGGAGAAGCGGTCTCTCGGCGCAACCCCCGAAATGCACCGCGCCCCCAGTCTGTTATCGACTGGGGGCGCGGCCCGAGTTGTGGAGCTGCCGGGAATTGAACCCGGGTCCTCCGCAGCATCGGCAGGGCTTCTCCGTGCGCAGTCCGCTGTGGTCTCTACTTGGATCTCGCCCTGGCGCGGACACCTCGGCGATGACGATCCCAGTCACTGTTTGTTGTCCCGACCCATCCCGTGACCGGATGAGCCGGTGATCCCTCTAGATGATGCCGGTGACCGGGGCGAGGGCTACCCCGGGCCGACAGACTACGAGCTCGCTATCAGGCAGCGAGGGCGTAGTCGCGCTGATTAGTATCGGCGCGTAATTGGTTGCCGCGACGCTTACGGTGGTCTCTGGCCTGCACCGGCACGCTTCCCCTGCGTCAACTCACGTAGTCGAAACCACATCAGCCCCGTCAGGTTCCGCCGACTCTCGACGACGGACTGCTAACCATACCCCGGAAGCACCGCTGCGGCCAGGGTGACCTTCGTCTCGTGCTCAGCCGAGGGCGAGCAGGGCAATCGCGACCAACGCCAGCATCAGGCCGACCACCTGGACAGGGCGCATACGCTCACCGCCGTGGGAGACGGCGAGTGCCACGGTGAAGGCCGGGTAGAGGGCTGCGATCACACTGACCAGGGAGAGCATGCCGGCCTGCGAAGCGAAGTAGAAAGCCCCATTGGCGACGGCATCGAAGATCGCGATCGCCACACCGATCGCGATGAGCCGCCCGGAGAATCGGAACGATTCCCGTGCCAGCACCGCCACGGTCACCAGGATCGCGGTGGCACCGATCCGTGATGCGGCGACCGGCCAGAGTCCCTCGCCAGCAGGCACCCGGGACAGGAGAACGAAGAACGCGGCGAACGCCAGCCCGGAGAACACGCTGAGCCCCAGCAGTCTTCCGGTCAGACGACCGTGCTGCACTGACGAGCCCGCCTCTCCCTCCAGAGACACCAGCATGGTGGCCACCAGCGCCACGAGCATCCCCACAGCCACCCCGACCGAGGGCCTCTCCCCCGCGGCGAGCCCGAAAGCCAGCGGTCCCGCCGCAGCGAGGATCGCCGTGATCGGCGAGATCACGCTCATCGGGCCCCTGGAGAGGGCGCCGTAGAACGTCCAAACGGCGACACCAGAGGCCAGGCCAGACGCGAGGCCCCACGCGATTCCGACCGAAGTGGGGGAACCTCCCGCCACGAAGGCCGCGATACCCACCAAGAGAATCGACGCCGGGTAGGAGATGCTGACCACGCGGAGCACGCGGGCGCGGCGGGAGGCGACCCCACCGAGGTAGTCACTGATGCCGTACGCCACCGCCGAAGTCGACGCCAGCGCAACCGGCATCATGCCTTCATGCCCTTGATCTTCCTGCCCAGTTCGCGAATCGCTTCGCGCTCGGCTGTCCGGCGGGCTATGTCCTGACGCTTATCGTGCGCCTGCTTGCCGCGCGCGACTGCCAACTCGACTTTCACCCGCCCGTTGACGAAGTACAGGGACAACGGGACGAGGGTCGCGTTTCCCTCCCGCACCTTGCCGATGAGTGAATCGATCTCGCGGCGGTGGAGAAGTAGTTTTCGCGCACGCTTCGGAGCATGGTTGGTCCAGCTCCCGTGTGAATACTCTGGGATGTGGAGCCCGCGGAGCCATACTTCGCCGTCGTCAACCGTGGCAAACGCGTCGACCAACGAGGCCTTTCCCTCGCGCATGCTCTTGATCTCGGTCCCCACCAAGGCGATGCCCGCCTCGTGAGTGTCGAGGATCTGGTATTCGTGCCTGGCCTTACGGTTGCTGGCGACTACGCTCCCGTCGGTACCGAGGGACGACGCACCTTTTTTCTTATTCTTCTTGGCCACGTCGATTCACCTCCTGGTTTCGTGGTCGGGCAGACCCCTGAGTGTAGATCAGGAGCCGGTCAGTACCGAACCCGAAGGCGCAGAGTGGCCCACGCGGTCAGCGCCGACACCACCCCGCCGGCCACCACGAGAACCGGGGCAAGGACCAGTACGTCCACGGTGGTGATCCTCTCGACGATGTTCGCCCGATACGCCTCTTCGAGCACGCGGTCGAGAAAGAGTGCCTTAGCGCCGAGCAAACCGCCCACCGCGAGCACGGCCCCGGTGACCGCAGTGATCACCGCCTCCAGGACGAACGGCATCTCGGTGTACCGGCGGCTCGCACCGACCAGCCGCATGATCCCCACCGCCGTCCGCCGGGTGAACGCCGCGATCTGGGTCATGTTCGCGATAAGCAGGACAGTCGCCACGAGTTGAACGGCCGCGATCGCAAAGGCGGCGTTTCGGACGCCGTCCAGCACGGAGAACACCCGCGCTACCAGCTCGTCCTGCCCCTCCACCATCTCGATTCCCTCGACATCCTCGAGTTCCCCCGCCACGGCCTCAGCCTGGGTGGGATCGGTGAGCACCAGGGTGAACCTCGACCCGAAGGCGTCCTCGGAGGTCTCCTCCACCAGCACCGGATCAGTCGAGGCGAACAGATCCACGAACTCCTCGTAGACCTCGTCCGGGTTCTTGTATTCGACGGCCTCGACACCATCGGTGCCCTCGAGCCGCTCGCGGATCGTCGCGCACTCCGCGGAGCAGTCCGGGTCGGCTTCCGAGATCGACAGGTCCACGAAGACGCGCATCTCGTTGAGGAAGTCGTACTTGTCCTGACTTGCCGACGCGGTCATCGCCACGAGCAGCCCGGCCCCGAGCATCCCCAGTGCGACGGCGGTGGTGATGATCATGGCCACCGTCATGGACAGATTGCGACGCAGCCCCTGCGAAACCTCTGAGGCGATGAATGACGCGGACATCAGCGATCAACCCCGTAGGTGCCGCGGGCGTCGTCCCGCACGACCGAGCCGTCGACCAGTTCCACCACTCGCCGCCGGGACCGGTCCACGATATGGCGGTCGTGCGTGGCCATGAGCACCGTGGTGCCCGTCCGATTGATCCTGTCCAACAGGAGCATGATGTCCTCGCTGGTCTCGGGATCGAGATTGCCTGTGGGTTCGTCGGCGAGCAACAGAACCGGGCGGTTGACGAATGCGCGCGCGATCGCGACACGCTGCTGCTCCCCGCCGGAGAGTTCATGCGGACGGCGGTTGGCCTTGTTCCCGAGACCCACCATGTCGAGCGTCTCCGGGACCACCTTGTCGATAGCTCGTCGGGACCTACCGATCACGCGTAGCGCGAACGCCACGTTCTCCGCGACGGTCTTCTCCTGCAGGAGCCGGAAGTCCTGGAACACGCAGCCGAGGGTGCGCCTGAGCGCTGGAACGTCACCGCGCTTCATCCGCGTCAGGTCGTGCCCCGCCACCGTGAGGGTGCCTGAGTCCGGCCTCTCCTCTCGCAGGAGCAACCGGAGGAACGTGGACTTGCCCGAACCGGACGCTCCGATCAGGAAGGCGAACTCGCCCTCCTCGATCTTTACGCTTACGTCGGACAGAGCCGGGCGCGTGCCTGACGCGTACGACTTGGTCACATGGGAGGCACTGATCACTCCGACAGGTTAACCGCAGCCACGCCCGACACAGGACGGTCGGGGTCCTTCACACCACCTTCCGGACCTCGCGCTTGAGTATTTTCCCGGACGCGTTGCGGGGGATCTCGTCGAGGATCACGAGATCGTGCGGAAGTTTGTAGTGGGCTATCCGCTCCCCGCAGAACTCGCGCAAATCGTCGATGCTGAGCTCTGCTCCGTCGTTGAGAGTGACGACGGCGACGATCGATTCACCGAAATCAGGATGCGGACGGGCCACTACCGCGCAATCCAGGACCGCGGGGTGTGCAGCTACCGCACCCTCGACCTCGACCGAGTACACATTGCGACCGCCGGTGATGATCATGTCCTTGAGTCTGTCCACGACGGTCATGTATCCATCGGCGTCGAGAAGGGTCAGGTCACCGGTGTGCAACCAACCGTCGACGATCGTCTCCGCCGTCTGCTCTGGCTTGTTCCAATACCCCTTCATGACACTGAGCCCCCGCAGAACCATCTCACCGACCTCCCCGGGGGCCACGTCCTCGCCATCCTCGCCGACCACCCTGACCTCAAGATTGATCAACGCACTGCGTCCGGACGCGTCGGGGCGCGCCACAACCTCGTCGTGGCTGGCAAAAATGCCGCCGGGTCCGGCCTCGGTCTGCCCGCACAGCTGCATGAACTCCACGCCGGGGAAAGTCGCGACAAGCTTCTCCACCGCTGTCGCGGCCATGGGCGCGGCCCCGAACATGCCCGTACGCCAGGCGGACACGTCACGGTTCTCGACTCCGGGGACGCGCAAGAGGAACTGGAACATCGTGGGCACGCCGAACATCATGGTGACGCGCTCGTTCTCCAGTGTGTCCAGGACCGCCGAAGGGTCGAAGCCGTCGTGGACTATATGGGTGGCACCGCAGAACGTGCCCGGTAGCAGCATCAGGTTCAGTTCCGCGGAGTGGTACAGGGGCGCCACGTGCAACAGGCGGTCGCGATCCTTCAACCCCACGCAGGCGATGAACGCCGCCGTGTGCCACATGAGTTGTTATTGGTCGAAGAGGGCACCCTTCGGCTTGCCCGTGGTGCCCGACGTGTAGAGGATCTCCGCGTCGTCGTCCGCGGCCACACCCACATCGACCGGCGTCGAGGGCGCCTCGTCGGCCAGCGCGATCAGGTCGGGGTGATTCTCGTCATCTCCCAGACACATGATCGCCAATTCATCCGGAAGCCCCGACCCGGTCGCATCTCGTACCGCGGCGGCGACCTTAGGTGCGAACAGGAGGACGGACGCACCAGAGTCCCGCACCAGGTAGTCGATCTCCGGCCCCGCCGACGCCGGGTTCACGGGTACCACCACCGCGCCGACGCGTTGCGCCGCGTAGAACGCGATCACGAACCAGTCGGTATTGGTGGACATCAACGCCAGGCGATCCCCTTTGCGCATCCCCCGGTCTCGCAGCACGTGCGCCGCGCGATCGACAGCGCGGTTCAACTCGGCGTAGGTGTACCGCCGCTCGTTATACACCAGCGCTTCTCGCTCCGGTACCCGCATGGCCGTGGAGCGCAGCGCGCTCTCGATGGTGGGTGTGCGTGTTGTTCCTTGAAGGGGCACGACGAAACCTCCGTGATCGCAAACTCTGTTGCCTACGTCACATCATGCTCTCACTCATTCGTCAAGGTGCGCACTCGCGTGTGATGGTGCCCGCCCATCCAGCCTGCCCGCGAGGCCCTGGGCGCTACGGGGAGCCCGTCCCCGCAGGGGCCTCGGCGGGGGCTACCTGCTGTTGCTGCTGCGCTGGCGCCTGCTGCTGCGCCGGCGCCTGCTGCTGCCCGGCATCGCCCGGCGTCGGGACAACGGTGGCAGTCTGCCCGCCCTGCGGCGTCGCCGACGAGGCAGTTGTGTCATCCGTGGCATCGGACTGCGTGGGCTCGTCAAAGTCCTCCTCGCTCGATGCCGAGACGGACGTCTCCTCGGTCGGCGTCTGGCCCGCTCCGGACGGGGTGGCAGATGTGGTCCCTGTCGACTCGCTCGTCGACGGGCCGGACGGGGCCCGCACCTGGAGGACCGGATTCTCGCGTACCACCAGGTATAACGCGCCCACCAAGACAAACGCGATGAGGAGGATCGCCGTGGTTCGGGACATCCGAAAGAACTCACCGAGAAGCGCCACGATCTTCGGCCGGGCTTTTCGGGAGGGCGCGTCCGGTGGCGGTACCTTGCCCGGCCCAAGAGGATCGCCGGTGATCCGTGGCTCTTCGCCGGTCACCGCAGAAGGGGATGACTGCTCGTCACCGGCGGGGTCCACCTCAAAGCGGGCGGTGTCGTCGTCCTGTGATCCAGCCATCAGATGTTCTCCTCTCCGGGCTCCGGCCGCACCATGCCCGCACGGATCGCCGCGAGTGCCTCCGGCTCGAGCACAATTCCCTCGGCACGGAAGCGCCGCAGGATCACGGCGCGCATCCGGCGACCGACCTGCCATTGCATCCCGGGCTTGGTCCGGGCGAGCAACCGCATGACCGTCTGCTCGAGGCGAATCGACTGCACGCCCATCACAGAGGGCTCGTCGAGGATGTAGGTGCCCACATACTCGTCATCGACGATGTCCCGGCAGACGCCGAGCAGCACCTCGTTGGCCTTGTCCATGTCCGCGTTGTTCGGCACCGGGACATCAATGATCGCCCGCGCCCAGTCCTGCGACTGGTTGATCGCGGTGATGATCTGACCGTTGGGGACGATCACGGCCTCGCCGTCGAGGGTCCGGAGACGGGTGACGCGCAACGTGACGTCCTCGATGGTGCCTCCGCTGACACCGGTAGAGGTCGTCAGTTCGACGATGTCGCCGTAGCCGTACTGCCGCTCGGCGAGGATGAAGAACCCGGCGAGAAAATCCTGGACGATCTTCTGGGCGCCAAAACCCAGCGCGGCACCGAGCACGGTCGCGGGGGCAACCAGCGTGACGAGATTGACCCCGAAGCGCAGTAGCACCTGGATACCGAAAATTATGTACACGATCCCGATCACGACGTACGAGATCACCTGGATCAATGAATGGAGGTGCTTGGACTCCTCCGACCAGAACTCGTCCTCACTGTGCCTCGCATCGATCCGACCGGTCCACATGCGGCTGATCTTGCCGATCGCCCGGGTGATCAACGCGGCGCCGAGAATGAGGAGGACGACCTCCAGCCCATCATTTCTAAGCCAGGCCAGAATGGGTCCGAAATCTCCGTGCAGGGTCACTCCGCGTCGGCCCCTTCCCTCATCCGCCAACGGATGCCAGCTTCGATGAAGCCGCTGATGTCACCGTCAAGGACCGCGGAGGGGTTGTTTACCTCGTAGTCCGTCCGCAGGTCCTTGACCATCTGGTACGGATGCAGCACATAGGAGCGCATCTGATTACCCCAGGAGGCGTTGCCGCCGGCGCCTAGCGCGTCCATCGCAGCGCGCTCCTCCTGACGCTTGCGCTCCAGGAGTTTGGCCTGCAGCACCTTCATGGCCGCGACTTTGTTCTGCAGCTGCGACTTCTCGTTCTGACAGGTCACAACGATTCCAGTGGGAACGTGCGTCAACCGCACCGCCGAGTCGGTCGTGTTAACCGACTGACCACCGGGCCCGGAGGACCGGTAAACGTCCACACGGACGTCGTTCTCTGGAATGTCGATCGAGTCCACCGTCTCCACAACGGGCAGCACTTCGACCTCGGCGAACGAGGTCTGGCGACGGCCCTGGTTATCGAACGGGGAGATACGGACGAGGCGGTGGGTCCCCTGCTCCACCGAGAGGGTCCCGTACATGTACGGATCCCTGACGACGAACGTGGCGGACTTGATCCCCGCCTCCTCCGCGTACGAGGTGTCGTAGACCTCGACCTTGTGGCCGGCCTTCTCCGCCCAGCGGATGTACATCCGCATGAGCATGTCGGCAAAGTCCGCGGCATCGATACCGCCGGCACCAGCGCGGATATTGACCACGGCCTCACGTTGGTCATACTCACCGCTGAGCATCGTCTTGACCTCCATGGCCTCGACGTCCTCACGCAGGTTCGCCCGCTCCAGGTCGGCCTCGGCGACGGCATCCTCGCCTTCCTCTTCCGCCAGTTCATACATCAGCGGGAGGTCTTCGACCCGTTGGCGGAGGGCACGACAACGCCGGAGGTCCGCCTGGACGTAGGAGAGCTCGCTGGTGACCTTCTGCGCCCGTTCCTGGTCGTTCCACAGATCCGGGTCGGCGGCCATCTGCTCGAGTTCGTCGACGCGGCGGGCGAGTTCCTCGATGTCAAGGACCTTCTCGACCGTGGTCATGGTGGCGTCGAGGGCTGCGATGTCGGCGGATACGTCAGGGTGCACAGAATCCAACTCTACGCGGGTTGGGCGTCTTCTCGCGTTTGCACACCCTTCTTCCGCGCGTGGCCGATCGCTTCTCCGCCGGCCACCCGCCAGAGGTAGCGTCACGGTCACGGACCGTCCACCACCGAAGGTGAGCGGGCCCCCGGCGCCTGGGAGGAACTGCATGTCGATCGACACCCGCCAAGCGGGGCTGCGCGGCGGGGCCGCGGCGGAGATGAATGACGCCGATCTCGCTGCCCATCTCGTCGTCGACGCCGGAAACCTCGCTCGCCGACTGCGCGAGGACGGACTGTCAGTTCGCCACAAAACCTCGGTTTCCGACGTTGTCACCCAGGCCGACAAGGCAGCCGAGCGGCACATCACCTCCGTCCTGGCCGCGCACCGGCCCGCCGACGGGGTACTAGGCGAGGAAGGCACCCTGGTCAACGGCGACCGCGAACGTCGATGGGTCGTGGACCCGGTCGACGGCACCTACAACTTCGTCTCCGGTTCCGACTACTGGTGCTCGGCGGTCGCCCTGGCCGGCCCGGACGACCGCCTCGTGGGCGCCGTCCATCGACCGGTGACAGGGGAGACCTTCGTGGGCGGCTCAGGGGTACCAACCCGCAGGAATGGCGTCCCTGTGCCCCGTCTCGAACCCGGGGATCTCGCCGACGGGAGCCTGGCCACCTACCTGCACCCGCCCTTCTTCGACGACCCGGACCTCGCCGACCCCTTCCACCGCGTGAGTCGGGGCGCCGCGACCATCCGGATGTTCGGCTCGGGTTCGGTGGACCTGGCGTCGGTGGCGTGTGGAATTCACACTGTCTGGTGCCAGCACTCTTGCCCGGAGTGGGATTGGCTGCCCGGACGTGCGCTCGTCGAGGGCGCCGGCGGGGTGTGCGCGACGGTCGAGGTCAACGGCTACGACTGGTTCGTCGCAGGCCGCCCCGGCGCAGTGGAACAGGCCGTCGGTCTCCTGCTGGGTTGATTCAGCACCCCTTGCCACCTGCGGCGCGTCCGCGTTCTGGGAAAGGCCTGGCGCTCGGAACTTACTCCGAAGTAAGGTAATGGGGACCACATCGTCCACTCCGTTACGAGAACAGCTGGTGATGATGAGCAAGAATCCCACGACCCCGTCCACAACCGGACGCGCGGAAACCTCCACACCGGGCAAAAATCCCACGCGGATCGACGCGATCGGTGCCGCCATGCGCGCCCTCACGACCATCACAGGGTCCGAGTTCGCCGAGCGTTTCAACCTCCGGCAGAAGGTCGACCGAGTGACCTACGAGGCCACCAAGACCGGCTTCAAGACACTGGGTGCCGCCACAGAGTCCTTCAAGAAGGTTTCCGGAGGGGGCACCCCCAAGCGGCTGCCCGACGCCGATGCCGAGGTCAGGTCGGACGCGTTCGACCTGACCCTCGACGACGAGCAGAAGATGATCGTCGAGACGGTACGCGACTTCGCCACGGAGGTCATCCGCCCGGCAGCCCACGACGCGGACGCCGCTGCGAAGGCACCCGCGTCGCTGCTAGAGAGATCCGCCGAAATCGGCGCGACCATGCTCAACGTGCCCGAGGAATTCGAGGGCATCGCCTCCGAACGCGGCGTCGTCACCAACTCTCTCGTCGCCGAGGCGCTCGCTTACGGTGACATGGGACTGGCCCTGCCGATCCTCGCACCGTCCGGCGTGGCCACCACCCTCACCCAGTTCGGCTCGGACGCGCAGCAGAAGTCCTACCTCCCCGCGTTCGCGACGGAGAGCGTCCCAGCCGCTGCCGTGGTGGTGACGGAGCCACGCCCGCTGTTCGATCCCTTCGAGCTCAAGACCACCGCCACTCGCGGCCCCGGAGGCTTCACGCTCAACGGTGTCAAGTCAATGGTTCCGACCGCTGGCAGCGCCGAGCTCTTTGTGGTGGCCGCCAGCCTCGACGGCAAGCCCACCTTCTTCGTCGTGGAGTCCGACACCGAGGGACTCGTGGTGGAGGCCGACCCGTCCATGGGGCTACGCGCCGCGGGCCTCGGCCGGATCCTGCTCAACAATGTCTCCGTGCCGGCTGATGCCGTTCTCGGTGGCCCGGAGGCCTCCGAAGAGGACCGCGCCACCTCGTACGCCGACATCATCCGGCTCGCCCGCCTCGGCTGGGCCTCGCTGGCAGTGGGCACCTCGCACGCGGTTCTGGACTACGTGATCCCCTATGTCAAGGAGCGTCAAGCGTTCGGCGAGCCCATCGCCCACCGTCAGGCCGTGGCGTTCATGGTTGCCGACATCGCCACCGAGCTAGACGGTCTGCGCCTGGTGACCTGGCGTGGCGCCGCTCGCGCCGAGCAGGGCCTGTCCTTCGCCCGCGAGGCCGCCCTGGCGCGAAAGCTCGCGGCGGACAAGGGCATGAAAATCGGCCTTGACGGTGTGCAGCTGCTCGGTGGCCACGGCTTCACCAAGGAGCACCCGGTCGAGCGCTGGTACCGCGATCTCCGCGCCGTCGGAGTGGCCGAGGGTGTGGTGGTCCTGTGATCGACATCCACCGAGCCAGCCACGCCGCCTTCGGATCAAAGGACCACTGACCATGATCAATCTCGAACTTCCCAAGCGACTGCAGGCGGGCGCCAACCAGGCCCGTCAGGTCGCCACCCAGATCTTCCGCCCAGTCTCCCGAAAGTACGACCTCGCGGAGCACGAGTATCCCGTCGAGTTGGACACGCTCAAGGCCATGATCGAGGCCATGGAGGACGCGGGCCAGGCGGCCTCCGGAGCCACCACGGGCCGCGGTAAGGATTCCAAGCACCAGGGCATCCAGAACGGCGGCAACATGAAGTCGCTGCTCAACATCATCGAGACCTGCTGGGGCGACGTCGGCCTGACCCTCTCGATCCCCCGTCAGGGCCTGGGCAACTCGGCGATCGCCGCCGTGGCAAACGACGAGCAGATGGAGCGGTTCAGTCGGGTGTGGGCCTCGATGGCCATCACCGAGCCGGAGTTCGGTTCCGACTCTGCGGCCGTGTCGACCACCGCTCGTCTCGACGGCGACGAGTACGTGCTCAATGGCACCAAGATCTACGTCACCTCCGGTCAGCGCGCCGACCACATCGTCGTGTGGGCCACCCTCGACAAGAGCCAGGGACGGGCGGCCATCAAGTCATTCGTCGTACCGCGGGACCACCCCGGAGTCTCGGTGGACCGGCTCGAGCACAAGCTCGGCATCCGCGCGTCTGACACAGCACAGATCACGTTTGACGACTGCCGCGTACCCAAGGAGAACCTTCTGGGTGATCCGGAGATCCGCGTGGACAAGGGCTTCGCCGGCGCCATGCAGACCTTCGACAACACGCGTCCGCTCGTGGCGGGTATGGCCGTGGGCGTGGCCCGGGCCGCGCTCGAAGAGATCCGGGCACTCCTCGAAGAGGCAGGTTTGGAGATCGACTACGATCGTCCCGCGACCGCTCAGTCAGCCGCGGTGGCCAAATACCTCGAGCTCGAGGCCGACTGGGAGTCCGCCTACCTGCTGACCCTCCAGGCCGCCTGGATGGCGGACAACAAGATGCCCAACACCAAGGAGGCGTCGATGTGTAAGGCCAAGGCCGGTCGTTCCGGTTCGGCCATCACCCTCGGCGCCGTCGAGCTCGCGGGCTCGCTCGGCTACTCGGAGCGCAGCTTCCTCGAGAAGTGGTCGCGCGACTCCAAGATCCTCGACATTTTCGAGGGCACCCAGCAGATCCAGCAGCTGGTGATCGCCCGTCGCGTACTGGACCTGTCGAGCGCGGAGCTCAAGTGAGCTGACTCCGCCCACAGCAGAAGGGGCCCGGTACCGAATTCGGTACCGGGCCCCTTCTTCCACTGAGGACGTATGGGACGGTCAGGCCATCTGGAAACCGCGTCCGGGCCAGTTTCGCGCCGTGGCGTCGTCCACGATCGAGTCGAACGAGTAGCTGACCGCGGGCAGGAACACCGGCGCCTGTGCGGGGTGGACGCAGGACGGCAGTACCGTCCCGAGGCTTCCGGCGGGGCCCGCGGCGGGCGGCATGTGACCTCCGGAGAGCAGCCCCACCAGGCGGCCGTCGCGGGTCACGGGACCACCGGAGTCGCCGTAGCCAGCGCATGCGTGGATCCAGAACCGAGGACCTTCGCGCTGCCAGGTGACGCCGCAGGTGTGTCCGGTCGAGAGCCCGTCTTTGCAGGCGACGTCTCCGAACTGCGGAGCGGGTCCGGTGCCGGTGACGCCGGCCTGACGGACCGGCACGGCGACACGCGGGTCCAAGCGGATGACCGAATAGTCGAGGATCTCGTTGCGGGTGGCGATGGTGCCGATCACGCCAGCGCGCTCGTTGCCGCGCAGAACGACCGGGGCGTTTACGGCTTCACTACAGTGAGCCGCGGTGAACGCGACAGGAGCGCCGGACGAGTCGTGACCAGCGGCCGTGATGGTGCATCCCGCCACTCCCGCCACGAGGACTCCAGTCCCCCCTCCGACGGGTACTGCAGCCTGGGCCGCTGCGGGTGCCACGAGTGCTGTGGCACCGGCCATGATGGCCGCTGCCACGATCCTCGCCGAACGGGTGAACCTCATGCGCGTCCTTCCCACCCGGACGGCGGTGCCCGAGTTTACGCACCGCCAGCGTAGCGGTAGGGCCCGATACGCACCACTCACCACGTGCGGGCCCGGTGAGTCCTACACGGGGTTTCAGCGACTCTCCACCGAGATCCGGATGATGGGACGCTGTTCGGGATCGCCGTCGACCTTTGCCCAGATGGCCGAGACGACCGGTTCGAGAAACAGCTCCCCCACCTGCCCCATGAGTGTGCGGACCACCTGGACCTTCTCCGAAGTACGCGTGGAGGCCAGCCCCTCTGTGCGCAGCCCCTCCACCACGCGGGCGGTGAGATCCACGATGGCGTCGAGTAGCGGGCCACCTCTGCCGTCCGGTTCGATCAGGGAACGGTTGAGGTAGCGCACGATCACGGGATTCTCACCGAGCATCCGGCGTACGGCGGCGTCACGAGCCGCCACCACCTCGGCGGGGCTCCCTTCGTGGCCGACGGTGGCCAGGGCTGCCACCACCTGCTCCACGACTATGGCGTCAACGGCGCGACGCAGTCCCTCCTTGGTGCCGAAGTGGTGCTGGATGAGTCCGACGGTCACCCCGACCTCGGCCGCCACGCGCCGCATGGAGACCCTGGCCTCGCCGTCTTCGGCATACAGCCGCAATGCGGCGCGGCGAATCCTCTCGCGGGCCGTGAGATCGATCTCGGCAGGACGGAGTTCAGCCTCGTCCGACCCTGCTTCTGATCCATCCACCGGCACCACTCCTTCGTTAGACGCCTGACAGCCACCGTTTACACACGCACTATACAACCGTATGCCATGCAGTTGTATAGTGGCGGAGTCAAGGCCTCACCGGCCCCGAATCCCTTTCATTGGAGTCGCCACGTGTTCGACACCGCACCCTTCCGGTCACCCTGGATGACCGAAGATCTCGACTCGCTCCGCGAGCACAGCCGCGCGTTCATGACCAAGGAGCTCGAGCCCAACCTTGAGAAGTGGGCCGAGCAGGGCGCCGTGGACCGCGAGTTCTGGAACAAGGCGGGCGACGCCGGCCTGCTGTGCATCTCGATCCCCGAGGAGTACGGCGGCGGTGGCGGAACGTTCGCCCACGAGGCCGTGATCGCAGAGGAGCAAACCCGCGCGATGGACGACGGCTGGGGCAACTCCGTGCACAGCACGATCGTGGCGCACTACATCCTGCAGTACGGGACAGAAGAGCAGAAGCAGCGCTGGCTGCCCAAACTGGCCAGCGGCGCGATGGTCGGCGCGATCGCCATGACCGAGCCGGGTGCCGGTTCCGACCTGCAGGCCCTGCGGACCACCGCGGCCCGCGACGGCGACGACTTCGTGGTCAACGGCGCCAAAACCTTCATCTCCAATGGCATGCACGCCGACCTGCTCGTCATCGTGGCCCGCACGGGCGGCGAGGGTGCGGCCGGCCTGTCGCTGCTGGTCGCCGAGACCGCCGACCTGCCGGGCTTCGACCGCGGGCGCAAACTCGACAAGATCGGTCTGAAGTACCAGGACACGATGGAGCTGTTCTTCGACGACATGCGCGTACCCGCCGCCAACATCCTCGGCGGCGCCGAAGGCGAGAACCAGGGCTTCATCCAGCTCATGCAGCAACTCCCCCAGGAGCGGCTCATCATCGCGGTGACCGCCGTGGCCGCCGCCGAGACCGCTGTCCAGCTGGCGATCGACTACGCCAAGGAGCGCGAGGCGTTCGGCAAGCCGATCCTCAAGTTCCAGAACCTGCGATTCGAGATGGCCGAGTGCAAGACCGAGACGCTGGCAGCCCGCACCCTGCTCGATCACTGCATCGGCCTGCACCTCGAGGGCGAGCTGGATCCCGCCACCGCATCGATGGCCAAGTACTACTGCACCGACAAGCAGTGCGAGATCATCGACCGCTGCCTGCAGGTCTTCGGTGGTTACGGCTTCATGACCGAATACCCGATCGCCCGCATGTACGCCTCAGCGCGGGTGCAGAAAATCTACGGCGGCACCAACGAGATCATGAAGGAACTGATCTCGCGCACCCTCTGAGCCTGACCGCTGCTCCGGGCAATGACGTTGTCGTCGTCGACCTCTAACTCTTCTTGAGGTCGGCGACGATCGCGATCACGGCGGCACGGCCGGCCCGGTTTGCCCCGATTGTCGACTGGGACGGACCGTAGCCGATCAGGAACAACCTCGGCTCGTCGAGCGCCCGCCCCTCGTCAACCCGGATCCCGCCCTCGGGCGTGCGCAGACCGAGCGGCGCGAGGTGGGCGACGGCGGGCCGGAAGCCGGTCGCCCACACGATCACGTCGGCGGGTTCAAACCGCCCATCGGGCATGCGGACGCCACCCGGTTCGATGCTGCTGAACATGGGGTGGCGCACCAGAACTCCACGCGCGTCAGCCCGTTCGATCCAGGGCCCGCGGAACTGCCCGGTCACGCTGATGACGCTCGCCGGCGGCAACCCCTGCCGGGTCCGCTCGGCCACGCGGTCGATCGCAGCGGAGAAGTTGGCCGGCGCCGGCCCCGTCCGCCATCTGATCTCACGCCGGGTCACCCAGAATGTGTCGGCCACGAGTGAGATCTCCTCGAGCAACTGGGTCGCAGAAATGCCGGCGCCCACGATCACCACCCGCTGTCCCGCGAAGTCCTCCGCGCGGACGTAGTCGTGCACGTGGAGCTGCCTGCCCCGGAACGTCTCCTGCCCCGGGTAATACGGCCAGAACGGCCTGGTCCAGGTTCCGGTGGCGTTGATGACGTGCCCGGCCTCCCACGTTGTCGTCGCGGTCTCGCCGCGTTCGCCCCCGTCGGTGTCGGCGTCCCCGCCCGTAGCGGCCCCGGGCCGGGAATCGGCGACGACGACGAGGGGCTCCCGCACCGATCCGGCCCGCCCGTGCCCGGCGTGGCTGACCGATCTCACCCGCACCGGCCTGTGGACGTCGAGGTCGAAGTGGTCCTCGTAGCTGGCAAAGTAGTTCGGCAGTGCCTCACGGCTGGGCGCGGTGCGGTCGACGTCCGGGACCTCCATCCCGGGGAGTTCGAAGATCCCGTTGACGGTGGCCATGGTGAGCGACTCCCAGCGGTGCCTCCACGCACCGCCGGGCCCATCCTCGCCGTCGAGTACCACGAAGGTCCGCTCCCCCGCCTCAGCTCGGTCAACGGGAACGAAGCCACGCCGTTGCAGGTGGTAGGCCGCCGACAATCCCGCCTGGCCCGCGCCGATCACCAGCACGTCGACCTGGCGGACGGGGGTGCGGGCGCGGTCTGCGTCGTTCACCTCGCGGCTTTCGGAACGATCGGTCACTGCGGGCTCCTCAGCTGTCAGCGCCCGCGGCGGGCTCTTGGGGGCATACGGACCGTGTGCGATGCACTGATCCACACGTCCGGGCTGAACTCGCGACCCACACCCGGGGCCATGAATTCACCGACCGGTGCCGCGCAGTCCGCAGAGTACGTGTCTACCGCGTAGTTGCCCGTTTCGCAGGCCCCTCGTGCCGCGCAGCCGCACCGCCCCCGCAGCGGCCCGCTTCCGCAGCCGCGCCCCCCAAAGTCATTCGGCCGGCATATATCGATGCAGGATGATTCCAGGCGGCGCGGATGGGGTGGCAGCTGCGGGGGTCGTCTGCGGGGCGGGGGCAGCAGGCTATAGCCGTGGTGGCGGGCGCGCTCTGAATAACCTCAGGCCCGACTCCCTCTCGGGAACCGGGCCTGGGTGCGTAGTAGCGGGGACAGGATTTGAACCTGCGACCTCTGGGTTATGAGCCCAGCGAGCTACCGAGCTGCTCCACCCCGCGTCGCCTGACCGTCGCAATACGACAATCATCCCAAGAACCACCGGACGCCAGCAGAATTAACCACTTTCGCAATCGCCCTTGGGATTACGAGGTTACCAAAGCCTGCGACGCATCACTAATCGACCACCTGCGGATCGTGGCACCCGGCAGCGATGGACGAATCAGGTCGGACAAAAACAACTCAGGCTCGATCCCCCTGCGGGAACCGAGCCTGGTTGCGTGGTAGCGGGGACAGGATTTGAACCTGCGACCTCTGGGTTATGAGCCCAGCGAGCTACCGAGCTGCTCCACCCCGCGTCGATTGCGTCTATGACACTACGGCCCGCACGCCGGGCGATGCAAATCGGTGGACGCCACACACTCGATATGTGATCCCGGACACCCAGCAAGACGAAATGCCCCAGTTGAACCCAGTTAAATCGAAGCAAAAACCTCGGGTCCGCAACGACGAAACCCGGGCCGGCCCACTTGAGGAGGGCAGACCCGGGCTAGCCGTTACGCGACGTCAGTTGCCGTCGCCGAGGGCCTGGTACGCGTCGACCGCGGACTGCAGGTCCTCGAGTGCCTTTCCGAGTTGGCCCAGATCCCCGGACTGGGCAGACCGAACCGCGTTCAGCGCAGAATTGATGTCGTCAATGGCTGCACCACGCTCCGCCTCGCTCCTGCCGCCTCCGCCGGTTACGGGCGTGGACGGCCGGGGGGAACTCCCCTGGGAACTCGGTCGATCCACCCCCTGCTTGGCCTTGGTCTCGGCCTCGCCGCTTTCGTCGATGCGGACGAGGTCGGGATCAGTCTCGATGCCCACCTGTTGCAGCGCCTCGTACAGGGTCGGGGCGTAGCCGACAGCGCGGTCGTAGCTCACCATGACCCGCAGCAGCCTGGGGTACGCCGACTCGTTGTCCTTTCGCTGGGTATAGATGGGCTCCACGTAAAGCACCGAATCATCGGCCAATGGCAGGGCGAGCAGGTTGCCCTCGGTGATCTCCGCTGTTTCACCCCAGAGTCGGCGGTCCTCGGCGATCGCCGGGGAGGCAATCATGACGTCCTGCGCCTGGTTCGGCCCCTGTGAGAGCGGCTCTGTCGGCCGCTGGACACGGACCGTGATGTCGCCGTAGGAATCCGGGTCCGAGCTCGCCGACATGTGCGCCGACAGGAACTCCCGCTCGTACCCGCGGAACGCAGAGATGAGCTGGAACGTCGGGGTGTCCGACTCCGGATCAGTCGGGTCCGAAGCGATCACGTAGTAGGGCGGTTGGCTGGGGCCGTCCACCGGAGCACGGTTCGCAGTCTGCGGTCCTGCGGGACCCCCGGCCGGCCCACCAGCCGGTCCACCCGCGGGCGGAGCCTGCCGGGTCTGGATCGGCGAGGTGACGGTGGGGTCGGACGGCACCGACCAGAACGCGTCGTTGGTGAAGAACTGGCCAGGATCGTCGACCTGGTACTTGGCAAGCAACTCACGCTGCACCTTGAACAAGTCCTCCGGGTACCGCAGGTGCTCCTCGAGCTCTTCCGAGATCGCGTCACGCGGCTGCACGATGCCTGGCAGGGCCTTCATCCACGTCTGCAACACAGGGTCCGACTCGTCGAAGGCGTAGAGGTCCACTGTGCCGTCGTAGGCATCCACGGTCGCCTTGACGGAGTTACGGATGTACGAGACCTCCTCATCCACCTGCACTCGGCCGCCGAGCTCGTCCGTCGAGTCCGCGGTGGTGGCCTCCAGAGAGCTGAGCTCGGCGTACGGGTAGGTCTTCAGCGTGGTGTAGCCGTCCACGATCCATTTGATACGCCCGTCGATCACGGCCGGGTACGTGGTGGTGTCCGTGGTCAGCCACGGCGCTACCTTCTGCACGCGGTCACGCGGGTCGCGGTCGTAGAGGATCTTGGAGTCGTCACCGATCAATCCCGAGAGCAGGATGTTGCGCTCGGCAAATTTGAGCGCATAGGCAGTGCGGTTGACCCACCCACCGATAGGCACACCTCCATCGCCCGCGTACGTGTACTGGGTCGTGTCGGTGTCGTACTCGCGCGGCCCGTCGCCGTTCTCCCCGACGATCGCGTAGTCAGGGTCCGACTGTGCGATGAGCTCACCGAAGTACACGCGCGGCTCGGTAACCGGAATCATCATCTCCTGGTCGGTCTTGATCGCCTCTAGATCCGACACCTGGAAATTAGGCAGACCGCCACGGTCCGAGCCCGCGTCGTCGGCGATCTCGTTGACCCGGTTGGCCGGTGCCGCCACGAAACCGTTTCCGTGCGTGTAGACGGTGTGACGGTTGATCCAGTCACGCTGATTGGCCTGCAATGACTGCGGGTTGAGTTCGCGGGCAGCGACCAGGAAGTCCTGCATCTCGCCGTCGATCGTGTAGCGGTCGAGGCTCAGTGTCTCGGGGAACCCGTAGAAGTTGCGCAGCTGTTGCAGCTGCGTGAACGTGGGCGACAGGACGTTGGGGTCCAGGATCCGGACGTTCGACAACGTTGTGGTGTCGGTCGCGGCTTCCTTGGGTGTAGGGCTGGCGGCGCCCCAGTTGTCGATATAGGTCACCCTGTCGTCGCCGATGTCGTACGCAGCACGCGTCGCCTCGATATTGCGGGCGATGTACTCGCGCTCTTTCTCCGCACGGTTGGGCTTGACCGAGAACTGCTCCACGGCGAGTGGCCACGCCGAGCCCACCACAAGGGCCGAGAACAGCAGCAGCACGGTGGCCAGGGCGGGAATCCGCAGGTCCTTGATGACGATCGCGGAGAAGAACGCCACCGCGCACACCAGGGCCACCGAGAACATGAAAATCTTGGCGGGGATGACCGCATTGACATCGGTGTAGCTAGCGCCCGTGAACGTGGCGTTCTCCCGAAAGAGGAGCTCGTATCGATCCAGCCAGTAGGCGGCGGCCTTGGCCAGCACGAACAGCCCGGCGAGGCTGACCAGCTGAATCCTTGCGGCGCGCGTCAGCGCACCCTCCCGCGCACCGGGGCGCAGCCCGCCGAACAGGTAGTGGGTGACCAGGTTGGCAATGAACGCCAGCACAATCGCCACCATCGTCCAGGTGACGACGGAGCGCCACAGTGGCAGGTCGAACGCGTAGAAGGAGATATCCAGACCGAACTGCGGATCTGATTGTCCGAACGGAGTGGAGTTGAAGAAGGCCAGGACCTGCCGCCAGCCGGTCTGGGCGATCGATCCGGCGAGGATACCCAGCACGATAGGTATCCAGATCACGGTTCGGATCGGAGAGGAACCCATCGCGGCCCGGTAACGGGCGAGAGCGTCCGATACCCCCGGTTGAGTCAGGAAGACCGGTCGATAGCGGTAGGCGAGCAGGACACCGGCGGCTACCGCCAGTCCTACAAGGACCGCTACCAAGAAGAAGAGGCCGAGGCGCGTCAACACCTCCGTCCGGAACACGCTGGATGCATCGACGCTTCGGAACCACAACCAGTCCGTGTAGGCCGAATTCAGCCTCGGCACGACCTGGATGAGAACGATGAGGATGACGACGACGGCGGCGACGGCACGACCGCGACGCGAGATCGCGATCGGCGAACCGGGGGGATTGCCGGGTGGGCGGACGGACACCGGGGAAGCTCCTGCACTGCTGGGGCGGACATGCTCGTGGGCTCCACCTTACGGAAAAGCTCCGTCTCAGCCGCAGGTCGGTGGCTCGCCCCCTGAAGCGACCGTTTCCAGGGACTCCAGCGCGTCGTCCAGTGTGGAGACCTCGATGAGCCTGAGACCCTCCGGAGGATCCTGCACAGCCTCCGCACAGTTCGCCGACGGGACCAGAAACTCCGCGGCCCCCACCTCTCCGGCAGCCCGTATCTTGTGACGAATCCCACCGATGGGGCCGACCGTACCGTCCGCGCTGATCGTGCCGGAACCGGCCACGTCCGCCCCTCCCGTCACCTCGCCCGGCGAGAGTGTGTCGACGATCGCGATGGCAAGGACGAGTCCGGCGGAGGGACCACCCACATCGGGGTCGACGTGAATTTCAACGTCGGTGCCGTCCGCTGGGGTGTCGCCGACCAGGATGCCCAGTCGACCTTGCTCAGGATCGCCGTCCGGTCCCGCGGAGCGCAACGTCGCGGTCGCCGTCTCCTCGCGGCCGTCCCGGGTGAATCCGATCCGGACCTCGTCGCCGGGCCGATGCTCGCCCACCTGCTCTACGACCCCGGTGGAATCAGCCACCGCCGTACCGTCAATGGAGTTCAGGATGTCGCCGACGCGCAGCAGACCCGCCGCGGCCCCGTCGCGGTCCACACCTTCAACGCGGGCGTGCATGGGAATTCCCAGATGGCGGTAGGCCGCGGCTTCCGCCGAGTTCTCCGACCCCACCATCTGGGCGGCATTGGATTCCTGCACCTCGTCGCGGGAGCGATCCGGTGGGAACACCTGGTCTCGGGGGATCACCACCTGCGCTGGATCCAGCCAGAACCGCATGGCGTCGAGCAAGGTCAACCGATCGCGGACGGCCACCGTGGTCATCCGCAGCGAACCCGTGGTCTCGCCGGCTTCCCTGCCGGTCACTTCGATCACTGGAACGATCTCCGGGATCCCCTCCTCCGACTCGACCTCCACCTCGCCGAGGGTGTCGTACGTCGGCCCGGGGCCCATCGCCACCAGCGGGACGGTGGCCGCTGTCGTCAGGACGAGCAGCAGCACGGCCGGGACCAATGCGGCGATGAGGGTGACCAGGCGACGACTCACGCAGGCAAGGGTAGTCGCCGCACCCGAGGCACGAGATCACGGCCGGACCCCACACCCCGGCACGCTGTACCGTTGTGGCATGAACCAGCCCTTCGGTTTCTCCGCATCCGACGACGACGGGCGCGATGACGACCGGGACCGTGGCCAGGGCGGCCCGGGTGGTCCCGGCGGCTTCGGCGGCGCCGGCGGCTTCGACCCCTCGCAGTTCGGCGAGATGCTCTCCCAGTTCGGCCAGATGATCGGATCGATGGGGTCCGCCATGTCCGGCCCGGGCGCCTCGGGTCCCGTCAATTATCAGTTGGCCAAGACCATCGCACTGCGGTCACTCGGCCGGACCCCAGTGATCACCGACTCTTCGCGCACCGCCGCCGTCGAGTCCGTTCGGCTCGCCGAACTCTGGCTTGACGAGACCACCGTGTTCCCCAGTGGCGTCCACCGGACCGAGGTCTGGACGCCCCAGCAGTGGGTCGAGCAATCGCTGCCCACCTGGGAGAAGCTCTGCAACCCGGTGGCCGAGCAGATGAACTCGGCCACGATGGACGCCATGCCCGACGAGGCCCGTCAGCTCGCCGGGCCACTACTGGGCATGCTCGGCCAGATGGGCGGCATGGGTTTTGGCCTGCAGCTCGGGCAGGGCCTCGCCAAACTCGCACCAGCCGTCTTGTTCTCCTCCGAGGTCGGACTGCCGTTCGGCGACGACGGCGTGGCCGCCCTGTCCCCGGCCGCGGTCGACGAATTCGCCGACGAGCTGGAGCTACCCCGTCAGGAGGTGGTGGTGTTCCTCGCTGCACGCGAGGCCGCTCACCTACGACTCTTCGCTGGCGCTCCGTGGCTGCGGGCACGGTTCCTGGCCACCGTCGACGAGTACGCACGCGGCATTCGCGTGGACACGTCGGGACTGGACGAGTTCGCCGTTGGGATCGATCCGTCGGTGCTGCAGGATCCCGCCAAACTCCAGGAGATGCTCTCCGGCGGAGCCGGCGCGATCGGCCCCAAGGTCACCAACGTCAACGAGGCCGCACTCGGCCGCCTCGAAACCCTGCTGGCACTGGTCGAGGGCTGGGTCGACTGCGTGGTCACCGCTGCCGTCGGGGACCGACTTCCCAGCGCCGACAAACTCCGCGAGACGTGGCTCCGACGCCGCGCCGCAGGTGGTGCCGCCGAGCAGGCCTTCGCATCACTGGTCGGACTCGAGCTACGTCCGCGCCTCGCCCGCGAAGCCTCCGAGCTCTGGCGCCGTGTCGGCGAAGCCGTGGGTGCAGAGGGCCGCGACGGCCTGTGGCAGCACCCGGACCTCCTCCCCGTGGGAGAGGACCTCGAGAACCCCGCAGCCGTGATCGACCGACTGCTGGACGAATCGACCGGCGACTCCAGCGGCGTTGACGAGATCGAGAAGTTCCTCCGCGAATCCGGAGGAGACAGTGACACAGGCGGATCCGGGACCCCGAGCAACGACGCCTGATCCGCTATACCCCGCGACGGCGGGCCCGACTATTGCTGAGCGGGCTCGTCGTCGTTGTCGTCGTAACCCGGAACCAGGTCCCCGAGCCCCTCGCCACCACCAGTCTGCTCACCGGCACCATTTCGCAGCACGCGTGAGTACGCCTCCAGGTAGCCCACTGCGCGCTCGGTCCGCGGATAGCGGCGCACAACGTCCCAGAACTCGGGGGGATGCCCGCCCGGTACCATCAGGTGCGCCAACTCGTGCACCAGCACGTAGTTCAGCACGTAGGCAGGAACCTCCTGCAGCGTCTCGCTGATCCGGATTTCCCCCGAGCCGGGCGAGCACGAGGCCCAACGGGTGGTCATAGCTGGCACCCACCGCACTGACGACGGTCGGGGCCGACCCTCCAACCACCGCCTCGACAACTGGTCGGCCAAACGCATCAGGTCGTCGTCGGAGGCCCCCCGCTTCGTCCGACGACCCGAGCGCGCCAGACGGGTGAGCATGTCGCCGATGAGGCGGCGCTCCTCGGCCCGCGGCAGCCCCGCCGGCATGAGCACCACTACGGTCTCCCCCTCCAGACGCGCGGACACTGTGCGCTTACGGCGTCGGGAACGGCGCACCTCGATCCGTGGATCGTCAGGACTCGAGGGCAGGTCGGAGACGGTATCGGGCCCCGATCCGGCAGCATCGGAAGGTCGCGGAGAAGACGGCACGTCGACCACCGTAGACGACCGCGACGACAGTGGTTTTCCACAGGACCCGCGCGGCTCGACCGCCTGTGGATAACCCGCATTACGGGGCAGATCCAGTACATTCCGCATGTCAATATGAGCATCGTGAATCCAGTCACCACGACGCCCGCCGTCCCACAACCCCGTATCGCCGTCGCCGCGCAGGCACCGTCGGTTCGCGCGGCGCTTCGCCCGGGCACCGTGGTGGTGGTCCGCGACCGCCGATCGGTGCAGGTGGGACTTGCACCGGACCGCGCCGTAGTGGTTACTGCTCCAGCAGCGTGCGGTCCGCATCGTCTGGCCGCGCTTCTCAGCGGACTCGAAGGGGGCGCCGTCCTCGACCGGGCCGCAGCGCGCGCTGGCGTCAGCACCGGTGAATTGGCGCAGGTGGCGCGGATCCTCATCCGACTGGCCGACCTCGGCCACATTGAACTCGACACACCGGGCTCCGACATCGCCGACACCGCACCGACGCCGAGTCTTGACCCCGTACGCCGCGTCTATGTCCTCGGGTCCGGACAGATTTCCGATGTGCTCCGCGGACCGCTCACCGTCAACGGGTGCAGGGTCACCACCGGACCCCACCGCGGCCTGACCCTCGATCCGGACCGCCCACCCTGGCACCGGAATGGCCCCGCCAACGACCTGGTGATCCTCGCCGGAACGGTGGCGGTCGACCCTGTGGTCACCGCAGCGTTAACACGTACCAGACAGGCCCACCTCCACGTGCACTCTCGCGACGGCCGCGTAGTGGTGGGCCCCACCGTGGTCCCGGGAGTCACGCCATGCCTTCGCTGCACTGACCTCTTCCGCGCCAGACGTGATCCTCGGTGGCCGTTCGTCGCCGCTCAACTCATCGACCGCGCACCAGACGCCGGCGTCCCCGCCCTCACCGCGGGTGCCGCCCTGGTGCTCGCCGAAATCGCGGCTACCCGCGTCCACGGGGGCACTCTCCAGACGATCGGCGCCACCGTCGAAATCAATCCGGCCGAGGGTCTGTGGCGCCGGCTCGAATGGCCGGCTGTTCCCGATTGCAATTGCGGGGCCGCGGCAAAACGCCGACCTCTGTCATGATTGGTGGCGTGTCCGATCTCCCCCGCACCTCTTCCAGCCGCGCCGCACGCCTCGCGGGACTCCCACTGGGCATTGCCGGCCGCGCCGCTGGGTCGCTCGGGCGTCGCGCACTCGGCCGCGGGGAGGGCGACCTAACGGAAGAACTCGCCGACCAGGCCGCGGAGCAGGTGTTCGCCGTCCTCGGCGAACTCAAAGGCGGCGCGATGAAGGTGGGCCAGGCGCTCAGCGTGTTCGAGGCCGGCATGCCCGACAAGTACGCCGAGCCGTTTCGTGAAGCCCTCACCAAGTTGCAGTCCGAGGCCCCTCCCCTGCCGCCGGCCGACGTCGAGAAAGTCCTCGATGCCCAACTCGGCCTGCGTTGGCGGGAACGCTTCGCCGACTTTGACAGCAATGCGGCCGCCGCCGCGTCGATCGGTCAGGTCCACCGTGCGGTCTGGTCGGACGGACGGGAGGTCGCCGTCAAGGTGCAGTACCCGGGCGCGGACGAGGCCCTACGCTCCGACCTGCGGCAACTCCGACGGCTCGCACCGCTCTTCAAGCCTCTGAGCCCCGGCACCAACGTCAAGGGCGTGATCGACGAACTTTACGAGAGTGCGGTCGGAGAACTCGACTACAGAGCTGAGGCCGACACCCAACGCGTCTTCGCTGCCGCGTATCGCGACGACCCGCTGATCCGGGTGCCGGGGGTGCTCGCGTCCTCCCCCAAGGTGCTCGTCACTGAATGGGCCGACGGCCGCGCTCTGTCCAAGATCTCGACCGGCGGCACGCAGGATGAACGCAACCTGGCCGGCGAACTGCTCACCGAATTCCAGTTCAGTTCCCCGATCCGCGCTCGGATGATGCACGGGGACCCGCACCCCGGAAACTTCCTGCTGACCGACGATGGGCGGATGGTCGTCCTCGACTTCGGTGCGTCTGTCCAGCTCCCTAACGGCATCCCCGAGGTGTTGACCTCGATGATGCGGCTGGCACTGGCGGGAAGAGCCGACGAGTTGCTGGCTGTGATGACGCGCGCCGGATATGTGGGCCGCAGTGGAATGACAAGCGCCGATGCGATGGCATTCCTTGGGCCGTTCATCGAGCCGATGCGCGAGCCGGTCTTCCACTTCAGCCGCGCCTGGATGCAGGAAATCGTGACCGTCTACGGGGACGTGTCGAGCCGGGAGTTCCGGACTTCGCGCTCGTTCACGCTCCCGCGGGAGTATGCCCTCATTCATCGTGTGCTGTCGGCTTCGGTCGGAATGCTCTGCCAGCTACAGTCTTCGGCGCCGTACCGGGGAATCGTCCACAAGTGGATCCCGGAGATATTCGACGAGCAGGACTAACCAAGCCCAGCGCTCAGCTCGTGCGCACCAGCCTCAACACGTCGTCTCCGTACTCGTCCAACTTGTGTGCACCGATTCCGCCGATCCGACTGAGCGCTCTGGTGTCGGTGGGTCGCTCGCGTGCGATCTGGGCGAGCGTGTCGTTGGTGAACACCGTGTACGCGGGTTTCCCGATCCGTTCCGACGTCTCCTTGCGCCAGTCACGTAGCCGTTCGAACAGGCCCGTGTCGACTTCTATAGAACACTCAGGGCACAGACCGAGGGCGCGATGCATGGGCCCGGCCAGCTTTTCACCGCACCCGCGACAGTGACCTTTGTCGGTCTGGTCGCGCGTGACGCGAGGACTCGCCGGTACCTGCGCCGGCCTGACGGGGTCGAGGAACCGGCTCGGTCGGCGGGTCGCACGTCCACCGGCCCGACGACTACGACTCCACGTGAGCGATAAGTGTTCACGGGCGCGTGTGATGCCCACGTACAACAGGCGTCGTTCCTCCTCGATGGCGTCGGGGCCGGAGTTGATGGCGTGACTGATGGGCAGGCTGCCCTCGTGCACTCCGACGAGGAAAACAGCGTCCCACTCGAGTCCCTTGGCAGCGTGGAACGACGCGAGCGTGACACCACGTTCGTCCGGAGCGTGGCGTGCCGCGGCTCGCGCTCGCAGCCCGGCGACCACGGGTAGAAGGCCGGGGGTGGTCTCAGTGGTGGCGATCTCTTCCGCCAGCCCGACGAGAGCGGTCAGCGAGTCCCAACTCTCCCTCGCCTGCGTGCCGGACGGTTCTGCGGCGGTCAATCCCAGTGGTTCGAGCGTCTGACGGATGACGCTCACCGCGTCCGTCGGATCGGTCAGCGCGGCGTGTGCCTGCGTCTGCGCCTCGTCAGACCCGTCGACCAGGCGATCGATCGCCGACATCGCGCGGCGTACAACTGACCTCTCGAAGAAGCCCTCGCCACCCTTGAGTCGATACCCGATCCCCACCTCGTCTAGTGCGGACTCGATGCGTTCGGATTGCGCGTTGATCCGATAGAGGACGGCCACCTCGGACGGGTCGAGACCCCCGTGGACCAGGTCGGCGATCGCCGCAGCCACGGCCTCTGCCTCCGCGTCCTCGTCCGGGTGCTCGGTGAGCACCGGCTCGGGGCCCGGCGCTCTCATCCCCTTGAGCGTGAGGCCGGCGCCGCGGAACTTCCCGACTCCACCCCCGATGACGGCATTGGCCAGCTCAACCACCTGCGGGGTCGAGCGATAGTCGGACTCCAGGCGTACAACGGTGGCCTCCGGATACCTGTCGGCAAATCCGAGGAGAAAGTCCGGTTCGGCGCCTGCGAACGAGTAGATGGTCTGATTGACGTCCCCCACCACGGTGAGGTCGTCGCGGTTCCCCAACCATGCGGACAGGAGTCGCTGTTGGGCCGGGGTGACGTCCTGAAACTCGTCGACGACGAAGCAGCGGTAGCGGTCCCTGAACTCCTCCGCGATGGCCGGGACCTCCTCCACGAGGTCCGCCATGTGCCCCAGCAGGTCATCGAAGTCGAGCATCCGGACCGGGCCGGAGACCTTGAGATCCTCGTATGCACGGAACGCGCGTGCGACGTCGGGCCCCGGTACCGGCAGGTCCCGCCCGAGCGCAATCGCCTTCTCGACGTAGGTGTCCGGGGTGAGCAGACTCGACTTGGCCCAACCGATCTCTGACAACACGTCTCGGATCGTCTCAGTGGACGGGTCCAACCCGACTCGTCGGACGGCTTGCGCGACAGCCCGGAACTGCCCGTCGAGAAGCTGCCATGGCTCCTCGCCGTACACACGGGGCCAAAAGTAGGACAGGTTGCGCAACGCCGCGGAGTGGAAGGTCCGTGCCTGGACGGGTCCGGTTCCTGCGTCCGCGACGCCGAGGCTCGCGAGGCGCATACGGAGCTCTCCGGCCGCGCGGGCCGTGAAGGTCACCGCGAGGACCTGGTCCCCGCGAACGTGACCTGTGTTCACGAGGTGCGCGATCCGCCTGGTGATCGTCCTAGTTTTTCCGGTGCCGGCTCCGGCGAGAATACAGACGGGGCCCCGCGGGGCCAGCACGGCGCGACGTTGCTGCGGATCCAGCCCCGTGAGCGCAGAGTCGCTAGTTGCTCGCTTGCCGCCGTGCCCGTCGACGAACCGGCCGCTCTCTACGCCTTCCTGCCCACCACGCCGAATGTCAGTCACGTCCCCATCGTGGCATCCGGGTCTGACATCCCGCCGCGGGCCTCCCCCGGGGATGATTAAGGGCCTCGCATGCGTTGCATCTCGTCATGAGTGAACTGACGAATGACGATGCCGCGGCTCTGACTCTTTACACGACCACGTGGTGCCCGTATTGCTCGCGACTGAAGAAGCTGCTGGACGAAAAGGAGATTGGTTACACCGAGGTCGACGTGGAGGCGGACGCCGAGGCCGCCGCGTTTGTCGAGAGTGTCAACAACGGCAACCGGGTCGTACCCACCGCGCTGTACTCAGACGGCACCACGGCCACCAACCCGCCGGCGTCCGATGTGCGGAAAAAGCTCGGAGAGCTCGCAGGGGCCTGACAGGGGCGGTCAGTCAGCGCCGCCGCGATCAACCGCCGCGACCCATGAGCGCAGCATCACGTGTGCGATGGAGACCGGTGGCGCCACGATCAGCTCCCCGCGGTGGTCGAGGGCTGCACGGACCTCATCGACGTCGAACCATGCGGCTTCACTGATCTCGTCGTCCTCGAGGATGATCGGCGCGTCCGGATCACCGATGGCGTGGAAACCGACCATCAGTGAGCGCGGGAACGGCCAGGGTTGGCTACCGAGGTAGCGGATGCGGTCGACCTCGACCCCGACCTCCTCGGCTACCTCACGCCTGACGCAGCCCTCGAGGGATTCACCCGCCTCGACGAACCCGGCCACGTGCGAGTACATCCCGGCGGGCCAGATCGGCTGGTGTGCGAGGAGCACACGGCGTCCGCCGTCGTGCACGAGGCAGATCACCGCCGGGTCCGTGCGCGGGTATTCGGGGCCACCGTGGAAGGGGTCTTCGATCGCCCACCCGGCGTCCGTCCGGCGGGGGTGATACTCGGGGTCCCGCCCGCGGACGTTGTCGCGGTGCCATCCGAGTAGCGCGATGGCCTGCGACGCGAGTGATCCGTCCCCCTCGACGAGTTCAGCGCCGCATTGTCGAAGGTTGGAGACCGCCGGGTCATCGGACAACTCGTCGACCGGCACGGCCCAGATGTGGCGCTCATCCTCGGCCCGGCCGAGGAACACCGCGTCATCGGGTAACCGGTCGGCGAAACCGGTGGCCTGCTCGAGTCTGATCCGTCGTCGACCGAACGGGCTGGCTTCGGTGGCGAACCGGTTGCGGCGATCCACTCGCATCACCCGCGCCTCGGCCCACCCCTCCGCGAGTCCGTCGACGTCCTGTCGTAGCGGTGCGGCCCGGTCAGGCGCAGCGACTGAGAGAACCGGGTCTGAGTCCAGGGTGAAGTCCAGCGGCAAGATGGGGTCCTTTGAGGCGGGTCGTCCGGGTAGTGGGCCAGCGTAGGCCCGGGTGATCCGGGCAGTTTTGGCGAATTCCGTGACTCAGCTGGCGACCATTCGGATGTACAGCAGACGGTCCCCCGATTCGAGCGCGTCGGCGTGGGGCTCGTTGACCTTGATGAGTTGGCCCTTGCGGACCACCCCCAGGACCAGTTCGGACATATGACGGGGTGACCCGCCGACCTCGCTCTCCTCGACGCGACGCTCGGCGATCGAGAATCCCTCGTCCGGGGTGAGCAGGTCCTCCATCATCCCTACGACTGTGGGGGTGATGGTGGCCAGGCCGAGCAGTCGACCCGCAGTCTCGGCGGACACCACCACGGAGTCAGCACCGGATTGTTTGAGCAGGTGTTTGTTGTCGCTCTCACGCACAGTGGCGACGATCTTGGCATTGGGTGCGAGCTCTCTCGCCGTGAGCGTGACCAGTACTGCTGTGTCGTCGGAGTTCGTGGCCACGACGACCGCGGCGGCGCGGGTGACGCCCGCCAGTTTGAGAACGTCTGATCGGGTCGCGGACCCGTGGACGGTGACGAGACCGCGAGTGGCGGCGGACTTGAGCGCCTGGGGATCGGTGTCCACGACGACGATGTCGTCCGGGGCGATGTCGTCGGCGAGCATCGCCGCGACGGCGGACCTGCCCTTGGTGCCGTAGCCGACGACGACGGTGTGATTGCGCACGAGACTCCTCCAGCGCTGGATCTTCAGCGCTTGTCGGGATTGTTCGGTCAGCACCGCCAGGGTGGTGCCGACCAGCAGGATCAGGAACACCACGCGGAGCGGGGTGACGACGAGCGTATTGATCAGTCGCGCCTGCTGGGTGATCGGCGTGACATCGCCGTAACCGGTGGTGGAGAGCGAAACCGTGGCGTAGTAGAAACAATCGATCAGCGTCATCTCGCCGGCTGGTCCACCACCGCCGGTGTATCCCCCGCGGTCGAACCACACCACGATCACGGCCATCAGCAACGCCGTCACAGCCATCGCTACGCGCTTACCGATCAGCCACCACGGGCTTTCGGAGCTCTCGGGGATGCTCACCACGCCCACGAGAACGTGATCGGGGCTCTCGTCCAACGGGTCACTGCCGCGGAACCTGGACGCTAGTGCGCGTTTTTTCGCCATTGTCCACTCCGTTCCGCGGGGACGGGGCCGGTGGCGGCCCAGTGTCGTCGTAGAGAAGTCATCGTCGCCTATCGGCCGTCCCCGTACAACAACCGCCCCCGGCCGGGTCAGCCACCGAGCATCTGCTGCAGGTCCTCGGCATCCGGCAGATCGTCGGGCTCGATGGTTCTGTTGGGCCTGACGTAGTGGAATACCGCCCTGACGCTGTCGAGGGGCACAGGTCTGCCGACGCGGCTGGACACAATCTTCGCCCATGCGTACCGGTAGACGGCGAGTTGGAGGGCCACCGCGGACATGTCGCGGGCGGCGGGCACCCGACCGGTCTTCCAGTCCACGACGATCCAGCGGTCCCCGTCAGCGAAGACCGCGTCCATTCGGCCCCGGAGGAGGTGCGCGCCCAACCCCACTTCGAACGGAACCTCAACCGCCTCGGGGGTCTTCGTGGCCCACCTGGATGCTTCGAACGCCTCCTGCAGTGCGACGAGATCCGCCTCGGACAAGCCGTCGATCGCGCCCTGGTCACCCGCGCCAGGCAGGTCGTCGATGTCCAGTAGGTGAGTCGCGCCGAACCTGTGCTCCAACCAGGCGTGGAACCGGGTCCCTCTCCGGGCGAACCTGTCGGGCCTGTAGGGCACCGGCCTGCGCAGGCGATCGGCAAATTCCTGCGGATCGGATGCCATCGCCACGATCTCGCCGGCGGTGAGTCTGCGCGGCAGGATGACCTCGTTGTGCCGTTCTGCGGCACGGCGGGCATCGGCGAGCAACGGTGCCGCGGCGAGGTGCCATCGCCTCGCCGCACCCGTGATCGGGGCCGCGTCCGTCTCCGCGTCTATCGGCACCGCTGACTCCACGGCGCGCGCGCTCGCATACCGTTCCGGGGCCGCGGACCTGGGCCAGGTCGCCTCCGTGACGGTGTCGGTCGCCGGATTCGTCGGTGACGGAGTGATGTCGAGGTGGTCGATCACACCGATGGGATGCTCGCCCGAACACGCCTCGATCACCTCGTCGAGGAATTCGGACGGCCCACGGGCCTTGGAGCCCGTCCCGATCCAGTGCGACGCCGACAACAGGAGGGACCGTTCAGCACGGGTGACAGCCACATAGAAAAGTCGCCGGTCCTCGTCCAGTGATCGCCGGCCGACACGCATGATGTGAGCCTGCAATGCGGCCTCGAGAAGTTTGCGATCGGTAACCTCCTCCAGACGCGGCACCGGGACCCCTCCGGGGTTGTTGTCGGATTCACGGTCTCCGCGGAGCTGTTCCGGGAGCTGCGTGGCAGTTCGTATGGAGGTCTGCGGTGCCTGACCGGATGGGAACACCCCGGCGCACAGATGCGGAACAGCCACGATCTCCCATTCCAGCCCTTTTGCGGAATGCACGGTCAGAATCTGCACGCGCCCCGGGGTAGAGGCGACCTCACCGCGTGCGAGTCCGCTGTCGACCGATCGTGCGAGGTCGAGGTAGGCCAGGAATGCGTCGAGCCCCGTCCCCCTGTCCGGGCGGAACCCGGCTGCGACCTCCTGCAGGGTGTCCAGCTGCTCGCGGGCATGTCCACCGCCTGTGCGCTGCCGTAACCTCACTTCCGCGTCGAGTCCGAGCGCCTGTTCGGCCGCGGCGACGAGACGGCCCGGGGGTGCGGACGCTCGGGCACGCAGACCAGAGATGATCCCGGCGAGTTCGGTGATCCGGGCCGAGCCGGCGGGGCTGTAGTCCCGAGCCGGGCCGGGGTCCGCGAGGGCATCCGCCAGACCCGCCGAATCTACCTCCTCTCCCCTGGCGATCTCGTCGAGCACCACGTCGAGTTGGACGATGTCCGTGATGGCCCCGGTCGTCGACCCGCTTCGGTGGAGCGAAAGCCTGGCTGCACGCCGCGAGAGCACCGCGAGATCGGATGCCCCGAGCATGAAGCGCGAGCCACTGAGGAGTCTCAGGAGCGCCGCGCCGGCACCGGGTCGAGCGACCACGGTCAGTAGCGCCACCACGTCGGCGACCTCCGGGACATCGAGCAGCCCACCGACCCCTACGATCTCGACGGGCAGACCTCGGGCCTCAAGTGCCTCGGCGATGGGCGCGGAGTCCCCATTTCGGCGGACCAGTACCGCGGCGGTGGGCACGCGCCCGGCGGCCTCGGCGGCCCGATACCTCTCGGTGAGGGAGTCTGCGAGCCAATCGCGCTCGTCATCGGCGGTATCGAAGACCGCGACCCGCAGATCGGCCGCGTCCGCTCCCGTTCTTGCATTGAGTTCGGGGACCGGGACGGAGCCCGGACGATCACGCAGAGGTTCGGTGATCTGGTTGGCCAACGAGAGGACCTCGGGCGGGTTCCGCCAGGAAGTGGTGAGTTCCCGTTGGTGGGCTTCGCTCCCGTCCTCCAGTGGGAAGTCATCGCCGAACCTGTCGAGATTGGATGCGGATGCCCCGCGCCATCCGTAGATGGACTGCATCGGATCGCCGACGGCGGTGACCGCCGGCACGGGTCCCGCGCCCCCGCCGAACAACGACGAGAGCAGCACACGCTGGGAGTGTCCGGTGTCCTGGTACTCGTCGAGCAAGACCACCCGGGACGACCGACGCTCGGACTGGCCGACCTGAGGATGATCTCGGGCGACGGTGGCCGCCAACGCCATCTGTGAGCTGTGGTCGAGTGCGGACTCGGCGCGCATCCGCTCGGCGACGGCATCCACCAGGTCGGCGAGTTCATCGCGGTGCCCCTGCACGTCGGCCGTCGACTCGAGCCAGGCGGTGGGCGTGTCCTTCTGTCGCGGGCCGGGGGGAAGCGTCGCGATGAGTGTGGTGAGCAGGTCCGGGTGGGATCGCAAGTCGTCTGTAGTGACGAGATGGTCCGACAGCTGTCCTGCCAGCGCGAGGACGTCCCGCGTTACCCTTCCCGGATTGGAACCGGTCGTCAGGGGGCTCTCCCATCGCGAGACGACGTCGTGAGCGAGCTGGAACGCAGCCGTCGGGGTGAGCAGCCGGGAGTCCGGCTCGACCGGCACCAGTAGTCCGTAAGTCCCGAGCATCGTTCCTGCGAACGCGTGGTAGGTCGAGATCTGCGGGTCCTCTGTTCGGATCGCCTCGCCGATAGCCGGATCCGCGCCGGGCCCGGTGCACACCTCACTTCTGGCCAGTGCGTCGAGACGCCGGCGGATCCGCCTCGACAATTGTTGTGCTGCCTTGCGCGTAAAGGTCAGCCCGAGAATTTCTCCGGGGCGAGCGTAGCCGTTGGCGACCAGCCAGACCACGCGGGCCGCCATGGTCTCGGTCTTGCCCGCGCCGGCTCCGGCGAGTACCAGTGTCGGCTCGGTCGGACCGGCGATGACCTCCGCCTGTTCGGGCGTGGGTCGATGGATACCGAGAGCGTCGGCAATGGCGCCGGGGTCGATGCTCCCCTTCACTCGATCACCTGCTGTCCTTCGGGCTGCGCGGGGCAACTCGACCGCACGTCGCAGTGGGAGCACCAGGGGCCCACACGAGCGGTGTACCGCGGTCCGACGGTCGCCGCTCCGGCGCCGACGATGCGATCCGTCAGTGCTTCGGCAGACTGCTCGCCGAGCGGGTCCTGGGCGCGGTCGATCGGCAGTTTCCCCTCCCGGCCCGCCAGGTACAGCAAGAGCCCACCCCCCGGCTCCCGGTTCACCGCGGATTCCACCGCGTCGCGGGACACGGCCAATTGGTACAGCGCCAACTGGGGGTGTGCGGCCGCAACTGCACGGCTGACGGGCGCAGAGGAGGTTTTCAGGTCCACAGGCACGACGTGCCCTGCCTCGGTGGCCTCGAGCCTGTCGATACGGCCCCTCACGCGCACATTGCCCGGCACGTCGAACTCGAATGACTCCTCGACGCCCACGGTGGTGTACTCCGCCCGAGTGGCGCTACGCCACGTACGAAAGGTCTCGGCCATCCCGACCATCGATTCGACTCCACGTTGGGCGAACCAGCCGCGGGCGACGGTTAATGCCTCCGCTCGACGCTGCACCGCCCCCCGAAGCTCGTCCTCGGTTACTCCTCCCTCGACAGCCTGGGCGAGTGCGTGGACGGTGGATCCGCGCAGGAGCGGCGCAGCCGACCCGGAGTCGGAGGAGTCCCCTCGGATCTTCTGGAGGAACCATCTGAGCGGACACTCCTCGAGTGCACCGAACCCGGACGGCGAGAGGACCGCGATCGGCTCCCCCGGTCCCGGGGTGAAGGCGGGCTCCGCCGTCGAGGGCTGAGCCGCACCGAACCAGGTATTCGGATCGGCTTCCTGAACGCCAGCGTCGCGGAGTCCGGCAAGTAATCCCGCGGCGTAGGCGACATCGCCAGGATCGGTCGTCGGATCGAGCAGCGCCGCGCGCAGGTCCACAGCCAGGTGTTGCAGCGTGAACACGGTCGGCGCGTAGCGGACCGAGCCGAGGGACGGGCTGGCAGAGGCCGGGACGGTGGCCAGTTCGGCGACCTCGTCAACGAACCTGGAGGCGGCCACGTCACCGTCCTCCGCGGATTCGACGGCAGTCACGAGGAGGTGTTCGCGCGCACGAGAGCAGGCCACGTAGAACAGTCGGCGTTCCTCGGCCGAGCGGGCCATAGCGGACGAGACCGCGCGCTCCGACTCCGAGGGCAACGGTCCGTCGCCGGTCGATTCGGTGATGTCGACGAGTTCGTCCACGCCGAGAAGTCCGGACCTTCGGCGGGGTGCGGGCCAGACACCATCCTGGACCCCGCACACCGCCACCGCCCTCCACTCGCGACCGACCGAGGCGTGGGCGGACAACAGGCTGACCGCACCTCCCCTGGCGCGCATGTCCGCGCGACGGGGCGCTGGCAGGTCCTCGCCGGAGACCACTCCGCAGAAAAGCGCAACCGACCCGCCCGGGACGCGGTCGACGTAGTCCGCCGCATGATCGAACAACGACACCACTGCATCCAGCGAGCGATCCGCGGACCGGGACCACGGATCCGCGGCCACCGCCTGGCGCACGAGTCGTCGCTCCAGTCTCGAGGCCGACCACGCGGCCCAGAGAACCTCTTCGACGGTGCCTCCGTGACGCAGCGAGTCCAGGACGGCCGCGCGAGCCCGACGGATCCGCGTGACCGGGGCCAGTTCAACCGCGGTGAGCCCCTGCGGGATTTGATCCTCGTCCGCTAACACGAGTCTGCGAAGCGTTTCCGCACTGGTGTCCGTCCCTCCGATTCCGGAGCGGCGCAGTCCTCGCCGCAACCGGCGCATGGCGACGGCGTCTGCGCGCCCCACCGGCCCGGACAACATCGTCAGGACGCGTTCCGCGTCGGTGGCGTCCTCTCGTTCGACCACCGACCTCAGGAGCAACAGAAGCGCCGCTGCCACCGGATCCCGTGCGGGTGGCAATTCCGCGCCCGCGTCCACCACGGGGATACCTGCGGCGTCGAGGGCCGCCAACAGTGAGTCCGCCACTCTCGGCAGGGACCGGGTCACTACGGCCATCTCGCCGTAGTCGATTCCGTCCAGGACGTGTCGACGCCGGAGGAAATCGGCGACGACGGCTGCTTCACCGGAGGGAGTACCCGCCACGACGACCCCCACCGAGCCGTTTGCCATCCGACCGTCCGCCACCGAGGATCGCGATGCCCCGTCCGCAGTCCCTGATTCGCGCGGCCGGTGAAGTGCGGCGCCGGGGAGTCTATAGCCGACCCGCGCGGCTACAGCGGCGATCTCGGGAGCCATCCGGTGGCCGACCTGCAGGTCGACGGCTCGTCCGCCCTGGTCGATCACGGCCCTGGCGAGCCCGCCGTCGGCGCCGCGGAAACGAAACACCGACTGATCACCGTCTTCGACCACCAGGAGGACGTCGGCACCGCCGCCGATGGTGGCCACGAACTCGGCCGACAACGGGTCGAGATGCTGGGCGTCGTCGACCGCGACCAGTCGCCGCGACCGGAAGGTCTCACGCAGCTCGGGATCAGCGGTGAGCGCGTCCAATGCCGCACCGACCAGTTCCGCGGCGTTGAGCGCCTCGGGGACGTCGGTTTCGCCGCCGCGGATACCCGAGCGCAACGCCATCTGTTCCTCGTGGCGGCGGAAGAACCCCGCGGCTGCCACCCACGCCGGTCTGCCCGCCGAACGGCCCAGCCGGGCGAGCTCGCGCGGACCTATCCCCCGTTCGAGCGACCGCAACAGCAGGTCGCGTAGCTCGCGCGCGAATCCGACCGTCGACAACGCAGGCCGCATAGATTCCGGCCACAGAGGTGCGCCGTCCGCCAACTCACCGAGCAGGGTCTCGCGAACCACGGCGTCGTGCTCCGCACCCGTGCGGAGTCGCGGTGGTGGGGCGTCAGCTCTGGCCGCTGCCAACCGCACCACAGCGTGTGCTAACGAGTGGACCGTGCGAACCGGCGCGTCGGTACCGACCACGAGCTCGGGGGCCAGCCCGCAGGTGATCTCCTCGACCAACGCCGCAGCAGCCGTCGCGGACCCTGTGAGCACGAGCACGCCGTCCAGTCCGACGCCACGCAGAATCGCGGACCGAACCGCGTCAACGACCAGTGACGTCTTGCCGCTACCTGGGCCGCCGCGCACGACCCAGCGCTCCTGCCCGCCCAGCCGGGTGGTACTCCAGTCGCGGCCGAGGAGATCGGTGAGGTCCGCCGGCCACGAACGCGTGCCGTCCGCGGCGGGAGCGCCACCGTCCGCGGGGGCGGACCGGCCAGCGCCCAGTGACGTACTCGGCGGCGGGCTCAGTTGCGTGCTGGGTGGCGTGCTGGGTGGCGTGTTCGGGGTGGCGGCGGGCTCTGTCACGGCTCGATCAGACCACACGACTCCGACATCCCTCCGGCCACCGTCGTCAGCGCAGGGTGTCCTCGAGCATGACCGGTCGACACGCGGTTCGCGCCACAACCATCATCACCGCGAGCACCGCCGTGAGGAATCCGATCCCCGCGGCCAGGCCGGGGCCGTCCAACAGGATGCCGAACACGATCGGGCCCAAGGATGCCGCCGTGTAACCGACGCCCTGTGCAAAGCCCGATAGTGCCGCCGAACCCGCCTGCGTGCGGGTGCGGAGGTTGATCAGGGTCAGACATAGCGGGAACGTACTGGGCCCGACGCCGAGCAGACAGATCCACACCCACGGTGCGATCTCCGGGGCCCAGAGCAGGCCGGCGAACCCGGCCAGGTAGGCCAGGACGGAGATGACGACGACTGGGTACGGATCCTCGAATCGACCCGCGGCCCAGGGCACGACCAATGCGGCGACGAGTCCGATCGCCGAGTAGACCGCGAGTGCCAGACCGCCTTCCGCGCGGGTCATCCCGATGGACTCGGCGACGGCCGGGAGCCAGGTGAAAAATGCGTACGTACACAGGGAGTTCGTTCCGAAGAACAGGGCCAGTGCCACGCCGACGGGCGAACGCCACGGGCGGATCTTCTGGGCCGGGGTCCGGGTGTCCGTGGGTCCAGCTTCGGCGTCGGGCGTCCCCGTCGGCACTCCCGGGCGCAGGATCTGAACTACCCACGGCATGGCGGCGATCACGGCAAGCACCGCCCACCAGCCTATGGACACCCGCCACCCCGCGGCCTCCTCCACGGGCACGGCCACCAGTGCTGGCACGACCGTGCCCAATTGCAGGCCGGTGATGTAAACCATGCTGACGGCGGCCACGTGCCGGGGAAAGTATTTCTTGACCAGCGGCGGGGCGACCACATTGCCGATCCCCATCCCCGCGAGAGCGATGAGCGAACCCCCGACCATGACCCCGGGCTCGTTGGCGAGCGCCCGGACCACCTGTCCGGCGGCGGCTGCGCCCATGGCGGCAACGGTGACCGTCTCCAGGCTCCATCTGCGCACCACGAGCGGGGTGAGAACACCCCACGCGGCGAACATGACGGTGGGGACCATTCCCAACAGCCCCATGCCTGCGGTGCCGAGCCCGACCTCGGCGTCGATCACCCCGAGCAGCGGGCTCAGTGAAGTGACGGCGGTGCGGAGGTTGAGCGAGACGAGGATAACGCCGACCAGCGCCACAACGGGAAAAGAGACGGCCCCCCTAGAGGAATCCGTGCGCTCGGCACGGGGGGTCATGCGTCCGGTTCTCCGACGAAGTCGCCGACCTGCCTCGCCATGGACTGAAGTCCGTCCATGGCCGCCGGACGCGACCCTGAATGTAGTGCGTGGACGGCCAGACGGAACACCGCTGCTCGCAGGACCATCTGCGGCCAGTCGTCGAGATGGCGCCAGCGGTACAGGACACCTGAGTCGACGGTGCCCCACGAGAGGTGATCGACTGCGACGACGGCCGCCGACCACGATGCGGGGCGGAGGTACGGGACGACCTCGGTCAGAGCGGGCTCGGACGAGGAGTCGAACAGCAGACCGCGGGCGAGATCCCCGTGGACCACCCCGCTCACCGGGGCCTCCACCGGCCGCCGATGCCGGATGAGTCCCTTGGCACCGAGCAGGGCGGCCGCGCGGTGCGTGGCGAACGACGTGCCATGGTCCTCCATTCCCGGCGCCAGGTCACGTTCGGGATCGCCGTCCCACGCTGCAGATTCAGCAAAAGCGAAGAGGTCGGTCTCCGACCATGGCCGCGCTGCGGGGCGCCGCACGTACCGCGGGCGTTCGACAGCGGCGAGGGAGGCGTTGATCCTGCCCGACCACGCGATGGTCTCGTCCGCGCGCGCCTCGGGACGTCCGGAGACCGCCCGGTCGGCGCGCCATCCGCTGACCACATGCCGGCCGTCGTGGGATCGAACGGGCGTCGCCACACGCAACCCGGTGACATTCAGTTCCTCGCGCACGCGGGCGGACCAGTTGGCCAGCCCCGTGTCGGCCACAGGTCGCAACACCACCGGCGATCCGGACGCGGTCACGAGCCACCCGGAGCCGGAGCCGGCACCCACGGGCACAGCCGGGCCGTCGGCCGCGCCGAATGCGCCGCGGACGTGGTCGGGGACCGTCATGTCGTTCACGCCGACCACCGTACCCACACCATCTGTCAATACCCCGGCAGGGACGGATCGACATCACGGGTCCACGCTTCGATCCCGCCCTCCAGCGAGCGCACACCGGCGAGCCCCGCCGCGGACATCGTCTCCACCGCGCGGGCCGAACGCACCCCGGACTTGCAGTAGACGACCAGGGGGCCTCGTGCCGCTGCGCGGCCCAGAACACCCGTCGGGTCGGCGGCGTCGTCCGCGACCGAATCCAACGGCACCCACACCGAGGGTTCGATCGACGCGATCGACCGCTCGCCGGCGCCGCGGACGTCCACCAGCACCGGCACCACGGAAGGACCTGCCATCTCCAACTCCGCAGCCAGGACCGTCGCGGGGACGGTCGGCACATCGGTCGCCTCCGCCCCCGGGACATCGCACGAGACGTCGTCGGCCCCGTCCGGCAGGTCGGTGACGGGCACCCTCGAGGGATCGGGACGGATCGATACCGTCCGATTGGTGGACTCGAGCAAGTCCATCAGCACCAGTCTGCCGAGCAGAGGTCGACCGGCCCCGGTGATCAACTTGACCGCCTCCATGGCCATCATCGAGCCGACCGTGCCGCATAATGCACCGACCACGCCCGCTTCGGCACAGCTCGGGACAGAGCCGGCCGGCGGCGGCGCCGGGTACAGATCACGCAGGCCGACCGGCTCGACCGGAGCCGGCGGCCGCGACCAGAACACGGCTAGCTGTGCCCGGGAGCGGTCGATGGTGCCCCAGATCAGCGGAATCCCCGCGATCTCGCAGGCGTCGGAGACCAGGTAGCGGGTGGCGAAGTTGTCGCTACCGTCCACCACCAGGTGATGCCCCTCGAGCAAAGACATGATGTTCAGCGCATCGAGGCGGCAATGGAGCGCGTCGACCCTGACCCCGGGCGCCAACCCGGCCAACCTGTCGCGGGCCGAGTCCACTTTCGGTCTGCCCACCGCCTCGACGGAGTGGATCACCTGCCGGTGGAGATTGCCGAGGTCGACGTCGTCGTCGTCGATCACCGTGATCCGTCCGACCCCCGCGGCGGCGAGATACATCAGGACCGGTGCACCCAGGCCTCCCGCACCCACCACGAACACTGACGCGCCGCGCAGGCGGCGCTGCCCCTCGTCGCCGATCGCGCCCAACAACAGGTGTCGCGAGTAGGTGGCCCGCTCGCGCGCGGTCAGCTCCGGGACCGGATCCACCAGCGGTGGTAATCCCCGATCTGCCTGGCCGTCCACGACACTCACCTTTGCGCCTGCGGGCCGTCCGGAAACGGCCAGGCGTTGTACCGGCACGTGTCCCGATTGTCCGGCACCACGCCCTCGGGATCCAACCGGAAGATGTCCCCGTTGGTTACACCGAAGGTCTGCTGCATCATGATCGGCGCCAACACCCCGTTCTCCGGGCACGGCGCGTGCGCGGGATATCCGACCGCGTGGCCCACCTCGTGGTTGACAAGGTACTGCCGATACGAACCGATGTCGCCCTGGAAGGACCGGGCACCACGCACCCACCGCGCCAGGTTGAGATAGACCCGACCGGTGGACGAGTTGTAGCAGCTCGACTCGAGCTGGATGTCGTACCCGCAGTTCTCGCGGACCGTCATCGGGCTGGCAAGCGAGACCCTGAAGGTCGGTTCGCCCTGCTCGATCCGCTCGAACGCCACTGCTCCGTCGGCGGTCCAGCTCCTGGGGTCGGATAAGGTCGCGTCGACCATTCGTGCCACCGAGTCGTCTCCGCCGAACTCGACCGCGTCCACTCCGTCCTCGATCTCGACGGTGTAACTGAAACGCTCCGCGGTCGACCCACCGACGAGGTCGGTCCCCCCGGGCACGGTCCGGAACGTCCCGGCGCCTGCGTCGGTGAACGACCCGCCCTCCGGCAGCTTCCCGCTCGGTGGCATCTTCCCCGCAGACGGCGCACCCACGATCACCTGCGTCTCCTCCGGCTCCACCGCGACCTCGTCCGACAGGCCGGGCGAGGCGACCGCATCGGCGATCACCAGACCGGTGACCACCACGAGCACGGGGATCGCGTACGCGCGCCAGCCCCACGTGGAAAAGAACCGACCCACGGGAGTCTGCTTGGGCAGGTGGTCGCGCGCACCCGGAACCGACCGCCGGCGCCCCGGGCCTGTCTCTTCCGGGTCCCACGGAGCACGCAGTGGTTCGCTCTGCGGTGGGTAGTACGGCGACCGCTCCGGCTCCCGATGATCACTCTTGGGGCGGGGGCGCTCCGCACGACCACCTCGCGCGACATCTCCCATGGCGGGACCATTGTCCTCGCCATCCGATGTCCGGCGACGGCCGTCGCTCATCCGCGCACCTCCACGTCTGCTCTGATCAAGACGTCCACGATCCCACACACGGGATGACCGCCCGCCCCGGCACTCCGCCGGTGCGGGTATTGTCCGTCTCGCCCGGGCGTCTGTCGACTCCCGCCCGGGTGGACAGGAGCAAGTTGATGATAAGCCCGGACGGACCGTCCCCGGCGGCGCCGGGTCGAGCCAGGGCGACCCGGCTCCCACGCGGCGCGCGCCGTCGACAACTGATCGACGCGGCCGGAACAGTGTTCGTGGACCAGGGGTTCCACGCGTCCGGAATGGACGACATCGCCGTGCTGGCGGGGGTCTCAAAACCCGTTCTGTACCAACACTTCGACTCGAAACGCGACCTGTACATCGAGGTGCTCCGGCACCACGTGGACGAACTGCTCGCCCGTATCCGCGCTGCCCTCGACTCCACCTCGGACAACCGACGCAGGGTCGAAGCGGCCGTCGACACGTTCTTCGCCTACGCCGACTCTGACATTCGCGGTTTTCGTCTGGTCTTCGCCTCGGAGTCCGGCGACGAGGACATCCGTCGCGAACTCGACAGGGCTACCAACGGCTGCATCGAGGCCGTCCACGACCTCGTACGCGGCGACTCGGGACTCGACGCCCACCGCTCGCGACTGCTTGCTGTAGGCCTGGTCGGTGCGAGCCGCGTCAGCGCTGGCCACTGGCTCGACGCTGGACGGCCGATCCCGCGAGCCGACGCCGTCTCCACGACTGTCACGCTCTGCTGGGGTGGACTATCGAAGATTCCGCGTCAGGCGGGCGACCGTCCGGATTCCGGCAGTCGGGTCTGCGGGGTCTAGACCCCGCAGACCCCAGGATTTCAGGCCCTCAGGAGAGGAAACCGACGGGACGACGCGCAGACTCCCCGATCTCCACGTAGGCCACACGATCGGTGGACACCAGGTAAGTGCGCCCCTTCTCGTCCTCGAGCTCCAGTACCGCCTTGGTCTCGGCGGTGAGAGCCGCCTCGACGCGACCCCGCACGTCCTCGGGGGTCATCCCGGTCTTGAACACGAGCTCACGATTGCTGTCGGCGATGCCGATCTTGACCTCCACAGTGCTTGCCCTCTCGTCGTCGACGCATCCACGTCGTCATCAGTGATACCTCTATACCCCAGGCTAGCCCGGCGCCCGTGTCCGGCAGCGTGACGGGATAGGATGACAGGACGTGGATCACAACGCGTCCCCGGGTACCCCGCGGACGCGGAACTCATAGATCCGCGTGGAAATGTGCGCGCGCCCCTCTCGCCGAGGCCGTCCCATGACAGCCCGATTCCTCCGCGCGCGAGACGAGAAAGGCACCGCCCTGTCCACCACAGATGTGACCACCAGTGAAGTAGACGGCATGGCCACGACGACTGCCGTCGTCGACGCCCCGTCCTCCGACTCCTCCCCCAGCTTCGCCGAACTCGGCGTACGTCCCGAGATCGTCACCGCCCTCGCCGAGCGCGGCATCACCCACACCTTCGCGATCCAGGAGCTCACGCTCCCGCTGGCTCTGGCCGGGTCAGACCTCATTGGCCAGGCGCGTACCGGCATGGGCAAGACCTACGGCTTCGGCGTCCCCCTGCTGCATCGAATAGCGACCGGCGAAGCTACCCGGTCCCTCGACGGAACCCCACGGGCGCTCGTGATCGTCCCCACCCGCGAACTCTGCGTGCAGGTCACCCAGGACCTCAAGATCGCCGCCACCGGCCTCACCGCCTCCACAGAGAACCGCACCCGACCGCTGAAGGTCCTGTCGATCTACGGGGGCACCCCTTACGAGCAGCAGGTCGACGCCCTCGAGAAGGGCGTCGACGTGGTGGTGGGAACCCCCGGACGACTGCTCGACCTGGCAAACCAGTCCAAGCTGGTTCTCGGCAAGGTCGAGGTTCTGGTCCTGGACGAGGCCGACGAGATGCTCGACCTCGGCTTTCTGCCGGACATCGAGAAGATCCTGCGAATGGTCCCCGAGAAGCGGCAGACGATGCTGTTCTCCGCCACCATGCCGGGGCCGATCATCACCCTGGCCCGCACGTTCCTCACCAAGCCCACTCATATCCGGGCAGAGGCCGCCGATTCCGGCGCGACCCACGAGAACACCACCCAGTATGTTTACCGGGCCCACTCGATGGACAAGCCCGAGGTCGTATCCCGCATCCTGCAGGCCGACGGTCGCGGCGCCACGATGATCTTCACGCGGACCAAGCGGACCGCCCAGAAGTTGGCTGATGACCTGGCCGAGCGCGGCTACAGTGTGGGCGCCATCCACGGCGACCTCGGTCAGGGTGCCAGGGAGAAGTCTCTCAAGGCTTTCCGGACCGGCGAGGTGGACGTTCTGGTCGCCACCGACGTCGCGGCCCGCGGCATCGACGTGGACGATGTGACCCACGTGATCAACTACCAGTGCCCTGAGGACGAGAAGACCTACGTCCACCGCATCGGTCGCACCGGCCGCGCTGGCCGCAAAGGCGTGGCTGTGACCCTCGTCGACTGGGACGATCTCCCCCGGTGGGGGCTGATCGACAAGGCCCTCGGACTGAACGCCGGAGAGCCCGCCGAGACCTACTCCACTTCTCCACACCTGCGCAGTGACCTCGGAATCCCCGAGAGCGCCGGCGGACGCATCGGCGCCGCTACCGGCACCGGATCCGGCCGCCAACCGCAGACCCGCAACTCCCGGGGTTCCGGACAGGATTCGGGCTCGGGCTCGGGCTCGCGACAGCGCCGCCATCGCACCCGCAGCGGTAGCGGAGATGGCTCATCGTCGCCCGACACCTCGACGGAACGCGCTTCCACGTCCGGCTCCGACGAGGGCCCCGCCGCGACCGGAGATGCCCCGGCACGGCGTCGTCGTCGCCGTCGGCCCTCCTCTTCGGATCAGGCTGGTCGAGACTGACGGTCTCGCCTCGTCCCAGGGAAGGGCACGTGCGCACACAAACGAGCGGCTCCGGCGGGCGGGCCCGCCGCTTCCTCGGCGGCCCGCCAGAGCGCAGAACCCGACGCGATCTGCTGACCGTCGCAATCATCACCACCGTGATGGCGGTGGCGGCCGCTGCGGTGCTGCTCTCCGGTAGCGCCGCACGGTCCGATTTTCGGTCCGCCGATGTCGAACAGCCCGTCTACGGCCCGGCAGTCGAGGTCCCGACCGCGCTGGAACCCCTGTGGTCCCACGAGTCTTCGGGAACCGGTGCTCCGCTGACCACCAAGGGCAACCTCGTCACGGTGGACTCCGACGGGGCATTCGTGGGCCGCGATGCCGGCTCCGGGGAGCAGCGGTGGTCTTACTCGCATGCCGGTCACCCCTGCGCGGCCACGTTCTACTCCGACGTCCTAGCGGTCGCGTTCGACGGCGCCTCAGGGTGCAGTGATGTCACCTCGATCGACACCACCACCCAGCAGTACGCCAGCACCCGTCAGAGTGCGTTCCCCGACCAGATGCAGCTGACCAGCACGTGGCGGCACGCCCTCGCCTTCAGCCCCGAGCGAATGGAGATCTGGCGTGACGATCTGGTCCGCACGGTCGAGTACGGGGCCGTACCGGCCCCCCAGGAGGCCGAGATGCAACCGCGCACCGCCTGCGTGCTCGGCACCGCCGACCTCACCGACGAGCGCTTCGCCGTCTCCGAACGGTGCGCCGACGACGACTCGGCGCGACTGACGCTCTCCAAGACCGTCCCCGAGGACAACAGAAAGCCAGAGGAGATCGCCTCCGCGCCCACCGGCGCCGACGAACTCTGGATCATCGACGTCCATGACGAGGGCGTGCTGGCACTGGCGGAACGCCGTGGCACCTGGGCCGTGGAGTGGTTCACCGGACCGACAGAGCACACCGTGGTGATGCCCATCGACGGCGAGCCCGAATTCAAGCCCGAGTCGGCGGCCCTGTCCGGCGACAACGAGCAGTCGCGCTGGTTCGACGGCCGAAGCACCCACGCTTTCGACAGTAAAACCGGGCGCTACAAGTGGACGATCAACGGGACCAGTGGGCCCGGCCTGTCCGGCGGATGGTCGCCAGACCCCGAAGCACGCGCCGCGCGCGACTGGGTGATGGTGCCCTACCCCGGGGGCTTCGCCACCGTCGACCCCGACAATGGTCAGGAGATCTCCCGGTTCGACGCCACCTCCGTAGAGGGGGACGGCGTGACCGGACTCGCCCAGATCGGCGACATCCTCTACGAGGGCCGAGCGGGCGCTGTTCACGCGTACAAGATCAAGAACTGATCCGCCCGCGGGCATCACACCGCTAGGCCGCGTACCACTCGATCGCCTCGCGACGGAACAGCGAGACCAACGCGAGTAGGCACGCCGCGGCCAGAGCGACGCCAGCGAGGACGCGGCCGGAGCCGACGGCCGCGTACCAGGCCACGAACAGCAACAGCAGTTCAGCGATGACCACCAGACCGCGCCCCCACCGCTTGCCGCGCAGCAGCCCCACACCGGCAGCGAGGAGACCACCGCCGAGGATTGCGAACCACACCGCCGTCCCGTAGCCACTGATGACCACTGTCTGCTCGTGATGGCCGCCCACGGCACGGATAAAAAGCACTACCGCGGCGCCCACTCCGCACAGTCCCTGTATCGAGGAGATCCACCCGGCGATACGCACCGGAGTGGGAATGGCGACCCGGGGATTCGCTGGCGGTCGATGATCTTCTGGTCGGCTCGCGTTCACCTCTCCAGCCTATGTCGCGGCACCTCGCGGACTCGAACCAGCCGGATGGAGTCCGATCCGTTTTGTGCGCTATAGCCGCTGCGGTGCGCTTTCTTCCCGATTTGACAAGTGAGGTGACCTTTGCCACATCGGCGCTCAAGAGGGTTGACTTGCCAGCAAATCGTGGCACGATCGTTTTTAACAGCGCAGACACGAAGTGTTTGCCTTGCCTTAACCGGGAGCCGTTCCCTCGGGAGCGAGTCCGCGGTGCGGGTACCCCAGCAACCGCCGAGTCTTCATGATTACGCCCGCCTTTCTCGTAGATCTTACCGTCTGCGCAATTGACGGCTGTCTTTGTGCTGCCCGGCGCACCCGATCACGGTCTCAACAAAGGAGTTCCCATGGACTGGCGCCATAAGGCCATCTGTCGCGACGAGGATCCCGAGCTGTTCTTCCCCGTCGGCAATTCCGGCCCCGCACTCGCCCAGATCGCAGAGGCGAAGATCGTCTGCAACCGCTGCCCTGTCACGGCCGAGTGCCTCGCCTGGGCTCTCGAGTCCGGCCAGGATGCCGGTGTGTGGGGCGGCATGAGCGAGGACGAGCGTCGCGCACTCAAGCGTCGTCGTACCCGCACGCGCACCACTGTCTGATATCTGACCCCGGATACACGACCGAGGCCGGTCCACTCTCCCCCGGCGGGAGTGGACCGGCCTCACTCGTGTCTGGTGTGGATTGCGTCAGCTGATGACGGCGATGAGGTCGCCGGCCTGGATCACGTCCCCAGGGGCCACGGCCACCTCGGTGATGGTGCCCGCGGTCTCGCAGAGCACTGGGATCTCCATTTTCATCGATTCCAGGAGCACGATCGTGTCGCCCTCGGCGACCTCGGCGCCGACTGCCGCGACAACTTCCATGACGTTCGCAACCATCTCGGCACGGACCTGTTCAGCCATACGGATGTTCCTCCACTTTCCTTCACGACAGCCCCCGGACACCTCCAATGCAACCACATGAACACTCTCATGGGAGACTTGTACCTCGACGAAAGGAGGCGACCATGAGCAAGCGTGGCCGCAAGAGGCGGGATCGCCGCAAGAAGAAGGCAAACCACGGCAAGCGTCCGAACGCCTGAGTTCGGACCTGCCCACCGGAAACGGCGTAGGGGCGGGCACCTGACCGGTGCCCGCCCCTACGCCGTTTCCAACCCCCGGTGGGGGCACACGTGTCAGTGGACGTCGCGTCGCTCGACCGTGGTCCGCTGATGCACAACGGTCGTGCCATCGACGTCCGTCGTGGTGACCGTGGTCCGACGGATCTCGACCATCAGCCGCTCGCGAAGGCCCGACGGGGCCTTCTCGCAACACGAGCTGGAAAGCTTGGCCTTGAGCCGCCGCTCCGACAGGAAGAGTTCGCGGCAGTCCGGGCACCCAGCGAGGTGGTGCTCGAGCCGCGAACGGCAGGCGTCGTCGCACTCCAGGTCAACGAGGAGCGACAGGTCACGCTTAGCCGCCTGACAGTCGATCTCGTGGAGGCGTGGATCGTGTTCCCTCACTTCGATCCCTCCTGACGGTCCCGGCCGTAACCGCGCTCGGTGGCCACATCACGGAGCAGCTCGCGCAGTTGCTTACGGCCGCGGTGTAGCCGCGACATCACGGTCCCCAGCGGGGTATCCATGATCTCGGCGATCTCCTTGTACGGGAGATCCTGGACGTCGGCGTAGTACACCGCCATCCGGAACTCCTCCGGCAACTGTGCGAGTGCCGAACGGATCTCGTCGTCCGGCAGCAGTTCCATCGCCTCGACCTCAGCCGAGCGCAGGCCCGTGGACGTGTGCTCGGCAGCAGCGGCCAGCTGCCAGTCCATGATCTCGTCGGTCGGGTACTGCGCAGGCTGCCGCTGCCGCTTCCGATAATGGTTGATGTAGGCGTTCGTGAGGATCCGGTGTATCCAGGCCCGGAAATTGGTGCCCGGCTTGAACGAATGGAAGCCGGCGTACGCCTTGGCGTAGGCCTCTTGGACCAGGTCTTCCGCGTCCGCCGGATTCCGTGTCATCCGTAGCGCGGCACCGTACAACTGGTCGAGGAGTGGCATAGCCAGCTCCTCGAACTGCTCGGCGCGCTGGTCAGCCTCGCCGGACTGCAACTCGGTCGGCAACCGGAACTCCTCACCTGTCGATGTCCCGAAGTCTAACCGCATGCCGGGTGCGTCAAGGACCGCGGTCCGCATCACACGCTCCTTTCGGTCCCGGGCTCCGCCCCGGGATCTCGTTCATAGACAACGCATCCCCTACGCGCGGTATTCCGTCGCCCCGTCGAACTAAGCTCGACCCTGTGGCTAATCACAAACGCGCCCGAGCCGGCAAAGGTGGTCGTGGCGCCGCCGCGACCCCCGCTATAGCCGCACTAGGGGCAGCCGGGATCGAGCACACGGTGCACACCTACAACGCCTCGGGTCGCGATTTCGGAGACGAGGCGGCACGGATCATGGGTGAGCGTCTGGGCGTGGACGCCGCCCGCGTCTTCAAGACACTGGTCCTGGCTACCGCCCGACCGCCGGCCGGGTCGAGGGCGGATTTGGCGGTAGCAGTCCTTCCCGTCACGTCGACCCTGGATCTCAAGGCCGCAGCCGCCGCACTCGACTGCGGCAAAGTCACGCTCGCCCCGGTGGACGTGGCTGAGAAAACCACCGGCTACGTGATCGGGGGCGTCTCACCCCTCGGACAGAAGCGGCAGCTCGCCACCGTGGTGGACAGTTCCGCACTCGAGCACCCCACAGTTCTGTGCAGTGCCGGGCGACGCGGATGGGAGATCGAGCTACCGGGCCCGGATCTGGTGAGACTCACCCGCGCCCTCACGGCCCCGATCAGCGCCGGTCACGGCAGCTAACCGCTACCGCGGCCGGCCGACGTCAGAACAGCCTGCCTTCGTCGGGGTCGATCGGCCTGGTCAGCTCCGGGCCGTCATTGCGTACAGCGGAAACCGCCCGCGAGACCGGCCGGATCTGCACGGTCTCGGCCCACTCCCCCAGATCGCCACCCGCCCCGTCGACCAGGGCACGCGGATCTCGCATAACGGACGGGTCCAACCAGTCCGTTAGTACGTCCGGGTGCACGGGCAGCGGCATCCGGTCGTGCACCCGCCGCAGTGGCCCGAGGGCCTCGGTGGTGAGCACCGTGCATGAGAGCTGGGTGACCGACTCGTCCTCCGGATCCTTCCGTGCTTCCCACAACCCGGCCATGAGCAGGCCCTGACCTTCGGGGAGGACCATGTGGAACGGCTGCTTCGGCCCGGTCTTCCGACCGGGGACCGCGGGCTCACCAGGCACCCACTCGTACCACCCGTCCATTGGGATCACGCAGTGCCTGCGTGCCACCGCGGCGCGGAAGGACGGCTTCTCGAATGCCGTCTCCACCCGGGCGTTGAACAGGTTCGGAAGCCGCGGAGAGTCCTTGACCCATGAGGGAACGAGCCCCCACCTCATGGCACGCAGCACCCGCACAGGGTCGTCCCCGGACTCCAGCCTCTCGCGGGGAACGTCCAGGGTCAGCACGGGGATGGTGGTCGTGGGGGCGATGTTGAACCGGGGCGAACGCGGTGCCTCATCCGGCCACAGCCCCGGCGGCGGCGAAGACGCCTCGTCGACCGCGTCGAGTTCCACCGCCAGTCGGGCGGGGTCGGAGGAGAGCGAGAAGCGTCCACACATGGCAGACATCCTCGCACCCTGCTCAGCCATCAGCGGCCCGGATGGGAGACAATGGCCAGGTGAGTCATTGGAACGCCCCTGTAGCCGCCGCGCCCCTGCACGCTGACGTTCCGGTGCCCGGATCCAAGTCGCTGACCAACCGCGCCCTCGTTCTCGCCGCCCTGGCCGACGCGCCTTCCCGCCTGGCCGGGACACTGCGTAGCCGGGACACCGACCTCATGATCGCCGCGCTCGAGGCGTTGGGAACCCGCGTAGAGGGCCCCTCGGGAGCGCTGCGCCCGGAGGACACCGATCTGCTCATCACCCCGGGCGACCTGCACGGGGCCCACGTCGACTGCGGTCTCGCCGGGACGGTCATGCGCTTCGTCCCGCCGGTGGCCGCCCTAGCGACGGGGCTGTCCACGTTCGACGGTGACCCAGCTGCTCGCGTCCGCCCGCAGGCCACGATGCTCGACGCCCTGCGGACCCTCGGTGCGGAAATAGCGGGCGACAGTATGCCGTTCACCGTGACCGGTGCCGGCTCGCTCCGTGGTGGCCGCGTGGAGTTGGACGCCTCCGCCTCGTCCCAGTTCGTCTCCGGCCTACTGCTATCCGCTGCGCGCTTCAGCGACGGCGTGGAGCTGGTTCACGTGGGATCCGGACCCGTCCCATCAGGCCCCCACATCGAGATGACCATCGAGATGCTCAACGAATCCGGCGTCGCGGTGGATCAGCCCACCGCGACGTCGTGGCGGGTCTCCCCCGGAGAGATCAGGGCCGTGGACCGCGTGGTGGAGCCCGACCTGTCCAACGCGACCCCCTTCCTCGCCGCGGCGGCCGTCACTGGCGGGACGATCCGCGTCCCCCATTGGCCGCACACCACCACCCAGCCCGGGGATGCTATTCGCGACATCCTGCGCACCATGGGCGCGTCCGTGACGCTCGAGATCGCCGACGGTGCGGGCCACGGGACTCTCGTCGTCGTCGGCCCCGAACGCCTGTCCCCCGTTGACCTGGACCTGTCCGCCATCGGCGAGCTGACACCAACGGTCGCGGCGATGTGCGCGGTCGCCGACGGCCCGTCGAGACTCACCGGTATAGCGCACCTGCGTGGGCACGAGACCGACCGACTGGCCGCACTGGCCGCCGAACTCGGGGCCGTGGGTTGCGGGGTCACCGAACTCGCCGACGGGCTGGAGATCAACCCCGGCCCACTGCACGGAGCACCGTGGCGCGCCTACGCAGACCACCGCATGGCCACCGCCGGCGCCATTATCGGATTAGTCGTGGACGGCGTGGAGATCGACGACGTCGACTCCACCTCCAAGACAATGCCCGGGTTCACCGGCATGTGGTCGACCATGCTGGCCGGGCGGGGCTGACGGGCCGCCATGGCAGGCGGACGGGGCACCGGCGGCGCACGTGGATGGGACGAGTCCGACATCCGGATCCGGCCCGGCAAGGGCACACGGCCCCGCACCAAACGTCGGCCCAGTCACGCTGATGCCGCGGCCGCGATGGTCGTGAGCGTGGACCGCGGCCGCTGGGGGTGCGTGTTACTCGACGACGGCCCCGACCACACCGCAGGCACTCCCGTAGTGACGATGCGGGCCCGCGAACTGGGCCGCACCCCGATCGTGGTGGGCGACCACGTGGGCGTGGTCGGGGACCTCACCGGCGCGCGCGACACCCTCGCCCGCATCGTGCGCGTCGAGGACCGCTCCACGGTCCTGCGCCGCACCGCCGACGACTCCGACCCGTACGAGCGGGTGGTGGTGGCCAATGCCGAGCTGCTGCTCATCGTGGTGGCCGTGGCCGACCCCCCGCCGCGTGCCGGCTTCGTGGCCCGCGCGCTGGTGGCCGCGTACACCGGCGGACTCCAGCCGGTGTTGTGCCTGACCAAGGGCGACCTCGACGACCCCTCGGTATTCGCCGCCGAGTTCACCGCGCTGGACGTGCCAGTCCTCCGGGTGGGGATCGACGACGACCTGGGCGATCTGCACGAGCTGATCGACGGGCGGATCTCCGCGATGATCGGGCACTCGGGCGTCGGAAAATCAACGCTGGTCAACCGCTTGGTACCCGACGCCCACCGAGCGACAGGGGTGGTCTCAGGCGTCGGTAAGGGCCGCCACACCTCAACCCAGTCGGTCGCCCTCGAGCTCGGCACCGACGGATGGGTGGTGGACACTCCCGGCATCCGGAGCTTCGGCCTGGCCCACGTCTCCCCCGACGACGTGGTGGCCGCCTTCTCCGACCTCGACGAGGTCTCCCAGGACTGTCCCCGGGGCTGCACCCATCAGGGGCCGCCAGCGGATCCCGAGTGCGCCTGGGACAGCATCACGGACCCGGCCGTGCACCGTCGCGCGTTAGCAGTGCGCGAACTGTTGGGTGCACTGCAATCCAACGATCACTGGGACATGACGACTGACCACGACTGACGCCGCCATCTCAGAGCTTGACCTCGACGTCCCCCAGCGCGACCGACACACAGGTTTGGATCCGCTCCCCGGGGCCGTGGTCGGTTCCGTTGCGCAGATCGCGGACGTGCCCGTCCTCCAACGGCACCACACAGGTCTGACAGATCCCCATCCGGCAACCGAATGGCATCTGCACGCCCACGCTTTCGCCACCCTCGAGGATGGTGGTCGCACCGTCTAGTTCGACGGTCTTGCCGTTGGCGCCGTACGTGACCGTGCCACCCGATGCCCCCGCGTCACGGTTGACCGTGAATCGCTCCACGTACAGGTCATCCCGCCCTGTGGCATCAAAGTGCTCGGATAGCTCGTCGAGCATCGCTGACGGACCGCACGCCCACGTGGGACGCTCCGACCAGTCCGGAACAAGAGCCAACATCTGCTTCGCGTTGATCCTGCCCTCGTCCGCGGTCACGCGCACATGCAACGTGTACCCGGGCTGCGTGCGCTCGAGGGCGAGCAGTTCGTCGTAGAACAGGGCGTCCTCGCGCGTACGGATGGAATGCACGTGCACCACATCGGGGAACCGTTCGTCTACCGAGCGTCGGTCCAGCGACCGGAGCATGCCCATGACCGGTGTGATGCCCGATCCGGCCGAGACGAACATCAACTTGTCCGGTGTCGGCGAGGGCAGGTGGAAGTCGCCCGCCGGCGCCTGCAGTCGCACGATGGTGCCGGGCTCGACCGTGCCGACTATGTGATTGCTCAGCAGCCCCTCGGGCATGGCTTTGACGGTGACCGAGTATTCGCCGCGGCCACTGGTGGGCGCCGACGTCAACGAGTAGGACCGCCACGTCCAGCGTCCGTCCACCAGGACGCCGATGCCGAGGTACTGGCCGGGCCGGTACGTCGGTGTGGCGCCCCAACCGGGCTTGATGACCAGCGTCACCGCGTCATCCGCCTCGCGACGCACCGTGACGACCTCGCCACGCAACTCGCGCGAGGACCACAGCGGGTAGATGAGCGACGAGTAGTCGTCCACCCGCAGCGGGTGTGTGAGCCGGTTCAGGAGTCTATGCGCGCTACGCGGCTCGGGAACCCGGGCGGCCGCCGCCCGCAGGACGCGGCTGAGCCCGTTCTTCGACTCGGACACTGGTGCCTCCTAGAGACCGGCCCGCCGCCGTCCGACTTTCGGACCGACGGTGCCGGAGATCAACCTACGGTAGCGTAGGTTACCTTCCGGCGGGAGCCGCTGGCGACCTCGCCCGTCATCAGCCGGGTCGGGACCCCGCACTCTGAAGATGCGGAGAACAGTCAGAGAAGTGTCAAAAGGAACGGCAATTCCACGGCGTCGTACCAGGCCAGATCAACGTCCAAAGCGTCGCCCACGGTGAGTTCCGCGTCCTCGTCCCCCAGGTCCGCGCGATCGACGGCGTCCACGGCCGCCCGGACGAGGTCCACGGCCCCCGCCAGGTCCACGTGAACCGCGGCCACCTCGGCCATCGTGACAACTCCCCGGGTCAGTCGCACCACCGCAGTGTCCAGGTCCGGACGAAGAGTCGTCTCCTCATCGGGGACGTCGACGCTCACCACGACCCGGCGGTACGGGTGCGCATCGTGGGCGGCGCCCGCGTCGACCTCGCCACCGAGAAGTCGCAGCGACGCACGCGCAGCCTCGAGAAAGGCGACGTGCTCGATCTCTTCTGTGTCGCCCTCCGCGTATGACTCGACCAGCGCGGGAGTCGCGGCGAACGCCGTCGCGCTCCGCACGGGCATCTCCCCGCCGTCGAGCAGGGTCTCGAGCATCGCCAGGGTGGCGGGAATGAACAGTCGCATCGTGGGAACTCCCTCGGGTCTGGGGTGACGGTCAGCGTGCGGCGCCGGCGAGCTCGCTCAACGCGGACGAAATGAGCTCACCGATCTCCTCGACGTCCGGTACGGCCTGACGGTCGGAGGTGAAGCCGCAGTACACGGTCCCGGAGTAGCTGCTCATCGAGACCGCCAGCGCCTGCCCGTCGAGCAGGGCCGGCACGGGGAAGACCTCCGTGAGTTCACCGTCACCCCAGTACATCCGGTGTTGGGGGCCGGGGGCGTTGGTGACCACCAGGTCGTAACTGTCCGACGGCAACATAATCGCCGCGCGGGAGCCCAGCGCATGCAGGGTAGGCGGGGCGAAGCCGGACAGCCGAGCCAGCGACTTGGCCCCCACAGCCTCCCGCGGGTGTCGTTGGGTGGCGGTCTCACGCGCGATCTGCGCCAGGCGCATCCGAGGGTTGGGCTCCCCCACCGGCATCGCGATGAGTGCCGACGCGATCTCCGCGGACCTGGCCTCGCCCGTCGGGTCAGTCCCATCGGTCTCCGCGGTCACGGCCATCGGCACGATCACCCGAAGGACATCCGCAGTGGAGAGCGGATGGCCACACGACAGGATCCAGGACCGCAGCGCCCCGCACAGGACGGCCAGCACCACATCGTTGACCTTGCAGTCGTGGGACCGGGCGATCTCCCTCGCCTCGGATAGCTGGAACGACGCCAGCCCTACGCGACTGCCCCTGGGACGCGAGGTACGAAACATCTCGGCCAGACCCCCGCCGGGACGCAGGATCGCGAGACTGGCCGCGCCGACCAGTCCCCTGCTGGCGCGCTCGAGCGCGTGGACCAGCCTGGTCGACCGTCGCACCAGTTCCAGGGGCTCGGTGGCGAGAGTCATCAGCGCGTCCAGGATGAGCACCCCGTCACCCGGGGACGGGACCGGCGTCCAAGTGGCGACCTCGTCGAGCTCCGCCGACGCGCGCTCGTCCGACATGAGCACCTGCGCCAGGTCCACCGCGTTGGGCCCGCCCAGCAGGACGTGATGGGTCTTGGTGAGCACCGCCAGTCGACCATCTGCCAAACCCTCGATGAGGTACAGCTCCCACTGAGGCCGGCCGGCCTCCAGAGGGCGGTCGACCAACCTGGCGACCAGGTCGGCGAGCTGACGCATCCCACCCGGCGCCGGCAGCGCAGAGCGACGCACGTGGAAACTCAGATCGAAGTCCGGATCGTCGACCCACACCGCGCGGGCGAGGCCGAAGGGGACCTGGCGGATCCGCTGCCGGAACCGCGGCGCGTCCGCCAGGCGGGCATCGACGAACTCCAGAACCCGATCGATGTCCCACGGCTCGTCCCTGGAGACCAGCGCCAGGGAACATGAGTGTCGGCTCCGAGATTTCGAGGCGTCGCCGAGAATCAGATCCGCGTCAGCCGTAGCCAGCCTGGTCGCCACGTGTCAGACCGCCTCGTCCAGCCCGAGAAGTCCCCGGATCTCCACGGCCGCACGGTCGAATACCTGATAGAAGACGCCGATCATGCCGGTCTGCACCGCGCCCAGGACGTTCTCGATAGCGTCATCCACCATCACGCACTCCCGCGGCTGGAGCTCGAGCCGCCGCGCCGCCTCGAGGAACGCCTCGGGGTCCGGCTTCTCCACGCCCGTCACTCCGCTCAGGACCACGTGTTCGATGCCGAATTCGCGAGCGTCCTGACGCACGCGATCCGCACCCGGCCCCTCGGGCTCGTTGCTGAGCACGGCGAGCCGGACATCGTTCGTCCTCGCACCGCTGAGGATCAACCGCCAGTTCTCGCGGTCCTCCTCTGTGCCGTCCAGCACCCCGAAGTAGTCGACTATCAGTCCTCGCATGGGGACAGCCTAGGCAACGCCCGCCGAGCGCGCAGTACCGGAGGTGGAACCGATCGCCCATGTCGGCGCGTCATACCGGGTACAGGACGAAATACCGACCCCGGTCACCACAGGACGGAGCAGATCCACATGACGCGCACACCCCTACCACCACCCCTGGTGAATCGCCATCGGTCCACAACGGATGAGCTCGACCACGGGGTGCGCCCCCTGCCCTCCACCGAACCCGCGCCCGGCCCACGGCGCGAGGAGTCGCCCTCCGGGCGCACCGGCCGCGCCACCCGGGAGCCCGGGCGCAACTCCGAACCGGCGGTCCCCGTTCCGGCCCGCCGCGCCGCGCACGGTTTGATTCTCATGGCGTTGGAGGTGGTCGACCGCAAACGGGCACCCCAGAACATGCGGGGAGCGTTTCCGCCCCACCTGACGGAGATGCTGCGCACTCTGGCCCGCGAAGGCGTACCGGGCCGACAATTCGGCCCCGCACGCATCCACCGAGTTCACATCCACGCAGTCAGCCCTGCTGGCCCGCACACGGAGGGGCCGGGCACCGAGCCCGCGGAGGACTACGAGGTCTGTGCCACCTACGCCCGCGGGCCGCGACTGTTCGCAGTCGCGGCCCGCATCCGGGTGACCACCACCGGAGCCGCGTGTACGGCCCTCAGGCTGGTCTGATTACGACGGGGCACCCCGTCGGTTCCTACGGCTCAGTTCTTACGTCCGCGTGCGGCGGACCGGGCGGCCCGTTCGCGCCGATCGGCACGCTCCTGCCGGTCCTGCGAACGCCGCTGGGCGCGGTTGGCCCCGGCGCCCTCATCGACGAGTTGGGCTTCGCCGGATTCCGACGGGCCGGAGAACTGCATCTGGTCATCCTTGATGTCCCGCCCGGTTCCCGCGGCCTGCAGGATCGAGCTGCCGCCGGCCAGGGCAGCCGCCTGCTGTGCAGACGGCGCGGCCATCGCCTTCTGCTGCGGCGTGGCCTCGACCTTGACGTTGAACAGGAACGCCACGGTCTCCTCGCGGACACCGTCCATCATCGCGGAGAACATGTCGTAGCCCTCGCGCTGGTACTCGACCAGCGGATCGCGCTGCGCCATGGCCCGAAGACCGATGCCCTCTTTGAGATAGTCCATCTCGTAGAGGTGCTCACGCCACTTCCGGTCGAGGACCTGCAACATGATCGACCGCTCCAGCTGGCGCATCGCCCCCTCGCCACCGACGCCCTCGATCTCGGCCTCGCGCTCGTCGTAGCGGGCGAACACGTCGTCGAGGACAGCGTCCTTGAGGTTCTTCGCGGAGAGGTCGCCGGTGGAACCGTATTCGTCACCGTCGATCACGTCCTGGGCGTCGATCGAGACCGGGTATAGCTGACGCAGCGCGTCCCACAGCTTTTCCAGGTCCCAGTCCTCGACGTAGCCCTCCGCGGTCGCGCCCTCGACGTAGGCGCTGACAACCTGGTAGATCATCGACTCGACCTGGTCGGTGATGTCCTCACCTTCCAGGATCCGCTTGCGCTCGCCGTAGATGACCGTGCGCTGCTGGTTCATCACCTCGTCGTACTTGAGGACGTCCTTACGGATCTCGAAGTTCTGCGACTCGACCTGGGTCTGCGCGTTCTTGACCGCGCGCGAGACCATGCCTGCCTCGATCGGAACGTCATCGGGCAGGTTCAGACGGTTCATGATGGCCTCGACCGCCGCACCATTGAATCGCCTCATGAGCTCGTCGCCGAGGGACAGGTAGAAGCGGGACTCGCCGGGGTCACCCTGGCGACCGGAGCGACCGCGCAGCTGGTTGTCGATCCGTCGCGAGTCGTGACGCTCGGTTCCCAGCACGTAGAGGCCGCCCGCGTCGCGGACGCTCTCCGCCTCCTGCTTGGTGAGGTCGCGCATCCGCTCGATCTCGACGTCCCACGCCTCCTCGTACTCCTCCGGGGTGTCCACCGGATTGAGACCACGCTCGCGGAGATTGAGGTCGGCGATGATGTCGGCGTTGCCCCCGAGCACGATGTCGGTACCGCGGCCCGCCATGTTGGTGGCCACGGTGACGGATCCGGGTCGACCGGCCTGGGCGACGATCTGCGCCTCTGACGCGTGAAACTTCGCGTTGAGGACGTGGTGCTTGACGCCCTTGCGGGTGAGGAGCTTGGACAGGTGCTCACTGCGCTCGACCGACGCGGTGCCCACGAGCACCGGCTGCTTTTTGTCCACCCGCTCCGCGATGTCGTCCACGACGGCGGCGAACTTAGCCTCCTCCGTCTTGTAGATGAGGTCGGCCTGGTCCTGACGCGCCATCGGACGGTTGGTCGGGATCGGCATGACCTCGAGCTTGTAGATCGAGTACAACTCGGCGGCTTCGGTCTCGGCCGTACCGGTCATACCAGACAGCTTCTCGTAGAGACGGAAGAAGTTCTGGAGGGTGATGGTGGCGAGCGTCTGGTTCTCAGCCTTGATCTCGACGCCCTCCTTGGCCTCGATGGCCTGGTGCATGCCCTCGTTGTAGCGGCGGCCGTCGAGGACCCGGCCCGTGAACTCGTCAACGATGATCACGTCGCCGTCGCGGACGATGTAATCCTTGTCCGCCGTGAACAACTCCTTGGCCTTGATGGAGTTGTTCAGGTAGCTCACCAGCGGCGAGTTCGCCGCTTCGTAGAGGTTGTCGATCCCCAGCTGGTCCTCGACGAACTCCACACCGAGCTCGGTGACGCCGATGGTGCGCTTCTTGCGGTCCACCTCGTAGTGGGTGCCCTCTTCGAGCAGCGGGGCCATGCGGGCGAACTCGCCGTACCACTTGCTGGATCCGTCAGCGGGCCCCGAGATGATCAGCGGGGTCCGCGCCTCGTCGATAAGGATCGAGTCGACCTCGTCGACGATCGCGAAGTTGTGACCACGCTGGACCAGTTCCGCGGTGTCGTGAGCCATGTTGTCGCGCAGGTAGTCGAAGCCGAACTCGTTGTTCGTGCCGTAGGTGATGTCGGAGTGATAGGCCTCGCGACGCTGCGCAGGGGTCATCCCGCTGAGGATCGAGCCGACCGACAGACCGAGAAAACGGTGGACGCGACCCATCCACTCGGCGTCACGCTTGGCCAGGTAGTCGTTCACGGTGACCACGTGGACGCCGTTGCCAGACAGAGCATTGAGGTAGGCGGGGAGGACACAGGTCAGGGTCTTGCCCTCACCTGTCTTCATCTCGGCGACCGCGCCGGTGTGCAACACGATCGCGCCGATGATCTGCACCGTGTACGGCTTTTGGCCGAGGACACGCAGGGCCGCCTCGCGGGCCACGGCGAAGGCCTCCGGCAAGAGGTCGTCGAGCGTCTCACCCTCGGCCACACGGGTCTTGAACTCGTCGGTCTTCGCGCGCAGTTCGTCGTCGCTCAACTTCTCCGTCTGATCGGAGAGGGAGTCCACATAGTCGGCGAGAGCGGTGTACTTCTTGAGCTTTCGCCCCTCGCCTACCCGGAGCAGCTTGGAAAGGATGGACACAGTCTCGAACGTCCTCGTGGTCGGGGAATCTGGCGACCAGCGCGATGACACGCGGGTCCACCGCACATCCTAGGGGCTTACGGTCGCCGGGGACACGTCGAGGGCGGTCTGCCCCCTCTCGGGTCGGACCGCCCTCGGCTGAAAGAAGTTGTTCGTCAGGCGCCGTCGCTCAGGGTCAGGAGCCCGTAGTCGAACGCGTGCCGGCGGTAGACGACCGTGGCGGCTCCGCTTTCGGAGTCGCGGAAGAGGTAGAAGTCGTGGCCCACCAATTCCATCTTCTCGAGCGCCTCGTCGACCGTCATCGGGGTGCCGTCGTGCTCCTTGCGGCGCACGATCTGACCGGGCAACTGGTCGTCGACATCGCCGCTGTAGCTGTCCGCGTCGCCCTGCCGGTCCAGTGCTTCCGCCGGTGCGGCGGTGGCCGCGAGCTCCGCGGTCGCCTCGGCCACGGACTGCGGACGGCGGTGCCCGGATTGGCTGATCTTGCGCCGGGTGCGCGCCTTGCGCATCTGCCGCTCGAGCTTGGCGACGGCGGATTCCAGTGCCGCGTAGAACGTGTCCTCTGCGGCCTCGGCACGGGCCACACCGGACTTGCCCTTGATGGTGATCTCGATGCGTTGACTGACCTTGGACAGTCGCGGGTTGTTCTCGTGCAACAGGATCACGTCGAACCGCTGTATCGCCGGCGACATCTTTTCAATCTTCGCGAGCTTGGTGTTAATTCGGCTCGCGAAGTGCTCGGGGACCTCGACATTTCGGCCCCTGATGGTGACCTGGGCGTCGGGGATACCGGGATCTTCGGTCAACGGACCGTCGAAGGTGGCGGGGTCGAGCAGGACTGCGGAAGTCTTCGCCATCGAAGCTCCTCCTCATCGGGCCTGCGGCGGACCTGGACGACCGGTCCGGTAACCGCCCGGATACCCGGTCAAGAAGGTCAACCACATGGCTGAGTGGACACTCTCAGGACGCGGTCACCGGGGGCCAATTTCGGCGAACGTGCTGGTGAACCCCGTCCGATGCTCACACTACCCGGTCATGTGCGCGTCGGTCTCCAGTCCACCACAAGTCACCGGAGAGGCCCCTCAGGCGGCCGTCAGGCAGAGTACCCCGGCCACCCGCAGCCCCCCTGCTTCCAGGATTTTGACGCACTCCGCGGCGGTCGCCCCGGTGGTAACCACGTCGTCGACGAGCAGCACCGTCGACGGCGCGCAGAGCAACTCACCGACGGTGGAGGGCGCCCCGTCGGACGCCCTGACGGGAGTGCGCTCCGAACGTCTGCGGATCCGTCCGTTCAGATTGTCGGACCTGGCCTGGGCGCCGAGCCCGGAGGCGTCTCGGACACGTCCACGTACTGCGAGCAACGGGGCCACCGCGACCGGCCCGGCGGGGCGCGACCCGGCGAGGTCCGCGGCCAGGGCGTCCACGATCTCGCGGACGTGGTCGAAGCCTCTACGGCGGCGGGCGCGGGCGGCGGCGGGCGCGGGGATGAACACCGTGGGACGCTCACCGGGCTCGGGGAGTTCTCCCTCGGCACGAAGCTCGTCAAGTCCCGCGGCGAGCGCCGCACCGAATGGCCGGGCTAGGTCCGATCGACCCCGGTCCTTGTACGCGGACACCGCGCGGGATGCCGGACCGGAATGGCCGGTCAGTGCCCACACCGGTACCCGGAGGTCTGCGCGGGTGCGGACCACGAGCGGCGGCCCCGCCAGGGTTGCGTCGCACCCCGCGCACCACCGATGCCCGGGGCGTCCACAGCCTGCGCATTCGAGCGGCACCACCAGATCGGCGAGCGCGGCGGCCCACGACGGCCCCTCGCTCCCTGTTGTCCGCCCCGACCGGGGTTCGGGGTACACCACCTCAGCCCGCGACGACCGGGACGGCCCGGATCGCCGCCAACCCGTTGATCTCCCGCCAGTACCTCTCGCCGGTCTCCGCACCCGTGTCCAGGCGTAGTAGCGACCTCTGGTCCACGACATAGACCTCCCTGCCGGCCGCGCCCACGGCGGTGACCGGTCCGGAGATGTTGCGCTGAGAGAGCGGCTCCGTGCTCGCGCCGTCCACCGAAATGGTGACCACCGGCACCTCGCTGGTCTCCCGTCCCACGACGATCGTGGACCGGTCCCGCCATGCCACGTCCTCGGCGGTCTCCCCCAGCGCCCTGCCGATCTGCCGGAACGTCCCGGAGAGCGGCTGGCCGGTCTCGGCGGACATCGCACCGATAAACACCTTGCCGTCGACCACCACCGCGAGCTGGGTGCCGGACGAGTCCAGCCGGAGACTGCTCACCCGCGACCCAAGAGAGAGGATTGGAGCGGCGTCCATCTCCTGAACCTCGGGACTGTCGCCACCGGGTGTGATCCGTAGCAACTGCGAGTCGTCGACCATCGCCCACACGCGACCGTCCACGGGATGGAAGGTCGGCCCGGCCACCCGCTGCCCGGTGAACGCCTCCGCGGGCTCCTCGTCGATCGCACCCACGAGCAGCCTCCGGGCGCCGCCGTCCGCGTCACCGGCCACCACCGCCAGAGCGCGACCGTCGTAGGACATCGCGGCGTCACGTCCACCGCGGACCGAAGACCAGGGACCCTCCGCCGGCCGGGCACCTCCCGGCTCTATCCGGACCAGCCCGTCGGCTGCCGTGAGAGCGTGACGCATGGGTGCCACCGGCGGGTACGGGTTGAACTCGCGGACATCCTCGGTGACCCAGCCCTCGGCATAGCGTTCGTCCAGCGGAGCCCCGTCGCGCTCGAGCCGGTACGGACCCGGCACGTCTGCGCGGGCGAGCGTCCAGACCACCTGTGCGGCGAACTGTGTCGTGGCCTGACTGCTCAAGACCGGTAACCCGGTGAAGTCGATGGTCGTGCCGTCGCGGTCGTCGTCGTCCTGGTCTCCGGGTCGTACCGAGACCGAGACCGGCACGCGGGAGAGCACCGCTTCGGACAGGCCGCGCCTGGGTCCGGTGGCGAGGAGGTTGACGAGCGAATAGCCCAGGTCGGTCCGGTCCGCGGCGGTCCAGCGCGGGTCCGGGACCAGGGCTTCGCCGCCCCCGGACAGGAAGAACAGGTCGCGTTGAGCGTAGGTCGAGAAGAACTCCGACTTCTCGATGATCACACCGGGCGGTAGTTCATCGATCCGCCACTGCCCGTCGGTTCGGGTCAACCCGATGGTCTCCTCGAGTTGCCCGACGTCTTCTCGGAAGATGCCTCCGGGGTCGAGCGACCCGACCTTCTCGGCGCGGAGCGTGTACTCGGCCCGGTCAGCCTCGCGGCTACCCTCCGCGCTGAGGTCAGCCCGCAGCACGATGACGGTCTGGGCGGAGTCGTCCCACTTCTGCGCCGCCTCGGGTGTGAGGAACTGGCGGGCGGCGGCGTGGCGTTGATCGGCCATGGCGGCTGCTTTGAGGAAATCCCGGACCAGGAGGTCTGGCTCCTGGTCCGGGACAGGGGTGGGGACGGACAGTTCCGTTGCCGACGGCGAGAAGGTGTCGATGACCTGGGGCGACGACGACGACGGCAACGTCGCGCAACCGGCCGCGACCAGCCCGGTGGCGCAGGCCATCAGAACCGAGGCCACCAGAATCCGTGCCCGGCTCATGGACGGTTCTCCTCTACCCCCGGCGCCCGCTCGATCAGCGTCGGCGAGCCGGTCTGTACGAGACGCGCCTCGTCCTCGGGGGTCAGCGGGAGCGGGCTCGAGGTGAGCGTCCCGCCGTGTCGACGCGGAATCGTCAGGCGGAAGCACGAGCCCTCGCCGGGGCGACCCCAGCAGTCGAGCCGTCCGCCGTGCAGCTTGGCGTCTTCGAGTGCGATCGCCAGTCCGAGCCCTGTCCCTCCGGAGCGACGGACTCGCGAGGGATCCGCTCGCCAGAAGCGGTTGAAGACGAGCGCGTCCTCCCCCGGCTTGAGCCCGACTCCGTGGTCGCGGACCGACACGGCCAGCGCCGTGTCCGACGCCCGAAGTGTTACCTTGACCGGCTTGGACTCCGAGTGGTCGAGCGCGTTGGCGATGAGGTTGCGCAGGATCCTCTCCACTCGGCGCGGGTCGACGTCGGCGATGACCGCTTCGTCCGGCATGTCCACCTCGACCTCGACGCCCGCGGATTCAGCGATGTGAGCGACCGTACCCACGGCGTCCATGACAGCACCGCGTACGTCCATCGCCGAGTCCGAGAGCTCCGCCATCCCGGCATCGTGGCGCGAGACCTCAAGCAGGTCGGTCAGGAGGCTCTCGAAGCGGTCGAGTTCGGATATTAGGAGTTCCACGGCCCGTTTCGTGGGGGCGTCGAGGTGCTCCGCGGAGTCCGAGATGATGTCGGCGGCCATGCGCACGGTCGTGAGCGGTGTCCGCAACTCGTGCGAGACGTCGGAGGTGAAGCGTTTTTGCAGGTCACCGAACTCTTCGAGTTGAGTGATCTGGTCGGACAGGCTCTGGGCCATGTCGTTGAACGCCATCGCCAGCCGCGCAACGTCATCTTCACCCCGGATAACCATCCGCTCCTTGAGATGACCGTTGGCGAACCGCTGTGCGATCGACGCCGCCTGTCGGACGGGCAGCACTACTTGTCTGGCGACCATCCATGCGATGGCCGCGGATAGCACCACGATCGCCAACCCCGCGGTGGCGACGATGCCGCGCATGATCCCGAGTGTTTGTTCCTCGGTTATCAGCGGATAGACCAGGTACAGCTCGAGGCCGGGAATCGACGAGTCGGTGGGCGTACCGATGATGAGCGCCACGGTGGATTCGCCACGAAAGTCGACGGTGACGTACTGCGAGGCGATCCGGCCCCGCCGGACCAGCGACTGCAGCTCGGGCGGAACCTGCGCACCGGCAGGGCTGACCACCTGTCCACGACCGGTCTGGTCAGGCACCACGATGATCGGGTCGAATGTCCCCGCGTGCACGGAGTCCCCGCCGGAGGCGATCCCCCGCTCCCCCAGCGCACTTCTGGCCTGGTCGAGCCGGGACTGATCACTCGTGCCCTCGTCGGTGGCGGCGATCTGTGCCTCGACGGTGAGGCGCAGCCGACTGACCTGCTCGGTGGCAGCGTCCAGCTTGGTCGAGAGCAACTGGGCGGTCATCTGGCTCTGCAGCATGAACGCGATGGTGAGAATCACGCCCATCGACAGCGCGAGCGTGGAGGTGACCACCCTGAGCTGGAGGGACCGTCGCCACAGCTGGGCGATCCGATGCCCGAGGACCGTCGGATCCAGGTTCGACAGCCGCTCGCGCAGCGTCGGCGACGAATCCGTCGGGTCCGCGGGGTCGCGCTCGCCCCCGGAGGACGCCACCGCGTCGTCCGGACGCGCGATCGTCACGAGACCGGGCCCGCCTTATAGCCGACTCCACGCACGGTCAGGACGACCTCGGGGTTTTCCGGGTCCTTCTCGATCTTCGCGCGTAGACGCTGGACGTGCACGTTCACCAGCCGTGTGTCCGCCGAGTGGCGGTAGCCCCACACGTGCTCGAGGAGAACCTCACGCGTGAACACCTGGCGGGGCTTACGGGCGAGCTCCACAAGGAGGTCGAACTCCAGGGGGGTCAGCGGAATCGGGTTGCCGTCACGGGTGACCGTGTGCGCGGGCACGTCGATCGTCACGTCGCCGATGTGGAGCAACTCGCTCGGCTCGTCCTCGCCACGCCGCAGGCGCGCGCGAATACGGGCGACGAGCTCTTTGGGCTTGAACGGCTTCATGATGTAGTCGTCCGCACCGGACTCCAGCCCGAGCACCACGTCGACGGTGTCGGTTTTGGCGGTGAGCATCACGATAGGGACCCTGGACTCCGCCCGGATCTCGCGACAGACATCGATGCCGCTCTTCCCGGGAAGCATGAGGTCTAGCAGCACGAGGTCGGGCTGGACCGCCCGGAATGTCTCGATGGCCTGGACGCCGTCGCCCACGGTATCGGTTTCGAACCCCTCGCCCCGCAGGACGATGGTGAGCATCTCTGCCAGTGCGGCGTCGTCATCGACGACGAGGATCTTCGGGGTCATTGTCACCACTTGTGTCGGCGAATATGTCGGCATCATCAGTCGCGCGGCTCGCGGGGACGCTCCCCGTCTCCGGACTCCTGCGTAACCAAACCTTACCCGGCCACCCCAGCGAAACGGGGCGCGGCTCACGCGTCCGCTCAGTCGACCATCACGAGGTCGGCCAACCCGCGGACATCGGGGTCCAGTCCCAGCACGCACCAGGGCGACCGCCATTCCATGGAGGCGAGCCGACGGTATGCCCGTCCGGTGTCCTCCTGCAGCCGCGAGTCGCGCTCGTAGCGATCGCGGGCCCTTCCCAGATCGGCGGCTTCCCGGGTTCCCGCGCGCTCGGCGGCGACCGCGGTGGGGGTGTCGAGCAAAATCTGCAGATCCGGGAGCGGAAGGCCGAGCCGACCGAACTCGAGCTCGCCGATCCAGTCGATCGCCTCGTCTTGGCGGGCGGGCCCTAGCCTGGCGGCCGTGTAAGCGGCGTTTGACGCCACGTACCTGTCCAGCAGCACGATGTCGTGCGCGGCCCGCAGCCCCGTGAGGTCGCCGAGCGAGGCCTGCCGATCCATGGCGAACAGCAGGGCCATGGCGTGAGGCGACTCCGCAGCACCCGCCTGGCCCCCGTGCAGTGCATCGGAGGCCAGGTCGGCGTGCAGGGTTCCGTACCGGGGGAAGGCCAGGCGGCCCACCGAGAGTCCTCGTGCGGACAGTTCACCGACGAGTGCGGTGGTGAGCGTGTTCTTGCCTGCGCCGTCGAGCCCCTCGACGACGACCAACCGCGCGACCATCCCGCCGGCTCAGTAGCGGTAGTGCTCGGGCTTGTACGGGCCCTCCACGTCCACACCGATGTAGTCGGCCTGGTCCTTGGAGAGCTTGGTCAGGTTGCCACCGAGAGCCTCGACGTGCAGACGTGCGACCTTCTCGTCGAGGATCTTGGGCAACAGGTGCACACCGACCGGGTATTGATCGGCCTTGGTGAACAGCTCGATCTGGGCGATCACCTGATCGGAGAAACTGTTGGACATGACGAACGACGGGTGGCCCGTCGCGTTACCCAGGTTCAACAGGCGCCCCTCGGACAGCACGATGATCGACCGACCGTCGTCGTCGAACACGAACTCGTCGACCTGCGGCTTGATGTTGATCCGCGTCACGTTCTCCGCGCTCTCGAGTCCGGCCATGTCGATCTCGTTGTCGAAGTGACCGATGTTGCCCAGGATCGCCTTGTTCTTCATCCGCGTCATGTGCTCAAACGTGATGATGTCCTTGTTGCCCGTCGAGGTGATGACGATGTCGGCATCAGCGATCGCCTGGTCCACGGTCACCACGTCAAAGCCATCCATCAACGCCTGCAGAGCGTTGATCGGGTCGACCTCGGTCACCTGGACCCGCGCACCCTGCCCGGCCAGTGCCTCTGCGCTGCCCTTACCCACGTCACCGTAGCCGCACACGAGGGCCTTCTTACCGCCGATGAGGGCGTCGGTGCCGCGGTTGATGCCGTCGAGCAGCGAATGGCGCGTGCCGTACTTGTTATCGAACTTGCTCTTGGTGACCGCGTCGTTGACGTTCATCGCCGGGAACGGCAGAACACCCTCGGCGTGGAAGTGGTACAGACGGTGGACACCAGTGGTGGTCTCCTCGGTGACCCCCTTGATGGATTTGGCGATGGCCGTGTACTTGCCGGGGTTGGCCGGCACGGATGCCCGCAGCAGCGCGTGGAAGACCTTCTCCTCGGCGGACCAGGCCTCGTCATCCGACGGGACCGCACCCGCGGCCTCGAACTCGGTGCCCTTGATGACGAGCATCGTGGCGTCGCCACCGTCGTCGAGGATCATGTTGGGCTCGCCGCCCTCCCACGTCATGATCTGCTCGGTGCACCACCAGTACTCGGCGAGCGTCTCGCCCTTCCACGCGAACACCGGCACGCCGACGGGCGCCTCCGGGGTGCCCTCCTTGCCCACGACGACGGCCGCGGCGGCCTCGTCCTGAGTGGAGAAGATGTTGCAGGAAGCCCAGCGGACCTCAGCGCCCAGCGCGGTGAGCGTCTCGATGAGCACAGCCGTCTGCACGGTCATGTGGATGGAACCCGCGATACGGGCACCGGCCAGAGGCTGCTCGGCCGCGTACTCCTCGCGCAGCGCCATCAGACCAGGCATCTCATGCTCGGCGAGACGGATCTGCTTGCGGCCCGCCTCCGCCAGCGACAGATCCGCCACCTTGAACTCGACCCCGTTGACGGACTGAACCTGCAGATCAGCAGACATATGTGCGACCAGCTCCTCGTAGATTTATTCGATAGGACTCGGGCACCACACTAGCGGCAGGTCTCACGAACGCGGCGCGCCCGTCACCTATCGCCGACCCGGGTGCGAAACATCGTGGCTCCGCTGATGCTGCGAAGAGCGACCTCCTGGGTGGAGGCGGGCACCCACACGGCGCACCCCGGTGACACGACCGTGCTCTGGCCGTCCTGGCCAACCCACGCCTCACCGGAGGTGCAGAGCAGAACCTCAGGGCCCTCCGGCCGCCAGGTCACCGGTCCGGAGGAGTCGGGGAGTTCGATACGCGAGAGTGCGAAGTCTGGTTCGGGTGTGGGGAAGTCGATCTCGTACCGCAGGCCCCGTTCAGCTTCCACGGCCTGCACGGTGGGGTCGACGAGAGGTGAGAACTCGAGCACTCGCATCAGTTCGGGAACGTCCACATGCTTCGGCGTCAGGCCCCCACGCAACACGTTGTCCGAATTCGCCATGACCTCCACGCCCACTCCGCGGAGGTAGGCGTGGAGCTGGCCGGGCCCCAGGTAGACGGCTTCGCCGGGGCACAAGATGACCCGGTTGAGCAGCAGTGCTGCCAGGACTCCCGGATCAGACGGGTAGCGCTCGGCAAGCTCCGCGATGGTGGTGGCCACCGGAGACCACTCGCCGTCGACCCCGTGCCCGGTCAGGTATCCGACCACCCCGGTCACGAGATCGGACACCACTGACTCCAGCGCGACGTGCGGCATCGTGACGAAGGTCGTGAATACCGCTCGGAGTCCCTCCGCATCCGGCTGGCAGGTCAACATGTCCCGGTAGAGACGCAGCGAATCCACATCCAGGGCATCGAACAGGGCGATGGTCCTATCCACCGGACGGAATCCCACCAGGGCGTGGAACTCGGTCAGGGCCACGAGGATCTCGGGCTTGTGGTTGACGTCCCGGTAGTTCCTATCGGCGGCGTCCAGTGCGATCCCTCGCGCGTCCTCTGCGGCAAAACCCTCCCGGGCGTTCTCCGGTGACGGATGGGCCTGCAGTGACAGCGCCTGTTCGGCGGAGAGCAACTTGACCAGGAATGGCAGTCCGCCGCCGTACTCGGTCAGTACCCGGGCACCAAGTTCACCCTCGGGATCTTCCGCGATCCTCTCGTCGAGACCCCGGCCGTCGGAGCAAAGTGACGAACCCGAGTCGTGAGCACCGAACCAGTGCTCGGCCACTGGGTGCGGTGCCGGAGAGGTGGAGCCGCACAGCTCCGGAAGGGCGGTCCTGGAGCCCCAGGCATAGGACTGGACCACCGGGGAAAGCGCGACCACGAAACTACAGCCCCCCGACGAGGAGATAGGCAGCGGCCAGTTCCGTGCGGGCCATGAGGGCGGCCACCTTTCCGCTCAACGGTGTCGGGGCATCGCCGACAGGGTCCCGACCACGGTCAGTGATCCACTCGACGTCCGGGAGCGGGCCCGCGGCCAGCCGGACGAGCTCCTCGTCCGCGCCCAGCACCATACCTAGATGTCGAACAGGCTGGTCCTGCCGCGGTCCGTCCAGCTCCTCGTCGTGGAACAGACCCGCCAGCGGATCCACCGGCGACCGTCCCTGGGCGCGTTCGGCGCCGGATCGCACCGCGTCGGTGATGGAGGCCGCGGCGGTGATTCTGCCGGCATCGCAGAACGCGGCCACGGCGCGGTCACAATAGGCCGCGGACACCGGGTCCGAGTGGATCCACACGAGGGGATCCGAGCCCGCTACCGAGGTGGCGAGCAGCTTCGCGGGGTTGACCGGGGTCGCCAGATCAGGCCCGAGGCTCTCCAGTTCCAGGTCCACGGCGTCGGCGGCCCGGCCCACATCCAGACCACGAACTCCCAGTGCGGACAACACCGCCATCCCGGAAGCGAGGTGACGGAGCACTCCGCGGTGCGGTGGCAGATACGGAAGGGGCTCGAGCCACGAGGCGAGGCCTCGACCGGACTCGCCGACGGGCCCCTCCCGGGGGACGTCCACGATCACGGCCGAACCTCTACCGGCCGCCGCATCGATCGCCCTGGACAGTGCCGGATCACCGGCGTCGTCACCCGACACCAGTACGACGTCAAGAGCGCCGACCCATGACGGAAGTGTGTGGGAGAGCACCAGGGGCGGGGCGGCGGGACCGTCCACGGACTCCATCAGCGCCGAGACCACCGCGGCGGCTTGTCGGGCCCTCGTCGAACGACCGGTCACCCACACCATCACGCGCGGGCGAAATCCCGTGAGTGAGTCGAGGACTCCCGCGCCGGCGGCCGTGGCGACGGCACGCAGCTGTGCTCCCGCCATGGACGCGTGAAGGAGTGCCCCGGTCGCGTCGGCGGCGCGGAGGGCATCCGCGTCGTCCAGATCGACCCGGCCAGCCGTAGCCTCGCTAAACAAATCAGGCACGGACGATCGAGAGGACCTCGTCGACGATCTCGTCGACGTCCTGCTTTGTCGGGGCCTCGACGTTGAGGCGCAGCAGCGGCTCGGTGTTCGAGGCCCGGAGGTTGAACCACGATCCGCCGCCCAGGTCCACCGTCACGCCGTCAAGGCGGTCGATGGAGTCACTGCGGTCCGTGAACGCCGTCAATACGGCCTCCACGCGGTCGGCCTGCGCGTCGGCCGAGTCCAGGGTGGAGTTGATCTCGCCGGACGCGGCGTAGCGGGTGTACTGGTCCATCAACTGCGACAGCGTGCCATCCTGTCCGCCGAGCGCGCCGAGCACGTGCATCGCCGCGAGCATGCCCGAGTCGGCACCCCAGAAGTCACGGAAGTAATAGTGGGCGGAGTGCTCGCCGCCGAAGATGGCACCGGTGTCCGCCATCTGCGCCTTGATGAAGCTGTGGCCCACGCGCGTGCGGAGGGCGACCCCACCCTTCTCCTCGACGAGCTCCGGCACGGACCGGGAGGTGATGAGGTTATAGATGATTGAGGCTCCCGGCTCCTTGGCCAGTTCACGCTCGGCCACCAGTGCGGTGATGGCCGACGGCGCCACGGGCTCGCCTCGCTCGTCGACCACGAAGCACCGGTCGGCGTCGCCGTCGAACGCCAGACCGATGTCGGCCCCGCTCTCCCGGACGAGCGCCTGCAGGTCAACGAGGTTGGCCGGCTCCAGTGGGTTCGCCTCGTGATTGGGGAAGGTGCCGTCGAGCTCGAAGTACAGGGGCACGATCTCCAGCGGGAGTTCACCGAGAACCGCGGGGACCGTGTGCCCACCCATGCCGTTGCCGGCGTCCACAGCCACCTTGAGCGGACGGATGTCAGACAGGTCCACCAGCTCGCGCAGATACTCGCCGTATCCGGTGAGGACGTCGCGCTCGGTGGCCGTTCCGGCCGTCCCCGGGTGCTCGGGGACCCCCCCGGCGACTTCGTCTGCGATCACCTGCAGTCCGGACTCCTGGCCCACCGGTTTCGCCCCGGCGCGGCACAGTTTGATGCCGTTGTACTGGGCCGGGTTGTGGCTGGCGGTGAACATGGCGCCTGGGCAATCGAGCAGACCCGAGGCGAAATAGAGCTGATCGGTGGACGCCAGACCAATCGTGACCACGTCCAGACCCTGTGCGGTGACGCCCTCGGCGAACGCCGCCGACAGCGGCGGAGAGGAGTCGCGCATGTCGTGGCCGATCACCACGGTGTCGGCGCCCTCCGAGCGCATGAGGCGTGCGAACGACGCGCCGACCTCGCGTACGAAGTCCTCGTCGATCTGTTCACCGACGATCCCACGGACGTCGTAGGCCTTGATGACTGCTCGGACGGACTCGGCGCTGCGTGCCACGTGCTGCTCCAGGGATGTGAGACGGGGTCGGTCATGATCTCTCGTGACACTACCTGCGCCCGTGGCATGGCGGACATCTTCGCCGGTGAGTTCAGCGGCCGGTGGGACCCGAATCACCATTGCGGACACCGGAAGCTCCGGCGCCGGGCCCTTCGCTCTCCTGCGATTTCGGCACGACTCGAAGGTGAGGGCGCCCGGTGGAGGTGTCTGCCGCGGCGTGTTCCATGACGGGGCCGGGGTCGGAGACGCCCAGGCGGCGCAACCGGTCGGCGTCCACGAGCGCGGCACCTGTTCTACGGCCGCCGATGGGGCCCCCGGCTACGGCGTCGAGTAGGGCGGTCAGGTCCGAATCCTGCGCGGAGGTGTCGATATCCGGATGGCGGACCATGTCCCATCCCCGTGGGGCGGTGATGCGCAAGGCATGAGCTGCGCAGAGATCCCACGCATGCGGCTCCCGGACGGCGGGCAACGGGCCGATGACGGCCGTTGAATCCGCATATACATAGGTGAGCGTGGCCACCGCACGATTAGGACATCCCGGGCGGCAGCAACGACGGTTCTCACTCACGATGCCCCAGCGTAGCCCGCCGCCCGTGAGAATGCCCCGCGACCCGCCCACTCCGGTGCGACGCCGCCTGCCTCAGCGGGGCTATCCTCGCGCCATGACTCCGATCGCCCCGGTTCCAGGACGGCCGCCCTCAGGGACCTCGATCCCCGGTGCAGGTCAGACCGACGTGGCGGCAGGCAGTCGGATCTCCGTGCGCGAGTTCCCCGGTGATCCCGGTCGCCGCGGGCCGCGGATCGTCACCTCGCGCCGCGCCGAGCGGCGCGGGCACGGACCCCGTGGCCCCATCCTCCCGCCGGAGGTACCGCGCTGGCGCAGCCGCTCGGCCGAGTTCGACGCCGCTTCCCTGGAAGCCTTCGCGGAGATCGACCAGTTCTGGCACTCGCGTCTCGTGCATCTCGATCTCGCCGTGGACATGGTGCCGCGAATGCGTCTGCGACCGGGCGAGACGTGGCCCGAGGAGGTCGTGGCCGACGGTGACGTCCCACTCGCGCGCCTCGTGCCCGCCGGGGTGGACCGTTCCGGACAGCCCACACGAGCCCGGCTTGTGCTGTTCCGTCAGCCCCTCATCCGGCGGGCACCGGACGGCGATGACCTGCGCGATCTGGTGTATTCCGTATTCGTTGAGTTGGTCTCCCAACACCTGGAGATCTCCCCTGAGGAGGTCGAGTCCGGCCCGGACGAGCACTGACCGGGGCCCCTTTGACGAGCATTGACCGCCCCGGATAAGGACGGTCAGTCTGGGCGAGATGATGGTCTGGGGATTCGGGGAACGGGCTGGAGACCGCCCGGTCCGCTGAGCCGCCCGCGCGGGACGGCCGCGGGTCACATGACGGCTTCGCGTTTGATGCGACGTCGCTCGCGCTCGGAGAGGCCGCCCCAGATGCCGAAGCGCTCGTCGTTGGCCAACGCGTACTCCAGACATTCGGCCTTGACCTCGCAACCGGTGCAGATCTTCTTGGCTTCGCGGGTCGAGCCACCCTTTTCCGGGAAGAACGCCTCCGGATCGGTCTGCGCACACAGAGCGCGGTCCTGCCAGCTCTCCTCCTCGACCTCGTCGAAGAACGCGCCAGCGCCGAGGTCGACCAAGGCCAGTTCCGGTCCCGCCACAGTGCGTGACTGTCGATCCACGGTCATCCCTTCGTAGTGCGTACTCGTCGCTCGGCCATCCCGGGCCTCAACGGGCCACCCCCCTGGGAATGACACACCTGTGATTACACACATGCAACTCGCGCAGGTCAAGCGAAATCGAAGATACCTAGCATTTCCCTATGACAGGAATGCCCGTGACACGCTGAGGAAAATGTGGCGTGCGACACCTGGGGGTAGGCCTCTCGGGCCGCGCCACACCCTTCATCACTACTCTTGGGGACCGTGAAGATCTGTGTTCTGGCCGGTGGCGTCGGTGGCGCCCGCTTCCTTCTCGGCGCCCGCCGCCTTCTCGGGCTCGACCCCACCACCTCGGACGGTGCCGCCGCGAACGGGGGCACCCGAAACACCGCCGACTCCCCGCATCAGATCGACGCGGTGGTCAACGTGGGCGACGACGCATGGATGCACGGCGTCCGCATCTGCCCCGACCTCGACACCTGCATGTACACGCTCGGCGGCGGGATCGACCCGGAGCGCGGCTGGGGCCATGCAGACGAGACCTGGAACGCCCGCGACGAACTGGCCGCGTACGGCGTGCAGCCGGACTGGTTCGGCCTGGGAGACAAGGACCTGGCCACACACCTGGTCCGCACGCAGATGCTCGATGCCGGCTACCGCCTCACCGACGTCACCGCCGCCCTGTGCACGCGCTGGTCCCCCGGGGTCGGCCTGCTGCCCGTGACCGACGAACGCTGCGAGACGCACGTCATCGTTACCGATCCCCCGACCGCCACCATCAACCCGGAGATCGCCGGGGACGACTCCGGTCCCGGCCCGCGCGCCATCCACTTCCAGGAGTGGTGGGTGCGACACAAGGGCCAGTTGCCCGCCACCGGCTTCGTGCAGGTCGGGGCAGATTCCGCCAAACCCACACCCGAAGCCCTCGAGGCGATCGCGTCGGCCGACCTCGTCGTCGTCGCCCCTTCCAACCCTGTGGTCTCCGTCGGGGCGATCCTCGCGGTGCCCGGTATCCGCGCCGCGCTGCGGTCCACACCCGCGCCAGTGGTCGGCGTCAGCCCCGTGATCGGCGGTGCGGTCCTGCGTGGCATGGCCGACGCGTGCCTCACCGCGATCGGTGTGGAGACCGACGCGCTCGCCGTGGCCCGACACTTCGGAGCCCGGTCCGGCACCGGCCTGCTCGACGGCTGGCTGGTCGCCCCCGGCGACGGCCCCACCGACGGCACCAACATGATCGACGGAGTCGCCGTACGCGAGGCACCGCTGCTCATGACCGACCCCGACGCCACGGCCGAGATGGTGGCCGCCGCCATCGGACTCGCCGGCCTCACGGTTCCCGCCCGGGACGTCGGATGACCGACGGCGCACTCCCCGAGATCCGCCGCTGGACCGCCGAGCACGCCGCCCCGTCGGACGTGACGATGTGGGCCCCCGATGGTCTCCCCGAGTTCCGGCCCGGCGACGATCTAGCGGGATCCCTCGCCGCCGCGCTCACCGCGGATCCACACGGTCTCGCCGACGGCGACGTGGTGGTGGTGACCTCCAAGGTGCTGTCCAAGACAGAGGGGCGGATAGTGACCGCGCCCACCGACCCGGTTGAGCGCGATGCTCTGCGACGACGTCTCGTCGACGACGAATCCGTGCGCGTTGTGGCCCGGGTCAACCGGACGCTGATCACCGAGAACCGGTTGGGGATCGTGCAGGCCGCCGCGGGTGTGGACGGCTCCAACGTGGAGACCGGTGAACTCGCGCTGCTACCCGAAGACCCCGACGCCTCCGCCGACGCCCTCGTGCGGCAACTACACAAACTCACGGGTGCGCGCGTCGCTGTGGTCGTGACCGACACCATGGGTCGGGCGTGGCGCACCGGCCAGATCGACATGGCGATCGGAGCCGCCGGCCTGCGCGTCTCGGTGGGCTACGACGGTGCCGTGGACCGCCAGGGCAACGAACTACTGGTCACCGACGTGGCCGTGGCCGACGAGATCGCCTCAGCCGCAGATCTGGTCAAGGGCAAACTCGGTGCCCGGCCGGTCGCGGTGGTGCGGGGCCTGGGCCACCTGTTGCTCGGCGAGGCCCGGGACGACGACGAGAACGACGTCCCCCGGCGGGCCCGCGACCTGGTCAGGGACGGCTCGTCGGACCTCTTCCGCCTGGGCACCGTCGAGGCGCTGGCGCAGGGCCGCCGCGAGGCCGTTCCCGGGCGCCGCTCCGTACGGATATTCTCCGACGAGCCCGTGCCGGCGGAGGCGCTGGCCGAGTCCGTCGCCGACGCCCTGACCTCGCCGGCGCCGCACCACAGCACGCCGATCCGGTTCGTCCGGGTGTCCGGTGACGCGCGGAGGCGTCTGCTCGACGCCCTGCGCACTGAGTGGGAACGCGATCTGCGGGCCGACGGACACACCGGTGAGGTCCTGCGTCGACGGCTGGGCCGAGGCGACCTGCTGCGCACCTGCCCGGAGTTGATCCTGCCGTTCGTCGACGACGCCGCCGGAGCGCACGACTACCCCGACGATCGCCGCAACTCCTGCGAGGAGACCATGTTCACCGTCGCGGGCGGTGCCGCGGTGCAGTCGCTCCTGGTGGCCCTCGCCGCGCGCGGTCTCGGTTCGTGCTGGGTGGGCTCGACGATCTTCGCCGCCGACACCACCCGCCGCGAACTCGACCTACCGAGCTCGTGGCGGCCACTGGGTGCCGTGGCCGTGGGGGTTCCGGCCGCCCCGGTCCCGCCGCGCGCGTCCCGGTCCGCCGGGGACGCCTACATATCGGTGGAGTAGCGGATCCCGCCGTCGGGGATCTCCACGCCCGGCCACACGCGGGCGCCGCGGAGCAGCTCACAACGGGCACCCACCACGGCGCCGTCGCCGATCACCCCGTCGCGGACCAGTGCGCGGTGGCCGATGACGGCTCCGAAGCCGACGATCGACCGCTCGACCGTCGCCCCGGCCTCGATGCGGGCGCCGTCGAACACGACCGCACCGTCGAGTCGGGCCCCGGCCCCGATCTCGGCACCCCGACCGACGACCGTGCCGCCCACCAGGACCGCACCGGCCCCGATACCCGCGCCCTCGTGCACCAGGGCCTCCCCCGCGTGGCCTTCCAACGCCGGTGAGGGCGCGATCCCGCGCACCAGATCCGACGACCCCCGGACAAAATCCTCCGGGGTGCCCATGTCGCGCCAATACGCCGAGTCCACGAAACCGTAGACCCGCTTGTCCTCGGCCAGCAGTTGGGGAAACGTCTCGCGCTCGACGGAGACGGGGACACCAGCGGGGATCTGCTCGATGAGCTCACGTCGAAAGACGTAGCAGCCGGCATTGATCTGGTCCGTCGGCGGGTCTTGCGTCTTCTCCAGGAATTCCTGCACTCGGCCGTCGTCGTCGGTGGTCACACAACCGAAGGCTCGAGGATCCGACACCCGCACCAGATGCATGGTCAGGTCCGCGTTCTTGGCGTGATGCATATTGATGACCTGCCGGAGGTCGGTGCCACCCAACACGTCGCCGTTGAACACCAGGACCGTCGACGCGGTGAGCTGGTCCAACACGTTCCGGATCCCGCCACCGGTGCCCAGGGGCTCGGTCTCGACCACGTAGGAAAGCTCGAGATCCAGGTCCGAGCCGTCGCCGAAGTACTCCTCGAAGACCTCCGCCTTGAAGGACGTCCCCAACACGACGCGGCGGATGCCGGCGGCCCGGATCCTGGACAACAGGTGGGTCAGGAACGGCAGTCCCGCGGTGGGCAGCATCGGCTTGGGCGCCGAGATGGTCAGGGGTCGCAGGCGGGTGCCCTTGCCCCCCACCAACACCACCGCTTCGGTATCCGCGAGCAGATCGTGGCCGTTCGCGGCATTGTCGGGGGTCGTCGAGGTCACGTTGTTCGCTCCCGCTGTCAGGGGCCGTTCCGACCCGCACACTCGCGCGGACCGTCGGGCCGGTGGTAGGACTTTTCTCGTCAGCCGGACTCAGCGCAGTGCGCGCTCGGCGGATCGGATCGCGAGACGGCACCTGAGCTCGAGACCCGCTCTGAGGGCCCAGCGTATCGGGGCCTGCCATGCGTGCGGGTGCCTGTCCGCCTGGAACAGGTAGGCGCTCCGATGGTGCGCCCTCAGCGTGAACTCCGGCACCGTCCTGGCCGCGTGCCCCTGGTCATGACGGATCACCGACGAAGGGACGTACACGTTCTGCCAACCCGCGCGACCGAGCCGGTCGCCCAGGTCCACGTCCTCCAGATACATGAAGTAGCGCTCGTCGAACCCGCCGACGGCGTCAAAGGCGTCGCGACGCAGGAGCAGGCACGACCCCGAGAGCCACCCGGCGGCCCTCTCCGAGTCCATGTCATCGTCGTCGAGATACCGCGCTGTCCAGGGATTGCCCCGCCACACGGGGCCCAGCACCGCGTGGCCGATCCCCGCGCGCAGACGCGGGATCGCGCGCGCGGACGGGTACACCGACCCGTCGGCCTCGGCGATGCGCGGGCCGAACGCGGCTCCCCGGGGCCATCGCTCGGCGGCTGCCAGCAGCGCGTCGATCGATCCCGGTTCGAAGCTCACATCCGGGTTGACCACCAGGACGTAGCGCTGGTCGAAATCATCGGGGCGTCCGGAGATCTCGGTCACCGCGCGGTTGATGGCTGTTCCGTAACCGAGGTTCCCGCCGGTCGGGAGGAACTCGACGAACCGGTGCTCGGCCGCGGCCGCCTCGGGAGCGCCGTCGGTCGACCCGTTGTCCGCCATCACCAGACCGACGTGCCGCGTGGTTGCCGCGGGCAGTGATCCGATGAGGGCGCGAAGGTGGTCGCCCGGCGAGTAGGTCACCGTCACGACGGGGAGTCGGGTCGTCACGCGAAACACCCTACGACGCGCGCGTCCGATTCCGACGCCCGGCACGCGGCGCGGTACCGTGGGATCATTATCGGCGGTCCTCTAGGCCCGCGGGCCGCCCCGGCGGTAGCACCCCGTGGGCTCGCCCCTCCCTCGTCGGAGCGGACCGGCCGCCCAGATTCGACGACAAGGACGGTGGATGAGCGCCGAGCAGCCCGCGACACCCCGTCGCGCCCCCGGCCGGACACGGGGTCGACGCCACGCACCGTCTACACGCCCGATGGCCTCCCGGATCGCCCGCATCATCGCGGCGCTCGTCTCCGCGTTCTGTCTCCTGGTCACCGGCATCGGTTGGACACTCTTCAACGGTCTCAACTCGGACCTGTCGTCGGCCGGCGGCCTCAACGTAGGCGACGGTGGCCTCGACGGTGCCGTCGACATCCTCCTGGTGGGCACCGACAACCGCACCGACGCCCAGGGCAACCCGCTCAGCGAGGAAGAGCTGGCCACCATCCGCACCGGCGACGAGGAGGGCGAGAACACGGACACGATCCTGCTCATCAGGATCCCCGAGGACGGCAGCTCCGCCACCGCCATTTCCATCCCTCGAGATGTCTACGTGGAGACCAACACGGTCGGTGGCAGCAAGATCAACGGCGTGTACTCCGCCAACAAGGAGGCCTACCTCGAGCGGGCGATGGCCTCGAGCCCCGATGGCGAGATCACCGAGGACGACCAACGGAACGCGGTCAAGTCCGGCCGCAACGGATTGATCGGCGCGGTCCGCGACCTCACCGGGGTGGAGGTCGACCACTACGCCGAGATCGGCCTGCTCGGCTTTGTCTTGCTCACCGACGCCGTGGGCGGCGTGCCCGTCTGTCTGACCGACGAAGTGGATGAGCCGCTGTCCGGGGCGAAGTTCCGCGCCGGTGAGCAGACCGTGTCCGGATCGGACGCGCTGAGCTTCGTTCGCCAGCGCCACGACCTGCCGGCGGGCGACCTCGACCGCATCGTGCGCCAGCAGGTCTTCATGTCCCAACTGGTCAAGAAGATGCTTTCTGCGGGCACCCTCTCGGACCCGGGCAAGCTCAGCGCCCTCGCGGGCGCCGCCAAGCGCTCCTTCGTGATCGACGAGAACTGGGACTTCGTGGACTTCGCCATGAAGCTCCAGAACATCAGCGGCGGCAACGTGCGCTTCGAGACCATCCCGGTGACCAGCATCGACTCGTTCACCGAGTGGGGCGAGTCCATCGTGACAGCGGACCCCGATCAAGTCGCCGAATTTGTGGCCGGGTTCGCCAGCACCGAGGGCATGGACGAGGGCGCTGACCAGACGCCCACGGACGCTCCAGGCTTCGACCCGGCGTCTGTGACGGTATCCGTGGTCAACACCACCGCGATCGACGGGCTTGCGGCCCAGGTGTCCGGGGCACTCACGGAACTCGGCTACGCCTCGGGGGACATGCTCACCGACCCCGCCGCGGCGTACACCTCGCACGTCGCCGCCAGTTCGTCCTCTGACGCGGACGCCATGGCGGTGTCCGATGCGCTCGGCGGACTGCCGGTGCAGGTCGATCCGGCCCTTCCTGCGGGATCGGTACGGGTGGTCCTGGCCGACGACTACAGCGGCCCCACCGGCGAGGCCATTGCCAGCGAGTCCTCCTCCCCCGGCACCACCACCTACGCGCCGCTGCCGCCGTCCATCGCGGAGCGTCCCACCTTCGACGCGGGCGGCTCGGACATACCCTGCGTCAACTGACCCACCACGCCCCCGGAGGCTGATCCAATGAAGACCGCCGCAGACACCGTGTTCCAACCGCTCCTCGCGATCGATCCGGGGGCGCCGATGATCACCCATTACGACCAGGCGGCCCCCTCACGGATCGAATTGTCCGTGACTTCGACCGCCAACTGGGCGGCCAAGATCGCGGGCATGTTCCGCGATGAGCTGGGGGTGATGCCCGGCGACAAGATTGTGTGCGACCTGCCCGCCCACTGGCTCACCGCCGGTGTGCTGACCGGCGCCTGGTGGGCCGGGGCCGAGGTCCTCACCGAGCCGGCTGATGACGCCGTTGCCGTCGTCACCGTCGCCGACCGGTTGGACCACCACTCGACCGACGTCGAGGCACTCCTCATGACCACCGACCCCATGGGCCGTCCACTGTCGTCAGCCGGCGTCGACGTGCCACCCGGTGTCACCGATCTCGCCGAGGCATGCCGGATCCACCCCGACTCGTTCGTTCCCTCCGGCACAGGTGGATCCGCCGCGCTCGACGGGAAGACCCTTCAGGACCTCGTGGATCCCGCGCTGGCGGGACGGGCGCTCGTGGCAGGCAGTCAGCGCGGCGACGTGGTGTCCGTTCTCGCGCGCGTCTTCGCCTCCGGAGGCACGGCGGTACTGGTCACCGGTGCCAGCGCGGACGACCCCTCGGTCGCCGACCTGGCGGCGACCGAGCGGACGACGCTCACCCTCTAGACCGTCAGGACAGGACCTGCCGGGCCATGACCATGCGGCACACCTGATTGGTGCCCTCGTAGATCTGTGTGATCTTGGCGTCGCGCATCATTCGCTCAACGGGGAAGTCGCGCGTGTAACCGGCACCGCCGAAGAGCTGCACCGCGTTAGTGGTGACCTCCATCGCCACATCCGAGGCAAAGGTTTTGGACGCTGCCGCCATGAAACCCAGCTTCTCGCCCCCGGGCGCGCTGCCGCGCTCGGCGTTGGCCGCGGCCGTGTAGACCATCAAACGGGCGGCCTGCACCTTCATGGCCATATCGGCCAGCATGAACTGCGTGTTCTGGAAGTCGGAGATTGCACGGCCGAACTGCTTGCGCTCCTTGGTGTAGGCCACCGCTGCGTCAAGCGCACCCTGAGCGATGCCGATAGCCTGCGCACCGATGGTCGGACGGGTGTGGTCGAGCGTCTGCAGTGCGGTCTTGAAGCCGGTGCCCGGCGCGCCGATTATCCGGTCACCCGGAATGCGGACGTCCTCGAAGTACAGCTCCGCGGTGGGCGAGCCCTTGATGCCGAGCTTCTTCTCGGTCTTCGAGACGCCGAAGCCCTCGTCGTCGGCGTGCACCATGAACGCGGAGATGCCGTTGGCACCCTTCTCCGGGTCCGTGACGGCCATCACGGTGTACCAGGTGGACTTGCCGCCGTTCGTGATCCACGCCTTGTTGCCGTTGAGGATCCAGTCGTCGCCGTCCTGACGTGCGCGGGTGCGCATCGCGGCGGCGTCCGAACCGGCTTCACGCTCCGACAACGCGTAGGAGGCCATCTTGCCCTCGGCGATCTCGGGCAGAACCTTCTTCTTGAGGTCCTCGCCGCCGGAGAGGATCAGGCCCATTGTGCCGAGCTTGTTGACCGCGGGGATCAGCGAGGACGAACCGCAGACACGGGCGACCTCCTCGATGACGATGCAGGCCGCTACCGAGTCGGCACCCTGGCCGCCGTACTCTTCCGGGACGTGCAGGGCGTTGAAGCCCGAGGCGTTGAGCGCATCGAGAGCCTCCTGCGGGAACCGCTCCTGCTCATCGACATCGGCTGCGTGCGGCTCGATCTCCTTCTCGGAGAGAGCGCGGATCGCGGCCCGGAGCTCCTCGTGCTCCTCCGCCGGGCGGTACAGGTCAAAGTCGGGGTTGCCGGACATATGCGGGCCTCCAAGGGGATTAGGGTGCGGTTCGCGCGGGCCGCCGGACCGGGGTCGTCCGCCGTGATGACTGCGCGTTGACGCCATTATCGTCGGCTCGGCCCCGGGTAGGCACCCAGGCGTTCAAGTTACCAACAGTTAACCGGATTCCCCGCTCCGCCGGAGTCACGCTTTCCGCATCCCGGAACGTGGCCCGCCGGATCAGCCGAGCAGGGTCTGCCGCAACGCGGCATCCTTGCGCTCCACCATCGCCTCGAGCTCCGCCTGGAAGGTCTCCATCCGCTTGAGCAGATCGGGATCGGACGTCGCGAGGATCCGCACCGCCAGGAGTCCGGCGTTACGTGCGCCCCCGATCGACACGGTGGCCACGGGGACCCCTGCCGGCATCTGCACGATCGACAGAAGTGAGTCCATCCCGTCCAGGTACTTGAGCGGCACCGGGACGCCGATGACCGGCAACGGCGTCGCCGAGGCGACCATCCCGGGCAGGTGCGCGGCGCCGCCTGCCCCGGCGATCACCACCCGCACGCCCCGGCCCGCGGCCGAGCGCGCATAGTCGAGCATCTTCTGCGGTGTGCGGTGCGCGGAGACCACACCCACCTCGAACGTGACACCGAACTCGGCCAGCGCCTCCGCGGCCGCCTCCATGGTGGGCCAGTCGGAGTCGCTACCCATGATCAGACCGACCTGCGGCCCGCCCTGTCGCGCGGTCATCTTCATGCCTTTCGTCGTGGTGGGTTAGCTCAGCGTTCGTAGTCCCCGACGGCAGCCCCCGTGTGGGGGTCCCAGCCGTCGGCCCACTCACCGTGCGAGAGCCAGTGGGCGGCGAGTTCGGCCACAGCGCGGACGGTGGCGACCCGGTCGGAGTCGTCGGGATCCACTCCGGGATCAGAGAGGACGTTGACGTGCCCGAGCTTGCGGCCCGGACGCTCTGACTTGCCGTAGAGGTGAACCCGCGCGTGGGGGAACCGGGCGCCTAGATGGTGGACCCGCTCATCCATGCTCATCGCAGGAGCGTCGGGCGCGCCGAGGACATTGGCCATCACCGTGACCGGTGCCGTCGCGACCGTGGAGCCCAGCGGGTAATCGAGCACGGCCCGCAGGTGTTGCTCGAACTGGCTGGTGACGGCGCCGTCCATGGTCCAGTGGCCGGAGTTATGGGGGCGCATAGCGAGCTCGTTGACCAGCACCCCGGGCCTGCCGTCGGCACCGATGACCTCGAACAACTCCACCGCCATAACGCCGGTCACGTCGAGGTGCTCGGCGAGCCGCAGCGCGGTGGCCTGCACGGCCGAACGCAGGTCGTCGTCCAAGCCGGTCGCGGGAGCCACGACGACCGCGCAGATGCCGTCGCGCTGGACGGTCTCCACGACTGGCCACACGGCGCCCTGTCCGTAGGGCGACCGTGCGACCATCGCGGACAGTTCACGGGTCCACGGCACGCGGGCCTCCGCCATCATCGGCACGCCCGCCGCGAGTTGTTCCCCGGCGATCCGCTCGGCCTCCTCAAGCGAATCCGGCATCCACACACCGCGGCCGTCGTAGCCGCCGCGCGCCGATTTGAGGACGATGCGCCCCTCCTGCTCGCCGTGGAACCGGCGCACGTCCTCCAGTGAGTCGATGCCGGTGAAGGGCGGGACCGGGGCCCCGATCTCCGCCAGGGCACGTCTCATCACGAGCTTGTCCTGCGCGTGGATCAGCGCGGACGCTCGGGGTCGCACGGCAACGCCGTTCGCCTCAAGTTCCAACAGGATCTGCGGTGGCACGTGTTCGTGGTCGAAGGTCATGACATCGGCACCCTCCGCCGCGGTGCGCACGGCATCGGGGTCGTCATGAGCACCAATCACCACGTCCGGTGTGACCTGTGCGGCCGGGTCCTGAGGGTCCGCAGCGAGCACGCGCAGACTCTGCCCCAGTGCCACGGCCGCCTGGTGGGTCATACGGGCGAGTTGTCCCCCACCGATCATCGCCACGACGGGCGTACCGAGGGGATTGCGGCGAATGCGCGAGTCGTCGTTCACGCCGTCCATGTTCTCACGTCTGACGGTGTCCTCACCTACGCCCCGGGAGGCCCCAGCGAAAGCGGGGCGCCGGCGACAGCGGGGCGGGAGGCGGCGGGGGCGGCAGTCGAAGCAGTTCGTCGTAGACGGCGGCGTGCACGCGAGCCACCTCGGGTACGTGATCGATCTCCACCGGTGGCAGGTGCCCGAGCTCGAGTATGAGGCAACCCGTGCCCAGCGCGCGGTCGGCGAGCGTGTGGCGGAACCGGACGGCGCTTATCCGTCGTAGCGGCACGTCCACACATCTCCGAGTGGAGCCCGCGGGACGGTAGAGGACACGTTCGTCGGTCACCACCAGGTCGGTGCGGGCCCAGCGCACTGCCGGCCAGACCCCGAATCGCAGCACGATGAGTGTGTACAGGCCCGCCACCATGCTCCAGGTGGCCGTGCGGTCGCCCGGGTGCACCACCTGGACCTCGATGAACCCACCGGCGATCCCGGCCAGGCCGGCCCCGATGATCCCGACCAACGCGGGCCGCACCAGCCGCCGCCAGTGCGGGTGGGTGTGGACGATGAGCGCCTCGCCCGGGGCGAGGACCGACCTGACGAACCCCACCGTTCAGCCGCCCCAGCGGCCGCCGGCGCCACGGATGTGGGTGACGTCGCCCGCGGCCACGGCGAACTCGCCGTCGGTGTCGACGACGACGAGACGGCCCTCCCGATCGATCCTGTCGGCGCGCCCGGTACGCACGATGTCTCCGGGGAGTTCGACGCGTACATCGGCGCCGATGGTGGAACAGGACCGGGTGTACGCCGCCATCAACTCGTCGGAAACCGTTGATCCGCTCCCCCGTTCGCACTCCCGCCACTGCTGGTGGCGCAGGGCCAGAGATTCGAGCACCGCACGGGCCACCGCTTCCCGGTCTACAGATCCACCGCTGAGTGCCAGTGAGGTGGCGTGCGGCACCGGCAGTTGCTCTGCGGTAAGCAAGACGTTGATCCCCACGCCCACCACCACGGCGGGCAGTCGCACCGAGAAATCCCCGCCCCCCGGGACCGTGGTCATCTCGGCGAGGATCCCCGCTATCTTCCGCCCCCCGACCAGGACGTCGTTGGGCCACTTGAGGGTGGCGTCCACTCCGCCGGCCGCGCGGAGACCGTCACGCACCGCCAGCCCCGTCGCCAGGGGCAACCACCCGAAGAGCGTCGGCGAGACGGCGCCCGGGCGAAGCAGGACGCTCAATGCAACCTGGGTGCGCGGTGGCGCCGTCCATAAGCGCCCGAGCCTTCCGCGGCCGGCAGCCTGGTATTCCGCCAGCAGAACGCTCCGATCCGGCGCTCCCCCGGCCGCCCGCGCCATCAATTCCGCGTTGGTGGAGCCGATCTCGTCCACCACCTCGAGCGAGGTGTACGGCGCGCCCGAGGCTCCCACCAGCGCGTGACGAAGCGCTTCGGCGTCCAGCCCGGGCGGGAAATCGGTTCCGTGATCTGCGTGCACGAGGTCCAGAGTAGGTCGCTGGCCCGACATCTGGCGGGGTCGACGTCGGGGGAGTACGCCGGGTCACATCGCCACGACGCGGGAAGAGTCGTTAGAGTCTTGCAACATGACGACTGCCTCAGAACCGGATGTCGGCGTCGACGTCCAGACGGACTCCGCGACACCCGACATCCACACGACCGCCGGGAAGCTGTCCGAACTGCGTCGCCGCCTCGACGAGGCCCGCGCCCCGATGGGACAGGCCGCGATCGACCGGACCCACGAAAAGGGCCTGATGACGGCCCGCGAACGGATCGAGAATCTCCTCGATCCGGGTTCGTTCGTCGAGATCGACGCGCTCGCACGACACCGCGCCACCACCTTCGGGCTCGCCGAGCGTCGTCCGCTGGGTGACGGCGTGATCACCGGCTACGGCACCATCGACGGTCGCAGCGTCTGCATCTTCTCGCAGGACGCCACCGTCTTCGGTGGATCGTTGGGTGAGGTCTACGGCGAGAAGATCGTCAAGGTGATGGACCTGGCCCTCAAGACAGGCCGGCCGATGATCGGCATCAACCACGGCGCCGGCGCCCGCATTCAGGAGGGCGTGGTCTCGCTCGGCCTCTACGGCGAGATCTTCCACCGCAACGTGCTCTCCTCCGGCGTCATCCCGCAGGTCTCGCTGGTCATGGGCCCGTCGGCCGGAGGCCACGTCTACTCCCCCGCCCTCACCGACTTCACCGTGATGGTCGACAAGACCTCGCAGATGTTCGTCACCGGACCGGACGTCATCAAGACGGTCACCGGCGAGGAGGTCACCCAGGAAGAACTGGGCGGCGCCAATACGCACATGACCAAATCGGGCGTGTCGCACTACACCGCCTCCGACGAACAGGATGCCCTGGACTTCGTCAAGGATCTGCTTTCCTACCTCCCCAGTAACAACCGGGCTGAGGCTCCGCGCTTCCCGTTCCCGATCGCGGAGGGAGCGATCGAGGACAACCTCACACTCGAGGACCACGAACTCGACACCATCATCCCGGACTCGTCCAACAGCCCGTACGACATGCATGAGGTCATCGCCCACATCGTCGACGACGGTGAGTTCCTGGAGATCCAGGGCCAGTACGCCATGAACGTGATCGTCGGCTACGGCCGGATCGAGGGTCGCAGTGTCGGCGTGGTGGCCAACCAGCCCACCCAGTTCGCCGGCTGCCTCGACATCAAGGCCTCCGAGAAGGCCGCCCGCTTCGTCCGCACCTGCGACGCGTTCAACATCCCGATCCTCACCCTGGTCGACGTCCCGGGCTTCCTGCCCGGCACCGGCCAGGAGTTCGACGGCATCATCCGTCGCGGCGCGAAGCTGCTGTACGCCTACGGTGAGGCCACCGTCGGCAAGGTCACCGTCATCACCCGCAAGGCGTACGGCGGCGCGTACGACGTCATGGGCTCCAAGCACATGGGTGCGGACATCAACCTCGCCTGGCCGACCGCGGAGATCGCCGTCATGGGTGCCTCCGGTGCCGTCGGGTTCGTCTACCGGCCGCAGCTCAAGGAAGCCGCCGCCAACGGCGAGGACGTGGACGCCCTGCGTCTCAAGCTGCAGGCCGAGTACGAGGACACGCTCGTCAACCCCTACGTCGCCGCCGAGCGTGGTTACGTCGACGCGGTGATTCCGCCCTCGCACACCCGACTGCAGGTATCGCAGGCCCTTCGCCTTCTGGACCGGAAGGTCGTCGAGGTGCCGGCCAAGAAGCACGGGAACATCCCGCTGTGACCGCCGAGCAGAACTCTGAGTCCACGGGCGGGACGGAGAAGCCCACGGCGCCGTTCTTCCGTATCGAAGGCGGCAACCCCACTCCGACCGAGGTGGGAATCCTGTCGGCCGTCTTCGCCACGGCACAGGGCAACGCGGCCCACCAGGGCGAGCGTCGGACAGGCATCAAGAATGACTGGGGTTCCTACGAGGACCGCCTGCGCCCGCCGTTCGGTTACAACCCGAGTTCGTTCCTCAACCGCCGGCAGTACTGACACGAGCAGATTCGCACCACCCCCGAGCGGTCTAGCACCACCCCACAGCCGCCTCTGGCCCTGCACTCCAGCCCCCGCCGATGCGCGCGCCGGAGAGCAGGGCCAGGGGCGGCTGTCGTTGTCCTAGGCGGGGCCGAGCCATCGGTCGCTTCCGGCTCGGCGGCCGCAGCTCACTAGGCTGTCCGGGACAGCCCGTACCGAGGAGGCCCCCATGAGCCAGGCACACACGACCTCCGACCGGGATCCCGGTAGCGAGGACCGAGATCACGGGCGACGCGCCGGGACCGACCAAGGCGAGGCGACCCACCACACCGACGTCATCGGCCGGGTCGAGCCCTCCGCCAAGCGTCCGGGGGCGTCGATCGTCCACGAGGACGAGACCACCAAGATCGTCTCGTTCGAGTTCGGCGAGGGTCAGGAACTGCCCGACCATGCGGCGTTCCACCCCGTTCTCATCCAGTTACTCAGGGGTCGTGTGGAGTTCGGACTGCCCGACCGCACGCTCGAATTACAGACCGGTGAGATCCTGCATCTGACGGCGAAGTTGCGGCACTGGGTACGAGCACTCGAACCCACCACGTTGACCGTCACGATGCTGCTGCCCCGCAGCTGAGCTCGTGGCTACGCTGAGTACATGATCGCGTTCGTCCTCGCCTCGGCCTCCCCGTCCCGCCTCCGGATCCTCGAGCAGGCGGGGGTGGACCCGCTGGTCCGTCACCCGCGAGTCGACGAGGACGCACTCCGTGCCTCGCTGCCGGCGGAAACCCCACACGTCCGGGTGGTCGAGGAGCTGGCGAGAGCCAAGGCGCACGACGTCCTCGAACGCGAAGGGGACTCTTTAGCCGCGGATGCCCGCGCGACCGGCGCCGACACCCTCGCGCTCGTGGGATGCGATTCGATGTTGCTCGTCGACGGCCAGCTCGAGGGCAAGCCACACACCTACGAGCGGGCCATGGAGCGCTGGAAGCGGATGCGCGGCCGGCACGGCGTGCTGCTGACCGGCCACTCGCTGATCGTCGCGGACCTCACCGGCGACGGCCCACCCAGGGTCACCAGCGTGGAATCGGACACCTCGGACACGACCGTCCACTTCGGTGCCCCGTCGGATGCGGACCTCGACGTGTATTTGCGCACAGGGGAACCGCTCGAGTGCGCGGGCGCCTTCACCATCGAATCCCTCGGTGGCTGGTTCATCGACAGGATCGACGGCGACCCGTCGAGTGTCATCGGTCTCAGTCTGCCTCTCCTCCGGCGCCTCCTCGCCGGCGCTGGAATGCACGCCCACCGCGTGTGGCGGCCTGAATTGCGTCCGTGAAAATTTCGCATTCTCGGGCGCGCTGCAGGTCAGAGGGATGCCGCCCCCGCCGATCCGCCCCCGCGGACCAGCCCTTGGACCCCCAACAGCACACATGAGGGGTGCCTCTCATTAGACTGCTGAAGAATATCGGTGGGCCCATCGGGGACACCGTCGTCAAGACGTCCATCACCAGGAGGCCCTGAGTGCCCAGTCATGCCAGCTCTCACATCACCAAGGTCCTCGTCGCCAACCGCGGCGAGATCGCCGTCCGAGTGATCCGCGCGGCGAAGGATGCCGGTCTGGCCAGCGTGGCCGTATACGCCGAGCCCGACGCCGACGCACTGTTCGTCAAGCTGGCCGACGAGGCCTTCGCCTTGGGCGGCACCACGTCCGCGGAGTCGTACCTCGTCTTTGACAAGATCCTGGACGCCGCCGCCAAGTCCGGTGCTGACGCCGTGCACCCCGGTTACGGATTCCTGTCCGAGAACGCCGACTTCGCGCAGGCCGTCATCGATGCCGGACTGATCTGGATCGGCCCGCCGCCGCAGGCCATCCGCGACCTGGGTGACAAGGTCACCGCCCGCCACATTGCCGAGCGTGTGAACGCTCCGATGGCCGCCGGCACCAAGGACCCGGTCTCGGACGCCTCCGAGGTCGTCAAGTTTGCCGAGGAGTACGGCCTGCCCATCGCGATCAAGGCCGCCTTCGGTGGCGGTGGCCGCGGCATGAAGGTCGCCCACAAGATGGACGAGGTCGCCGAGCTCTTCGAGTCGGCCACTCGTGAGGCCGTGGCCGCCTTCGGTCGCGGCGAGTGCTTTGTCGAGCAGTACCTCGACAAGGCCCGCCACGTCGAGGCCCAGGTCCTCGCCGACCAGCACGGCAACGTGATCGTCGCCGGTACTCGCGACTGCACCCTGCAGCGCCGCTTCCAGAAGCTGGTCGAGGAGGCCCCCGCGCCGTTCCTGACCGACGATCAGCGCAAGCGAATTCACGACTCCGCCAAGGCCATCTGCAAGGAGGCTGGCTACTACGGCGCCGGCACCGTCGAGTACATGGTCCAGGGCGACACGATCTCGTTCCTCGAGGTCAACACCCGCCTCCAGGTGGAGCACCCCATCACCGAAGAGACCGCCGGCATCGACCTCGTCCTCCAGCAGTTCAAGATCGCCGAGGGCGAGGTCCTGGAGTTCACCGAGGACCCGACCCCGCGCGGCCACGCGTTCGAGTTCCGCATCAACGGCGAGGACGCCGGCCGCGGCTTCCTGCCCGCCCCCGGCACCATCACCGGGTACCGCGAGCCGAACGGCCCGGGCGTCCGCATGGAGTCCGGTGTCGAGCAGGGCGACACCATCGGCGGCCAGTTCGACTCGATGCTCGCCAAGCTGATCGTCTGGGGCGAGGATCGCGACCAGGCGCTCGCCCGTTCGGCCCGCGCGCTCGCCGAGTACAAGATCGAGGGCATGGCCACGGTCCTGCCGTTCCACGCGCATATCGTCACCAACCCCGCATTTGTCGGTAACGGCAAGAACTTTGACGTTTACACCAAGTGGATCGAGGAGGAGTGGGACAACCCGCTCGAGCCGTGGACCCCGACCGGCGCACCCGCTGACGACGACGAGCCCGTCGAGCGCAAGAAGGTCGTCGTGGAGGTGGACGGACGTCGCGTCGAGGTCTCCCTGCCCGGCGACCTCGCCTTCGGCGGTTCGCACGACGGCGGCACGGTCCGTCGCAAGGCTAAGTCCCGCACCCGTGGCGGCGCCGCCGGTGCGGCCGCATCCGGTGACGCCGTCTCGGCCCCCATGCAGGGCACCGTCGTCAAGGTCGCCGTCGAGGAGGGCCAGGAGGTCAAGGCAGGCGACATGGTCGCCGTACTCGAGGCCATGAAGATGGAGAACCCGGTCACCGCGCACAAGGACGGTGTGATCACCGACCTCGCCGTCGATGCCGGCGCCGCCGTCACCCAGGGCACGGTGCTCTGCGAGATCAAGTGACCTGTTCCTGACAGCAGGTACGGGAGGGCCCCGGTGACCATGAGGTCGCCGGGGCCCTCCCGCATATGAAGGGGCACGCGGGACGACGACATGGTTCCGGCCCGCCGCGGCCGTGCGGGGTCGTCAGTGGCCCCGGGCCGCGGAACTGTCGACCACCGGCTGCGCTCGCGCGGGGTCAAACGCCGCTTCCGCCAGGAATTGCCGGACATCCGGCACACGTCGAAGGAATCCGTCCGCCTCGTCGTCGGACTCGGTGACCTGGCTCGCCTTCTCGGCGTCGATCCGCCGCTCGAACAGTTCCACCTCCCGCGCGACACGGTCCGCGTCCCAATCGAGAATCTCCGCCATGAGGTCGGCGACCTCGCGGGCGCAGTCGACACCGCCGTGCTGATACTCCATGGAGATCCTTGTGCGGCGGACCAGGACGTCCTCGAGATGGAGGGCTGCCTCGGCGACCGCGGCATAGACGACCTCCACGCGCAGGTAGCCGTCGGCTCCCCCCAGCGTCTCCAGCAGGTCCGGACGACCGGCGGCGAGCTCGAGCACGTCCTCGGTGAGCGTGCCGTACCGCCCCAGCAGGTGCAGGACCTGCTCCTCGCGGACCTCGTAGTGATCGGCGATCCTGTCGGCCCGGTTGACCATTCCCGGATAGCCGTCGGCCCCGAGCAGCGGGATGCGTTCGGTTGTCGAGGACGGTACACCCGCGGCCCGCTCCCCCAGTTCGGCGACGGCCGCGTCCACGGCATCGGCTGCCATCACCCGATAGGTGGTGTACTTCCCACCCGCCACTACCACTGCTCCGGGCGCCACGGTCATCACGGCGTGCTCGCGGGAGAGCTTGGCGGTGGTATCGGCCCCGCCCGAGAGCAGAGGACGCAGTCCGGCGTAGACACCGCGAACGTCCTCACGGCCGATCGGCTCTGTGAGGACCGAGTTCACGTGGCCGAGGATGTAGTCGATATCCGCGCCGGTCGCCGCCGGGTGGGCGAGGTCGAGCTGCCAGTCGGTGTCCGTGGTGCCGATAATCCAGTACTCACCCCACGGGATAACAAAGAGGACGGATTTCTCGGTGCGCAGGATGAGCGCCGCCTCGGAGTCCACCTTGTCCCGGTCCACCACGATGTGGACGCCCTTGGACGCGCGAACGGTGAATCCGCCCTCCTCCCCGAGCATCTTCTGGAGGTGGTCGGTCCACACGCCGGCGGCGTTGAGAACAACCGCGGCCCGGACGTCGGTCTCGAGCCCGGTTTCGGCGTCACGGACCCGCACCCCCGTTACCCGGTCACCGTCGCGGAGGTAACCGATCACCTGCGTCGAATTGGCCACCACCGCGCCGTGGTGGGCGGCGGTGCGGGCCAGGGTGAGGGTATGCCGGGCGTCGTCCACAAGGGTGTCCCAATAGCGGATCCCGCCCACCACAGCGCCTTCACGGAGCCCCGGGGCGATGCGGTGGGCACCGGCGCGGCTGTAGTGCTTCTGCGGAGGAACGCTTTTCGCGCCACCCATGACGTCGTACAAGACGAAGCCGGCGGCCATGTAGGGACGCTCCCAGAATCGTCGCGTGAGCGGGAACAGGAACTTGAGCGGTGTCACCAGGTGCGGAGCAAGCCGCGTCATGCTCAGCTCGCGCTCGTGCAGGGCCTCTGCCACCAGACCGAAATCGAGTTGTTCGAGGTAGCGCAGGCCCCCGTGGAACATCTTGGAGCTGCGGGACGAGGTACCCGCGGCGAAGTCACGGGCCTCGACCACTGCGACGTTGAGGCCGCGGGTCGCGGCGTCCAGGGCGCTCCCCGTACCCACCACGCCCCCGCCCACGATCACGACGTCGAACGTGTCCTCGGACAACCGCCGCCACGCCTGTGCGCGGCGCTCCGGGCCCAGGACTGAACGGGACCTGATCGTGGGCATGGGTGCTCCCTTCGCGGCCGTGTCGGTTTTCCGGCCGGTCGGGCCCGACTCTACGCCCGGGCGGACGTAAGCTTGGCCGTGTGAGTCGCAACACATACATTCTGGCGATCGATCAGGGCACCGCATCGTCACGGGCCATTCTCTTCGACCACGACGGCCTCCCTGTCCCCGCGGCGACCGCGCAGGTCGAGCATCGCCAGATCCTGCCGCGGGCGGGGTGGGTGGAACACGACCCCTTGGAGATCTGGGAGAACGTGCGCACCGCCATGGCCCAGGTCGCCGGGCACGTGGATCTAGAGCCCGCGCTGGTCACGGCGATCGGCATCACCAACCAGCGCGAGACGGTGGTGGTGTGGGACAGGGCGACCGGCGAGCCGGTGTACAACGCTATTGTCTGGCAGGACACCCGCACCTCCGGGATCTGCGCCCGCCTGGCCTCGGACCACCCCGACGGCGACAACCGGTTCCGCGATATCACCGGACTGCCCCTGTCGACCTATTTCTCCGGCCCCAAGATCCGGTGGATCCTCCAGCATCTGGACTCCCGTGGTGAGCGCGGCACAGAGCGGGCCCAGGCCGGCGAACTGTTGGCCGGCACCATCGATTCCTGGCTGGTGTGGAACCTCACCGGGGGGCGCCGAGGTGGGAACGACGGCGAGGGCGCTCTTCACGTCACCGACGTCACCAACGCCTCGCGCACTCTGCTGATGGATCTGCGGTCGATGGAGTGGAGTGACGAGTTGTGTCACGAGATCGGCGTGCCGCGGGCCATGCTGCCGGAGATCGTCCCCTCGTCCGGGGTGCTGGGCCGGGTCACCGAGCGCCGCATGTTCGGTGGCACGCCCATTGCCGGGATCCTTGGCGATCAGCAGGCGGCGATGTTCGGGCAGACCTGCTTCCAGCCCGGCGAAGCCAAGAACACCTACGGGACGGGCGCATTCCTGCTGGTCAACACTGGTACGACCCCGCAGTTCAGCGAGAACGGACTGCTCACCACGGTCTGCTACCAGCTCGAGGGACAGGACCCCGTGTACGCACTGGAGGGTTCGGTGGCCGTGGCCGGGTCGCTGGTGCAGTGGCTACGGGACAACCTCGGGGTGATCTCGCGAGCGGACGAGACCGAGGAGTTGGCGCGGTCTATCGAGGACAACGGGGACTGCTACCTGGTGCCCGCGTTCTCCGGACTGCTCGCACCGCGTTGGCGGCCGGATGCCAGGGGCGTGATGGTGGGCCTGACCCGCTTCCACACCCGGGCCCACCTGGCCAGGGCGGCTCTCGAGGCCACAGCATTCCAGACCCGCGAAATGACCGATGCGATGGCAGCTGACGCGGGTGAGGCGGCGGAGTCGCTGCGAGTAGATGGCGGCATGGTCGTCAACGATTTCCTCATGCAGTTCCAGGCCGACATCCTGGGGATCGACGTGGTTCGACCCGAGGTCACTGAGACCACAGCGCTGGGGGCCGCGTTCGCGGCCGGCCTGGCAGTGGGTCAATGGGATTCCGCGGACCGGCTGCGTGAGCTGTGGCGGGAGGACCGGCGCTGGACGCCGCAGATGCCCGAGGCCGAGCGTGAGCGACTGCTGGGTCGGTGGAACGCGGCGGTCGAGCGAACCCTGGGCTGGGCCGACGCGGAGGGATGACCGGCGAGCTGCATGCGCCCCGAGAGAGCGCTTCGGGTCAGTCGAGGTCGTCGTGGCGGATGAGCTGGCGGGCCGCCTCGGTGATCGTGCCCGTCATCGACGGATAGACGGAGAACGAGCCCGCGAGGTCGGCCACCGTGAGCTGGTTACGCACCGCGACCGAGATCGGCAGGATGAGTTCCGACGCGGTGGGCGCCACCACCACGCCACCGATCACCACGCCTGAGGCGGGACGACAGAACAGTTTGACGAAACCGCGGCGCAAGCTGCGCATCTTGGCCCGCGGATTACCGGCCAGTGGCATCACCTCGACACGGGCCGGTACCTCCCCGGACTCGATCTGCGCGTGGGAGATACCTACCGTGGCGATCTCCGGGCGGGTGAACACCGCGGAGGCGACAGTACGCAGTTTGATGGGACTGACGCCCTCACCGAGCGCGTGGTACATCGCGATGCGTCCCTGCATGGCGGCCACGGAGGCCAGGGGGAACAGGTCCGTGCAGTCACCGGCGGCGTAGATGCCGGGGGCGGTGGAACGGGAGACGCGGTCAACCTTGATGTGGCCGCTGCGCTGCAGTTCGACGCCGGCGCTCTGCAGACCCAGGCCGTCGGTGTTGGGTACCGAACCCACACAGATCAGTGCGTGCGAGCCCGTGACCGTGCGGCCGTCCCCGAGCCGGACGATGATTCCGTCCTGATGATGCTCCACTGCGTCCGCGCGCGCGTGCTTGACCAGGGAGACGCCGCGTTCGCTGAGCGCCTCCTCCAGCACCAGCGCGGCGTCGGCGTCCTCGTGCGGTAGTACGCGGTCCCGGCTAGAGACCATGGTGACCTTGACGCCCATCTCCGTGAACGCCGAAACGAACTCGGCACCGGTCACGCCCGAGCCGATCACCACGAGGTGCGTGGGCAGTTCGGTGAGGTCGTAGAGCTGTCGCCAGTTGAGGATCCGTTCGCCGTCGGGCTCCCCACCGGACAGGACCCGGGGGCTGGAACCGGTGGCCACCAGCACCACGTCGGCGTCAAGGATCTTCTGCTGGCCGTTCTCGAAGGTCACGGCGACGCTGTGCGAGGCCATTCCCGGCTTCGAGTCGTGCAGCCGCGCGCTTCCGGAGAGTAGGCGCACGCCCTCGCGCTGGAGCTGCGAACGGATGTCGGCGGACTGGGCCCGCGCAAGCGACTTCACGCGACCGTTGACCTGTCCGAGTCGGTACGCGGTGGGATCGAAGTGCGCCTGGACGCCCATCTCCTCAGCGCGCCTCATGTCGGTCCGTACACCCGTGGTGGCGATGAACGTCTTGGAGGGCACACAGTCGTGGAGTACGCAGTTACCGCCGATACCGTCCGAGTCGACGATCGTGACGTCCGCTCCGTATTGCGCCGCGACCAGCGCCGCCTCGTAGCCTGCGGGCCCGCCGCCGATGATGATGATGCGCTGCGTCACAGATCCTCCACGGCTCACAGGGGTAAGGGCCGGGCGCCGCGTCCCATTGTGGCGGGCGCCGCGTCCGCCGTACACGGTAGTCGAACACCAGCTCCACGGCCGGAGGACACTGGAGCAACACCCTCCGGCGAGGGACTAGGCTTGTCCTCGTGCCTCTCTACGCCGCGTACGGGACCAACATGCATCCCGACCAGATGAACATCCGCGCGCCGCACTCGCCCTTCGCCGGGACGGGGTGGCTCAACGGCTGGCGCTTGACCTTCGCCGGGAACGACCCCACGTGGGAAGGCGCTGTCGCCACCGTCGTCGAGGATCCTGACTCGCGGGTCTTCGTGGTGCTCTACGACGTCCCCGATGAGGACGCCCGCGCTCTCGACCGGTGGGAGGGCACTGATCGGATACCCGCCGGCAAGATCCGGGTCCGCATCCAGCGTCGGCCGACCGTGCCGGACGGGCCCCCCGTCAGCGCGCAGGAATCCGAGTTCGCCGTGGAGACCGCCTCCCCCACCGGGGCGGACGACTCGGTACTCGCGTGGCTGTACGTGATGGACGCCTTCGAGGGAGGCCTGCCCTCGGCGCGCTACCTGGGGTTGCTCGCCGACGCGGCCGAATGTGCAGGTGCCCCCGACCCGTACGTGCACGAGTTGCGAACCCGGGAATCACGCAACGTCGGCCCGGGCGCCTGATCGAGGTGCCCCTGCTCTCCCCCACTCGCGATGCCGAGACCGCGTCCGCGGTGATCGCGGAGGCCAGTGGCCGCACCACCCACGAGGTGACCCTGGTGCTGGGCTCCGGCTGGTCCGAGGTCGTGGGTGGCCTGGCCGACGCCGGCACCGCCGTGACGATTCCGGTGCGGGACCTGCCGGGGTTCGTGGCCCCGTCAGCCGCCGGCCATCGCGGCACCGTGACGAGCTGCCTGGTCGACGGTGTGCCGTTGCTGTCCGTGGCCGGTCGAACCCACCTTTACGAAGGCCGCGGCACGGAACCCGTTGTCCACCCGGCCCATGTGGCCGCCGCGGTGGGTGCCCGGGTGTTGGTCCTCACCAACGCGGCGGGCGGCCTGCGCGACGACCTCACCGTGGGTGACCTGGTCCTGATCCGCGATCACCTCAACCTCACCGGCCGCTCGCCGCTGACAGGTCCACTATTCGTGGACCTGGTCGACGCCTACTCCGCGCGCCTGCGTGCGGCCGCCTCCCGGGCCATCGCCGCGGTCGGCGGGGACGGACCCGGAGGGAACGACGGGGCGCGGGCTGGGACCCACCCACCGGAGGGCGTCTACGCCGCTATGCCGGGCCCGCAGTACGAGAGCCCCGCCGAGATCGGCATGTTGCGGACGCTCGGCGCGGATCTGGTGGGGATGTCGACCGTGCCCGAGACCATCGCCGCCCGCGGTCTGGGGCTGGACGTGGTGGCGATGTCGCTCGTGACCAACCTCGCCGCAGGGGTCACCGGGAAGCCACTCGACCACACCGAGGTGCTGGCCGCCGGCGCTGCTGGGTCCGCCCGCCTCACCGGGGCACTGCGGGCCCTGGTCCCCGCGGTCGCCCGCGCCTGAGGAGCAACCCGTGTCCGGGAATCAGCCGGTGACATTGGCTTTCGGCACCGCGGGCGTCCGCGCCCCGCTCGGATCCGGGCCCGAACGGATGAACGACCACACGGTCACCCTGGTGGCCACCGCCGTCGCGCGATACCTGCGCGAACGGGAGCCAGCCGGGTCGACCGTCATCGTCGGTGGGGATGCCCGGCACGGCTCAGCCCGATTCGTGGACCTGGTGGCGGCGGTGGTGGCGGCGCACGACCTCGTCGTCGTCGTTCCTTCAGGCCCCGTCCCCACTCCCGTGGTGGCCGCGGCGGTGCGCGCGCGCGGAGCGGTGGCCGGGCTCATGGTGACGGCCTCCCACAATCCGGCAGGCGACAACGGCATCAAAGTCTACGGACGCGGGGGCGCACAGATCGTGCCGCCGACAGACGCAGACATCGAGAGCCACCTGCACGCCGCGGCCCGAGAGTCGATCACCGTGCCGACGGCCGGTGCACGGAGGATCCGTGTAGACCCGCGACTCGACGACGACTACGTGGCCGGCGTCGTCGCGGCCCTGCCTCGGCCCCCTCGCGCGCCTCGCGTGGCCCTGACCCCCGTCCACGGGGTGGGAGGCGACCTCTGCCGCCGCGTCCTGGCCGGGATCGGCGTCGGCGATGTCCACCTGGTGACCGAACAGGCGGACCCGGACCCGGACTTCCCCACCGTCTCCTCGCCCAACCCCGAGCGACCGGAGACCACCGCGAGACTGCTCGAACTGGCCGTCCGGATCGATGCCGATGTGGCGATCGCCCTGGATCCCGACGCCGACCGGTGCGCAGTGGGCCTGGCCGGGCCCGACGGGCGGTGGCGGATGCTCGACGGCGACCAGACCGGTGCCGTGCTGGCCGACCAACTGCTGCGCACGCCCCTACCGGGATCGACGCGCGGGCCGGGGGCTCCGGTGGTGGCGTCAACGATCGTGTCCTCGCGACTGCCGTCGCTGCTCGTGCCGGCGCGGGGCGGGCGGCACGTCGAGACCCTCACCGGGTTCAAATGGCTGGTACGTGCGGGCGAACCGCTCCGCTACGCATATGAGGAGGCGATCGGACACTGCGTGCTGCCGGAGCTGGTCGCGGACAAGGACGGGATCGCCACCGCCGCCGCCTGGTGCGCGATGCTCGGCTCCGACGGGCCGACGGTCGACGAGCGACTCCACCGCCTCGACGTCGAATTCGGCGCCCACCTGCGGCGCAACGCCCCGCTCCCACTCGAGCCCGGCATCGTCGTCTCCAGGGCGCTGGATCGAGCCGCCGGACTACTCGCCTCCGACGGTCAGGTCCGTCAACTCGACGGTACGGCGGGGTTCAGGCTGAGTGTCGACGGCGCCCGCGCGGTGGTTCGTCCGTCCGGAACGGAACCACTGCTCAAGACCTACGTCGAGGCGTGGACGGCGGCCGGCCCGTCCGAAACAGACCGGCACGACGCCGTGCGACGACTGGGCCTGCTGGCCCGGGCGGTCGCCGAGGCGGCCCGGACGTGAGCGTCAGCGGGGGCCGAAAAGACGATCGCCCGCGTCTCCCAGCCCGGGGACGATGAAGGCGTCGTCGTCGAGCCGCTCGTCGATCGTCGCGGTGAACAGCGACGCCGCCAGTCCCGATTCGCGGACGGTCTCGATCCCCTCCGGCGCGCACAACACGCACACCACGGTCACCCCGGTCGCACCGCGCGCGGCCAGCGTCTCCAGCGTCGATACCAGTGAGCCGCCGGTCGCGAGCATCGGGTCGAGCACCACCACGTGGCGTCCGTCGAGATCGTCGGGTAGCGAGCACAGGTAGGACACCGGCTCGTGGCTCTCCTCGTCACGGGCGAGTCCGATGAAGCCCACCTGGGCACCGGGCAGCAGCCGGGTGGCCGGCTCCAGCAGTCCCAGGCCGGCCCGCAGGACCGGGACGATGAGCGGAGTGCCGTCCACCGCGACCGCGGACGTGTCGGTGATCGGGGTGGTGACGGTCACCGTCTTGGTGGGCACGGCGCGGAATGCCTCGTAGCAGAGCATGGTGCCGAGCGCGTCCATCGCGGCCCGGAACCCCGCGGTGTCGGTGGCGGAATCGCGAAGCGTGCGGAGCCGGTCCCCGACCAGCGGGTGATCCACGACATTGATGTCCATGCTCGTCAGGATTCCACACGGAAAATATTTCTGGACGGGTGGAACCGGATTGACACCCGGGCACGTCGAACCCTGTGACGGGACAGAAAGAACCACTTGAGGGGACGACACCATGGCTGACGGGGCGATCGACGTCCACGTAGACGGTTTACGTGAGTTGGGCACCGGATTACGGGAGCTGGGGAGCTCACTGGGAAGCGCGCTCCAGGCGGTGGACGGGCTACCCGTCGACGCCATCTCCCCGGTCGTGGGGCCGGTGGGCGCTGACTTCATGTCCGCCCTTCTGACGGCCACCGCACGTCATCGAGAGGTCCTTGCCGGGGTGGCGCGGGTGACCGACGCGGCCGGCGACCTGATCACGGAGACGGCGGGACTCTACGAGGACACCGACACCTCGACGGCTCAGGCACTCGGCATCGCCGGCGGCCACGTCGCCGACAGGCAGGTGTGATCCGATGATCGCCGATGCACTGGCCTACGCCGGGCCCATCAAGCAGATCCTCGATCTGCTCTCGACCGAGGAGTTCGTCCCCGCCGAGGCGCAGAACCTCATGAAGCCCGTCAGCGACGGACTTGAAGTGGCCCAGCAGGTCGGGGCACCACTCGAGCGCCTGCTCTCGGAATCCTGGGACTCACTGGCCTCGTTGGGGGCCGCCCAGTCGATCGCCGAGGTCGGCCGGACGGTGGGTGCGCTGAGTGAATCGGCGGTGGAGATCGCGCGCGTGACCTCCGTGGCCGCTGACATCGTGGTAAGGGGGACGATCGAGGTGATAGGCATCGTGCAGCAATTCATCACGCGTGCCGCCGCGCTCGGCCCCACACTTCTGTCCCCACCTGGGCAGATCGCGCTACTGGGGCTGGCGACCGAGCATCTTGCCCGCGGCATCCAGGTGGCCGAGCGGGTCCAGCTCGAACTGCAGGCACCGACCGCCGAAATGAACGCGATCGCCTCCGGGATCCCGCCGGCCCCACGGATGCCCGGCATGCTCAGCGCCGACTCCAGCACCGGCGGTAGCGCCATCAACGCCTCGACCGTGGCCTATTCGGGATCCGGGCCGGGAGCATTCTCCGGCGACGGGGGCTCAACTGGTGGCCTCGAGGCAGGGGCCGGTGTTGGTGCCGAGGCAGGCCAGTCTTCAACTCCGGGGCCGGTGGCCTCCGGCGACGCAGGCTCCGGGGTGATCGGCAGCGGTGTCGAGGTGGTTCTGCCCGACGGGTCGGTGGCCACCGCGCCCAACGAGAACGCCGCTGGAGCGGTCCGCAACGCGCTGAGCCAGCAGGGCGTGCCCTATGTTTGGGGCGGCACCACCCCGGGTCAGGGCCTGGACTGCAGTGGTCTGACGCAGTGGGCATACCGGGATGCGGGTGTGGAGATCCCGCGACTGGCCCAGGAGCAGGGCGTGGGTGTCCAGGTGTCGCAACAGGACCTCGCGGCTGGCGATCTGCTGGTCTGGGACGGCCACGTGGCCATGTACATCGGCAATGGCCAGATCGTCGAAGCCGGGGACCCTGTGGCGGTTTCCGGCCTTCGGACCGACAATATCGGCATGTCTTTCTACGGCTTCTACCGCCCGACAGGCGGATGACCCCCGAATCCTGCCGTCACACCGACCCCATGACCGGCGTCGTGGCCGAGGTCGGCACTGACGGTGTCCCGGTTGGGCTGGCCCTGCCTGGCAATCTCCTCAATCGCACGCCCTCCGAGGTCGCGCGGGCGGTGCTTCGCGCCATTACCGCGGCGGCGGGTGAGGCGCGGGAACTCCTCGAGCACATTGCCGAGGACGGCCAGTGGGGCGAAACCGACGCCTGGAACACGGACGACGACGCGCTGTACGAGTCCGTCCGGTGAGCGGCGGCGGACTGGACGTCGAGGCTTTTCTCGACCGTCTGCGCGGGATCGCGGCCGAGTGGGAATCCGCCCACGATCAGCTCGAGACGCTGCGGGTGGTGGCCTCGAGCAGCGACCAGCTCGCCACCGCGACCGCGGATTCCGGCGGGGCCGTTGTGGACCTGGTGTTGGCGCCGGGTTTGCGTCGGCATGGCGCGCAGACGGTATCCGCATCCATCCTCGAAGCGACCTCCTCCGCCGTCGAACAGGCCAATGCCCGTCGGGCGGAGTTGGTCTCGGGTTCGGTCGCTCTGGCCGTGACCGGACGGAAGCGGGCCGCGGAGCACGCCGCAGGGCGGATTGCCGACGCCTCCGCGACGGGCCGTGGCACCGGCTGACCGGCCGTGGATATGCTGACCCGCATGGCCAAGGACATCGTCCCGATCGAGCTCGGTCTCCCGGAGGGAGACATCACCACCCTCTGGGCGCCAAGCTGGCGCGAGGACAACGACGACTGGGAGGCTTTTCTCGGTCTCGACGAGGACCTCTACGCGCTGGACTCCACCGCCGAACTCCTGGCTCTGGTCCGCAGCGATAAGAAGCATGACCTGGTGGATCACCCGTCGTGGTCGGAGTTCGCGCAGTCTGACGTCCTGACATTCCGCGCGGATGACGAGAACTGTTACGACCTCGTCGGCGTTATGGAACTGCTGGGCGACAAGCCCACCGAGTCGTCGGTCAATGAGATCGACCAGTCCTTCGCGATCGCTCGTTCGATCGGCGAGGTGTGCGAACTCGACAGTGTCACCAAGTTCTTCAACGGAAACCCGGTGCTCGCGTCCGTCACCCACGGCATGGACGAGTTCTATGGCCGCGACGGCCTGAAGCTGTGGAAGTCCATCCGTAAGACCGTCGCCAAGGGCTGGGACGACGTCCTCGACGCGATCCAGGACGTCATGACCCGGCCCGGCGTCGACCCCGCGGAGGTCGAGCGGGCCCGCACGGATCTCGAGACCGCCGAGGCTGCACTCCCCGAGCCGGAGCCCGAGCCCGAAGCGGCGCCCACGGGTTACCCCGAGGGCTCGATCTGGGAGGGCGTGGGAATCGACCCGGTCAAGATCGTATTTGCTGACCAGGAATACCTGAGCCTGAGGTGCTACCTGGGCGACCGGCCCGTGTTCCTCGGCGACGGCGACCAGGTGTACGTGTTCACCAGCCCTCGCGGACTGTCCCGCTACCTGGCGGACAACGACGACGAGACGCTCAGTCGGGTCGCCACGTTTGAACGCGTGAAGATCGCCGCGACCGACGGCAGCCTCGACGTCCACGTGACCGTCGACAACGCCTACGTGCTGGCCGGACTGGATCGCGACATCGAGGTCGGCCCGGGCATGGTGGACTCCGAACAGCTGGGGCTGGCCGTCGAATTCATCACCGACCTGGCCAACTACGTCGGCGACGCCGACCTGGAGGCCTCGGTGACCGGCCGTGGCTCAGCACTGCGACGCTTTCTGAACTACGTGCTCAACCCGGATGACACCAAGCTTCTCGAACCCTCCGGCCCCTTCGACGACGAGACCTCCGAGTGGCGCGACCTGGTCGACGACGTGGAGAAGCTCGTCACCACGCCGGACATCGCCTGAATCTCGGCCGTCGCACCTCGACCGTCGCGGCCTGCTCCTCGCCCCTCGCCGCCAAGAGTGTTTCGCACGTGTCTACTCGAGCGATGCGCGCGGAACACTCTTCGCGGCGAATAGTGGGAGGGGCAAGCGGGATGGGTGGTCGAGTGGGGTGGGTGGCCGGATTACCAGCCGCGCAGGCGCTCGACCACTACCCCAGCGGGTCCGCTGCCAGGCTGGTCCTCGCCGAACTCGAGGGCCCGGCCGAGTTCGGCCACCGCAGCAGGGATCCGCTCCGCATTTCCCGTATGCACCGTGGCCACCACGTCGCCGGCGCTGACCTGCTCGCCATCGAGCCGCTCGAGTAGCACGCCCGCAGCAGGGTCGACGGATTCCCCCGGTCTGCTCCGGCCCGCCCCGGACAGCCATGACGCCCGGCCGACGCCGAGCGCGTTCCAGTGGATACGGCCCGCGGTCGGCGCCGTCACCTGCTCGACGTGTGAGGCCCTGGGGAGCATGGCATCGGGGTCGCCGCCCTGAGCCGAGATCAGCGCCCGGTACGAGTCCATCGCGCGCCCGTCGGCCAGCCGTTCGCGGGGGTCCGCGCCCACGATCCCCACTGCGGCCAGCGCCTCTTCAGCCAGCGCGCACGTGAGATCGACCATGTCCGCAGGGCCGCCCCCGTCGAGGATCTCAAGGCACTCGGTCACCTCGAGCGCATTGCCTACCGCCCGACCGAGCGGAGTGTGCATGGTGGTGACCAGGGCGCTGGAGCGGACGCCCGCGTTGGTGCCGATCTCCACCATCACCCGGGCCAGTTCCGATGCGTCGGCGCGATCGACCATAAAGGCGCCGGACCCGAACTTGACGTCCAGGACCAGGGCGCCCGTACCCTCGGCGATCTTCTTGCTCATGATCGAAGAGGCGATGAGCGGGATCGACGGAACGGTGCCCGTGATGTCTCGCAGCGCGTAGAGCGCACGGTCGGCCGGGGCGAGGTCGGCTCCGGCCGCGCAGATCACCGCGCCCGTCCCGGAAAGGATCTCCCGCATCCGGGTGGCGTCGAGATCGGCGCGCCAGCCGGGGATGGACTCCAGCTTGTCGAGCGTGCCGCCCGTGTGGCCTAGACCGCGCCCGGACAACTGCGGGACCGCGACGTCCCACGTGGCCAGCAGCGGCGTCAGCACGAGCGTGATCGCGTCGCCGACCCCGCCAGTCGAATGCTTGTCGACCGTGGGCACCGTCCGCCCGCCGCGGGTCAGGCCGGACAGGTCCATCCGCGATCCCGAATTCACCATCGCGGTGGTCCACCGGGACATCTCCCGCCCGCTCATCCCTCGGAAGTAGATCGCCATGGCCAACGCGGACATCTGCTCGGGCGGCGCCGCCCCGCGGGTGAAGGCGTCGACTATCCAGTCGATCTCGTCGTCGTCGAGCTCCCTCCCGTCCCTCTTCGCCTCGATGATCCGTACGGCATCGAGGCTCCGCCCCGCCTCTGTGACCCCGTTCACGCCAGGTGCTCCGGGCCGAAGGCGTCAGGGAGCAGCTCGCCCAGACGCACCGGGCCGCGAGCGATGTGGACCACCAGGTCCGGGCCGCCGTGCTCATAAAGGAGCTGCCGGCAACGTCCGCACGGGGCGAGGAGGTCGCCGGTGTGGGAGACGACGACGATCTCGAACAGCCTCCCGCCGCCGGTCCGGTGGAGGTCTGAGACCAGGGAACATTCGGCGCAGAGAGTCAGACCGAACGAGGCGTTCTCCACGTTGCACCCGGTGACGATCCTGACCTCCGAGCCGCCGGGCGCGACGGCCACCGCCGCGGCACCCACCCCCAGTCCGGAGTACGGACGGTAGGCCTTCCCCGCAGCGGCGAGCGCCGCCTGGTTGAGCTTGTCAATAAACTCGCTGTGTTGTGCTGCGGTTTCGCTGGATAACACCTCGACTTACCCTCCGGTAACTTTATTTAGGGTCCCCTAACAGGGAGAATCTGTTCATGCCACGGTACCCACCCTGCTTTTCATCAGTCAGATCTCAGGTCTAAAGTCCTAGTAGGCGCCCGCTGTGCTCGCGAGCCGGAACGTGCGCCGATGGCATGACGCCCAGACGATTCGGAGGCACGACAAGCCCATGAGTACTGCGCAGGCGCCGGCGCGTCCGGCCCCCTCTAAAAAGGTCAACATTTACAAGGGTGACCCGGGGATGTGGTCGTGGGTCGCACATCGCATCTCCGGCGTAGCAATCTTCTTCTTCCTCTTCGTTCACGTGCTGGACACCTCGCTGGTCACGGTGAGTCCCGATACCTACGACAGCGTGATCGATTCGTACAAGACCCCGATCGTCGGTCTCATGGAGATCGGACTGGTCGCGCTTGTCCTGTACCACGGCCTCAACGGCCTCCGGATCGTGCTCGTGGACTTCTGGTCCAAGGGCGCCCGCTACCAGCGTCAGATGCTGTGGGCGGTTCTGGCGATCTGGGTCGTGGTGTTTGCCGCCGCGACCGCTCGCCTCCTCTTCCTCCTCTTCGAGCACATCTAAGGAGAACGATCACCATGGCAGACGCACCTGTTCTCCAGACCTCCTACGACCGCCCGGCCTCGCTGGCCCAGCCCCGGTCCCCCCGCCTGCGCTCGCGCGGCAACTTCGAGCGGAACGCGTGGATGTTCATGCGCGCCTCCGGTGTGGCGCTGGTCATCCTCACGTTCGGCCACCTCTTCGTCGGCCTCATGGTCGACGACGGCGTCCACCGCCTCGACTGGGACTACGTCGCCGAGCGCTGGCAGAGCCCCTTCTGGGCCACGTGGGACATCCTCATGCTCTGGTTGGCGCAGCTCCACGGCGCCAACGGTGTCCGCACAGTCATCGCGGACTACTCCCGCAAGGACTCCACCCGGTTCTGGCTCAACGCGCTCCTGATCGCCGCCACGGTCCTGGTCCTCGTCCTGGGCACCTACGCAATCTTCGGCCTCGCCTACGACATCTGATCGACGGCTGCGGACTCCCCATTTTCCGAAAGCGAGCACTGAGAATCCCATGACCGATCGCCAGGTCCACCAACACCAGTACGACGTCGTCATCGTCGGCGCCGGCGGCGCCGGTATGCGCGCCGCCATCGAGGCCGGTCCGCGCACCCGGACCGCCGTCCTCACCAAGCTCTACCCCACCCGCTCCCACACCGGCGCCGCCCAGGGCGGCATGTGCGCCGCCCTCGCGAATGTCGAGGAGGACAACTGGGAATGGCACACGTTCGACACGGTCAAGGGCGGCGACTACCTCGTCGACCAGGACGCCGCGGAGATCATGGCCAAGGAGGCCATCACCGCCGTCATCGACCTCGAGAACATGGGCCTGCCGTTCAACCGGACGCCCGAGGGCAAGATCGACCAGCGCCGCTTCGGCGGCCACACGCGTGACCACGGCAAGGCGCCCGTGCGTCGTGCCTGCTACGCGGCCGACCGCACGGGTCACATGATCCTGCAGACGCTCTACCAGAACTGCGTCAAGCACGACGTCGAGTTCTTCAACGAGTTCTACGTCCTCGACCTCTGCCTGTCGGAGACCCCCGAGGGCCCGGTGGCCACCGGCTGTGTGGCCTACGAGCTCGCCTCCGGCGACCTCCACGTCTTCCATTCCAAGGCCACCGTGTTCGCCACCGGCGGCTCGGGCCGGATGTACAAGACCACCTCCAACGCCCACACCCTCACCGGTGACGGCATGGCCGTGGTGTTCCGCAAGGGCCTGCCCCTGGAGGACATGGAGTTCCACCAGTTCCACCCGACCGGCCTGGCCGGCCTGGGCATCCTCATCTCCGAGGCCGTCCGCGGTGAGGGCGGAATCCTGCGCAACGCCGAGGGCGAGCGCTTCATGGAGCGCTACGCCCCCACGATCAAGGACCTCGCGCCGCGTGACATCGTCGCCCGCTCGATGGTCCTCGAGGTCCGCGAGGGCCGCGGCGCCGGACCCGAGAAGGATTACGTCTACATCGACGTGACCCACCTCGGTGCTGACGTCCTCGAGGAGAAGCTCCCCGACATCACCGAGTTCTCGCGCACATACCTGGGTGTCGACCCGGTGACGGAGCTCGTGCCGGTGTTCCCGACCTGCCACTACGTCATGGGCGGTATCCCGACCAACGTCAAGGGCGAGGTTCTGCGCACGAACGACGACGTGGTCCCCGGCCTCTACGCCGCCGGCGAATGCGCCTGCGTGTCCGTGCACGGCTCCAATCGTCTTGGCACCAACTCGCTGCTGGACATCAACGTGTTCGGTCGTCGCGCCGGTATCGCCGCCGCTGACTACGCCGCGGGCCACGACTTCGTGGAACTCCCGGAGGAGCCAGAGACGATGGTGCGCGAGTGGATGGAGCGCATGCTCGCCCCGCACGGCACTGAGAACGCCGCGGACATCCGCAGTGAGATGCAGGCCATGATGGACGACAAGGCGTCGGTGTTCCGCAACGAGCAGTCGCTCACGGAGGCCCGCGAGGAGCTCCGCGTCCTCAAGAAGCGGTATGCTGACGTGACAGTCAGCGACAAGGGCAAGCGGTTTAACACCGAACTTCTGGAGGCCGTCGAGCTCGGCTTCCTCCTGGAGCTGGCGGAGGTCACCGTGGTGGGTGCCCTCAACCGTAAGGAGTCCCGCGGGGGTCACTCCCGTGAGGACTACCCGGACCGCGACGACGCCACCTACATGAAGCACACCATGGCGTTCAAGGAGGGCCCTGACCTGCTCTCCGAGATCCGGCTTGATTGGAAGCCGGTTGTGCAGACCCGCTACGAGCCGATGGAGCGTAAGTACTGATGAGTTCCGCAGTCGACACCAGCAATGCCACGGACGGCGCCAGCAAGCGTCCCGCTCCGCCCGGCTCGACCATGGTCACGCTCAAGATCGCCCGGTTCAACCCGGAGGACCCGGACTCAGCGGGCTGGAAGGAGTACGAGGTCCCGGCTCTACCGTCCGACCGTCTGCTCAACCTCCTTATGTACGTCAAGAACTACATCGACGGCAGCCTGGCGTTCCGTCGCTCGTGCGCGCACGGCGTCTGTGGTTCGGATGCCATGCAGGTCAACGGCGTCAACCGGCTGGCATGCAAGGTCCTCATGAAGGACATGCTCCCCAAAGACGGCAAGCCCGTCACCATCACCATCGCCCCGATCCGGGGCCTACCGGTGGAGAAGGACCTGTACGTCGACATGGAGCCGTTCTTCAAGTCGTTCCGCGACGTCATGCCGTACCTCATCACCTCGGGCAATCAGCCGACTGCCGAGCGCATCCAGTCGCAGACCGACCGCGCCCGCTTCGACGACACCACCAAGTGCATCCTCTGCGCCTGCTGTACTACCTCGTGCCCCGTCTTCTGGGCCGACGGGTCGTATTTCGGGCCGGCGGCGATCGTCAACGCGCACCGGTTCATCTTCGACTCCCGTGACGAGGGCGCCGCTGAGCGTCTCGAGATCCTTAACGACGCCGAGGGCGTGTGGCGCTGCCGCACCACCTTCAACTGCACCGACGCGTGCCCCCGTGGCATTCAGGTGACGCAGGCGATTCAAGAGGTCAAGCGCGCACTGCTCTTCGCACGCTGATCCAACGGCCCGGGGCCGCGCTCTCCACTTACGGAGTGCGCGGCCCCGCTCGCATTTCCCGGCCCTCGAATCCGCCCTCGGCGGACCCCGCGCCGCCGGCGGAATACCGGCCGCGAGCGAAGTCGCAGCACACACGGCCGCGGATACGCTGCCTCTCTGACTGGTGCTGGCCCTGTGTACGCGAAGCCGCTACTTGCGCTGGCGAAATGGACCACAACGGCATCGCAAGCCCGAGGGGCAGCACATCCGACGTCGCTTGCGCAGCAGAAACGCCCGCTCCGGACCGGAGAGTCGGCCTGCGCAGCGGGTGCCTCGCCTTCCGCTCCCCCGCCACGGCCCGGCGGGCCAGCCGCTGAGCGGACGGGGTCGGGAGTAGACTCAGGCCCCGTGACCAGCATCCGACGACGGCCCGTCCAGCGCGCCGCAGGCCTCGTGGCCGCAGCCCTTGTCGCACTGGCGCCGCTCGCCACAGCGGGTTCCGCTACAGGTGTCGAACCCGAGGCGGGCATTCCGGTAACCGATCCGCCGCCGGTCGCGGTGCTGCCGTCAACCACGTCGTCGTCGTACTTCGACACCCCCCGGGACCTCACCGGATGCCCATACCGCACTACCCCGCCCGCGCCCGTCGACGAGTCGGAGGTCCCGCTACCGGGAGGTTCGGCCCCGGCTCCTCCCCCGGTGCCGGACGCCGCGCCGGGCGGTGACGCGCTCGCCGGCTGCGAAGTGGCGGCGCCCGACGGGTTCGAGGTGCCCGGCGATGTCACCGCGAGTGCCTGGCTGATCTCCGACCTGGACACCGGCGAGGTCGTGGCCGCAAAGGATCCACACGGTCGATACCGCCCGGCCAGCATCATCAAGACGCTGCTCGCCTCCGTCGCATTGGATTCACTCGACCGCGAGCAGGTCATCGAGGTCTCCGATTCTGATCTCGAAGGCGCCGAGGGCAGCCTGGTGGGAATCGGCCCGGGCGGAAAGTACAGCGTGCACCGGCTCATGTGCGGGCTTCTGATGTCATCGGGCAACGACGCCGCCGTGGTGCTGGCTCACCGGCTGGGCGGGATCGAACAGACGCTCGGCGCGATGAACAACCACGCTGCTGAACTCGGTGCCAGCAGCACGTACATCGCGACCGTCAACGGACTCGACGGCCCCGGCATGATGACCACCGCCTACGACATGTCGCTGATCTTCCGCGACGCGATGACCCGTCCGGAGTTCGCGGAAATCGTCGCCACGGAGTCGACCGGCTTCCCGGGTTATCCCGCCGGCGAAGGCGCGGGGCCACCCGATCCTGAGGCCGCACCGGCGGACATCGCTCCGACTGTCCGCGCGGACGGCGTCACGGTGAACCCCGGTTTCGTCCTGGGGAACGACAATCAACTGCTCTACAACTACCCCGGCGCGATCGGCGGGAAGACCGGTTTCACCGATGACGCCCGGCACACGTTCATCGGCGCGGCCGAGCGCGACGGGCGACGGCTGGCGGTGGTGTTGCTCGACGGCACCCGCGTGCCCAGCGCACCGTGGCAGCAGGCGGCCGGGCTGTTGGATGCCGGGTTCGCCGCCGGGGGTGCGGATCCGGTGGGCATGCTCGATTCGGGTCAGCACGACGCCCTCGACGACGCGACCGAGCACCTGGCTTCCGGCCCGCTCGGTTCGTCCGGGAAATCCGACTCGACCAGTCACGACGGTTCGTTGCTCGGTCGCTACGGGCCGTGGCTGGCGCTGGGCGCGGCTGGGGTCGCGGTGCTGGCCGGTGCCGTTTTGACCCTGCGGTCGCGGAACTAGGACTCTGCAGCGGCGCCTGCGAGAACGATCCGCATTCGCCCGGCGCACTCGTCGACCGCGGTGCGCTCGTCTTGCCCGACCGATACCTCCAGGAGCAGCCGAAGGAGAGCGACGACGACGAGGTCGGCCGCGATGTCCACGGACGTGTCGCCCGCCCCGGAGAGCGACTCGAGCCGACCCAGGGTGATCCCCAGCCGACGGCGAGCGGAGTCCACGGCGTTCGCGAGAATCCGGTGATCCGGGTGGGCGACGTCGACCAGCCCGCGTGCGAGCATCCCCCAGGTCTGCGGCTCTTGGCCAGCGGCTGCCGAAGCCAGCCGGGGCCACTCGGCGGCGGGGTCGTCGATGGTGGTGGAGATGAGGTCGTCGATCAAGCTGCCGAGGCTGCCCGCCGCGCCCACCGCCAGTTCTGACGCCAGGGCGTCAACGGACTCGAAGTGCCGGTAGAAGGCGGTGGGAACGATCCCTGCCTCTCGGGCGAGTTCGCGAACGACAAGCCCGCCGAAGCCTCGGGCGGCCACCGCGTGACGTCCCGCATCAACAATGAGTGCACGGGTGTGCTGCTTCTGCTCAGCGCGAGTCCTGGGGCCTGTCACGGGTCTCATCGTAGCTTCGCTCCGCATTAAGCGCTCGTAGCTCCCGCTCGGGGGGTGCGCCCCAGATCTTCAGCCCGCCCTCTTTCTATTTGGGAGAACACGTGTACACTCAAACGTGTCCGGTGGTCGACCCGGGTGGCTGCGCACCCCAGACGCGACGGCACCGACCCGGTGCGAGGCGCGAGGAACGCCAAGGGGTAGCCGCGTCCGACGGCGTACGACCACACCGACCCACATCCCAACGGAGGTCCACATGACCGCTCCGCCCATCCGCCAACTCTTCTCCCGCCGGATCACCCGCACGCTGCTCACCCCACACCCAGTCGAGCACTACGCCCGCTCTCTGGGCGTGCAGTGGTCCGACGACCCGACGGGAGTGACAGTCGTGGCCGTCGAACGTCCGGTCCCCGACGTCACCGTTCTCACCCTGCGCCTGCCTGCCGGGGTCGATCGCCCTGCCGCGGGCGCCGCACTCGAGATCGGAGTGGTTGTCAACGGCGTCGTCCATCGTCGGCACTACTCCCCCGTCGACCCCGCGACCCGCCGCGACAGGCTGGCGACCATCGCAGTCCGTCGACATCCCGGCGGCGTGGTGTCGAACTACCTCTGGGACCACGCCGTACCGGGGACGCGCCTACTCCTCGGCAACCCGGTCGGCGAGATGACACTGCCGGACACCGTCCCGTCTGACGTGCTGCTCGTCAGCGGCGGTAGCGGTATCACTCCGATGCTGTCGATAGCGTCGACGCTGGCCGCACGCGGCTACCTCGAGGCCGACGGCAGTGCGGGCGCGACGCCCATCCGGGTCGCGTGGCTGCACTACGCCCGTCGATTGTCGGACGTCCCCTTTCGCGATCAGCTCACTGCGCTGTCCCGGACCGGTGTGTCGATCCGCGTGGTCCCGACCGCAGAAGGAACGACCCCCGACGGACTCTCGGGGCACCTCACCACCGAGCACCTCTACGCCGCCGCGCCCTGGCACGGCGACGCCACCGTGTTCCTCTGCGGGCCCGAGGCCCTGGCGGGCGGCCTCGAGGAGATGCTCGGGGCTGAGCGGTTCTCCGGCGTCCGACGGGAGCGGTTCACCGGGTCGACCGGTCCTGTGCCGGACGGAGACGGCGGCACCGTCACCCACTTACGCAGCGGCATCACCGCTCGCAACGACGGGACCAGCCTCCTCGAGGGGGCCGAAGCCGCCGGGCTGAGCCCCCAGCACGGGTGCCGGATGGGCATCTGCCACACATGCACCGCCGTACGCGTGTCCGGCGCCACCCGTGACCTACGCACCGGCGAGGTCGACTCCACACCAGATTGCCACGTCCAGATCTGCGTCAACGCCCCCGTCGGCGACGTTGAGATCGAGCTCTAGACCATTCATCTCACCCGCCCGGAACAACCCGGAAGGACACCATCATGACTCTCCTGCAACTACCCACTCTCCGCCCGAAGAAGACAGCAAAGAAGACACCGAAGTCCACCTCGGCCGTCGACACGGACGCGGGCACCAGCTCCGGCTCCGGCTCCGGCTCCGGGCCGATCGTGCTGTCTGCCGAATCGGTCGAGATCATCGGGCGCGAGCTCGACGCCATTCGCGATCGCGTGGTGGCAGATCTCGGCACCGTCGATCGCGACTACATTCTGCGGGTCGTCCGCACCCAGCGCCGGCTCGAGTTGGCGGGGCGCGGCCTGATGTTCCTCGGCTTTCTCCCGCCGGCCTGGCTCGCGGGGGTCGCGGCACTGAGTGCCTCCAAGATCCTCGACAACATGGAGATCGGCCATAACGTCATGCACGGTCAATACGACTGGATGCGCGACGACATGCTGCACTCCTCCAGCTTCGAGTGGGACATCGTGTGCCCGTCCGACCAGTGGCGGCACTCGCACAACTACATGCATCACACATACACCAACATTCTCGACCTGGACCGGGACATCGGTTACGGCCTGCTGCGCATGGAGTACGAGCAGCCGTGGAACCCGCTGCGCCTGGGCAACCCGGCGTACGCCTTCCTGCTCATGATGATGTTCGAGTGGGGCATCATGATGCATGACCTGGAGTACGAGAACGTGCTCAAGGGCAAGCGCAAGTGGTCGGACATCAAGACCCTCGCCGCCGGCTGGTGGCGCAAGGTTCGCGGCCAGGTGTCCAAGGACTACATCGTGCACCCGGCACTCACCGGACCGCTGTTCCCGTTGACCTTCGCCGGCAACCTCACCGCCAACGTGGTGCGCAACATCTGGACGTTCTCGGTGATCTTCTGCGGGCACTTCCCCTCCGGGGCGCAGGTGTTCACACAGGAGGAGACCGCCGACGAGACCCGCGGCGAGTGGTACGTGCGGCAGATGCTGGGATCGGCCAACATCTCCGGTGGTCCGTTCATGCACCTGGCCACCGGCAACCTCTCCCACCAGATCGAGCACCACCTGTTCCCGGATCTTCCCGCGCACCGCTATCCGGAGATCGCCGAGGAGGTGCGCCGCATCTGCACCGAGAACGGCCTGCCGTACAACACCGGTCCGTTGTGGAAGCAGATCGGCAGCGTGTGGGCCAAGATGTTCCGCCTGGCGCTGCCGCTGCCCCCGACGCGAGCGGACGCCCCGGCGGTGCTCATCGAGCGCAGGACGTCCGCACCGGTGGCCTGACGCGGGGTAACGTCAATCCCATGCCAGTGCGCGGTGGCGGCCTCGATACGGGGGTCGCCACCGCGGCACAGCCAGGGAGGGGGAGCGCTTTCATGAGCGAGTTCGAACGCAACAAGGATCGGGTGCAGGCCGGGGTCCAGGCTGGCGCGTCGTTGGTCGGGCGGATCACCATGATCGTCACCGACGCGATCGGATCGATCGCGCGCGAGGTGGGCGACTTCGTCACCGACGGCATCGAGATGCGCGAAGCTGCCAGGGTCTCCCGCCACGCCGAGCAGAACGGCGCCTCCTCGATCGACCTCACCGGGAGCGACGGCACTGCGAGCGCCAGCGGCGAGGAGCACGACGACCACGGCGACGCCCTGAACCGCTAGCCGACCGTGGCCGGTGCGCACGGTCGCCGGCCGCGGTGGCAGGATCGCCTACCGTGACAATCATCGCCGCAGCGGACGGCTCCGCCCTCGGAAACCCCGGCCCCGCGGGCTGGGCCTGGTACATCGACGATTCCCGGTGGCGCTGCGGCGGCTGGAAGCGCGGCACCAACAACCAGGGCGAGCTGACTGCCGTGCTGGACCTGTTGCGTCAGACCGCGCACGTTCCGGAGCCGCTGCACATCCTGTGCGATTCGCAGTACGTCATCAATTCAGTCACCAAGTGGATGGCGGGCTGGAAGCGCAAGGGCTGGAAGAAGGCCGACGGCAAGCCGGTGCTCAACGTCGAGGTGATGAAGGCCCTCGACGCCGCGATGCAGGGCCGGCAGGTCACCTTCGAGTGGGTGAAGGGCCACGCCGGCCACGAGCTCAACGAGAAGGCCGACGTTCTGGCCAACGGTGCCGCCAAGGCCCACGCGTCCAAGCAACTACCTAAAGCCGGCCCGGGATTTCCGGGCGCCACCGCGGTGGGCGCGGGCGAGGATCCTTCGGTGCCGCCGGCCGCCGATGGTGCGGGCGGGTCTGCTCCCGCAGCCGACGGCGCGCGACCCTCCCGAGCACGGTCATCGACCACAACGACGACAACGCCCGCATCCTCCGACCAGCCCGACCTGTTCTCGCTGGACGCGGACACCTCTGACCGGTACGCCAACGCTGACGATGGCGCCTCCCCGGCCAGCCCTGCTGTCCCGGCCAGCCAGGCCGACGAGGATCTCGTCGTCGACCTGGAACGCTCGCTTCTGACCGATGCGGTTCGCCGGGACCGTAAACAGCTCACGCGGCTGCTCGACGTGCGGTGGCGTCAGGTCGATGCCACGGGCCGCACGTGGACCCGCCGCGAGATTTCCGACACCGGCTCATCGCACGCGGGCGTGAAGCTCGAGGTGCTGGAGACGCGGAGACTGTCGAACGACGTGATCTTGCTGCTGTGGCGCGCGAGCGGCCCTGACGGGGTGTCGTCGCTGCGCAGCTCGATCTGGCAGCGCACAGGCGACGACTGGAAGCAGACATTCCAGCAGGGCACCCGCGAACCCTGATCTGCCCCCGCCGCCGCTGCCCCCGTTACCGCCGCCGGTTGGCGGACACCCACTCGCACCAGGCGGACATTCAGTGCGAAATCCAGCCCGCTATCGAACATCCTGTCCGCCAACCGGGGAGCCACGTCCGCCAACCGGGGGGAGCCACGTCCGCCAACCGGGGAGCCACGTCCGCCACGTGGGCACCCACGGCCAATCGCTGCGCTGACGGCCGCCCTGATGCGATCGCCCACGCCGCCGCCAGCCGCGCCGTCCAGAATCATCCGGCCCTGAAAAATCGCGGGCGGGTGACTCTGGACGGCGCGGCTGTGGGCGGAGAGGCGGGGCCGGGTCAGCCTCGGCGGGGTGCGGTGAGCCCAACTGCCGAGTAGACCTGCGAGAGCACTGGGCTCGCCACTTCCCGGGCACGCTCGGCGCCGTCCGCCAGGATCCGCTCGAGCTCGGCGCGATCGGACATGAACTCGTCGAACTTGCCGCGCAGCGGAGTCACGAACGCCTCGAGCGCATCGGCGGTGTCGGTCTTGAGAGCCCCGTACTGCGCCCCCGCAGACTTGTAGTCGGCCACGATCTCCGCGACTGGCCGACCGGAGAACGCGGACTGGATTGTCAGCAGATTGGACACTCCGGGCTTCGTCTCGCGGTCGAAGCGGATGTCACCGTCTGAGTCGGTGACGGCGCTGCGAATGCGCTTGGCGGAAACCTTGGGATCGTCGAGCAGGTTCACCAGGCCCTTGGGGTTCTCGCCCGACTTGCTCATCTTGGACGTGGGGTCCTGCAGGTCGTAGATCTTGGCCGAGCCGTCGAGGATCTTGCCCTCCGGCACCACGAACGTCTTCTTGTAGCGCGAGTTGAACCGCATCGCGAGATCACGGGTGAGTTCGAGGTGCTGACGCTGGTCCTCGCCCACCGGCACCAGGTGCGGGCGGTAGAGAAGAATATCGGCGGCCATGAGCACCGGGTAGGTGAACAATCCCACGGTGGTGCCGTCGGTGCCCTGCTTGGCTGCCTTGTCCTTGAACTGCGTCATGCGAGCGGCCTCGCCGTAGCCGGTGATGCAACTGAGCACCCAGGACAGTTCGGCGTGCTCGGGGACATGCGACTGCACGAACAGCACCGCACGCTGCGGGTCGATGCCCAGTGCGAGGAGCTGCGCGCAGCCCCGGAAGACTCGCTCCCGCAATTCCTTGGGGTCCTGCTTCACCGTGATCGCATGCAGGTCAGGGATGAAGTAGAAGGCGTCGTGCTCGTCCTGCAGGTCGACCCACTGGCGCACGGCACCCAGGTAATTTCCAAGGTGGTACGAATCGGCGGTGGGCTGAATGCCGGACAGGACGCGCTGGCGCTTGGCGGGCGCTGTGGTCTCGGCCGGCCCATCGGCGGACGTGGGAGCTGCGGAGGAGGACTGCTCAGACATGGCGTTCATCATCCCACGGCCGCCGATGACGTTCGGAACGGGCAGGTGGCGGCCATCTCACTTCCCGCACCCCGCTCGTCGTCTAAGTCTGTTCGGGTGGGAACCCGCCCGTGGCGACCGGGCCCCAGTCGTCGATCGTCACGCGGATGAGGCACTTGCCCTGACGCACCATCGCCGAGCGGTACTCGTTCCAGTCGTCGTGCTCGCCGGCGACACTGCGGAAGTACTCGACCAGCGGCTCCACGGCCTCGGGCAGGTCCACGATCTCGGCGGTGCCGTCCAGGTGAACGTACGGGCCGTTGAAGTCGTCGGAGAGCACACACACGCTCACTGCAGGGTCACGGCGGATGTTGGCCACCTTCGCCCGCTGCGGGTAGGTCGCCACGACGAGCCTGCCCTCCGTGTCGACACCGCAGGTCACCGGTGAGGACTGCAGCTCTCCGGAGCTGCGGTGGGTGATGAGGACGGCGCGGTGCCGGGGTCGCAGGAAATCCTCGAGCCCGGCTCGGTCAGGACGGTCGGCTGTCGCGTACTTCGGCATGGTGCCGAGGTTACGGCTCTGTACCCCGCGCGGCACCTGCGACCGCGGCCCGAACGCTGCGGCTGCCCTCGTCGTCGTCGTCGCTCTTCCCGCTCCTACTCGTAGACCACCGTCACGGGCGCGTGGTCGGACCACCGCATGTCGTAGGCGCTCGCGCGATCCACCCGGTCGCTCACCGCCCGATCGACCAGACCGTCGGTCACCACGTGGTAGTCGATGCGCCAGCCGGCGTCGTTGTCGAAGGCCTTACCCCGCTGCGACCACCACGAATACGGTCCGACCTCGTCCGGGCGTCGGTGACGGACGACGTCAGTCCAGCCGCTGCCGTCGGCGAACACGTCGGTCATCCACTCGCGCTCGTGCGGCAGGAAACCCGAGCTCTTGTGGTTGCCCTTGTGGTTCTTCAGGTCCTCTTCGCGGTGGGCGATATTCCAGTCGCCACAGATGATCATCTCGTGGCCGTCGCGGCCGGAGAGGTACTCGGCGCGCTCGGTGAGGAACTCCCGAAAGGTGCCCAGGAAGCGGTCCTTCTCGTCTTGCTTGGGGGTGTCCACCGAGCCCGACGGCAGGTACAGACTCGCGACCGTGACGGTCTCGCCGTCCTTGGCGCCCGGGTAGGTGGCCTCGATGTAGCGGCCCGAGTCGGCGAACTCTGGATCGCCATAGCCCACGCGGACGTCCGACGGCTCGTGACGGGACAGCAGCGCGACACCGGCCCGGCCCTTGAGCTCCGACGGCGCGCTCACGAGATGCCAGCCGGCCTCGAGCGCGGGCGCCAACGCCTTGTGTGCCTGGTCCTCGTCGGCGCGCACCTCCTGTAGCGCTACGACATCCGCGCCGCTGGCCTCCAGCCAGGGCAGGAACCCGAGGTTGGTCTCCGACCGATGCTTGACTGCGGCGCGGATCCCGTTGACGTTGACGGTCGATACAGTGAGAGTCACGCCGACCAGGGTAGCCGCAGCGATCCCCCGGGGATGATGAGCGCGAATCGGTCATCTAGCGGATACGAGGGCAGCCGCATTGTCGGACTGCGGTGACCCGACCGGATGAGGCGCGGACCGATGGACGACCAAGCCAATGGATGGTTCACTGCGATCATGAACTGGGTGAATAGGGTCGCTGTTTCTCTTCTCGCCTACTGCGCAGTGCTCGCGCTCATCGCGACGGGACTGGTTGCGGTCGCCCCTGGCGCGCGAGCTCAGTCGCTGGACGGGTCGATCGCCACCGTCGCCGGCTCCACGCCCTTCGCAGACTCGTCGTCTCCGCTGGCACCTCCGACCGGCCGTCTCGCCGAGCCACTCACGTACGTGGCGATGGGCGACTCGTTCACCTCGACCGGGTCGATTGTCGGGATGGACCCCATGACGTTCGGCTCGTTCGGCGGCGACACCTGCTTCCGCTCGGCTGACAACTACCCGAGTCGGATACGCGAGGCGACAAACTGGAATGTCATCGATGTCTCCTGCCGTGGGCTTAAGGTGCCGCTGACCTACACTAGCCGCGCCGAGTACGGACCGCCCCAGATCAACGCGCTGCACTCCGGTGTCGACCTCGTGTCACTGCAGGTCGGCGGGAACGACACCGACGTGCTGCGACTCGCGGAACTGTGCGTCCTCAGCGCCGACTGCAGCCACCTCGAGCGCGAATGGGCGGCGAAGGTGCCGAGGGTGGCGCCCGGGCTACGCCAACTCCTTCGCGATATCCGTGCCCGGGCCCCGCGCGCTCGGATCGTGCTCGTCGGATACCTCCAGCCGTTCCACCCCGTCCCCTGCGTGAACATCGCGCCCTACAGTGCCGCCAACCAGAACTTCGGACGCCGACACATCGATCGCCTCAACGCGATGTTGCGCGAGGTGGCCCGTGCTGAAGGCGTGGAAATCGTTGCCGACCGCGCGCCGCCGGGGCACAGCGCCTGCGACCCCGACCGATGGACCTCGTTTCTCGGGGTCGACGCCGGCGCCGTTCCGCTACACCCCACCCATGCCGGGCACCTCGCGACCGCGCGCATGATCCTCGACCGCGTCTGAACGTACGGATGTGTGTCACTTGTGCGAGATTCCATGGAGTGGATCTTGCCTGCGCAAACGGACAATGCCAGCTGAAAAATATCCACTGGACCGGCATCTGTGGATAAGCGGGTGGTTGTGGATCGAAGCAGGCAGTTTCACGCCCATCCCCGAGCGGCAACGAATGGCCACGGCCGGTCCGGACGCCTGCGGAACACGGCGCGCCTGGATTTCAGCGGCAGGCGCTGCGTGGTTTACCGCTGTTCAGCGGAGTGTGTCGACCGGCAGCGTGAGCGTCGCCGGATGCGCTGCCTCCGTGACCTGTGCTGGCGGTCGGGTCCACACCGCCAGCGCAACCGGACCAAAGCCGGACACTCCGCCAGCGCGGGTCAGACAGGCAGCGTGAGTCGGGTCGGATGCGCTGGCGGAGTGCACGGAGTGGGCCGGCAGGCAGCGTGAGTCGGGTGGGATGCGCTGGGCGGGGTGCTCGAAGTGTGCGAGGAGACAGCGTAGGCGACGAGCGACTGCGGTGGGCGTCAGATGGGTGGGCGTCAGCTGGGGATGTCGCCGACCCCGCCCTACTTCCCCCTCGGCGCAGCGTTACCGCGCGGTACGGCCTTCACCCGCCGTGCGGCGTCCCCTGCGGTGCGGCGTCCCCTGCGGTGCGGCGTTCGCACGCCGCGCGGCCAACACCGCCGGGACCAGCACCGCGAGCCCCACCAGCGCCAACACTGCCCCCGCGAGCGCCGGCGAGGTGTAACCAAACCCGAACGCGATCACCACTCCCCCGATCCACGCCCCGAGCGCGTTGGCGGCGTTGAGTGCCGAGTGATTCAGCGCTGCGGCCAGGGTCTGCCCGCGCCCTGCGTGGCGCATGAGACGAGATTGCAGCCCGGGCACGAGCGCAGACCCGGTGGTGCCGACGAGGAACAGCCCGATCACGGCGGAGACCGGGTGGTGCGCGGCGATGGCGAACAGGGCCAGGATCGCGGTCATCACGGTCGTGATGATCACCAGGCCGCGGTCGAGATCCCGGTCGGCGACGATGCCACCCACCACGTTGCCCACGACCATCCCGAGCCCGTAGACGGCGAGCACCCCGGGCATCCAGGAGCGGTCGATCCCGGCGACATCGACCATCGTCCACTGGATGTAGGTGTAGACGGCGAACATCCCGCCGAACCCGATCGCGGCGACCGCCAGTGTGGCGAGGACCTGCGGACGGGCGAGCGCGGCCAACTCCTCGCGCGCCCTGACCACCACCCCGCCGGTGGGTTCGGGGACGACGACGAGGATCGCCACCACGGTCGCCGCGCCGATCACCCCGACTGCGAGGAAGGCCGACGGCCAGCCCAATGACTCGCCGAGCCAGGTGGCCACCGGCACGCCGACCACATTGGCCACCGACAGACCGAGCAGCACCTGGGCCACTGCACGCGCCTGTCTGCCGGGTCCGGCGAGGGAGGCCGCCACCAGCGACGCGACCCCGAAGTAGGCACCGTGTGGGATGCCGGCGACGAAGCGCGCAACAATCAACGCCTCGACCGTGGGGGCGAAGGCTGCCGCCGTGTTGCCGATGGTGAACAGCACCATGAGGATCACGAGCAGGGTGCGTCGTCGCCAGCGAGAGGTCCACACGGTCAGCAGCGGAGCGCCCACCACCACGCCGAGGGCGTAGGCCGAGATGATGTGGCCGGCCTGCGGTTCGGTGATGTCGAAGCCGTCGGCGATCAGCCGCAACAGACCCATCGCCGCGAACTCGGTGACGCCGATGCCGAACCCGCCGAGCGACAATGCGAGGATCGCGAGGCGGACGCGAGCGGTCGACGGACGCGCCGTCGCACTGGTGGCCGGATTGGCGCTTGGCTGGGACACCGCAGCAGGTTACGCCGAGTCGAGCGGCCGGGTGACGATCAGCCCGGCCCGGGGGCCGTGCGCATCAACCGGCGGCCACCGTAGACCAGCACGAACGTGGTGATGTACATGACGATGCTGTACACGGCCGCGGCGAGGCCGACCTCTTCGCTACCGATGACGGTGAACGCGATGAGGAGCGAGAGCGTGGTGTTCTTGACCCCGAACTCCGCTGCGATCGCGATCTGCTCGGCGCGCCCAAGCCTGCAGACCCAGGCCAACAGGCCGCCGACGATGATCACGGTCACGTTGAGGACGACCACCGCCGGGCCCACGGACACGATGAGGTCGACGATGCGGTCCCGCTCCCCGAGCGCGACGCCAATAATCAGGAGCACCAGCACGACGAGTCCGACGACGCCGACGAATCGCTCGATGCGGTCCGACAGCGCCGGCTTCCGGGCTCGCAGGACCATGCCGACGACGACGGGGATCAGGATGACGCCGAGCAGGAGCCCGAAGGTTTGCGCGAGTGGCACCGACACCTCAAAGGCGTCGGCACCGGGGATGATGCGGGCCCCGAGGTCGAACCACAGCGGCAGAGTGAAGATCACCGCGACCGAAGCGATGGCGGTGAGGATTATCGACAGCGCGACGTTGCCGCGGGCCAGATAGGTGATGAGATTCGACGTCGCGCCGCCTGGCGAGGCAGCCACCAGGACCACACCGAGAGCCAAGAGTGGGGCGAGGTCGAACGCCACCGCCACGCCGACGCCCACCAGCGGTACCAGCACCAACTGGCCCACGAGCCCGACAACACTCGCCCGGGGAGATCTCGCCTGGACCGCGAAGTCCTCCCTGGTCAGGCTCAACCCGATTCCGACCATGATGATCGCCAGCGCGACGGGCAGGCCGATATCGATCAGAGGACTCTGGTCCACCTAGGGCTCCTGGGTTTCGTGGGGCGTCGTTCGTCGTTCGCTATTCGTCGTTCGCTATTCGTCGCCCGCTATTCGCCGTTGGCCCTTCGCCCTTCGCTATTCGCCGTTCGCTATTCACCGCTGGCCGCTGGCCGCTGGCCGATTTGTCGTCACCACTGCGACGACACTCCGATGGCCACCGCAGTAGCGACGACAAAGTGGGGAGCGAGCGGCGTCGGGCCCGGTGTACGCGGCGGGTCGGGGCAGGCGCCCGGGCGCTCGATCCGGCTGGGGGGATCAGGCGCGCGTCTTCTTGAGGTTCTCGTCCAGCGCTGCGAGAAACTCCTCGGTGGTGAGGTAGTCCTGATCTCCACCGACGAGCAGCGCGAGGTCCTTTGTCATCTGGCCACCTTCGACCGTTTCGATGACGACGTCCTCAAGTCGATGGGCGAACTCGACGACCTCAGGCGTGTTGTCCAGGGTGCCCCGGTGCCCGAGCCCACGTGTCCAGGCGAAGATAGAGGCGATCGGATTGGTGGAGGTGGGCTTGCCCTCCTGATGCTGACGGAAATGTCGGGTCACGGTCCCGTGGGCGGCCTCCGCCTCACAGGTCTTACCGTCCGGGGTGAGCAGCACCGAAGTCATCAGGCCGAGCGAGCCGAAGCCCTGGGCGACGGTGTCGGACTGCACGTCGCCGTCGTAGTTCTTACACGCCCAGATGTAACCGCCCTCCCACTTGATCGATGAGGCGACCATGTCGTCGATGAGCCGGTGCTCGTAGGTCAGGCCCGCCTTGTCGAAGTCCGCCTTGAACTCGCGGTCGAACACGTCCTGGAAGATGTCCTTGAAGGCGCCGTCGTACGCTTGGAGGATGGTGTTCTTGGTGGACAGGTACACCGGATACTCGTGCTGGAGTCCGTAGTTGAAGGAAGCGCGCGCGAAGTCCTCGATGGACTTGGTGAAGTTGTACATCCCCATCACCACGCCCCCATCCTCGGGCATCTGAACGACCTCGTGCTCGATCGGCTCGGAGCCGTCGGCGGGCGTGTACGTGATGGTGACGCTGCCGGCGCCGGGGACCGCGAAGTCGGTGGCCCGGTATTGGTCGCCGAAGGCGTGGCGGCCGACGATGATCGGTTTGGTCCAGCCCGGAACCAATCGCGGCACGTTGGAGATGATGATCGGAGCCCTGAAGATCGTCCCGCCGAGAATGTTACGGATGGTGCCGTTCGGGGACTGGTACATGCGCTTGAGACCGAACTCCTCCACGCGGGCCTCGTCAGGGGTGATGGTGGCGCACTTGACGCCCACTCCATGCTTTTTGATGGCCTCGGCGGCGTCGACGGTGATCTGGTCGTCGGTGGCGTCACGACTTTCGATTCCGAGGTCGTAGTACTCGAGATCCACATCCAGGTACGGATAGATCAACTCGTCCTTGATGAACTTCCAGATGATCCGGGTCATCTCGTCGCCATCGAGCTCGACGACAGTCCCCTCCACCTTGATCTTCGACATCCGGCCCTCTTCCTCCGACCGGCCATCCCGGGATCGGCACTATCGACGCAAATCGTGACGTGCGCCTCACATTACCGATGCGGAGCCCACAAGAAGTGAGGTTGTGCCCCATGACCCCTCATTGCAGGCGTCAGGCGACCTAGGCTAGCCTTCTCACCAGGTCATGAGTGCCAGCGACAAGCCCCGGCTCGCTGGACGGCAACCCTCCTCCGCGGTGGGGTGCCCCGGGAGACGACCTGGCCGACACCCGACCGGGTGAGAGGCAAGCGCGGGTCCGCTGACGTTGTAGCGGGCGGACCCTTCTGACGAGAGGAGGGGCACCGCCCCCATGACGTACGACAACAGCAATCCAGACTGGGCCTTCGAGACCCGCCAGATCCACGCCGGGCAGCCCGTCGATTCGGACACCGGCTCCCGCAACCTGCCGATCTACCAGACCACGTCGTTCGTGTTCGCCGATGCCGAGCAGGCCGCGAACCGCTTCGCGCTGTCCGAGATGGGCCCCATCTACACCCGCATCACCAACCCGACCGTCGCCGCGGTGGAAGAGCGCATCGCGTCGCTCGAAGGCGGCGTCGCAGCGACGATGTTCGCCTCGGGAATGGCCGCGGAGACCGCTGCGATCCAGTCGATCATGCAGGCCGGTGGCCACGTGGTGGCCTCGCCCCGCGTCTACGGGGGCACCGACGCCCTGCTCCGGCACACACTGCCCAAGTACGGCATCGAGACCACCTTCGTCGAGAACCCGGACGACCCCGAGTCGTGGCAGGCCGCCGTCCGGCCGAACACCCGCGCGTTCTATGCGGAGACGATCTCCAACCCGCTCAACGACGTCCTCGACATACCGGCCATCGCCGAGGTGGCGCACCACAATCAGGTCCCGCTCGTCGTGGACAACACCACGGCCACGCCGTACCTGGTCCGCCCCCTGGAGCTGGGCGCCGACGTCGTCGTCATCTCCGCAACCAAGTACCTCGGCGGCCACGGCTCATCGCTCGCCGGCGTCCTGGTCGACGGCGGCTCCTTCGACTGGCGCGCGCAGCGTGACGGCGAGGACCTCTTCCCGTCGTTCACCACCCCAGACCCCGCGTACCACGGTGCCGTGTACGCCGACCTGGGCGCACCTGCGCTCGCCCTGAAGTCGCGCGTCACCCTGCTGCGGGACACGGGGGCCGCGCCCAGCCCGTTCAACGCGTGGGCCATCGCCCAGGGCATCGACACCCTGAGCCTGCGTGTCGAGAGGCACGTCGCCAACGCCCAGAAGATCGCTGAATGGCTCGAGGCCCGCGGCGACGTGGCCACCGTCAACTACGCCGGACTGGCTTCTTCGCCCTGGAACGCGAATCAGAAGAAGATCTCCCCCAAGGGTGCGGGCGCCATCATCACGTTCGAGCTCGCGTCCCCGGACGGTGCGTCGGAGGACGATCTCAAGAAGCAGGCGTGGGCGTTCATCGACGCGCTCAAGCTGCACTCGTGCCTGGTCAACATCGGCGACGTGCGGTCGCTCGTGAGCCACCCGGCCACCACCACCCACTCGCAGGGCACCCCGGAGTCCAACGCCAAGGCAGGTGTCTCGATCTCGAGCATCCGCCTGTCGGTGGGTATCGAGGCCGTCGAGGACATCATCGGCGACCTCGAGCTCGGGTTCGCCGCGATCTCCTGACCTCGCGCGCATGATCCGCCCCACCGACCCCCTCGCGCTGCTGCCCCCGGGCGACGGCACCCTCGGCCACGTCGCGTTAGGTGACATCACCCTGGTCACAGGTGTCGTCCTGCCCGGGGTCACACTCGCGGTACAACGGTGGGGTCGGATCAACGCGGACCGGTCCAACGTTGTGTTGGTGGAGCACGCGCTGACCGGGGACTCCCACGTCGTGGGTCAGGTCGACTCCCTTCACCCCACCCCCGGTTGGTGGAACGGTCTCGTCGGCCCCGGTCTCTCCCTGGACGCCGACCGGTACTGCGTGCTCTCGGTCAACGTCCTCGGTGGCTGCCGGGGCTCGACCGGCCCGAGTTCTCTACACCCCGACGGGCATTACTGGGGCGCCCGGTTCCCCGCTGTATCAGTGCGGGACATGGTGGAATCCGAGCGGATCCTCGCCGACCTGCTGGGCATCGACCGCTGGGCCGCGGTGATCGGCGGTTCCATGGGCGGGGCCCGGACGCTGGAATGGATGATCACGTACCCGGATCGTGTCCGCGCAGCCTGCGTCCTCGCCGTGGGGGCGCGCGCCTCTGCCGACCAGATCGGGATCCAGACCGCCCAGATCATGGCAGTCACCTCCGACCCACACTGGCAGCAGGGCGGCTACCACGGCACCGGCCGCACGCCCGTGACCGGACTGGGCATCGCCCGGCGCATCGCCCACCTGTCTTACCGTGGCGAGGCGGAGCTGGATGAACGATTTGCCAACCGACCCCAGCCCGGCGAGGACCCGCGAGCCGAGGACCTGTCCATGTCAGGCCGCTTCGCCGTGCAGTCGTACCTCGATCATCAGGCCGGCAAGCTCGTCTCCCGCTTCGACGCGTGCACCTATGTTCTCCTCACCGATGCACTCAACCGGCACGACGTGGGTCTGGACCGGGGCGGCGTCGACGAGGCGCTGCGCTCGTGCCCGGTCGCCTGCGTGATCGGCGGCGTCACCACGGACCGGCTCTACCCGCTGCGCCAGCAGGAGGAACTCGCAGCCCTGCTTCCCGCCGCCGACCCGCTTGTAGTGATCAACAGCCCCTCTGGGCACGATGGATTTCTGACGGAGGACGACGTGGTAGGCCCGATGCTGGAACGCACCATGGAACTTGCCGAGCACGGTTCCACCGAACGGGCCAGGCGGCTGGCATGAATGGCCAAGAACATACGAACCGGCCCGCCGCTCTCGGCCTCGCCGGGCTTTCTGGCGGTTTCGGAATCATCGGGATGTCCATCGGGTTTGCCACTGTTCTGGGCGTGACCGCCACCGCCTCCGGCGGCTTTGACACGTCCGGCTTCGGCCCGATGATCGTCTCCGCCGTGTCCTCGCTCGCGTTGGGTCTGATTCTCATCGTGGGTGCGGTGCTACTGTGGCGCGCCCACCGTGCGTCGCTGGTGGTAATCAGCGTCGGGGTGGCGCTGCTCGCACTGAGTTCGCTGGTCCGCATGGTCCTGGACAGTCTCACGTTCATTTCCGTGGTCGGGACCGTGTTCTCACTGCTCGCCCTGGTCGTGATGGGGTACCTGATCAACTCAGACGACGTCCGCGCGCACGTGCGCGACGGTATCCCGTTGCGGCTGCGCTGAGGCACGGTCGGGCGGACCCGCCGCCCCATTTTCCCTGGTTGAGGCGCTCTCGCGCGCCGCGGGGCACTTCGATTCGCTGGTACGGTCGGGGTGATGAACTTCGACAATCCGATCGCCGCACTCTTCCCCGGTGCAGCGGGCCGTACGGTCTCAGAACTGACGCGTCGGCATCTACTCGGTGAGGAATCAGCACCCACTCCGGACGTGGCCGCAGGCGCCGCGGTGGCCCCAGAACAGTTCGTTAAGGTGGCCACCCGACTGGCGATGATGGGCCTAGTGCGCTTCCCCGTCAGGGACGAGGTGACGATGGTTCGCGAGAACGTCATGTGGGCCGCCCTCGCCGACCTGCTGTATCCGGACGCGCATCTCGACGTCCTCGTTCGGGAGGCGGTCTCGGACATCGCCGGGGTCGAATCCGTCGTGATCGGGGGCCCGGTCCCTGCCGGGACGGCGCAGTCCTTCCCGGAGGGAATCGCCGTCGCGCTGGTGGTCCCGCACGGTGATGTGCCGGAGGAGAGCCGCAGTGCGGCCTCCCAGAAGGTGTCGAACGGGCTCGGAAATGACTGCTCGATGGTCGTCGTACGCACGGTCGACGAGGCATCGGAGCACGTACCCGAGGCAGGTCGGCGAGTTCTTCACGCCGACGCGTGACAAGCCGGCCTCTGCTCGGGGATCGAGCGAACGGTCAGCCGGTTCCCAGTGAGTCGATGGACGCGGCCAGCCACAGCACAACGGCACCGACGCCCGTGAAGAACGCCACATCGAAGGACTTGCTCCGGACCCCCAGTAGACGGGCCCGTTCGTCGGGGACCACCGCTCTCAGGACCGCGGCCGCCAGCGCCACCAACCCGAGCAGGAATGCGCCGCGCCTCCACCTCTCGAGCACCACGAACCCCAGCGCCACGGCCACTCCGAGCAATACGAGGGCGAGCGGCCACTGTGCCCGGATCTGCGCCCACCTCAGTCGCGCCGGTCTGGTCCTGCGGGGCTGCGCGTCGGTCACGGGCCGGGTCGGCCGGTCGGGGGCGGGGTGCGTCATAGTCGAAGAGTCATCGTCGGATCGTCAGCCGTCGGCAGCGAGCCGCTCACAACGTTCGACAACGTTGCTCAGCAGGAAGGCACGGGTGAGAGGGCCGACGCCGCCGGGGTTGGGGGAGATCGCGCCCGCGACCTCCCACACGTCCGGGTGGACGTCGCCGGCGAGCTTGCCGTCGAGACGAGACACTCCCACATCGAGTACCGCGGCCCCCGGCTTGACCATGTCGGCGGTGAGCATGTGCGGGACACCCGCTGCGGCAACGATCACGTCGGCCCGCCGGGTCTCCGCGGCCAGGTCGCGGGTGCCGGTGTGGCACAGGGTCACCGTGGAGTTCTCATTGCGCCGGGTCAGCATCAGCCCGATCGGCCGACCGACGGTGACGCCGCGACCGATCACCACGACGTGCGCCCCGTTCAGCTCGATCCCGAAGCGGCGCAGCAGGTAAATAGACCCGTTCGGGGTGCACGGAAGCGGTGCGGGCTCGTTCAGCACGAGCTTGCCGAGGTTGACCGGGTGGAGGCCGTCGGCGTCCTTGGCCGGGTCGATCCGCTCGAGGATCGCGTTTTCATCGAGCTGCTCCGGCAGCGGCAACTGGACGATGTAACCGGTGCAGGCCGGATCGGCGTTGAGCTCATCGATCACGGCCTCGAGCTCGGACTGGGTCGTCTCGGCGGGCAGGTCGCGTCTGATCGAGCTGATGCCGACCTGCTCGCAGTCGCGGTGCTTCATCTTGACGTAGGAGCGGCTGCCCGGGTCATCCCCGACCAGAACTGTGGCCAGTCCCGGGGTGATGCCCTTGGCACGCAGCGCGGTTACGCGGGTGGTGAGGTCGGCGACGATCTCGTCGCGGGTGAGCTTGCCGTCCAGCTTGATCGCGGTCACGGGGACCAGTATCCCACTCCGGGGCGGACTCGTCGGCACCGCGCTGCGAGAATATCCCCCATGACTGGTGTGGGTGTGCGCGTGCTGTTCGACCGTCCGTGCATCCCGCCCAACACGGGCAACGCGATCCGGATGGCCGCGGGTGCGGGTTGCGAGCTGCATCTCGCGGGCCCGCTCGGCTTCGATCTGTCCGAGCCTCAGCTTCGACGCGCGGGACTGGACTACCACGACCTTGCACACGTGGAGGTCCACGAAGACCTGGAGGCGGCGTACGCGGAGCTCCTGCCCGCCCGGGTCTGGGCGTTCACCGCAGGAGCAGACCTGTCACTGCAACAGGTGAGCTTCTCCCCCGGCGACGTCCTGCTGTTCGGCCCCGAACCCACAGGACTGTCTGAGGACGTGCTGTCCGACGCACGGGTCACAGCGAGGGTGCGAATCCCCATGTTGGCGGGCCGCCGTTCGATGAACTTGTCCAATGCGGCGGCGGTGGCCGTCTACGAGGCGTGGCGACAACACGGCTTCACGGGGGCCCCGTAATTGGAATTACCGTAGAGCGCCGGTATATTTTTCGGTATGCCGAAAATCGCCTTTCGCTCCCGGCGAATCCTCGCAGCCCTACTGGTCTTGCCTCTCGCCCTCTCTGCATGCGGTGTCGTCGACGCGAACTCGTCGGACGATGACCGCCCACTGGTGGCCACGACGTTCACGATCCTCGCGGACATCACCGAGCGAATCGCCGGAGACCGTGCGGCCGTCGAGTCCATCACCCAGGTGGGCGCCGACATTCACCAGTACGAACCCACCACAGGCGACCTCAGGCGGGTCGCGGGCGCCGACCTTCTCATCTCCAATGGCCTCGGCGTCGACGACTGGCTCAGCCGCTTCTTCCAGTCCGGCGCCGCTCACGCGGTTGCCGCGGAGGGCGTGGAGCCACTGCCCATCGTGTCCGGTGAGTACGTGGGCAAGCCCAATCCCCACGCCTGGATCTCACCGCGTGAGGGTAAGACCTACGTCCGCAACATCACCGCCGCACTGACCGAGATGGACCCGGAGGGCGCCGACGAGTTCGCCCGACGGGCAGCGGAATACGACGACGAACTCGACGCGATCCTCGAGCGGGCCGAAAGTTCCATCGCCTCATTGCCCGCCGATTTCCGCTCGCTGGTGACCTGCGAGGGAGCGTTCTCCTATCTCGCGCGCGACGTCGGACTCGAAGAACACTTCATGTGGGCCGTGAATACCGAGGCGCAGGGAACACCCCAACAGGTGGCTGCGCTCATCGACGCAGTTGGTGATCAGGAGATCCCGGCGGTGTTCTGCGAGTCGACAGTCTCCGACACTGCTATGCGACAGGTGGCGCGTACCACCGGCGCGGAGTTCGGAGGGACCCTCTACGTGGACTCGCTGTCGGATGCCGGCGGCGACGTGCCCACCTACATCGCCTTGCTCGAGCACGACATCGATCTGATCACGAAGGGACTGACCCGATCATGAGCGACCGGAATAACTTCGCCGTCGACGTCTCCGACCTCACAGTCGACCGAGGGCAGGTCCGCGCCCTCGCCGACGTGTCGATACAGATACCTACCGGGACGGTGACGGTTCTCCTCGGCCCGAACGGCTCCGGTAAGTCGACCCTCCTTCTAGCTCTGCTCGGTTTGGTCAAACCGGTACGCGGACACATCCGAGTACTTGACCAGCCCATTCGCGACGCTCTGCGCTCCGGCCGGGTCGCCACGGTGGGTCAGGCGGACGGCATCGACGAGGGCTTCCCGGTGACCGCGCGCGATGTGGTCATGCAGGGACGCAGGCCGTTCACTGGACTATGGCGGAGACCATCCCGCTCGGACCGCGAGGCAGTCGACGGGGCGCTCGACCGGGTGGGGCTGTCCGACCTGGCCCGGCGTCGAATTGGTGAGCTCTCCGGCGGCCAACGTCGCCGGGTACTGCTGGCGCGGTGCCTTGCCCAGGAAGCCGACCTACTTCTGCTCGACGAGCCGTTCAGCGGCATGGACGCCGGAAGTGAAGGCGTCTACCTGGACGTGCTCCGCGAATTGGCGGCCGAGGGCCGGACGGCGCTGGTCTCGACCCACCACCTCGACACTGTCGACCGACTGGCTGATTCCGTCGCGCTCCTGGACGGCCGACTGGTCGCTCACGGGTCTGTTGCCGAAACCACCACTCCGGAGATGCTGGCCACGCTGCTCGGCGCGCGCCATCCTGACCCGGCGCCGTCTGACCCGACGACGTCACCGAACCGCATCGACCAGTCCCACGAGGTGTTCACATGATCGACTTCTTGCTCGAGCCGATGGTGTACGACTTCATGCGGCGCGCGATGATCGTGGTGGTCGCCGCCAGCGTCGCCGGAGCATTGCTGAGTTGCTGGCTCGTCCACATGGGCTGGGCGCTCATGGGCGACGCGGTCTCCCATGCCGTCCTGCCGGGCGTCGCCATCGCCTCCATGGTGGGCATGCCGTTCGCCATCGGTGCCCTCCTGGCCGCGTTGATCGCGGTCGGGCTGATCGGTGCCGTCCGCGCTGGCGGGACCGTTCGTGAGGACGCGGCAATGGGAATTGTGTTCACCGCGCTGTTCTCCATAGGACTCGTACTCATCTCGCGCTTCCCCAGCCAGCAGGACCTACACACGATCTTGTTCGGCAGCCTGCTCGGCGTTGGCGATGAACAACTCGTCCAGGTCGTCATCGTCGCGACCTTCACCGTGGTGGTCTTGCTGACGTTCCGCCGGGACCTCGTCCTCCTGGCGTTCGACAAACTGCACGCCCATACCCTGGGGCTGCGGACGAAAGTGTTGACCGGTGTCCTGTTGGTCACGCTCGCAACCGCCACCGTCGCCGGCGTCCAGTCCGTGGGGGTGATCCTCGTGGTGGCGACTCTCATCATTCCGGGCGCCACCGCGCAGTTGCTCACCAACACCATGCGCTCGTTGATGGTCGTCGCAGTCGTGGTGGCCCTGATCGGCGGCATCACCGGCGTGTACGTCGCCTACTACGCTGACCTGCCCCCCGGACCGATGGTGGTGATCGTTCAGGCGACCCTGTTCACGGTGGCTCAACTGTTCGCGCCTCAGCGGGGGATCGTGACGCGTGCCGTGACCGGCCGGCGGTCGCGGCGGGCTGGAACACTGGCGGCATGAGCGATGTGGCCACTGTGCGACTAACCGATCTCACGCCGACCATGCAGGCCTATCTGATGGCGGTTCACTCCCTTGGCTCCGGTGGGGACCCGGTGACCTCCGGCGCCCTGGCAGAGCGGCTCGGGGCCTCGCCCTCAACCGTCACCGAGGGGGTCCGCAAGATGGTGGCCCTGGGGCTAGCGGATCATCGCCCGTACGCGCCGGTCACGCTCACCGACGTCGGTCGATCACTGGCGGTGGCCATGGTCCGCCGGCACCGGATCCTCGAGACGTTTCTGGCCAGGTGCCTGGACTACTCCTGGGACGAGGTACACGCCGAGGCCGACGCCCTCGAACATGTGGTCTCGGACCGGTTCGTTGACGCTCTCGACAGCTTTCTCGATCACCCTCGGCGTGACCCACACGGCGACCCCATCCCCACCCGTGACGGTCGTGTCGATCCTGTCGGCGACCTGCCTCTCGACGAGGCCCCTGAAGGCGCTACAGGTGTTGTGACACGGGTGTCGGACCGTGACAACACCGTCCTGCGTCACCTCGCCGAGATCGGTCTGCGGCCGGACTCTGAGGTGGCCGTCGTCTCGCGGCAGGTGGAGCTCGGCGTCATCTCCGTCGAGTTGCGGGGCCGCGAGGTGCAGGTGGGCACACCCGTAGCGGCAGCGGTGCGGATACGCGTACACGACGACGATCGCGCGAACGGCCGCGATTAACGCAGCCACCTCCACCTTGTCATCGTGGCATGTATCGGCGTACCCGACATCTTCGGCAGGTCATCGGAAGTCCCGGCTGCGGCCGATGGCCATACCCAGGTGGAGGCGTTCGATCTTGTCCGCCACCACGCTGACCGCGCCCGAGCGGTTCTCCACGGTCCCGCGAACGATGAGCGCCGGAGATGCGGAGACGATCGGCCGATAACGCGCCCATAGCCCCACCGAGCACACGACGTTGGTCATCCCCGTCTCGTCCTCGAGGCTGAGGAAGGTCACGCCCTCTGCGGTGGCGGGGCGCTGCCGGTGGGTGACGGCGCCGGCGACCTCGACGCGACTGCCGTCCGGGACATGGGCGAGTCCGGCGGTCGTGCACACGCCGCGGGAGTCGAGCCACGGGCGGGCGTGAACGGTCGGGTAGTCCTCCGGGCTGATCCCGGTGGCGGCGAGGTCCGCGGAGGTGAGTTCGAGGATGCTCATCCCGGGCAGGGCCGGGGCGTCGACCTGGCTGAGCCCGGGCAGCATCCCGGGCTTCTCGCGCGCCGCGGTGGCCGCTGACCACAGCGCAGCCCGCCTGCCCCCCGTGCCGAGTGAGTCAAGAGCCCCGGCGGTAGCGAGTGCCTCCATCTGCCGGACGGACAGGCCGGTGCGCCCCGCGAGGTCGGCTGCGGAGGTGTAGGGGCCGTGGGTGTCACGTTCGTCGGCGATCGCGGTGGCCAGATCCGCGCCGATCGCCCGCACCGACTCCAGTCCGAGCCGCACTTCGCTGCCCTGGTTCTCGCAGTTCGCACCGCCGAGTGAGCGGTTCACGCACGGACGGTGCACCAGGACACCGTGCCGTCGGGCATCGGCCACCAGTGACTGCGGCGAATAGAACCCCATCGGCTGACTACGCAGCAGCGCCGCGCAGAAGATCGCCGGGTGGTGGCACTTGAACCATGCGGAGTAGTAGACGATCGCGGCAAAGGACTGGGAGTGGCTCTCGGGGAATCCGTAGTTGGCGAAGGCGCACATCTTCTCCCAGATCCGCTCCCCCACCTCCTGCCCGGTGACAGGCGTCCCGGGCGGGTCGGTGCCGATGCCGTGTAACTCGCGCATCCCGTCAAAGAACCGTTCCTGCAGTCGGGCCATCCGCTCGGGCGACCGCTTGGCCCCCATCGCGCGGCGCAACTGGTCGGCTTCCGCCCCGGTGAAGCCCGCGATGACGGTCGCGATCTGCATGAGCTGTTCCTGGAACAGCGGGATCCCCAGCGTCCGGCCCAGCACCGATTCGAGCGCGGGATGGTCGAATACCGCCTTCTCCCGCCCGTTGCGCCGACGGATGTAGGGGTGCACGGAGCCGCCCTGGATGGGGCCGGGGCGGATGAGCGCCACCTCCACCACCAGGTCGTAGAACGTCCTCGGCCGGAGCCGGGGCAGCGTGGCCATCTGTGCTCGGGACTCCACCTGGAACACGCCCACCGAATCGCCGCGGCACAACATCTCGTAGACCTCGGGGTCCGCGAGGTCCAGCTGGGCCAAGTCCACCTCGAGATCCTTGTGTTCTGACGCGAGATCGATGGCGTGGTGCAGCGCGGTGAGCATGCCCAGTCCCAGCATGTCGAACTTGACCAGGCCGACCGCCGCGCAGTCGTCCTTGTCCCACTGCAGGACCGTCCGGCCCGGCATCCGCGCCCACTCGACGGGCACCACGTCAGCCACAGGGCGGTCGCAGATCACCATGCCACCCGAGTGGATCCCCAGGTGGCGGGGCAGTCCGACGAGCTGCCGCGCCAGTGCGAGAACATCGGGCGGGACGGTGTGCTCGGTGGATTCCCGCTCGTGGTTCTTCAGACCCGACCACCGGTCGACGCTCTTGGACCACGCGTCCTGTTGCCCCGGCGAGTAGCCCAGGGCACGAGCCACGTCCCGCACCGCCGAGCGCCCGCGGTAGGTGATGACGTTGGCCACCTGGGCGGCGTGGTCCCGCCCGTACCGGGTGTAGACGTACTGGATGGCCTCCTCGCGGCGACCGGACTCGATGTCCACGTCGATGTCGGGTGGACCGTCGCGTTCCGGTGCCAGGAATCGTTCGAACAGTAGCTGGGCGCGCACGGGGTCGACGTTGGTGATCCCCAGCGAATAGCAGACCGCCGAGTTGGCGGCGGAGCCACGACCCTGGCAGAGGATGCCCTCGCGGCGACAGAACTCGACGATGTCGTGGACGACGAGGAAGTACCCGGGAAAGCCCAGCTCGGCGATCACCTTCAGCTCGCGGTCGATCTGTGCGTACGCTTCCGGCGCCTTCTCGCGCGGCCCGTAGCGCCGGGCAGCGCCCGCATAGGCGAGCTCGGCGAGCATGGTGTCCTCGGTGTGCCCCTCCGGGACGTCGAATGGCGGCAGCTGGGGGGCGATGAGCCGGAGGTCGAACGCGCACTCCCTGCCGAGCCTGTCAGCCCCGGTGACGGCGCCGGGCCAGCGGTCGAACAGCTCTGACATCTCCTCACCGGAGCGCAGGTGCGCCCCGCCCGCCGCGGGTAGGTGCGCTGCATGGGTCTCCAGCGCGTCACGCGCCCCGAGCGCCGCCATGACCGAGGCCAGTCGCGCATCCTCGGGTCCCGCGCAGTGGGCGGCGGTGGTCGCTACGAGCGGCAGTCCCGTCTGTGCGGCGAGACCGGCCAGCGCGTCGCACCGTTCCGTGTCCTCGGGCACCCCGTGACAGGTGAGTTCCACAACCACTCTGTCCTGACCGAACAGCTCGACGAGCTCATCCAGAGCCGTACGAGCGGCTGCGATGTCGAAATCGGCCGCCCCCGTACCGTCGCGCTCCAGGGCCCTACGGACCCGGCCACGGCGGCAACCGGTGAGCACATACCAGTGACCGCCAGCCGCCTCCGCGAGCTCGGCGATCTCATACCGGGGCTCGCCCTTGGCCCCGCCCCGCAGGTGAGCACGGGCGATCGCCCGCGACAATCTTCGGTAGCCTTCCGCGCCCCGAGCCAGGACCAACAGGTGCTCGCCGCCCGGTAGCGAGAGTTCCGCCCCGAACACCGTGGCCAGGCCCAGCTCGGAGGCGGCCTCGGCGAAGCGCACGACTCCGTACAACCCGTCGTGGTCGGTGATCGCGAGCGCTGTGAGTCCTAATTCCGCCGCGGTCTCGGCCATGACCTCGGGAGAGGAGGCTCCGTCGAGGAAGCTGAAGGCGGTGTGGGCGTGCAGTTCCGCGTATGGCACGCGTCCCTGGGTACGCGGCAGCGGAGGGGGCGTGTATTCGCCACGCTTACGCGACCAGGCGGGGGCGTCGCTGCCGTCGCCGGGGTGCTGGTCCTGCGACCCACGCGGATCGGGCCGTCCGGAGAGCACCCGTTCGAGTTCTGACCACGTCTTCGGTCCGTGGTACCAGTTCACCGGTGCTCACCCGCCCGGTGCCCGCAGATCTGCTCAGAGCAGGGTGAGGGACTCCACGACCCACGCCGAGGCCTCGCCGGCGGGCTTGCGGCAACTCTGCTTGCGTGGCGGTAGTGGTCGCTTACCCGCCTCGACACGCCAGGCGCGCCCGTCGGTGTGTCGGACGACGGCCACGAGCGGGTCATCCGGGTCGATGTCGACCACGAGGTCGTCGATCCCCGCCTCCACGCCGGACTCACGGACGGCGACCTCCGCCACCTGACCGGCCGGCGGCCATGTGCTGCGACCCCGCAGTCCCTCGGTGACGACCCGACCATCCAATTCGGCCTCGACAATGCGGGCCGCGAGGTCCGTATCCGCAGGCCCGTAGGTGTAACCGGTGCCGGGCAGCAGTAGAACCGGGGCGAAGCGGTGCCCGCCGGTGTGGGAGCACTCCCACACCGCGGCGTCCGGGTCGAGCGCGGACAAGCGAGCACCGACCAACTCGTCCAACCCGGCAGCGACAGGGCGCCCACGAAGCGCGCAGCACTGGTCCCGCTTGGCGTGGGTACACACCAGCGGGACCGGCGCCGCGACCTCGCGGGTGCCTTCCACATGCGCACCGGGTGAAAGGTCCAATTCGAGCATGTCTGCAGGATGGTCGACGCGGCCGACGCGGATACTCCGTCGGCCGGGCCTGGTGTCGCACAGGTAGAAACGGTGACGGTCGATGCGTTGTCCCTCGCGTCCGGGGCGCCGAATGAAGAGCATCCGGGATCCGCTGGCCGCGACATGCTCCTTGAGTTGCCCGGATAGCTCTTCGCCCAGCGCTTCGCCGTCGAAGATGTCGCGTCCCCAGCGTGCGGGCAACTCCAGCAGGACCCACGATTGCTCGTGAGCCGCGGTTCCGGCCGGTGGCTCGTCAGCCGACTGGAACGAACACCAGGAGGTAAGTGGGGTGGGATTGATGACTGACACGCCCCCATGGTGCCCCACCGCATGAAGTGCTGTAACTGTAGCCACCTTGTGGGACAAAAGTGACAAGAGAGACTTAAGCTGTGGGCATGCGTACCCGACATCGCCGCCTCATCGCGGCCGCCGCCCTGACCGCCACCGCGTCCCTGGCCATCACGGGTTGTGGGACCGGCACCTCGACTGACGACCCGACCACGAGTCAGGCGACTACTGCGGAATCCTCGCCGGCAGCCCTGGCGCAGGCCCTGTCGCCGGAAGAGACCGAGGCCGCCGATCCCAGTGCCAGCCCGACGGACTCCGCCCCTAAGCGCGAGGAGCCGAGCCCCACCTCCGAGCGCGCCGAACTGGTCGTGTCCGAGATCCGCATGGGCGACTTCCGGGGCCGGGACCGCGTGGTCTTTGAGCTCGACGGCCGCGGCACCCCGAGTTACTCCGTGGACTACGTGGACCCCCCCACCCAACAGGGCAGCGGCTTCCCTGTCGATGTGCCCGGCGACTCGTTCCTGCAGGTGATGATCGGCGGCCAGATCATTCCCCCCGAGACCGACATGAAGGAAGTGCCCGTGGGCACGGTGGCCGGGGACGGCGCGACCGGGGTGGCCGGGGTGGCGTTCAACGGGCAGTTCGAGGGCCAGGCTCAGTCCGTGATCGGACTCAAGGGCTCCGATCGCCCCTTCTCCGCTTTTCTGCTGCAGAACCCGACCCGCGTGGTGGTGGATATCGAGCGCTGAACCCGCACGGCTCATTCGTAGACCCCTTCGACAGTCCAGCGCCCCGACTCGTCCCCGAGCGCACCGCAGAGCAACAACGCCGCCGCACGCTCGGGGAGGACCTGCATGCGGGCCCGGGGCCTACGGGGTTCACCGCCGGGCGCGGGCTCCCACCAGGCCTCGTCGATCGGCCACGGACGCGACCATCCGAGCAGCGCACACCTGCGCCCGCCCACCTCGATCGCGGCTGGCCGCCCACCGAGCAGGCCCCGCGGTGTGACCCCGACCGCCTCCCCGGTCGCGCTGCGCAGTAGGACCCCCCCGACGAGAGGCACCCGCGCCGCTACAGTGGCTCCCGGGTCGCCGCTCTCGCGGATCTCCAGCCGGTAGCCCGGGCCCGGCCAGACCACCGAGGGCGACGGCGCGGGCAGGGCTCCCGGCCACGGCCCCCGGGAAGCAGGCTCTGCTGGGGCGTCGCCGTACGGCAGAGACCGCACTCGCTCGGCCGGGCCGCGGCCGCCCACCTGCACCGGCACACGAACCGCCTCGGGTCCGAGCAGCCCCTGAACCCGCACCAGCGCGCGATGCACACGGGCCTCCGCGAGCCCGGCCTCTCCCCACAGCCCCTCCTGGACATGGCCGGCGGCGACGACCTCCACCGGTTCCAGGATCAGTGCGGTGACCGCTCCCCCGGCCCCGCCGGCGATCGCGGTGCCGGTGAGCCAACCCTCGAGTTGCCAGCGGAGCCGATCGGCCGTGCCCTCCGGAGTGAGCGGCGACGAGCATCGCCAAACCCGGTTGACCTCCGTACCGCCCTCGACCCGGGCGGTGATCGACAGCCGAAGGCACGAGACCCCGGCGGCGGCGAGCACAGCGTGCAACTTTCCAGCCAGTCGCCGGCCGAGGAAGGCTGCCTCATCGACCCGCTCCAGGGGCGGGTCACACTGGTGCTCGACCGCAGAGCCCGTGGGCACCGCGGATACCGAGGGCGGACGCCACGGAACAGCGCAGGCGATGCGGTGAGCCACCGCACCGGCCTCCCCGAATCGGGTGGCCACATCACGTGGCGGGAGCGCGGCGAAGTCCCCAAGCGTCCGCACCCCGAGCCGATGCAACAGCCCCACCAGTTCGGAGAGCACCTCGGGGTCTCCCAGAGCGGGCTCCATCACCAGAGCGCCCACTGGCAGCCGGGCCAGGTAATCGGCGTCCCCACCCGGCTCCAGCAGGGCCGAGCCACGAGCGCCGAGCACCGCCGTGGGCAGCTCGTCCGCGAGCCCCACCTGACACTCCACACCGGCGGCAGCCACCGAGTCCACGACCCGGGTGACGACCTGCTCGACCCCTCCATGAAAGCGCAGGGCACCGGCCGCGGAGAACACGAACAGCCCCGGACGCAGAACCTCGATGCCCGGGACCACGGCGTCGAGCGCCTGCACCACCGGTTCGAACCAGGCGGCATCGCGGGCCGAATCTGCCGCGACCACCACGAGCTCCGGGCATCGAAACTGCGCTTCACGTCGGCGCAGTCCGCGCCGCACCCCGACCGCCCGGGCGACGGCGTTGCACGCGAGCACCCCGCGAGGACCCACGACGGCCAACGGCAGGTGCAGTCCGTGCCCCTCAGCCCGAGCCGCCGCGACCGTCGGCCAGTCCGGGCACCACACCGCCATGACCCGAGAACTCATCCCGCCGCCACCCATTCCGCGGTCCGGGTGGATGCAGCCCGGCCGGAGCTGCGCACCACGGTGGAAACCGAGGCGAGCCGGCCCGCGCCCGCGCCCAGCCCGCCGTAGCGGCAGTGCCGACCCGCCAGTGTCAGCTCCGCCCCGGGCCAACCAGCACCCACAAGCAGCACCGCCCCAGCAGCCCGCACCCGGCCGGCGAGCACGCGAGCCCGAGACGGTGCTACGGCCGCGACACCGGGCCCGAGCAGGACCAGATCCAGCCCGTCGAGCAGCACGGACACCACCGCCGCAGGGTCCGGCCCGGGGTCCGGGACCAGCGCTAGAAAATCCAACCGGCCACCCTGTTCGGCCACTGCCGCCACCCCGAGCTCCGGCCATCCGACCACCGCACACCTCGCACCGGCCGCCGTGGCCGCGGCGAGCAGACCGACACGGAGGGTCGCACTGCCGGACACCGCCGTGACATGACCTGCGGGCAGCACCCCGCCCGGCAGGAGGTGGGCCACGGAGCCGGGCACGGCCGCCCCGGGCACGACCGCCGCGGGTGCCGGCGCCGGGGCGGAGTCCGAGACCGGGGCCGGGACGCAGACAGACGTGGCGGGCACCGTAGCCTCAGCGGGCCCCACGGGCGCGGAGGCGAGGGGAACTTCCGACTCTGCACGAACACCCCGGGCGGCCACCGCTGGCGCTACCGAACGTTCGGCCGCGGGCGCGCCCCCACCCGGCATCGCGGCCAGGCGCCGCCGCAACTCCGCGACGCGCGCGTCCGTATCGAGACCAGACAGATCGGCGACAGAAGCAGCACCTTTTACCATCACCAGAACCTCCCGTCAGCGCGACACTCCGTCACATGCATTAATCGAACTATTTTTCGACCACGGGAACAGTGAACACCACGGGTACGACACCGCGCAAGAACACCTGTTCGAGACGGGCGGTCCTCGTCGTCGTCACCCCTGGTCGGCCCGGACCGCCTACCCTCGGTGACCATGAGAGCTTCCGTCGGGAACCGCATCGTGCTCATCGGCGCCGGGGACGTGGGCGTCGCCTACGCCTATGCCCTCGTCAACCAGGGTCTGGCGGACCACCTGGCCATCATCGACACCGACCGCGACAAACTCGTCGGCGAGGTCATGGACCTCAACCACGGAGTCGTGTGGGCGCCCTCCCCCACCCTCGTCACCGAGGGCACCTACGCCGACTGCACCGACGCCACCATGGTGGTGATCTGCGCAGGCACCGCCCAGAAACCCGGCGAGACCCGACTCGAGCTGGTGGGGAAAAACATGGCACTGTTCGAGAAGATCGTCGGAGACGTCATGGCCACCGACTTCGACGGCATCCTCCTGGTGGCCACCAACCCCGTCGATATCCTCACCCAGGCCTCATGGCGCTACTCAGGGCTGCCCGCCGCGCAGGTCATCGGCTCCGGCACCATCCTCGACTCGGCACGCTTCCGGTTCATGCTGGGCCAGCACTACGACGTCGCCCCGATGAGCGTGCACGCCCTGATCATCGGCGAGCACGGCGACACCGAGCTGCCGGTCTTCTCCTCTGCCAACGTCTCCGGGGTCCCGCTACGTCGGGATCTGGACGGCGAGCCCGCCAAACGTGAGCGGCTCTCTCAGATCTTCGACGAGACCCGGGACGCCGCCTACCGGATCATCGACTCCAAGGGGTCCACCAGCTACGGCATCGGCATGGGACTGGCCAGAATTACCCGGGCGGTGCTGCGGAACGAGCAGGTCTCGTTGCCCGTGTCCACACTGCTGCGCGGCGAATACGGCGAGGACGGGATCTTCATCGGGGTGCCCGCGGTGATCGGGCGGACCGGGGTACAGAGGGTGGTGGAGCTCGAACTCGACACCACCGAGCGGGAACAGTTCGCCCGCAGCGCGAGTGCGCTGCGGGCGGTGGCCGAACAGTTCGGGATATAGCGCGGAGGTCAGCGACTCGGCGGGTCGCTGGCGGGGAAGGACTCGACTCCCCACTCGTCCGCGATCTCATCCTCGTGGTCGTGACTGGCCTTGGCTGCGAGGTCTGCGGCCAACGGGTCGCCCTCGCGGTCAGAATTCTGCGGAATGGTCATCGTGCATCGATCTCCTTCCACCACATGAGCGATGCGGCGCGACTAACATTACTCTCCCCCGCAACCCCTTCTACTGTCCTACACCCTCGCAATACCACTACAAATACAGAGGGATGCCATGCACACCACCCACTACGCCCACACCCTGATCCTGCCCGCACCCGACACCAGGGCAGAGTCCGCCCTCGCCCCTCCGGCGGGCAAGGGAACGGTCGCCGAACTGCAGTACGCGCGCCTGGCCGGCAACGACTACACGTGGACGAGCGACGACCTCCTCTTCGACGTGCACTGCCAACGTAAGGGCATACCAGACGCCGATCGCCCGGCGGCACGCGAGCGGTTCTTCTCGACCGGTCAGCCGTGCCTGCGCACCTCTCCGCTGGCCAAGACCTACGGCTGGGCGTTGCACTTCGACTCCGACGGGCGCATCGCGCTACTGCCCATGGGTTCCGAGCGCCTGTCCGAACTACAGCGCGACCCGGCCGTGACGGTCAGGCCCGCCATGAAGAGTTCCCGCTAGTAATCCGGCTCGAGATCCGGCAGCAGGCGCAACCACTCGAGCACCGGGCTGGACACCACCCGCGCGAACTGTGCGTACCCGTCGGGCCCGGGGTGCGCTCCGTCTCCGGCGATGACCTCGCGTACCCAGGCCCCGCCTGCCATCAGCACGTCGAAGGTCGGCACGAACGGCACCCCGGACTCGGCGCACACCTGCGCCATCGCCTTTGAACGAACGGCGATCCGCTCATTGACCTCGTCCCACGCGACCGGCGGCGGCCCCACCACGAGGAACTGTCCCTGCGGTGTCCGTTCGATCATCCCGCGCAGTGCCCGGGCCGTGCCCGCCTCGTCGACGCGTATCTCGCCCTCGTGCTCTATGGCGTCGTTGACGCCGAACTGCGCGATCACCGCGGTGGTGGGGAACGCGGCCCGTCGGCGGTCGACCTCGTCCCAGCGGTCCAGGATCATCTCCGAGGTGTCCCCGCCGACCCCGGCGACCGCGGCCTGGATCTGCAACCCGACCCCGAGCCCCGCCTCGACCAGATGGGCGGTCCACCCGCGACCTGTCTCGTCGCCGTAGCCGGCCACCAACGAGTCGCCGATGATGCAGACGGGCAGGTCGCGGGGTTCACTCACGACCTCACCGTAGTTGCCTCGGGCCGAGCGTGAAGGCCGATCCCGACGAAGAGGCTGATCAGTCCAGATGCCGGGACTGCGCCCAGCGGGTGAGCGCGTGGCGGTTGGACTGCTGAGTTTTGCGCAGGACGTTGGAGGCGTGGGTCTCCACGGTCTTGACCGAGATGAACAACTTCTCGGCGATTTCCTTATAGGTGTACCCGCGGGCCAGCAGTCGCAACACCTCCTTCTCGCGCGGGGTGAGCGAGTCGACCTCGGGGTCGTGGACGGGCTCGCCACGCTCCGCGGGGCCGGGGGCGGCACGCGCGAACGCGTCCAGCACGAATCCGGCCAGTCGCGGAGAGAACACGGCGTCCCCGTCGGCCACTCGGCGTACCGCGTCGGCCAGGTCCTCGCCGGTGATGGTCTTGGTGACGTAGCCGCGGGCACCGGCCCGGATCACCGCGATCACGTCCTCAGCCGCGTCGGACACACTCAGCGCGAGAAAGGTCGGCTCCGGGGCGCGGGCGGGATCCACGACACCGCCCGGGTCGGCCCTCAGCACCGAGCGCAGCACGGCCACGCCACCACCATCCGGCATGTGCACATCGAGCAGCACCACGTCGGGACGCACCCGGCCGATGCCTGACACCGCATCCGCGACCGACCCCGCCTCGCCGACGATCTCGATCGCCGATTGTCCGGCGAGTTCAGCCCGGACCCCGCTGCGGAACACCGCGTGGTCGTCGACGAGGAAGACCCGGCACGTCCCGTCGTCCCCCTCCGGCCTGTCCTGCGGCCCGTTCGTCATTCGCCCTCCAGCGGCATCTCGATCCCGATCTCCGTCCCGCGGCCGAGCGTACTGCGCACGCCCACCGTCCCACCTCGACTCTCCACACGGTGGCGGATCGACCGCGCCAACCCGTGGCGGTCCTCGTCGACGGCGTCGAGATCGAAGCCGCAGCCGCGGTCGCGGACGAACGCGCTGAGCGTGCGTCCGTCGTTCTCCACAAACACGTCGGCGGTCTCGACGCCAGCGTGTTTAGCGACGTTGACCAGGGCCTCCCTGACTGCACCCAGGACGGCCTCCTCGGCATCGCCCACCGGTCCGTCCCCGCCCACCACGACCTGGTCCACCCGCAGGCCGTAGTCATCCTCGACGTCGGCGACCATCACCTCGACAGCCCCTGCGACGGTCGCCGCGCCCGAGGACATCCGGGAGCCCGCGCCGAACAGCCACTGCCGCAACTCTCGCTCCTGCCGGCGGGCCAGACGCGACACCTGGCCCGGGTCCTCGGACCGCTTCTGGATGAGTGCCAGCGTCTGCAGGACGGAATCGTGCAGGTGCGAGGCGATGTTGGAGCGTTCGGTCTCACGAACTCGAGCCGCGCGCTCCTCCTCGAGCGACCGCCACAGTCGCAACCCCACCGGCACGCTGAGCAGTCCCACGCCGACGAGGGTGGCCACAACCGCGAGGAGGGACGACCGTAGTGCGGCGAGCTCGACCTGACCGAGCACGACGACCGCGAGACCGATGACGACGAGGGTGGCCCCCGCCGTAACCCTGGCCCAGCCGAAGACCGAACGCGGGGCGACTCGTCCCCCACCGTCGTACTGCTGCCAGACGAGCACGACACCGACCGCCACGACCAGGACCGGGACCAGGACGTGCAGGCCGGTGGCCGTCGCGGCCATGATCGACGTCATTGCCCCCACCACGGCCAGCGCCAGTAGCGCCAGCCCCCGCCGTCGCACACCCACGTCCGCGGTCGCGACACCCGACCGCGACGGCACGGCTGGGGACTGTGCAGCGGGCACCAAAGCCCACAGGATCGTATAGAGCACCACTCCGGCGCCGGAGAGTGAGGCCAGGACGACGAACGCGATGCGGACGAGGGTCACCCGCACCCCGAGGTGCTCCGCCACGCCTGCACACACGCCGCCGAGCACCGCCGCCCGTCCGGTACGGCGCGACAATTCCGGATACCACCCGAAGACCGGGGGCCTCGCTACCCCGGGAGGAGTCGACGACCACGTCGCCCCCACTGCGGGCACCGGGCCGGACGCAGCGTCAGCAGGAGGTTCGTCTGTCATCCACTCAGACTCTCAGATCGCAGGACCGTCGGCATCGGGATGTTCCCGGGGAATCTCCGGGTGACCCCCTAGGGGCGATCTCGATGCCCGTCCGCCGACGAGCGGCCCGGGTCCGCGGAACCGTCGCCGATCGAGCGGATGTCGTAGACAACGCTCGCGGGAGCGATCCCCGCCTCCCGGAGTCCCGCCACTAGGTCCCGCGAGACCGCGTCCTTGACGGCCCGCCCACCGTGACTGCCGACGACGAACCGAACGGTCACCAGGATCCAATCCTCTTCAAGGGAGGCGAAGACCTGCGGTCCGAACTCGCGGACATCGACCGCATACACGCGGCTCATCCTGCGCATGCTCACCATGGCCTGCTCGCTCAATTCCCGGGTGTGCCGATCGGCGCACGAGACGAACAACTCGTCGACGAGACGCAGGTCCACCTCGAAGGGAAGGTTGACCGAGATCTCCTCCCACAGGAACGGGAACCCCCGGGTGTAGTTGTAGACCGCCTCGTCGAAGATGACCGAGTTCGACACCGTCACCACCCGGCCGGTGAACTGCCGACTCGGAACCCAGTTACCGGCTTCGGACGCCGTCATCGACGCCGGGGCCCCCATCTCCATGACCGTCGTCCGCAGGAACCCCAACGACATGACGTCACCACGAACCCCTCCGACGGCGATCCGGTCACCGACTGCGAAGACCCTCCCTCGGAGGATGACGAAGTAGCCCGCGAGGCTCGCGATGACTTTCTGCAGCGCGAAGGCCAGTCCTGCGGTCACCAGCCCGACCCCCACCGTGAGGTCGGTGCCCGGCGTCACCCAGATCGACAGCAGCCCCAACACTGCCACGATCGCGGTGAGCAACTGCACCCCCTGCCTGGCCCAGAACCTGGAGACGGACCCCGCGGGACCGGTGATGGCCCGCATCACCGCCCGGGACGTCGAGGCGAACAGCGAGAGCACCACGAACAGCACCACGCTGAGCAACACCTTGAGGACGGTCCGGCCGCTGACCCCGACCAACGTCACCCCGAACAGACGCAGGGGCGAGTCCGAACTGAGGAATTCCACGACCGTGTCGACCATTCCGCCATCCTCCCTTCCCCGCGGCCTCAGGGGCGTAAATCAGGGTCGTCCCCTGATGTGGAGACGACGATGAGCGGCGACGATGAGTCCATGACCGAAACACAGCCCCACGGCATCCAGTCCAACCTCCGCGAGATGTGGCGGACCCGTCCCGTCCGGACCCCGGACGATTCCAAGATCGCCGGCGTCTGCGGCGGGTTCGGCCGTCGCTACGGCGTCGACCCGGTCCTATTCCGCGTCGCGTTTGTCGTCACCGCGCTGTGGGGTGGGGCGGGAGTGTTCCTCTACGCCCTGATGTGGCTGCTCCTGCGTTCCGCCGGGGACGAGGCCTCCTCGGGAGAAGCGCTCATCGGGAAAGGCCGGGCGTCGGGCTCCAAGGTCACCGCGGTGATCCTCGTCGTCGTCGTCCTCCTGTCCGCCCCCACCATCGGCGGGTCGGGAGAGTCCCTCGTCGTGGGCGTGGGGTTCCTCCTGACCGCGGCGATGCTCGCCGGCTGGTACGGCCTGTACCGACGCACCCCGCAGCCACCCGCCGGATGGATGGAGGTCTCGTCGGTGCCGCCCTCCTCTTCGTCCGGCGCCAACGCTCCCTTCAGTTCCCCGGTGCCACCCTCGTGGGACCCGCTCGGCGCCGCGCCGTTCGCGTGGGATCTGCCCGAACCCGGTGCCGCCCCCTCGCCGGTCGCACCCGCCCGGCCCCGGTCGAGATTGACCACAGTCACGCTCGGGCTGGCGCTCATCTCGGTCGCGGTCTCCATCGGTCTGTCCAGGCTGGGTGGCTTCACCTGGCTCGACGCCACGCGGATCGCCGCCCTCGCCCTCGCCGTGGTGGCCGGAGGCCTGCTCGTCGGCGCGATCACCCGCCGCGGCCACGGCCTCCTGGTGGTGGCCGGCCCCCTCGCCGGGTTCGTGCTGCTGGCCTCACTCATCCAGGTGCCCGCTGGCGGCTGGGAGAACATCGGCGAGAAGCGCGTGGAGATCACCGTCCCCGCCCAACTGGAGGCCCCGATCGTTCACGAGATCGGCACCGTGACCGTGGACATGAGCACACTCGAACTCGACCGTGACCGCACCTACCGCATCTCCAACGAGGTCGGTGACGTGCGCGTGACGCTGCCTGACGGGCTCGCCGTGGACGCGACCTGCCGGACCGAAATAGGCGACGTCGACTGTCCCGACCCGGCTGACAACCCCGTCGGCCCGGTGCTGACCCTGGACATCGCCAACGAAATGGGAAGCGTGAAGGTGACCCGATGACCACGAATATTCCGCCGACAGACGGCTACGACGACCCGCCCGCCCAGCCCGAACAGCGGCTCTACGCCCCGCTGCCGTACGGCACCGGCTTCTCCACCACGGACTTCGGTGTGGTTCCAGAGACCGCGGTCCCAAGCGTCACGGTGGAGCCGCACGAACAGCGCAGGTCCGGATCCCCGGTCCTGGCCGTTGCCGGGCTCGCCTCCCTCGCAGTGGCCGTATGGGCCATCCTCGGCGCACCAGTCATCCCGCAGATGGCCCTGCTGGCCGCCGGGCTGGTCCTGACCGTCCTCGTGGGGCTGGTCATGGTGATCCGTCGCTGACCGGGCCGTGCGCGACCAGCAAGACGCAGGTCGCCCCGGCGGCTCAGGGACCCAGTGGCTCAGGGACTCAGGGACTCAGAACAGACACCCGCGCCGCTCAGAGTCATCCTCACCCGATATATCGCGGGCGGATGATTCTGAGCGGCGCGGCTGTGGCCTGCGGCGTGCGGGCTGTGGCGTGTGGCCCCTGGCCTAGACGGGAGCCGTCACTCCCACTCGATGGTCCCCGGCGGCTTGCTGGTCACGTCCAGCACGACGCGGTTGACGTCTGGCACCTCGTTGGTGATGCGGTTTGAGATCAGCGCGAGCGTCTCGAACGGCACGCGGGTCCAGTCGGCGGTCATAGCGTCCTCGGAACTGACCGGACGCAACACGATCGGATGACCGTAGGTACGCCCGTCGCCCTGCACACCCACCGAACGCACGTCCGCCAGCAGCACCACCGGGCACTGCCACACGATCCCGTCAAGGCCCGCGGCCGTCATCTCCTCGCGCACGATCGCATCTGCCGCGCGCAGGGTGTCCAGCCGGTCCTTGGAAACGGCTCCGACGATGCGGATCGCCAGACCCGGACCCGGGAAAGGATGCCGGCCGACGATCTCCTCGGGCAGGCCGAGCTCGCGCCCCACTGCGCGGACCTCGTCCTTGAACAGCAGTCGCAGCGGTTCGACGAGAGAGAACTCGATGTCGTCCGGCAGTCCGCCCACGTTGTGGTGGCTCTTGATGTTGGCCGTACCGGCACCACCGCCGGACTCCACGACGTCCGGGTACAGGGTGCCCTGCACCAGGAAGTCCACGGAGGCGGCATCATCGCCCTGCAGCTCGAGCGCCTGGGTGACGGCTCGCTCGAAAGAGCGGATGAACTCGCGACCGATGATCTTGCGCTTGGCCTCCGGATCCGTGACCCCGGCGAGGTGGCCGAGGTAGGTCTCCGAATCGTCCAGCGTGATGAGCCGTGCGCCGGTGGCGGCCACGAAGTCGTTCTCCACCTGCTCGCGCTCGCCGGCCCGGAGCAGACCGTGATCGACGAACACACAGGTGAGCCGGTCGCCGATAGCCTTCTGGACCAGCGCCGCAGCGACGGCCGAATCCACGCCGCCGGACAGTCCGCAGATCGCACGCCCCTCGCCGATCTGCTCGCGGACGGCGTCGATGAGCTGGTCGGCGATATTAGCGGCGGTCCACGTCGGCTCGAGTCCTGCGACCTCGGTGAGGAACCGGGTGAGCACCTGCTGTCCGTGCGGCGAGTGCAGGACCTCGGGGTGGTACTGCACGCCGGCCATCCGACGCTCAACGCACTCAAAGGCCGCTACCGGCGCACCGGCGGAGGAGGCGGTGACCGCGAAGCCCTCAGGCGCGGAGGTGACGGCGTCGCCGTGACTCATCCACACCGGATGAGACCCGGGCAGCCCCGCATGCAACAAGCCACCGGACACGGTCATATCGGTGCGTCCGTACTCGCGGTTACCGGTCTGTTCGACCGCGCCGCCCAGCGCACCCGCCATCGTCTGGAAGCCGTAACAGATGCCGAACACCGGCAGTCCGAGCTCGAGCACCGCCGGATCGAAGACCGGCGCATCCTCGGCGTATACGCTGGCCGGCCCGCCGGACAGGATCAGAGCCACCGGGTCTTTGGCGCGGATCTCCTCCACCGTCGCGGTGTGCGGGATCACCTCCGAGTAGACCCGGGCCTCGCGCACCCGTCTCGCGATGAGCTGCGCGTACTGGGCACCGAAGTCGATGACGAGCACGGGGCGCGGTGCCGCCGCCTCAGCGGTGATCTGGGAGTCGTTCTGTGCGTTCTCGGCCACGGCCCCGATTCTAGGCCCCACTGCCGGTACGCCCGCCCCCGCCACCATGCGGACCGTGCGATTCTTCTCCAAGGACACTTCGGAGACCTGCCCCGTCCACGGTGCTCATGAGGGACACTTCATCGGTAGACACCCGCTGAAGAGAGGCACCCGATGGAACGAATGACGGGTCTGGACGCGAGTTTCCTATACCTGGAAACTCCGGAACAGCAGATGGTGATCAACGGCATCGTGCACCTCGATGTCTCCACCATTACCGAGGGGTACTCATTCGCACGCATGCGCAGCGGGTTGGCCCGGCGGGTCAAAGAGATCCCCCCGTTCCGTCGGAAGATCTACGACTCGCGCCTCAACCTGGGGCACCCGGCGTGGGTCGAGGACTTCGACTTTGACATCTCCACCCACGTCAAGCTGATCGAGATGGAACCGGGCTCCGACGACGACGAGTTCCTCTCCCTCTGCGGAGAGCTCGCGTCGGTGCCGTTGGACCGGGCCCACCCGTTGTGGAAGGCCTGGTTCATCGAGCGCCGCGAACCGGGCGAGAACGTCGCTGCGACCGTGTCCGTGTTCTACCGCGTACACCACTCGGTACTCGACGGCATGCTGGGCTCCGAACTGTTGTCCGCTCTCGCCGCCACTGACGCCTCGACCCCGGTGCAGGACCCGGCCCTGATCCGCACGCACGTCGGCAACCCGAACCCCGTGCAGCTCATCCTCGGCGGCGTGCGCGATCTGATCGGCCGCCCGGCCGCGTTCTTCCGGTTGCTTCCGGAGACGCTGGGAATCCCCCGGGAGATGAAGCGCGTCCGGGACCAGGTCGGGACCACTGAGTCGATGCCCGCGCCGTTCACCGCGCCCCGGACGGTGTTCAACCATGCCCTGACACCGCACCGCGCGCTCGCGACCGCGACCGTCGACCTTGCGCAGGTCAAAGAGGTGAAGACTCTCCTGGGTGGGACGGTCAACGACGTCCTGCTCACCGTGATCGGCGGGGCCGTGCGTTCCTACCTGGACATCTATGACACCGCACCGGAGAGCCCGATGGTGGCCGTCGTCCCCATGTCCATCCGAGCGGACACCCCACCGACCGGCGCCAACCAGGTCTCGGCGATGTTCGCCGCGCTGGCCACCGACGAGCTAGACCCTGTCAAGCGGTACACCAAGATCGCCGCGTTATCGCAGGTCTCCAAGAAGCAGGCCGGCAGCATCCGGCCCGCACTGCTCGAGAACTGGGGGCGGATGAGCCCGCGTTCGATACTCGATGCAGGGATGCGTGTCTACGAGTTCCTGCGTCTGGCGGACGTGCACCCGGTGATCTACAACTTCATCATCTCGAACGTGCCCGGCCCCAAGCAGCCGATCTATTTTCTGGGCGCCCAGATCACCCACATTCACCCGTTCGGTCCGCTGCTGCACGGTTCCGGTCTGTCGGTGACGAGCCTGTCCTTCGACGACCACCTCGATCTGGGAGTGATCACGTGCGAGCATCTGCTGCCCGACCCCACGGCGGTAGCCGAGCTGATCGAGGAGGAGTTCGCCGAACTCCTCTCCCGGGCCCGCGGCGCGGCACCTGCCGGCGCGGCGTGAACCCACAGATCGCACGAACCGACCAGAAGGGTCTCTGATGGAGAGAATGACCGGCTTCGATTCCAGCCTGCTGCACCTGGAGACCGAACAGCAACCACTCGTCGTGGGCGCGACCATCAACCTCGACGTTTCCGGGCTCCGCGGTGGCTACACTTTCGAGCGGTTCCGGACGGAGCTCGCACGGCGCGTCAAGCAGATCCCTGAGTTGCGCCGAAAGATCTATGACTCCCCCCTCAACCTCGGTCGACCCGCATGGGTCGAGGAATACCACCTCGATGTGACCGATCATGTCCGACGCGTGGTGGTGGACGAGCCGGGTGACGAACGCGCCGTCTTCGAGGCGTGCGGCGCATTGGGAAGTCGCCCGCTCGACCGAGCCCGGCCGCTCTGGGAGATCTGGGTGTTGGAGGGATTGGCGGAACCAGACACGGTGGCCGTCTATTTTCGGGCCCACCACGCGATCCTCGACGGGGCAACCAGCGCCGAGATCCTGCGCACGTTCGGTACTGCAGGAAGCGACCCCTCCGCCGGAGATCTCGAGCCGGTCCGTGTCCAGGCCGGCGGAACCAATATTCTCCAGCTGGTAGCGGGCGGTCTGTGGGACTTCTCGGTGCGCCGCCCGATCACGTTGACCCGGCTCGTCCCGGAGGCTCTCACGCTGCCATTCACGTTGCGCAGGGCTACGGCCAGCGCGAAGTCGCCCGACGCCGCGCCGACGGAGAAGGGCCAGGGCCCGGAAAAACCGCCGAGCAGCAAGCCTTTCACCGCTCCCAGAACCCGGTTCAACGCCACCATCACACCCCGCCGATCGGTTTGGGGGGCCTCATTAGACCTGGAGGCGATGAAGGAGATCAAGGACGTACACGGGGTGACGGTGAATGATGTGTTCCTCACCGTGGTGGGAGGCGGGCTCCGCAGGTATCTGCGCAAGCACCGCGACTTGCCGGAGGATCCACTGATCGCGGTCGTCCCGGTCTCGACCCGGGGTGATGGCGAGACCCAGGGCCACAACCGGGTGACGGTGCTGTTCGCTTCGCTGAGAACCGACATCGAGGATCCACTCACCCGGCTGCGGTCGGTGGCGTCGCGCACCAGCCGGGGTAAGAAGCAGACCAAGAGCGGGATGCGCCCCGGATTTATCCAGGACCTCGCCACGTTGACACCGGCCACCACGGTGTCGCTGTTCATGCGGCTATACGGCGATTTCCATCTCGCCGACATGCACCCGGTGATCCACAACCTGATCGTCTCGAACATCCCGGGTCCTCGGGAACGAGTGGAGTTCCTGGGCGCCCGGGTCACCCACATCTATCCGATGGGGCCGCTGATGCACGGTTCCGGCCTGTCCGTCACCGCCATGTCCCTGAACGGTTCGCTCGACGTGGGGATCAACGCCTGTGAGCATCTGGTCCCCGACGTCGAGGTGTTCGCCGAAGGGGTGCGTGACTCCATGGACAGGCTCCTGGAACTCACCCGCGGTCTCGCCGGCGGGGAGGACGACGACCAGTAGCGTTGCCGTCGTCTCTGACCGGTAGCGGCGCCTCGGCCCAGGCTCAGCTAACCCCGACGATCGGCAGCCGCAGCGCGCCGGGCGCCGCCTCGGGAACGACTGGCGAGGTAGGCGCCACGGGGGCGATCCGCTGATAGGTCTGCCCTTGACCCGGTCGGGTGTCTGCCTCGCCCTTGTTCGGCCACATCGACATCGCCCGCTCTGCCTGCGCTGTGATGCTCAGTGCCGGGTTGACTCCGAGGTTCGCGGATATCGCCGAGCCGTCCACGATGTGCAAAGTCGGGTAGTTCCACACGCGGTGGTACGGGTCCACGACGCCGTTGTCCGGCGAGTCGGAGATCGCGCACCCGCCGAGGAAGTGCGCGGTGAGCGGGATGTCAGCGATCTCGCCCCAGGTGCCGCCGGCCAGGCCACCGATCTTGTCGGCGGCGCGTCTCGTGGCCTCGTTGCCTGCCGGGATCCACGAGGGGTTGGGTTCACCGTGACCCTGTTTGCTGGACACGAAACGGAAGGGACCCAATCGCTTAACAAAGGTCTGCAGCGAGTTGTCGAGGTTCTGCATGACCAGCAGGATGACCGACCGCTGGCTCCAGCGCCGCAGGTAGAGCAACTGGAACAGGGCGAACGGGTTCTTGCGCACCTCCGCCAGCAGCTTGCGCCAGCGGGGGGTGTCCCCGCCGCCGTCGGTGAGCAACGTCTGCAGCACGGCGATGGCGTTGGAGCCCTTTCCGTAGCGGACGGGCTCGATGTGGGTATCGGAGCGGGGATGGAACGACGACGTGATGGCCACGCCCTCGGAGAAATCCTGCTCCGGCTTGTACTCCGAGCGCATCGCCCCGAGGATCGACTCCGAGTTGGTGCGCGTGAGCTTGCCCAGCGCACCCGAGATCCGGGGCAGCGATCCGTCGTCCTTGGCGTAATGCAGCAGATGCTGGGTGCCCCACGTCCCGGCTGCCACGACCACCTGTCCAGCCGTGATGGTGGTGGTGCGCTTGCCGCGGCGTGTCCAGGCTCCGGTGCGCTCGAGGGTGACCTCCCAGCTCCCGTCGCCGCGCTCCCGTAGCCCGCTGACGGTGGTCCTGTCCAGGACGCGCGCTCCCGCGCGCTCGGCGAGTCCGAGGTAATTCTTCAGCAGTGTGTTCTTGGCGCCGTGGCGGCATCCGGTCATGCATTCGCCGCACTCGATGCACGCGGTGCGGTCCGGGCCCACGCCCCCGAAGTACGGGTCGGACACGGTTTCACCGGGCTGTCCCTCGCCGCCGGTCTTCGCCCCGAAGAACACGCCGACCGGCGTGTAGACGAAGGTGTCTTCAGCCCCCATATCCGCCGCGATGTCGCGGATGACGTCGTCCGAGTTGGTGTGGGTGGGATTAGTGACCACGCCGAGCATGCGGCGGCCCTGATCGTAGAAAGGGGATAGTTCGTCATCCCAGTCCGTGATGTGCGCCCACTGCGTGTCATTGAAGAACGGCGCCGGCGGCTTGTACAGGGTGTTGGCGTAGTTGAGCGATCCGCCGCCCACGCCCGCACCAGCGAGGATCATCACGTCGCGCAGCATGTGTACCCGCTGGAGCCCGAAGAGCTTGAGCTTCGGCGCCCATACGTAGCGGTTGAGCCGCCAGGAGGTTTTGGGGAAGTCGTCGTCCTCGAAGCGGCGGCCGGCTTCGGCCACCGTGACGCGGTACCCCTTCTCCGTCAACCGGAGAGCGGTGACGCTGCCACCGAAACCGGAACCGACGACCAGCACGTCGGTATCGGTGCGCGAACTGGTCGCGATTTCGGGATGCAGCTGGTGGGATGACGTCATTGGGCAACTCCAGTGGACGGTCGATGTTGTGCGCCACAGTACCTGAGCCATATCGGACCTACCCGACAGTAGATACAAATTTGTCCACCGCCGGTAGCCGGATGGTCATTGTCCGGTCAGACCTCGCCACGCACTGGTTCTGCGTCAACTATGTGGTGTGCGCCGAACCCGTGAGGCTTATGGCCGGACAGACAGGTCGACCTTCTGGAAGCCCTTGACGTCGGAGTAACCACACTTGGCCATCGCGCGTCGGAGACCGCCCATGAGGTTGCGGGTCCCATCCGGGACGCTGGTCGGCCCCCTGAGAACTTCAGCCAGCGGGGCGAGCGCGGTTTCGTCATCGATCTCGGCGACGTGCCCGCGCGGGACGTTGGGGTGAGCGGATACGGAGTCCCAGTACACGCCCCGTCCCGGGGACTCGAGAGCGCCCGCGAGCAGCGGCCCCAAGACCACGGCGTCCGCTCCGCAGGCCACAGCCCGGGCAATGTCACCGGAGGTGTAGATATCGCCGTCGGCCAGAACGTGGACGTAGCGTCCGCCCGTCTCGTCCAGGTAGTCGCGGCGAGCGGCGGCCGCGTCGGCGATCGCGGTGGCCATGTGGACCTCCATGCCGAGCACCGACCCGGTGGTGGTGACCCCTCCGACGCCGCCGTAACCGACGATCACGCCGGCGGCGCCGGTACGCATGAGATGCAGGGCGGTCTTATAGTCCACTACTCCCCCGGCGATCACCGGAACGTCCAACCCACCGATGAAATCCTTGAGATTCAGCGGGGCGTCCTCGCCACTGACGTGCTCGGCCGAGATGATCGTGCCCTGGACCACCAGCATGTCGATTCCGGCGGCAACGAGGGTCGGGGTGAGATCCCGCGCGTGCTGCGGAGAAACCCGCACGGCCACAGTAGCGCCGGATTCGCGAATTCGGCCGACAGCGGCGGTGAGGAGTTCACGGTCGATCGGGGTGCGATGAAGCTCTTGTAGGCGTGCCACCGCCCGATGTCCGGTCACGTCCTCCAATGCGATATCTCGCAACTCGGCGATGGCCGCCGCGGGGTCGGCGTGCCGCGCCCACAGTCCCTCGCCGTTGAGGACTGCCAAACCGCCGAGTTCTGAGAACTCCACGGCCGAGTCCGGGGAGACGACCGCGTCGGTCGGGTGCGTCATGACCGGGATATCCATCTGGTAAGCATCGATCTGCCAGGAGGTCGACACCTCCGTGGAACTACGCGTACGCCGAGAGGGGACGATGTCCACCTCTTCCAACCCGTACATCCGACGGGCTTCGCGCCCCAGTCCGATCTCCACGACATCACGCACGATTACTTCAGTCCTTGACGTTGTAGTTGGGGGCCTCGACCGTCATCTGGATCGCATGGGGGTGGCTCTCCTTGAGCCCCGCCGCCGTGATCTGGACGAACTGCGCGCGGTGCATATCCGGGATGGTGGCCGCACCTGTGTAGCCCATTCCCGCACGGAGCCCGCCGGTCAGCTGATGGAGGACCTGGCCCACATCACCGCGGTAGGGCACACGTCCTTCGATGCCCTCGGGGACGAGCTTCTCCTCGGAAAGGACGTCGTCCTGGAAGTAGCGGTCCTTGGAGTAGGACTGCTCCTGACCTGGCTTGCCGCGACCACGCATTGCGCCGAGCGAACCCATTCCCCTGTAGACCTTGTACTGCTTGCCGTCCACGAAGATCAGCTCGCCCGGGGACTCGGTGCATCCCGCCAGTAGTGAGCCGAACATGCATGCCGAAGCACCCGCGGCGATGGCCTTGGCCACGTCGCCGGAGTACTGCATGCCGCCGTCGGCGATCACGGGGATTCCCGCGGCGTGGGCGGCCACCGAGGCTTCGAGGATCGCGGTGATCTGTGGTGCACCGACACCCGCGACCACGCGGGTGGTGCAGATGGAACCGGGCCCGATGCCCACCTTGATGGCGTCGGCGCCGGCGTCGATCATCGCCTGTGCGGCGCCGCGGGTGGCGAGGTTTCCGCCGATGATCTGCACCCGGTCGCCCAGCTCGCGTTTGACGCGGGAGACCATTTCGAGCGCGTTGCGGTTGTGGGCGTGCGCTGTGTCGACCACCAGGACGTCGACGCCCGCATCGGTGAGCGCCCCGGCCCGCTGCCAGGCGTCGTCGCCGGTGCCGATGGCCGCGGCCACCCGCAGGCGCCCGTCGGAGTCCTTGGTGGCGTCGGGGTGTTTTTCGGTCTTGACGAAGTCCTTCACCGTGATCAGTCCGGTGAGGCGGCCGTCACCGTCGACGATCGGGAGCTTTTCGATCTTGTGCCGACGCAACAGCCCGAGCGCGGCCTCGGCGGTGACGCCCTCGCGTGCGACGACGAGCGGCGCGCGGGTCATGACCTCGTCAACGCGGCGTTGCTTATCGACCTCGAACCGCATATCGCGGTTGGTGATGATCCCCACCAGCTCACCGCGCTCATCCGTGACCGGCAGCCCCGAGATCCGGTAGCGGGCGCAGATGTTGTCGACCTCTGCGAGCGTGGTGGAGGGCGAGCACGTGACAGGGTCGGTGACCATGCCTGCCTCGGACCGCTTGACGGTCTCGACCTGTGAGGCCTGGTCGCCGACCGACAGATTGCGGTGCAGGACTCCGATGCCGCCCTGACGCGCCATGGCGATGGCCATCCGTGCCTCGGTGACGGTGTCCATCGCCGACGACACGAGCGGGACACGCAGAGTGATATCCCGGGTGAGCCGGGTGCTCGTGTCCACCTCGCTCGGGACCACCTCGGAGGCGGCAGGGAGTAGGAGCACGTCGTCAAACGTCAGGCCCACCATCGCGACCTTGGTGGGGTCGTCGCCGCCGGTGCGCACGGGGCCATGCGACTCGCTCATTTAGCGTCCTCCTGGTGGGTCGTCTTGATGCTGAGTCCGAGGATAGTGCGTCGGGACGCCCTGACTCGAACCGTCGACCCCGCGAGCGGCCCGCGTCACGGGTACGGTGGTGCCGTGAACGATCCCCTTCGGCACGGAATGCCGCCCGACCCGTTCGCTGGTGACCCAAACGACCCGGCCGCGGAGCTGGCCGGGCTCGACCCCATCGATGACGATATGCAGTCCGCCCCGCTCGATGCGGACGAGCGCCGCGCCATCGAGGAGGACCTGGCGGACCTCGCGGAATTTCGTCAACTCCTGGCCCCGATCGGGGTCAAGGGCGTCGCTGTTCAGTGCGAGGACTGCTCGGACGAGCATTACCACGAGTGGGACATGCTTCGGGCAAACCTAATGCAGCTGCTCCAGGACGGCGCACTCTTGCCGCACGAGCCAGCGTTCGATCCAATCCCGGAGGACTACGTGACGTGGGAATACTGCCGGGGCTACGCCGACGCGGTCCGCGCAATGCGTCCTCCGCGCAAACTGAACTGGCGGCGCTGACGGCGGATCCGTCTTCCAACGGACTGTCCCCGCACCCACGAGCTACAGAACCGACCCCCGACCTCGACAAGAGGACGGGGGTCGGTTCCCTGTGAGCGACATCAGCGTGATCGCCCGGTCGTAACGACCGGGCTCACCGGCGCTCAATTGGTCGGCGTCACCGACCGTGATGGCGGCTGCGGGTTGCTCTTGGACTCCTGCGTCTGCGTGGGCACCTGCGTCACTGTGGTGCGGGTCGGCGCGGGCGACTGCTGCTGGACGGGGGTGTCATCGTCGATGTCCTGGCTCGGCCGGCCAGTCGTCGGCGCCAGGAAGTCCTGCAGTCGTTTCGTGTCGATCGGGATCTGGAGTGTCGTGGAAATTCGCAATCCGTCGAGTGGCAGCGGCACCACCGGCATGCCAGGTCGAGGGGGTGGCATCAGGTTGGAGGGCACGGGGACCGGCGCCCCCGGCACGAGAGTCGCCGCGCCTGGAAGTGGCTGCGGTTTGGGGGCAGGCTCCGGGGCCGGTGCCGGCGCCGGCGACGGCACCGAGCTCGGGGTTACGCGACTCAGATCCCGTTTGATGGCGTCCCTGCGCTTCATCAACTCGACACGCTCCGAGGCGTCGGAGACCTCGTCGAGCCGGTCGGAGACCTCTCCCAGCAGCTTCTCCGCCTTGTCCCTGTCGCCCTCGCGGGCTGCCAGATCCGCCGCGGTCAGATGTTCGCTGAGGTCGCTGACCAGCTCTACGTCGCCTGCGCGATCAGAGAAAATCGTTTTGGACACGCCCCACAGTGGGTCTCCCGGCATGGCACTGTGCGCCGCGACCGAGAGCCCGCCCACGAGGACAACCGCCACTGCTGCGGCCCCCGTCACTGCCTGCCACAGCGCGGGGCGTTGCCCGTGGTGGTGTTCGCCCGCCTTGGCCCAGCCGCGACGCGGCCACAACCGTGAGACATTCGGGGCGAGGGCGACTTCGACTTCCTCGTCGCTCGGCAGAGCGGGAAGATCCCCTGCATCGACCTCGGCACGCCATCCGGCGAGCAGTGCGACCAGTGGATCGTCGTCGAGAGGGTGCTCGCCGCGACCCAGCGCGTTGAGGAGCTCGTCGTCACGGTCGACCTCTACGGGGTCCACATCGTGCTCATCGAGCGAGGCGGCATCGTCCCCTGTGCCGGGTTCGACATCGTCGTCGTTCATCGCCATCGCTCCTCTCCGTCATTCTCGATCTTTGCCCGGAGTTGCTTCATCGCCCGGTGCTGCGCGACGCGCACGGCTCCGGCCGTGCTGTCGACGATCTCCGCGGTCTCCTCGGCTGACAGACCCACCACGACCCGAAGTCGGATGATCTCGCGCTGCTTCTCCGGCAGGGTTGCCAGGAGTTGAGTCATCGCTTTGGTCACCTCGCCGTCGAGTATGTGGTCTTCGGGCCCTGTGTCCGTCGAGAGCACCTCGGGGAGGTACTCCACGGGATCGGACTTGTTCCGTGCGGCGCCCCTGTGGGCGTCCGCGACCTTGTGGGCCGCGATCCCGTACACGAAGGCCATGAAGGGTCTTCCCTGGTCCCGATACCCCGGCAGAGCCGAGAGCACCGCGATCAGAATCTCCTGGGTTACATCGTCAACAGACAGGTTGGCTCTCTCCGCGCCTCCGACCCGGGAGCGGCAATACCGCACCACTCCGGGCCGCACGAGTTCCAGCACGCGCGCGGCCGCGGTGCGGTCGCCCTTGACCGCGGCTGTCACGGCGAGTTCTAACTCGTCTGCTGTACCTGTCATCGAATTAGGGAGCCCACTCGTTACACGGGTGTGGTACGGGGGCGCGGCCTTTCTCTCGGGGATGCGACGGTGGTCGCGGCGGATCTCACGCCGGGTCCGCGGACGGACCTCGAGGTGGCGTTCGTTCAGATTAGGCGCGTTACTCCTGGGACTGAGCGGTACTCATGAGGGGCCCAGCGTAACCGCTGGGCCCCGTCCGGGACCACACCACAGCCCGGGTACGGCGTCGGGCCCTGTCCTCCACCGCGCGGAGGACAGGGCCCAGAGTTCACGATCGGTCAGTGGGAGTGACCGGCGTGCGAGTGACCGCCGGCGGCGCTCTCCTCGGGCTTCTCGACGATCGCCGTCTCGGTGGTAAGCACCATCCGAGCCACGGAGCAGGCATTGACCACGGCCGAGGATGTGACCTTGACCGGATCGATGATGCCGGACGAGATCAGATCGCCGTACTCACCCGTGGCAGCGTTGAAGCCGTCGCGGGGGCCGAGCTCGGAGACCTTGCTCACGACCACGGAGCCGTCCTCGCCGGCGTTGGCGGCGATCCAGAACAGCGGAGCGGACAGCGCCTTCCGGACGACGTTCACCCCGACGGCCTCGTCGGCGTCGGCGGTGTCCTCGGCGAGACGGCCGAGCGCCGCGGCGGCCTGCACGAGCACGGAACCGCCACCGGCGATGACGCCCTCCTCGACTGCAGCTTTGGCCGAGTTGACGGCGTCTTCCACGCGGAGCTTGCGCTCGGTCAGCTCGGTCTCGGTAGCCGCACCCACGCGGATTACCGCGACACCTCCGGCGAGCTTGGCGATGCGCTCCTCGAGCTTTTCGCGGTCCCAGTCGGAGTCGGTGGCCTCCGCCTCGCGGCGGAGCTGCGCGACGCGGGCATCCACGTCGTCCTGGTCACCGTCACCGTCGACGATGATCGTGTCATCCTTGGAGACCGTCACGCGACGCGCGTGACCGAGGACCTCCAGGCCACACTCCGAGAGCTTCATGCCCAGGTCGGGGCTGACGACCTCGCCCTTGGTGACGATCGCGAGGTCGTCCTGGAACGCCTTGCGGCGGTCGCCGAAGTACGGAGCCTTGATCGCGACGACCTTAAGGGTTTTGCGGATCGAGTTGACGACCAGCGTGGACAGTGCCTCGCCGTCCACGTCCTCGGCGATGATGAGCAGCGGCTTGCCCGTCTCGGCCACCTTTTCCAGCAGCGGGAGCAGGTCCGGCAGGGAGCTGATCTTCTCGCGGTGGATGAGGACCAGGACATCCTCGTGAATAGCTTTCTGCTCGTCGGGGTCGGTGACGAAGTAGGGCGAGAGAAAGCCCTTGTCGAAGGCGATGCCCTCGGTCACGGACACCTCGGTGTGCAGCCCCTGCGACTCCTCGACGGAGACGACGCCGTTCACGCCGACGGCATCCATGGCCTCGGCGACCATGCGGCCGATCTCCGGGTCGCGGGAGGACACGGTGGCCACCTGGGCGACGGCGTCGGAGCCGGAGACCGGGGTGGCGGCCGCGCGGAGGAACTCCACGGTGGCTGCCGAGGCCTTCTCGATCCCCTTGCCCATGGCCATCGGGTTGGAACCGGCCGCCACGTTGCGCAGCCCTTCACGGATGAGGGCCTGGGCGAGCACGGTAGCGGTGGTGGTGCCGTCACCGGCGACGTCGTTGGTCTTGGTGGCGACGCTCTTGACCAGCTGGGCACCGAGGTTCGCGAACGGCTCGGAAAGCTCGATCTCACGGGCGATGGAGACGCCGTCGTTGGTGACGGTCGGGCCGCCGAAGGCCTTGGCCAGGACGACGTGACGGCCCTTGGGGCCGAGCGTGACCTTGACGGTGTTGGCTAGCTCGTCGACACCGGCGAGCATGCCCTTTCGGGCCTGCTCGTCGAACGCGATCAACTTGGACATGGATGGGGCTCCTGGGAGGAAGTGGGATGGTCGAAACGGGCGGCCTTGAGGCGTGAGACACCACCGCCCCGGCGGCACCGAGCATCTGCCGGCACCGTCGGGGCGGGGTTCAGCGGGTCACGTCAGTCGATGACCGCGAGAACGTCGCGCGAGGAAAGGATCAGGTAGTCCTTGCCCTCGTACTTGATCTCGGTGCCGCCGTACTTGGAGTAGATGACCTTGTCACCCTCCTCGATGTCCATGGGAATGCGGTCGCCGTCCTCGTCGAAGCGGCCCTTGCCGACCGCGACGACGGTGCCCTCCTGGGGCTTCTCCTTGGCGGTGTCCGGAATGACGAGGCCGGATGCCGTAGTGGTCTCGGCAGCAGTGGCCTCGACGAGAATCTTGTCCTCAAGCGGCTTGATCGCCACGATGGATCCTCCGTGTGTAGATGACTGGTGTGTTCTGAGGGGCCGGGCGCCGGAGGGCGTCGTCGCGGGTGACGCGGCCGGTGTCCATGCCTATTGGCACTCTATATGCGCGAGTGCCAGCACTCAAGTGTCTCGGGTGCCCGATCGGCCGGATTTCGCCGGTGGCGAGCACGCGACATCGCCCTTGCGGCAATGGGTTCACCTGACCTGGGTCACCCCGACCGGCAGTCCCGGATCGGCGGCCACCGTCAGCGCACTGGGCGCGGCACCTACTGCGAGCAGCGCGGAGGCCACCCCCACCACCATCGCCCCATTGTCTGTGCACAGCCGCGGACGCGGGACCCGCAAGGTGATACCGGCGTTGGCGCAGCGCTCCGCCGCCAGTTCCCGCAGGCGGGAGTTCGCCGCAACCCCTCCCCCGATGAGCAGGGTCTCCACACCCAGATCGGTGCAGGCGCGGACCGCCTTCATGGTCAGCACGTCGACCACGGCCTCCTGGAACGACGCGGCCACGTCGGCCACCTCGATCTGCTCGGAGTCACGTTCAGCCGCCTCGATCCTTCGGGCCACCGAGGTCTTGAGCCCCGAGAAAGAGAAGTCGTGTCGCGCATCCCGCGGTCCCGTCATCCCGCGCGGGAAGACGATCGCGCGCGGATCGCCGGTGGCCGCGAGCCTGTCGATGACAGGCCCGCCCGGGTAGCCGAGGCCCAGAAGCCGCGCGACCTTGTCGTAGGCTTCGCCGGCCGCGTCGTCGACGGTGGAGCCGAGTTCCTCCACCTGGTCGGTCAGCGAGCGCACGTGCAAGAGCTGAGTGTGGCCGCCAGAGACGAGCAGCGCCACGCATTCGCGCAGAGGCCCGCCGTCGAAACCGGCCACGGCCACGTGCCCCACCAGGTGGTTGACCGCATAGAAGGGCGCGCCCCACGCCGCCGCGTACGCCTTTGCAGCCGAAGAACCGACCAGTAGCGCCCCCGAGAGGCCTGGACCGATCGTGGCGGCCACTGCGTCAGGGCGTTCCACCCCCGCCTCGGCAAGCGCGGCGCGGACCGTGGGCACCAGTGCCTCGAGATGCGCTCGGGATGCGATCTCCGGCACCACCCCGCCGAACCGTGCGTGCTCGGACATGGACGAGGCGACCACGTCGGACAGCAGTTCCGCGCTCCCGTCGTCGTGCACACGGGCCACGGCCACGCCGGTCTCGTCGCACGAACTCTCGATCCCCATGACGGTTCTCATGAGCCGAACCCCTCTCGTCTGTCGGGTGGTCCAGCGCTGGTTCCGGATCGGGAGGCGCCCCCACCGCTGCCAGCCACCTCACCGCGGTCCCCGGTGACTCCGCGCCGCCCTGTTCTGTCGCGCGAACGCGCGGGACGCGTCATAAGGTAGGCGTCGGCCATGCTGGGCCGGTAATAACGGGGGCGCACGCCCACGATCTCGAAGCCGTGGGCCTCATACAGGGTGCGTGCGGGGATGTTGTCGGTGCGGACGTCCAGCACCACGGGCGCGCCCTCGGCGTCGGCCACGTCGATCATCCGCAGCAGTAACGTTCGCCCGATTCCGAGCCCCTGGTGGTCCGGGTCCACGCCGATGGTGTGCACCTCGAACTCCTGGTCGCCCGCTCGCCCGAGGGCGGCCAGGACCGCGTAGCCGATCAGCTGTCCGTGGAGTCGGGCCGCGAAGCACGTGGTGTGCCGCGATCCGATCTCCGAGAGGAATGCCGCGGCGGACCAGGGTCCGTCACCGGCGAACAGCACCGTCTCGAGTTGGGCGCAGTGCACAGCGTCGTCGGCTACCAGATGGTCGTAGACGACAGAGGTCGGGCCGACGCCGATCACCGGTCGAGTCCTTGCAGCGCGGAGGACGGTTCGCTCCGTCGGGGCGGCACCGCGTCGGGACGGCGTAGATAGAGCGGTTCGAGCGGGGCGGGGGTCACGCCGGCGAGCAGGTCGGGTGCGGCAACCGTGACCAGCCCCGCGGGGTCGGGCGCGGTCACCGCTTCTAGCCCCGGGGCGACGGTGACCACGGCGGTCTCGCCACCCGGGCCGGTGCGGCTCCTGACCTCACGCAGTCGAACGGGGTCGCCGACGCCCTGCACCCCCTGACCGAACTCGATGTCCGCGGCCGGCCCCACCGTGGGGCCGGAGATCCGCCCGCCCTCCGGGGAGTAGTGCGCGTGGTAGGCCTCGCGCCGACGGGCATCGGTGACGACGACGAGGTCGCCGGTCGCTCCGGCGGCGCGCGCGCGGGCGGCCAGCCCATCGAGCGAACAGATCCCGTGGACCGGCTTTCCGATGGCATCGGCGAACGCCGCGGCGGTGACCATCCCGACCCGCAGTCCGGTGAACGGGCCCGGCCCGATTCCCACCACCACGGCGTCGAGCTCGTCCGGCGTGACGCCCACCTCGGTTAGGCACTCCAGGATGTGAGGGGTCAACAATTCGGCGTGGGCCCGGGCGTCCTCGGTCACGCGCATGGCGAGGGTCTCGACCGCGGGGCCGGCGTCGCCGGAGGTGAGCCTGCAGACTCCCGCGGTCACGAAGGGGGTGGAGGTGTCTACGGCTAGGACGAGCACGAGGTCAGGTTACCGCCGGGGCGGCCCCCGGGCCGCCCCGGTGCCAGGTCGCGGAACGGACCTCGGTGTCCGGACGGCGTTGCAGGGTGACCACCAGCGGATCCTCGACGAGGGAGTCCACAAACCCGGCACCCCACTCCACCACCACCACGTCGCCGTCGAGTGCGGAATCCAGGTCCAGGGACTCGAGCTGGTCGGCCAGATCCCCCGCACCCGGCTGCTGCCCGTCCGGGTCGTGCACTCCGAGGAGTCGGTACGCGTCCACGTGGACGAGTCCCGGCCCGTCGGGGTCCACAGGAGCGTGCCGACGCGCGATGACGAAAGTCGGAGAAGTGACCCGACCGCGGACCCCGAGTCCGGTGGCTATGCCGGTCGTCAGCGCGGTCTTCCCCGCGCCCAGGGGGCCGTCGAGCACCACCACGTCTCCGGCCCGCAACAGGCCTGCCAGTTCGACGCCGAGCGAGTGGGTGTCCTCGACTGTCGGCAGGTCGCGCCGTCCCTGTTCGTCGATCGTCACGCCCGGCCGTCCGCGACGGTCTCGCCTCTGCGCTCTCGCTCACGCCAACCGATGATCGCGTCAGCCACCAGGTCGCCAAGCACCTCGGAGACGTGTGCGGGCTCCTCCAACATCACCATGTGCCCCGTGCCCGGGACCACAACGAACTCGGCGTCAGGGAGTTCCTCGACGATGTCCACCGACCGGTCCAGCGGGGTCAACAGGTCACGGTCGCCGCACAGCACCGTGGTGCGCACGTCACGGAGGACGTGCATGGACGCCGACTCGTCGTGCTGGGTGAGGGTCTCGAAGAAGTTGGCGATGGTCAGTACGTCGGTGGACGCGATGAGCCGGTCCACGAACCGCGCCACCGTCGGACTCGTCCTGGCGGGGTCACCGAACGAGCCCCCGTAGATGAAGGGCGAGATGATCGCGCCGAGAGCCCTTCGCCCGCCGGTGAACACGCCAGGGGTACGGGACGCGAGTCTGGCGACTCGTGCCATCGCCTTGCTGTCGAGAACCGCGCCCAGGCCGGCCTCGGAGAGTTCGGCCATCGCCGTGGCCACCAGCCCCACTCCCATGATCCGGTCGTGGACGATCTGCGGGTGCCGGGAGGCAAAGCCCATCACCGACATCCCGCCCATCGAATGACCGATCGCCACGACCGGGCCCGTCGGCGCCGTCGCGTTGATCACCGTGGAGAGGTCGGACGCGAGCTGGGCGATCGTCGAGTTCTCACGTGTGCTCTTCCCGCTGAGACCGTGGCCTCGCTGGTCGTAGAAGACCATCCGGATCTCGGAACCGAACCGGTCTTGCAGGTGCCGACGCTGGAAGTGCCAGGTATCCATGGACAGGGTGTAGCCGTGCGCAAAGACGACGGTCATGGGCGCATCGGTCGGTCCGGCCTCCCGCACCGCCAACGGGACTCCGTCGCTGGCGGCGACCATCGAGCCGCGATCCACGCCGAGCTCCGTCATATCCTCGGCCGCCCATGGGTCCGAGGCCCGACGGCCCGGCAGCAGGGTGCCGACGGAGCCGATGGTCGCGGCACCGAGTGCGCTGAGTCCGGCCGCCAGTCCCCCCGGCGTGCGGATCTGGTCAGCGACCGCCTCGGCGTCATCCGGCCCGGCCCCGACGAGTTCAGGCGACCGGACCTCGACCGGATCTTCACCCGTCGACCGGGTGGGCTGGCGGGGCAACCGCATCCGGGGTCTGCCCCGGCGGCCCGTGGTGTCGTCGTCCTGGCTCATGCCGTGCTCCCCGACTGTCCGCCCGGGGCGTGACGGCCCCGCATGACGTGCTGTCGCGCCGCGCGGCCGCGCACAGCGGTGACCACCTCGTAGTGAATGGTCCCCAGCGTGCGCGCCCATTCCGCGGCCGTGGGGCCCCCGTCCTCCCCCGTCCCGAACAGCACGGCGGTGTCCCCTGCCCGCAGCGTTTCCGGCGGCTCGGGACCGAGGTCGACCACGAACTGATCCATGCAGACGCGTCCGACGTTCGGGTACCGGCGTCCGCCGATGGACACGTCGAGACGGCCCGAGAGCAGGCGCCAGACCCCGTCGGCATAGCCCGCGGCCACGAGCGCAACCGTGGTGTCCTCCGGCGCGTACCAGGTGTGCCCGTAGCTCACGCCCTGACCGGCGGACAGCCGCTTGATCATGAGCACCTCGGCGGCGAACGTCATGGCCGGGATCAGGTCGGTCTCGAGTCCCTCGACCGGGTTGAGTCCGTAAAGGGCGATACCCGGGCGGACCATCTCGAAGCCGTCCCCGGGCCGGGTCAACGTGGCGGCCGTGTTGGCATGGTGGTTGACAGGGCATTCGAGACCCCGGGCACGCGCCTGCGCCACGCATTCGTGCAGTCGTCGCACCTGCGCGTCGATCACCGGATTGCCGGGGTCGTCCGCGTGCGCGAAGTGCGCCATCAACCCTGTGACCTCGATCAGGCCGCCCGCGGTAGCGGTGACCAGCCGATCGAGAACCGCCGGCCACGCGTCGAGAGTGATCCCCGAACGGGCGAGGCCGGTGTCGATCTTCGGTGTTACGCGCGCCCGGCGACCTGTGCGGCGAGCCGCTTCGATGACGGTGTCCAGGTGGGCTGGACTGGGGATCGCCAGGTCTACGTCGTTCTCGAGCGCGGCTCGCACGTCATCCGAGACCGAGTACAGCCAAGCCAGTATCTCCGCATCGATCCCCGCCGAGCGGAGTTCGAGCGCTTCGCCGATCGTGGTGACGCCCAACGCGTCAACGCCACCGCGCACGGCCGCGAGAGAAACCGGAACGGCCCCGTGACCATACGCGTCGGCCTTCACCACGGCCATGACCCGCGCCCCCTGGGCAGCACGGACAAGGACGCGACTGTTGTGTTCAATCGCGTCCAGATCTATCTCTGCGCGACACGGTGCCGGGGGGACGACTGGACCCATTTGGTCCATACTGCCAAAGAGGAACCGCCGGGGACGATTCACGCCGCTCGCAGGGCCGAGATCGCCCTCGGTAAGGCTGCCAGCAGGTCAGAGGCGCCGACCGGGGCGCCCGCGCCACCGGCCCGGAGCGAAGCCGCGCGTGCCGCCTCCGCGTGGGCCAGGACCGCCGCGGCCGCCGGCCATGCGATCGACTCTCCGGCGGCGGTGCCGCTGGCGAGCAACGCGCCGGCCACCCCGGACAGGACGTCCCCGGAGCCCGCGGTCGAGGCCCACGAGGAACCTGCGTCTACGGCGAATGTCGTCTCGCCGTCGTCGACAAGGGTCACACGGCCCTTGAGCAGCACCGTCGCGGTGATCCCACGCTCGCGCAATCCACCCACAAAGCGTCGTAGAGCGCCTGCTCGATCTTCTCGCTCCCACCCCCCGGTGAGGCGATCGAACTCGCCGGCGTGCGGGGTGAGCAACACCGGTGCGCTGGCCGAGCGCAACAGCACCGGGTGCGTCGCGACACACGTCAACGCGTCGGCGTCGAGCAGGGTGGGCCGCCCGTGGGCGAGAACCGCGTCGATGTCCGCGATCGCCTCGGTGCCGGTACCGGCGCCCGGCCCCACCACCCAGGCCTGAGCCCTGCCCGCCTCAGCCACGGTGGGATGGCATACGACCTCAGGCCTGGCCGCGAGTACCGCGTCCGCACCCGAACCGACGTAGCGGACCATCCCCGAGGTCGCGGCCACGGCGGCACCTGTACACAGGACGGCCGCGCCCGGATACTGATCCGACCCGGCGCGGATCGCCACCACGCCCTGGGAGTATTTGTCGTCCGTCGGACCTGGCACTGGCCACATCCGCCCCACGTCCTTGGACGTCGGGCACGCGATGCTTCCGCTTTTATTCGACAGCTCCGGGAGCCCGATGTCCACCACCTCGACCAGCCCACAGGCCGGGGACGCCAAGAGATGCGCGCGGCGCAGAGCACCGAAGGTCACGGTGACCGTCGCCGGGACGTGCGCGTCATGGACGGTGCCGGTGTCGGCGTCGACACCGCTGGGGAGATCAACGGACACCCACGGCACACCAGCCGCGGCCAGGTCCCGGACGATCCGGGCCGCCGGAGCGCGCAGGGGGCCGCTACCGCCCAGTCCAACCACGCCGTCGATGGCGACATCCGGCACCAGCACGCGGGAACCCACGGCCCCCGCCCCGTGAATCCGCCCCCCGGAGCGTCGCAGAGCCGCCAGCGCCCGTGGGTGCGCACGGTCGGAGTCGAGAAGGATCGCGTCGACCCGGCAGCCCCGGTTCCGCAGGAACATGCCGGCGTAGAGGGCGTCGCCACCGTTGTCGCCGGCACCGACGAGCAACTGCACGGCGCGCCCGTAGACACCACCGGTGCGCTCGCGCAGCAACGCGGCTACATGGTGAGCGACCCCGGCAGCAGCCCGACGCATCACCGCGTCGGGGTCACCGCCCGCCGCGGCCGCCCGGATGAGCGGGAGTTCGGCGGCGCGGATCGCCTCCACCGGGTGGGCGCGCCTCGTCACTGCCGACTCCGGCTCACTCCACCGTGACGGACTTGGCGAGGTTACGCGGCTTGTCCACGTCATACCCCCGCGCGGCCGCGACCTCGGCGGCGAACGCCTGGTAGGGGATCGTTGCCAGCAACGGCTGCAGCAGCGTGGTGGAGGCAGGGATGGGGATGAAGTAGTCCGAGAGCGGCTTGACCACCTCGTCGCCTTCTTCCGCGATCACGATGGTGCGAGCACCGCGCGCGCGGATCTCCTGAATGTTGCTCACGAGCTTCGAGTGCAGGACACCTCGCCCCTCGACCGGCGGCATCACGATGAAGACCGGCAGGCCGTCCTCGATGAGTGCGATCGGGCCGTGCTTCAGCTCGCCCGCAGGGAAGCCCTCCGCGTGCATGTAGGCGAGCTCCTTGAGCTTGAGCGCGCCCTCCAGTGCGGTCGGGTAGCCAACGTGGCGGCCCAGGAACAGTACCGACTTGGAATCGGCCAGCTCGCGCGCGATCTCACGGACCGGCTCGAGTGAGTCCACGACCTTCTGGATCTCCGCGGGCATCTTCTCGAGCTGACGGAACTCGGCCGCCACCTCGTCCGGGTATTTGGTCCCGCGGGCCTGCGCCAGCGCCAGGCCGACGAGGTAGTTGGCCGTGATCTGGGCGAGATAGGCCTTGGTCGAGGCCACACCGACCTCGGGGCCGGCATGCGTGTAGAGCACGGCGTCGGCCTCACGGGGGATCTGCGAACCGTTGGTGTTGCACACCGCCAGGACTCGCGCCTTCTGCGACTTGGCGTGCCGAACCGCCTCGAGCGTGTCGGCGGTCTCGCCGGACTGCGAGATGGCCACGACCAGCGTGGAGCGGTCCAGCACCGGGTCGCGGTAGCGGAACTCGGACGCGATCTCGACCTCGCATGGCAGGCGCGTCCAGTGCTCGATAGCGTATTTGGCGACCATGCCCGAGTGGTAGGCGCTGCCACACGCGACGATGAACACCTTGTCGACATCGCGCAGTTCCTGGTCGGAGATCCGCTGCTCGTCCAGGACGATCCGGCCGTCACGGAAGTGTCCCAACAGGGTGTCGGCGACAGCCTGGGGCTGCTCGGCGATCTCCTTGAGCATGAAGTAGTCGTAACCGCCCTTCTCTGCGGCCGCAAGGTCCCAGTCGATGCGGAACGGGCGGCCCTCGGCGGGCTCACCGGCGAAGTCGGTGACCTCGTAGCCGTCGGCGCGCAACACCACGACGTTGTCCTGACCGAGCTCCACCGCATCTCGGGTGTGCTCGATGAACGCGGCCACATCCGAGCCGAGGAACATCTCGCCGTCGCCGACCCCCAACACCAGCGGAGTGGAACGGCGCGCGGCCACCAACACGTCCGGATGCTTGGCGTGGCTGAACACCAGCGTGAAGGCACCCTCGAGACGGGCGAGCACCGCACGACACGACGCCACGAAGTCACCCTCGTTGGCACGGGATTCCATCTCACGAGCGAGCAGGTGCGCGGCGACCTCGGAGTCGGTATCCGAGACCAGGTCGACGCCGGCGGTCTCGAGCTCGGCTCGCAGTGCTGCGAAGTTCTCGATGATGCCGTTGTGCACGATCGCCACATCGCCCGACACGTGCGGGTGCGCGTTGCGGTCGTTCGGACGGCCGTGCGTGGCCCAGCGCGTGTGGCCGATGCCGGTCGCGCCCGGGAACCCGCCCTCGCCGCGAGCGGTGAGCGCGTCCTCGAGGTTTGCCAGCTTGCCTTCCTTCTTCTCCACCCGCGAGCTTCCAGCGCCGTCGAGAATGGCTACGCCCGCCGAGTCATAGCCGCGGTATTCCATTCGTCGCAGGGCTTCGACGACAATAGGGAGGGCAGCCCGATGGCCGACATATCCAACGATTCCGCACATGGGGGCTAAGTGTAGCCACGGGTTGACCGATCCCTAGCCCCCTACTCGCCCCCGAGGCGATACTGTTGCCACCGTGGCCATCAAGACCAAGGAATTGCACGCACAGCTGAGTAGGCGCGGTCCGTACGGGATCGACACCGGTGACCTCGGCTTCACAGGGACGCCGGGCGCGGTATTCGTCCCCCGCGACGCCCCCTCGCCCGCACCGCTGGTCGGGTGGGCGCACGACTGGACCAAGGGTCCCCGTCACTACGTGGACACCCTCAAACACCTGGCGTCGTGGGGCTTCGTCGTGGTGGCGCCCGGTACCGATGCGTCCGCACGTCCACATCACCAGCACTTCGCCGACAATGTGTCCGCAGCGATCGAGGACGTTCTGCAGGCCACCCTCGGCAGGGGAACCGTCCGGGCCGACCCCCGACGTATCGCACTGGCCGGTCACGGGCTCGGAGGCGGAATCGCAGCGCTACTGGCATCACAGCGCACGGATATCGACGCCGTAGCGATGGTCTTCCCCACAGAGACCGTGCCGTCTGCCGCCGACCGCGCCAATATGATCGACTCCCCCGCGCTGCTGCTCTCCGCCTCCGGCGGAGTCCACGGAGAGGACGCCCGCACCCTCCACGAGTCCTGGCGCGGCGAGCTGGTGCACCGCCGCTTGGAGAAGGCCATCGAGAAGGGGCTGGTGGAACGCAACCCGCTACTGGAGAACATCGGCCTGGCGGACCCGGATCGCCGCACGCACCGCACGGTTCGACCACTCCTGGCCGGCTACCTCCTGGCCACGCTCGCTGGCGACAAGAAATACTCGGCGTTCGCGGATCCCGACGAGAAGATCAAGGGCACCGTGACTGTGACCGATGAGCTGCTGGACGAGGAGGCCGACGACCTGATCGCCAGCACTCCCCCGCTGCTCAAGCTGGTCAAGGGCCTCACCGGCGGCTGAGTGGTCGTCGTTACCGCTGGCTTCACACCGCGGCGACGACATCCGCCAGCCGCTCGGCGATCTCCCGCGCCAGGTCCACGTCCTCGGCCTCGACCATCACCCGCACGAGCTGCTCGGTTCCGGAGGGGCGCAACAGCACCCGCCCGGTCGCACCGAGCTTGACCTCTTCGTGGGCGACTGCGTCTTCGACCGCGGTCGACGCCGCAACGGCGGCCTTGTCGTCGACAGACACGTTGATCAGGATCTGCGGGAGCACGGTCATCACGTCGGCGAGGTCGGCGAGCGATCGCCCGGTCTCCGCCATACGCGCCATGATCCGCAGGCCAGTCAGCACTCCGTCACCGGTCGTGGCGTGCGCGGGGAGCACGAGGTGCCCCGACTGTTCACCGCCGAGACTGTATCCGCCCTCGCGGAGCCGTTCGAGGACGTAGCGGTCCCCGACCTTGGTCTCGGTCACCTTGATGCCGGCGCTCTCCATGGCAACTTTGAGCCCCAGGTTGCTCATGATGGTGGCGACGAGGGTGTCGGCGGCGAGCTCGCCGGAATCCCGCATAGCCAGGGCGAGGATCGCCATGATCTGGTCGCCGTCGACCACCTCACCGGAAGCGTCGACCGCCAGACAGCGGTCAGCGTCACCGTCGTGCGCCAGTCCCAGATCGGCGCCGTGCTCGCGAACCGCTGAGCGGACATCACCGAGGTGGGTGGAGCCGCAGCCGTCGTTGATGTTGTACCCGTCCGGACTGGAGTGGATCTCGATGACAGTCGCGCCGGCCTCACGGTAGGCGCGCGGACCAACGACGCTGGCCGCGCCGTTGGCGCAATCGACGACGACGACGATGCCATCCAGCTTTCCGGGCGTGGCTCCGAGCAGGTGGGTCACATAGCCGTCGAACGAGTCTTCCGATGTCGCGTGTGAAATCCGGCCAATCGCCGCTCCTGTCGGACCACTCACCGGACCGCTTCCCAGCGCGGCCTCGATGCGGTCCTCGACGTCGTCACCAAGCTTGTGCCCTCCCGCGGAGAAGAACTTGATGCCATTGTCCGGCATGGCGTTGTGGGAGGCCGAGATCACCGCCCCGAGAGCTGCATTGTGCTGGGAGGTCAGGTGAGCGATCGCGGGCGTGGGCAGCTCACCGACCAGCAGTACGTCCACCCCCTGGCTAGCCAACCCCGCTGCGAGCGCGGCTTCGAGCATCTCCCCCGATACCCGGGGGTCCCTTCCGACCACGGCCAGCGGGCGTCCCGATTCGGTGCGGACGTGCTGGGCGTCGCTCTCCGCGGCCAGGACAGCCGCGGCCGCCGCGCCCAGGCGGAGGGCCAGGTCCGCGGTCAGCGTCCGGTTGGCGAGACCGCGAACCCCGTCGGTGCCGAACAGTCGGGTCATGTCGTGTGATCCTCCGGAGTCGTGATTCTGTCACCGCGCCGCGGACGACGGGCGGGTACGACCGGGACAGGATAACCCCGGCCGCTCATGCGCTTGCCAAATGAGCCAGAGCAGGCTCCCGCGGGTGCGGAAACCTGCTCTGGTAAAGCCGATCCGTGGATCAGCGCTTCGAGTACTGCGGGGCCTTACGGGCCTTCTTGAGACCGGCCTTCTTACGCTCGACTGCGCGGGCATCCCGAGTGAGGAAGCCTGCCGCCTTGAGCGCCGGACGGTCGTCCGGCGCGTACTGCGTGAGGGCACGGGCGATGGCCAGGCGCATGGCACCGGCCTGACCGGAGGGGCCGCCACCGTGGAGCAGCGCCACGATGTCGAACTGCTCCTCGCGCTCGACGGTCACCAGCGGCGACTTGACGAGCTGCTGGTGCACCTTGTTCGGGAAGTACTCCTCGAGGGTGCGACCGTTGAGCGTGAACTGGCCGGAGCCGGGCAGCAGGCGGATGCGAGCGACGGCCTCCTTGCGACGGCCGACGGCCTGGGCCTGGCCGGAGGTGACCGCGGACCCGAGCTGGGTGTCGGCGTCAGCGACGAGGTCGGTGCCACCGGCGTAATCGGCCTCGCTGTAGTCCTCGGCGATTTCGGCGGCGAGATCGGCTACCGTCTCGTCAACCTCATCGGCGATGGGGGCCTCGGCCTCGGGGGTGATGTTCTCTTCGGTCACTGGGCCACCTGCTTGATCTCGTAGGGCACGGGCTGCTGGGCGGCGTGCGGGTGATCGGGGCCCGCGTACACCTTGAGCTTGGAGGCGACGGCACGACCGAGTTTGTTGCTCGGGAGCATGCCCTTGACGGCCTTCTCGACCACGCGGTCCGGACGGGTGTCCATGGCCTTGCCGAGGGACTGCGACTTGAGTCCGCCCGGGAACCCGGAGTGCCGGTAGTGCTGGACGCGCTCGCGCTTGTTCGACGAGATCGCGACCTTATCGGCGTTGATGATCACGACGAAGTCGCCGGTGTCGGCGTTCGGGGCGAACTGGGGCTTGTGCTTACCGCGGAGGATGTTAGCGACCTGGACTGCAAGTCGACCGAGCACCACATCAGTGGCGTCGATGACGTACCAGGCGCGCGTCACGTCCCCGGGCTTGGGGGTGTACGTGGACACAGGCGATACCTCTGTTGTCTCGTGGGCTGCCGGCCGGCGGGCTCCCTCCCCCTCGCGCGGCGGCCGGTGGTGACCCGCGCGAGGCGCGACACCGCCCCTCGAGGGACGGCACGGACGCCGATCGTCAACACTACCGGCACCGCGAGCCACACTCCAAGTCGTCTGTCACGGCCAACCGGGCCATCGGTTAGACTCTCCCCGGTTCCCGCCCTCGTAGCTCAGTGGATAGAGCACGGCTCTCCTAAAGCCGGTGTCGGAGGTTCGATTCCTCTCGGGGGCACCACATCCGGCCGCGCCGGTCGGCGCACATCATCGCCGTAGGGTCGCGGAGAACGCACTCGTCAACGCGAGGATCGGCAGACCGATGAACAGGTGCACGATCGCCGCGGCGAGACCGTCCACGAAGGGCACCGTGACCAGCAAGGGCAGTGCCACCGCCGCCACGATCAGCAGCCCGACTGTCCACGAGTAGAACTGCTGCGGATTCGCTGTTCCCACCAACAGTAGGTACCAGAGCAATCCGGCGAGTACGGCCGCCACCGCCCCGTAAACCGCGTACATGGTGGGCGTGTTCCCGCCGCTCGCCCAGGTGTGGCCGAACCTGATGAACACCGCGTCCACCACCCAGGCGATAAGCCAGCCTGCGATCGCAGCGACCAGGGCTGTGGCCGCGACGCTTCCGACGAACTTGCCCACGTCGAGCGCGGGCCCGCGCCGTGGCGGGGCTTCGGCATATCCGGGGCCGTATCCGCCATCTACGGCGTAGGCCTCGTCGTCACCGCGGTCGCCGCCCCTCTGCGAGTAGGCACGCGAATCCGGCTGCTGCCCGATGCGTCTAGTCTGGTCGTCCTGTCCGGGATACATATGCTCTACCGCCTCCGAATCGGTGTGGTAGTGCCCGAGGGTAGCCGCTCCGGCCCGCATGACGCGGCCCGCCCGACCGTGTGGTGAAGGTCGGGCGGGCCGGTCAGCGAACGTCGGGAGTTCCAGTGGGCGGGGAGTCAGTGCGAGATCGTCTTCTCCACACCGACACCGGTGAGCGAGCGGACCTCCATCTCCGCACGCTTCTCCGGGAACTCGTCCTTTTTTCCGAGGAAGGTGCCGATGATCCCCAGGAGGAACGCGAGCGGGATCGAGATGATGCCCGGGTTCGACAGCGGGAAGATCGAGAAATCCACGCTGGAGATCATCGACTTCTCGCTACCGGAGACCGCTGGCGATAGCGCGATGAGCACCAGTGTGCTGACCAGACCGCCGTACATGGAGAACAGTGCACCAGTGGTGTTGAACCGCTTCCAGAACAGCGAGTAGAGGATCGTCGGCAGGTTGGCCGATGCCGCCACGGCGAAAGCCAGGGCCACGAGGAACGCGATGTTCTGTCCCATGGCGCCGATGCCCATCACGATCGACAGGATGCCGATCACGACGACCGTGATCCTGGAGACGCGCAGCTGCGACTGTTCGGTCGCCTGCCCGCGCTTGATCACGCCGTTGTAGATGTCATGGGCGAACGAGGCCGACGCGGTGATCGCGAGACCTGCCACCACGGCGAGAATCGTCGCGAAGGCGACAGCCGAGATGATGCCTAGGAAGATCTCACCACCGAGCGCGAACGCGAGCAGCGGCGCCGCCGAGTTCACGCCGCCCGGCGCCGACTCGATCACCTCCGGTCCGACCATCGCCGCGGCACCGAAGCCCAGAACGAGGGTGAACAGGTAGAAACTGCCGATGAGCGCGATCGCCCACGTCACCGAGCGACGGGCTTCCTTGGCCGTGGGCACGGTGTAGAAGCGCATCAGCACGTGAGGCAGGCCGGCGGTACCAAAGACGAGGGCGATCGACAGGGAGATGAAGTCCAGCTTGGTGGTCTCGGACTTGCCGTACTGCAGCCCTGGTTCGAGGAGATCCCTACCCGAGTTGTTGACGGCTTCTCCGAGCAGCGCCGAGAAGTTGCCGCGCACAGCGACCAGGACGAGCACGCACATGATGAGCACGCCGCTGACGAGCAGGACGGCCTTGACCATCTGCACGTAGGTGGTGCCCTTCATACCGCCCACCAGTACGTAGACGATCATGAGCACGCCCACCGCGGCCACGACGAGAGCCTGTCCGGTGGAGTCGTTGATGTTGAGCAGCAGCGCCACGAGGCCGCCCGCGCCCGCCATCTGCGCGATGAGGTAGAACAGGCAGACCGCGAGGGTGGCCAGCGCCGCCGCCATGCGGACGGGCCGCTGCTGCAAGCGGAAGCTCAACACGTCAGCCATCGTGAACCTGCCGGTGTTGCGCATGAGTTCGGCCACAAGCATGAGTGCGACGAGCCAGGCCACCAGGAACCCGATGGAGTACAGGAAGCCGTCATAGCCGTTAATTGCGATCGCGCCGGCGATGCCGAGGAATGACGCCGCCGACAGGTAGTCGCCGGCGATGGCGAAGCCGTTCTGGGGGCCGGTGAAGCTCGAACCCCCGGTGTAGAAGTCCTTCGTCGACTTGGTGGATTTCGACGCACGCAGCACCAGCGTCATTGTGATCACGATGAAGACACCGAACACCACCATGTTGAGCGCGGTGCTTCCGACCTGCTCACCCGGCGCGAGTTCGCGGATGTTGATCAACCAGTCCATCAGACGACCTCACCTTCCAGTTCATTGCGGATAGCTTCCGCGCGGGGGTCGATCTGGCGATTGGCGAACCTGATGTAGAGGAATGTGATCAGGAACGTGGTGACGAACTGGCCGAGTCCGATGACCAGGCCCCAGGTGATGTTTCCGAGCGCACGGGAACCCATGAACCCGGTGGCATAGATCGACAGCAGGACGTACAGGAAGTACCAGACGAGGAAAGCGATAGTCATCGGGAAGACGAAAGCCCGAAATCTGCTGCGCAGTTCCTGGAACTCGGGACTGGCCTGCATGGCCGCGAATTCCGCCGCCTCCGGTGTTCGCCGGTCCGCCCCTCCCGTCGGCGGATCAGTTGGTTGGGACACGACGGTCCTCCGTTTCGAATCTCGTCGAGACGCAACGTCGTAGTGATACGCCTCACAGACAGTGACGGGAGAAAGTGTGACACGCAGCACAAGGTTTCTGCAGTGGCGAACCGCGAAATACCTTTAGCCACCCCAAAAAGCAGGTGCCATCACCCCCAACCGTGGGGCGTAGCTCCTTCTCAACGGAGCAAAGGGGGTGGTTCAGGCGCCCCCGCGCTGACCGATCGCCTGGGCGAACACGCGGACGATCTCGTCCGGAGTCCTGGCGATGTGACTGCTGCCCCCGGTGGCCCGGGCGATCTCCGCCAGCGTCTGCGGGTCGGCATCGTCGAGGAGCCCCACGGTCACCACGATCACCGGCCTAGTCGGGTCGATCATCCCGCGCAGGCGGTCCAGGAACTCCTCCGATGAGAGATCGGAAACCGCGTCGTTAGCACCGTCGGAGATGACGATGATCGAGTTGATCATGTTGGGGTCATAACTCGAGCTGACCATCCTGTAGGCGTCGAGGACCGTCCCGTAGAGGTCCGTGCCGCCCCCGACCATGCTCGGCAGTGATCCCAGGGCACGGCCGAGGGTGTCGCGGTGTGAACCCTGCGCGGAAGCTGCGTCGAGCCGTTCGAGAGCCGCGACCTCTGCGTAGGGGCTCCCCTCCGGCCCGGCCGAGCCGCCGAAAGCCCACAGTCCTAGCGCCGCGTCGTCGGGAAACTGGCCGAGCCCGGCGGTGGCCGTTTCCACCAACGCCTGGATCCTCGTCGTGCCGGTCCCCTCCAGTTGGAAGTCCATCGATCCTGATGTGTCCACCAGAACGAGCGATCGGCCTGGCATCGAGAGCAACCGCCACCGCTGGAGCGTGCTGTATAAACGGTTCGGATCGCGCACCACCAGCGATTCGACCTCCCCGACTCCGACGCCGTCCGCCAGAGGAGCCCGGTCGGCGGTCCGAAACCCGTTGTCGGCGAGTCCCGCGGCGAACTCGGATGAAGCCGTGGCGTCGCGTAATGCCTCGGCGGCGGCGGTGACCTCATCACGACGGGTGGGGTCCTGTGTGGTCACGGCGAGCGGGTAGCCGAGGTAAACCGCACCAGTCGCGGGGGCGTCCAGTTCCAGTCCGACATCGGGCGCGTCACGCTGCGCGAGAACCGCTTGTTGCTCGCTGACGATCGCAGCACCGCCCTCGGCGATCACACTGTCGACCATCTCCCGAGCCGCGGGCGGGACCTCCGAGCGGCCCGCCTGGCCCTGTGCGAGCGCGGCCATCGACCCCCCGAGCGCCTCCGACGTGGTGCGCATGGCCTCGACCTCGGACGTCGCGGCGAGAATCGGGGCGTCGGCCACCCCGGACTTCACCGGGTCCCCCATCGTCAGTCCCGGGGTGGCCAGCGCGGAGGTCCAGGTGGACATGTCGATGTCCGTGTCACGGTGGGCGATCACCACCGGGGTCGAGGCAACGGAGTTGAGCACGGTGCCGAAGGGGATCTGGACCTCGGCCGACACGCGGGTAAGACGCACCGAGGAGTCAGGAATCCAGATGTCGGGCAATGCCTCGCGCGCAGCGATGCGGGCGGTCATGTCCGCGGACGAGACGGGCGAGACGTCAAACGAATAGCATCCACCGGCATCGTCGGCCAGCGACTGGACGTGCGCCACGATGTCCGGCTCGGCAGCCACCGCCACCTGGACGCCGTCTCCACAGAAGCCGCCGATACCGGCTCTGGAAAGTCCCGCCATCACCATCCCCACGACGAGGACCCCCGCGAGCACCGCGGCACCCACGATGACGACCCGGCGGGCTGTCGGGTTCCCGTCCGGTGACGACGCACTGTGCCTGGCCATCTGTGAGCGCTCCCCATGTTCTCGCTATTCCCGGGGCGCACGCCCACGTCAGGCGGATCCGGGTCGGGCGCCCGTATGGTACCCGCACGTGGATGCGGGCGGAGCCCTCACCTCACCGGCCGCGGAACACAGGAGGACGCTTCTCCTGTCGCGCCGCCCGCGCCTCCGCCATGTCCTCACTGCGCCACGCCCGCTGCTGCAGTTCGGTGTGCTCTTCGCGGGGCAGGAGGCGGGCGTCGTCGTCGTTAATCACCGTTTTGATGTGCCGGAGGCTCAGGGGGGCGAACCGGGTGAGCTCGGTCGCGAGTTCCATCGCCGCATCCATGTCGCCGATCTCGTTGGCCAGGCCGATCCTGGCTGCCTCCTCCGCCCCCACCGGGCGGGCCGTCATGAGAACCGACCGCGCGTGCCCTCCGCCAACGACGTTGGCGAGACGCTTGATAGTCCAGTTGTCGAGCGCCAAACCCACCTTGACCACGGGCACGGCGAACACCGCGCCGGGTACGACCACTCTCAGGTCCGCTGCCAATGCGAGCTGCACCCCGGCGCCCACCGCCGGGCCGTTCACCGCGGCCACCACGGGAACCGGGGCCGACTCCACGGCGCGGAGCATCGCGGCGTGGGCGTCATAGAAATTCGTGTTGTACACCCCACCGGACAAATCTGCGCCGGCGCAGAAGGCGGTGCCGGCTCCGGTGATGACGATCGCCCGCACGGGATTCTCGGCATCCGCCAGCGCACCAGCGGATTCGACGGCCTCACGCAGTGCTGTGCACACCTCGGCGTCGAGGGAGTTACGGGTGCTGTGACGGTCGATGGTGACGACGACGACGGCGCCGTCCCTACGGGTGACGATCATGGCGGCGTGGGTCTCCTTTTCGACGCAGGGGTACGCGCACCGCACCCCGACAGGGACGATACCCGCTGGTGAAGCCCATCACCGTACGATGCGGTCATGGCGCGAACCGGAGCTCTCAAGATCCTCGACATGGTCCTCGACGGCGGCTCGTTCCGATCCTGGGATGCGGCACCGTTTCGGTCGCCGCACGTCGATTCGGTGCCCGGATACGAGGATTCACTACGACGTGCCGCCGAGAAGTCCGGCGTTGACGAGTCCGTCATCACCGGCGAGGGCACCCTCCTGGGCCGGCGGGTGGTGCTCATCGCCTGCGAGTTCGACTTCCTGGCCGGCTCGATAGGAATCGCGGCCGCCGAGCGGATCGTCGCCGCAATCGAACGCGCCACCGCCGAGGAGCTACCCATCCTCGCCTCCCCCACCTCTGGCGGCACCCGGATGCAGGAGGGCACGATCGCCTTCCTACAGATGGTCAAGATCTCCGCGGCGGTCTCCGGACATAAAAGCGCCGGACTGCCCTATCTCGTCTATCTCCGCCACCCCACGACCGGCGGGGTCTTCGCCTCCTGGGGATCCCTGGGGCACGTGTCGGTTGCCGAGCCCGGCGCACTCATCGGTTTCCTTGGGCCGCGCGTGTACGAAGCCCTGTACGATTCCCCCTTCCCCGACGGTGTCCAGGTCTCGGAGAACCTCGCCCGTCGCGGGATGATCGACGGGGTCCTGGCACCGGAGGGCGTCCGCGATCTCACCGCCCGGGCCCTGCACGTGCTGTGCCAGGACCCGCCGTCGGAAGACGAGCCCGTCCCGCCGCACGGGCCGGTCCCGGAACCGGAGGCAGACGAGGGCCCACCGCCCGACGCCTGGGACTCCATCACGCGCTCCCGGCGTGTCGACCGCCCCGGCGCTCGAGCCTTCCTCGATCATGTGGCCCCGGCCCGCGTCCAGCTCTCGGGCACCGGCCAGGGCGAGGACAGCGGCGCCCTGCTGCTGGCACTCGTACGGATCCGTGGGCAGTCCGCCGTGGTCCTGGCCCAGGACCGCGACGCCGAGAACGAGGCCAGCCAGCTCGGGCCGTCAGCGCTGAGATCGGCACGTCGCGGGATGCGGATCGCCGCGGAGATCGGCGTCCCACTGGTCCTTCTTATCGACACCCGCGGCGCCGCCTTGTCCCGTGAGGCGGAGGAGGGTGGTCTGGCGGGCGAGATCGCCCGGAGTCTCGCGGACCTGGTCACCCTGCCCACGCCGACTGTCTCGGTCATCCTCGGCCAGGGCACCGGCGGCGGGGCGCTCGCGATGCTGCCCGCCGACCGGGTGCTGTGTGCCCGACACGGCTGGCTCGCGCCTCTTCCGCCCGAGGGCGCGAGTGCGATCCTCTATCACGACACGAGTCGCGCCGCCGAGGTCGCACGATCACAGGGAATCACCTCAGCGGATCTACTCGAGTCCGGCATCGTCGATGTGGTGGTTCCGGAACGCCCGGATGCCGCCGACGAACCGGACGAGTTCTGCGACCGAATGGCCGACGCGGTCGCCAGCGCTCTGCTCGATGTCCGCAGGCGCCCCCCTGAGCGGAGGTATGCCGACCGGATGTCCCGGTACCGGGAGCTAGGCCTGCGACTAGAGTGAATCGGGTCACAGTCCGCCGGTGCTGATCGGCGGAACCGAACACGCATGTGAGGGGCACCTCCGATGTCGGACTCCACGAGCTCGTCGACCTACGCCACGGCCCACCGGCTGTCTATCACTGATCCCGACGCCTTCTGGCTGGATGCGGCGGGCGACATCGACTGGGCCACGTCGCCATCCACTGCAGTAGACGCATCGCGCGCGCCTTTCTACCGCTGGTTCCCGGACGGTCGACTCAACACCTCATACAACTGCATCGACCGGCACGTGGAGGCCGGCAACGGTGACCAGGCCGCGTTCATCTACGACTCCGCCGTCACCGGCGTCAAAGAGACCATCACCTACTCCCAGCTGCTCGAGCAGGTGGCGGCGTTCGCCGGTGCTCTCGCAGCAGAGGGCGTCGGCCACGGCGACCGCGTCGTGATCTACATGCCGATGGTTCCGCGCGCGGCTGTGGCGATGCTGGCGTGCGCCCGGCTGGGCGCGGTCCACTCGGTGGTGTTCGGCGGGTTTGCCGCGCCGGAGCTTGCGATCCGGATCGACGATGCCCGCCCCAAGGTCCTCGTGACCTCGCACGGCGGAATCGAGCCGACACGCAAGGTCCCGTACTTCCCGATGGTCACCAAAGCTCTCGAGCTGACCGAGCACACCCCGGCAGCGGTGATCGTCGCGCCCCGCTCCGACCAGTTCCCTGACGAGGTCCTGCCGGAGACACCCGGGACAACCTGGAGCTACTGGGACGACGCGGTCGCGGACGTCGAACCCGCGGCACCGGTGCCGGTCAACGCCACCGATCCTCTCTATATCCTGTACACCTCCGGCACTACGGGACTGCCCAAGGGCGTGGTGCGCGACAACGGCGGCCACGCGGTCGCGCTCGCCTGGTCGATGTGGAACATCTACGGGATCCGACCAGGCGACGTGTGGTGGACCGCGTCAGATGTCGGCTGGGTCGTAGGTCACTCTTACATCGTCTACGGTCCGCTACTGGTGGGCGCGACGTCGATCATCTACGAGGGCAAACCCGTCGGCACTCCGGACGCGGGGGCGTTCTGGCGTGTCATCTCCGAGCACCGGGCGGTCGCGTTGTTCACCGCGCCCACCGCAGTTCGTGCGGTACGTAAGGAGGATCCGGAGGGTGCTGAGGTCGCCAAGTACGACCTCTCCTCGATGCACACACTGTTCTGTGCCGGTGAGCGCCTGGACCCTGACACCTACCGGTGGGCCTCCGAGAAGCTCGACAAGCCTGTGGTGGACAACTGGTGGCAGACCGAGACGGGGTGGCCGATCGCGTCCAACCTGCGCGGGCTGGATCCGATGCCGATCAAGGCCGGCTCCCCCACCGTCGCCGTTCCGGGTTACGACCTACACGTGCTGGACTCCGAGGGCCGGCCGCTGCCCGCGGGCCAGGAGGGGAACCTCGCCATCAAGCTCCCCATGGCACCTGGCACGCTGTCGGGATTGTGGAACGACGACGAGAGGTTCGTCTCCTCCTACATGTCCATCTTCGACGGGTACTACTCCACGGGTGACGGCGGGTACATCGACGAGGACGGGTACGTCTTCGTGATGGGCCGGACCGACGACGTGATCAACGTCGCGGGCCATCGCCTCTCCACGGGTTCGATGGAGGCAGTGATCGCGTCGCACCCGGCGGTTGCAGAGGCCGCGGTGATCGGTGTGAGGGACGAGCTCAAGGGCCAGCGACCGGTGGGCTACGTGGTGCTCAAGTCCGGTCAGGTCCGGGATCCGGAAGAGCTGCGGTCCGAACTGGTGGCGATGGTCCGCGACGAGATCGGCGCGGTGGCCACGTTCCGCGACTGCACGGTGGTCCAGGGGCTGCCCAAGACCAGGTCGGGCAAGATCCTGCGTAAAACGATGCGCCAGATCGCGGACGGGCAGGAGAACGTGGTGGTGCCGTCGACGATCGAGGACCCGGCCGTCCTCGATGCGCTCGCACCGTTCCTGGCACCCAAGAAGTAGCACCTCCACCACGGCCGGCGCCGCGCCCCTGCGCGCCCCTGCGCGCCCCTGCGCGCCCCTGCGCCGCGAAGAGGATTTCGTGCAGCTCTACTCGGGCAATGCAGGCACTTTCCTCTTCGGGGCGGACCGCGGAGCGGCTGGGCGGCAGCGGGCCCGCGGCGCGGCGGTCGTGGCGCGGCGGGGACGGAAAAACGACGACGCCCCGTCCTCCGGATTTCGGAGGGCGGGGCGTCGCGACCAATCAGAGCCCGGCTGGCCGATCTGGGATCAGGCCTCGAGGAGGTCGATCACGAAGATCAGGGTCCTGCCACCGAGCGGGTGGAGAGCCGAGGATGTGCCGTACGCCTTGTCCGGCGGGATCACCAGCTGGCGACGGCCGCCAACCTTCATGCCCGGGATGCCTTCCTGCCAGCCCTGGATCAGGCCGTTGAGCGGGAAGGTGATGGACTCGCCGCGGTCCCACGAGGAGTCGAACTGCTCGCCGTTCTCGTAGTCGACGCCCACGTAGTGAACGGTGACGTTGCCGCCGGTGACAGCTTCGGCGCCGTCTCCCACGGTGATGTCCTCGATGACGAGGTCAGTGGGCGCCGGGCCGTCCGGCAGAGCGATCTCGGGCTTGTCCATCGTGTCTCCTCCTGGAGTCAGGTTCCCTGGCTCAGCGCTGGCTGATCGGGGTGAAGTTCCGCTCCGCGGGGCCGGTGTAGACCTGTCGCGGGCGGTTGATCTTGGTGGACGGGTCCTCGCGCATCTCGCGCCAATGTGCGATCCACCCCGGCATACGACCGAGCGCGAACAGCACCGTGAACATGTCCGTCGGGAACCCCATCGCGCGGTAAATGAGTCCCGTGTAGAAGTCGACGTTCGGGTAGAGCTTGCGCTCGACAAAGTAATCGTCGCCCAGCGCCGTCTCCTCCAACTTGAGCGCGATCTCCAGGAGCGGGTCGTTGCTCTTGCTCAGCAGCGAGTGGGCGTGCTTCTTGGCGATCGCCGCACGGGGGTCGTAGCTCTTGTAGACCCGGTGCCCGAAGCCCATGAGCTTGACGCCGTCGACCTTGTTCTTGACTCGATCCATGTAATCGGTGGCGTCCCCGCCTTCCGACTCGATGCGCTCGAGCATTTCCAAAACAGCCTGGTTCGCACCACCGTGCAGCGGCCCGTACAGGGCGTTGATGCCTCCGGTGATCGAGGCGTAGAGCGGCGCCTCGGAGGAGCCGACCATACGCACCGTGGAGGTGGAGCAGTTCTGCTCGTGATCCGCGTGCAGTAACAGGAGCATGTCCAGTGCGTCGACGACCTCGTCCGTGATCTCGAAGTCGGGACCGAAGGTCATTCGCAGGAAGTTACCCACGTAACCGAGCGAGGGATCCGGGTCGATCGCCTCGGCACCGGAACGGATGCGCTGGGTAGCCGCGGCAAGCGTCGGGCCACGGCCCAACAGTCGCGCGGTCGCCAGATCGACGGCCTTGGGATCGTCGATATCCAGATCGTCGCCATGTGTACCGAAAAGACTGACGCCCGCCGAGAAGACGGGCATCGGGTGGGTATCCATCGGGAACGCTTTGAGCAGCGGCATCATCTGGCCGGGCAGCGCGACCTCACCGAGGACCTTCTCGGTGAACTCTGCGAGCTGCGCCTCGGTGGGATCCTCGCCGTAGATCAAGAGGTAGGAGACCTCGAGGAAAGAGGACTTCTCCGCCAGCTGGTCGATGGGGTAGCCGCGGTGACGCAGGATGCCCTCATTACCGTCGATGTAGGTAATGGACGAGGTGCAGGAGGACGTGTTGACGAACCCCACGTCCAGGGTGGTCATCCCCGTCTTGGCCAGCATCGGGCCGAGCTGCACCGCGTCACTGCCGCAGGTCGCGTCGACAACGTCGAGTTCCAGTTCACCGCCGGGGTAGGACAGTGTTGCATTGCGGTCCGAACCGTTCGAGCCTGCGGTCACGCGATTACCTCTCCGACGACTGGTCCCGGCGGTCGAATCCCGCCACGAATGTGCTTTTCAATACCCTACCGTGGCCGCCGTCCGGGGCCCGAAGAGTGTTCTGCCGCACTCCCCCCGACCGCGGCCGCCTAACGACCTCTGATCCTCAGGGCTGCAGTCGCCGCGCCGTCCAGCGCCCATCCCCCAGCAGGCATTCGACACGGTCGTGGAAACGATCCCGGCCGCCCTGCCAGAACTCAACCCGCTCGGGGGCGATCCGGTACCCACCCCACCTGTCAGGCATCGGGATCTCCTCGACCTCCGCCATCCGCTGCTCCGCGACCGCGTACAGCGACTCGAGCTCGGCCACGGACGCCGCCGGCCGCGATTGTTCCGAGGCCCACGCCGCCACCTGCGAGCCCCGGGGCCGGGTGCGCCAGTACTCGAGGCTGTCCTCCCGGCTCATCGGACGGCAGGAGCCCTCAACGTGGACCTGACGCTCGACGACCAACCACGGAAACGTCACCGAGGCGTACCCGGACGCCGCCAACTGAACGCCTTTTCGTGACGTCGTCGTCGTATAGAAACCCAGGCCCCGCTCGTCGGCGCCCTTGCACAGCACCGTCCTGGTAGACGGCCGCCCGCCGACCCCCACGGTGCCCAGCACCATCGCGTTGGGCTCGCGCACACCCCGGCGCCCCGCCTCCTCCAACCACGCGGCGAACAGCGGTAACCACCCGCCGTCGAGATCGGCCACGTCCAAACGACCGTGCAGTCCGTACCCGACGCGCATGGTGTCGAAGTCGGCCGGTTCCAGGGTGGGATCTTCCATGACTGAAGACGCTACTCCGAGCGCCCCGACGACCCGACTACGATGGAGGCACTCCATCCCACGACAAGGAACGGCCACCCCTAGCATGAGCGATCAGCTGCCCACCATCCCCGCCGACCTCAAGCCCGCCGACGGCCGCTTCGGCTGCGGTCCGTCCAAGGTCCGCCCCGAGCAGATCGCGGCCGTGTCCGACGCCGCCTCCTCGGTGATGGGCACCAGCCACCGCCAACCGCCGGTCAAGGACGTCGTGGGCCGCGTGCGCGACGGGCTGTCCTCCCTGTTCTCGCTGCCCGACGGCTATGAGGTCGTGCTGGGCAACGGCGGCACCACCGCGTTCTGGGACGCCGCCGCTTTCGGTCTGGTCCGCGAGAAGTCACTGCACCTGACGTACGGCGAGTTCTCCTCGAAGTTCGCCAAGGTCACCGGCGGAGCACCGTTCCTGGCGGACCCCATCGTCATCTCGTCCGACCCCGGCACCGCGCCCGAGCCGACCTCCGACCCGTCGGTCGACCTCATCGGCTGGGCCCACAACGAGACCTCTACCGGGGTCATGCTTCCCGTGTCCCGCCCGGCGGGCTCGGAGAACGCGCTGGTCGCTATCGACGCCACGTCCGGTGCCGGCGGATTGCCCGTCGACATCAGGGACACGGACGTCTACTACTTCGCGCCGCAGAAGTGCTTCGCCTCCGACGGCGGCATCTGGGTGTCCATCATGAGCCCGGCCGCCCTTGATCGGGTGGCCGAGATCGCCGCCACTGATCGCTGGTGCCCCGACTTCCTCTCGCTGCCCACCGCCGTGGAGAACTCGGCCAAGAACCAGACCTACAACACCCCCGCCGTGGCCACGCTGCTGATGTTCGCCAACCAGATCGAGTGGATGAACGAGCAGGGCGGATTGGACTGGTGCGTCGCGCGAACCAAGGATTCCTCCTCCCGGCTGTACGACTGGGCCGAGAGCAGCAGCTTCGCCACGCCGTTCGTCACCGAGCCGGCGCACCGCTCGCAGGTCGTGGGCACCATCGACCTGGACGACAGCATCGACGCAGCCAAGGTGGCCAAGACGTTGCGCGCGAACGGCATCGTCGACACCGAGCCGTACCGCAAGCTCGGACGTAACCAGCTGCGCATCGGGATGTTCCCGGCTATCGATCCCGACGACATCACGCAGCTGACCCGCTCCATCGACCACGTGGTGGCCCGGCTCGGCTGATCCATCCCGACCAGCAGGGGGCGTGCTCCCGAGTCGTTGCCCGTTAATTTCCGCAGCCCACCCGGCCGGTCCCCACGCCGGGTGGGCTGCGCTGCCCTACCATGTGGGGAACGCCCAGGGCCCGGTCGGCGCGGTACGTGAGACGCCGGCGGGGACGCGAGGAGTCGAGGAGGCGGCATGCGAAAGCTGAAGATCGTCGGTGTGGACGCCGAGTCGTCTCTGGTCGAGTGCGAGGTCGCCGATTCAGGGGAGAAACTCTCGCTGCCGCTCGACGATCGTCTGCGAGCTGCCGCACGAGGGGAGTTCATCCCGGCGAGTTCGACCGAACGAGCCCCGGTGACCGGCGCGTTGCGACCCCGCGAGATCCAGGACCGCATCCGACACGGGGCCTCCCCCGCACAGGTGGCCGCCGATGCAGGCGTTCCCCTATCCCGTATCGAGGGATTTGCCATACCGGTGCTGCTGGAACGAGCCAATGCGGCCGACATGGCGCGGGGCTCGCATCCGGTACTGCCGGACGGGCCGTCCCTGAACACTCTCGCAGAACGGATTGGCTCCGCCCTCGACAGGCGTGGAGTAGATCCGGACGTGGTCAAGTGGGACGCGTGGCGCGACCGCTCGGGCGGCTGGGTGGTCAGTACGTCATGGCCGGCCGGGCTGTCCGACGATGCCGTCGCGACCTGGTCTTTCCTCCCGGACTCGCACGGCGGTGCCGCTCGTGCCCTCAACGACGAGGCCGAGCGGATTCTCGATCCGTCCCGCGCCACCCCACTGCGGACGGTCGCTGCCCCTCCCCCGATGCCGCCCGTTCCGCCATCTATCCACGCGGTACCCAGCCTGACGACTGTAGAACCCGTGCAACACGACCCCGTGGACATCCCTCTGGCCGCATCCCCTCCTCCCGAGCCCACCGCCCCCGCTGGTCGCGGCGAAGCCTCCCAAGAGAACGACGACGACGAGGACTTTCTCCAACATCCGCCCACGACCCCCGAGAAGCGCGCTTCACGCCGTCATCCCACGATGCCGTCGTGGGAGGACGTCCTCCTCGGGGTCCGCGGCAAGGACGACTGACCCGCCGCCATGGGACATCATGTCGCTACCTTCTGGTACCTCAATTCCGAGGATCCCGCCGCGCCCATCCGGTCCGGAATTCCCTCGGATCCGGGCTTCGCGCGGCGACTCCTGTCCCGGCTGTACCCGACTGTCACGGTCGTCTCGCTGGGCGCGTTTCCGCTTAACAGGTCCGCGTCGACGGGCGCCGGGGAAATCTACATCGGATCGTTCCCCGACCTGACCGTCCTGCAGACCCCGGTGGACGGTCCGGTGAAGCCGTCAACCGCGGACAAGACGTGGCTACGACTGGTGGATGCGCCCGTCGTCCTGTTGTTCGCCCACGACCCGGAGAGCGGGGTGAGCGGGTTCGCACGCTGGGAGTCCGGTCGGCTGGTGCGCTCCTTCGCGGGCGCCGACGACAGGATCGTCGAGGACGAGGGAATGCCGCTGCCGTTCGAGAGGCCTTTCTGGGCGGGCGAATTTCCGATCGACGGGGCGGACCACACCCCTCTGGCGTTGCCGTTCTCGCCGTCGTCGCTCCTCCACGCCGCACACCGTGACTGGCTGGGTTTCGACCTCGACCCGGGCGGTCTCGATGTTCCCGTTCACGGGTTCGCCACGGACGGCCGACGTGAGGTCCGGCAGCGCACCGTTCCCACCGGGCCTGCGCTGCATGTCGTGGGTTCGCCGGGCCGAGCCGAGCTTCACGCCGCCAATCTGAGGGACGGTCCCGGGGGCGGAGACGGGTCGGACGACGACCGGTCCTCTCCTTACGTTCACGACGATTACGAGCGCGGTTCCTCCGCCTCCGGAGGAGCGCGCGGGGCCCGCATCCCCGGTCTGGCCGGCTTGGTCGGCGACGCGGTGCGCAAGGGTACGGAAGCGGTGGCCCGCCGCAGGCATGGTCGCCGGTGACGGTCTCCAGGTCGATCCTACTGTTCGGTCTGGCCGCGCTATTGGAGATCGGGGGCGCCTGGCTGGTGTGGCAGGGCGTCCGGGAACACCGCGGGTGGATCTGGATGGGGCTCGGCGTCACCGCTCTCGGCGCCTACGGATTCGTGGTGACGCTGCAGTCCGATGCGAACTTCGGCCGGATCCTCGCGGCCTACGGTGGCGTGTTTGTGGCCGGTTCACTGCTGTGGGCCATGGCGATGGACGGGTTCCGCCCGGACCGCTGGGATGTTGCCGGTGCGGTGTTGTGCCTGATCGGTGTCGGCGTGATCATGTATGTCCCGCGGTGACCCTCACCCGGTCCGGCTGATTCAACGCTCGCGGGCCCGCTCGTAGAACGCGACCGCCGCGGCGGTCGCTACGTTCAGCGAATCGGTGCCGTCGGTCATCGGGATCGCGGCTCGCACGTCACACGCTTTCATGGCGTGCTCGGTGAGCCCGGGCCCCTCGGCGCCCAGGACGAAGGCGACCCGGTCCGCGTCGACTGCACGGGACAGCGGCGTGTCCGCAGAAGGGGTCAGCGCGACGCTACGGAATCCCTGTTCCCGCAGGACGTCCAGTGATCGCTGCCACGTGGTGGGTGTGCCCCCGAGGTGCGCGAACGGGAGCCGCAGTACGTGCCCCATCGACACACGCACGACGCGGCGGTACAGCGGGTCGCCGGCGGCGGCACCGAACAGCACGCCGTCCACACCGAGCGCGGCGCAGTTGCGGAAGATCGCCCCCAGGTTCTCGGGATCGTTGACGCCCTCGAGCACGACGAGCGTCCGTGCCCGGTCCACGACACTGTCCACGGGCAATGGCTCCGGCCGGTCGGCGGCGGCGAGGATGTCACGGCTGGAGCGGAAGCCGATCACCTGGCTGATCAGGTCCTTGGACGCGCGGAGGTAAACGGCATCGCCGGCGCGCTCGTCGGCGTTCCAGCCCTCGGACGTCGCCTCGCGTCGTAGCTGGGCCAGTCGCGAATCGGTTCCGAGCATGACGTGCGGCCGAAATCGCGAGAGCAGCATCCTGCCCACCACGTAGGTACCCTCGGCGATCACCAACCCCCGGCCGCCGGGAAGGTCAGGGCGCCGGTCGGAGTTGTTGAGGTCGCGCAGGTCGTCGAGAAGCGGATCGGCGGGGTCGGTGACGTCGACGACGCGCATCTCGGTCATGCCGGGCTCACCGGATCTCGATTCGTGCCGCCGGCACTCAGGCCAGCGCGTCGGAGATCGGGCCGATGCCGAAGAACACCACGAACGCGACGGCGACGATCCACAGGATCGGATGGACGGTGCGGGCCTTGCCGGTCGCGGTGGCCATGACGACCCAGGCGATGAAGCCGATCCCGATACCGTTGGCGATGGAGTAGGTGAACGGCATGGCCACGATCGTGAGGAACGCAGGCAGTGCCACCGAGAAGTCGGTGAGGTCGATCGCCTTGATCTGGGAGATCATCAGCGCACCCACGATCACGAGTGCCGGCGCAGCGGCTTCCACCGGGACGACCTCGTACAGCGGCGTGAAGAACATCGCGAGCAGGAACAGCGTGCCGGTGACAATGTTCGCCAGTCCCGTTCTCGCGCCTTCGGCGATGCCCGAGGCGGATTCGAGGAAGACGGTGTTCGACGACGACGAGGTTAGTCCGCCTGCGACGGCGCCGAATCCCTCGACGACCAGGGCGGCCTTCATGTTGGGCAGGTTGCCCTTCTCGTCCATCAGCTCGGCTTCCTTGCCGAGGCCGGTGAAGGTGCCCATCGCGTCGAAGAAGTTGGCGAGCAGCAGGGTGAAGATAAACAGGCCGGCGGCCAGTGGCCCGATGCGGGTGAAGGCCCCGATGAGGTCGACCTGGCCGATGAGCGAGAGATTCGGCAGGCCACCGAGGGATTCCGGGATGCCGGGGACCGCGAGGCTCCATCCGGTGGGGTTGGGCTCGCCGTCGACGAAGGACGGTCCGGAATCGGTGATGGCCTCGACGATCACGGAGAACACCGCGGTCACAACGATGCCGATGAACAGACCGCCGCGGACCCTGCGGGCTACCAGGACGCCACAGAGCAACAGGCCAAACACAAAGACGAAGGTCGGCCACGATGCGATCGACCCCCCGATACCGAGCCCGACGGGCACGGTGGTGCCGGCGACGTCGGGGATGCGGCGCACGAACCCGGAGTCCACGAGGCCGACCATGGCAATGAACAGACCGATGCCCACCGCGATGGCGGCCTTCATCTCGGGTGGCACCGCATTGAACACCGCGGTGCGGAATCCGGTGATCGCCAGGATCACGATGATGACGCCCTCGATCACCACCAGGCCCATCGCCTCCGCCCACGTGACCTGCTGCGCGATGGTGACGGCGACCAGGGAGTTGATTCCCAGTCCGGTCGCGAACGCGAACGGGTACTTCGCGATGGCGCCGAATGCGATGGTCATCACGCCCGCCGTGAACGCGGTCACGGCGGCGATCTCGACGATCGAGAGTTGGTTTCCGTCGACGTCGGTCCCCGAGCCGAGTATCAGCGGGTTGAGAATGATGATGTAGGCCATCGCGAAGAAGCTGACGAGACCACCGCGAATCTCCCGCGGCACCGTCGAACCGCGCTCGCTGATCTTGAAGTAGCGATCAAGCGCACCGGTCTTCTCTGGGGGTTTCGACGGGGCACCGGTGCTCTGGGACATCAGGCGACCTTCCTGGCGACGGGTTGGGAACCGTCATAGAGTAACCGGCCGCCGGCCTGCGGTAGCGTCGCGGGCATGACGGACGAAGCGACGGACCCGCAGGTGCCACGGATTCCCGGCTACCTTCTGGACCCGCGGCCCGTTGTCATCATCGGCACATTGGCGTGGACTCTGGCGCTGCTCGCCCACATGCTCATGTACGAGGTCGACTTGCGGACCGTCATCCTCTGCGCGGTCGGCGTGGGGGTCGGGGCCCTCGGCACGCTGGTCTACGCGCTGCAGCGTCGGGCGGTTCTCGCCGGCAGCGCCGGAGCCCAGGCTGGCCTCGACTTCGACCGGACCGACTGACCCACGGCCCTCACGCACCTCCCGAGATTCGTGCCCCGGAAACCAGCGGTACTCAGTCCGTGACGGTCGCGTCCCCGTCGGAGTCTCCCCGCTCGGAGGGGTCGGCGGCCTCACCGCCACGCGCTGCGGACGCGGCGAGCTGCTGGGGTAGGACCACCACGTCGACGGCGGCGTCGTCGTACGCCTCGGGGGCGGGATCGGCGCCGTCGCCAGGCAACTCAGTCTCACTATGGGCACCACACCCGTACTGCAGGTGAACGATCTGACCGTCGGCCGAGTACTCGTTGGCACACACCCCGAACATCGTTCCGAGGGAACCGGCGACGGGCAGCAGGAATCCGCAGCTTCCGCAGTGATTCTTGGCGCCGCGCGCGATCTCGGACTCCGGACCGCGGGCCTCGGCCCAGCGTGCGGCGGCGGCTGAGCGCCCCTCTCGGCTCAGGTGCCGGGGGCGGCCCAGCCCCACTGGTCCGGCGAGCTCGTCGAGTTCCCGGTCGCCCGTGGACGCGTGACCGGGGACCAGCCGTTCGTCGTCATCCGAGGCAGGCAGGAGGTCTCCCGCTCCCAGGTCTCCGGGGCGGATCCGCTTCTCCCAGGGCACCCAGTCCGGAGCGACCACGGCCTCGGCGCCCGGGAGAAGGGAGATCTCGTCGACGGTCAACTCGCCATCGGGGACCAGCGCCAGAACACACGCCCAGTGCCAGCCGCGGTATCCGGCTAGCCGGGACTCGAAGCGATGGGTGGTGGTGAAAGGTGCTTCCACACTCGCCCCGAGGTGTGCCCCCACGCCGTCTGGGGCGAACTCTTCGACCGCGGAACGCGCTACGTCCACGCCGGAGGACAGCCGCTCGCGCAGCGTGTCGTCGAAGCCCGATGCCTGCTCGCCGCTGGAGGAGCGCGCCTCCTGATCCGTGCCTACCTCGGTGTTCACCCTTCCCATTATGCGCAACTGCGCGGCAAGCGCGCGGCCCGGCCCGCCGTGCGGCATCCTTGGGGCATGCGCAGAGTCCTCGGCCCCGTCGGTCCCCTCGTCGTCACGCTGAGCCTCCTCGGTGGCGTGGCCGCCTGTTCCCAGTCCGGTACCGAGGGCGCCGATGCCACCGAGACCGCCGACCCGGGGACCTCCCTCGCGTCGTCGAGCGTGCCCACGGGGTCGGTGTCGGGCGGATCATCCGGCGTCGCTCTCGAGATCGGTCCCGAGGAGCCGCAGCCCACCCGCGGCACGGTCGAGGTGGTCCGGACGCTCGAGCACGACCCGGCCCTCTTCACCCAGGGCCTGCAGGTGGTGGGAGACCAGATCTACGAGTCCACGGGCAGGTACGGCGATTCGCAGGTCCAGCGCCGTCCGCTGTCCGGTGGTCCGGCGACGGCGTCCGTTCCGATGGCGGACAACGAGTTCGGCGAAGGACTCGCCGTGACGCAGGACACGCTTTGGACCCTGACCTGGCGTGAGCAGGTTGCTCACGACAGGGACCCACAGACTCTCGAGGTACGCCGTGAGGTGCCCTACGAGGGTGAGGGCTGGGGCCTGTGCTCCGACGGCGCGCGACTGATCATGAGCGACGGCTCCGACCGGCTGACCTTCCGGGACGCGGCCACCTTCGAACCCACCGGGACCGTCGCCGTGACCGCCGGCGGCGTTCCCGTCCCCAGACTCAACGAGTTGGAATGCTCTGACGGGAGCGTGCTGGCCAATGTGTGGATGACCGACGAGATCGTCCGCATTGACCCGGGCACGGGTGCGGTCACAGCCGTCTACGACGCCGCCGCACTCGAGCAGCCCCGGCCGCCCAGCGGGGACGCCGTCCTCAACGGCATAGCGGCGCTCCCGGACTCATCGAACGTCCTGATCACCGGGAAGATGTGGCCGACGATGTACGAGGTGCGCCTCGTTGACTGACCGCCCGGCTGGCCCCGCGCGGCGAGTAGCCGCTTCGGCCGGGCGCAGTGTCCGGCGGGTCTTCCACGCGGACGGTGCGGATAGATCAGGGCTCGCGCCACTCAGTTACGTGACCGTCGCCAACTTCGCGTGCGACGCAATTCTTGCCGTGGCCCTGGCCAACACGCTGTTCTTCTCTGCGGCCACCGCGGAGTCTCGCGGAAATGTCGCGCTGTACCTGCTGGTGACGGTGGCACCGTTCGCTCTCATCGCGCCGGTCATCGGGCCCGCACTGGACCGCTTGCGCAGCGGGCGACGGCTCACGGTGTCGCTGACGTTCACCCTGCGGGCGGTTCTGGCCGTGGTCCTTGCGCTGAACTTCGGCTCGTGGCTGCTGTACCCCCTGGCACTGGGCATGCTCGTCCTATCGAAGACTTTCGGCGTTGTCAAAGCATCCATCACTCCGCATGTCCTGCCCCCCACCCTGGACCTGGTCCGCACCAACTCGCGCCTCACGATACTCGGCCATGTAGGCGGCAGCCTGGTCGCCGGCGCACTGGCGGGTGCCATCGCCTGGGTCTGGAGCTCCGAAGCTGCCCTGTGGCTGTTGGCCACCGTCGCCTTGGTCGCGGCCTACGTATCTATGACTATCCCCGCCCACGCCGAAGCCTCCCAGGGTGAGGAATCCGCGAGCCTGCGCATGGAGCGCGGGCAATCCCTGGGAACCGGTCTCAAGGAAGTTCTCACCCGTCCCCTGGGTCGGAACGTGCTGGCGGACCTGTGGGCGGTGTCGACGGTGCGTTTCATGACCGGTTTCCTGACGCTGTTCCTCGCGTTCGTCGCCAAAGCGCATCAGGGCGCCTCGGCTGCCGAGCAGGCGGGGATCCTGGCGATCGCCGGAGCGGCCGGCGGTCTCGGCACCTTCGCGGGCAACGCCGTGGGCGCCAGAATTCCTCTCGGGCGTCCTGGTCGGATCACCACGGTCGCGGCCGGCTCAGCGCTGGCGGCCGCTGTCGTCGCGGCGTTCCTCGGCACCATCTGGGCGGCTGCCGCCCTGGCGCTGATCGCGGCGGCATGCAGCGCGCTGGGCAAGGTCGCGCTCGACGCGTCGATCCAGACCGATATCCCGGACGCGGCCCGGTCTTCCGCGTTCGGGCGATCCGAGACCGCCCTGCAGTTGGCGTGGGTGGGCGGGGGTGCGCTCGGAGTGCTGCTCCCACCGGATTTCTTTGTGGGCTTTTCGGTGATCGCGTCAGTCGGCATGGTGATGTTCGCGCAATCACTCCTCACCGCCCGCGGGTCCACCCTCGTGCCGGGACTCGGTGGTAACCGCCCCCGGTTCCCTAGGTCCCCCCGCGACCCTGGTTCGCTCGGCGCCCGGCTCCTCGGCAGAATGGAGGAGTGAGTTCCCGCAGCGAAGCACCCTCGACCACGCCCCGCGTCCGCCCGGTCACCTGGGTGATCCTCGCGTGGATGATCATCACGATCGCCGCGATCGTCGGCGCCTGGCAGGGGTCGGAGTCCCGCTACGGTGCCATCCCCGAGATCACCATTGCGACCGACCGGGGACGCCTGGACGTCCTGCCCTACGAGGCCGCCGACCTTAACCAGAACTCGTATACAAACCCCGCGGGTGAGTTCGATCTCAGCAAGCAGGAGACGTTCTCCGTCCACCTCCCCGGGGAGCTGCAGACGTCAGCACTGAACATTGTCGAATTTCGTGCCGAGGAAGAAAACCAGTACACCGTCGAGCCGGACGGAGCCGGACGGATCCGCATCCCGGTGACGACCCCGGACGGGGGGCGCATCGAAGGATTGGTGATCACGGCGACGGCCTACATCTACGCAGAGGACGGCTCTGAGGACTTCCTCAGCGGCGAGTGGACCGTGAAGTTCACCTACCAGGACTGAAGGCGGGCGGCCCGGAACGCCGGGCCGCCCCGACGGTCAGGCGTCCAGTTCGCGGGCGACAGCCCGGAGCACGGAGGCCACCCTGCCCGATACCTTGTGGTCGGGGCGGTGACCGCGCCGCAACTCGGGCTGGACGGTAGATTCGAGCACCTTGATCATGTCCTCGACCATGCCGTGCAGTTCGTCGGCCGATCGCCTGGGCCCACCGCGCGGCGCCCGATCCTCAACCGAGGCCAGTTCCTCGTGGACGACGACTCGCAGGGCCTGGGGGCCACGGCGGCCGGACACCATGTCGAACTCCACGCGTTGACGCGGGCGCAGGGTCTCGACCCCTTCGGGCAGCGCGTCGGAGCGGACATAGACGTCCTCCCCACCCTCTTGGGACAGGAAACCGAAGCCCTTCTCCGCGTCGTACCACTTCACCTTGCCGCTGGGCACCGCGAACCACCTCCCCTTGGTCGCGCAGGCGCGCGACCGTCAAGCTCCACGAATACCTGAGACTACCCTCGTCCGCGCGTTGGTTGCCGCCCGTGCCCGGCCGGTACCCTGACGGCGTGACCTCCGACGATCGACGCCCCGCCGACGAATTCGACCCCTGGACACCCGCCGACACCGGGACCGCCCCCGCGCGACCTCGGCGACGCGGCCTGTTCATGGCGGCGATGGTCATCTTCTTCCTCGGAGTGGCTTTCACCATCATTGCGGCGTCCGCACCGTTCGTCCTCGGCCGCGACGCCCCCACGCCCCTTTATCTCGCAGCGATCTTCTTCACCCCGCTCGGATTTCTTCTGGGACTGCTATACGCGATTCTCGGCTCCCGACCGCCAAAGGTGTGACCAACCCCACTCGTCGGCCAACGATGCAGGTAACGAGCAGATAACGACCCCTAACGTGATAGTGCAACGTCCCCTTTTATTTCAGAATGGTGACGATCCGGCATCAGACCGCTAATCTTTCCAACAGACTCGTCAGCGAGTTGGCATCGGACGCACCTCCGAACTCCGCCCTGCGGACGATGCGACATTGACCGTTTACCGGGCGGAGACGGGGGACCCGACAGGGCCCGCCAAGGGCCGGCGACCGGGAGGTCGCCTTGGGGTGAAGCCGCCAGCGGCGGCCGGGCGCACTCGTCCGAACCCGACAGCTCACCCCGTAGGCACAGAGTGAAAAGGACTGACGCGTACATGACCTCTTACACCGGACGCCACCGTGCTGCCGCTATCACCTCCGCGCCCAAGAACGCCGTGAAGGTCGTTCTCGCGGGCACCGCATTCTCGGCTGCTGGCCTGGCCATGGCGCCCGCCGCCAACGCCGCGCCGGATTCCGACTGGGATCGTCTCGCCCAGTGCGAGTCGGGCGGCAACTGGGCCATCAACACCGGAAACGGCTACCAGGGTGGCGTGCAGTTCTCGCCGAGCACCTGGGCCGCCTACGGTGGCACCCAGTACGCTCCGACGGCCAACCAGGCCACGCGTGAGCAGCAGATCGCGATCGCCGAGAAGACCCTCGCCGGCCAGGGCTGGGGCGCATGGCCCGCCTGCTCGGCCAAGCTCGGCCTGAACTCGGCCCCGACGCCGCGTGACCTGTCCAACCCGGCCCCGGCTCCGGCCCCGGCCGAGACCGCCGCTTCGGTCGCCTCCGAGTCGGTCACCGCGGCCGATCATGTGGCGACGCTGACCGCGTTCGCCGAGGGCCGCGGAATCGCCCTGCCGATCGCTCAGAACTACCAGGCCAACAAGGCCCTCGTGGACTCCGCCTACGCGGACAACCAGGACCTGGTCGACAACTTCTTCGCGACCTACCTGGGCTGACATTCGGTCCCTTGCGACCGGTCGGAAAGACCAGCAGAAAGGGCCGCCACTCCCTCCGGGGAATGGCGGCCCTTTCTCGTTGCCTGAGCTGCGCTCAGCGGGACCGGACGGTCCTGTTGACGACCGTCACCGGGTGGATGTAGCCGAGCCGCTCCTGCGGGAGCGGGAAACGCTCCTCGCCGAAGGGAGACAGGCCTCCCGCGACGAGCGCAGCGAGTTCGGTCACCGGGTGCTCGCCGAACGAGGCGTCGGGCCATCCCGGGTTGTCATAGGTCAGTTTCTTCTTGGCAGCCACGTGCGTAGTCTCTCACCTTCGGCCCGATCCGTCAGCAACTGGGTCGGATACCACCCATACCGGTGCTCGCGCCGGCGCGATTCTCACTAGGCTGGGGCAGATCATGCCGACCTCCCGTGCCCCCTCCCGCCCTGCCACCGGCGGCGAGCCGGATTTCCCCGCCTGGCTGGCCGGGTTGTCCGACGAATCGCTCGTCCGACTGTGCGAGCAGCGCCCGGATGTGGCCACCCCTCCCCCTGCCACGTTGGACGTCCTCGCCTCGCGACTGCGACTGCCGGCGTCCACGGCTCGGGCGACGGGGTCCCTCACATGGCCGGAACTGCTGGTCCTGGCCACCGCTTCGGTGTTGGGTGCAGACTCCGGAGCCGTTCCGCTGGTCGCGGTGTCCGACCGTCTGGGAGTCAGCCACGGCGAGCCGGTCTTCGCGGTCGCCGTGGCACGTCTTCGCGATCTCGCGCTGTTCTGGGGCGAGAGCACCCATGCTCGTATCGTGCCCGTCACGGCGGCGGCCGTCGCAGCGGCGCCGGTTGTGGCTCCCCACCCCGGCGAGCCGTCGGGCGCCGACCTCGAGGTCGCGTGGGACGGCCTCTCGGAAACTGCCGTCGGGGTGCTCGGTGCGATCGCCCGCGGCCGAAAGCCCGTCGGAGCGCTCGGGCCGGGTGCATCAGAATCGGTACGTGCCGCGGCCTCGGAACTGTCGGAGGCGGGTCTGGCCGAGGTGACGGGGGACCACGACGGCGAGGTGGTCATCCCCCGCGCTCATGCACTCGACCGCGCCCGCCACGGCCCCCGTGCCGCGGGGTCCAGCCTGCTCCACGCCCCCGCATGGGCTGCCGCCCGCTCCACCAGGTCACGAACGGACGCGTCCGGCGGCGTCGCGGCGCTCGACCTGCTGCACCGCTGCGACTCTGTACTGAGCGCTCTCTCCCTGGCCCCGGCAGCCACCCTCAAGGCCGGTGGTGTGGGGGTTCGCGAACTCCGGAGGGTGGCGCGCGCCGCGGCGCTGGACGAGGCCGAACTCCCCCTCCTGCTCGAAGTCCTCGCCGCAGCCGGATTGGTCGCCCTGGGCGACTCCGACGTAGGCGACGTGGCCTACGACTCCGCCTGGGCGCCCACCGAGAACGCCGACGTGTGGTCGACCCGGGAGCCCGCGCGGCGCTGGGCCGAGCTCGTGTCTGCCTGGTGGACGATGCCCCGCACCCCCTGGCGGGTCGGTACGCCGATAGAAGGCGGCGGGACCGTTCCGGCACTAGGTGAGGTCGCCGGCCCGCCCGGACCGAGCGAACGGGTGCGGGTGTTCAAGGCCCTGACGGAGCTGGATCCCACCGCGCAGCCGGACGCCACCCAGTTGGCTGAGGTGGTGCGTTGGTTCTCGCCGATCTGGTTCTCCCGCACCGGCGCGGCGCCGATCTCTGAGACCGTGGCCGAGGCTCGGAAGATGGGGCTCGTCGTCGGCACCGTTGCTACGAGCGCGGCCAGGTACCTGGCCGCCGCCACCCGCGAGGCCGGCTCCCCGGCTCCCGATGCCGATGGCCTCGAGTCACTCCTCGTCGACGCGCTGCCCGAGCCGGTCTCCGAGGTGATCGTCCAGGCGGACCTGACGATCCTCGCCCCCGGCCCGCTCGTGCCGGAACTGGCCGCCGACTTCGCTCTGATCGCCGACGTGGAGTCGGCGGGCGCCGCCACCACCTACCGCGTCTCCGAGAACTCGCTCCGCCGTGCACTCGACTCGGGCCGGACAGCCGCAGGGATCCGGGATCTCCTCGCCCGCACGTCGACCACGCCGGTCCCGCAGTCGCTGGATTACCTCATCGAGGACGTGGCCCGCCGGCACGGACGACTGCGGGTGGGTACTGCCCTGTCTTTCGTGCGCTGCGACGACCCGTCGCTCGTAGCCCAGGTTATGGGCTCACCGGTTGCCGAGAGCAGTGCGCTCCGGTCGATCGCTCCTACCGTCCTCATCTCCCAGGCACGACCGCTGGACCTGGTCGAGGCATTGCGTGAACACGGCTTCGCGCCCGTTGTCGAGGACACCACCGGAGCCGTGGTGGCACTGTCCCGCCCCGTCGCGCGGGTCAGGGCCGTCTCCCCCACCCGTGCGCCCCGGATTCCCACCCGTGCGCCGAGCAGCTCCGAACTGCGAGCAGCCGTTACCGCCATGCGCGCGGCCGACCGCGTCCGCTCAGCGCGTGGCAAATCCGGCGGCGGCTACACCGGCGAGGCCGCAATCGCCCGCCTCCATGAGGCAGCGAGCACGGGCACCGCTGTGACCGTCTCTGTGGTGGACGCCCAGGGCCGCTCCACCTCGCGACTCCTCGTCCCCGCCACTGTCGCCGGCGGCCGTATCGAGGGCATCGAACCGGACTCGGCCGAGCCCGTCGTCCTCCCCCTCCACCGGGTCATCTCCGTCTCCGACGTCGACCCCACCCGCTGAGACCACCCACGCCCCGACCCCGTCACACGAATTCCAGGACAATGGACGGTCGGGTCACACGCGAACCCGGTGAGAACCTCGAGGAGGACCGAAGTGAGTGGTGGACCACTGATCGTCCAGTCCGACAAGACCGTGTTGCTGGAGATCGACCACGAGCAGGCCGGTGACGCACGCCAGGCTCTGGCGCCGTTCGCCGAGCTCGAACGCGCCCCGGAACACGTCCACACCTACCGGATCACGCCGCTGGCACTATGGAACGCCCGCGCTGCGGGCCACGACGCCGAGCAGGTCGTCGACGTGCTCATCAAGTTCTCCCGCTTCCCCGTGCCGCAGCCGCTGCTCGTCGATATCGCAGATACCATGGACCGCTACGGCCGCCTGCAACTGGTCAAGAGTCCCGTCCACGGGCTGACCCTGGTCTCGCTGGACTCCGCCGTGCTGGCCGAGGTCCGGCGACATAAGAAGATCGCCCCGATGCTTGGCGCGGACATCGACGCCGACACAGTGATCGTGCACCCATCTGAGCGCGGCCGGCTCAAGCAGGAACTACTCAAGGTGGGCTGGCCGGCCGACGACCTCGCCGGGTATGTCGACGGCGAGGCCCACGACATCGCACTGTCCACCGAAGGCGAGCAGTGGGAACTGCGCGACTACCAGCAGATGGCCACCGACTCGTTCTGGGCCGGCGGCTCGGGCGTCGTCGTACTCCCGTGCGGTGCGGGCAAGACCATGGTCGGCGCGGCCGCGATGGCCAGGGCCAAGGCCACCACGCTGATCCTGGTAACCAACACCGTCGCCGGACGCCAGTGGAAGCGCGAGCTCCTCGCCCGCACCACGCTGACCGAAGACGAGATCGGCGAGTACTCCGGAGAGCGCAAAGAAATCCGTCCCGTCACCATCGCCACCTATCAGGTGGTCACCCGCAAGACCAAGGGCGTGCACCGGGCACTCGAGCTGTTTGACTCCCAGGACTGGGGCCTGATGATCTACGACGAGGTGCATCTGCTGCCCGCGCCCGTGTTCCGCATGACCGCGGACCTGCAGTCCCGACGTCGGCTCGGACTCACCGCCACACTCGTGCGCGAAGACGGACGCGAGGGTGACGTGTTCTCCCTCATCGGCCCCAAGCGCTACGACGCCCCGTGGAAGGACATCGAGGCGCAGGGCTGGATCGCACCCGCCGACTGCGTGGAGGTGAGGGTCACCCTGACCGAGAACGAGCGGATGCTCTACGCCACCGCCGAGGCGGAGGACAAGTACAAGCTGTGCTCAACCGCCCGGACCAAGATCCCCGTGGTCAAGAAGATCCTGGCCCGGCACGCCGGCGCACCGACCCTGGTGATCGGCGCCTACCTCGACCAGCTCGAGGAGCTCGGTGCGGAACTCGACGCGCCCGTCATCCAGGGCTCCACGTCGAATAAGGAGCGGGAGAAACTGTTCAACGCCTTCCGCGCCGGGGAGATTTCCACTCTCGTGGTGTCCAAGGTCGCCAACTTCTCCATCGACCTACCAGAAGCCAGCGTCGCCGTGCAGGTGTCGGGGACGTTCGGCTCACGGCAGGAGGAGGCACAGCGGCTCGGTCGGCTCCTCCGGCCCAAGCACGATGGAGGGCAGGCCCACTTCTACTCGGTGGTCTCCCGCGACACTCTCGACGCGGAATACGCCGCACACCGCCAGCGCTTCCTCGCCGAACAGGGGTACGCGTACCGCATCGTCGACGCCGACGACCTGCTGGGGCCGCCGATCCCCGAGGTCGGCTGAGCCTGGGATACTGGGCCCATGGCCGCCGATCGCACCCCCCGTGCCCCGCACGAGCAATACCGACTCGCCGATATCCCCGTTGACGACGCCTGGGTCCGCAAGCACAACGAGAGCCTGTCCGAGATCCGGCGTCTCCAGTGGTCGGCGGGACTCCTGGGCGTGATCGTGCTCGCCGCCGGTGTCGCCGTGCTGGTAGGGTCCGGGTTCGCCGCATGGGGATGGATAGTCGCTGTGATGGCTGGGGCGTTCGCACTCGGATCCCTGGCGATGGTCGCCTACATCCCCCGCAAGATGGGCTCCATGCAGCACACGTACGCCACCTCAGAGCTGGTCCCCGCCATGATCGCGGAGGTTCGCCCGCGCGGTATGACCCTGCTGGCACTGGTCGACAGGACCGTCGACCGTTCCGCCGGCAAACTGCCGGCGCTCGTCGCCCGCAACTGCGGGCAGATCCCCGGTCACGAGCCGCGGGTGGGCGAACGAATCCCATGTGTTGCAGTGGTCGGCAACCGCAGTGCGCGCGGCAAGGACAACCTCTACCAATTCATCTCCCCGTTGCCGATCGCCTGGGCGACGCCGGACAAAGCCGCCAGGCGCCGCCTGGAGAAAGAGATCCCCGCCGGCGAGTGGGAGCGGCTGCGGCAGAACCTCGACCGCGTCGCCGAGGTCACCGCCCTTCCGACAGGCCTACTCCCGCTCGACTGAGTCGCTGAGCACCGCTGTCGCGTGCTTCATCAGGGAGCCGAGCCGCATCCGATCGGGGCAGCTCACCCTCACATCGAGTTCCACCAGAGGTTCAGCGGTGACCGGGCCGACGCACAACGCCACCACGGGACCGCGGAGAGCCTGCAGCAGCTCGTCGTGCACTCCGATGGCCCGCGCGCGTTCGAGAACGGCAACCACCGCGGGGGCCGAGGTGAAGGTCACGCCGTCCACCGCACCGCGCGCGATGGTGCGCACGAGGTCGTCGAGGGCCTCCAGGTTGTCGGGGAGTTCCCAGCGGTAGATCGGCAACTCCACCACGTCGGCTCCGGCCTCTCGCAAGCCGTCGAGCAGCGGCGACATCGGGTTCCAGTGCGAGCCGGTCCCCTGCACCTGGACGCCCACGGTGAGCCCGTCGACCCCGCGCGCGAGCAGCATCTCAAGCAACTCGGGGCTGGCCTCGCTGGCCGCCGACGCGCATTCACGTAGCCCCGCGCCGCGCAGTGCCCCGGTCGTCTTGGGCCCACGCGGTTCGCCACACCCCACTGCTCGCAAATCTCGAGCCACCAGCGCACGCCTGCCGCCGTGGTGAGGACCATCAAGTCCGCGGGAGCGTTGAGCAGTCGGTCGGTGGCGGCCCGCACGAGCGTGTCCTCGGCGAGGTGGATGGTGCTGATCGCGGGGGCGTGCAGAACGGTTGCCCCGCGCCGCTCGAGGATGGTGCGCTGCTCCTCGGCGCGCCGAGCGGCGGTCACCGCCACGGTGCGGCCGCGAAGTGGCTGCTCGGCCGGGCGTGCGGATTTGGAGGAGGTGTCGTCGTCGGTCACTCCCCCATGATGGCCGACCTCGGCGCCGAAGTCGCCTCGCCCTGCGCCGGAGCCGCCGCGCCCGGGGCCGGGTGTATGGTCTCGGGCCGTTACGCTGGTGGCCTGCCGAACTGCACTCCTTCCCGGCCGAAAGGATCCGCCGTGCCGTTTCCCCTCGATGTTCCCGAATCCGTGCTTCGCAACCGGCGGAGCGAGAAGTGGCAGGCCCACCCGGAGGCCGTGCTGCCGCTGTTCGTGGCGGAGACCGATGTCCTATTGGCGCCGGCCGTACAGGAGCGACTGGTCGCCGCGGTAGAGGTCGGCGACACGGGGTACTTCACGGAAATCGAACGGTTCGCCGGGGTGTGCGCTCGCTATTACTCCCGGTTCGGGTTCGACGTGCCCGAGGAGTCGGTCGTCCCGGTGAATGATGTGGGCGTGGGCGTGCGCGAGACCCTTGCACGGGTACTGCCAGCCGGGGCAGGGGTTGTCTACACCCCGCCTGTTTACATGCCGTTCGCGCCGTGGATCCGGCGTGTGGGGATGTCCCCGGTGGCGGTGCCGTTGATCGACCACGACGGCGAGGACCCGCGGTTGGACCTGCCGGGCATCGAGCGTGCGCTCGCGGAGGGTGCGCGGGGTGTGTTGCTCAGCCACCCGCACAACCCCACTGGCGTGCTGCACTCAAATGCAGAACTCGCCGCGCTCGCCGACTTGGTGGCGGGATATGACGACGCTGTGGTGGTCTCGGACGAGATCTGGGCCCCGCTGTCCATGCCCGGGGTCGACTTCCACTCGTTTCTCGCCGCCTCCGACACCGCCCGCGAGGTCGGTCTGGTCGTGTCGTCGGCGTCCAAGGCGTTCAATCTCGCTGGTCTCAAGTGCGCGTTCGTTATCAACGGCAACCCCGCGAAGTTCGAGGTCCGGCGATCGGCGTTGTCCGGCGCGGTGGGACACTTCGGCGCTCTGGCCGGGGAGGCGGCACTAGTGGACTCCCTCGACTGGCTGGAAGACATGCGGTCGGCGCTGGCGTCCAACCTCGATCTTATGGAAGCACTTCTCGCCGAGCACCTGCCCCGCGCACGCTGGCGCCGGCCGGACGCCGGTTTCGTCGCCTGGATCGACCTGCGCGGGTACTCCGGACTTGGCGACGACCCTGCCAAGGCCTTCCTTGACGCTGGCCAGGTGGCGCTGAGCCCCGGACCCGCTTTCGGACCGCAGGGTAAGGGCTTCGCGCGAGTGAACTTCGCTTGCTCGGAGGAGATCCTCACCGAGGCTTTCAAGCGGATGGGCCGCGTCGCGGCCGCCGACGGCTGAGGCCGGGCACCCACCCCGGCGGTTGGGCGTACTCACAACCGATCTTGTCGTCACCACTGCGACGACACGCCAGGCCGCACCGCAGTGGTGACGACAAAACCTGACCGCCGAATAGGCCTGAAGCTGGTCATCCGAGCCCTGCCCCACATGCCGTTCCGCCCCAGACCGCCGACGGCGGCCGCCCCGGGTATCCGGAACGACCGCCGTGTGCGCGGGTACAGGGGTCAGCCCTGCTCCGCCGCCAACTTCTTCAGCGACTCGGTGGGGGCGAAGCGCTCGCCGTACTTAGCGGCCAGCTCCTCCGCGCGGGTGACAAAGCCCTTGTACCCGGAGGCCTCCTTCGCCTCGGGCTCCGAGTAGTTCTTGGCGAACTGGCGCGTGCCTCCGGTCCACGCCGGGAAGCCGATACCGATGATGGAGCCGATGTTGGCATCCGCGTCGGCCTCGATCACGCCCTCGTCGACGCACTTCTGCGTCTCGAGAACCTCGGCGAAGATCATGCGATCCACCAGGTCCTGCAGCGGCGGGGCGTTGTCCGGCGAGGTCGAGAAGGCCTCGCGCAGGCCGGGCCAGAGGCCGGTACGCTTGCCGTCTTCGTAATCGTAGAAGCCGGCACCGGCTGCACGGCCGGACCGCTTGATCTCTTCGACCATCTTCAGTACCACGCGGTCGGAGGAGCTGGGCACGTACTCCTTGCCGGCAGCCTCTTCGGCCTCACGGGTGGCCTGACGGATCTTGACCATGAGGTTGAGGTTCAGCTCGTCGGACAGCTGCAGCGGCGCTGCGGGGTAACCGGCGATCCGCCCGGCCTGCTCGATGGTGGCCGGATCGATGCCCTCGTCGAGCATCCCGATCGCCTCGTTGACGAATGTGCCGATGACACGCGAGGTATAGAAGCCGCGCGAGTCGTTGACGACGATCGGGATCTTGCGGATCGCCAACGTGAGGTCGATGGCCTTGGCCAGCGTCTCAGGGGTCGTCTTGTCCCCCTTGATGATCTCCACCAGCTGCATCTTGTCGACCGGCGAGAAGAAGTGCACACCGATGAAGTCCTCGGGACGCTGGACGCCCGTCGCCAGATCGGTGATCGGCAGAGTCGAGGTGTTGGAGCCGAGCAGTGCATCCGGGTTGACGATGCCCTCGATCTCCTGGAACACCTTCTTCTTCAGGTCGGGAGACTCGAAGACCGCCTCGATCACCGTGTCGCAGCCGGCCAGATCCTGCGGGTCGGCGGTCGGGGTGATGCGGGCCAGCAGAGCGTCGGACTTGTCCTGCGTGGTGCGGCCCCGCTCGAGCGCCTTGGCTTCGATCTTCTCCGAGTAGGCCTTACCCTTCTCGGCGCCGGCCAACTCGACGTCCTTGAGGACGACCTCCATGCCGGCCTTGGCGCACACGTAGGCGATGCCGGCGCCCATCATGCCGGCGCCGAGCACGCCGACCTTCTTGAACTCTGTCTTCGGGATCTCGGAGCCGTCAGCGGCCTTGGGCCGGGCACCGCCGGACGAGAGGTGCTGCATGTCGAAGAAGAACGCCTGGATCATGTTCTTCGAGATCGGGCCGGTGACGAGCGAGACAAAGTAGCGGGCCTCGATCTGCTCGGCGGTGGCGAAGTCGACCTGCGACCCCTCCACCGCAGCGGCCATGATGGCTCGCGGCGCCGGGGAGGGCGCACCCTTGGTCTGCTTGCGCATGTTGGCCGGGAACGACGGCAGAACGGCGGCAACGGAACGATCGTCGACGGTGCCCCCGGGCAGCTTCCACCCCTTGCGGTCCCACGGCTGCGACGCCTCGGGATCACTCTTGAGCCATGCCTTGGCGGTGGCGATGAGCTTCTCGGGCTCGACCACCTCGTCGACGAGGCCGATCTCGAGCGCCTTGGCCGGGACGAAGGACTTACCCGACATGAGGATGTTGGGCACGGCCTGGGCCAAACCGAACATCCTGACGGAGCGGACGATGCCGCCGCCACCGGGCAGCAGGCCGAGGGTGACCTCGGGCAGGCCGACCTTGGCGCCCCGGGCATCGGCCATCACACGGTGGTGGCAGGCCAGTGCCAGCTCGAGGCCGCCGCCCAGCGCCGCGCCGTTGAGTGCGGCCACCACCGGCACGCCGCAGGTCTCGAGGGCGCGCATGCGGCCCTTGATGGCCATCGACCGCTCGAACAGCTCGTCGGCCTGGTCGAGGTTCGCCTTGATCAGGGACTTGAGGTCACCGCCGCCGAAGAAGCTCTTCTTGGCGGACGTCAGCACAACGCCCTTGATCGAGTCCTTCTCCGACTCGATCCTGGAGACAGTCGCGTCAAAGTCGTCGATGAAGCGTGTGTTCATCGTGTTGGCGCCGTGGTCGGGGTCATCCATGGTGAGGGTGACGATGCCGTCGCCGTCCTGCTCCCACCGGAACATATTCTCGCTCACTGGTTTTTTACTCCTGTATGGCTGGTGTCGGTGGGCCGGGTCAGACGCGCTCAATGATGGTGGCGACGCCCATGCCGCCGCCAACGCAGAGGGTGATGAGCGCACGCTTGCCGCCGGTGCGCTCGAGCTCGTCGAGCACGGTGCCGGTGATCATCGCGCCGGTCGCGCCAAGCGGGTGGCCCATGGCGATCGCGCCGCCGTTGACGTTGAGCTTCTCGTCCGGGATGTTCATGTCCTTCTGGAAGCGGAGTACCACGGAGGCGAACGCCTCGTTGAGCTCCCAGAGGTCGATGTCGTCCGCGGTGAGGCCGGCGGTCGCGAGCGCCTTCTTCGCTGCCGGGGTGGGCCCGGTCAGCATGATCGTGGTGTCGGCGCCGGAGGTCGCGGCGGACACAACGCGGGCGCGCGGGGTCATCCCCATCTCCTGGCCGGCCTTCTCCGAGCCGACAACCACGAGCGCGGCGCCGTCGACGATGCCCGACGAGTTACCACCGTGATGAACGTGGTTGATCTCTTCGACCCAGTGGTACTTCTGCAGTGCGACCGCGTCGAAGCCGCCCATCTCGCCGACCATGGCGAACGACGGCTTGAGCCCGGACAGCGACTCGACGGTGGTGCCGGGCCGCATGTGCTCGTCGCGGTCGAGGATCGTCAGGCCGTTGGTGTCCTTGACCGGCACGACGGACTTGTCGAACCGTCCCTCGTCCCAGGCCTGCGCGGCGAGGCGCTGTGAGCGCTCGGCGTAGCGGTCGACGTCCTCGCGGCTGAAGTTCTCGAGGGTGGCGATGAGGTCGGCACCGATCCCCTGCGGCGAGAAGTAGGTGTCGTAGTTGGTCGCCGGGTCCATCGCCCAGGCGCCACCGTCGCTCCCCATCGGCACGCGCGACATGGACTCGACACCGCCGGCGAACACGACCTCGTCCCAGCCGGAGCGGATCTTCTGCGCTGCCATGTTGATTGAGCTCAGACCGGACGCGCAGAAGCGGTTGATCTGCACACCGGCAACCGTGTCGGGCATCTTGGCTGCGAGCGCCGCGATGCGCGGCAGGTCCATGCCCTGGTCTCCGAGCGGGCTGACGATGCCCAGGATGATGTCCGAGATGCGGTTCTCGTCGAGGTCGGGGAAGCGGCGACGCGTCTCGTCAATGAGACCGACGACCAGGTCGATCGGCTTGACCCCGTGCAGGGCGCCGCCGGGCTTGCCCTTGCCCCGCGGTGTGCGGATCGCGTCGTAGATGAATGCCTCGGTCATGGGTGGTCCACGGCCTTTCTCTGGGCGGAACTGGTACGTGTTCTTCTTCAGGTTACGCGTTCGGCACAGTACGTTCGGAGTATGGTCCGTTTCGCTGACCGTTCGCCTTGGCCTTCACGATGGCACAGTGGTGTTGTGACCGCCGACACCGCCTTCCCCTCCGCACTCGCCGAACTGGCCGACGCCTGCGGCGTAGCGACAAGCTACGTTGACGCGCACGGCGCTCACCACGACGTTTCCGAGCGCACGCTGCGCGCTGTTCTCGCCGCCATGGGGGTCGTCACCGACCAACACAAACAGAGCCACGACGACGACGACGACGACCGCGCCGTCTCCGATCACCGCGCCCTGGAAGAATTTCGTTTGCGCTCATGGCGCCGTGTCCTGCCTGCGACCGTGGTGGCGGAGGAGGCAGTGGCCGCCGAGTTCTCGGTCCATGTCCCGCGCGGCGCCACCGTCAGCGTGTGGGCACACCTCGAGGAGTCAGACACCCCTCTCCCCCTGCACCCGCGCACCTCGCGCTCACCGCGTGAACAATGCGCGGAAATCGACGGAGTCCTGGTCGACCGCATCAGCTTCGGTCTTCCGAAGTCGTTGCCGATCGGCTGGCACCGGATAGTCTCGATCGTCGATCAGGTCTCTGAGCAGGGCCCCACCACGTCTGCATCAAACGGTGGTCAGCACCCTGCGCCCCAGCAGATCGAGTCAACGCTCGTTGTCTACCCCTCAAGGATTCCCCTCCCCGCCGATTTAGACGAACGACGAGCTGTGGGCCTGGCCACGCAGCTGTATCAGATCCGTTCCGAACAGTCTTGGGGGATGGGCGACCTCGCTGACCTGGCGGAACTCGTCGACTGGGCAGGTCGAGACCTTGCAGCCGATTTCGTTCTGGTGAACCCCATGCATGCGGCCGAACCCTTCCCCCCGGTGAGCCCGTCGCCGTACCTGCCGACGTCCCGACTTTTTGCGGCCCCCCTGTATCTCCGGCCCGAGCGGATACCGGAATACGGCGCACTATCGTCCACCGAGAAAGCTCGAGTGGACGAGCTCGCAGCGTCAGCCTCGGCAATGAACTCTGCGGATTCGATCGATCGCGACGCTTCGTGGGCCGGAAAGCTCGAGGCACTGCGCATCATGTTCGATAGTCCGATGTCGCCCCGTCGCGCCGAGCAGTTCGATCGGTTCCTCACAACGCACGGTGAAAACCTTTCGACTTTTGCCATCTGGTGCTCGATCGCGGGCGTGCATGGATCCGACACATCACAGTGGCCTGCTGCCCTCTCGAATCCGGAATCGGACGCCGTCGCAGACCACGCCCGAGCCTATTCAAACGAGGTGCTGTTCCATCAATGGTTGCAGTGGACCGTCGCGCAGCAACGCGCAGACGCACAGGCGAGCGCGAGAGATGCTGGCATGCGCCTGGGGATCATCCACGATCTCGCCGTGGGAGTACATCCGACCGGTGCCGACGCATGGGTCTTCAACACCTCCCTGGCGCGTGGGGTTTCCGTAGGGGCCCCGCCCGATATTTACAACCAGCGTGGGCAGGACTGGTCACAGCCACCGCTGCGTCCAGATGCGCTGGCAGAAGGCGGCTACCGCCAGTTTCGCGACATCGTCCGTGCCGCGCTTCGTGACGCAGGCGGCATCCGGATCGACCACATCCTCGGACTGTTCAGGCTGTGGTGGATACCGTCGGGCTCGCTTCCCACCGAGGGAACCTACGTCCATTACGACCACGAGGCGATGCTCGGTGTCCTCGCGTTAGAAGCAACGCGCGCGGGCGCGGTGGTCATCGGTGAGGACCTGGGGACGGTTGCCCCCGGTGTGCGTGAAGAGTTGGCAGCCCGAGGAATCCTCGGCACATCGGTGATGTGGTTTGAGCAAGATGCCTCGGGTCCTATCGACCCCCAGGAATATCGACGTCT
>NZ_AGFF01000023.1 GCF_000226215.1 Dietzia alimentaria 72
GCGATCGCCGGTCAGATTATCGACGATCCGGATATCCAGGACCTCGATCAGCGGGAACCGGTGATTAGCGTCGTCCGCTCTGAACTGCAGATCCGCGGAGATAATCTCCAGGTCGACCGAATAGCGGTCCCTGTTGGGGTTGTCCCGCCGTGCAAGGTCATTGAACCGATGGTTGATCGTCGACAGGGTTCTGCGGAGATTCTGCTGACGGTGCTCGCCCCGTGCGAGGTTGGCGAAGTTCGTGGTAGTCCGAGAATTCTCCGACGGCGAGTAGTTCTCGTCGAAGCGGGTGGTGGTGATGCTGAACGTGAATTCGTCCGACATGTACATCCAATTCGGTGCTCGATCGGCCGGGCTCGGCCTTGCGGAAGTTCGTGCTCCCATCCTGCAGTCCCAGTTCAGTTATCGGGTAACTAGCGTTTGCTATGGATGCATATAGTCTTTAACTATGCGGCGAGAATCCAGGGGCATCACCCTCCAGCAGTTGCACTATTTCATCGAGGTCGTGGCCGAGGGCTCGATCACCGGTGCCGCCGAGCAGCTCTATGTCGCGCAACCGACGATGTCTGCCGCGATGAAGGATCTGGAATCCCGAGTGGGACGCACTCTCCTCAATCGATCCGCGCGAGGGGTGACCCTGACCGACGAAGGAGCGGAGTTTCTCGGATACGCCAGGCAGGTGGTCGAGCAGATGTCGCTCCTCGAGCAGCGCTACCTCGGTCAGACGCCTTCCCGTCGGCTGCTCGGTGTCTCGGCGCAGCATTACTCCTTTGTCGTCGAGGCGTTCATCCGCATGGTGCGGTCCGGCGAGGCGGTCCAGTATGAGTTCTCTCTTCGTGAGACCCGAACCTGGGACATCATCGAGGACGTCCGGACGCTGCGCAGTGAGCTGGGAGTCCTCTACCGGAACGACTTCAACCGGAAAGTCATCGGCAAGCTGTTGCGGGACTCGGGGCTGAGCTTCCAGCCGCTTTTCGCCGCGGTGCCGCACATCTTCATCTCGCGGCAGAATCCGTTGGCTTCCCGGGAGCGCGTCACCCTCGATGACCTCGCCGAACTGCCACGTCTCACCTTCGACCAGGGCGCGAACAACTCGTTTTACTTCGCCGAGGAAATCCTCTCCACACTGTCGAGTGAGCGGGAGATCCGGGTCTCGGACCGCGCGACAATCTTCAACCTCATGATCGGACTCGACGGGTACACGATCTCGACGGGGATCGTCAGTGACAATCTCGACCCGGAGATCGTCGCCATTCCGCTCGACGTGGACGAGAGCATCGAGATCGGTTGGATCAGCCATTCCGGTATCCCGCTCACCGAGCAGGCGAGGCGCTATCTTGCTGAAATGCGTACTGTTGTCGCAGGTTACGGCATCGAATTGCTCGATTCGCCCTGACCTCCGACGTGCGTGATCAAAGAATGGGCTCGTCGGTGCCGGCGGCGGGCCGCACCGGTCTACTCTGGAAGCGAGCGCCGATGCTCGTCCCGTGCGCATGCCGAACCGGAGGTCGCTGCAGTGAAGTTCATTGACTCGGTTGAGATCGGGATCCCTCGGGAGGAGGTGCTCCGGCTGCTCCTCGACCCGGTTCACCTGCCGATGTGGCTCCGGGGTCTGGTTCTGCAGGAATCGCTCAGTGGCGGTCACAGCGAAGTGGGGTCTGTCTCGCGACTGGTGGTGCGGCAAGGTGCCGCGGAGATCGAAACCACCGAGACCATCACGCGGCGGGAGCCCGCTGGCCTGGTGGAGATACCGGGCGAGACCGACGTGATGATTGAACGAGAGCTCGTCGCCGAGGGGATGCGCGGTGTCAGCCGCGACAGGATCTTCGTGATGAATCCCCGGCGAACCCGCTGGGAGAGTGAGAACGAGTATCGGTTCGACAGTCTGAAGATGCGACTACTGTATCCCATGATGCGCGAGGAATTTCAGACGCGGAAACGCCGAAATATGCGGGATTTCAAGGCATTCGCCGAGCAGGGCGTGGATGTCCGCTCGATTCGACGCTGAGCTGTGTGCAGGCGGGTCGCCTGGAGATCCAGATCGAGAACGGAGTTCAGTGATGGCTGTACTGCCCGGGTTCATCTGGAAGGTGTGGATCGAGGATCAGCCCGCCGGTCTCTCTGGTGGCATCTATCTCTTCGACACCCGTGAGAATGCCGACGCTTACGTCACGATGCATACCGAACGTTTGGCGGGGTTCGGGATCACGGACGTCACGGCAACCTACTCAGACGTGAACGAGGATCTGAGCAGACTCAACCACGCGGCACTGGGCTGATTTCTGCCCGTGACTGTCCGGCAGAGGGTCTTCTGCCGGCCTCTCGACCTGCGGACCATGCGGACCAGAGGCGGTAATAAATGCCGTGGTGCGTGAGCAGTTGCTTGTGAGTGCCCTGTTCGACGACCCTGCCCGACTCCATCACGAGGATAGAGTCGGCCCGCGACGCTTGGTCCAAACGGTGAGCGATCACCACTGCGGAACGGTCACGGGCCACCACGTCGGCGGCATCCTCCAGGGCCTCAGCGCCTGCGGAGCCGGCTTCGGCGGTCGCCTCATCCATGACGATGACCGCGGGGTCCAGCAACAGGACGCGGGCTAGCGCGAGCTGTTGAGCGGCTACGGGCTCCAGATGGATTCCCCGTGCGCCGACCACAGTGTCGAGCCCCTCTGACAATCGGTCGAACCAAGGGCGTGCGTGGACGCGCTCCAACGCTGATAGAAGCTCTTCATCGGTGGCGTCCGGGGCCGCCAGTGTGAGGTCCTGGCGCAGTGTTCCGGAGAACACATGGATCTCCTGGCTGACTGTCGCCAGACGAGCGATCCGCTCGCTGTCGGATAGTGACGAGACCCGATATCCATCGACCAGCACCTCGCCGCGGTCGGGCACCAGTAGGCCAGCCAGAAGTGCTGCCACGGTCGTCTTTCCGGCGCCGGAGGCACCCACAATGGCGACCGTTTCTCCGGGGGCCACGGTGAAGTCGATGTTCCGCACAGCCCAGGTGCTGCCGTAGCTGAAACTGACATCTCGCAATTCGACATGGCCTCGTGGTGCGTCGGCACCGATGTCCGGGACGGGGGTCGGCGGATCGGACACCACGCCGACGATCCGCGAGAGCGAAGCGTAGCCGGACTGCACCACGTCGAGTACGCGCATGACCATGTTCAACGGCCCGCGCAACCGGATGATCAACAGAACTGCACCGGTGACCGCGCCAACTGTGAGGGCCCCGCTCTGAACGAGGTAGTAACCGATTATCAAGGCTAACGTCAGCATGAGGAACTCGGCGATCAACATCCAGACGTTGAGGATGAGCATGGTGGTGCGGGCCCGAATACCTTTGGTCACCACGTTCCACGAGGCTTTCTCGATCTCCGCGTGCATGCGGTCCTCCAAGGAGAAGGCGCGCACCGTGGCACGACCGCGGATCGCCTCGAGCACTCGGTGGGCTCGATCAGCCATCGCGGCCCGCTCTTGAGCGTATCGGGAGGGTGCCTTACGGAGGTAGAGCCGGGCAGCGAGGAAGTACAGCGGTGCGACCGCGAGCGGGATCAGCAGGAAATGCCAGTCCAGTGCGAAGAGGGCGATCACAGTGGCTACGAGGGTGAACACCGAGCTCGTAAGAATGGGGATGGTCTCGGTGACAGCGGAGGACAGTTCGGCAACGTCGTCGGTCGACCGGCTGACCAGGTCACCGGACCCGGCGTCCTCGACCCGGTGGGTGGGCAAGCCGAGCGCTGTACCCACCATGTCCTGGCGGAGGTTGGCGATCACCCGCTCGGCGACCCTCGAGACGAGGTAGAAGCCGAAGGCGCTGAGGATTGCACTGGAGATTGCGGCACCGAAGAGCAGCGCGCCGAGGTTCCACACCGAACCGCTGGACGCACCCGTCACCAGGTCGACGATCCGTCCCAGGAGCCGGGGCACCATCACCGACGCGTAGGCACCGACGCTGAGCAGGGCCAGGGCACCCAGTAGCGCGGGGGTGGCGTGATTGACCCTGCGGAGCTGGCGTGCAACCTCGCTGCGCACCTGGCCAAAGCTGCCGAGAGGGAATCGTAGAGCGGTGTCGGTCTTGACAGGGGGCTGGGGGGCCGCTGCGGCGCTCATCGTGCGCCCTCCGGGGTGAAGGAGCCTACGACGGCATCGAGATCCTCAGTCGTCATGTGTGTGGTGGCCACGGCGCACCACGCGGGAGCCTCGCTCACCACGAGGGTGATGGCGCCAGCGCGGTACCGGGCGACCCGGTCGGCTATTGCCTGTTCGGTCACCGAATCCACGGCGGTGGTCGGGTCCTGCAGGATCAGCACCTCAGGACCTGCGGCAAGGGCTCGCGCCAGCGCCACGCGTTGTCTTTGACCGCCGGAGAGCATGCGGCCGTTCTCTCCCACGCGCTTATCCGGGCCGTCTGGGATGTCATCGCAGCTTGCGGCGTGCAGAGCTTCTACTGCTCGTTTCCGGTCGAGGTGAACGTTGTCGGCAACGCTGCCGTCAAACAGGTCGGAGGCGTGTGGCGCCACGACAACGCGGGTCCGAGGGAGTGCCTCCAGTCGGCGAATCAGGTCCGGGTTTGAGCCGTGGACCGTCGTGATGCCGGTGGACAGTGCCCCGATCGCCTGGTCGGCCCGTGCGCCGTCAACCTCCGAGGTGCGTTCGAAGTCGGCGCCGAGGACTTCGCGGATGCGGGCGCCGGACGCCTCTGCGGAGGCCCAACGAGAAGCGAGATTCCGGCCGAACATAGTCATGGGCACCACGAGGAACTGGCTCAGCCCTACCACGGTGATCAGCTCTCCCACGCTCGTCCGCCCGGCCAAGGCGAGCACGCCAGCGGACAGGCCGAGGGTGGAGACGAAGATCGCGCCCGCCGCGTCCGTGGCGCCGTTGAGCCGGGCCTCGGCGCCGTTGGCGTGGACGGTGCGCTCGTAGGCGGCGTCGGACACCGCGTCGTAGCGGCCCCGGACCGTGACGATCGCTCCGAGTCCTTTCAAGATCCGCAATCCTTGTACGACATCTGTAGCTGTGGCCGCGGCTTCGGCGATCGCCTGCTGACGTGCCACCGACCGGGTTTGCAGCGGCCGCGCGACGCGGAGCGCGACCAACGCGAGCAACGGGCCGCCGGTGATAGTGGCGAGGCTGAGCCACGGGTTAATAGTGAACATGACGGCTGCGCCGTAGAGGATGGCCGCGGCCTCGGCCACCGGCATGACGGTCATCATGACGATGTCGCCCACGCGGGTGGTGTCCGCGGAGGCGATGGACAGTAGGCCGCCGGGGGTGCGTTCGCGACCGCCGAGCCCGCGAGGGTCCTGGATGCGGTCGGTGACCAGGGTCCGGAGGTCGTGACTGACGAGTTGCTGACTTCGAACCAGCATGAATCGTGCTGTCCAGTTGGCGGCTATCGACACCAGGAAAACACCCGCAAGCACACCGACCCAGACCCACAGGCGGCCGAAGTCCCCGGTGGCCACGGCTTCGTCCACGGCGCGGCCAACGACCACCGGCGTGACGCCGTTGCAGACAAAGGCGACAGCCATCGCCGCCGAAGCGACAAAGCTCCACGGGCGCTGCGAGAGGGCAACTTTCAGCGTCCACCAGCGCGCGTCCACCGGGGGTATCAGTGATCTGCGCCCGCCAGGCCCGGGGAGCGCCGAATAGTCGACGGAGCTCGCGCGCCCGGCGGCGGAAACGGTATCGGGCATCAAGTAGAACGATACCGGTGGTCGGGCGGGCAACCCCGTTTACGCAGCCCCGTCAGCGGGCGGCCGCTACCCGGCGGCTGCACCCAGGCTGCCGTTGCGCGCTGCCCGCCCCCCGATGATTGTCACGCTGCGTGGATCCGCGACACCGAATGCCAGGAGCGCCTGCCCGGAGGCGTCGCGGACACCCTCGAAACTTCCCAGCCAGTTGCGCACGACGCGGCCAGAAAGTCTTCGACGGGAGGAGAGCGCCACCACGACGCCAGCCGCCGGGATGTCTGGCAAAAACGTCAGACCGGCCCGTCTTCCGGCGTCGGTCTAGGTCCACGTGACTCCTCCGATGACGATCGGAGTGGGCAGCCCGACGTCGTACTCGTCGCACGGCAAGATGAGCAGGGAGTTGTTCATCCGGTCGTGGCGGCTCAGGACGAGGTCGATGACGCCGGTGGCGAGCGGTGCGTCGTCCAGGGACTGGGTGGTCCAGTTCTCTGGTAGTTCGTCGAAGGTCATGGCCCCGAGTCTTCGGGACCGCTCCGGCCCGCACCAGCCGTGCTAGACGATATGTGGATAGTGGAATCGGCCCTGTGTATTGCCGGATGTGTGGGAACCACCTGTCTGCCCCGCGCATCTGCACCGTCGGCGGACGCGTCAGCCCCGGAAATCGAAGCGGATATCGCGCGGCATCACGTGGATTGCTGCGAAGTCCAGGGTGCCCGCCACTCGGTGCACTTCATCAGCGGGCACCACGAGGGTGTCGCCCGGGTGAAGCGTGTGCACGCGGTCCGCGAACGTGACCGTGCAGGACCCCTCGACGAGAACCAGAGCCGACTCGAGCGACGCGGTATGGGACGGGAATTCCGTGCCGTCGGTGCCCTCCATCCGCTTGATCATCAACTGCGCTCCGTCCCCCAGGGACGTGGTCTTGCGCAACGTTTCCTCCTCTGAATGGGCGGGACGTCACGGTTCGTGTCGGAAGCCCACCTTGATGGTCACCTGCCAATGGGCGACCGTGTCGCCATCAATCTTGCCGCGTACGGACTGGACCTCGAACCACTCGAGGTTTCGCAGGGTCTTGGAGGCTTCGGCCACTGCGTTGGCGATCGCCTGGTCCGTGCCCTCGGGCGAGGAGCCGACGATCTCGGTGATGTTGTAGACGTTGTTCATGATGCACTCCCTATCGTGTGATGAAGATCACCCTACTGTGGATCGGTGAGCGGGGCATATGGTCGGGACAAACAACCAACAGGAGGTTTGCCATGGCAGATACAGCTGCACGCGCACGAGAGCTAGCCGACCAACACGGCGCCGGGGGCCTTCTGGTCCTGCCGACCGTGTGGGACACGTGGAGTGCGAGAGTCGCGGTCGATGCTGGATTTGCCGGGTTGACCGTCGGCAGCCACCCCGTGGCGGACGCGATCGGCAGCGCTGATGGCGAGAACATGGACTTCGCCGAGTACCTGAAGGTGGTCGCCCGGATCGCCGATTCGGTGGACGTGCCGGTGAGTGCGGACGTGGAGTCGGGCTACGGGCTGGAGCCCGGTGAGCTGATCGCCCGCCTGCTCGAGGCAGGCGCCGTGGGAGCCAACATCGAGGACGTGGTCCACAGCGAGGGTAAGCGGGTCCGCGAGCGGCAGGAGCACGCCGACTACATCGCTGGCGCACGTAAGGCGGCAGACGACGCCGGCATCCCGTTCGTCATCAATGGACGAACCGACGCGGTCAAGCTCGGCACCGACGTCTTCTCTGATCCGCTGGCGGAGGCTGAAGCACGCATCACGCTGATGGAGGACGCGGGTGCCCGCGCCGTCTACCCCGTGGGCCTGTCGACGGCCGCACAGGTCGAACGACTCGTGCAGGCAGTGACCGTCCCACTGAACGTGACCGCGCATCCCGTCAAGGGCCACGGCGCCGGAGACGTGACGGCGTTGCGCGCGCTGGGCGTGCGCCGGGTGACTTTCGGGCCGTTGTGGCAGATGTGGCTCGCTGAGGTCTCGGCGGAGAAGCTCTCCACCTGGACAGCTCCCGCCTGATCCAGGCCGGCGCTACTCCGCGTCCGCCGGTGCCGCCCTGTCGGGCGCTCCGGCGGAGTGCCGGATGAAGAAGGCGCCGAATAGACCGATCGCCGAAACCACGCCGGCGACGAAAAATGCCATGTTGGGGCCGTGAATCGGTCCCCCCGCGCCATATGCCTCCGGATCCCGCGCAGCGCTGACCATGACGGTGACCAGCACCGCGGTGCCCACGGAAGCAGCGACCTGTCGCATCGTGTTATTTAGCGCGGTTCCATGCGGGATCAGTCGCTGCGGGAGTTGGTTCAGGGCCGCGGTGGTCACCGGCATGAGAATCATCGCCGTGCCCAGCATTCTCACAGTGTTGACCAGCGCGATGTAGGTGAACGTGGTGTCCACGTCGAGTCTGGCGAGCAGGAATGTAGTGGCGGTCAGCAGTACGAACCCGGTCACTGCCAGCCAACGGGCGCCGACCGCGTCGAAGATGCGGCCCGTGATCGGGGACATGACGCCCATGACTATTGCGCCCGGTAGGAGCACGAGCCCCGAGTCCATGGCCGAGAAGTCGCGCATGGTCTGCATGTAGATCGGGATGATGAGCATTCCACCGATCATGGAGACGAAGACCAGCATGCCCAGCACGGTGTTGAGCGTGAACATCGGGTACTTCAGCACCCGGAGCTCGAGCAGCGGTTCGTCGAGCGTGAACTGGCGGGCGACAAACCACACGAGCGCCGCGACGCCGACAGCGAGGGGTGCGAGCACGGTAGCGCTCGTCCAACCGGATTCCCCGGCTCCACCGAAGCCGAAGAGCAGACCGCCGAATCCGATGGACGACAAGATTACTGAGAGCACGTCCAGGTGGGGATTGGTGCGTTCGGTGACGTTCCGGAGCATGAAGTAAGCCATGGCCATGGCGATGGCTGCGATCGGCAGCATCATGTAGAAGAGCGTCTGCCACGGAAGATGGTCGACGACCCACCCGGACAGGCTCGGCCCGATGGCGGGTGCGAACGAGATGACGAGTCCGAACGTGCCCATGGCCGTACCGCGTTCGTGCCGCTCGTAGAGAGCGAACAGGATCGTCTGGATGAGCGGGATCATGAGCCCTCCGCTCGCGGCCTGCACGACCCGTCCGAGCAGGAGGACGGGGTACACGGGCGCGAGAGCGCAGATCAGGGTCCCGACGATGAACAGCCCCATCGCGGTAAGGAAGAGTCCGCGTGTCGTGAACTTCTGGATGAGAAACGCCGTAGCGGGGATCATGATGCCATTGACCAGCATGAAGATGGTCGTCACCCACTGTGCGGCGCTGGCGGTGATGTCAAAATCCTCCATGAACGCGGGCAAGGCCGTGTTGAGGAGCGTCTGATTGAGGATGATCACAAACGCCCCGGCGAGCAGGACCGCCATGAGGATCTTGCGGTTTACTGGAGCGGGCGCCCGATCGTCGTTCTCGTTGAAGTCACTCATCGGTGAACGGGGTTCCTTCCTGCGCGGCGGTCGAGGGGAAGACCGGGCCGTGTGCGGACTGGGAGTGGAGGCCCTGTTCGACCAAGTCGAACGCGGCCCCGAGTAGATGGCGCGGATCAATTTTTGCGTGCGTGGACCACCATTGGAGCGCGACCCGGATGGCGGAACCGGCGACACCGGCGATCAGGGCCGGACGAAGGTCATCGCCGACCTCGATGCCCAGGCGCGTGGCGACCGCGTCCGCGAACGCGCGCTCGAGATGCGCGTGTTGGGTCAGTTGTCGGGCGAGTAGCGCGGGGTGTTGCCTGACGAGTTTCTGGCGCGCGAGCATCCGATCGGGATCGGTGTTCATCAGAGCAAAAAAGTCGTCTCTGGTGATCGACGCTCGGATGGCGTGAAGCGGGGACTCGTCCGCGGGGCGCGCCACTATCAGTTGCCGAAGGGCGTCGGCGGCCGAGGACGCGTCTGTCACCAGGGCGTCGTCTTTATGGTCGAAGTAATTGAAGAATGTGCGCGGCGAGACGTCCGCGTGGTGAGCGATCGCCTCGACGGTCAGGTTCTCCAGCCCGTGTTCGAGCGCCAAATCTAACGCGACTCGGCGGATGAGTTGCCTCGTCTCGAGCTTCTTCCGTTCGCGCAGACCCAGTTCTGCTGTGGTCGTCTCGTACATAACCCTGAATACACTAGGTGCAAAAATGCGTTAAGTGCAATGTTCATGAGGCCAGTCACAGCTCCGTTGGCGGAGAATTCTAGTCGTGGGCGCTCGGGCGCTTGCGATTCGATTTGGTCTGTGAACGCTGACGCTTCGCCTCGATGCGCCGCCGCTGCGACCCGTAGGTGGGGCGGGTCGGTCGTCGAACGGACTCGGGGGCAAGAGCCCCGCGCAGTATTCCCGCGAGCCGGTCACGGGCCGCCCGCCGGTTCTGGCGCTGGGCCCGGTGCTCCGAGGCGGCGATGATGAGCACGGTCCCGGCGAGAGAAGTGGCCAAGCGGCCGAGCGCGCGGGCACGCTGGGCCTCGGTGAGCGCACTGGTCGCGGCGAGGTCCAGGCTCAGCTGCACTCGCGAGTCCGCAGTATTGACGCCCTGGCCGCCCGGGCCCGACGAGCGGGAGAATTGCTCGATCAGTTCGCTCGACGGGATCACCAGACCGCTCGGCATGCCGGGTCCGGGAGGTACGTGGAGATCGTCCATATCCACCAGTGTGCCGCCGCCGGTTCTCGCGCATCGGTCCCGCCGATGGGAGTGTGGAGTCATGGATGACGCACCGGAACCAGGAATGCCAGACACCCGCGACTGGACGACTGTGCTCGACGCCGGCTGCGAGGAGTGTGGGTACCGCCTCCACGACCCCGCCACCACCAGCCGGCGCCTCACCGATGTGGTGCAGCGATGGGGCCGCGTTCTCCTGCGCCCGGATGTCGCCCGCCGCCCCGAGCCGCGCGTCTGGTCGCCGCTGGAGTACGCCGGTCACTGTCGTGACCTCATCGAGGTCATGGGGCAGCGGGTGGCTGTGATGCTCGAGGTGAACGGGCCCACCTATGGTGACTTCGACGGCGAGGCCGCCGTCCGCGAACACGAGTACTGGCGCGCCGACCCGGCGGAACTGGCCAATCGGTTGCAGGACGCCGCTGACCGGACCCAAGAGGTCCTCGAACGCGTCGGGCCGGATGAGATGGAGCGCACAGGTCTTCGGGGAGACGGCTACACGTTCACCATCGCCACGCTGTGCCGGTACATCGTCCACGATGTGGAACATCATCTGTACGACGTGCGAGGTTGAACGCGGGGCCCGGTGATCACGTCGCGCCGCATTTCCTCTCGCCCGGCGCTAGTCTCGGAGCGGTCCGGGTCGTCGTTCCCGGGCCGTTGGGAGTGTGGTGAGCACGTCGATCCTGTGGTTCCGTCGAGACCTTCGGCTGGCGGATAACCCTGCTCTGCTCGCCGCACTGGACTCCGCGGACGAGGTCTTACCGGTGTTCGTCCGAGACCCGGGGCTTCTGGCCCGCAGCGGCGTCCGAGCGGGCCGCCTGGAGGCCTCCCTTGCCGCCCTGTCGGAGAGCACGGGCGGCAGGCTTGTCATTCGCAGCGGTGACCCGGAGACGGTGATCGCTGACCTTGCCGCCGAAAGCGGCGCGTATGAGGTGCACATTTCCCGCGAGCCGTCGCCGTACGGTCGACGCCGGGATGCGCGGGTGCGGTCCGCACTGAGTGATGACAATCGTGCGCTGGTGGAGACCGGCTCGCCGTACGCCGTCGGCCCGGGACGAGTCCTCAATCGCACTGGCGAGCCCTACAAGGTGTTCACGCCTTTCTCGCGAGCCTGGCATGACCACGGCTGGCCGGCACCGGGTCACCTGCCCGCCGACATCGCCTGGGCGACCGCCGAGGGAGAAGAGGTCACTGCGGTACCTATAGGTGCTGGGGAGGCGGCCGCTCTCGCTCGTTGGCGGGCGTTCCTCGAAGAGGACCTGGAGGGGTACGCCGAGGGGCGGGACCGGCCCGATCTCGACACCACCAGTCGATTGTCGGTGCACTTGAAGTACGGCGAGATCCACCCACGAACGATCCTGGCCGATATCGCTGCCCACCCCGTGAACTCGGGGGATGGGGCGAAGCGGTTCGTCACCGAACTGGCGTGGCGTGAGTTCTATGCAGACGTGCTCTGGCACCGGCCCGGCTCCGCGTGGAGTGATCTGCGCGACGCCCTGTCGGGTCTGCCGTACGACGAGGGGCCCGAGACAGACGCCCTCGTCGACGCCTGGCGTGAGGGGCGGACCGGATACCCCTTCGTCGACGCCGGCATGCGGCAACTTCTAGCGGAGGGGTGGATGCACAATCGCGTACGTATGGTCACCGCGAGCTTCCTGGTCAAAGACCTGCACGTCTGGTGGCCGGTGGGCGCACGGCATTTCCTCGACCTGTTGATCGACGGCGACATCGCCTCGAACAATCACGGATGGCAGTGGGTCGCCGGAACCGGAACCGACGCATCCCCGTTTTTCCGTGTATTCAACCCGGTGACCCAGGGCAAGCGGTTCGATCCCCGGGGCGACTACGTCCGCCGGTGGGTCCCCGAGCTCGCTCACCTCGGTGGAGACGAGGTCCACGAGCCGTGGCGCGCTGAGCACGGATACGACAAGGGTTACCCGGAGCGGATCGTGGACCACGCGGAGGAGCGGCGCGAAGCCCTACATCGCTACGACCTAGCCAGGAACGGTTTGGTCTGAGCGGTTACCCGGCACCGCGCTGCAGTGCTGTCTGGGCCTAGGCTGGACCCATGAGCGACCATCAGGATCAAACCGTAAAACCCGCCCGTGAGGGTGTTGACATCAAGCCCAGAAGTCGCGACGTGACCGACGGCCTGGAGAAAACCGCCGCGCGCGGGATGCTGCGTGCGGTGGGGATGGGCGACGACGACTGGGTCAAGCCCCAGATCGGTGTGGCGTCATCGTGGAACGAGATCACCCCGTGCAACCTCCCGCTGGACCGGCTGGCAAAGGGGGTCAAGGAGGGCACGCACGCTGCAGGAGGCTTCCCGCTCGAGTTCGGCACCATCTCGGTCTCGGACGGGATCTCGATGGGCCACGAGGGTATGCACTTTTCGCTGGTGTCCCGCGAAGTCATCGCGGACAGTGTGGAGACTGTCATGAGCGCCGAGCGTCTCGACGGCTCCGTGCTGCTCGCCGGCTGCGACAAGTCACTGCCCGGCATGCTGATGGCCGCGGCTCGGCTCGATCTGGCCAGTGTCTTCCTCTACGCCGGCTCGATCATGCCGGGCTTCGCCAAGATGTCCGACGGGTCCGAACGGCAGGTCACGATCATCGACGCCTTCGAGGCGGTCGGCGCCTGTTCTCGCGGACTGATGAGCCGTGAGGACGTGGACACCATCGAGCGGGCGATCTGCCCGGGCGAGGGCGCCTGCGGTGGTATGTACACCGCCAACACGATGGCCAGCGCGGCCGAGGCGATGGGCATGTCCCTGCCGGGCAGCGCAGCGCCGCCGGCACCGGATCGTCGTCGCGACGGGTTCGCCAGGGCGAGTGGTGAGGCAGTGGTGGAGATGCTGCGACGCGGGATCACCGCCCGCGACATCATGACCAAGAAGGCATTCGAGAACGCCATTGCCGTGGTCATGGCTTTCGGCGGTTCGACCAATGCAGTGCTGCACCTGTTGGCGATCGCCGCTGAGGCCGAGGTGGAGTTGACGCTCGGTGACTTCGCGCGCATCGGCGCCAAGGTGCCGCACCTGGCCGACGTGAAGCCGTTCGGCGCCCACGTGATGAATGACGTGGACAAGATCGGCGGAGTGCCCGTGGTCATGAAGGCGCTGCTCGATGCGGGCCTGTTGCACGGGGACTGCCTCACCGTCACCGGTAAGACCGTGGCCGAGAACCTGGCAGACATCGCGCCGCCGGACCCGGACGGTCTGGTGTTGCGGGCGATGGAGAAGCCGATCCACCCGACCGGCGGTATCACGATCCTGCACGGTTCCCTCGCGCCCGAGGGCGCCGTGGTCAAGTCCGCGGGCTTCGACTCAGATGTCTTCGAGGGCACCGCTCGGGTCTTCGAGCGAGAGCGCGCCGCGATGGATGCACTCGAGGACGGCACTATCACCGCCGGCGACGTGGTGGTCATCCGCTATGAGGGACCCAAGGGCGGTCCCGGCATGCGCGAGATGCTCGCAATCACCGGAGCGATCAAGGGCGCGGGACTGGGCAAGGACGTCCTGCTCATGACCGACGGCCGCTTCTCCGGTGGTACCACCGGGCTCTGTGTCGGCCACATCGCTCCGGAGGCGGTTGACGGCGGACCGATCGCGTTCGTCCGGGACGGCGACCGGATCCGCCTGGACGTGTCCAAGGGCACCCTGGATCTCTTGGTCGACGAGGCCGACGTCTCGGCACGCAAGGAGGGCTGGGAGCCCCTGCCCCCGCGCTACACGCGCGGCGTGCTGGCCAAGTACTCCAAGCTCGTGCAGTCGGCGTCCGTGGGCGCGATCTGTAGGTAGTCGCGGGGTGGGCAGGTGAAAAGCCGGGCTCGTCGTCTCATACGTAGAGGCGACGAGCCCGGCTTCCTCACTTTTGCGGGGGTCAGTCGAGGACAGTGCCGTCGTCGAGGTGGGAGAGCGAACCCACATCGGGTTTTTCGCCTGTGGCGAGGTAGACCACGCGGTTGGCGATGCTGACGGTGTGGTCCGCGAAACGCTCGTAGTAGCGGGCGAGCAGGGCTAGATCGACCGCGGCAACCGAGCCGTGTGGCCAATCGGGGGCGGAGATCTGGCGCATCAGGCTCGAGTGGAGGTCGTCCACCACATCGTCCTCGGAGTCGAGGGTCCGGGCCTGCTCAGCGTCGTGGTCGGCGAGAAGCCCGGTGAGGCGACGTGCCATCTCACTGTCGCGCGTTGCGAGTTCACGGATGAGGGGCACCACGGACTCGGGCACCACAGCGTTCGGGTGTCTGCGTCGGGCGACGCGGGCGATGTGTCCGGCGAGCGCGGCCATTCGGGTGAAGTGTTCGACGATGTAGATGCCCGAGACGACCTGGCGCAGGTCACCGGCGACCGGCGACTCCAACAGGAGAAGTTCGAAGGCGTGTTGCTCGCTGGCCTCACGCAGTTCTTCCAGTTCGGCCGCGCCGTCGATCACTTCGGTAGCGGCCACCTCGTCGCCCTCGAGCAGCGCGACTGTGGCGCGGTCGAGAAGGCGGGTGTTGGTCTCGCAGAACCGGACCAGCTGGTCGGAGAACTCGTCGAGTTTGGAGTGGAAGACGGTACGCATGCCACAACTGTAGTTCGACCGTGCATGAGCGGTCGTTTCGTTTGCCCACTGTTCATCGGTAAGACCTGCGGAGGGGGGTCACACCGGGGGAAGCCGCGGGCCAGATTCGTTGCCGACGTCCGCTTTCCGGCGTGACCCGGCCCGCTGAACCGTCGACCGATCAGTGGTTACGTAGTGCCTTGATGAGGTCGTCCTTGTTCATGGAGGAGCGTCCTTCGATCCCGATTTCCCGGGCGCGATCCTGTAGATCGTCGACGGTCCAGTCTTCGTAGGATCCCGACTCCCCGCCCTTCCGGCCCACTTCTGACCGCGACTTGTTGGCCGACGCGTTGGCGATACGGGCGGCTTTCTCTTTGCTAGCGCCGTCGTCGCGCAGCGCCTCATAGACCTTCTCGTCCTTGATACTGGACGAGCCCTCGTCATTCTTCTTTTCTGACACGTTGCCCTCCTGTGTTTGTCCGGAGCTGTGGGTTCCCTCTTGGTCTGGCAGGCGTGGACGCCGCAGTCAGGCCCTGCGAAGTTCGGAACGCAGGTGATGCGTCGTGGGTTGACCGACCGCGGCCATCGCGAAGGTAGTGGTGATGGCATCTCCACTGAGTTCGTAGCGTCGACGAGTGGAGGTGACCTGCTTGGCGCTGGCACTGTTGAGCAGGCTCGCGTGGAACTCCAGGACTAAGGTATCCGCCTCGGCGGTGACGGTGCCCTCACACAGTTCGCTCTGCCCGGTGGGCTGGGCCAGGACCAGCTCCACCGTGCCGTTCCCGGGGGAGCGCAGGTAGCCGGTCTCAGTGTGCATCGGGGCCCCGGTGGGTCCCCAGGTCCGCTGGACGTAGTGGAGGAACGGCTTGCCCACGTCGGTGAAAGTGACTTCCTCCGTGTAGGAAAAATCCTCGATGGTCGGGTAGGAGCCGGCGCCCTCGCCTCTCCACGTGCCGAGGAGAGCGGCGACGGGCGTGAGGTTGGGAGCAAGTGCCGAATCGGGATCCATGGCTCCGAGACTAGGTCACCCGAGGGTCAGTCACACCGAAGTAGGTGAGGGGAGAGCCGGCGGGAACGGGCCGGGGTTCGGTTATGCGATCAGCGATCCCAGTACGGCTCGCGGTGTTCGTCGAGCCGCAGCCCCTCGCTGGGTACGTGTGTGTTGACGGCCCCGGTGTGCATCAGATGCCCCACGGGAAGTTCGTGGACCGTGGAGACCACATCCGCGACGATCCTGCGATGACACCGCCACCACACCGATTCCGAGCACATGACCGCCGTTCGCCGCTTCCTGGCGTCAGCGACCACCCGGTCCAGAGCCGTACGGAACGCGGGATCACGGGTCCAGGCGCTGTAAGCGCGGAACGCCTCGACCCGCCACCAGGTGTCAGGCGAGGCGCGGCGCTCGGCAGCGTTGAGATTTCGCCGCCCGCCGAGGTTCTCCTCCCACCGGTAGTCGATCCCCGCCTCTTCGACGATCTGGGGCACCACGCCCTTCGCTGCGGCGGGGTTCGCGCGGCTACCGGGGAAACGTCGGATGTCCACGAGCAATTCGACGCCTGCGCCTTTGAGCAGAGCCGCGAGCTCGTCGCGGTCGAGCCGTCCGTGCCCCACGGTGAGCAACATCAGTGTTCGTTTCCGCGGTGTGGGATCAGGTGTGCGATAGCCACCACTACGGCACCCACGATCAGTCCGAAGATCAGCGCACAGACGGTGCCGATAAGCCAGCTCAGCACGGCTCCCACCGCAGCGATCCCCCCGGCTGGGTCGGACAGTACGTGCACGAGGTGGTACGGCGCGGTCAGCCCGAGCTCATCCAGGCCCACCAGAAGAATGTGACCGCCTACCCACAGCATGGCGAGCATGCCTACGAACGAGATGACCTCGAGAACCGTTGGCATGGCTTTGACCATGCCGTGTCCGAAACGCTGGATGCGCGGGGGCTCCTTGGACGCGAGATACAAACCGATGTCGTCCATCTTGACGATCGCAGCCACCACGCCGTAGACGAGCGCGGTGATGACCAGACCCACCACCACCAGGATGATCGCGCGGGACCAGAAGGACTCATCGGCAACCTCATTGAGGGCGATCACCATGATCTCGGCGCTCAGGATGAAATCTGTGGTCACAGCACCGCGCACCATCTTTTTTTCCGCTTCGGGCCCCTGGTCCACGACGGGAGTGGCCTCCTCGTGCTGTCCGGAGATCCTCTCCCAGACCTTCTCGGCCCCTTCGTAACAGAGGTAGAGACCGCCCAGCATGAGTATCGGCGTGAGGATCCACGGAACGAACTGGCTGAGCACCAGGGCAAAGACGATGATGATCGCCTTGTTGCCGAGCGAGCCCAGGGCGATGCGCTGGACTATGGGCAGTTCACGAGATGGTTTCACCCCCTGGACGTACTGCGGGGTCACGGCGGTGTCGTCGACCACCACGCCGGCGGCTTTGACGCTCGCGCGACCCGCGGCGGCGGCCACGTCATCGGTGCTGGCCGCAGCCATCCGGGCGAGGACGGCGATGTCGTCGAGCAGGGCGGCGAGTCCACCGGACATGGTCACCTCACTGGTAAGGGCGGGTCGGGTCCCGCTGCAGAGCGCATCCGTTCCTGATGGAGCGGGTCGTCACAGGGTAGCGCCGTCTCACTCGATCGCGTCGAGAACCCAGCGCAGCGTGGAGACACTGGTGCGGCCGGCCGCCTGACCGAGGACCCGAGACCCGAGCGGTCCGTCCGGCAGGTCAAGCATCCCGCGGGCCCAGTCGGGTAGTGCTGCGACGGCGCCGTGGCGCAGCAGTGCATAGGCAGGTCTGACTGCCGGCCCCATCGGAGGCCCGTCGAGCAGGAAGTGGCGCGCGTCCAGTGCGGCTGGCGACGACTCCAGCTCCGGAAGATACTGCTCCAATGCCTCGTTGAGCTCGCGCACGGTGAGGGGGACCTCCCGGGCGCCCAGCATGAGGCCGGTCCTCGATGCCTGGCGCACGTAATCGTCCTGCTCGTGGGCCGACAGCCGGTCGCGTCCGTATAGCCGGTGACATTCGAGGAAGCTCCAGATCTCGGCAACGTGCACCCACCGAAGTAGATGCGGGTCGCGAGCGTCGTACCGGCGGCCCCGGTAGTCGGTTCCCACGACGGTGCGATGCACGCCGTTGATCATCCGGATGAGGTCCGAGGCGTCGCCGATCGTGCCGAAGGTCGTGGTGGCGATGAACTGTGACGTCCGCTGCAGGCGCCCCCAGGGGTCGCCCCGGTAGTCGCTGTGGTCCGCCACGCCGGCCATCGCCGACGGGTGGAGGGACTGCAGGAGAAGCGCGGTGAGTCCGCCGGCGAACATCGAGGCGTCCCCGTGGACGCGGCAGACGGAGTCGTCCTGGGAGTTCCAGCGCTCGCCCGCGGAGTTCCAGATCTTCTGGTGCCTTGCATCGGCATCGCTGCCGGCCACCCGAGAGCGGATCACCAGGCCCACTCTGCGCCGGGCGCCGGTCAACGCGCGGGACGTCACCGTTGTCATGGTGGGCACCCCCGTCGCGTGAAGCGGTCGTGTCCGTCACGATACGCCCGGTGCCCGCATCAAGGGCGGTATCGTCGCGGGTGATCACTGCGCAGCTGATGTCCCGGTTCGGCGGCTCCCGTCTGCGGGGGGTGGCCGGGGTCGCCGGGGTCCTGATTACTCTGATGGCGATCAACCTGACCGCCAATCTGGCCGGGTTACCCTTCCGCGAATGGATCGTCCCCCTGTCGGTTCTGACCCTGGTTGTGGTGGTCAAGGCGTGGGGGATGAGATGGTCGGAATTCGGCCTGTCCGTCCGACACATGCCCCGCGGGCTCGCGTACGGACTGGCGGCGACGGCGGGGGTGGCGAGCGTGGTGACGGCCGGGTGTCTCATCCCGGCGACGAGCCCGTTCTTCCTGTCCGAGCGCTACTCGGATCTGCGCATGGCGGTGTTTTCGGCGCTGGTGCTGATCCCCCTCATGACCGTCCTCCCGGAGGAGTTCGCGTTCCGCGGGGTCCTGCAGGGCGCGCTCGAACGGACCTTCGGCACCACCGGGGTATTCGTGGTCGGGTCGCTGGCATTCGGCCTGTGGCATGTCACCTCGTCGCTCGGACTCACGGCCGGTAACGCGGGTCTCGCGGACGTGCTGGGGACCGGTCTGGGTGGTCAGCTCGCCGGGATCGCGCTGGCCGTGGCGGCGACCTCGGTGGCGGGTGCGGGTTTCATCTGGATCCGGCGCCGCAGCAGTAGCCTCCTTGCCCCGATCGGCCTGCACTGGGCGTTCAATGCGGTCGGCGCACTCGCGGCCGCGCTCACGTGGCGCGCACTGGCTGGCTGAACACTCTCCACGTTGCGACTATGACGAGCGCGGCGTTGACGCCCATCACCAGGAGAAGCGGGATCGCTGAATGCGGCCCGGCGAGTCCGGTGAGGGGAGATACCACGGCGGCCAACGCGAACTGGGCCGCGCCCATGAGAGCGGATCCGGAGCCAGATCGGCCCTGGGTGGCCTGCATGGACAGTGCCGCCGCATTGGGCAAGATCAACCCGATGGACAGCGTCAGCAGGACGAATCCGGGGGTGACCGGTGCCAGCCCCAGGGTTCCAGCGGGGGAGAGAGCGACGACGACGGCGAGGTAGCCGATCGAGGTGACCATCCCCGCCACCCCGGTGAGCAGAATTTTCTCGGGCGCGAACCTGCCGACCAACCGGGTTCCCGCAACATTGGAGACCAGGATCCCCAGTGCGTTGACGGTGAACGCCACCGAGTACGCGGTGGGGGACAGTCCGACCATGTCCTGGTACACGAACGGGCTGGCGGAGATATAACCGAACAGGACGCCGAAGGTGAACACGAACACCGACACCCGGGCCATGTACGGTCTGTGAGTTGCGACGATCCTCATGTCAGACAGGGTGGACAGCACCCCGCCGCGGCTCCGAGCCTCGCGCTGGAGCGTCTCCGGCACGAACGCCCAGACGCCGACGGCTGTGACCGCCGACAGGACGGCAAGGAGCCAGAACACACCACGCCAACCGCCGAACGGCACGATGACTCCACCGACCAGGGGCGCGACCACGGGAGCAACGGATTGGATGGCCATGAGCATCGCGAACGCTTTGGCCACACCCGTTCCGCGACCGACGTCCACCACGACAGCTTTGGAGAGGACCACGCCGGCGGCCCCGAAAAATCCCTGCAGGACCCGGCCGGCCAGAAGAACCCAGATCGACGGGGCGAGGGCGCATACGATCGCGGCGGCCACCGTTCCCACCGATCCGAGGACGAGCAGGCGGCGTCGCCCGAGACGATCCGACAGGGGCCCGATCACCAGTTGTCCGAGGCCCAGCGCGACCAGAAAGGCCGTCAGTGTGAGCTGGGCGGTGGAAGCCGAGACGTCGAATTCACCGGTGATGAGCGGGAGGCCGGGGAGGTAGGTGTCGGTGGCGAACGGCCCGATAGCCCCGGCCAGTGCGAGGGCGACGAGTATGGCCCCGGGGACGGTTCCGTTGGTGGGGCCCTCAGGCTGCTTCTGCGCGCTCATGAATCGAGCCCCGCCGCTTCGGCGGCGCTGTCAGCCAGACCGACACCGGTCCCCTCGTAGATGTGGAAGGCCACGTCGGCACCCATGTCGATCAGTTCCTCGCGTTCGTCGTCATATTGGGCCACGACCGCGATGGTCCCCTCGAAATCTCGTCGGCCGACGTGGTTCATGGCGACGAGGTTGGAGCCGTGGAACGGCATCGCCAGCACGATGATCTCTACCGCGTCGTCGTTGATGCAACGTTCCCAGAAGTCGGCCTCGGTGGCATCGGCCTCGATCACCCGGACCCCGTCCGTCCGGAGCCCGCGGACCTTGACCGGATCGTTCTCGATTCCGATGACAGAGAGACCATATTCCAGGGTCAGGCGATCGTGGACCGCACGGCCGACGCGGCCGACGCCAAAGACGAGGGCCGTCGCGTTTCCGAGGTCGATGTGCGCATCGTCGGGGTGGAACCGGTCGGCACGCGGCGTGGGCACGAACGCGGAGAGTCGCGTCACCAGCCCGGTGCCACGCCTGTTGACCAGGGTCGAGAAGACGAAGCTCGCCGCCACCGCGACCGAGACCACCACGAGCCAGTCGGCATCGACGATGTCGGCGCTCACCCCCGCAGCGATCACGATCAGCCCGAATTCTGAGAAGTTGGCCAGGGCAATACCGGCGAGGATCGAGGTACGTGTGCGCATTCCGAAAGCGGCCAACGTCAGGGTCAACAATGCGCCTTCGAGGGGGAGCAGAACAGTGAGCAGCAGCCCCAGTACGACTGTCTCGATGGTGGGGTCGACATGCAGGCCGATCGATACGAAGAAGCCCACCAACAGAAGTTCGCGAAAGCCGAACAGTGTGCGCGAGAGTTCGGCGGCGCGTGGATGACTGGCGAGGAGTACCCCGACGACCATCGCGCCGAAGTCGCCCTTGATGCCCACGCTCTCGAAGAGCCAGTAGCCCGGCACCAGTGCGACGGTGATTCCGAACAGGGTTTGGAGTTCGCCGTGTCCGAGGTGGTTCCACAGTCGGTGGACGAGCCACGCCCCCGGCAGGAGAAGGATCAGTGCCGCCGCCCACGGGCTGGGGGGTTCGCCGCTCATCGCGGTGAGGAAGGCCACCGCGATGACGTCCTGGAGCACCAGCACACCGATAGCGATGCGGCCGTAGAGAGAACTGGACTCCGAGCGCTCGTCGAGGACCTGGACCACGAACACTGTGCTCGAGAAGGAGAGCGCGAAACCCAGCAGAGCGAAAACCTGCCAGCCTTCTCCGGCGAGCAGACGCACCCCGACGGTGGCCAGTAGCCCGAGGAAACCGGCAGTGAGTCCCACGACCACGATGAGGTTGGCGACCGTCGTGACGATCACCTCGCGCCGGAACAACATCCGGAGGTCGAGTTTGAGCCCGATGGTGAAAAGCAGGGTGGTCACGCCGAAGTCAGCCAGCGTGTCGACGACGGGTAGTTCCTCGATCCCGGGGGAATGGAGGATGAAGCCCGCGGCGAGATAGCCGATGAGGGTCGGTAGTTTGACCAGCCGTGCGACGAACCCACATGCAAATGTGACGACCAGGTAGATCGCGACGGTCTCCACGGTTCAACGCCCCCCGGGGATAAGTGTCAGCGGACCTCGACGACCGGCCGGCCGTCGAGGAACGCGATCGTGCCGTTCTCGAACACCGAGATCCAGCCGCCGTCCGTGGCGGCCTCGTCTGCTGTGGGGAAGCCGAGGTCGCCCCCGGGCCCGCCGGCTTCGCGGTAGGAGTCGAGGATCTCGCCCTGGATCACGAAGGCGCGCCCGGACGGCGTGAACACGATCGATCCCCTCTCGAAATCGGTGACAGATCCACCCTTTACCGCCGTCACCGGCCCCGTCACGGGTCCGAGGTCGCCCTGCTCGCCACCGAGTTCGTTCCAGCGATCCGCGACCTCTACCGGGATGTCAATCGCGGAATCCGCAGGCCCTGGCACGGAGGTCGATCTCGTCGTCGTCATCGTCGCTTCCTCCGAAGTCGACGGCGCGGCAGTCTGACCGGTGACGTCGCCGTTATCTCCGGAGCAGGCGATCAGACTGGCACCCAGGACGGCCGTGAGTGCGAGAGGGGCGAGGCCACGCGTCAACCTGTCCATGGGCGGTGATACTAGTCCGCTCTTGCGTCTCGGCGAACGGGCCCCCATGAGATCCGGATCAGAGGCCGGGTCGCTTACCGATCGTCAGCGTTACCTCACCGGTGTGGGCGAAGAAATCCTCGCCCTTGTCGTCTACGACGATGAACGCGGGAAAATCCACCACGTCGATCTTCCACACCGCCTCCATGCCGAGCTCTTCGTATTCGATCACCTCGACGTGCTTGATGCAGTCCTGGGCCAGACGCGCGGCGGGGCCTCCGATCGACCCGAGGTAGAACCCACCATGCGAAGCACAGGCATCGGTGACCTGCTTGGAGCGGTTGCCCTTTGCCAGCATCACCATGGACCCGCCGGCGGCTTGGAACTGCTCGACATACGAGTCCATGCGGCCCGCGGTGGTGGGGCCGAACGAACCCGAGGGCATTCCCTCGGGGGTCTTGGCCGGGCCGGCGTAGTAGACGGGGTGATCCTTGAGGTACTGCGGCATCTCCTCCCCGGCGTCGAGCCGCTCCTTGATCTTGGAGTGCGCGATGTCGCGGGCCACGACCAGCGGCCCGGTCAGCGACAGGCGGGTCTTGACCGGGTGCTTGCTCAGCTCGGCAAGGATCTCCGGCATCGGCTTATTGAGATCGATCTTCACAGCCGCACCCTTGCCTGTGCCCGAGATGCCGTCGGTGGCGGCGTCGAGTTCGGCGTCCGTGGTGGCGGGGAGGTATTGGCCAGGGTTGAACTCGAGCTGCTCCAGGAACACGCCCTCAGACGTGATCTTGGCCCTGGCCTGGCGGTCCGCCGAGCAGGAGACGGCGATCGCGACCGGGAGCGACGCGCCGTGGCGGGGGAGGCGGACTACGCGCACGTCGTGGCAGAAGTACTTCCCGCCGAACTGTGCTCCGATACCGATCTTCTGGGTGAGCTCGAAGACCTTCTCCTCGAGCTCGAGATCTCGGAAGCCTCGACCGGTCATCGCACCCTCGGTGGGGAGTTCGTCCAGATAGTGCGCTGAGGCGAGCTTGGCGGTCTTGACCGTGAACTCCGCCGAGGTGCCTCCCACGACGATGGCGAGGTGGTACGGCGGGCACGCCGCGGTGCCGATAGAGCGGATTTTCTCCTCGATGAACTGCATCATCCGCTCCGGATTGAGGATCGCCTTGGTCTCCTGGTAGAGGAACGACTTGTTGGCGGAGCCTCCGCCCTTCGCCATAAAGAGGAACTTGTAGGCGTTCTCGTTTCCGGGAGTGGTGTCTGCACCGATCTCGATCTGCGCGGGAAGGTTCGAGCCCGTGTTGCGCTCGTCCCACATCGTGAGGGGAGCGTTCTGCGAGTACCGAAGGTTGAGGCGGGTGAACGCGTCGTAAACGCCACGTGCCACGGATTTCTCGTCGGGTCCCTCGGTGAGAACGCGCTGACCGCGCTCGCCCTTGACGATCGCTGTGCCGGTGTCCTGGCACATCGGAAGCACGCCGCCGGCGGCGATGTTCGCGTTCTTGAGCAGATCCAGTGCGACGAACTTGTCGTTGTCACTTGCTTCGGGGTCATCGAGGATCTTGGCGACCTGCAAGAGGTGGTCCGAGCGCAGGTAGCGAGAGATGTCGTGCATCGCGGTCTCTGTGAGCAGGCGGATAGCCTCGGGCTCGACGCGGAGGAACGTGGTGCCGTCAGGACCCTCAACGGTCGAGACGCCCTCGGTGGTGAGAAGGCGATACTCCGTGGTGTCCTCCCCGACGGGAAGGAGGTCCTCGTAGAGGAAATCGGCCATCGAAGGGCTCCTGGTTCTGGAGGTGGACAAACCTGGGCCAGCATAGATGTCGTGGTGTCCGGGTCAGAAACGGGTGCCGCGCAGCGGTACGAATCGGTACCGGCCGTGCTCGGTGACCTCCACCGCGCCGTCGGCGCGGCGTACTCGGTGCATCACATCCCGCCAGGGCGCGACCAATACACCCCCGTCGGCGAGCTGGTCTATAAGCGGCGACGGAACGCCGTCGGCCATGGCTGAGACGAGGATCCGGTCGAACGGTCCGAATTCAGGGAGCCCGAGCACGCCAGGTTCGGCGTGATGGACTCGGACCCAGGGCTGGGTGAGGGCCGCGCGGGATCGCTCCACCAGTTCTGGCACCAGTTCAACCGCATGGACGGTTGACTCCGGGCCGCCGAGGTCGCCGAGGATGGCCGCCGTCCATCCGCTGCCGGAACCGACGTCTAGGGCCCGCATCCCCGGGAATGTCTCGAGGAGGGCCAACATGGCCGCGACGGTGGAGGGCTGGGAGTTGGTCTGACCGAAGCCGATCGGGAGGGGCACGTCGCGGTGGTGCTCATCGGCGACCTGCGGCGGAAGGAACCGGCGACGGTCCTGCGCGCGCATCGCCGACGCGATTTCTCTTCCCGTCATTCCCGCCGCCTCCCGTTCCTGGTTTGAGGCCTTTAGGGCTCGCCGAGGAGGCGGGTCCCACCCTCGGGATCGAGGTCGTCGATCCGGTCTCGGGGTCGGCCGGGAGATCCTCGTCGTCTGTTGGCGTCCAGCCTTTCACTCCCGTCGAGGGTGTCCTCGACTTAGTCACCGAGAGTGTCCTGGTCGAACGTGCGGGGATTCTCCAGGTCCATCAGTGTGCTCGGGCGGGCGCAGACTCGCACCCGCTAGACCAGAGTGGGAGGGCATCCTTACCTAAGTTTTGCGTGAGGCCGGAGGATGTGTCTAAGGTGAGCCTAACCTTCCGGTTGTACCCCCTAACGACCCAGCCTTTGGAGAGACAGTGAACCGATTTTCCACGTTCGTCGCCGCGGCAGCCACCCTCGCATTGACCGGCGGCGTACTCACGGCGTGCGGCAGTTCGGACGCGCAGTCCGGTGCCAGCGAGACTGAGGGGCCCGCGCGGGTCGTCCTGACGAGCCACGCGGCGGCCAACACGCTCGATGAACTGGATCTCGAGGAGCGGGTCGTGGGCCTTCCCAAGACCGGCGTATTCCCGGCTGCCCTCGAGACCTACGCGGGTGAGCAGTACACGGACATCGGAGGCCTCAAGGAGCCGAAGATTGACGTCATCGCCGAACTCGGTCCCGACCTCATCCTTTTCGGGGGACGGACGCGGAAGCTGGAGCCTGAGTTCGCCAAGATCTCCGATCAGGTACTCGCCGGTGACCCCGACACCTCGAACACGGTCGCCTCCAACCGGGCCAAGGTCGAGGAACTCGCCGCGTTGTTCGGTGCGCAGGACAAGGCGAGCGAGCAGCTCGACGGGATCGACGAGAAGGTGGCAGCCACCCGCGCCAAGGCCGGCAGCGCCGGTACCGCCCTCGTGCTGATGACTTCGGGCGGCAAGGTCACGGGCTACAGCGCAGGGTCGCGCTTCGACCTCATCTTCAACGAGCTCGGGATGACCCCCGCCGGCGAGGTCGCCACCGAGGGCAGCCACGGTGCGCCGCTGAGCTGGGAGCAGATCGCCGAGCTCAACCCCGACCACGTCTTCGTGATCGACCGCGACGCCGCGATCGGCGCCGAGGGCGAAGCGGCCGCCGCGCTGCTGGACAATCCCCTCTTCAACCGGACCTCCGCCGCGACCCAGGACAACGTCCACCTGCTCGACGGGCAGAACTGGTACCTCATCGGCGGCGGACTCGGGGTCCTGGACTCGATGATCGACGAGGTCGACGCGGCCGTCTCCTGACGGCCCGTCGGGACGAGGACATGACCACCACGGTGCAGAGCCGGCCACAGCGCAGCGCGCCATGGCCGGCTCTCGGCGTGGCCGCACTGGTGGTGGCGCTGATGGCGAGCGTGTTCGTGGGGGCCGCGGACATCACCATCACCGATGTTCTGACCGGCGGCCTCACCGAGGCCCACCGCGTCTACCTGGTGGAGGCCCGCCTGCCGCGGACCGCGGCGGCAGCGCTCGCCGGGGCGTCCCTGGCGATCGCCGGTCTGCTCATGCAGTTGCTCACCCGGAACCGCTTTGTCGAACCGTCCACCGCGGGAACGGTCGAATCCGCCGGACTGGGCCTGGTGGTGGTGGCGATCCTCGCCCCGGGAGCGCCGATCGTCGTGAAAATGCTCGTCGCGATGGTGTTCGCCCTCGCCGGCACCGCGCTGTTCCTCGCCTGTATTCGGCGCGTGGCGGTCTCTGATTCTTTTGTGGTCCCCCTCATCGGGATCATGCTCGGCTCCGTGGTGGGGGCGGTGGCGGCGTTCCTCGCGTTGTCCCGTGACCTGCTCCAGATGCTCAACTCCTGGCTGCTCGCCGACTTCTCGGCGGTCCTGGCCGGCCGGTACGAGTTGCTCTGGTTGGTGGGCGTGCTCGGCATTGTGGCCTACGTCGCGGCGGACCGATTCACGGTCGCCGGGCTGGGTGAGAACGTGTCCACCGGACTCGGGCTGGACCACCGGTCGGTGGTCGCCCTGGGCATGTCGATCGTCGCCGCGGTCGCCGCCGTCGTGGTGGTCACCGTCGGCGCGCTCCCGCTGCTCGGCCTCGTGGTGCCCAACGTGGTCTCCCGGCTGGTCGGCGACGACGCGCGCCGGGGCCTGCCGTTGGTGGCGCTCCTCGGCGCGGTCACAGTCCTCGTCTGCGACATGATCGGCCGGTCTCTCCCGAGCCTGCTCGCCGGCGGATCCGCGGGCGCGGGGGAGATCCCCGTGGGGACGCTGGTCGGGGTCATCGGCGGGGCCGCCTTCCTGGCCATGATGCTGCGGGGGGTGCGCAATGGCTGACGCCGCGGTTCTCGCTGCCCCGCCGGAGGGGCCCCCGCGCCGCCGGACCGGGTCGGACGCCGATCGCCGCCGCCGCTGGGCGGTGGCCCTGGTGTGCGTGACCGTCGCGGCCTGTGCGCTCGTCGCGCTCGTGGTGACCGGCCTACCGGAGACCGTCGGCTCCAGGGCGTGGACCTACTCGCTGGGCCGACTGTCCCGGCATGCGGCCGCGATCGTCCTGGTGTCGGTCGCGGTGGGCGTGTCGACGGTCCTGTTCCAGACCGTCACCGGGAACCGGATCCTCACCCCGGCGCTCATGGGTTTCGACTCCCTGTACCTACTCATCCAGACGCTGCTCGTGTTCTTCATGGTGCCGCGGCCCGACGCGATCGCCGGCGGTCTGATCAGCGGCGGTCTCTCCGGTTTCCTCGCCCAGACCGCGCTCATGGTGGTGGCGTCGACCTCTCTCTACCTCTGGCTGCTCGGCGGACGTCGGACGGATATCCACCTGCTGTTGCTCGTGGGCGTGGTCTTCGGCGTGTTCTTCCGCTCGATCTCCTCGTTCTTCCAGCGGCTCCTCGACCCGGCCGCCTACCTGCAGGTCCAGGACGCCATGTTCGCCAGCTTCCGGGGCGTCCAGCTGGACGTGCTCGTGGCGTGCGGACTCATCGTCGTCGTCGGTCTGGGCGTGGTGGTGTTGCTCGGTCGCCGTCTCGACGTGATGCTCCTGGGGCGCGACCCGGCGATCGCGCTCGGGGTGAACCACCGCCGGGTGACGATCATCGTCCTGGTGGTGGTCTCGTTCCTCGTCTCCGCCTCGACTGCCCTGATCGGCCCGGTGATGTTCTTCGGGCTCATCGTCGCGAATGCGGCGTACGCACTGCTAGGCACCACCCTTCACCGCTTCACCTTGCCCGTCGCGTCGCTCCTGGGCGTTATCGCCTTGGCCGGTGGCGAGATGGTCCTGCGCGCGCTCGGGGTCGAATCCGCGCTGAGCATCGTCATCGAGTTCGTCGGTGGCCTGCTGTTCCTGTTCCTCCTCCTCACCAACCGAGCCCGTTGACGAAAGAGGCACGCATGTCCCTTCTCCCGTTCCGCCGCCGTGGCGCGACGACCGGCGCGCCGGATTGGTCGGCCACGTGCGGTATCGAAGCGCAGACCGTCTGCTCGTCCTACGGCGACACCCGCGTCCTCCACGACGTCACCGCCTGCTTCACCCAGGGCGGGGTCACGTCGCTGATCGGCCCCAACGGCGCCGGAAAGTCGACGCTCCTCGGCGTGATGAGCCGCCTCCAGCAGGCCGAGTCGGGTCGGGTGCTGGTCGACGGGGTCGACGTGTCCGTCAACGGCGGACGCGAGCTTGCTCGCCGGCTTGCTGTCCTCCGTCAGGAGAACGCGGTCTCCATCCGGTTGACGGTTCGCGAGCTCGTGGCGTTCGGCAGGTTCCCGCACAACGGTGGGCGGCCGACCCCCGAAGACGCCGAGCACATCGACTACGCCATGACGGCGATGGAGTTGGAGGACCTCGCCGACCGGTATCTCGACGAGCTCTCCGGTGGCCAGCGCCAGCGCGCGCACATCGCGATGGTCCTAGCGCAGGACACGGACTACGTCCTGCTCGATGAGCCGCTCAACAACCTCGACCTGCGGCACGCCACGTCGATCATGCGGCTGCTGCGGCGGACGGCCGCGGAGCGGTGCAAGACCATCGTGCTGGTGATCCACGACATCAACATCGCCGCGGCCTACTCTGATCGCATCATCGCCATGAAAGACGGTCAGATCGTGGCTGATGGGTCGCCCGCCGAGATCATGCGAACCGAGATCCTGAGTCGGATATACGACATGGAGATGCAGGTCGCCGAGGTCGCCGGACGGTATGTGGCGTTGTACTTCGACGGCGACGACGAGACGGCCGACTGCGGCACAGAGGTGTTCTCCGCCTGAGCATCCCTGTCGTCGGTGTGCTCGGGTCGCGACAGGGTGACTCCAGAGGTGGTGTCGAAGGGCCGCCGTGGGCGGGTTCCGGCGCTAGGCTCGCCCACGCGTCCACACCCGACACCAGGAGTGCTTGCCCTCTATGAAGGCCATCGATTACAAGGAACTTCCCGCGGAGGCGGTGCTGGATCATGTCCGATCCGGGATGCACATCATCTCGCCCATCCAGAACGGTGCGCCCCCGGCGCTACTCGGTGCTCTGGACGCGGGGGCCGAGGGTATGGATGACGTCACCATCCACCACATGGACCCCTGGGTGTCGCTGCCGTTCATGGAGGGGGCATACCCGGGCCGGCTCCGTCATGTTGACTACTTCCTCGGGCCCGGGTCGCGCAAGAACTTCCACGAGGGTCACTGCGAGTTGATACCGGTCGACTTCGCGCAGATTCCCGCGACCCTGCGTGAGTTCACACCACCCGGGCTGGCGATCGCGGGCGTGTCCGAGATAGATGAGCACGGATTCTTCTCGATGGGCACGAACGCTGACTACGTGGCGTCCTTCATCGGCCAGGTGCCGTTCTTCGTCGAAGTGAACGCTCACATGCCCCGCACCTTCGGTCGCAACCACATCCACATCTCCCAGGTTGCCGGGGTGACGCGCAACGACGAGCCGATGATCACCGTCGAGGCACCCGCGCCCGGGAGCGTGGACGACGCGATCGCCGGGCTCATCGCCGAGCGCGTCCCAAACGGAGCGTGTCTGCAGCTGGGAGTAGGCAAACTACCTAATGCCTTCCTGTCGCGGTTGACCGACCACCGCAACCTCGGGATCCATACTGAGGCGATGTCCGACGGGGTGATGGAACTGGTCAAGGCCGGCGTCATCGACGGCTCCCGTAAAACGGGCCGGCCCTACAAACACGTCACCACGTTCGCGGTCGGGTCCCAGCGGCTTATGGACTGGCTGCACAACAACCCGTCCATCGCGATGCTTCCGGTCGACATCGTCAACGACCCCCGCGTCATCGGGCAAGAGCACAACCTCTACTCGATCAACGCCACCAGCGAGGTGGATCTCTACGGGCAAGCAGCGTCCGAAACCATCGCCGGCAGGTACTGGTCAGGCGCCGGGGGCCAGGCGGACTTCGCGCGCGGTTGTTCCTTTTCGCCCGGGGGCCACGGGTTCATAGTCACGCCTTCGCAGACGTCGAAGGGGGTCAGTCGGATCACGCTCTCTCTCACGCCGGGCAGTCCGGTGACGACCCACAAGAACATCATCGAGAACGTTGTGACCGAATTCGGAATCGCGGAGCTGAGGGGCAAGTCAGTGGCCGGTCGGGCGGCTGCCTTGATTTCGATCGCGCACCCCGACCACAGGGAGCGGCTCAGCCGGGAGGCCCGTGAGGCGGGTCTGCTCCCGCGAGTGCTGCTCTAGGCGGGTGCGGGAGCTGGATGAGCGCACGGGGTGAGGGGGACCGGTGGCACCCAGTGGGGGGTGGGGTTACGTTCCAGGGACACTCGACCGCGGAAGAAGGAGGCAGCTGTGGACCCCATGGTTTGGATCGTGATCGGGGTGATCGCGCTGATAGTGATCATCGCGCTCGTCGCCCTGGCAGTCAGGAACAGTAACCGCAAGAAGCTCACCGAGGCCGGAGAACTGCGGCGGAGCGCACGTGAACGCGAGCAGCAACTCGAGCGACAAGACGCCGTGGCCCGTGAGCACGAGCACCGAGCGGGTGCGGCGGAGCAGGAGGCGCGTGCCAAGGCGGCGGAAGCCGACAAGCTCCGCGCAGACGCCCAGCACCATCGGGGAACGGTCGACGAGCAGCAGCGCGACGTCCAGCGCATGGAACAGACCGCCGACAAGCTCGACCCCCGGCGTCGGGCGGATGATCTTGACCAGGGCGCCGGCCGCGACCGCCAGCACACGCATGCGGACGAAAAGGATCACGATCATGTGGGGGATCACGACCACCGCGCCCGCGATCACGATGCACGGCTGACCGACGAGGGGCGCGGTCGGGCTGCCGATCGTGATCTGCTCGACCCCGGTCACGGTGACACCGCTGGCCCCGATCACCTCGGTGGTCGCCACGCCAGGTCTAACGATCCCGCGGACGCAGGGCCACTCGAATCCACGGATCACACGCCCGGGAGGCGCGGGGACTCCGTCAACCCGACCACGAACCGGGACGACGACCCCGGGATCGTCGATAAGATGCTGGGCCGGACACACAGGGACGAACCCCGGCACTGATTATCGGGAGCGAGGTCGGCGCCTGCTGCCCAAAACGCCGCGCTCGCCGGGGAGAGAAATCTGCCCGGCGAGCGGTGCCGACACCAGCCGAACGAGGTGGCGTGATGGGCGGAAGTCAGGGTGCCAGAATGTGTGGGAGTGCCTGCCCAGCCGTCGCCCGTACGTGAACCGATACCTCGGATCCGAGTGCTGACGATCCCGGGTTCACCTCCACAACCGGTATCCTCTCCGCGGCGGCCAGTGGGGGCAGCGATGCGGCGGGATGGACCAGGCCGGAGGTTCCTACGACGAGAACCGCAGTCGCCGATGTGACCGCGGAGACCGCGGCTTCCCACGATTCGGAGGGCAGGTTCTCGCCGAACCATACGACGCCGGGTCGCGCCCGACCCCCGCAACGGTCGCAGATCGGTGGGGGCAGTCGATCGACGGGCGCTGCGGGCGGGGGACCCACCTCTATCGGCGCACTGCAGGTGTCGCACCGGTGGGCAGAGAGGCTCCCGTGCACGTGATGCACGGTCTGAGACCCCGCGCGCTCGTGGAGGTCGTCGACATTCTGTGTCACCACCACGACATCACGGCCGCTGGCCGCCCGAGCGATCGCCAGATGACCGGCGTTCGGTTCGGCCTCGGAGACGAGGTGCTCGCGCCAGCGATACCAGGACCAGACGGTGTCCTTGTCGTGAGCCCAGGCCTCCGGTGTGGCGAGAGCTGTGGGGTCGTACCTCTCCCATAGTCCGGTCTGAGCATCACGAAAGGTGGGGACGCCACTCTCCGCACTCATGCCCGCCCCGGTCAGAACGACGAGAGGCCCGCCACCCGTGAGAGCGTGGCGGGCCTTACTCATGTCGAGGTGGAACCGGTCGGGCCCCGTGACGTCAGCGGTCACTGGACGAATGCGGTCCCGACGGTCGGGAAGGCGACGCAGTTGGAGGTGCCGCCGTCTTCGAGATTGGTCGTGACCCCGCCCTGGAGCAGCATCAGGACCTGGCCGGGCCCTGTATCCGCCACGCCGTTGACCGTGGCCGGGCCACCCTCGTTGATGCCGTTGTACGTCAGGACGGTGGTGCCACGGCGACCGTTATTGATGTTGAGCCAGTCAACAGTCATGGGCTGGGCCTGCTGAGCGGCCACGCCCTCGGTGCCCAGTGCGGTGAAGATGAAACCGAGCTTGCCGGGGTCGATACCGGGAAGGGGTAGATCGGCCGGCCCGGGAATGGCGGTCGCAGCCCCGACTGCGGTCTCTTCGCCTCCGATGCACTGCTGCATGATCGTGGGGTACGCGAATTGCGCGATTACCGGGCCGTTCTCGGGCAGCGGGGTGCCCGGCTCCCCAGTTCCGCGGAAGAACCCGACCGCGCGAGCGATGGTTCCCCGGGTGCTCTCCGGGATCCACTGCTGCTCAGCAAGATTCTCGATGGCCTGGAGGACGGGCTCGGTGGGGCGCCCCAGCTCGTCGAGCGATTGAGCACCGGCGGTGGCGGGCGTGGCGAGTCCTACAGCCAGGGCGGCTACTGCGCCGAGGCCGAGGGTCCGGAACGAGGTCCTGAGCGAGTGGCGGATCACAGGCGAGTCCATTCTTCGGATGAGCGGGCGGACGGATCGGAATCGACCAGTCGACCAGTCGATATTCTCACAGTGCCTATACACGAGGGCACCGGGAGTCGGATAAGGACGCGATATGGGGCTGATGTTACAGAAGATATAGGTGATGTAAATAACAACAAGTGTTTCCAGAGTGGCGTGGGCGGTCTTGGATAGGGATTGCGCGTGCGATAACAGGTAAAGTGGACCGGCACGCGCGCTCGACCGGACGCGCTTGTGGATCAGGCGGAGTATCCGCAGATTCCCATCACGCGCCCGGCGGCTTTGATCCGCCTCCGGCGCAGAACGCCCCTGAGGGAGAACCCAACGTATGGCCCTGACCGAGTTCCGCAACGTCGCAATCGTCGCCCACGTCGACCACGGCAAGACGACCCTCGTCGACGCGATGCTGCGCCAGTCCGGCGCGTTCGACGAACGCGCGGAGCTCGTGGACCGGGTCATGGACTCGGGCGACCTCGAGCGCGAGAAGGGCATCACGATCCTCGCCAAGAACACGTCCGTTCGGCGTCTCGGCGCCGGTTCGGGTGGCGTAGACCTAGTGTTCAACATCATCGACACCCCCGGCCACGCCGACTTCGGCGGCGAGGTCGAGCGCGGTCTCAACATGGTCGACGGTGTGGTCCTGCTCATCGACTCCTCGGAGGGGCCGTTGCCGCAGACCCGCTTCGTCCTGCGCAAGGCACTCGCGGCTTCTCTGCCGGTCATCATCGTCGTCAACAAGACCGACCGGCCGGACGCCCGCATTGACGAGGTCGTCGAGGAGGCCCAGGACCTCCTGTTGGACCTCGCGGCCGATCTCGAGGACCCTGCCGCGCAGGCCGCGGCCGAGCACGCGCTCGAGCTGCCCGTGGTGTTCGCTTCCGGGCGCGCGGGCAAGGCGTCGACCACACAGCCGGCTAACGGGCAGGAGCCCGACGGCGAAAACCTCGACGGGCTCTTCGAGCTCCTCTACGATGTGATCCCGGCGCCGAAGGGCGACGCGGAGGCGCCGCTGCAGGGCCACGTCACCAACCTGGACGCCTCCAACTTCCTTGGCCGTATCGGCCTGGTCCGTATCCACAACGGGCGCCTGCGCAAGGGTCAGCAGGTCGCGTGGATCCACAACCTCCCGAGCGGAGAGCAGGTCACCAAGTCCGTCAGGATCTCCGAGCTGCTCAAGACCGACGGCGTGGAGCGCGTACCCACCGACGAGGCTGTGGCCGGCGACATCGTGGCAGTGGCCGGAATCAGCGACATCATGATCGGTGACACGCTGGCCGACCCCGAGAACCCGATCGCGTTGCCCGCGATCACGGTCGACGAGCCCGCGATCTCGATGACCATCGGTGTCAACACCTCACCACTCGCCGGGCGAAACGGCGGTAACAAGCTGACTGCCCGAATGGTGAAGGCGCGCCTCGACCAGGAGCTCGTGGGCAACGTTTCACTCAAGGTTCTAGACACCGAGCGCCCCGACGACTGGGAGGTGCAGGGTCGTGGCGAGATGGCGCTGTCGGTTCTGGTCGAGACCATGCGGCGCGAGGGCTTCGAATTGACTGTGGGAAAGCCGCAGGTGGTCACCAAGATTGTCGACGGTAAGATTCATGAGCCGTTCGAGCACATGACCATCGATGTCCCCGAGGAGCATCTCGGCGCCGTCACCCAGCTCATGGCAGCCCGCAAGGGCCGCATGGAGCAGATGAGTAACCACGGCTCGGGCTGGGTCCGGATGGAATTCATCGTCCCGGCACGCGGCCTCATCGGCTTCCGGACGACCTTCATGACCGAGACCCGCGGGTCCGGAATCGCCAACTCCGTCTCCGCTGGATACGACAGCTGGGCGGGCGAGATCCGCGCAAGGCACACCGGTTCGCTGGTGGCGGACCGCGCGGGCAAGGCCACCACCTTCGCGCTTCTGGGGCTGGCCGATCGGGGTGACTTCTTCATCGAACCCGGCTCAGAGGTCTACGAGGGCGTCGTGGTGGGGGAGAACCCGCGCTCGGAGGACATGGACGTCAACATCACCAAGGAAAAGAAGCTCACTAATATGCGCGCGGCGAGCTCCGATACCACCGAGACTCTCTCCAAGCACAAGAACCTCACCCTCGAGGAGGCAATGGAATTCTGTGCGGTCGACGAGTGCGTCGAGGTGGCTCCCGAAGTGATTCGCGTGCGCAAGGTTCTGCTCACCGCGAATGAGCGCGCCAAGGCCCGTAGCCGGTCTAAGTCCCGCGACCAGCAGACGGTCAACTGACGAGGCCTGGATGACGACGAGGGGGGCGTCGAGGCGTCGCCGGGCGGCTGCGGTCGTGGCCACCGCGGTCGCCCTCTTGGTCGTCTCCGGGTGTGTGGCCGATCCTCCCCCGCCCACCGTGGTGGGGGAGGATCGTACTGACGGTGCGCCCGTCAGTCTCTCGGGGGGCGGCGTCCTGCTGGCCCTTGACCGGGTGGACCCGGGATTCAATCCCCACCTGCTGGCCAACCAGGGCGTGGACACCGACCTGGTTGCCTCGCTGCTGCTGCCCAGTGCATTCGTCCGTGGCGCCGACGGCGAACCCGTGCTAAACCGCGCGCTGCTGGTGTCGGCGGAACCGCTGGCCGGTGCGACGGCCACCATCCGCTACACGATCCATCCCAAGGCCCAGTGGTCTGACGGTGTGCCGGTAGCAGCGGAGGACTTCGAGTACCTGTGGCGACAGATGACCACGCAGCCCGGGGTGGTGGACCCCGCCGGGTACGAGCGAATTGTCGCGGTCCGCTCCGGAGCCGGCGGCAAGGTCGTGGACGTGGTCTTTGACACCCCGACCGAACAGTGGCGTGACCTGTTTTCGAACCTGCTGCCGGGACACATTCTCAAAGATGCGCCCGACGGATTCCAGGGCGCGATGGCGTCTCTGCCGGTGATGAGCGCCGGACCGTTCATGATCCGTGATGCCGACATCGGGCGGGGGGTGATCGAGTTCGTCCGCAACGACAGGTACTGGGCGCAAGCCCCCGAACCGGATCAGATCGTGGTCAGGCGCGCGACCGGAGCCGGGCAGGTTGGTGCGGCTCTACGAGACGGACCTGGATCGATGGCGTTGGTGCCGGCGACCCCGGTGGCGGCTGACGTCGCGGCCACCGTGCCTGGCGTACGAAGTGTGCGTTCCGTTGAGGCGGCGCAGCTGGAACTCGCTCTCAATACCGTCGCGCCATCCGCCGGGCAGATCGCGGTCCGGCGGGCGATCGCCGCAGCGATCGACCCCACCACGGTGGGTCGCATCGTCACAGGCGAGTCCACCCCGGCGACCACCAACTTTCCTTTCCCCACCGGATCCGCGACGACGCCGACCGGCGGTGCCGACGTTGTGGAGCGCGAACTGGCCGCGGCTGGATACACGCGCCCCGGCAAACGGTGGGAACGAGCCGCAACCCCTCTGAGCATCACTCTTGGCGTCGAGGCCGCGGACGAGCGGGCCCTGACCGCCGCGTACACGGTCGCCGATCAGTTGCGGGGTCGGGGGATCGGTGCCCGGGTCTGGGAACTGGACCCAGTAGCGCTCTACGCGGACGCGTTACCTCATGGGCTGATCGACGGGGTGGTGGGTTGGCAGCGGGCCGATGGGAGTGCGGAGGTCGCCGCTACGTCACGATTCGCCTGTACTGCCACGGCGGAGGCCACGGAGAAGACCGACGTCAGCACCACCGCCGAGGAATCCTCAGATACCGGAGCCAGTGCGACCACCGGCTCCGTCACACTGACGCGCCCACGTACGACCGTCTCCAGTCTCATCCCGCCCGAACCGGATAGCGGTGAGTCCCCCGCGACTGACAGGACCACCGCCACCACTACCGCTGGCACCACGCCGACTCGCACCGTGGGAGTCGACTCCCCGGCCCGGGCAGCCGACGTGTCGGGACTGTGTGATTCGGCGCTCGATCGAGCTCTAGGGGTCGGCGGTGGCGCCACCGACCTGTCCACGGCTGCGGAGCTCGTCGCCGAGCAGGCCGTGCGAATCCCCCTGGTCCGTCCTACGTTGTTGCTGTCGGAGAACGGCGTGGACGGTGTACGTTCCGGCAGGGGACGGCCCGACAGCGGCGCGGATAGACCCCGGGGCGTCACCGATATCTTCGGCACCGCACCCACCTGGAGGAGGATCGGATGAGTAACATCGTGCCCCCGTCCGCGAGCGGAGTGCGTGCTCTGTTCGTACACGCCCACCCCGACGACGAGACGATCACCACCGGTGGATCCATCGCCGCCCTCGTGTCCGCGGGAGCTGAGGTCCGGGTGCTCACGTGCACCCTCGGAGAAGAAGGGGAGGTGCTCGGTGACGAGTTCTCCGGGCTCGTCGCCGACCGGGCTGACCAGTTGGGCGGATACCGCATCGGCGAGTTGGCCGGCGCACTGCGCGCTCTTGGTGTGCAGGCGCCCCGCTTTCTCGGTGGCGCCGGCCGCTGGCGCGATTCCGGCATGGCAGGGACACCGTCCGCTGACCATCCCCGCGCCTTCGTGAAGTCCGGCCCGGAGGCCGTGGACGACCTTGTGGCCGCACTCGACGACTGGCGGCCCCAGCTCGTCGTGACGTACGACCCGCAGGGCGGCTACGGCCACCCGGATCACATCCGCGCCCACGAGATCGTCCACGCCGCGATCGAGGCGGCCCAGCACAGGCCCGCACGTGTGGCCTGGACGGTCACCGCGCGCTCGGAGGTGTCCCGTCGTCATCCGGCACCGCCCGAGCACCTGCGACCCGCCCACGAGGGCGAACTCCCGTCGGTACCCGACTCCAGGTTGACCCATCGTGTGCCACTGGACGCGTCCGCGTACGCGGCAAAACTCGAGGCACTGACCAGCCACGCCACCCAACTGGAACTGGTGCCCGGTGTCGAAGAGGAGTGCTGGTTCCTCGCGCTGACAAACAACGTGCTGCAGCCTGTCCCGCAGAGCGAGTGGTATATATCGCGTGATCTGCCGGATGCCAGGGGTTCCTACGTCAAGTGCCCCCCGGGCTCGGCCCATCTGCTCGACGGCTTGGCTGGGGAGCGCTCGTGACCGCTGGTTCGTCCGACCTGGATCTCGACGTTGCGGGCCGGACGTCGGTCGGCAGCACACCTTCCGGCATCGAACTCGGGGGCGCGCTGGTGCTCCTCGCCGTGGGCTCCGCTACGAGCTGCGTCATCGCGTCGGCGTGGCTGACCATGTACATCGGGCCGGTGCCGTTCCCGATCACGGTGATCGCGGCCGGGGTCTGGTCGCTGTTTCTGGTCCGGGTGGCTGCCAGCTGGTCGGACCGCACCATCGTGGCGGCCTTTCCTGCGCTGGTGTGGATACTCACCCTCATCGCGCTCGACATGGGCCCCGGCGACGACATGCCGGTGCCGATCGGCCTGCGCGGCCTGGCGTTGCTGGCCTTCGGCGGGCTCATCCCGCTATGGGTGGCCACCCTCGGCCGGTCACTGGCGCCGGATACCCATCGACGGTGAATACCGGGCGCTCACGTCCTCCGGGTCGTGCCACACGTCGGTGATCCCCGGCGTCAACTCCTCCGCCAGCGTCCACGCCTCGTCCGCCGCGATATCTACCACTGAGTAGACACCGTTGCCGGCGGGGGTGGCGGCAGACACCGTCGCCACCCCCGCGGAACGTTGGAAGACCGACTGGGTGACCGTCCAGCCGATGATGCCCTCGGCCTCGAGGACGGAGCGCTTGGCACTCCACGAACCATGAGAGGTCACCAACATCCCCGGTAGCAGGGCGTGTCCGAGCATGCGGATGCGGTCGAAAGACAGCAGCAGGAAAAACACCAGGGCGCCGGGGATGCCCCAGTGGACCCAGACGTCGGTGGACGGCCCGGAATCGATGCGGACCAGGACGATGAGCCCCGCGACGACCCAGAACGGCAGCAGCCCGCGCGTGATCCGACGACGCGTGGCCTTCCACGGGTGACGCCGAAGCTTGATGGACACCGGGGTCTCGTCGCCGAGGATCCGTATGGCGACCCGGCGAACATCGCCGATCGGGGCCTGAGGCAGCAGCGTGGAGGCAGTGGCGCCCTTTTTGGTTCCCGTCATGACGGGCTCGAGTCGACCGCCACCGATCATCCGCAGATACACCGGCAGTCGTATCTCGACGCCGCGTAAACGGGCCTTGTCCAAGGCCTGGTGTTTGCGTCGGAGTATTCCGTTCTGCACGTAGAGCAGCTGCCCGTGGTCCGTGAGGGCGTACTTGCCGTACCGGATCGCGTAGGTGACCACCGCGAGGACACCGGCCACCAGCCAGACGGCGATGCCCTTGCCGACAAATGCCCAGGGCTCACCTAGTGAGTCCAGCCAGGCGATGGTGCCGGTGACCACGGCGAGGTCCATGACCCGGTCGTGCATGTCTCCCATCTGCCACGAGATGAGCCAGAGAGAGAACAGGACACCGAATCCGAGGAAGGAGAACGGCGCGAAACGTGCCCAGGTGATCCGCCAGCGGGCGATGTCCTCGCCGTACCTGGAACCCCACTGCGCCTCGTCTTCCTCGGTCAACGTGGGGTCCATGGCGCGGCGGTGCGCCAGTAGCTCGTCGCGCAGTGGCTCCACCAGCGCGGTGTCGATAGCGTTGAGTCGGAACCTCTCCGCATCGGACTTGCCGGCATCGGATCGACCCGTGCCCACCTCCACGATCGACACCCGCATGACACGGTGGAACAGGTCCGACTCCGTGTCGACACTGCGGATGCGATTCCGGGCGACGGTCACCACCTGTCGGCTGAAGAAGCCCTTCTTGAGGATGATGTGCGTCCGGCCGACCTGGTAGCTGGTCGACAACCACCGCAGCAGACCCGCCAGCACGACCAGCGAAATGATGGTGATCTCGAACCAGTAGTTGCTGCGGTTGGAGCCCAGCCACAGGGAGATCAGGAACAGCGGGAGCAGACGCGTGAGCGAACCCAGTGGGTCGACCAGGAGCATTCGCCACGATAACCGTTCCCACGGGGCTTCCGGATCGACCTTGTCCTCCACCGCGGGTTCGTCCGCGCCGAGGACCTCCTCGGCCCGTTCCGCCCCCACTGTTGACGCGGTCTCGACGGCGGAGACGGTCTCGTCGTCGTCGACCCCCTCTACGTCGGACCCCGCGGTGGCCGCCTCCCGGCCGGTCACGTGCCGTCCGCCGAGTCGAGGTTCGCGATGGCAATCAGGTGTTGGGCCAGCGCCTCCGCATCCGCCAGGTTGAGCCCACGGATCTCAACGGTGCCCTGCGCGGAGGCGGTGGAGGCGTTCACCGTCGCGAGCCCGAACCACCGCTCGAACAGAGTTCGCGTGGTGTACACAGTCTGCAGCCGCGCCAGGGGCGCGATGCGGAACTGCGTCGTCCACCATCCCTTCCGCGAGCACACAGCGGTGTCCGAAACATCCCAGCGAGCCACGAGATACCGCCAGTACGGCGCCACCACGATGCCCATGAAGGCAAACGGCACGGTCACCGCCAGGGCGACCCAATTCCAGAAGCCCATCACATTGTCGCCCCAGAAGAACCAGGCCACCTGCAATCCGGCGAGGACCATCCACGACCAGATTCCCTCGACGACGAAAAGGAACGGGGTGCGCTTCTCAATCCGGTGGCGCGGCGCGGTGATGAGTACGCGGTTGGAGGTGAGCAACGCGTCGCCGGCATCGGGGCCGGGCCCATCGTCAACGGCGACACGCGGCGCGCGGAGAGCGTGGGCACCCCCCACATCGGTGGCCGGGGCGGACACCAGAGGGTCCCCGTTGGTGCGGAGGGTGGCGACGGGATCGGACATGCGCACCAGAGTAGTGGGGCCGCGACAGCGTCACCGCGCTGACCACCCACGCAGCACCGGACGACCGGCCTTGCGCCGACGTGGGGCATCATCGGTGACCATGGATCCCGCACCCTCGATAGTTGATCCCGACCCCACGCCCTCGGCCATGCGACGCGCCCTGCGCCGCGCGGCGGACGGGCTCACCCTCGACACCACCGAAGCCGCGGTCCTCCTCGCGGCCCGGGGCGACGATCTGGACCGTCTCACCGGACTGGCCGCCGCCCGCCGCGATGCGCGACTCATCGATGAGGGGCGTCCGGGCGTCGTCACCTACTCCCGCAAAGTATTTGTCCCGCTGACGCGTCTGTGCCGCGACAAATGTCATTACTGCACCTTCGTCACGGTCCCGGGCAAGCTCCGCGCGGCGGGCGAGGGGATGTTCCTCGACCCCGACGAGGTGGTGGAACTGTGCCGCCGTGGCGCCGAGGCGGGCTGTAAGGAGGCTCTGTTCACGCTGGGGGACCGGCCCGAAGATCGCTGGCCGGAGGCTCGGGAATGGCTGGAGTCGCGCGGTTTCTCCTCGACGTTGGACTACGTGCGGGCCATGGCGATCCGGGTGCTCGAGGAGACCGGTCTGCTACCGCATCTCAATCCGGGCGTGATGAGCTGGGCCGAACTCTCGCGACTCAAGCCTGTCGCGCCGTCCATGGGCATGATGCTTGAGACAACCTCCACCCGCCTGTTCACGACGCCCGGCGAGGCGCACTACGGCAGCCCCGACAAGGACCCGGCCGTCCGCATGCGGACGCTGACCGATGCGGGTCGGCTGGCCGTGCCGTTCACCACCGGAATCCTGGTCGGCATAGGGGAGAACCGGACCGAGCGCGCGGAGAGTCTGCTCGCGCTGGCCGGTCTGGCGCGCGAGTTCGGCCACCTGCAAGAGGTGATCGTCCAGAACTTCCGGGCCAAACCCGATACCGCCATGCGTGGCGCGGACGATGCGGGCAGGGACGAGTTCCTGGCCGCGATCGCCGTCGCCCGGCTGGTCCTGGACCCGCGTGTGGCGGTGCAGGCTCCGCCCAACCTCGTGGACCGTGAGGATGTCCTCGCGCTCATCGACGCGGGTGTCGATGACCTGGGGGGGATCTCGCCCCTCACGCCCGACCACGTCAACCCCGAGCGGCCGTGGCCCCACCTGGCGGGCCTGACCGCTGATCTCGCCGACGCCGGATGGACGTTGACAGAGCGTCTCACGGCACATCCCCGCTACGTCGGTGCCGGCGATGCGTGGATCGACCCGAGGGTGGCCGGCCATGTGCGCGCGCTGGCCGATCCGGCGAGCGGCCTGGCGGCCGTGGGGAACGACGACGACGAGTTGGTCCGCCCCACCGGAATGCCGTGGCAGGAGCCCGACGACGACTGGGACTCGAGCGGACGGATCGATCTGAACACTGCGATCGACTCCGAGGGCCGCAACACCGACACCCGCTCCGACATCGGCGAGGCCTTCGGTAACTGGGACGTCATCCGGGCCCGCGCGGCCGAGCTGGGAGCGGCAGCCCTGGTCCCCGAGCGCGCTGACGCGGAGGTCCTCTCCGCCCTGCGGGCCGCCGAAACCGATCCCGCTGGGCTCACCGACGAGCAGTACCTGGCGCTCGCCACCGCCACCGGCGATGGGCTGGCGGCGGTCGCGGGTCTGGCTGACCGCATTCGCGCCGAAGTTGTGGGGGACACGGTGACCTACGTGGTCAACCGCAACATCAATTTCTCCAATATTTGCTACACCGGCTGCAGATTCTGCGCGTTCGCCCAGCGTAAGGGTGATGCAGACGCGTTCTCACTGTCGACCTCCGAGGTCGCCGACCGAGCGTACGAGGCACACGTTTCCGGGGCCTCCGAGGTGTGTATGCAGGGGGGCATCGACCCCGACCTGCCGGTGTCGGGGTACGCCGACCTCGTGCGCGCGGTCAAGGAGCGGGTGCCGTCGATGCACGTCCATGCGTTCAGCCCCATGGAGATATCCAACGGCGCCTCCCGCTCAGGCGTGGGTGTCCGCGAATGGCTGACCGACCTACGCGCGGCCGGTCTGGACTCCATCCCGGGCACGGCGGCGGAGATACTCGACGACGAGGTCCGCTGGGTTCTGACCAAGGGCAAGCTCCCCGCCTCGGAATGGATCGACATCGTCACCACCGCCCACGAGGTGGGGCTGCGGTCGAGTTCGACCATGATGTACGGCCATGTGGACACCCCGCGGCATTGGGTGGCGCACCTGCGCACCCTGCGTGGCATTCAAGAACGCACCGGCGGATTCACCGAGTTCGTGCCGCTGCCGTTCGTGCACCGCAGTGCCCCGCTCTACCTCGCCGGCGCCTCTCGTCCCGGGCCGACCCGCGAGGAGAACGTGGCGGTGCACGCGCTGGCGCGGATCATGCTCCACGGTGCGATCGACCACGTGCAGACCAGCTGGGTCAAGCTCGGTGTGGCCGGGACGCGCACAATGCTGCGCTCGGGCGCCGACGATCTGGGCGGCACCCTGATGGAGGAGACCATCTCGAGGATGGCCGGGGCGGAGAACGGTTCCGCCCGGACACCAGAGGAGATCGAGGAGATCGCCACCGGGATCGGTCGACCCGCGCGGGCCCGGAGCACGCTCTACGGCCCGGCCCCCCAACCGGTCCCTGTGACACTCGTCACGTAGCGTGGCGCACCAGTGGGGCGGAACACACGGTGGGGGTCCGGGTGGCATACGATGCATGCCATACCGCTACGAGGAAGGTGGCTGACGTGACCTACACGATCGCCGAGCCGTGCGTTGACGTTATGGACAAGTCCTGCGTCGAGGAGTGCCCGGTCGACTGCATATACGAGGGTGGGCGGATGCTGTACATCCACCCCGACGAGTGCGTGGACTGCGGAGCCTGTGAGCCGGTCTGTCCCGTCGAGGCCATCTTCTACGAGGATGACACCCCCGAGGAGTGGACAGAGTACAACGCGACCAACGCCGACTTCTTCGTCGAGTTGGGGTCACCGGGCGGCGCCGCAAAGGTCGGCAAGGTCGACTACGACACGCCGTTCGTCAAGGCGCTTCCGCCCATGAACGAGGAATGACCTGCGGTGGCTCGTCCTGAGCGTCGTCCGCCCGGTCGCGAGCTGCCCGAGTTCCCCTGGGACACTCTGGCGGGTGCCCGCGACCGGGCGTCCACGTATCCGGAGGGGCTGGTCGACCTCACTGTCGGCACACCCGTCGATCCCGTGGCGCCGGTGATCCGCGAGGCACTCGCGGCGGCTTCCGCCGAGCCCGGCTACCCCACCACGGTTGGACGGCCCGAGTTGCGGCAGGCCGCGGCCGACGCCCTCTCCCGTCGATACGGCGCCACCGGCCTGACTCCGGATTCCATCCTGCCGGTGATCGGGACCAAAGAACTGATCGCGGGACTGCCCGCCCAACTCGGGTTCGGGCCTGGCCACACTGTCGTTGTCCCGGAAGTGGCGTACCCGACGTATGAGGTGGGCGCGCGGATCGCGGGTGCGCGGGTGGTCCGTGCGGATTCCCTGATGCAGCTCGGCCCCTCTACCCCTGACCTGCTTTACCTGAACTCGCCGTCTAACCCGACCGGCAAGATCCTCGGCATTGAACATCTCCGCAAGGTCGTGGGCTGGGCCCGTGACCGCGGCGTGATCGTGGCCGCTGACGAGTGTTATCTCGGTTTGGTGTGGGAGGGGGAGGCACCCTCGATCCTCGATTCCCGGGTCTGTGAAGGGGACCACACCAATCTGCTCGCCCTGCACTCGCTGTCCAAAACCTCGAACTTGGCCTCCTACCGGGCGGGGTTCGTCGCGGGGGATCCCGCACTCGTCGCAGACCTTCTCGCGGTGCGTAAACACGCCGGTCTCATGATGCCCCTGCCAATCCAGTCCGCCATGGCCGCGGCCCTGCGCGACGACGCCCATGAGGCGGAGCAACGTGAGCGGTACCGGGCCCGGCGGGCACGCCTTCTGCCGGCTGTCGAAGCCGCGGGCTTTCGGATCGACTACTCCGAGGCGGGCTTGTACCTCTGGGCGACCCGCGACGAGCCGTGCCGCGACACCGTGGACTGGTTCGCGCAGCGGGGAATGCTGGTGGCGCCTGGTGAGTTTTACGGTCCGGCGGGGGGTCGGCACGTCCGGATCGCTCTCACGGCTACCGACGAGACGATCTCCGAGGCAGTCAGCAGACTCGCTTGACCAGGCCCACTCATTTGGCGCCGCCCCAGTCAGCCTTGCACTGTCCTGCCCACCCCAGCCGGCCCAGCTTTGCCCTGCCCGGCCCAGGATCGACCCAGCTTTGCCCTCCCCAGCCGCTGAAGCATCCGCACCCGCGCCTGTACGCGTAGTCCACAGCCGCCACCGTCGATGAACTCCGGCACGCGCTTCGGCGGGAGCGCGAGTTCATCGACGGTGGCGGCTGTGTTGCATGGACACGTCGCAGGTGTGGGTACGCGACATGCGCCGCAAGAGATCAGTCGTTGGCGTGCAGGTTCGAGTTGAGCTCGACTCTCTCGCGCTTCCACGGCACGGCTTCGACCGCGCCTGACAGTGAGTTGCGGCGGAAGAGCAGGTTATCCATCCCGGAGAGCTGGCCGGCTTTGATCGGCTCCTTGTCCGCCCAGGCCCCGGCGCGCACGTCCACCTTGGTGCCGGCGGTGACGTAGAGACCAGCTTCGACCACGCAGTCGTCGCCCAGCGAGATGCCGACACCGGAGTTGGCACCCAGCAGGCAGCGCTCACCGATGGAGATGGTCTCTTTGCCGCCGCCGGAGAGTGTGCCCATGATGGAGGCGCCACCTCCGACATCCGAATCGGCGCCCACCACGACACCGGCGGATACGCGCCCCTCGATCATCGAGGCGCCGAGAGTCCCGGCGTTGAAGTTCACAAATCCTTCGTGCATCACGGTGGTGCCCTCGGCGAGATGGGCACCCAGGCGGACCCGGTCAGCGTCCGCGATTCGGACCCCGCTGGGGATCACGTAGTCCACCATCCGGGGAAACTTGTCCACGCTGTAGACGGTCAGGGCGCCGCGAGAACGCAGCTTTGCTCGTACGAGTTCGAAGCCGGGGACGGCGCAGGGCCCGAAGTTGGTCCACACGACGTTGGTGAGCGTGCCGAACAGCCCGTCCATATTGGCGAAGTGCGGCTTGATCAGCCGATGACTGATCAGGTGCAGCCGGAGATAGGCGTCGTAGGCGTCGGTCGGCGCCTGCGTGAGGTCGTCGATCTCCACCCGTACGGCGACCCGCTCGACACCGCGATCGACGTCGGGCCCGGTCAGTGGTGCGAGATCGGAGGGGATCTCGTCTCCGGACAAAGCTCGGTGACCGCCCTGAGATGCGGCACCGAGCTCCGGTGCGGGATACCACACGTCCAGGACCGTGTGGTCGGACGTCAGGGTGGCTATTCCTGTGGCCAGTGCTCCATGTGCGCTCATGGTCTCGATGCTAACCGGCGGCGCCGACGCTGACCGGTTACCGGCATCTAAGGTGGACGCCGTGAACGCCGTTCCCGACCTGACAGTGAACCCGATCGACCTCACTCGATCCCTGGTCGACATCGCCAGCCCCTCCCGTGAGGAGGGCGCGATCGCCTCGGCTGTGCACGCGGCGCTCCGCGGCGCGGTTGACGGGTTCAGCGGCCCGGCCGCCGGTCGCACCGAAGTGATCCGCGTCGGCAACCGGGTCCTGGCCCGGACCAACCGGGGGCTGCCTACCAGGGTCGTCCTGGCGGGCCACCTGGACACTGTGCCCGTCGCGGACAACATTCCGTGCAGCGTCACAGGTGAGGGTGCCGACCTCGTGCTGCACGGGTGCGGGACTGTTGACATGAAGTCCGGAGACGCCGTTTTCCTCCATCTGTTCGCGACCCTCGCGGACTCCCACGCGCTTGCTCATGACCTCACTCTGGTGCTCTATGACTGCGAAGAGATCGAAGCCACCGCGAACGGGTTGGGCCTGATCGAACGCTCGCACCGGGACTGGCTGGACGGTGATGTGGCGATCCTCGGCGAACCGACGGGTGGTCAACTCGAGGCGGGCTGCCAGGGGACGCTCCGGATCCGGGTCCACGCCCGTGGTGTCCGTGCGCACTCGGCACGCAGCTGGTTGGGCGACAACGCGGTCCATCGCCTCGCGCCGATCCTCGCGGCCCTCGGGGCGTACGAGCCGCGGTCGGTGGACATCGACGGTTGTGTGTACCGGGAGGGACTACAGGCTGTCCGCATGTCGGCGGGCGTCGCGGGGAACACCGTTCCGGACGAGGCCTGGATGGACGTGAACTTCCGCTCCGCTCCGGACCGCGACACCCAGGCGTCACTCACGCACGCGCTCCAGACGCTCGGACTGACTGAGGCGCAGCGTGTGCGCCAGGGCCAGGCGCCTCCCGCAGAACCCGGGCTGTACTGGGAACTCACCGACCTCTCGCCAGGTGCGCTGCCCGGGCTGAGCGCCCCGGCCGCCGCGGATCTCGTGCGGGCGACCGGCGGGCGCGTTCGGGCGAAATTCGGCTGGACCGACGTGTCGAGGTTCGCTGCACTCGGTATTCCGGCCGTCAACCTGGGGCCGGGCGACCCGGGGCTCGCCCATAAGCGAGATGAACACTGCCCGGCAGCGCAGATCACCGAGGTGGCTGACATGCTCCGCGCGTACCTGACCAACGACTGACCCCGCACCACCAGACCTGAAGGAGACACCCGGCACATGGCATCCACTGACCAGGTACACATGCGAGGCCCGGTCCTCGTCCGTCGCGCTAAGGGCGGCGAGCGCACCACGACGGACCAGCGACTGCTGGACCACGACCAGGACACGGACTGGCTGCACACCGACCCCTGGCGGGTCCTGCGGATCCAGAGCGAGTTCGTCAACGGCTTCGGCGCACTCGCCGAGCTGCCCGACGCCGTGAGCGTGTTCGGCTCCGCGCGTACCAGGCCCGGCGATCCTGCCTACGAGCAGGCGGTCGAACTGGGAAGGGCCCTCACGGAGGCCGGTTACGCGGTGGTAACCGGTGGCGGTCCGGGGCAGATGGAGGCGGCGAACAAGGGTGCATGGGAGGCCAACGGGCTGTCCGTGGGGCTCGGCATCGAGTTGCCCATGGAGCAGAGCGTGAACCGATGGGTGGAACTCGGCCTGCACTTCCGCTACTTCTTTGTGCGCAAGACGATGTTCGTCAAGTACACGCAGGCCTTCGTCTGCACCCCGGGCGGCTTCGGCACCCTCGACGAGTTCTTCGAGGCCATCACGCTGGTGCAAACCGACAAGATCACAAGGTTCCCGATCGTTCTGCTGGGGGTGGACTTCTGGTCGCCGCTGGTCGAGTGGATCCGCGGGACGCTCGCCGAACAGGGGATGATCTCCGCCTCCGACCTGGACCTGATGATGGTCACCGACTCGGTTCCTGAGGCCGTGGAGTACATCCGCCGGGCTCATAACCGGGCCGCGGTGACGACCGAACAGCGCGAGGATCAGTTCGGCGTGGAACACCGGGGGATCGAGCGCTGATGTCGCCGCTTCCGGGCCGGAGGGTCTGCGTCTACTGTGCCTCCTCGACCTACGATCCCGAGCTGCTGGACATCGCCACGGCGGTAGGAGACGGTATCGCCCGACGTGGCTGGTCACTGGTCTCCGGGGGCGGAAACGTCTCGATGATGGGTGCGCTCGCCGAGGCCGCACGATCGGGCGGAGCGAGGACCGTGGGCGTGATCCCGGAGGGGCTTCGGGTTCGCGAGGTCGCGGACACCGGGTCTGACGAGCTGGTGGTGGTGACCTCCATGCGCGAACGTAAGCGGGAGATGGAGGAGCGGTCGGATGCGTTCCTCACGCTGCCCGGCGGCATCGGCACGATGGAGGAGATGTTCGAAGTCTGGACCGCGGCGTCATTGGGCTTCCATCACAAACCCGTGGTGCTCTACGACCCGATCGGTTTCTATCGGCCGCTGTTGGACTGGGTGAACAGTCTGGCGGAGGCTGGCCTGGTCAAACAGGAGGCACTTGCGTGCCTGGTGGTACAGGACGATCTCGAGGCCGCACTCGACGCCTGTGGAGGACGACGGTGAGTAGACGAGCTGTGCCGCCGCTGCCGACGCTCTGCGGTCGACCGGTTCCTGTCGAACGACCGCTGGTGATGGCGATCGTCAACCGCACCCCTGACTCGTTCTACGACCGTGGTGCCACCTTTACGGACACCGCCGCGATGCGCAGGGTCGACGAGGTCGTGGCTGGTGGTGCCGACATCGTCGACATCGGTGGGGTCAAAGCCGGACCGGGCGACCTCGTCGACGCTGAAGCCGAGACCCGCCGTGTGGTGCCATTCGTGGAGGCGGTTCGTGGTCGTTATCCGGGTGTCGTTATTTCGGTCGACACCTGGCGTGGAGACGTGGCGCGACGCGCGTTGGCGGCGGGAGCAGACCTCGTCAACGACACCTGGGCCGGACACGATCCCGGGGTTCTGGAAGCGGCGGGGGAGGTCGGTGCGGGCTTCGTCTGCTCGCACACCGGGGGCGCGGTTCCGAGAACCCGTCCCTATCGGGTTGGGTACGAGGACGTGGTCCGCGACGTGGTCGATGAGTTGTCGGCGGCCGCGGAGCGTGCTCTGGCCGCAGGAGTTCCGGCCGACGGGGTCCTGGTGGACCCGACCCACGATTTCGGCAAGAACACTTTCCATGGGTTGGAGTTGCTCCGCCGGATGGACGAGGTCGTCGCGGTGGGTCACCCGGTTCTCATGGCGCTGAGCAACAAAGACTTCATCGGCGAGACTCTGGATGCGGACGTCGACCACCGTTCGGAGGGCACCCTCGCGGCGACCTCGGTGGCGGCGCTGCACGGTGCGCGGGTGTTCCGGACGCATGACGTGCCGGGGACCCTGCGGGCGCTGGAGATGATCGCATCGATCGTGGGGACGCGCCCACCTGCGCGGACGATCCGTGGACTGGCGTGACCGCGACGATCGGTCCGACCGGCGTGTGCCAAACTGGAGCTTCGGTTGGCAGTAGGGAATAGGGGCGCGCGGAATGCTCACAGTCATCGTCTACGTGGTGGTCACTCTGGTTGTGGCAGCCGCGTTATTCGCCCTGTCCGTGGTGGTCTTCGGCCGTTCGGAGGTGTTGCCGACCGTGGCGACCGGCCACACTGTCACGCATCTTCCCGAGGGGCCCCTGGCGGGCGAGGACCTGCGCGAGGTGCGCTTCGGAATGTCGGCCCGGGGGTACACGATGTCCGAGGTCGACTGGACGCTGGAACATGCGGCGGCGGAGATAGACCGTCTCCGCGCGCGGCTCGAAGAGGCCGGGATCGAGCCCGGGGCGTCCCACGGGCTGGACGTCGGACCCGCTCCGGCATCCCACGCCGCATCAACGCGCTAGAATTGGGTACATCCACTCAGCAGTACCGTCGTGGCTCGGAGGTCCTCACCGGACGCCGCCCCGCGGACAAAGACGAAGGGAATCGACCCGATGGCGGCTATGAAGCCCAGGACCGGTGACGGACCGATGGAAGCGGCCAAGGAGGGCCGCGGGATCGTCATGCGAGTCCCTCTGGAGGGTGGCGGACGACTTGTCGTCGAGCTGACCCCCGACGAGGCGAAGTCGCTCAGCGAGGAGCTCTCGCAGGCCACCTCTTGATCGATCGCTCCACCGTTGCCGGCGCATCCGACCCTAGTGGCGGGTGCGCCGTCTCATGTCCTCGTAAGGTGTTCTGATGTCAGCCATCCCCAGTCGTTCGCTGCCCACCGTCAGCGTGGTGTCCGGCCCCGCGACGGTCGACTCCCTGTCCGTTGTCGTCCGGTCCGCCGAGCCGGGTAGGCCGCCACGTGGGCTGGCGGCAGAGGCGAGGGTTGACGTTCATGACGGTCACCCCGTGATCGAGGTGGAGCTGGACGAGACCGTGCCGCGTGCTGGTTGGGCAGGTGCGGTCGACCATGGGCTGGGGCACCGCCGCGCGGGTGCGGCGCTGGCCCGCCATCTCCGCGATTCCCGCCGGGCGCAGTCGGTTGAGGTGACGGTGCCGGATGTGGTCCCGCTCGATCGCGTGGGGGATCTCGTCCTGGGCTACCTCCTGGGCGCCCGGGGGCAGGACGTGTATGCTGCGCAGCCGTCTCCGCCCGCACCCGATCTCGTGGTGCGCACAGTTTCCGAGATAGGAAGTGACGACGACGAGGACGCGGTCGCCCGTGCCGTCGCGGTCGCCGTGAAATCCGCTGAGGCCACGTCTCTGGCCCGCGATCTCGCCGGGGCCCCGTCCGACCTGAAGACTCCGGAATGGCTGGTGGCCCGGATGTCCGAGGTGTTGGTCGCGGCAGGGATGCAGACGACCGTGATCGACGGCGAGGAGTTAGTCACCGGCGGCTTCGGCGGCGTCCTCGCCGTGGGCGGCGGCTCGGATAACGCCCCCCGAGTCCTGGTGGCGCGCCGCCCGGGCTCCGGGCCCCGGGTGTTGCTGGTGGGCAAGGGCATCACGTTCGACACCGGCGGGATCTCGGTTAAGCCCGCAGAGGGCATGCATCTCATGCGGACCGACATGGCGGGGTCGGCGGCGGTAGCGGCGGCCGCGGCCACGTTCTGCTCCAACCCCACCGGCGCGCACGAGGATCTGGACCTGACCGTCGTGGTTCCCTCTGCGGAGAACATGCTCTCGGGGTCTGCTTATCGCCCCGGAGACGTGGTGACGCATGTCGACGGGACGACGTCCGAGATCACCAACACGGACGCGGAGGGGCGGATGGTCCTTGCGGACGCGTTGGCCCACGGCATCGAGGTGTGTGATCCGGAGGTCGTGGTGGACGTGGCCACCCTCACTGGCGCGATGAAGGTCGCACTGGGCATGCGTACCGGTGCCGTGATGGCGACTGACGATGACCTCGCGGACCGTGTCGCCCTGGCGGGTGCGACGTCGGGGGAGCGGTGGTGGCGTCTTCCGCTGCCCGAGGATCTGCGCCCGGCCGTCCGGTCGGACATCGCCGATATTCATCAGGCGCCCAAGGGGCCCGGTGCCATCACCGCTGCGCTATTCCTCGAGAAGTTCGTGGGGGGCCGTCCCTGGGCTCACCTCGACATCGCGGGGCCGGCCCGGTCGCCGGAAGAGATCGACGAGGTCGGTCCCGTCGCCACCGGGTTCGCGACGCGCACGCTGCTCGGTCTGCTGAGGGACCTGGCGGAGCGGCCCAGGTCGTGAGTGCCTCACCGGAGGCGCTGGATCGACTCGTACCGCTTCTGGAGTGCCCACACTGTGGTCGTGGTGTGGAGGCGGTCGACACCGGGGTGGTGTGCGGCAGCGGGCATTCGTTCGACCGGGCGCGGCAGGGCTATCTCACCCTGTTCGGCCCCCGCGGTCGTCGTTTTTCCGGTGACACAGCTGAGCAGCTGGCAGCCCGCGACCGGGTACTCAGGGCAGGCCTGTTCGACGAACTCGCCGAGGCACTCGCCGACGCCGCTGTCGATGGCACTGGTTTTCACGCGGCGACCGCGCGGGCCGATCACCCTGCTGCAGTGCTGCTGGAAGCGGGTGCGGGGACCGGTTTTTACCTCGACCGGGTCGTCGAAGCGGTCAGCGCGGCCCAGCAGTCACCCGATCGGGTCCTCGGGGTCGGTACCGAGATTTCTGTGGCGGCGGCCCGTCGCCTCGCCAAGGCAAACTCGCTCGTCGCCGCGGTGGTTGCGGACACCTGGGACCGGGTGCCTCTCGGGACGGGCTCCGTGGATGTGCTCCAGGTGGTTTTCGCGCCGCGGAACACCGCTGAGTTCGCGCGTGTCCTGCGCCCGGGCGGGACGCTGGTCATCGCGGTGCCTGGCGAGGGGCATCTGGAACCACTGCGCACGCGCGCGGGAATGCTCAGACCGGCGGCCGATAAGGGCGAGCGTCTGGACGCCGACCTGGCGGAGGCGTTCGAACCTATCCGGGTTCGTCGCGTCGATTCGACCGCAGCGGTTCCCACCTCGATAGCGGTGGACCTGGCGCTGATGGGGCCGAGCGGGCTCCACCTCGACCGCGCAGAGCTCGAACGTCACCTCGGCCCGGGGGAGTCACCGGTGCGATTACACGTGGAGGTGCGGTCCTACCGGGCTCTACAACAGTGAGGCGTACAACTGGTGGGTCTGCTCGGCGATCGCCTGCCACGAGAACCTGGTCCGGGCCCGGTCGGCGCCCGCCCGCCCGAAATGTGCGGCCTTGTCCGGGTCAGAGATCAGCTCGTTGACTGCGGCCGCGATCCCGGCCTCAAACGCCTCGGTGTCCGCCTCGTCATAGTGGACGAGGGTGCCCGTCTCACCGTCAACAACCACCTCGGGGATTCCTCCGACATCGGATGCCACCACGGCGGTGTCACACGCCATCGCCTCGAGGTTCACGATTCCCAGCGGCTCGTACACCGAGGGGCAGGCGAAGACTGTCACGGCGGAGAGGACCTCGATGACCTGGTGGCGCGGCAACATGTCACGTAGCCAGAACACCCCGTCCCGGCCTTCGCGGAGTTCCTCCACGAGCCCTTCCATCTCGGCGCCGATCTCGGGGGTGTCCGGTGCCCCTGCGCAGAGCACCAGCTGGGTGTCGGGGTGGAAATCGCGAGCTGCCCGGACCAGGTGGGGCACACCCTTTTGACGCGTGATGCGGCCGACAAACGCCACGATCGGTCGGTCGGGGTCCACACCGTGCTTCCGGAGAATGGAGTCCTCGGCCGTGAACGGCTCGACCGGGGACCACGCCGCGGTGTCGATTCCGTTGAGGATCACGTGGATACGGTCCGGTTCGATCTCGGGATAGACGCGCAGGATCTCCTCCTTCATCCGCGCGCTCACCGCCACGACGGCGTCGGCGTGGGCGAACGCGTTGCGCTCGGACCAAGAGGACACGCGGTAGCCACCGCCGAGTTGTTCGGCCTTCCATGGCCGACTCGGCTCGAGCGAGTGTGCGGACACCACATGGGGGATCCCGTAGAGCTCGCCCGCCAGGTGTCCGGCCAGCCCCGAGTACCAGGTGTGTGAGTGGACGATGTCCGCGCCGTCGGCCGCGACCGACATGCGTAGGCCAGCCGACAACGTCTGGATGGCAGGGTTGGCGTCCGGGCCCAGCTCTGGGTCGGGACGGAAGGCCCGTGCGGTGTCGCGGTCCGCACCCATGCACAGCACGTCGACCTCACACAGGGACCGTAGGTTCGCGACCAGCTCGGTCACATGGACTCCCGCCCCGCCGTACACCTCAGGCGGGTACTCCCTCGTCATCATCGCTACTCGCACACCGGTCAACCTAGTCGCTTCGTGCTCCGCTCGTGGTCTGCCGGATGGACTACAGGTCGTTCTGGGGTGGATGCCGGGCATAAGCGGGGGGAAAGCACGCGATGACCGGTGGTTGTGAGGCGGAAGTCGTTACGGTGGGTGGTGTGAGGAATCAGCCGCACGTCCTAGCAATCGTTCTCGCCGGGGGCGAGGGCAAGCGTCTCTTCCCGCTCACGGCGGACCGCGCCAAACCCGCGGTGCCGTTCGGAGGGTCGTACCGGCTCATCGACTTCGTGCTCAGCAACCTCGTCAACGCCGGGTTCATGCGCGTCTGCGTGCTCACCCAGTACAAGTCGCACTCCCTCGACCGCCACATCTCGCAGGTGTGGCACATGAGTGGAATGGGCGGCGAGTACATCGCGCCGGTCCCGGCGCAGCAGAGGCTCGGGCCCCGGTGGTACACGGGCTCGGCGGATGCGATCCTGCAGTCTCTAAACCTCGTCCACGACGAGGATCCGGAGTACATCGCCGTCTTCGGCGCGGACCACGTGTATCGGATGGACCCCCGGCAGATGCTCGACCACCACATCGCCAGTGGTGCCGCGGTGACGGTGGCCGGTATCCGGGTGCCGCGCAGCGAAGCGTTCGCGTTCGGTTGCATCGACGCCACGGACGACGATCTGATCCGCGGCTGGGTGGAGAAGCCGTCCGACCCGCCGGGCACCCCGGACGACCCCGATGCCACTTTCGCGTCGATGGGCAATTACATCTTCACCACCCAGGCACTCGTCGATGCGCTCAAGGCGGACGCCGAGCAGCCGGATTCCACCCACGATATGGGCGGCGACATCATCCCGGCATTGGTCGAGCAGCGCCGCGCCTATGTCTACGACTTCGCGCGGAACCGTGTTCCCGGCGAGACGGACCGTGACCGTGGGTACTGGCGGGACGTGGGGACGATAGACGCGTTCTACGACGCCCACATGGACCTAGTCTCCGTGCACCCGGTGTTCAATCTGTACAACTACATGTGGCCGATCCGGACGCAGCAGGACAATCTGCCGCCCGCAAAATTCGTTCGTGGCGGCACGTCACAGGAGTCGATGGTAGGCGCCGGGACGATCATCTCGGCGGCCACCGTGCGCAATTCGGTGATCTCCAACAACGTCGTGGTCGAGGACGGCGCCGTGGTGGAGGGCAGTGTTCTCATGCCAGGGTGCCGTATCGGACGTGGAGCCGTGGTCCGCAAGGCGATAATCGACAAGAACTGTCACATCGGCGACGGCGACCTGATCGGCGTGGACCACGAGCGGGATCGACAGCGGTTCCCGGTGAGCGCTGGTGGTGTGGTGAGTGTCGGCAAGAACACCGTGACCTCGTTACCGGGCTAGGGCAACCGTCAGAGGGTGACCACGGTGAGGCCGGAGCCCACGGGCAGCACCGTCACGTGGGCGTGATCGGGGAGATCCGAATCTTCGGGTAGCGGAGCATGTTCGCCCATGAGCACCAGTGCCCCGCCAGAGCGCAGCAACTGGTGGGCCCGGGAGACGACCCGGGGCACCGAATGATCAGGGACATCCGCCACAACGAGGTCGTACGCCCCGTCCGCGAGTTTGTCCGCGACCTCGAGCGGGCGAGCCGCGATGTAGCGGGCGGACGACGAAGGGTGTCCCGCGGCGCGCAATGCTGACCTGGCGGCGTCCAGATGGTGGGGATCGTCGGTGATGCAAGTGACGACCGCGCCGGCGCCGGGCCCCGCCGCCGCGAGGATCGCCAGTGCCGGAACGCCGGGAGCGGGGGAGATGCACACCGCCGCGCGGGCCCCGTTCAATCGCGCGATGAGTCGGATCGCCTCGGCGGTCAGGGGATCAGGGGACGGGGCCCCCAGTTCGTCGGCTTCCGCACGTGCAGAGGCGTAGAGGGAGTCGTCGACCAACTCGGCGCTACGGCGGGCGAGTGCGTCGACCCCGGGGCCGTCGGAGGCGGGAACGTCAATGGAATCGGACACCCGAGCAGCGTATCTCCGAGCGCGCGTGGACGGCGGGCAACGCGCGGTGATCGGATCGGTATAAGACTCTCAGGGCGATCTCAGTGCAGGTATACCGTGAGGACAGCTCGATAGGGGAGGGTGGGTAGACATCGCGCCACAAGGGTGCGGTGGACACTGCGCGGCCCACCGGCGACGGAACCGCGCCGGGAGGCGGCGGCAGCGCATGTATTCACGAACCGTGCACGACACGACGATCGCCCGCGCCGACGGCAGCGATGAGGCCGTGGGGACCGCGCGATTCGACGCCTCGGGCAAGGCCGCTGATATGCCCTCGTGGTCCGACCTCGTAGCCCAGCACGGTGACAGGGTGTACCGACTGGCCTTCCGGCTGTGCGGCAACGCGCACGACGCTGAGGACATCACCCAGGAGGCGTTCATACGGGTGTTCAGGTCCCTCGACAAGTACCGCCCGGGCACGTTCGAGGGCTGGATGCATCGCATCGTGACCAACCTGTTCCTGGACATGGCCCGCCGCCGTTCGCGCATCAGGTTCGAGGCACTGCCCGACGATGCCGAACGCGTGCCCGGTCGTGAACGAAGTCCAGAGCAGGTCCTGGCGGAGGAGTCGTTCGACCCGATCCTGCAGACGGCACTCGACAATCTTTCGCCCGAGTTCCGCGCCGCCGTGGTCCTCAGCGACATCGAAGACCTCAGCTACGAGGACGTCGGGCGCATCCTCGGCATCAAGATGGGGACCGTGCGCAGTCGTATACACCGTGGTCGCGCCGCACTACGGGCAGAGTTGGAGTCGGCTGGCGTCAAGGACGTGCACAGCGGTCTCTACTGACCGCCAGACGTGCGGGAACCACCCGGACGACTCGGACGTTGATCCATCTGACAGGGATCGTCGACGATCCGTCGAGTGGCGACAAGGGGGCGACGATGGACCGGCGCGGCTCCGAGGACGGGACCCCACACGACTACCGGCTTTCCAGAAGTTCCGCCCGGGAGGTCGCCCACCGCACGGGGGTCACGCGTGACAGGCCGGATTTCTTGTCGACCGACCACCTGTCGACCGAGGCGGCTGCCGCTTACGTCGACCGACGGTTGCCGAGCGCCGGACAGCTCCGAGCGGATGCGCACCTTGCACGGTGTCCGCAGTGCCGATGTGAGGTGGCGGGCCAGCGCGAGGCCCGCCACGTACTCCGCGACTCCGGTCCCATCCAGATGCCCAGAGAACTGCTCGAGCGGCTTCGATCACTCGAGGACACCCCTGGGGCCGAGTCCGCTCGACCCCCGGCGAGCGCGCCTGAGTCCCCGTGGACGCGGCTCTTACGCCGGCTCCGGCACCGCGGCCGTTAAGGTGGGCCGGGTGGAGGAGCAGACTAGCGTGTCCGGAGCAGCAGGGCCTGAGCCGGAACCAGATCGGCCGTTGCGCGAACCGGCTCCGATCCATCGCCCGGCAGTGTCCGACTCCGACGTCGCCGGGTTCTCCCGACCAGCAGGGATCGAGGGGGGCTTCGACCCGCAACACACGGCCGGAGATGCGGTCACTGCCCGCTCGCTAATCGCTCCAGCCGATCCCGCGCTGGCCCAGGCGTTCGGTCCCACGCCGGGTGCCATCGGCCCGATTGAACGACATCCGTCCTGGCAGGACGAGGTCCACGAGTCCGTTCCGCCCCCGCCGGACCCCTGGCGCGACCCGCAGGCTCCCGTCAGAATTGGTGCCCCCGCGGTAGAGGCCGCCCACGACCCGGGCCCGGTGGATATTTCTGGTGCTGACCAACCCCCGGCGCCACGACTCTCGCTCTCGGAGGCGCTGTTCGAGCGCAGACTGAGCAGGCGGGCCCTGGCCGGGGCTGTTGCTGCCGTCGCCGTCGTCGCCCTTGTGGGCGGTGCCATCGGCGCGGTCGTGGCTGACAGCGCCCGTGTACTCACCACCTCCACGGTGCGCATCGCCGACGCTCCGGAAAACGCCATACGTCCGGGCAACGCGGTCGGTGAGGTCGCGACCCGTGTGCAGCCCGCAGTGGTCAACATCCAGGTATCCACCCCTTCCGCACGGGGTGAGGGCTCCGGAATCGTGATCGACCCCCGCGGCTATATCGTGACCAACAACCACGTCGTGACCCTTGAGGGGGCGGCGGATCGCGCCGACATCGACGTCATATTCCCCGACGGCTCGAGAGCCTCCGCCGAAATGGTCGGGGGAGACCCCGCGACCGACCTCGCCGTGTTGAAAGTCGAGGATGTACAGAACCTGACGGTCGCCACGCTCGGCAACTCCGACGACGTCCAGGTGGGCGAGCAGGTCATCGCGATCGGCTCACCGCTCGGACTCGCTCGGACCGTCACCGAAGGCATCGTCTCCGCCACGCACCGTCCGATCGCCCTCGGCGAAGCCACATCTGACGGTGACGTGGTAATCGATGCGATCCAGACCGACGCCGCGATCAACCCGGGGAACTCGGGCGGCCCGCTCATCGATGCCAACGGAGCTGTCATCGGGATCAACACCTCGATCTTCACTCAGTCGGGAGGATCGATCGGCCTCGGATTCGCGATCCCCGTCAACGACGTCCGCGACATCGCCACATCCCTCATGACCGGGGGCAGTCGTGAGCACGCCACCATCGGCGTCAACGCCCGTAAGGCGGACAACGGTGCGGTTGAAGGTGCGGAGATCGTGAACGTGCGCGAGGGCTCCCCCGCGAAGGAAGCGGGCCTGCGTGAGGGTGACGTGGTGACGAAGGTGGGCGAACGACAGGTCAGGTCCTCCGACGAGCTCGTGGTGGCTGTCAGGCGCGCTGGCGCGGACACCGAGGTACCGGTCGAGGTTATCCGTGACGGCACCAGGGTCGAGCTCGAGGTCCGGCCCACGCTCGAGTGACGTCCTGGCGGGCGAACGACATCGTGGACACGTCCGGGTCCCGCGCCGGGGCGCGACGACGTATCCTTGAGATCGATGTTCACTAACGTGGGTTGGTCCGAGCTGCTGGTTCTCGGTGTCATCGCGCTCGTGGTCCTGGGACCCGAGCGCCTCCCCGAGGCCGCCCGCTGGCTCGCCTCCGCAATCCGCAAGGTCAAGCAGTTCGCGAGTAACGCTCAACAGCAGCTCCAGGACGACTACGGAACCGACTTCGACGAGTTTCGGGAACCCCTCAAGCAGCTCAATGAGCTACGCGGATTGAACCCGCGCGCGATGGTGACCAAGCACTTGTTGGACGGCGACGATTCGTTGTTCACCGGAAGTTTTGGAGCCGCCGCACCTGCGGGTGGCGCTGCGGCAGGTGGAGTCGCCGCCGCCGAATCAGCGAGAACAGGGTCCGCGTCCACCGATCCGCGCGGCTCCGCCGACCCGCGCCGCTCGACAGCTCCGCCCGCGGCAGCTGGCCCCGCCGCCAGCCAATCCCCACCCCCGGCGTCCCCCGGGGCGCCGCCGGTCTGGGATATCGACGCGACCTGACAGAAGGTTTCACCGGGATGACGAAGACCGGCCGGGATTCAGCTTCCGGCCGGTCTTCCTCGACTCTCAGAGGTGACGCGTGGTGTCGATCCCGAGGTTCATGCCCGCCAGTCCGCGTGGGCGAACGGCAAGACCATCGGCGATCTCGCGGAACGCGCGGCCGGACGGGGAATCCGGTTCCGCCAGGACGATCGGCGTGCCCTCATCTCCGAACTCCCGCACCGATTGCTCGAGCGGCACCTGGCCGAGGAGCTTGACCGGAGCACCGACCGACCGCGAGAGGTTGGCCGCGACCTCGGCACCGCCGCCGGAACCGAAGACATCCATTCGCGTGCCGTCGGGCAGTTCAAGCCACGACATGTTCTCGATGACACCGGCGATCCGCTGACGTGTCTGCAGTGCGATCGAGCCGGCACGCTCGGCCACCTCGGCGGCCGCCTGCTGAGGCGTGGTCACCACGAGAATCTCGGCCGAGGGGATGAGCTGGGCTATCGAAATCGCCACGTCGCCTGTGCCGGGGGGCAGGTCCATGAGCAGAACGTCGAGGTCGCCCCAGTACACGTCCGCGAGGAACTGCTGGAGGGCTCGGTGCAACATGGGGCCACGCCAGACCACCGGGGTGTTGCCCTTGGTGAACTGGGCGATCGAGATGACCTTCACGTCATGCGCTATCGGGGGCAGGATCATCTGTTCGACCTGGGTCGGGCGCGCGTCCGTCCCGAGCATCCGCGGAATCGAGTGCCCGTAGATGTCCGCATCGAGCACACCCACGGACAGTCCCCGCGAGGCGAGGGATGTGGCGAGATTGACCGTGGCGGTCGACTTGCCCACGCCGCCCTTGCCCGACGCGACGGCGTAGACGCGGGTGAGATTGCCGGGCTGTGCGAACGGGATGACGGGTTCGGCGGCGTCTCCGCGAAGATGCTTGCGCAGCTCGGTACGTTGCTCGTCGTTCATCACGTCGAGTTCCACCGCGACCTCGCCCACTCCGGGGACGTCGGACACCGCGGAACGAACGCGGTCGGTGATGGTCTCTCGCATCGGACATGCGGCGACGGTCAGATAGATGCCGATGTCGACCCGGCCTGTCGCCGAGTCCACCTCGACACCCTTGACCATGCCGAGTTCCGTGAGCGGCTTGTTGATCTCCGGGTCGTCAACCTTGGCCAGAGCGGCGCGGATCGATTCTTCGCTGGGTGCACTCATGATAAGTCGAGTCTAGGCGTCGGGTTCTGGCGCGATGATTCAGGCTGGTGGCGGAACACAGAACGGCGGGATACACGGAAGTTCGATCACCGGTAGCCCCGGAGGCGGAGGCGGGGGTGAGGCCGGAGCGGTCTCGGTGGGCCTTTCCGCCGGATGGACGGGTTCCGGTGGGGGCGACGGGGCCGGAGGCGGCGTGTTCACGTGTTCTGCCTCGGTACAGCCCGGTACCGGCGGGGCCGGCTCGCCCGGGGTGCCCGGTGCGGGGGCAGCGGTCGGCGCGCCCTCCCAGCCCTCGGGGCACTTCTCGGGGGCCTCCGGCGGCTCGATGGTCGGCTCCGGCTGGTGGATCGCCGGCAGGTCCGACGGCAGCGGGAACGAGTTGATCGCGTATCCATGGGCCCACGCGTTGACGTTGGCCACGTACGCCAGCGAGTTGTTGTAAGCCAGGATTGCGCGTGTCCGCGCTGCGGGGTCGGCCATGGAACCGCCTTGATCGCACAACAGGGTTGCTGCGGAGAGGGCTCCGTCGTAGATGTTGTTGGGGTCTGCGAGACCGTCGTCGTTCCCATCGCGACCGAGCAGGGCCCAGGTCGACGGGATGAACTGAACAGGTCCCACCGCGCGATCGAACTTGTCGTCGCCGTCAAATCGACCGCCGTCGGTATCGGTGATGACGGCCGTGCCCTTCAATGAACCATCCAGACGGGGGCCGACGATCCGCCCGATGGTGTTTCCGTGCACGTCGAACTGTCCCCGCCCCTGATTGGACTCGACCTGCCCGATCCCCGCGAGGACGGTCCAGTCCATCTCACAGACCGGGTTCTCGGCGTTTAGTCGGTCGGCCGCGCGGTGGTAGGCGTCGAGTGCGATGCCGGGGATGCCCAGCGGCCCATCCGGAATCGTCGCGGGCACAATGTGGGCCGCGCCGGGATCCTTCTCGAGCTTCCCTGGCCCGGGGACCTCGGGTTTGTCGAACTCCTTCGACTTCTCCGGGTCCGGCGCCGGATAGGGCGACTCGGTCACCGTAGGTACGCCCGGCGATGATTCCGCTAATGGGGTGATATTCGGCGTAGACGGCCGGCTGTGGTCCACGTTGAGACCGACGGCCGCGAGCACCGCAATAGCACTCGCAGTGACTGCTGCACTGGTGAGCACACGACGATTAGCGTTCCGCGCTACATTGCGCAAGACTTTCCCCCCTACGACTTCACGGACGGTACCGCGGGCATGGCGTGTCCGGGTGTCGCTTCCGTAGTGACTGAGGCTACTCCCGGTTCCTGCCGACTGAATCGGTTTTCGGGGCTTCAGTGTTACCACCGTCACTACCGAGGCCCGCGAGCATGGTCTCGATCCGATCGACGGCGTCGCGCATATCGTCGAGTTCACGGCGTAGGTAGTCGCGCGTCACGGTCTCGCCGACGGATAGTCGGACGGACGCCAGCTCCCGTGCCAGGAACTCGGTATCGGCCTTGGTCTGCGTCGCACGTAGCCGGTCTTCCCTCACCGACGCCTTGTCACGATCCTCCTGCCGGTTCTGCGCGAGCAGGATCAGGGGGGCGGCGTAGGCCGCCTGGGTGGAGAACGCCAGATTGAGCAGGATGAACGGATAGGGGTCAAACCGGAGCGCGACCACGACCACGTTGATGATGATCCAGACGATCACCACGAGCGTCTGGATCACCAGGTACATGCCGGTGCCGAAGAACCGCGCCACGGCCTCGCTGTACCGGCCCACCGCGTCGCGGTCGAAGCTGATGCGGGGCCGCCGAGAGGTGACAGGTGTCGACAGGGACGAACGGGGGGTGGATTCGTTCACGGGCGGGCCTCCCTGTCGTCGTGCAGGTCCATGTCGCGCCAGTCCTCGGGTAAGAGATGGTCGAGCAGGTCGTCGACCGCCACCGCTCCGAGGAGGTGCCCCTCGTCGTCGACCACGGGGCCGCAGACGAGGTTGTAGGTGGCGAAGAACCTGGTGACAGCGTCCACCGAATCGGTGGGGCGAAGGGTGGACAGGCTGGTGTCCACGGTCTCGGCAACCATCATCGACGGCAGTTCCCGCAGCAGCGCCTGAATGTGCACACATCCCAGGTACTTCCCGGTCGGCGTAGCGGTCGGGGATCGGACCACAAACACGAGGCTGGCCAGCGCGGGACTGAGGTCCGGATTCCGGCAGTGAGCCAGCGCCTCCGCCACGGTCGTCTGCGGAGAGAGGATGATCGGCTCCGGCGTCATGAGACCGCCGGCGGTGTCCGCGTCGAAGGTGAGTAGTCGTCGGACGGGCGCGGAGTCCTCCGGATTCATCCGCTCCAGATACGACTCCGCGTCCTTCTCCGGAAGTTCGCCCAGGAGGTCAGCGACGTCGTCGGGATCCATCGCTTCCAGGACATCCGTGGCTCGCTCGAGTTCCAACCTGGTGACGATCTCGGTCTGTTCGTCGTGGGGCATCTCCTGGAGGATGTCTGCCAGTCGCTCGTCATCCAGGGTCCGGGCGACCTCGAGCCGTCGCACCTCGGGAAGTTCACGCAGGGCGTGTGCCACGTCAGCCGGGCGGAGATCTGCGTACTGTTCGACGAGGCTCTCCGCCCCGTGGTCGGGCGTTCCGATCGCGTCGTCGTCCAGTCCCCGGATGCGGACCCACGGTTGGATAGACACCGGCCCGCGACGACCGAGCGAGGAGCGGCCCCGACGGGACCGGACCGCCACCCTGGAGACCAACCAATCACGCGACCGCTGCCGTTCGATCTCCACGTCGACCACCTGGTAACGGGCAGCTCTGTCGACGGGGCGGGGCGAGGACGGGCCCACGGCGTCGTGGTCGACTCCGATAATCGAGTCGACCAACGCGCCGAGGACCAGGTTCTCGCCGGGTCGCGATTGAAATCTGTGGAGGTTGATCGTGCCGGAGACGAGTGACACCGACCGTGGATCGATCGACGCCACTCGCAACATGGGCACGAAGATCCGACGTCGCGTGGGCATCTCAACCACAAGGCCGATGACCCTTGGTTGCTTGTGCTGGGACCGCATCGTCACCACGACATCTCGAATCCGTCCGATTTCATCCCCGTCAGGGCCGATCACGGGGAGTCCGGCTAGCCTGGCGACGAAGGCCTTGTTGAGGTTCGCCATGCCGACCAGGCTAGTCATCGACGGGCGGTACCCGCCCGCCGTACCGGACGTAAGGGAGTGCCACCACAGATGAACCCCGCCCCCAGTGCGACGCCAGCGCCCTCCTCAGACGCCGCAGCCACCATCGCCGAACTCCGTGCGCGACCGCGTCGGACGGTGCTCGCGGTTCCTGGAAGCAGTGTCAAGATGATCGGCAAGGCGCGAGGACTGCCGGTGGACGAGGTGTTTCTTGATCTGGAGGACGCCGTGGCTGGTCCGGCCAAGGAGGAGGCGCGTGCCAACGTCGTCGAGGCGTTGAACACCGGGGGATTCTCCGCACCGACGGTGGTGGTGCGTGTCAATGCGTGGGACACGGAACACACGGTTCGCGACGTCACGGAGGTGGTGGGCCGCGCCGGCTCGAAGCTGCACGCTCTCCTGCTGCCCAAGGTGCGCACGGCCGGGGAGGTGACCGCACTGGACCTGGTTCTCACGCAGGTCGAAAAGGCCGCGGGGCTGCCTGTGGGGTACATCGGAATCGAACCGCAGATCGAGGACGCGCTCGGGCTGACCAACATCAACGAGATCGCCGTCGCGAGCGCCCGGGTTCTGACACTGGTGTTCGGGCCCGCCGATTTCATGGCAGCGATCGGGATGCGCACGTTGACGGTGGGGGAGCAGCCCGAGGGGTACACGCCCGGCGACGCCTACCACCACGTCTTCATGTCGATCCTCGTGGCCGCACGGGCACACGGACTCCAGGCGATCGACGGCCCCTTTCTCAAGGTGCGCGATGAGGACGGGTTCCGCAGGGCTGCCGCGCGGACCGCGGCGTTGGGGTTCGACGGCAAGTGGGTGCTTCATCCGGCCCAGGTGGATGCGGGCAACGAGGTGTTCAGCCCCCGCCAGGACGAGTTCGACAAAGCTGAGGGCATTCTCGCCGCGTACGCGCATTCCACGTCTGTGGAGGGCGGCGCCCGAGGTGCGGTCATGTTCGGGGACGAGATGCTCGATGAGGCCAGTCGTAAGATGGCCCTGGTCGTCTCCGCGCGCGGCCGCGCGGCAGGCATGACGGTCTCGGACCAGACCACCAGCACCGGGTAAGACCCGAGAAGGACGTGCCCTATGAGTTCTCCAGTGAATCCCTCGGCCACACGTGCACGATCCGGCAAGACGCCGGGCCTGCCGACCCCGCCCACTGGCTGGGTGGTCGGGTCGTACACCGACTACGCGCATGCGCAGGCCGCCGTAGACCACCTGGCCGACGAGGAGTTCCCGGTCCATGAGGTGACGATCGTCGGCGTGGATCTGATGCAGGTCGAGCGAGTGACTGGCCGACTGACGTGGCCCAAGGTCCTGTTAGGTGGGCTGGCCACGGGTGCCTGGCTCGGCCTGTTTGTAGGGCTGCTACTGGGGATCTTCACCGAGCCGATGTGGAGTGTCGTGCTCACGGGCCTGATCGGCGGGTCGGTATTCGGTGTCCTCTCCGCTTCGCTTTCCTACGCCGCCACTCGCGGAAAGCGGGACTTCGCGTCCACGTCACAGTTGGTAGCCGGACGCTATGACGTGCTGTGCGAACCGGCGAACGCGGAGCGCGTCCGTGACGAGTTGGCGCGCCTGGGTCTCAAGTAATGCAGATCGGGGACTCCGGCGCTCAGTCGTCGGTCCTGGACGTGGTCCGGGATCATCTCATTGAGCATTTCGGACCGGACCCCCAGGAGGCTTCGGTGACGTTCCTGGGGGCGTCTCCGATCCGAATCCTTCGATTCGCGGACATCGAGTCCGGCATCGTGCGGTACGCCTCGCTCGGCTGTTCCGCGGATCCGATGGGGGATCCCTCCGCGCTGGTGCCTGACCCGACCGCCCCGCGTGCGGAGATCTGCCTCGTGCTGCGTGGCGGAGTGGATGGTCTCGTTCGAGCGCTCGCGGTGTTGGCGGCGGCACCCGCTGTCGAGGGCCTGATTCTTGCGGAGGGTGCACTGATCGACCTCGGCGAGCCCTTGTGGCCCGGGTCGGCGTTCACCGCGGTGGTGCTCCGCGCCCCGGAGATTCCTGATGTGGAGCTGCCGGGGGAGGCGGCACCCGTCCAGGTGTTCCGTGCTGTGCCGGTGACCCACACCGAGGCCGCGTGGGTGCGGATGAAGGGCGCCGCAGAGCTAGAGGAGGCGTGGGCCGAGGCGGGGATCGATGTGACCGATGCCGGCCGGTCCGCGGTGAACCCGGGGATGAATCGGTGATCAGAGCCAGCGGTTCCTGCGGAACAGTAGAAAAGCCCGGTACACATCGCGATCATGACTCCGAGCACCACGTAATATCCGTACTGTGTACCGAGCTCGGGCATGTGCCTGAAGTTCATTCCGTAAATGCCGGCGATCATCGTTGGTACGGCCGCAATAGCAACCCATGCCGAGATTTTGCGCATGTCGGTGTTCTGTTGCACCCCGACGATGGTCATCGCTGCGCCCACGAGCGAAGTGCTTCGCTCGTCCAACGTTGCGACCTCCGCTGCCGCCAGGGCGTGATGGTCTTGAACGTCGCGGAAGTAGTGACGGATCTCAGGGGGGATCAGATCCAGGTGATCAAATGCCAGGCGTCGCAGGGGGAGGGTCAGTGGCCCGATGACGTGTTTAAGCTCGAGTAGTTCACGCTTGAAGACGTAGAGTTGTTCGATGTCGACCGCTGTAGGTGGTGCAAAGAGTGCCGACTCTAATTCGTCGAAGTCTGCTGTCAGTCCGTCGGTGGCCACCAGATAGTTGGCGACCACACGGTCAGCCATGGCGTGCATCACCACCGCCGGCCCTTGGGCGAGCAACTTCGGAGAGAGGTCGAAACCGGTTCGGATGTCGGCCAGTTCGGTTTGGTCACCGTGTCGGACGGTCACGACGAAATCCAGACCCAGGACCACCATCACCTCGCCAGTGGGCACGATGTCACTGACCTGGGTGGCGGATTTGTGATCGATGTACTCTGCTGTCGACATGGTGAGCACAAGGGTGTCAGTGTAAGCCTCCAGCTTGGAACGCTGCTTATTTTGTGCGGCGTCCTCGATGATAAGTGCGTGCAGTCCCAGTTCTTGGGACAGTGTCTCCATGAAGTCGGGATCCGGGGAGATGAGGTCGATCCAGACAAAACCGCGACCGATGCCGCGAACCCGGTGGATCGCTTCGTTGTAGGTCGCGTGATGGCGGTCGCGGACCCCGTCGATGTAGATAGCGCAGTCCACCATCGCTGCGTCGGCTGGCAGGGTCGATGTGCTTGGCACGGCCCGGCAGGATAACGGCTTGGCAGGTCCGGTGGACATCGGACGTCGTGGTGGGATCGCGGACACGCAGCCTCCTTCCTCGTGATGCTTGACACTATCGGTCGAGCGGGACCTCGGGGTGATGACTAGCGAGTGGGGCTGGGAGACTGTCTCAAGAGATTTCCGCGTCAGCCGGCGCGGCCGGTGTGAGAAAGGGTGTGGTCGGGTGCAGCGGACAAGGGAGCGAATCGGTCGGGGCGCGATAGTGCTCGCGGGGGTCGCGACGATGGCATTGTCCGGATGCCAGGCACAGTCGTCGATCGTGCCGGCCGACCGCGACGAGCCGGTGGTCGTTGTGGAGACCGCCTCGTTCGGTGAGGCTGAGATCGTGGGCCAGATCTACGCCAACGCGCTGTCCCGTGCGGGCTGGCGTGTGGAGCCGCGGACCCAGGCGGGTACCCAGCGAGAGGTGGTGGAGTCCGTCACGACGGGTGAATCCACCTTCACGGTCGGGTTCACCGGTGAGCTGCTCCGGACCTTCGATCCCGCATCGACCGCCGTCGAATCCGATGAGGTTTACGCGGCGATGATGGCAGCCCTCCCGGAAGGCGTTACCGCGGCCGACCAGGCGCCGGCGGAAGACGTTCCGGTGTACGTGGTCACCCGTCACACCTCTGAGTCTCAGGGGCTCCGCACGATGTCGGACCTGGCGGGACGGTGCGGGGAGTTCGCGCTGGGCGCCCGACAGGAGGCGCTGGCGGACGCCGAACTATCGGCTGCGATCGGTTCGACGTACTCGTGTGGATTCGGGCGTCGGGTGGCCATGGGGCCCAATCCCCGCGCTGTGTTCGAGGCCCTGCGGTCCGGCCAGATCGGGGTGGGCCTGACGCAGTCGGCCGACCCGATTCTGGCGCCTGATGACATGGTCGTGCTCGACGACGACAAGAACGCCGTCACCGCCCAGAACCTGGTGCCGGTGTTTCGCAAGGGCAGCCTGTCCGAGGACCAGCTCGCCCTGGTCAATCGAGTCAGCGGTGAGCTGACCTCCGAGGACGTGCGTGAACTCCTGCTGGGAGTGGAGTTCGGGACCGCGACCCCGGTGGGACTGGCGAACTTCTGGTTGGACAAGCACGACTACTGACCATTCGCCGCGAACCCGGCACACGCGAAAGAGCCCGTCCGCCGATGGCGGACGGGCTCTCCTCGGTCATGCTTAGGCGAACGCTTCGTCCACCAGCGCCTTCTGTTCGACCGCGTGAACCTTGCTCAGGCCAGTGGAGGTGGCGGCCATGGGGCGTCGCGAGACGCGCTTGAGGCGCGGGAAATCCTCGATGCGCTCGGGCAGCTCGAGCGCGAGGAAGCTCCAGGCGCCCTGGTTGGCCGGCTCCTCTTGCACCCACCGGACCTCGGAGAGATTCGGGTAGTGGTCAAGAGCCTCACGCATACGGCGGTGCGGGACCGGATGCAGCTGCTCGAGTCGAACGATCGCGATATCGTCGCGGCCGTCCTTCTCCTGACGGGCGGCGAGCTCGTAGTAGAGCTTGCCCGAGACGAGGAGCATGGTCGTGACCTTGCCCGCGTCCTTGCTGTCGTCGTCAAAGGTCGGGTCGTCGAGCACCGATCGGAACTTGCCGGAGGTGAACTCCTCGAGCGGGCTGACGGCCTTCTTGTTGCGCAGCATCGACTTGGGCGTGAATACGATCTGCGGCCGCTTGATCCCGTCGGTGGCGTGACGGCGCATCAAGTGGAAGTAGTTCGCCGGTGTCGACGGTTGTGAGACGGTCATAGAGCCCTCCGCGCACAACTGGAGGAACCGCTCGATGCGCCCGGAGGTGTGGTCCGGACCCATTCCCTCATGGCCGTGGGGGAGCAGAAGAGTCACCGACGATTTCTGACCCCACTTGGCTTCACCGGAGGAGATGTACTCGTCGATGATGGTCTGGGCACCGTTGACGAAGTCGCCGAACTGCGCCTCCCACATCACCAGAGCCTCGGGGTCACCCACGGAGTATCCATACTCGAAGCCGAGGCCTGCGTATTCGGTGAGCGCCGAGTTCCATACTTCGAACCGGCCCTCGGCGTCATCCAGATGTTGCAGCGGGGAGTAGATGTCAGAGGTGGTCTTGTCGACCACGACCGCGTGCCGCTGTGTGAAGGTACCGCGCTGGGAATCCTGTCCGGCCATGCGAACCGTCCGACCCTCGCGGACGAGGGACCCGATGGCCAAGAGTTCAGCGAAGGCCCAGTCGATATTGCCGTTGTACGCCATCTTCTGGCGTGCCTCGTAGACGGGCTTCACACGCGAGTGGATGTGGAAGTCCTCGGGCAGGTTCCCGAACGCGTCTCCGATCGAGTGGATGACCGACTCGTCCACTGCTGTGACCAGACGCTTGGGCAGCGGCTGGTTGGGCAGGATCGACTCGGAGGCCTTGACAGGGTGCTTCTCGAGTTCGCGCACCTCGTTGAATACCCGCTCGAGCTGCCCCTGGAAGTCGCGGAGGGCGTTCTCCGCCTCCTTCTCGGTGATGTCGCCACGACCGACGAGATCCTCGGTGTAGGACTGGCGGACGCTCTTCTTGCCGTCGATCACCTCGTACATCCGCGGCTGGGTCATCGAGGGGTCGTCAGCCTCGTTGTGACCGCGACGGCGGTAGCACACGAGGTCGATCACCACGTCCTTCTTGAACTGCTGTCGGAAATCCATCGCCAGACGTGCCACCCGGACGCAGGCTTCGGGATCGTCACCGTTGACGTGGAAGATCGGCGCACCGACCATCTTTGCGACGTCCGTGCAGTACTGACTGGAACGGCCGGCCTCGGGGGCGGTGGTGAAGCCGATCTGGTTGTTGACCACGATGTGGATCGTGCCACCGGTGCGGTATCCGTCGATGAGGGAGAGGTTGAGCGTCTCCGCCACCACACCCTGTCCGGCGAACGCGGCATCACCGTGGAGCATGAGCGGGACGATCGGGTACTCCGCCCTCCGCTCCGGATCCTCGATGAGGTCCTGTCGGGCGCGGACGATGCCCTCCAATACCGGGTCCACGGCCTCGAGGTGCGACGGGTTGGCGGTGAGCGAGACCTTGATCTCGTTCTCGCCGAACATCTGGTACTGGATGCCCTCGGCCCCAAGGTGGTACTTCACGTCGCCCGAACCGTGTGCGGCCGAGGGGTCCATGTTGCCCTCGAACTCGGTGAAGATCTGACGGTAGGGCTTGCCGACGATGTTGGCCAGTACGTTGAGACGACCGCGGTGCGGCATACCGATCACCACCTCGTCGAGCGCGAACTCTGCGGCCTCGTCGATTACGGCGTCCATCATCGGGATGACGGATTCAGCTCCCTCGAGGGAGAAGCGCTTCTGACCCACGTACTTGGTCTGCAGGAAGGTCTCGAACGCCTCGGCCGCGTTGACCTTGGAGAGGATGTACTTCTGCTCGGCGACGGTCGGCTTGTCGTCGACTCCCTCGACGCGGTCCTGGATCCACTGACGCTGGTCGTTCTCGAGGATGTGGGTGTACTCGATACCGATCTTGCGGCAGTAGGCGGCGCGGAGCGCGGACAGCACGTCCCGCAGGCGCATCCTGTCCTTGCCGACGAAGCCGCCAACGGAGTACTTGCGGTCGAGGTCCCAGAGAGTGAGTTCGTGGCTGTTGACATCGAGATCCGGATGGAACGTCCGGCGACGCTGGGCATGCATGCCATCCAGCGGATCGATGTCGGCCATGAGGTGACCACGATCGCGGTACGCTGCGATGAGTTCGAGGACGCGGGCATCTTTGTCCACACGAGGATCGGTGATGTCCTGACGCCAACGGACCGGCTCGTAGGGGATACCGAGGACCCCAAAGATCTCGTCGTAGAACTCGTCGGCGATGAGCAGCCTGTGGATTTCTCGCAGGAACTCGCCGGATTCGGCCCCCTGGATGATCCGGTGGTCGTACGTCGACGTGAGGGTGGTGATCTTGCCTATCGCGTTCTTGGCGAGCAGGTCCTCGCTAGCACCCTGGAACTCGGCGGGGTACTCCATGGCGCCGACCCCCAGGATGGCGCCCTGTCCGACGGTTAGACGGGGGACCGAGTGCACCGTGCCGATGCCGCCCGGGTTGGTCAGCGAGACGGTCACGCCAGAGAAGTCGTCCATCGTCAGCTTGCCCTCGCGGGCACGCGCGACGATGTCCTCGTAGGAGTCTAGGAAGCCGCGAAAATCGAGCTTCTCGCAGTTCTTGATGGCGGCCACCACGAGGGTGCGGCCGCTCTTGGTCTTCATGTCGATCGCGAGCCCGAGGTTGATCCCGCTCGGGGTGACGGAGTGCGGCTTGCCGTCAACCTCCTCGTAATGGTTGTTCATGTTGGGGTAGGCCTTGATGGCCTGGACCATGGCGTAACCGATGAGGTGGGTAAACGAGATCTTGCCGCCGTGCGTGCGCTTGAGGTGGTTGTTGATGACGACTCGGTTGTCGATCATCAACTTGGCCGGCACGGCGCGGACCGAGGTCGCGGTAGGCAGGGAGAGCGACGCGTTCATATTCTTGACGATCGCGTTGGCGGCACCGCGCAGAACCTTGCTCTCCTCCTCTGCCGGGGGCGCATATTCGGGGCGTGAGGGGGTTTTGGGCCTGGGTGTGTCGGGTTTGTTGCGTGTCTCGGGAGTGCGGACCGGAGCGGGGACACCCTGGCCACGCGCCTTACGGCGTGGCGTGGCATCCGGGGCGGGCTTGGCTGCCACGTCCTTAGCGGTTGCTTCCGGCGTGACGTCGTCGACTGTCAATTCCGAGGCCTTCTTCCCGCTCTTCTGTGCCGGCCTGTCACCCGGGGAGGCGCCGTTCGTCGACGTTCTCCCGGAGGAAGAGGCGGCCTCCGGGTTCGCGTCGAAGAACTCGTGCCAGGACCGGTCGACCGAGGACGGGTCCTTGGCGAAGCGCTCGTACATCTCGTCTACGAGCCACTGGTTCTGTCCGAACTGTGAGACGTTGTTGCTCACGATGCTGTGATGCCTCTCTTTTGCTGTGGTGGGTTTCACACGTCAATGGATCCAGGCTAGACCTTCTTCGGGTTTCGGGCCTTCCGATCTCACCTGACAGGGGGATGTCCCAGGCGGCCTACTCGCCTTCCATCAGGGTGACCAGGTCCGTGGGGGCGCGCCGAAGGTCGCGTCTGCGGTGTCCACCACCGTCCGACCGAGCTTGCGGTTACCCCATCCGCCGACCGCGGCGCCAAGTCCTGCGGGGGCGAGTTTGCCCATGGCCAGGGATGCGCGCCTGACACCGAATTTGCGAACGAAGCGATGGAGCATCCGCTTGTTGATCTCCTTGAGCCCGGGGAGCCTCCGGGCCTGAAGGGCGAGGGGCCCGGATCCGCCGGAGCCGACCGCATTGGACAAGATGGCCGTACCGGACGCCCCGAGCATGACGGTCATGACGAGGAGTTCTTCGTGCTCACCCTCGTGGACGTCCACGCCATGGACCTCGGCCACCGCCATCGTGTAAAAAGCGGCCAATTCGATGAAAACCAGAGACTCCGCGCCGATGGCGCCGAGCGCCATGAGGGTTCCGACCCCCGGGACGGCGGCGGTGGCACCGACGGTCGCACCAGAGGCCGTGACCAGCGCCAGGAAGTGGGCATCCAGTCGTTTTCGAATCTGTGCGGGGCTCTCGTCGGGATGGCTCCTGCGGAGTTTGCTCACGTACAGCTTCGCTACGCCGGTCTGACTGCGGATCGACCGGCGTAGGACGCCGGTGACCACGCCTGCGATCGGTCCGGAGGTGTCGACTTCGGCGGGGGCGCTGTCTGGCACTGGGCACTCCTCGGGGTCGTGGCGGACATGGTCGCCGCCCGTGTTCGAATACCCACGATACGGAAGTTCGCGGGCGTCCGTCCTAGGGGAGAATCCTCTCGGTGTACTCGTTGCCAAAGGCCCTGCCGGGATCGAGCCGGTCTCGCACGGAAACGAAGTCATCAAAGTGCCGGACCAGAGACGACAGGTCGTCGGCGGTCCGCGTGTGCATTTTTCCCCAGTGGGGTCGACCATCGGCGGCCAGAAGGATCTGCTCGGCGAGCCGGAACAGTTCGGTGTGGTCCATACGGTGGTACTGATGCACGGCGATGTAGCAGACCTCCCGACCGAATGCGGTGGACATCCAGACGTCGTCGGCGGCGGCGAACCGCACCTCCATGGGAAACGGGGTCACCACGCCGGAGCGATCTATCGCGTCCCGGATATCGGCCAGGACCCCGGAGGCGGCGGCGATCGGGACCGCGTACTCCATCTCGCGAAAGCGCACGCGACGCGGCGAGGCGAACACCTTGTAACTGCGGTCGGTGTAGGTCCGTCCGGACAGCGCCTTGGAGGAGAAGCGGTTCAAGCCGGGGGTCAGGGCGGGCCTGCGGGTGGCGGCCCGGCACAGCGCATCGAACGCCTCGTTGGAGAGGAACTCATCGTTGAGGAGGCCCCGGACCCGGCCCACGGGGTGGAGATCGGCGTCCCCGGGAAGGCGGGTGTTGCGTTTGATGTTGATCGCGTCCGTGTGGGGGAACCAGTAAAACTCAGCATGGTCCGCTGAGCGGGCGAAGCCCTCGATGTCGGCCAAGACCGCGGACAGGGACCACGGTTGTTCCTCGGCTCGGAGGGCGAACGCGGGGACGCAACGGATGGTCATCTTGGTGATGATCCCCAGCGCGCCGACCCCCAGGCGTGCGGCTTCGAAGACCTCGGGGTGGGAGTCGCGGGAGCAAGAGAGCACCGTGCCGTCCGCGGTGACGAGCTGAAGTCCCACGACAGTAGCCGGTAAGCCGGGAGCCTGGTGCCCGGTGCCATGTGTGCCGGTCGAGACGGCACCGGCCAGCGACTGCTCGTCGAAATCTCCGAGGTTGGGCTGGGCTAGTCCGAGATCCCATAGCAGGGGCCCGAGGCGGTGCAACCGCGTACCGGCCCAGACGGTCACGTCTGCCCCGCAGACCCGCCCGTGGGTGTCTCGCGTCGGAACGATCGACTCGATGCCTGTGAGGTCGTCCAGCGAAACCATGACGCCGTCGGTCGCGGCTGCGGGGGTGAACGAGTGGCCGGCGCCGACGCATTTGATCTTGCGACCGCGGTCGACCGCGGTCGTGACGATGTCCGCCACTTCGGCGACTGTCGTCGGGGCGCAACGTTCGGTCGGTGTCGCCAGCACGTTGGCTGCCCAGTTCTGCCAGGAGGGCTGCGGGGTCGTCATGGAGGTTGACATTACCCGCGGGGGGCGGTGCGTGAGGGGTCCTGGACGATCGACCTGACACATTTCGACCGGCGCCCCATCTTCCCCGAAGACGTGCGACGTGAACGCTGTAAACCGGGGCCTCGGCGTCGTACGATGGACCAGTGACCAGACGACTTCCTGCCGACCAGCGCCGCGCCCAGTTGCTCCGGGCGGCTCTGGAGATCGCCGAACATGACGGATTGGGCGCCGTCACCGTGCGCGGGGTGGCCGAGCGGGCGGGCGTATCACTCGGCGTCGTCCATTACTGCTACACGGGTAAGGAAGAACTTCTCCGAGAGCTGATCGGCGCGGTGAACTCGGAGGTCCACCAGGCCGCCACGGCGTTCGTGAGCGTGGACTTCGACTCCGGAATCCGGGGCAAGGATGGCCTGCGACGTCGGTTGTACGAGGCCATCGACCTCATCTGGGCCGTCATCTCCGCGTCCCCGGACAGACAGTTGCTGACCTACGAGATCGTGTCGTACTCGTTGCGTACTCACGGTCTGCCGGAGGTGGGACTCGCCCGCGACCAGCAGGAGTCCAACGAGGCGATCGTGCGATCGGTACTAGAACGCACGGCGGAGTCCGCCGATGTGTACTGGAACATGGGGCTCGACGACATGGTCCGGGTGGTGCTGTCGGTGATCACAGGGATCGGGCTGAGGTGGCAGATCTACCGCGACGACGACGAGGCCAACATCCTCTTGCACCGTGCCGTCGACCTGGTGGTCGGAGACGCACGCCCGAAGAACAATGTCTGAGCGCGCAAGTGGGTCGACGCCCACCGTGGTGGACGCGCTGGATGCCGCCACCGCGGGAATCGACGCGCCGCTGGCAGCGCTTCACTTACCGAGTTTGAGAGCCAATCTCAACGACCTCCGGCGTCGTGCGTCCGGAACCAGGATTCGCATCGCGAGCAAGTCGGTGCGTTCACGGTTGGTGCTGGCCGAAGCGTTGGGATCAGATCTGCGTGGGGACGACGCGGTGCGCGGGATCATGGCATTTTCGCTGTCTGAGGCGTTGTGGCTCGTGGGCTCCGGGTGTAACGACGTCCTGATGGGATACCCGACGGTGGATCGCGCGGCCCTGGGAAAATTCGCCGCGGACCGCATGGCCCAGGACGCGGTGACGTTGATGGTGGACGACATTCGGCAGCTGGAGATCGCCCTCGACGCGGGAGTCAGCGGTGCACGTGTCTGCGTGGATGTGGATGCCTCACTGAAATTCGGTCCGGTTCATCTGGGGGTGCGGAGGTCGCCTCTCCGGAACGCAGACGATGTGGCGCCGCTCGTCCACCGGGCCACGGAACTCAGGTTCCGGGTGGTCGGTGCGATGTTCTACGAGGCCCAGGTCGCCGGTGTGCCGGACGATGTTCGCGGCATCGGACTGGTCAAGCGACTCTCGATGCGTCGGCTCCTAGGGGTGCGCGAGGCGGTCGCGGCGACCATCGAGGAAATTACTGGACGGCGCCCGGAGATAATCAACTCGGGCGGGTCGGGATCGATCGCCGAGAGCGCTGCGGACCCGGTGGTCACCGAGGTCACCGCCGGCTCGGGCCTCTACGTTCCCGGCTTGTTCGACAACTATCGCTCGTTCACGCCCAGGCCGTCGTTGTTCTTCGCGCTGCCGGCGGTCCGGACCCCTGCCCGCGGGCTCACCACACTCCTCTACGGCGGTTACGTGGCCTCCGGCGTGCCGGGGCCCGATCGCCTGCCCGTGCCCGCGCGACCAGCCGGGTTGCGATATCTGGGACGAGAGGGCGCGGGCGAGGTCCAGACTCCCGTGCGCGGCCAGGTCGCTATAGGGGACCGGGCGTGGTGGCGGCACGCCAAGGCCGGGGAGCTGTGCGAGCGGTTCGACACAATCCACGTGGTGGACGAGACTCCAGATGGGCCCGCGATCGTCGATCGATGGCCCACCTACCGCGGTGAAGGGAAGTGTTTTGGATGACCGACGCCCAGACGATGTCCGATCAGGCGCGCGAGAAGCTGCATGCGGAAGCCGTCTCGATCACGGCTGACCTGGTATCCATCGACTCGACCAACACCGGGGACCCCGCCACGATCGGCGATGGCGAGACCCGGGTGTGCCGAAGGATCGCCGAGTATCTGGATGACGTCGGCATCCCCAGCGAGCTCGTCGAGTCCGTGCCCGGACGCGGCAGTCTCTTCGCGCGAGTCGAAGGCTCGGACCCGGACGCCGGTGGTCTCATCGTGCACGGGCACGTCGACGTGGTTCCGGCGATGGCGGAGGACTGGACAGTCCCGCCGTTTGCGGGGGAGATCCGCGACGGCTGGCTCTACGGGCGTGGAACCGTGGATATGAAAAATATGATCGGGATGATGCTGGCGGTGGTCCGTCATTTCCGACGCGAGGGAATCGTCCCCCGCAGGCCGTTGCTGCTCGCGTTCTTCGCCGACGAAGAGGCCGCCGGAATCATGGGCGCTAAGTGGGTCGTCCGCGAGCGCCCCGAACTTTTTGCCGGGATGACCCATGCGCTCAGTGAGGTCGGCGGCTGGTCGGTGCCTGTGGCGGGTCGTCGTCTCTATCCCATCGCCGTCGCGGAGAAGGGCGTCGCGTGGGCAAGCGTGACAGCTCACGGCACTGCCGCGCATGCGTCGCGACCCACCGTCGACAACGCGGTCGCCGCGATCGCTGGAGCGGTCCACCGAGTGGCCTCGATCAACTTCCCGGTGGCGCCGACCGAGGCCAACACTTCGCTCGCAGCTGCGGTCGGACAGATTACGGGTGGGGGAGGCGACGTCGCCGATCTGCCCGCGAATCTGGACGTTCTGGGTCATTTCGGCCCCCTCGTGGAGGCGTCGCTCTCGCACACGGCTTCCCCGACCATGCTGGCCGCCGGATACAAGACCAACGTGATCCCCACCGAGGCGCACGCGGAAATCGACTGCCGTGTCCTGCCCGGCGGTGAGGACACTTTTCGGGCGGAGATCGAGGCCGAGCTCGGTCCAGATGTCTCGGTTGACTGGATCTGGGAGCCGCCCATCGCCGCCCCCGCCGATGACCCGCTTGTCGACGTGATCCGCGAGACAGTGATCGGCTCTGATCCCGACGCGCTGGTGGTGCCGTACCTGTTGCCGGCGAGTACGGACAACAAGCACCTGGCCAGGCTGGGAATCGAAGGCTACGGTTTCGTCCCGCTCCGTGTACCCGACGACTTCGATGTCTTCGGGCATTTCCATGCGGTGGACGAGCGCGTCCCGGTGGACGCACTCCACTTCGGGGCGGACGTCTTGTCCCGCGTGCTCCGATCGGCGTGACAGGACCCAGCACCGGCGGTCAGCGTTCCGCCCCGCGTACCCGGCTGCCCGCTGACGTCTGGGTTCTCGTTGCCGCGGCGTTCGCGGTGGCGATCGGCTACGGCCTCGTGGCTCCGGTTCTCCCTCAGTTCGCCCGCGGTTTCGACGTCTCCGTCACCGCCGCTTCGGTGGTGGTGAGCGCGTTCGCGTTCTTCCGGCTCGTGTTTGCACCCACCGGCGGGTTCCTCGTGGACCGGCTGGGCGAGCGCAAGGTGTACATGACCGGGCTGCTCATCGTCGCGGTCTCCACCCTCGCCACAGGTCTCGCGCAGTCGTACTGGCAACTCCTGGTGTTCCGCGGCCTGGGAGGGCTCGGTTCCACGATGTTCACTATCTCGGCGATGGCATTACTCACCCGGCTTTCACCGCCGGGTGCACGGGGGCGGATCATGGGCCTCTACGCCACCGCGTTCCTGATCGGAAACATCGGCGGACCCGTGCTTGGCGGATTGCTTGCCGAGTTCGGGATGCGCGTCCCGTTCTTCGTGTACTCGGGTTCGCTGCTGGTCGCCACGGCTGTCGTCGCGGTGTTCCTACGCGGGGGACGGCGCCGATTAGCCGACGATGAGACGCCGGAGCAGGAACCACTCCCGGTCAAAGAGGCACTGCGGGATGCCCGGTATCGCGCTGCGCTGGTGTCGAGTTTCGTCAACGGTTGGGCGTCGTTCGGCGTTCGGGTAGCGATCGTGCCGCTGTTCGCGGCGGCGAACTTCGACGCCGGGCCCGGCATCGCGGGGACGGCGCTGGCATCGTTCGCGGTGGGAACTGCGTCCGTGATCACGGTAGCGGGTTGGCTGTCGGACCACTACGGCCGACGTCCGCTCGTGATCGGCGGTCTGTTGATCTCGGGCGGATCGACTTTCGTCATGGGATGGTGCGACACGGTGCCGCTGCTCGTGGCCGCCTCTGTCGTCGCCGGGATCGGCGCCGGGATTCTCAATCCGTCCCAACAGGCCTCGGTCGCGGACGTGATCGGCTCGGACCGGGGTGGCGGAAAAGTACTGGCCACATTCCAGATGGCCAGTGACTCCGGAGCCATCCTGGGCCCGGTCGTGGTGGGTCTCGTGGTGGACGCGTTGGGATATCGAACAGGTTTTGCCGTCTCCGGCGCGCTACTTCTGACGGCGGTGGTCCCGTGGTTGTTCGCCCGCGAGACGAGAGAAACCACGGACAGGGCTGTCACAGTGGGGGAGTGACCTGCGTCGTCGTCTCGCTTATCAGGTAGTCAACGTCGTAACATGTATGACCTAATGAACAATAACGACGAGGACCGTACCGCCACCGCCGGCGACGAGGTCAACAGCGACGCCAGCGAACCACAGATCACCCCGACCTCCACCGATGAATCCGTTGACGAGGCCCCGGAACCTACCTTTGCCGACATGGGGTTGGCCCCCGCCGTCGCCCAGGCGGTCAAGGACGTCGGGTATGAGGTCCCCTCAGCCATCCAGGCTGCCACGATCCCGCTGGTCCTCGAGGGTCGTGATGTAGTGGGATTAGCGCAGACGGGAACAGGAAAGACGGCGGCGTTCGCGCTGCCGATTCTCTCGCTGATAGATCCCGCGGTGAAGAGCCCGCAGGCTCTGGTCCTGGCCCCGACACGGGAGCTCGCACTCCAGGTCGCCGAGGCCTGCGTCACCTATTCGGCGAACATGCCCCAGGTGAACGTCCTTCCGATCTACGGTGGGCAGGCCTACGGCATCCAGCTGTCGGGCCTCCGTCGTGGCGCGCAGATCATCGTCGGCACCCCCGGACGTGTCATCGATCACCTCAAGAAGGGCACGCTCGATCTGTCGGGGCTGCGCCATCTGGTCCTCGACGAGGCGGACGAGATGCTCGCGATGGGCTTCCAGGAGGACGTGGAGCGGATCCTGTCCGACACCCCAGAAACCACGCAGGTGGCGCTCTTCTCGGCCACGATGCCCGCCGCGATTCGTCGAATCTCGCAGAAATACCTCACGAATCCCGCCGAGGTCAAGGTTGCGTCCAAGACCTCCACCGCACCGACCATCCAGCAGCGGTACGTCTTGGTGAATCATCGGGACAAGCTGGACGCGCTGACACGGATCTTCGAGGTCGAGGACTTCGAGGCCATGATCATGTTCGTTCGCACCAAGTCGGCCACGGAGGAGCTTGCCGAGCGGCTCCGTGCGCGCGGCTTCTCCGCGGCCCCGATCAACGGCGACATCCCGCAGAACCTGCGCGAGCGGACGATTGAGGCACTGAAGGATGGTCGCACCGACATCCTCGTGGCCACGGACGTTGCCGCACGCGGCCTGGATGTCCCCAGAATCAGCCACGTCGTCAACTACGACATTCCGCATGACACCGAGTCCTACATCCACCGGATCGGCCGGACTGGTCGCGCCGGCCGGAGCGGGCAGGCTCTGCTTTTCGTGACCCCACGTGAGCGTCGGATGCTCTCGCAGATCGAGCGAGCCACCCGTCAGCCGCTCACCGAGATTCAATTGCCGAGCGTGGACGACGTCAACGAGATGCGAATGGCGAAGTTCTCGCACTCGATCACGGAAAGTCTTAACGATCCAAACATCGCGCTCTTCCGCCGTCTCGTGGAGGATTATGCCTCCGAGCATTCGGTGTCGATGGCCGACATCGCGGCCGCAGTGGCTACGCAGTCCCGCAACTCTGACGACTTCCTGATGCGCGAGCCCGAGCGGCCGGCGCGTCGGGAGCGGCAGGACGACCGCCGGGACGACCGTCGAGATCGCCCCGGGCGTGACTTCTCGGACGGGCCGCGTTCGTCGCGTTCCGGAAAAGACATGGCGCAGTATCGGATCGCGGTCGGTAAGCGGAACAACGTCAAGCCCGGCTCCATCATGGGCGCCTTGGCTAACGAGGCTGGCCTGAGTGGCGGCGACATCGGTCGGATCTCCATCCGTTTCGATCACTCGGTGGTCGAGCTGCCGGCTGGCCTGCCGAAGGACCAGTTGGATTCGATGAAGGGGATCAAGGTCGGCGGGACCGAGATCGATATCCGTCCCGATTCCGGCCCTCCGACGGGTCGCCCGTCATCGTTCCGCGATGACCGCGGCGGTAAGCCCCGTGGTGGAGGTGGACACCGTCGCGACGACCGCGGAGAGCGTTCCGGGGACCGTCGTGAGGGTCGACGAGATGACCGCGGCGGAGGGTTCCGCCGAGGCGACGACGACCGTCGCGGCGGCAGCGGGAGCGGGGGCGGGGGCGGTTTTCGCGGCCGGTCCGGCGGCGGCCAGGACCGCTACTGAGATCAGTCGCCGACGGGACATCGACTAACCGCCTTCGCGAGGACTTGATGATCGGCGTTCGTCACGGGTAGTCCGTAGGCGATTGCGGCCGTGAGGTATCGGGCCGCGTAGAAGCAGTGTCGTGCGACATCCGGGGGCATCCAGTCCTCGGGTGTCGCATCGCCTTTTGCAGAGTTGACCGACCCGATCACCGCGAGCAGATTGCGGTCCACGTCATTGGCGAATGCCGCTCTTCTCTCGGGTCGCCATCTCCATGCACCCAGATCCCAGGCCGCAGCCAGGGGATAGATGTGATCAACATGGATACCGCGCACCCCGGTGACACCTGCGTCAACCAATCTCCCGGTGTACGGGTCGACCAGTATCCCTGTGGACACCTCACACCCGGCCGCGGAGCGATCCATCTCACCGATCAGATCTCTGGCCAATACGTCGTGGCGGGTCGAGCACCCGTTTCCCGCCCCGGGGGCACCGGTCGAGTCGCTCCACGCTGGTCCGAAGACGCACGCGGACGTCCCCGAACAGTCCCGCTCGTATCCGGGCATCGCTACCCGGGAGGGAACAATGACGACCCGGCCCAAGAGGGCGGCAACGAGGTTCCGGCTCGGACTCCCGGGTGCCGACGATCTCGTTTGGCCCAGCCACGTCACCGCCCCGATGGCACAGATGGCCACCATCGTCAGCGTGAGAGCGCGTGCCGGGATCGGCGGCACGACCCGTCCCCGCCGGGGTGCGGCGAATCGTGGAAGTCGGTTGCGGGCCACGGCTCGAGTATCGCCGCGAGCTGCGCCGGAAACTTTCGGACCGGCGAACTCGGACGTCGACCTGTGGAGTGCCGGGGTCCTGTGGATAGAGCCGGTGTGAACTTGATGTCGGACGCGCGTGCTTACATGTGTTCGTGACCCAAGCAGCCGAACCGCGCCTGCACGCTGTGTGGCAATCCGGGGTCGTGGGTCTGTGGTGTGAGGCGGGACTGCGGAAGCCCTCGTCGGTGGCGCCAGCGGCCAGTGTCTCCGCAGTGGGCCGGGCTGGTGCACCTGATCAGGTCGTCGACTTCCTGGACGCGTATGCACTCACACACAGGATCAGCGTCCGTGTCCCCGTCGAGGGGCGCGTCCGCCCCGCCACCGTGCCGGGAATACGGATCGCCATCGACGCCGCGGTGGACCTCTGTGGCCTCATCGATCAGGGGCTGGACACGGATCGGGATACGGACGACTACTGGATCGGTCCGGGACTGCGGGCGTTCGCCGCGCTATCCGAAGGGGTCGCTGCATTCGTGCGCGCCGGGCACGTCATCCCGGCACTCGTCCGCGCTGACGGTGGGTGGAGTTCGTCGTGGACACTGGCCGCTTCACCGGCCATCTCGGCGTGGACGGCTGAGAGTCTTCCGCGATGCCACGGACTGGTCGGAAGCCGCGAGGAACTGGACCGCCTGCTGTCGGCGCTCACCGACATACACGCACGCATGGCTCTGGCACCCCTGGCCGGGGACCGTCGCAGTGAGTTGGGGTCGGCGTTGATTACCGGTGGAGACATGGCCTCGGCGGGACACGCGTTGGTTGAGGCCATCGACGAGTTCGGTCGAGCCGCGGCCGCCCGCGACGTGGAAGTCGTGTTCCGAATCGTTGAGCCGTCCGGCGACGACCCCGAAGATGACGGCAGCGGACCGGAGCACTTGACCCCGCCGGGCGGTGATGAGTCGTCGGGCGAGGTGGTCCTGTGGCGTCTGGAGGTCCTCGTGCGGACGGGTGCCGACTCACTGCGCCCGTTCACCGAGCTTCCTGACAAGACGATCGTGGAGGGCCCCGTCCGCGATGTGGTGGACCGGGCGGTGAGGTCGTGGCCGCCTCTCGGGCGCGCTAAGCAGACCTCGCAGGGGCCAGACCTGCTTCTGCCGACCGACCTGGTGGTCGACCTCGTCGACGAGGGTGTGGAGGCCCTGCGGGGTCGTGGCGTCGAGGTGCTGCTGCCCCGGGCGTGGACGAGGGTCCGGACCGCGGTGCGTGTGGTGGTCAAGGAGCCGGGTACGGAGGACGTGGACTCGGGCCGACGTCTGGGCCTGGATCAATTGGCGGACGTGGACTGGGAGATGGTCGTCGACGACACCCCGCTGGATGCCGCGGAAATCCAGATGTTGCTCGACGCAGCCTCGGATCTAGTCAAGCTCCGGGGGCAGTGGGTCCGGGCTGACCCCGGTGCACTCCGCCGGGCCGCGAGGTTTCTCTCGTCTCGCCGAGGGGGCAGGGTCACCGCCCCGGCGTTCGTCGGCGCCTTGATGTCCGAGGAGGGCGAGGGTGTGGAGATCGAGGCGCCCACCACGATGGACTGGGTTCCCTCGTCGTCGTCGACCCCGGTCGATCTCCCGGACTGGTTTCGGGCCTCTTTACGCCCGTATCAAAACGAGGGCCTCCGGTGGCTCACGTCGCTCGCCCGCGCAGGTACCGGAGCGGTTCTCGCCGACGACATGGGGCTGGGCAAGACGATGCAGGTCCTGGCGCTGACGGCCTCGGAGCACGGGGACAGGAGGGGTCCGACGCTAGTCGTAGCACCGCTCACGCTGCTTTCCACCTGGGCGCGGGAGGCCGCGACATTCGCCCCAGAGCTGCACGTGGAGGTCCATCACGGAGCGACCCGTGAGCGGGGTCGGGGCGCTGTCGAGCGGATGGCCCGAGCAGACCTCGTGCTGACTTCGTACGGCACGGCCACCAGGGACGCCGAGTTACTCGGAGACGTCCCTTGGCGTCGTCTGGTCGCAGACGAGGCGCAGACCGTCAAGAATCCCGCGACGGCGGTTTCGCGCGCCATTTCATCGATCCCGGCCGAGCATCGCGTTGCGCTGACCGGAACCCCGGTCGAGAACAGACTGGACGAACTCCGGGCCGTCCTGGACTTCTCCAACCCCGGAATGCTCGGGTCGGCCAGCACGTTCCGTGCACGGTTCGCCGTTCCTATCGAGTCGCATAGGGATGAGGCAGCGGCGTCACGGCTACGAGCCCTGGCAGCACCGTTCGTCCTCCGCCGACTCAAATCAGACCCCCGCGTGGCCGCCGATCTGCCCACAAAGCAGCACATCAGGGTCGATGCACCGTTGACGCGCGAACAAGCGACCCTCTACCAGGCAGTGGTGGAGGACATGATGGAGCAGGTCAAAGAGTCTGAGGGAACGGCCCGCAAGGGTGCGATCCTGTCCGGACTCACAGCGCTGAAGCAGGTGTGCAACCACCCGTCGCACTACCTTGGTGACGGTTCGGCGCTGCTGCGCGGTGGACGGCACCGGTCAGGCAAACTCGCCGCACTGGACGAGGTGCTCGGCGAGATCCTAGATGCCGGTGAGAAGGTGCTCCTGTTCACCCAGTATCGGGCGTTCGGAGACCTCCTGTTGCCGATGCTCGAGCGTCGTGCGGCCACAGCAGTGCCGTTTCTCCACGGAGGCGTTACGGCCGCCGGCCGCGCGGAGATGGTCGAGAGGTTCCAGGCGTCAGACGGGCCCCCGGTGATGCTCGCGTCGCTGCGTGCGGGAGGCACCGGGCTGACGTTGACGGAGGCCAACCACGTCGTTCACCTCGACCGGTGGTGGAACCCGGCGGTGGAGAACCAGGCCACCGACCGTGTCCACCGCATCGGTCAGAAGCGGGTCGTGCAGGTCCGCACCATGGTCGCGCCGGGGACCGTGGAGGACCGCATCGACGAACTCCTCGAAGCTAAGCGGGACCTCGCGGAACTCACACTTGGACCACTCGCGGGTGCGCTGACCGATCTCGACGACGAGGGCCTCCGCGCGTTGGTGGCTCTCACCGAGGAGGGGCGGAACGACGAATGAGCGGTGGTAACGGAATTCCGGCCAAGGCCCGAGCCGGCCAGTTCGGTACTCACATGTGGAGCAGACGCTGGGCTTCCGACATCGAGGCCGGTGTCTCCCGCGGTGAGATCCACCTCGCCCGGCAGGACGCGCGGAAAGGCAAGGTCCTCTCGCTGGATCACGCAGGTCGCAGCGTCCTTCTGGACGTGCGCGGCAGCAGGCCCGAGCCGTTCACGGTGGAGTTCCGGTTCGAACCGCTCGATGAGACGGATTCGGACGCCTTGCGCTCGGCTCTGCGGGCCGAGGAGGGGGGCGTGCTCGGAGCACTATCGGGGAGGTTCTCCGACACGGTCGGTTTCCTGCTCATTCCGGCGGTCAACGGCGCCACGTCCTTCTCCTGTCGCTGCCCGGTTCAGCCCGGGCCATGCCGTCACGTCCTGGCGGCCGCGTACATCATGGTCGAGTGGTGGGATTCTGCGCCTGAGGTGATGTTCGCGCTGCGCGGCCTACGTCCCGACAGCCTCGGCGCGGTGCTCCGTGGAGCGGGCGAGGATGGTAGCGAGATCTCCTTCGACGCCGAGGAAGCACTGTGGGGAGTCAGTCCCGTCCTACCTCAGATCCCAACACCAGACCCCGCAGGACTCGAGGACCTCCTAGACGCGCCGGTCACCAGGAGACTGGCCGCCGCGGCTACGCGGGATCCGCTGGAGCAGTTGCGGGTGGTGGCCGACCTGGAGGATTTTCTCGAGGCCTTCACCCGGTACCGGCCACGGTGAACAAGACACCCGTGGCCCTGTTGTCGGACCTGCGACCTACGATGCGGGCATGACCAACCCCGGGGAAGGCGAACCGATCCGATTCCTTCACACTGCCGACTGGCAGCTGGGCATGACCCGGCGATTTCTGGGTGCCGACTCGCAGGCCGTCTACACGGCGGACCGCCTCGCTGCGGTTGCCGCGCTCGGCGACCTGGCAACCCGCCACGAGGCGCGGTTCGTGGTGGTTGCCGGCGACGCGTTCGAAGACAACGCGGTGCCGCGTTCGGTCGTTCTGCGCGCGGTGGAGGCACTGGCACAGTTCCCGGTCCCGGTCCTGATCCTGCCGGGAAACCATGACCCGCTCGACGTGTCCTCGGTGTTCCGCTGCAGGGACTTCGCTCCGGCCCTCAAGGGAGGTGCCGTTGTCGTCCTCGACGGCCCGGACCCGATCGAGATTGCCCCGGGTGTCGAGGTGGTGGGGGTGCCGTGGACCTCCAAGCGTCCGGATCCCTCACGTCTGCCGGCGCTGCTCGACTCGCTCGAGCCCGCGGAAGGGGTGCGGATTCTGATCGCTCACGGCGGAACCGACGAGATCTACGGCGGACTCGCACCGTCGGTGGAAGCGATCGCCGTCTCCGTTCTCGAAGCGGCGATCGACGCGGGGCACCTCGACTACGTGGCCCTTGGCGACAGGCACTCGGTCACCCGGGTGGGGGCCGGTGACCGGATCTGGTTCTCCGGCAGTCCTGAGACCACGGACTTCGACGACGTGGAGAAGGACTCCGGGCAGGCACTGCTGGTGGAACTCGGCAGGCGGATCGGTGACGGTGACCGAGGTGAATGCCACGTGACACCTCTGCGAACGGGGCGGTGGTCCTTCCGCGCCGTCGATGCGCAGATCGACACCGATGCTGACCTGGACACGCTGGCCGAAAAGATCGAGGCGGTGGAGGACAAGTCGCGCACGGTGCTGAAGTTGGGACTGACCGGCACCGTGGGTGTCTCTCTCCGGGCACGAATCGACGACCTTCTCGAACGATGGAAGGCACTGTTCGCCTCCGCCTACCTCAGGCAGTCCCGGACCCACCTGGTGGTGCGCGCGGACGATTCCGACCTCACGGATCTCGTAGACGGGTACGCCGGCCGGGCGGTAGCGGATCTGGTCCGGATCGCAGCCGGCGGTGGGGATACGGGCGACGACGCCGGCAACGCGCTCAGCCTCCTGTACCGACTGGTAGACGGGAACTCGCGATGATTCTGCACAGACTGATGATCGAGGACTTCCGCGGTGTCGTTCGTGAAGAAGTGGAGGTTCCCGCCCTGGGAGTCCTGGTGATCGAGGGGCCCAACGAATCCGGCAAGACCAGCCTCATGGATTCGCTGGAGATGCTGCTGGAGCATAAGGCCTCCTCGGGACGAGCGGAGATCAAGGCCGCGAGTCCCGTGGGACGGGATGTACCCGTGGTGGTGGAGGCCGAGTTCACCATCGACGGCGAGCGGATGAGCTACCGGAAGGAATTCGTCCGTGGGAAGCGCACCTCACTGGAATTTCTGAGCTCTGCCCGGCCCGCGCTGTCCGGAGATGATGCGCACGAGTACGTTCGTGAACTTCTCGACCGCAGAGTCGACCGTTCGTTGTGGAAGGCGCTGCGGATCGCTCAGGATGAGCCGATCGGTCAAGTCGACGCCGCGAAGGGGATGGATTCGCTTCGCCGCGCCCTCGACGCCGCGGCCGGAGGTGAGGATCCCACGGGAGACGACTCTCTGATCGAACGCGTCACTGAAGAACGAAATCGATACCTTACGGCGAAGAAGGGCGAACCGACAGGAGACCTGGCGCGCTCACAGGTCTGGGTTACTGAAGCCGCGACCCAGCTCGCTGCCGCGCGGGCGAGGCATGCGGAACTCGATGCCGCGGTGGAGGATCATGCGGCCCAGGCATCAGTTCATGAGGCCCGTCGGGTGTCCCTCGCGGCGATTGAGGCAGAGGTTGCGCGTCTGGAGGAGGCCGGTCGCGCGGCGGCAGAATTGAGCAGAGCGTGCACTGCCGCTGAGTCGGAGGTCGACCGTGCCGTGGCGACCCACGACGCCCGCCAGCGCGAGCATCGCGAGCGGGAGGGGCTGGTCGAGAGTGCGCGGCGAGAAGAAGCGAAGGAGGCCGAGCTCCGTGCTGCCGCGGCGACGGCCTCAGAACGCCTTTCACCCGCAGAAGCCAGAGCCCGCACGACACGGTCGGCGTTGGAGGAGGCAGAGGAGCGTGTGACCCGGGCGCGTCGTCGGCTGGATGCGGTCAGGGCATCGCAAGAGCGAGCACGGCGACGTGCGGACCTGGCGACCCTTGAGACACGCCTACAGACGCTGCGCAAGGTAGGTGACGAACTCGATAAAAAGGAGGCTGCACTCCTCGACGTGAAAGTCCCCGACGATGCGGTGGACAGGCTCCGCGCAGCGGAGGAAGCACTTCGTGAGGCGGTGATCCGAAGCAGTGCCAGTGCGCCCCGGGTGGAACTGTCGGGTGAGGGCTCTGTCCGAGTCGGCGGCGAGGATGTAGACGTCGGTGAGCACTGGAGCAGGGATATTGTCGAGGACACCGTTTTCGAGATGGGGACCGTCTCGTTGACCGTCGTGCCCGCCGGCGACACCGATGCCGTACGCCGGGAGGAACAGGCGGCCCGGGCCCACTTCGCTTCGTTGATGGAGACGCTCGGGGTCGAGTCGCTGGCGGAGGCAGACCAGCGGGCCCGCCGAACCGAGGGGCTGCGAGCCGAGATCGACGCTCTGAGACGGCGCCGTGGGGACCTCCTCGCAGGGGACACCACTGAAGATCTCATCAACCGCAGGGATCTACTCGCGGCGGAGGAGCAGGACGATCCGTCTGCGCCGGAAGAGTCAATTGATGAAGACGTTGACGAGGACTCGGTCGGATCGGATGATCCGGAAGCCGCGGACCCGGTAGCCGAAACCGCATCAGCCGAGCAGGAACTCGCACGCTGTCGCGCTGAGGACCGATCGGCCACAGCGGAGGTAGGGGCACTTCGGACGGAGCTTGCTACGCGTCTCGCGTTGGCGGACGAGGCGGCAGCCCGCCTGCAGGAGTGCAGGCACACCCTGGAAACCGCGCGGGGGATTACGCCCGACTCAGAGCTGGCCGAAGCGGAATCCCAGGCCCAGGCGCTCGCTGAAACGACTCGAGAGGAAGCGCGCGTTGCCAGAGGGGACCTGGATGCGGCACTGGCCGTCGCACCCCGAGAGCTGCTCGACAACGCCCGGGCCTCGCTCACTGCATTGGTCGTGGAAGAGCGCGAGTCGGCGGAGGCGGTCGCGGCAGCGCTCGGGCGGGTCAACGCGATCGGAGATCAGGGCCGTTTCGACGAGGTGTCGGTAGCCGAGCGTGAACTTGAGATGGCGGAACGGGAGAACACCACGTTGTGGCGACGTGCCCGAGCGGCGGATCTACTGCATCGCACCCTCGTGGCCAGGCGCTCCGAAGCCCTGAAGGCCTATCAGGCGCCCTTCCATCAAGCCGTCGTGGAACTCGGTTCGCTGGTGTACGGCCGCGACTTCGACGTTCGGCTTGGCGAGGACCTCACTATTCTGTCCCGAAGGACCGGCGACGTGACCGTCGACTATGAGTCCCTTTCGGGAGGGGCCAGGGAGCAGCTGGCAGTAATAGTTCGGATCGCGTGCGCCCGCCTTGTGGGGGAGGGCGGTGTACCGGTGTTCCTCGACGACACGATGGGCTACACCGACCCCACACGTCGGATGACGATGGGTGCGGTGATCGCGGCTGCCGCCGCCACGTCGCAGGTGATTGTGCTCACCTGTGACCGTGCGCGGTTCGCCGGTATCGGCGGTGCGCGAACTCATGTCATGGGCAGATCAGGCCAGTCGGCGAAGTGAGTCCGACAGCGAATCTGCCCTTCGGGATTATTGGTGGCTGACGGCGGTGGTGGACAGTGAACGTGTTGTAATAGAAGCATGACGGAAACTCGCTGGTTGACTGAGGCAGAGCAGCGCATGTGGCGCCGGTACCGGGACGTTAATCAGCTCCTCGATCTCGCCGTGGAGCGTCAACTCCAGCGTGATGCGTCACTCTCCCAGTCGGATTACGCGGTCCTGGTGAGCCTGAGTGAGGCCCAGGGGCGCGGGCTGCGAGCTCGCGAACTCGGCGCGGCTCTTGGCTGGGACCGCAGTCGGGTTTCCCACCAGGTCCGTCGCATGGAGGGTCGCGGTCTGGTGGTCAAGGGCGAGTGCGCCGAGGACGGGCGCGGGACCATCGTGACGCTCACTCCGGAGGGGGCCAAAGCAATCGCGAGGGTCGCACCGTTGCACGTCGAGAAGGTCAGGGAGTTATTCATCGACATCCTCACAGAGGACGAGGTGGCCGTGCTGACCGACATTTACGAGAGAATCGTGGCACGGATCGACTCCGTCGACGGGATCACCCTGCCGGGTTGAACGCAGACACCGATGAGATAAAAGAAGGGCCCGGGCTTTTCAGCCCGGGCCCTTCTTTAATTTCTTCGTGCCCCCGAAGGGAATCGAACCCCTGACCTTTGGTACCGGAAACCAACGCTCTATCCCCTGAGCTACGAGGGCGGGATACCGACCCTCACGGGTCGGAGACCGATGAAACGGTGTCCACGGGTGGCTCACCTCTCGAACGGCGAAACCGATCGTAGCACCGGGCGGAGGGGGCGACCTCATCGGCCCTGATGGAGCGGGCGGCACCCCGACTCTCAAGGCGTCCGATTCCGCTGTCCACGTGCCGACATCTAGGATACGAAGACGTGACTCCCGCCGACCTCGCCGCACTCATCCGCGCCGCACTCGTCCACGTTCTGACCGAACGTGGAGCCGACGCCTCGGTCGTTCCGGACTCGGTGACCGTGGAGAGGCCCCGCAACCCGGAACATGGTGACTACGCGACCAACATCGCGTTGCAACTGGCCAAGAGGGTGGGGGCGGCCCCCCGTGATCTCGCGCAGGAACTCGCCGACGCCCTCGTTGCCGATCCGGGCGTCGAGGCCGCAGAGATCGCGGGTCCGGGCTTCCTCAACATCCGACTCGATTCCGGCGCCCAGGGCTCGCTCGTCTCCACGGTCCTGGAAATGGGCGAGGCATACGGCGTCGGTGATGCCATGGCGGGACGCAGGGTCAACCTGGAGTTCGTTTCCGCCAACCCCACCGGGCCCATCCATCTCGGCGGAACTCGCTGGGCGGCCGTCGGCGACGCCCTGGGGCGCGTCCTGGAGGCTTCGGGTGCCGAGGTCACTCGCGAGTACTACTTCAACGACCACGGTGCCCAGATCGACCGGTTCAGCCGGTCGCTCTTCGCGGCCGCTCGAGGCGAGGCCACCCCGGAGGACGGCTACGCCGGTGCCTACATTGAGGACATCGCCGCCCAGGTCGTGGCCGCTCACCCCGACGTGCTCGACAAGCCGGAGGCGGAGGCCCTCGAGACCTTCCGCGCGACCGGGGTGGATCTGATGTTCACCCACATCAAGGAGTCCCTCGCGGAGTTCGGCACCGTCTTCGACGTCTACACCCACGAGAATTCGATGTTCACCTCCGGCGCGGTGGACCGTGCGATTGACACCCTCAAAGGCAACGGCACCCTCTACGAATTCGAGGGGGCGTGGTGGCTGCGCTCGACCGACTTCGGTGATGACAAGGACCGCGTGGTCCTTAAGTCTGACGGGAACGCGGCTTATATCGCCGGCGACATCGCATACTTCCTCGACAAGCGTGAGCGAGGGTTCGACCTGTGCATCTACATGCTGGGGGCGGATCATCACGGTTACATCGCCCGGCTCAAGGCCGCTGCCGAAGCGCTGGGTAACGACCCCGCGGCCATCGAGGTACTCATCGGTCAGATGGTCAGCCTCGTCCGGGACGGCGCACCGGTCAAGATGAGCAAACGGGCGGGCACCGTCATCACGCTCGATGACCTCGTAGACGCTATCGGCGTGGACGCGGCCCGCTACGCACTGATTCGCTCGTCCGTGGATCAGACCATGGACATCGACCTGCAGTTGTGGACGTCAGCCACCAACGACAACCCTGTCTTCTACGTGCAATACGCCCACGCCCGTCTGTCGTCCCTGGCGCGGAACGCCGCGGATCTGGGAGTCACCACGGAAGCGGCGGACCTGTCACTTCTGGTTGAGGACCGAGAGGGTGCGCTCATTCGAACGATCGGGGAGTTTCCCCGGGTGGTCGCCAGTGCTGCGGACCTGCGGGAACCGCATCGCGTTGCCCGGTACCTCGAAGAGCTTGCCGCCGCCTACCACCGGTTCTACGACACCTGTCGCGTCCTGCCCATGGGCGACGAGGAACCGGGTCCGCTTCATGCCGCCCGGCTCGCGCTGAGCTCGGCCACCCGCCAGACCCTCGGTAACGGACTCCGCCTGATCGGCGTGAGCGCACCGGAGAAGATGTGAGCGCGCACCCGGCCGGGGCACGGCACGAGTTCCCGCATGCCCCGGGCATAGCGGAGCGTCCCTTGAGCCCTGAGGAGCTCATGGCTCTGGACAGCAAGGTTTGGCCACGCGGCGCGGCGCGGGGTGACGACGGCGTTGTCGAGTTCGCCGGCGTGCCCGCCGACGAGTTAGCCGCGGAATTCGGCACACCCCTGTTCGTGATCGACGAGGACGATTTCCGCTCGCGCTGCCGCGAGATGGCCGAGGCTTTCGGTGGGGCCGAGAGGGTCCACTATGCGTCCAAGGCATTTCTGTGCACAGAAACCGCACGGTGGGTAGCCCAAGAGGGGCTGAGCCTGGACGTGGCCTCGGGCGGAGAACTCGCGATCGCGCTGAGGGCGGACTTCCCCACGGACCGGATCACGATGCACGGCAACAACAAGTCGGCCGACGAGCTGCGGCTGGCCGTCCGGAGCGGTGTGGCCCACGTGGTGATCGACGCGATGTCGGAGATCGACCTCCTCGACCGGATTGCCGGCGAGGAGGGCGTGATTCAGGACGTGTTCGTCCGTGTCACGGTGGGCGTCGAAGCCCACACCCACGAGTTCATCGCCACTGCGCACGAGGACCAGAAGTTCGGGTTTTCCCTGTCCGGAGGTGCCGCTATGGAGGCCGTGCGTGCGGTCTTCGGCGCGAAGAACATCCGATTGACGGGCCTGCACAGCCATATCGGATCGCAGATCTTCGATATCGACGGATTTGAGCTCGCCGCCCGACGCGTCATCGGACTCCTCCGCGAGATAGTTGACGAGTTCGGTGCGGAGCGCACCGCGCAGTTGGACTATCTGGATCTCGGCGGAGGCCTGGGGATCAGCTATGTCCCCTCGGATGACCCGCCGCCGGTGGCCGAGCTCGCCGAGTCTCTCAAGAATATCGTCGAAACGTTCGCCGCCGAGGCCGGACTCGTCACACCGACGCTCGTCGTGGAGCCGGGTCGTGCGATCGCGGGACCGGGAACAGTCACCGTGTACGAGGTCGGCGTGATCAAAGACGTCGACCTCCCCGGGGACGAGAGTCGCCGGTACATCAGCGTGGACGGCGGGATGAGTGACAACATCCGCACGGCGCTGTATGACGCGGAGTACGACGCCAGGCTGGTGGGGCGTCGCTCTGAAGCGGAACCAGTGGTCTCGCGTCTGGTGGGTAAGCACTGCGAGAGCGGTGACGTGGTGGTCCGCGACCTCTGGATGCCCGATGACCTGATTTCCGGTGACCTAGTGGCCGTCGCCGCGACCGGGGCCTACTGCTATTCGATGTCGAGTCGCTACAACCTCATCGGCCGGCCCGCTGTCGTCGTCGTACGAGACGGCCGGGCACGGTTGGTGCTGCGACGTGAGACCCTAGACGATCTGACGAGCCTGGAGGTGGGACAGTGAGCGATTCGACTGAGTCGGACGTGCGACCCGTGGGGGTGGCAGTTCTCGGAATGGGCACCGTGGGCACCGAGGTCATCCGCTACATGACCGAGAATGCCGACGCGTTGGCCGCCCGCATCGGCGCGCCGCTTGTCCTGCGGGGAGTCGCGGTACGCGACCTTAGCCGTGACCGGGGGCTCGACAGCGATCTACTCACCGCGGATCCGGCCGCATTGGTATCGCGTGACGACGTGGACATCGTGGTGGAGCTCATGGGCGGCATCGATGTGCCGCGCCCGCTCCTGCTGGACGCGCTCGGACACGGAAAGGCCGTGGTCACCGCCAACAAGGCGCTCCTGGCCGAATACACCGATGAACTGGCGGAGGCGGCGGATTCCTCCGGCACCGATCTCTACTTCGAGGCGGCCGTGGCCGGCGCGATCCCTGTCATCGGCCCGCTGCGACGCTCGATGGCCGGCGACCAGGTTGAGCGGGTCCTGGGGATCGTCAACGGCACCACGAATTACATCCTGTCGGAGATGGGAAGCACGGGTGCCGATTACTCGGAGACTCTTGCCGAGGCCTCCCGCCTGGGATACGCGGAGGCGGACCCCACCGCCGATGTCGAGGGATATGACGCGGCCGCCAAGGCCGCAATCCTCGCGTCCATCGCCTTTCACAGTCGCGTGACCGCAGGCGATGTGTACCGGGAGGGGATCTCGCGGATCTCGCCTGACGACTTCGAGTCGGCTCGCGACATGGACTGCACCATCAAGCTTCTCGCGATCTGCGAGAAGCTCCGGCGCGCGGACGGCACCGACGCGGTGTCCGCCCGTGTCTACCCGGCGTTACTGCCTAATACTCACCCGCTGGCGACAGTCAACGGCGCGTTCAACGCGGTTGTGGTCGAGGCCGAGGCCGCGGGTCGTCTGATGTTCTACGGCCAGGGCGCCGGGGGAGCGCCGACCGCGTCCGCGGTGCTGGGCGACATGGTGGCGGCGGCCCGCAACAAGGTTGGTGCCGGACGTGCGCCGGGGGAGTCGACGTACGCGGATCTGCCGGTGGCGTCGATGGGCGAGGTGTCCACGCGCTACCACGTGCGCATGCGCGTGGCGGACAAGCCCGGCGTCCTTTCCCTGGTGGCCGCCGAGTTCTCGAATCACGGCGTGTCGATCGCACAAGTGCGTCAGACCGAGGTCGAGATCCCCGAGTCCGCGGGCGAGGACGTCGATCCCAGCGCCGAACTGACCGTATTGACCCACCGGGCATCCGAGCGAGCGCTAGCTGACACGGTGGCTGCGCTATCCGATCAGGATGCGGTCACGGCCATCACCAGCGTCATCCGACTCGAGGGAGTGGACACAGAATGAGCAGGAACCACAAGCCCGTGCACAGCCGTTGGCCAGGTCTCATCGAGGCCTACCGCGACCGGCTACCCATCGGGGACGACTGGCAGGCCGTCACACTGTACGAGGGCGGTACGCCGCTCATGCGTGCGACGCACCTGTCCGAGGTCACCGGATGCGAGGTCTACCTGAAGGTTGAGGGTCTGAACCCGACTGGTTCGTTCAAGGACCGTGGTATGACGATGGCGGTCACTGACGCCCGGGCGCGTGGCCAGAAGGCCGTACTGTGCGCGTCGACCGGGAACACCTCCGCCTCGGCCGCTGCCTACGCCACCCGTGCGGGCATGGGCTGCGCTGTGCTCATCCCGCAGGGCAAGATCGCGGCGGGGAAGCTCGCGCAGGCGGTCATGCACGGCGCGACTATCATCCAGGTCAACGGGAACTTCGACGACTGCCTGGAGCTCGCACGCAAGACCACGTCCACCTATTCCGAGATCGGGCTCGTGAACTCGGTCAACCCGGTCCGCATCGAGGGACAGAAGACCGCGGCGTTCGAGATCGTCGACGTGCTGGGTCGGGCCCCGGATCTGCACTTCCTCCCAGTCGGTAACGCGGGCAACATCACCGCGTATTGGAGGGGTTACTCGGAGTATCACGCGGATGGTGTCATCTCTGCTCGGCCTCGGATGATGGGCGTGCAGGCCGCGGGATCGGCCCCGCTCGTCGACGGTGCTCCGGTCAAGAATCCGGAGACCATCGCTACAGCTATCCGGATCGGTGCCCCGGCGTCGTGGGACGGCGCCGTCACGGCTCGTGACGAATCGGAAGGTACGTTCCGCAAGCGCACCGACGCGCAGATCCTCGAGGCTTACCGCATGGTCGCCGCCAAGGACGGCGTCTACGTCGAACCGGCGTCAGCGGCCTCCATAGCCGGACTTCTCGATGCTCACGCGAACGGGGAACTCGAAGCCGGGCAGACCATCGTGTGCACCGTTACCGGTAACGGTCTCAAAGACCCGGACACCGCCCTCCTGGGAATGCCGGAGGTTGAGCCGATCCCCGTGGATCCCACGGCCGTCGCCAGCGCGCTCGGTCTGGAATGAGCGACAAGAGCGGCTCCGGCCCCGAGGTCTTCGGCAGTTCGGGGGGCCGCATCCTTCCTGTCGGGCGCACGGTCACCGTGGAGGTGCCTGCGTCCAGTGCGAACCTGGGTCCGGGTTTCGACGCGCTCGGCGTGGGCTTGGGCTTGCACGACATCATCAGCGTGACCACCATTGACTCCGGTCTGGAGCTCGACGTGGAAGGCGAGGGGGCCGGCGAGGTTCCCGCGGACGCTTCGCATCTGGTGGCCAAAGCGGTCGAAGCAGGACTACGTGCCGGGGGTATGGGTGCGCCGGGCGTCAGGATCTCGTGTCGCAACGCTATTCCGCACTCGCGTGGTCTGGGCTCGTCGGCGTCTGCTGCGGTCGGGGGGCTGGTCGCAGCGAACGGTCTCATGGGCGGCGCGTTGACGGACGAGCATCTGGTACAGCTGTCGAGTGAGTTCGAGGGCCACCCGGATAACGCGGCGGCGAGTGTGCTGGGTGGCGTCGTGGTCTCGTGGACCGAGCGATCGGCCACAGCCGTCACGTACCGGGCGGTACGGATGGAGGTGGACCCGTCGATCGTCGCGACCGTACTGGTCCCGGCGGAGACGTCGTCTACCGCGCGGACCCGTGGGCTGTTACCGGCGACGGTCCCGCACGAGGACGCGGCGTTCAACGCCAGTCGCGCCGCACTGATGTCGGTCGCTCTGGCATCGCATCCGGAGTTCCTGCTGGCCGCGACGGAAGACCGGCTGCACCAGTCGTACCGGGCACCCGCGTTGGTCGCCACCACCGAGTGGGTCGGGCGGCTGCGGGACCGGGGCCTCGCGGCGACGGTGTCCGGTGCCGGTCCCACCGTCCTGGTCCTGGGTACTTCGGCCTTGCCGGCCGACCTGCGGACGCAAGCAGAGGAGCAGGGCTGGCGGGTGCTGGACCTGGAGATCGCGGACGGCGCCCGGGTTGTGTCCGAGAACTAGCCGTCAGCGGTACGGTGCTGTGATCCCGGCAGGATCGTGGTGATGTCGTACTCTCCCGCCGCGTGCCGGGCGCGGATCTCTATCTTGTCGAACTTGCCCACCGTGGTGCGGGGGATGTCTTTGACGAAGGCCCAGTGGTCGGGTCGCTTCCACATCTCGACTTGGCCCTCGAGGCGCTCCCAGAGCGAGCGTGCGGCGGTGTTGACGCCGGGCTTGAGGTTGATCAGCACGAGTGGCCGGTTGCCCCACCGATTGTCGGGAACGCCGATCACTGCCGCCTCGCTCACGCGATCGTCGTGAACGATGGCGTGTTCGAGCTCAATAGTCGAGATTAGTTCGCCGCCGGAGGCGATGATGTCGTCGACTCTGTCGACCACGTTGAGATACCCGCGGGGGGAGATGGTGGCCATGTCCCCGGTTCGTAGCCACCCGTCGACAAACCGTTCGGAGGACTGGTCGGAGATGTACCGGGCGGTCACCCACGGGCCACGGAGCTGGAGTTCCCCGACCGACCAGCCGTCGTTGGGTTGAATACGGTCGCCGTCGACGACCCGGGCCTGGACTCCAGCGGGGAAGCGGCCCTGCCCGAGGAGTTGAGAACGTCGGTGGGTCGCGGAGGAATGCGGGTCGGGGCGAGCAAACGAGACGATGGGACTGGACTCGGTGAGTCCGTACGCCTGGACGATCGTGACGTCGTGTCGCTCGACGAACGCGTCGAAAAGTGCCTCGGGTACAGGGGAGCCGCTCACGACGATCTCGGCGAGATGGCTGATCGGTTGGGGATGGGACTCCAGCCGGGACAGGAGCTGTTGGAGAGCTGCGGGCGTGGTGGTGAGCTTGTTGGGCCGGTGGGTGCCCAGGAGTTCAGCCAGGTGGCGCCCGCGGTCGGAGTCCCGGCCGGGGTCAAAACTGGCGGTGATGAGGTCTGCACCCGACATGAACGCCGCGAAGGGCAATCCCCACGACATCACGTGGTACATCGGGATGGTTGTGAGCACGGTGTCGCCACTCCGTAATGACGCGCTCTCCGCCGCGCACATCTGCATGGAGTGGAGCCAGATGGAACGGTGGGTGTAGACCACGCCTTTGGACGTGCCCGTGGTTCCGGACGTGTAGGCGATGGCGGCGGCCATGTGCTCGTCGAGGTGGGGCCACGGGTAGTTCGTGGGCTGGCCGTCGAGGAGCGTCTCCAGGGCATGGACCTCGACGGGGGCGTCGTCCGTGACAGTCGGGGCGAGGGCGTCGACGACGACGAGGTGGCGCAGGGTCTCGACGTCCGCAGCCACGGAGAGTGCGGCAGGGAGGACCTCCGGATCGACCAGGACCACGGAGACCGAGTTCTCGCGGAGCACCGAGACCATGAAAGACGCTGGGCGAAGGATGTTCACGGGTAGTGCCACCGCACCCATCGATGGGACGGCCAGCATCGCCTCGACAGTCTCGGGACGACTGCCGGCGAGGATGCCCACCACGTCGCCGGGCCGGATTCCCAGTTCGGCGAGTGCGTGAGCCGTCGCAGCTGCCCTTGCTGCTATCACTTCAAACCGGACTGTCCGTGACTCGCCCAGAGCATTGAAGCCGGTCACCGTCGAACTGCCGTGCCGTTGGGCAGCGTGATCGAGGATCGCGGAAACGAGCAGCGGCGTGTCCAGCATCGTTCCGAACACGAGCGGCTCCCTCCTCGCATGGATCCAGATGAGCTGTAGGTTACCGCCCGATCATCGGTTGGCGGACGCCCGGTGGAGACTCGCCACGGGAAGTGCACGGATTCGGTGCGTGGGTAGTATGCTTGACGCAGCCACGGACGCCCGGTCGTCCCCGCACCCTGATCACTCCCACGCGACGCCCCCGATACTGGGTTGGTTCCGCTAGGACAGTTCTCGGTGGGAGCGGTTGATACGGCGAGTGGTGAACAGGGACTCCCGCACGGTGGGCACTCTCCCCTCACGTGGGTCCCCCTCAAACGAAGTATCCGCATTCGGCCAATTCGCCGATGCGGGAGGCCTCAGCGGCCACCCGGGACGCCAAGTCCGCTTCCCGGACACCTGCTCGATGCGAGGCGGTCACGACCGCCCCGGTACCGAGCCCAGAAAGGATCCCCGTGACCTCGACGGACACCACCTCCACGCCCCCGCAGGGCGTTCCACTGTCGGCGATGCGACTCGCTGACCTCAAGTCAATCGCGCAACAGATGGGCCTCAAGGGCCTGTCCGGAAAGCGCAAGGGCGAGCTCGTCTCGATGATCGAGAGTTCCCGTGGGGGGCGCGCCCCGGCCGCCGATCGCACGGATGTGGCCACGGCTGCCCCCGCAGCAAAGGCCGCGGATCCCACGGTCGCTACCGCCACCGCCACCGGTCCCGAGTCGGACGATCGGCAGGCTGAGTCCGCGCCGAGTGGTGAGGCGACCCAGCAGGCCGAGCTGCGGGGCCAGCAGGATCGTGGGCAGAGGCGGGACCGGCAGCAGCAGGGCCGTCAGCAGCAGAGCGGCGACAAGTCCGACCCCCGCGACGAGGCCTCCGGTGACGCTGACAACCGGGGTGAAACTCAGCGGCAGACCCAGGATCAGAGTGGCCGCCAACGTCGTGGCGGGCAAGATCGTGACGATCAGGGATCGAGCGACCAGCAAGGCTCGAACCAGTCGAGCGGTCGCAACCGCGACCAGAACCGCGACCCGAACCGCGATCAGCAGAGCCGTGACCAGCAGGGCGGCCGCAACCGGGACCAGAATCGTGATCAGCAGAGCGGCGACTCCGGTAGCCAGAACGACCGGGGCGGTCAGAACGAGCGCGCTGGCCAGAACGACCGTGGCGGCCAGGGAAAGCAGGGCAACCAGGGCAACCAGGGCGGCGGCGAGAGCAATAACGGACCCCGCGGCGACGGACAGAACCGGGATGATGACGGCAGCGGCCGCGGACGTCGCAGTCGGCGTCGGCGCGAGCGCAACCGCGGTGGCGGCCGTCCGGTCGAGGGCGAGACCGAGGTGAGAGAAGACGATGTCCTGCAGCCGGTCGCCGGAATCCTGGACGTCCTGGACAACTACGCGTTCGTCCGCACCTCGGGGTACCTCGCCGGGACGAACGACGTGTACGTGTCGATGAACATGATCCGTCGCCACGGTCTTCGGCGCGGTGATGCGATCACTGGCGCTGTGAAGATGCCGCGCGACGGACAGGGCGAGAGCCAGGGCGGCGGCGGACAGGGCGGCGGCAAGAATCGTCAGAAGTTTAACTCCCTGGTCCGCATCGATACGGTCAACGGCGGCTCGCTGGACGATATGCGTCAGCGTCCGGACTTCGGCAAGCTCACCCCGCTGTACCCGAACCAGCGACTCCGCCTCGAGACGGAGAAGAACATCATCTCCACTCGGGTGATCGACCTGATCATGCCGATCGGCAAGGGGCAGCGCGCCCTGATCGTGTCACCGCCCAAGGCGGGCAAGACCACGATCCTGCAGAACATCGCCAATGCGATCGCCATCAACAACCCGGAATGCCACCTCATGGTGGTGCTCGTCGATGAGCGCCCCGAGGAGGTCACCGATATGCAGCGGTCGGTCAACGGCGAGGTCATCGCGTCGACGTTCGACCGGCCGCCGGGTGATCACACGCAGGTCGCGGAGCTGGCTATCGAGCGCGCGAAGCGACTGGTAGAGCTGGGGCAGGACGTCGTCGTCCTCCTCGACTCCATCACTCGTCTCGGTCGCGCGTACAACAACTCCTCGCCCGCTTCGGGCCGGATCCTCTCCGGCGGTGTCGACTCGACCGCGCTGTACCCACCCAAGCGTTTCCTCGGCGCGGCGCGCAACATCGAGAACGGCGGCTCGCTGACGATTATCGCCACGGCGATGGTCGAGACCGGTTCGGCCGGCGACACCGTGATCTTCGAGGAGTTCAAGGGCACCGGAAACGCCGAGCTCAAGCTCGATCGGCGCATCGCCGAGCGGCGAGTGTTCCCAGCGGTCGACGTGGGCCCTTCAGGCACGCGTAAGGAGGAGCTCCTCATGAGCCCAGAGGAGGCGGGGATTATGCATAAGCTCCGCCGTGTTCTGTCGGGACTGGATTCGCACCAGGCCATCGACTTGCTCATGTCGCAACTGCGCAAGACGACCACCAACTACGAGTTCCTCCTGCAGGTGGCCAAGACGACGCCCAGCCTGCCCCAGGACGAGGAGTGAGCGATCCAGTAGGGAGGGCGTCGTCCTCGATCGACGACGTTCTCTCCGAGTACGGCGGTCTCGAGGCGCAACTGTCGGACCCGACGTTGCACGAGGACGCGGCCGCAGCACGCCGTGTTGGCAAGAGGTTCGCCGAGCTCACCCCGGTGGTGCAGTGCCACCGGGCCTTGGTGTCGACACGTGACGACGCCGACGCCGCGCGGGAACTGGCCGACGACGACTCCTCGTTCACAGCCGAGGCCGAGCGGTTGGATGGCGAGGCTTCGGTTCTGGAGTCCCGGTTGGCGGATCTCCTCGCGCCGCGGGATCCGCACGACGCAGACGACGTGCTCATGGAGATCAAATCCGGTGAGGGCGGCGAGGAGTCCGCCCTCTTCGCCGCCGATCTGGCCCGCATGTACACCCGATATGCGGAGAAGCAGGGCTGGACCGTCCAGGTACTGGGCATGACCGAATCCGATCTCGGTGGCATCAAGGACGCGTCCTACTCGATCCGCGCCCGGCAGCCGTCGAGAGACGGCGTGTGGTCACGGATGAAGTTCGAGGGCGGGGTCCATCGCGTCCAGCGTGTCCCTGTGACGGAATCCCAGGGACGGGTCCACACCTCGGCCGCTGGCGTGCTCGTGTTCCCGGAGCCCGAGGACGTCGGCCCCGTGGAGATCGACGAATCTGATCTACGGATTGACGTCTACCGTTCCTCCGGCAAGGGCGGTCAGGGGGTCAACACCACCGACTCGGCCGTGCGCATCACGCACCTGCCCACCGGCACCGTGGTCACGTGTCAGAACGAACGTAGCCAGCTGCAGAACAAGCAACGCGCGCTCGAGGTCCTGGCGGCACGTCTCCAGGCGGCGGCCGAGGAAGCCGCCAGCGCAGAGGCCTCGGAGGGGCGGGCCACGCAGGTCCGCACCGTCGACCGCAGCGAGCGGATCCGGACCTACAACTTTCCCGAGAACCGGATCGCCGACCACCGCGTGGGCTTCAAGGCGCACAACCTCGACTCGGTACTCGACGGCGACATGGACGCGGTTCTCGACGCCCTTGCGGTCGAGGACCGTCGTCGTCGCATGGAAGAGGCCTAGGACCGTGGTGCCCGGCCCTGTCGGTGTGGCCGGCGCCGTGCGGTCGGCGGCCCAGACCCTCAGCGACGCCGGTATCGACTCCGCAGACGTCGAGGCCCGACTCATCTGCGCCCACGTCCTGGGTGTAGATCGGTCGAGGCTGATGCTGACCGACGACCTCGACGCCGATGCTGCCGCACGCGTCGACGAGCTCGTCGCGGCCCGTGCCCGCGATCGCACACCACTGCAATACCTGCTCGGTCGCGCTGTCTCCGGTCGTCTCGACCTGCTCGTGGGGCCGGGGGTGTTCATCCCGCGCCCCGAGACCGAACTGCTGGTCGAATGGACGCTCAAGGCGCTGCCCGCCCCGGGTGTCGGGCCGCCACCGGTCGTGGTGGATCTCTGCGCGGGAAGCGGCACGATCGCGCTGGAGATCGCCCACGCCAGACCCGACGCACAGGTTCATGCGGTGGAGTTCCACGACGCGGCCCTCGGGTGGCTCCGACGGAACGCCGTCGAACGCGAGGAAGCGGGAGATACGCCCGTGGTCATCCATCGCGGCGACGCTACGGATCCGGATGTCCTTTCGCACCTGCGGGGTCGGGTGACGGCGGTGGTGTCCAACCCGCCATACATTCCCGTCACCGATGACCTGCCCGCCGACGTCCTCGCGCATGAGCCACCGACCGCGCTGTTCGGGGGCAGTGACGGCCTCGTCGTCGTCATTCCTCTCGTCGACGTCGCGGCCGGACTGCTCGCCCCGGGCGGACACTTCGCCGTGGAGCACGACGACACGACCGGCACCGACGTTGCGGCGGTGGTCTCCGCGCAGGGCGGCTTCGGTACCGTGGAGCAGCACACCGACCTCGCCGACCGCCCGCGGTTCGTCACCGCTACCCGCCTCGTCGACGACGAGGTCGACACCAGAGTCCAGAAGGGGATCGCCCGGTGACCATCACCTACGACTGCACCGAGGAGACCGGCCGGGAGGTCGGCCTCAGTTCAGCGGCGGGCGCACTGCGCGCCGGCCGGCTTGTCGTGACCCCCACCGACACGCTCTACGGTATCGCCGCGGACGCCTTCGACCCAGATGCGGTCAACCTGCTTCTGTCGGCCAAGCGGCGCGGTCCCGACATGCCGGTGCCGGTCCTGGTGGGCTCCTGGGAGACCATCGACGGTCTCGTGGTGAGCACGCCCGCCCCGGCCCGCGACCTCATCCGCGCCTTCTGGCCCGGCGGACTCAGCCTGATCGTCCACCAGGCACCGTCGCTGAACTGGAACCTGGGGCACACCCAGGGGACGGTCATGCTGCGGATGCCGCTGCACCCCGTTGCCCTCGAGTTGCTGCGCGAGGTCGGACCGCTCGCGGTCTCCAGTGCCAATGTTTCGGGTCAGCCGCCGGCGACCACCGCCACCCAGGCACGTGAGCAGCTCGGTGACTCGGTAGCCGTCTACCTCGACGGGGGCCCCTGCTCGATCGGCCAGCCCTCCACGATCGTCGACCTCACCGGCTCCGCACCGCGAATCGTCCGCGAGGGAGCGGTGACCACCGAGCGCGTGGGCGGGGTCCTCGGCATCGACCCCGCGGCCCTTCGAGGCTGATCCGTGGGCATCGGGATCCCGTTCCGGGAGCTCCTGCTCATCGGACTGACCGCCGGCCTCGTCACTTTTGTCGTTACCGGGATGGTCCGAGGGGTGGCGCCGACGATCGGCGGCCTGGCGTACCCACGTGAGCGCGACGTACACCTCGTCCCGACTCCGCGACTAGGCGGCGTGGGCATCTTCACGGGGATGCTGGTCGCGATCTATCTCGCCGCGCAGCTCCCTGCCCTGAACAGGGCTTTTCCGCCCTTCGCCCCGGATGTCGAGGCCACCATCCTCGCGGGCGGCGTCATCGTGTTGGTGGGTATCGTCGACGACATCCTCGGGCTGGGGGCGGTGACCAAACTCGCCGGTCAGGCAGCCGCGGCAGGAGTCCTGGTGGCCATGGGGGTTTCGTGGACCCTTGTCTACCTGCCGTTCGGCGACGGCAACATCCTCGTTCTGGACCAACTCCAGGCCGGGTTGCTCACCGTCGTGTTCACCCTGACGATCGTCAACGCGATGAACTTCGTCGACGGGTTGGACGGGCTCGCGGCCGGACTCGGGACGATCGCGGCCCTCGCGATCTGCCTGTTCTCCGTGGGCATCATGCTCGACCAGGGCGGGACCGTCGGCGCTTACCCGCCAGCGCTGGTCACCGCGGTTCTCGCGGGAGCTCTACTGGGCTTCCTGCCGCACAACTTCCAGCCCGCCCGCATCTTCATGGGCGACTCCGGATCGATGCTGATAGGGCTCGTCCTGGCCGCGGCCTCCACCAGTGCCTCGGGAAAGATCTCGCAGAGTCTGTACGGGCCGCAGGAGATGATCGTCCTGCTTTCACCCATGATCGTGGTGGCCGCCGCGATGTTCGTTCCGATGCTCGATCTGGTGATGGCTGTCGTCCGCCGCGTGGGAGCCGGGCGTAGTCCGTTCGCGCCCGACAAAATGCATCTTCATCACCGGCTGCTGGCGTTGGGGCACTCCCATCGCCGGGTGGCCCTGGTCATCTACGCCTGGGTCTCGCTGATCGCTTTTGGTGCGGTCGGCGCCACGATGCTGCCGACCGAGGTGATCGTCCCGCTCGTCGGCGCCGGCTTGATCTCCGTCCTCACCGCCACGCTTGTTCCGCGTCTGCGTAGCTCGCGTAGTGAGGACCAATCCGGGGGAGCGGACAGCCACCGCTAGGCTGCACCACATGACCGACACCCCCGCGGGATCCGAACACCAGCCCGTCGAGAGCGCGCACACCGCAGGCCTGCGGCGGGCGGTGGCCCTGGGCGCCGGTGCACTGACCGTCCTCCTGGTGCTCAGCGCCATATTGTGGTGGGCCGTTGATGGTATGCCCGGCCTGTGGGGCGCTCTGCTCGGTGCCGCCGTCGGTGGGATGTTCGTCCTCGTGACCGCGGTCGTCGTGATCGCTACCGCCAGGACCTCGCCGCAGGTGACCGGAGCCGTCCTTCTTGGGACCTGGCTGCTCAAGCTCATCGTGGCTATCGGCATCGTCGCGGTGCTCAAACCGCTCGACTTCTACTCGAAGCCCGCTTTCGCGGTGACGATCGTCGTCGCGATGGTGGTGGTTCTCGCCTCGGAGACCGTCGCGGTGCTGCGGAACAAAGCCCCGTACGTCGATGCCTAAGCAGGAGCCTCTTCGTCGTTCCCGAGGGGTCACGGCGAGGTTTCGTCCAGGTCTGGATGCGATAACAACGCATGGTGCCCCCCTTAGGCTGGTGCGGCGGTCCTTTGTTACGATGTCCTGCGGAGGAGATACGGGATGAGCCGGCTCTACGCGCCGCTGACAACCCCGGGCCTTCACGGGTTCCGCAGGTCGGAACGAAACACTGGACATGACCACCGTCTCCGCAGGCGGCCCGAACAGGGGAGAGAACGCTGAGCACCTCACTGCTGGCATTCAAGGGCGAATTTCACTCGCCGTCGCTGCACGACTTCTTCCCGCCGGCAGTACTTTTCGAGGGCACGCCCTTCGCGCTCGACCGGCTGATGATCATCAGACTGATCGCGGCTGCGGTCGTCGCAGTCTTGTTCTACCTGGCGATGCGTAAGGCGGCAGTGGTCCCGCGCGGGTTGCAGAACGTTGGGGAAATTGCTCTCGACTTCGTCAAGAACAACATCTCCGACGAGATCATCGGGAAGAAGGACGGAGACCGGTTCCTTCCGGTCATCGCGACCATCTTCTTCCTTACGCTGTTCATGAACCTGCCCGCGGTCATTCCGGGATTCAACATCTCGCCGAACGCCCGGATCGGAATGCCGCTTGTCATGGCGGCCATCGCGTACGTGGTCTTCATCTACGCCGGGGCCAAGAAGTACGGCTTTTTCTCCTTCGTGGGTAAGTCCGTCGTGGTGCCGAACCTTCCGCCGGCACTCCACCTGCTCGTCGTGCCGATCGAATTCGTCTCGACCTTCATCCTGCGACCGGCGACGCTGACCATTCGTCTCATGGCCAACATGTTGGCCGGGCACATCATGATCGTCCTGCTGTTCTCCGCGACGAACTTCTTCTTCTGGCAGTTCAACGGGTGGACCGCGGTCAGCCTTGTGACCATCATCGTGTCGGTGGCGTTCACATTCTTCGAACTGCTGGTGATCTTCCTGCAGGCGTACATCTTTGCGCTGCTCACCGCGGTGTACATCGATCTGTCACTGCACGCCGACAGTCACTAAGAGACTTCCGACGCCTGAGAGCGTCGGGATACCCAGACCACACCGACGACCGCGTGCGGACATCCCGCACCGGCCATCTGAAAGGGAACGGAAACCCACATGGATATCGTCACTCTCGCCCAAGCTGCCGAGACCGTCGAGACCACGGCCAAGGGCTACGGCGCCATCGGCTACGGCCTCGCCGCCATCGGCCCCGGCATCGGCATCGGCATCGTCGTCGGTAAGGCGATCGAGGGCATGGCTCGTCAGCCCGAGATGGCCGGCCAGTTGCGCACCACGATGTTCCTGGGCATCGCCTTCACCGAGGCCCTGGCGCTCATCGGCATCGTCACCGGCTTCATTTTCTGATAGCCGGCTGGAGCCAAGGTCAACGACATGAATCCGATCCACATCCTCGCCCAGGAGGCTGAGCAACTCCCGCTGGAGGAGACGCCAAACGTCCTCTCGCCGGCGCTGTACGACCTCGTCTGGTCGCTGATCCCCTTTGTAATCGTCCTGTTCGTGTTCTGGAAGTTCGTTCTCCCGATGTTCAAGCGGGTCCTGGACGAGCGCAGCCAGCGCATCGAGGGTGGCATCGAGAAGGCGGAGGCAGCGCAGGCCGAGGCGAAGGCGGCGCTGGACAAATACAACGCGCAGCTCGCCGAGGCGCGTGGGGAAGCAGCAAAGATCCGTGACGACGCCCGTGCTCAGGGGCAGCAGATCCTCGCGGACATGAAGACCGAGGCACAGGCCGAGAGCGACCGAATCGTCGCAGCAGGCCAGCAGCAGCTCGCCGCCCAGCGTCAGCAGATCGTCACCGAACTGCGTGGCGATCTCGGACGGCAGTCGGTGGAGCTCGCAGAGCGTCTCATGGGCGAGCAGCTTTCTGATCCTGTTCGCCGCTCGGGCACCATCGACCGTTTCCTCGCCGACCTTGACAAGGTCGCCGGGGCGGGCCAGAAGTAAGGAGAAAGCAGACTATGCACGCAGCAAGCCGTGATGCCCTCGAGCACTCCCGGTCGGTCCTGCAGTCCTCGCTCTCCGAGAACCCTGCAGGGGGCGCCACCGGCGCCAAGGTCGGAGCCGACCTCTTCCAGGTAGTGGACGTTTTGGAGGGTGACCGTTCCCTTCGCGTCGCTGTCGCGGATTCGTCGGCGCCGGTGGAGGCTCGCGAGGACCTCGTCCGATCGGTCTTCGGTTGGAAGATCGATGAGTCGAGCCTCGCGATCGTGCTTGCTGCGGTCGCTCTGACCTGGTCCTCTCCGCGAGATCTCCGTGAGGGACTCGTCACGCTCGGCCGTGAGGCTCTCCTGATCTCGGCCCGCGAGCAGGGCCAGTTGGGCGCAGTCGAGGACGAACTGTTCCGATTGGGTCGCATCGTCGCGAGCGACGCGGGATTCGAGCAGGCGCTGTCTGACCGCTCGACCTCCGCGGACTCCAAGCGGGCGCTGCTCGGTCAGGTCCTCTACGGCAAGGTGACAGCAGTTACCGAAACCCTCGCGAGCCAGACCATCGCCCGCCCGAGCGGGATGCCGGCCGATGATCTCGACGGGTTGTCCCGGCAGGCCGCCGAACTCCAGGGACAGTCGGTTGCGGTGGTCACCAGCGCCAGCGAGCTGAGCGCCGAACAGCAGAGTGCTCTCGAAGAGAAGCTCGCCTCGATCTACGGACGTGAGATGACCGTGCACGTGCAGATCGACCCGGAAATTCTCGGTGGAATGGTGATTCGCGTCGGCGACGAGATCATCGACGGTTCCGTCGCGGGTCGGCTTGCGGCGGTACGACGAGCGCTTCCCTAGGCGTCTACCCGACGAGCAGCGGTCGCACTCGGTCGATGCTCACCTGATTACACATATCCAGACCACACTTAGTGAGAGCAGGAATGACATGGCGGAGCTGACTATCTCCTCCGACGAGATCCGTAGTGCGATTGCGAATTACACGTCGACGGTCTCCAACGAGGCGTCGCGCGAGGAAGTCGGAATCGTCACCGACACCGGCGACGGTATCGCCCACATCAGCGGACTCCCGTCCGCGATGGCCAACGAACTCCTCGAGTTCCCGGGCGGCGTTCTCGGCGTCGCTCTGAACCTTGAGGACCGCGAGATCGGCGCGGTGATTCTCGGTAACTTCAACGAGATCGCGCAGGGGCAGGAGGTGCGACGCACCGGCAACGTTCTGTCCGTTCCCGTCGGTGACGGCTTCCTCGGACGCGTCGTCAATCCGCTCGGTCAGCCCATCGATGGTCTCGGTGAGATCGAGTCGACCGAAACCCGCGCACTCGAGCTGCAGGCCCCGTCCGTGCTGGAGCGTCAGCCGGTCGAGGAGCCAATGCAGACGGGCATCAAGGCGATTGACGCCATGACGCCCATCGGGCGAGGACAGCGTCAGCTGATCATCGGCGACCGTAAGACCGGTAAAACCGCCGTCTGCATCGATGCGATCCTCAACCAGAAGGCCAACTGGGAGTCCGGCGACAAGACCAAGCAGCTTCGCTGCATCTACGTCGCCATCGGCCAGAAGGGCTCCACCATCGCGGGTGTCAAGACCACCCTCGAGGAGAACGGTGCGATGGAGTACACCACCATCGTGGCGGCTCCGGCTTCCGACTCCGCCGGCTTCAAGTGGCTCGCGCCATTCACGGGCTCGGCCATCGGTCAGCACTGGATGTACGACGGTGGCCACGTCCTGGTCGTGTTCGACGACCTCTCCAAGCAGGCCGATGCGTACCGCGCCATCTCGCTGCTGCTCCGTCGTCCGCCGGGCCGTGAGGCATACCCCGGCGACGTTTTCTACCTGCATTCCCGTCTGCTCGAGCGGTGCGCCAAGCTCTCCGATGAGATGGGCGGCGGCTCGCTGACGGGGCTACCCATCATCGAGACGAAGGCCAACGACGTTTCCGCCTTCATCCCGACGAACGTCATCTCGATCACCGATGGTCAGGTCTTCCTCGAGTCGGACCTTTTCAACCGCGGTGTGCGTCCGGCCGTCAACGTCGGTATTTCCGTCTCTCGAGTCGGTGGCGCCGCACAGACCAAGGGCATGAAGAAGGTCTCCGGTTCGCTCCGTCTGGATCTGGCCGCGTACCGCGACCTGGAGTCGTTCGCGACCTTCGCCTCCGACCTCGACGCAGCCTCCAAGGCCCAGCTTGAGCGGGGTCAGCGACTCGTCGAGATTCTCAAGCAGGATCAGAACTCCCCGGTCGCCGTTGAGGATCAGATCGTGTCGATCTACCTCGCCGGTGAGGGCTTCTACGACAGCGTCCCGGTCGACGATGTCCGCCGTTTCGAGAACGAGCTGCTGGAGACCCTGCGCCATTCGGCGTCGGACGTCTTCCAGCAGATCGACGGCGGCGCCGCACTGTCCGACGAGTCCAAGCAGGCCCTTGAAGCCAAGACCAACGAATTCAAGGAAGGCTTCGTCGCCTCCGACGGGTCACGGGTGGTCAATGAGCCCGAGGCCGAGGCACTGTCGGAGGACGAGATCGATCGCGAGACCCTCAAGGTCACCAAGAAGAAGAAGGCCTGAGGCCAGCGATGACAGCCATCCGATTCGAGGCCGAGAGGAGAGTGATCCACCACCATGGCGAACATGCGTGAACTTCGTGATCGCATCAAGTCGGTCAACTCGACCAAGAAGATCACCAAGGCCCAGGAGCTGATCGCGACCTCGCAGATCTCCAAGGCGCAGGCCCGTGTCGCGGAGGCCAAGCCCTTCGCGGACCAGATCACCGAGATCCTCACCGATCTCGCGAGTGCTTCGTCGCTCAAGCACCGGATGCTCAACGAGCCGGAGGACCCCAAGCGGTCCGCCGTCCTCGTGGTGACATCCGACCGTGGCATGTGTGGTGGGTACAACCACAACGTGCTCAAAGAGGCCGCCGAGCTCATCGCCTATCTCGAAGAGGTCGGCCGTGAGGTCGACATCTATGTGATGGGCAACAAGGGGATCGTGTACTACACGTTCCGCGAAATCGAACTCGCCGGAGCATGGCACGGGCACTCACAGAAGCCTGATTACCAGGAGGCGCGCCCCGCGTTCCAACTTCTATCGGCAGCGTTCAGAGCTGGCGGCGGCGCGACTTTCGACGCGTCAGAGTTCCTTGAGAATGAGGACGGGGATACCACACGTAAAGGCGTCGACGAGGTCCACATCGTCTACACGCAGTTCGTTTCGATGCTCACGCAAACCCCGCGTGCACGTCGACTGGCCCCGATCGAGACCGAGGTCGAGATCGAGGAGCTGGACCTGAGCGGCGGCCTGATGAAGGACGATCAGGAGGCCGTGTCCGAGTTCAAGCCGGAGGTCAGCTTCGAGCCCGACGCGGACACCCTGCTCGACAACATTCTCCCCAGGTACATGTCGACCCGCGCCTTCGCCTCGCTTCTCGAGTCGGCGGCATCGGAGTCGGCGGCGCGACGGACCGCCATGAAGTCGGCGACCGATAACGCCACCGAGCTCGTGGAGGGCCTCAGCCGAGAGGCGAATCAGGCTCGCCAGGCACAGATCACCCAGGAAATCAGCGAGATTGTCGGTGGCGCCGGTGCGCTCGCCGCTAGCGCAGGAAGTGACTAAGCAATGACCACAGCTGTTACCGATCAGAGCACGACGGGCACGGCCGGTCTCACCGGTCGGGTTGCCCGCGTCCTGGGTGCGGTCGTCGACGTGGAGTTTCCGCGCGGCGCCCTCCCGGCCCTCTTCAACGCCCTCACCGCGGAGATCACCCTCGAGGCGGTCGCCAAGACCGTGACCTTCGAGGTCGCCCAGCACCTGGGCGACAACATGGTGCGCTGCATCTCGATGCAGTCCACCGATGGTCTCGTCCGCGGAGCCGAGGTCGTTGACTCCGGCAAGCCCATCTCGGTGCCCGTCGGCGACGTCGTCAAGGGCCACGTATTCAACGCGCTCGGCGACTGCCTCGACGCACCCGGTACAGGCCGGGACGGTGAGCAGTGGGGGATCCACCGTGAGCCGCCGGCATTCGACCAGCTCGAGGGCAAGACCGAGATTCTCGAGACGGGCGTGAAGGTCATCGACCTGCTGACCCCGTACGTCAAGGGCGGCAAGATCGGACTGTTCGGTGGTGCCGGCGTCGGCAAGACCGTGCTGATCCAGGAGATGATCACCCGTATCGCGCGTGAGTTCTCCGGTACGTCGGTGTTCGCCGGCGTCGGTGAGCGTACCCGCGAGGGCACCGACCTCTTCCTCGAGATGGAAGAGATGGGCGTCCTCCAGGACACCGCCCTGGTGTTCGGCCAGATGGATGAGCCGCCGGGGACGCGTATGCGCGTCGCTCTCTCGGCCCTGACGATGGCCGAGTACTTCCGTGACGTGCAGGGACAGGACGTCCTTCTCTTCATCGACAACATCTTCCGTTTCACCCAGGCCGGTTCCGAGGTCTCGACGCTGCTCGGCCGTATGCCGTCCGCCGTTGGTTACCAGCCGACGCTGGCGGACGAGATGGGTCAGCTCCAGGAGCGGATCACCTCGACGCGCGGTCGCTCGATCACCTCTCTGCAGGCGATCTACGTGCCCGCCGACGACTACACCGACCCGGCGCCGGCGACCACCTTCGCCCACCTCGACGCCACCACGGAGTTGTCCCGCTCGATCGCATCGAAGGGCATCTACCCGGCTGTCGACCCGCTCACCTCGACCTCTCGTATTCTCGAGCCCGGTATCGTCGGTGAGAAGCACTACGGGGTTGCGCAGGAAGTCATCCGGATTCTCCAGAAGTACAAGGAGCTCCAAGACATTATCGCCATCCTGGGCATGGACGAGCTCTCCGAGGAGGACAAGGTCACCGTGCAGCGTGCACGTCGACTCGAGCGCTTCCTGGGTCAGAACTTCCTCGTCGCCGAGAAGTTCACCGGCCAGGTCGGCTCGGTCGTCCCGCTGTCGGACACCATCGAGGCCTTCGACAAGCTGTGCAAGGGCGAGCTTGACCATCTGCCCGAGCAGGCGTTCAACGGCATCGGTGGTCTGGACGACGTCGAGGCCGCCGCTAAGAAGCTCGCGGGGAGGTGACAGTAGATCATGGCTGAGATCGAAGTCGAGTTCGTTACGGTCGAGCGCCGTTTCTGGTCCGGGACCGCCACGATGGTCGTTGCTAAGACCACCGAGGGCGAGATCGGTATCCAGGCCGGGCACGAACCGCTGCTCGGCGAGCTGGACACCGGTGGCACCGTGACCGTCTACACGGACGAGGGCAAGAAGGTCGCGGCCGTGCAGGGCGGATTCCTCTCGGTGACCGCCAACAAGGTCAGTATCCTCGGTGAGTCGGCAGAGTGGTCGGATACCATCGACCGCGCCGCAGCCGAGCGGGCACTGACCGAGGCGGGCGACGACGCCGCTGCTTCGGCGGCTGCTCGTGGTCGACTGCTTGCCGTCGACAAGGCCGGCGCCTAGCACTATCGGTCCCGACCGTCACCCACGGCCGCGACCATCGGAAGGGGTTGAGCAGATTGACGATTGCCATCGAGTTCATTCTCGGTGCGATCGTCGTGCTCATCCTCGCCCCGGTGGCCGCGGCCGTTGTGTATCGCCTGTTCATCGTCCGGCGCGACTCCACGTCTGTTCTCTTTCGTCGATCAGGCGAGCGGTCCTGGGGTTACGGGGCGATTCGTTACTCGGACACCGAGCTGGCCTTCTACCGTCTGGTCAGCATCAGGTTCACCGCGGATACCCGCCTGGATAGACGCTCCCTGATCCTCGGTCCCCAGCGACAACCCACCGGGGACGAACTCGACGTTGCGGAGGAGGGGGAATCGATCGTGAGCTTCTCGGGACATGATCGGCGGGATCGTACCGTGGAAAGCGAACTCTGCCTGGGACCGTCCGAGCTGACCGGGCTCCGCTCCTGGATCGAGGCTTGCTCCGTGGAGCAGGTCCGCCCGCCTCGTCGGCGCCGTTGACCACCGTCCAGCCCAGCTGAACTCTCAGGAGGAATTCGTTGCGACTCGTCGTAGCCACGTGCCAGGTCGACTATGTAGGTCGCCTCACGGCGCACCTTCCGATGGCACCGCGACTCCTCCTGGTCAAGGCTGACGGCTCGGTTAGTGTCCACGCCGACGACCGGGCATACAAGCCGCTCAACTGGATGACGCCGCCCTGTTCGCTCACGGAAACGGAGCATCCCGACAATTCCTACCATCTCCTCTGGGTGGTCGAGAACAAGGCCGGCGAGCAGCTACGGATCACTATTACGGAAATTCATCAGGAGTCCGAGCATGAACTCGGCGTTGACCCGGGCCTAGTCAAGGACGGCGTCGAGGCTCACCTCCAGGAACTTCTCGCCGAGCACATCGAGACCCTGGGTCACGGGTACAGTTTGGTTCGCCGTGAGTACATGACTGCGATCGGCCCGGTCGATATCCTCGGTCGGGATGCCGACGGTGTGAGCGTGGCGGTGGAGATCAAGCGTCGGGGCGAGATCGATGGTGTTGAGCAGCTGACCCGATACCTGGAGCTGCTCAACCGCGACCCGCTGCTTTCTCCGGTGAAGGGCGTGTTCGCCGCCCAGGTGATCAAGCCTCAGGCTCGTACTCTCGCCGAGGACAGAGGAATTCGCTGTGTGACACTGGACTACGACTCCCTGCGCGGTATCGAGTCGACCGACCTGCGTCTTTTCTGAGGCCGGGTCGGTCATCGATGCCTAGACGTCACCGCCGTGCAAACGACGAGCGGCCCCTACCCCGACGGGACGGGCTCGGGGGCCGCGGGTTCGAGTCCGGGCCCGCGGGTGACCCCGACCGTTACCACGTGCGGAGAATTCCGGGTTCGCGGGCGTCGAAGGACTACCGCTGCCCGGGGTGCGACCACGTTGTGAAGTCCGGAACCGCTCACGTGGCGGCGTGGCCGGATCGCCCGGGGGGCGACAGCGAGCGCCGGCATTGGCACGACGGCTGCTGGTCCGCGCGCGCCCGCAGGGGGATCACTCGCCGCTGGAGCTGAGGTCCGGCTGCGGAGGCATCTGGTCATCATTTGCGACCCGGCCGGGGATCGGCTCGAGCCGTGCACGGATCGACGCCAGTTCGCCGAGCACGCGCTCTCTCATCATGAGGAGTTCGGCGGTATACGACCTCGCTGTTGCGATCATCCGCTCGGCTTCCGCGCGAGATTCATGCTCGCGGAGGCTGGCGTCCGCCTCTGCCTCGGCGCGGATCGTCTCAGCTGCTTTCAGCGCAGCAGAATTGCGGGACTCGATCTCGCGCAGAGACTCGGCCCTGCGGAGATTGGTTGCCAGGCGGTGGTCCTCGTCGATCTGTGCCCTCTTTTGGGCGGCCTCGTAATCGAGTAGCTCTGACTCGCGGCGGGCGGCGAGAGCAATCTCGTCGGCACGGGAGCGGGCCGCCGCGATCACCGCCGAGTGCTCCCTGCGGATTGCGTCGGCCCGTGCCCGCGCATCAGCGAGGGCCGAGGTCGCGGCCTCGCGGGTCCGCCACGCCTCCTCGTCCGCCTCGGCCCGGATCCTGTCCGCGGTGACGAGCGCGGCGTCTCTGATCGATTCTGCTTCCGCGGTCGCCAGCGAGAGCATGGTCGACAGACGATCCGACATCTGGCCACTGGTGACCGGGGCTCTACCCAGTTCGGCGACGCGAGATTCGAGCACGGCCACCCTGGCCCGCTCCTGCGCGGCCTCCTCAGAGGCACGCTCAGCGCGCTCTACGGCGGCTTCGCGGTCCGCACGGAGCAGCTCGGATTCGGCTTCGAGCCTGGCCACCATTTCGGTGACCTGCTCGCGGTCGAAGCCCCGACGCACTACCGCGAAGAGATCGGCGCTGGTCACGGGCGTGTGCATGCTCGACATGCCCCCACCCTAGCGTCGGGGTGGAGGCCCGCGCCCGCCGTGAGTGCTGGCCTAGTGCGAGTCCGCGGCGGGCTCAACCAGTTCGAGCAGGACCCCGCCCGCGTCTTTGGGATGGATGAAATTGATTCGTGACCCCGCCGTCCCCGACTTGGGGGTGGGGTAGAGCAGGCGCACACCGCGTCCAGTCAGGTGAGCGGAGATAGCTTCGATATCGCTGACTCGGACGGCCATCTGCTGGATGCCAGGCCCGCTGCGATCCAGGTATTTCGCGATGGTCGACGACTCGTCGAGGGGCGCAAGCACCTGCAGCAGAGCGCTGCCCTCGGGACGGCCAGGGGAGCCGAGCATGGCCTCACGGACGCCCTGCTCCTCGTTGACCTCCTCGTGGAGGTTCTCCATACCGAGGTTTTCGCGGTACCACGCCACCGCGGCGTCGAAATCGGGCACAGCCACTCCTACGTGGTCGATCGCCACGACGAGGTCGGAGGGCAGCAGGGGCTGGTCGACTGGGGTACTGGTCATGCCTCTCACGCTAGTCGGTGGGTCGAGACGGTAGTTTGGCGAGCACAACTATTCCCCTCCAATGGAAGGTGTCTCATGACCGCCGACCCCACCCGCACCGTCATCGTCGCCGGCGCCCGCACCCCGTTCGGGCGCCTCCAGGGGGGCCTGTCCTCGCTGTCCGCGGCCGAATTGGGTGGTATCGCTATCCGCGGTGCCCTCGAGCGCGGCGGCGTTCCCGCGGAGGCCGTCGACCAGGTGATCATGGGACAGGTGCTCTCTGCCGGGACGGGACAGATGCCCGCGCGTCAGGCCTCGATCGCTGCCGGCCTGCCCAAAAAGATCGATGCGCTGAGCATCAACAAGATGTGCCTGTCCGGTCTCACCGCCATCGCCCTCGCGGACCAGGCGATCCGGTCGGGTTACTCCGATGTCGTGGTGGCAGGTGGCCAGGAGTCAATGTCTCAGGCCCCGCACCTACTGCCTAAGAGTCGCAGCGGCTACAAGTACGGCTCCATCGAAGTGCTTGACCATATGGCGTACGACGGTCTGCACGACGTGCCGACCGACCAGCCGATGGGGGCCCTCACCGAGACCCGTAACGCGGAACTCGGAATCACCCGCGAGGCACAGGACGAATTCGCCGCTACGTCGCATCAGCGTGCCGCCACCGCGTGGAGCGAGGGCAAGTTCGCCGACGAAGTGATCCCCGTGACGGTCAAGGGCCGTAAGGGCGACACGGTTGTGGACTCTGACGAGGGGGTGCGCGCCGACTCGACGCCCGAGTCGATGTCCAAGCTGCGCCCGGCCTTCGCCAAGGACGGCACGATCACCGCCGGGTCGTCGTCGCAGATCTCCGACGGCGCCTCGGCCGTCATCGTGACGAGCGCTGCGCGCGCCGAGGCCGAGGGGTGGCCGGTGCTGGCGGAGATCGTCGGTTACGGCACCGTGGCCGGCCCGGACTCGACCCTGCAGCACCAGCCGGCCGACGCTGTGCTCGACGCTTGCCGTCGCGCGGACGTCTCGGTGGACGAGATCGACCTGTTCGAGATCAACGAGGCCTTCGCCTCCGTGGGCCTGCACGCGACGAAGGCTCTCGGAGTTGATCCGGCGAAGGTGAACGTCAACGGTGGCGCCATCGCTGTGGGGCACCCGATCGGTGTGTCAGGTAACCGCGTCGTGCTGACCCTGGCTCTCGAGCTCGCCCGCCGTGGTGGCGGACTCGGTGCGGCTTCGCTGTGCGGTGGTGGAGGCCAGGGTGACGCCCTGATCATCCGGGTGCCCGCGGCCGGCTGACACCCTCGCGGTCTCGTCATGGCAGGATCGAGGTCGTGACGAGACCAGGTAACCGACCCCCGTCCGCCTCCGAGCAGCAGCTCGCGGCGTCGCTCGCCGGCGCCGTCGACCTCTCGGGATTGAAGCAGCGGGCCGAGACCCGCAGGGACGCGACCGCGCCCGGTCGCACCCCGGGATCAGCCGGCGCGGCGGGTGAGCCCGGCGCCGTCGCGACTCACGTCGAGGTGGACGAGGCCTCTTTCGAGCAGGAGGTCCTCGTCCGCTCGACTCAGGTGCCGGTGATCGTCGAGCTCATGTCCCGACGTGCGCCCACCCAGATGACGGGCCTGCTCACGGCCATGGCGGAGTTGGCGGCAGGGCAGTGGGTCCATGCGGTTGTGGACGTGGACGCCTCGCCGAACATCGCGCAGGCGTTCCAGGCACGGGCCGTGCCGACGGTGATCGCGGTGGCGGGTGGTCGCCCGCTCGCGGATTTCGAGGGCGAACAGCCGGAGGAGGCCCTGCAGCAGTGGCTGACCGCAGTCCTGCAGGCTACCGAGGGCAAGCTCAGCGGCCCCGCGCCGCAGGGGGAGGTGACGGAACCGGAGGAGGTCACGGACCCCGAGCGTGATGCGGCCGAAGAGGCCCTGTCGGAGGGCGACCTGCCGACTGCGGAGGAACTCTTCACGGCGCTCGTCGAGTCCAGACCGGAGGATCACTCCCTGCTGGAGGCCCTACGCTACGTCCAGGCGGGTCGTCGGGTCTCCGATGACTCCGATGCCGGCGAGGGCACCGTCGCGGCCGCACTGCGTGGAGCCGACCGGGTTCTGGTGGCCGGCGAGTATGAGACCGCGTTCTCAGTCCTCGTGGACGCGATCCGGATCAGTTCCGGGGACGATCGGGCAGCACTTCGAACACGCCTGCTGGAGCTGCTCGAGGTGCTCCCGGGGGATGATCCGCGCGTTCTCGCGGCCCGCCGGAACCTGGCCAACGCCCTGTACTAGCGGCCGCTGGGGCCAGAGCGCGTGTGACGAAACCAGACGGTCGCACGCGGCCCCACGGTGATGTCCGCCGAGTGCGGGCGTCCGTGGTGGGGGACCTCCCGCGTGTGCACACCGCCGAGGTTTCCCGCCCCCGATCCTTCGTAGGCGGAGGCGTCCGTGTTGAGGATTTCCTCCCAGTATCCGGCCTCGGGCAGGCCGATGCGGTAGTGCTCCAGTGCGATGCCGGAGAAGTTGGCCACGCACGCGACAGTGTTGCCGGCGTGGTCGGTGCGTAGGAAGGACAGGGCGCCCCGCGCCGAGTCATTCGCGTCGATCCACGAGAAGCCGGACGGATCGTCGTCCAGCGTCCACAGGCCCGGGTTCTCCGCGTAGCGAGCGTTGAGGTCGGAGACGCATGCCAGGATGCCCTGGTGGTATTCGCCTTCCCAGCCCTCGAGGTCGGACCAGGCGACGCCCCGGTCGGCGTCCCACTCGGTGGTCTGGCCGAATTCCAGTCCCTGGAACAGCAGTTTCTTTCCCGGGTGGGCCCACATGTAGGCGTAGAGGCCCCGTATTCCGGCAGCGCGGTCCCAGGACGTGCCGGGCATCCGCTCCCACATCGACCCCTTGCCGTGCACCACCTCGTCGTGGCTGAGCGGCAAGATGAACCGTTCGCTCCACGCGTACATCAGTGAGAAGGTGATCTCTCCGTGATGGTGCCCGCGGTGCACGGGGTCGAGCCCGATGTAACGGAGGGTGTCGTTCATCCAGCCCATGTTCCACTTCATCGAGAATCCGAGGCCGCCCGTCGAGGTGGGTGCGGTGACGCCGCCCCAGGAGGTGGACTCCTCCGCCATCGTGAGGAAGCCCGGGTGGCGTGCCTGAACGGTGGCGTTGACCTCCTGCAGAAGCGAGATGGCCTCAAGGTTCTCCCGTCCGCCGTGCACGTTGGGCTCCCACTGGCCGTCCTCGCGTGAGTAGTCGAGGTAGAGCATGGAGGCCACGGCGTCCACGCGTAGACCATCGACGTGGAATTCCTCGGCCCAGTACAGGGCGTTGGCCACCAGGAAGTTGCGTACCTCGTTGCGGCCGAAGTCGAATACGTAGGTGCCCCAGTCGAGCTGTTCACCGCGGCGCGGATCGGCGTGCTCGTAGAGGGGGGTGCCGTCGAACCGGCCGAGGGACCATTCGTCCTTGGGGAAGTGCGCGGGCACCCAGTCCACCAGGACGCCGATCCCGTGCGAGTGGAGGTGGTCGACCAGATAGCGCATATCGTCGGGCGAACCGAATCGACTGGTGGGCGCGAAATACGAGGAGACCTGATATCCCCAGGACCCGCCGAAGGGGTGCTCGGCGACGGGCATCAACTCCACGTGGGTGAACCCGGACTCCAGGACGTGCTCGGCCAGTTGGTGCGCGAACTCCCGGTAACCGAGTCCGGGCCGCCAGGAGCCGACGTGCACTTCGAGGACCGTCATGGGGGACCGCGAGTGGTCGCGGGCAGCGCGGGCGGAGACCCAGTCGTCGTCGTCCCACTCGTATCGGGCGGTGAACACCCGCGAGCCGGTAGCCGGGGGCACCTCGGTGGCCGCGGCCATGGGGTCGGCGTGGTCGACGGTGCGGCCGTCGGCGCCGCGGATACAGTACTTGTAGACGGCGCCGTCCTCCACTCCGGGGACGAACAGTTCCCACACGCCGGACGAGCCGATCGTGCGCATGGGTAGCGCCACAGGGTTCCACGCGCAGAAGTCGCCGATCACGCTGACGCCGCGGGCGTTGGGAGCCCACACCGCGAACGAGGTACCGGTGACCGGGCCGCCGGGGGTGTCGTACGTGCGTACATGGGCGCCGAGGACGGTCCAGAGCCGCTCGTGGCGGCCCTCGCCGATCAGGTGCAGATCGACCTCGCCGAGCGTGGGCAGGAAACGGTAGCCATCGGCGACAGTCCGGGTGTGACCGTCGGAATACGTGACGCGGTAGCGCAGGTCCGGTAGATCGGTACCGGCCGGATCGCTGTGCGGGAGGGCGGCCTGGAACATCCCTTCACCGATCGGCTCCATGGGTACGGTACCGGCGGCCAGAACCACCTCCACACCGATCGCACCGGGCTGCATGGTGCGCACCACGAAGCCGCCTGCATCCGGGTGCACGCCGTAAACCGAATGGGGATCGTGGTGGGTGCCCGACCGGAGCCGGTCGAGGACCCCGAGTGGAAGTGGCGTGGGGGATGGGATCGACGACGACGAGGTGTTCGACTGCCGCCCGTCAGCGCTCTTCACGGGATGCTCTGACACGGTGCGTACCTCGTCTTCAGTCAACGATGTGCTTGCGATAGGACAATTCGACCCTACGTGCTTCGTCACAGGGCGGGATCGACACGATGTGGGCCACCGCGCTCCAGGGCTCAAGCCGGACGTAGTTGCTCACGCCCCAGTGGAATTCGCCTCCGGTGACCTCATCCCGAACGCTGAACCGGGCGTCGTCGCGGTAACCGAGAGACGCCATGTCCAGGGTCAGGGTGCCTTCCTGGGCCCCGTAGGGATCGAGCGAGACGACGGTCAGCACGCAGTCACCGGTGGCCGGGTCCAGCTTGGAATAGGCGATGATCTGGTCGTTGTCCACCTGGTGGAAACGCAGGGTGCGCAACTGCTGTAGCGCGGGGTGCTCGCGGCGGATCCGGTTGAGGGTGCGCAGCCATGGGGCGAGTGACTGCCCGGCAGCCTCCGCCGCCGCGAAGTCGCGGGGCCGGAGCTCGTACTTCTCTGAATCGAGGTACTCCTCACTGCCGTCCGCGACGGGTTGCCACTCGTAGAGCTCAAAGCCGGAGTACACGCCCCAGGCCGGCGACATCGTGGCCGCGAGCGCGGACCGGATGGCGAACATCGCGGGCCCGCCGCGCTGCAGAGACTCGTGGAGGATGTCGGGGGTGTTGGTGAACATGTTGGGCCGTGCTTCGTCCACGTGGTTGAGCAGCTGCTCGCAGAACTCAACCAGCTCGGCCTTGGTCGTCTTCCAGGTGAAGTAGGTGTACGACTGCGAGAAGCCACGCTTGGCCAGGCCGAACATCCTTGCCGGGCGGGTGAACGCTTCGGCCAGGAACAACACGTCCGGCTCGGTCTGCTTGACCTCGGTGATGAGCCGATGCCAGAAATCGCCCGGCTTGGTGTGCGGATTGTCCACGCGGAAGATCCGCACGCCGAGAGCGGTCCACACGCGCACCACCCGCAGCACCTCCGCGTAGATGCCCTCGGGGTCGAGATCGAAGTTGACCGGGTAGATGTCCTGGTATTTCTTGGGCGGGTTCTCGGCGTAGGCGATGTGACCGTCGGGGAGCATCGTGAACCACTCCGGATGCTCGGCCGCCCACGGGTGGTCCGGGGCGCACTGCAGTGCCAGATCCAATGCGATCTCCACGCCCTGCCTCCCCGCGTAATCCACCAGGTCTCGGAAGTCCTCGACGGTTCCCAGTGCGGGATGCACGGCGTCGTGGCCGCCCTCGTCTGAGCCGATGGCCCACGGCGAGCCGACGTCGTCCGGCTCCGGGGTGAGCGAATTGTTGCGGCCCTTGCGGTTGATCCGGCCGATGGGGTGGATCGGCGGGAGGTAGACCACGTCGAAGCCCATGTCCGCGGCGTGGTCGACATACGCCTTGGACGTCCGGAAGGTTCCGTGGACGGGCTGACCGAGGTCGTCCCGTCCGCCGGTGGAACGGGGGAAGAATTCGTACCAGGAGCTGAACTGTGCCTCGCGGCGGTCCACCCAGACGCGGTGCGTCGGCCCCAGTGTGACCAGATCGCGGACCGGGTCGGCGGCCATGGCGTCGGCCACCGCACCCGACAGTGCCGCAGTGGTTCGGGTGACGGCGTCGCCCGAACCCCGGAGATCCGCGGCGGCCCCGGTCAGCAGAACGGCGCGTCCGGAGTTACCGGCCGTGGTGGCGCGCGCGATCGCGCGGTCGATCACCCTCGCTCCGACCTCGAATTCGTTGCCCAGCACGTCGGCATCCTGACCGGCGTCCATCTTCGCGACGATCCCACTGCGCCAGGTGGCGAACGGATCGGACCACGCCTCCACCCGGAACGACCACATCCCGGCCACGTTGGTCGGCAGCAGCGCATGAACGGTGTCGGGCTCGGCGCCCGCCGTCATGGTGATGCGCGACGAGCCACCACCGGGTCTGCGGACCACCAGGCTCGCCGACAGTGCGTCGTGCCCCTCCCTCCATACGGTCGCCGAGACGGGGAGGATCTCGCCCACGACGGACTTGGAGGGAAACCTCCCGCAGGAGACCAGGGGGCGGACCTCATCGATGGCCAGACGGTCGTTCACGTCGGTGCTCCTCTCGGCTGCGGATCGACCGCGGTGGGCGGTGTCGCACCCATGACGCTAGCGAAGCCGGGGGGTTCAGGCAGGGGTGTCACCTCCGGTTCACCCGCCGGGGCCGTGTTCCTCGCGGCCCAGATCCCCGATACGGGGTTAGATGGGCGACGTGAGCACCCTGATCGACAGCGACCCCGACCTCGTCCTCGACCTCCGTGACGTCTCGCTCCGGCGCGACGGCCGCGTCCTCGTCGGACCCCTCACCTGGCAGGTGGAGTTGGACGAGAGGTGGGTGGTACTGGGACCCAATGGCGCGGGCAAGACGTCGCTGCTGCGGATCGCCTCAGCGCTCGAGTATCCGAGCACGGGCACCGCCGTGATCCTGGGCGAGCAGCTCGGCCGGACCGATGTCACCGAGCTGCGCAGTCGCGTGGGCCTGTCCTCGGTGGCCGTGGCCGGTCGCATCCCTGGAGACGAGGTGGCGCAGGACCTGGTGGTCTCGGCCGGGTACTCGGTGCTCGGTCGGTGGCGCGAAAAGTATGACCAGCAGGACTTTGACCGCGCCGCGGATATCCTCGAATCGATCGGTGCCGAGCACCTGGCCGAGCGGACCTGGGGCACTCTGTCCGAGGGCGAGCGCAAGCGCGTCTTGATCGCCCGCGCCATGATGACCGACCCGGAGCTGCTCCTACTGGACGAGCCCGGTGCGGGCCTGGATCTGGGCGGGCGAGAGGACCTGGTGGCGCGCCTCGGCGATATGGCCATGGACCCCGATGCCCCGGCCACCGTCCTGGTGACCCACCACGTGGAGGAGATCCCCCCGGGGTTCACCCACGCGATGCTGCTCGCGGAGGGAGGGGTCACGGCTATGGGCCTGATCGATGACGTGATCACCTCGGAGCACCTCAGCAGCGCGTTTTCCCAGGCAATCGCGGTGGACTCGATCGACGGGCGCTACTTCGCACGGCGTGCGCGACGCCTGGGTCGCCACCGACGGGCATGACCGCCCGCGCTCCCGATCCTCGTTCCGTGCCGTTGCGTGAGGCCGCGACGGTCGCGCTGATCCGAGACGCGGCCGTGGGCGGGGGTGTCGAGGTGTTTCTCCAGCACCGCGTATCCACGATGCAGTTCGCCGCCGGGATGTCGGTGTTCCCCGGCGGCGGCGTGGAGCCCCGCGACTATCTCGGATCGCGCCCGTGGCGGGGGCCGGAGCCGGGGTGGTGGGCCGAGAGTTTCTCTGTGGACCCGGACCGCGCCGCCGCCGCGGTCCGGGGCGTGGCGCGCGAGTTGTTCGAAGAGACCGGCGTGCTTCTAGCCGAACCCGAGGCAGGGATGCGCAGCGGGCCGGACTCCGCTCCCGGCGCGACGCGCGCAGACCTGCCAGGCCCTGACGAACGCCTGACCCTCGACGCGGGGGAGGGCGATCTCGACACATTGCTCGCCGCGCACGGTCTGATTCTTTCGGCGGACCTGCTGCGTCCCTGGGACCGTTGGACCACCCCCGTCGGGCCACCACGGCGCTATGACACCCTATTTTTCGTGGCACGGCTACCCGAGGGGGCCGACCCCGATGGCGGGACCACCGAGGCCCGCGCGACCGAGTGGATTCGTGCCGATGACGCCGCCCAGGCCGGGACTCTGGGCCGGTTGGGCATGCTGCGACCCACCCTGAACGTGCTCGCCGACCTCGCGGTGGCCGCCGATGTGGACGAGGTGCTGAACACCCCGCGGGTGATCGCCCCCGGCGGGAACTAGCCTTGCCACGATGACACCAGAGGACCTGGACTACCTGTGCACCGACGCCGGCGCGGACCTGCTCGCACTGGCCGGCGACCTGGATTTCTCGCGTGCCCGGGTGGTGGCCTCGACCGCGGCGGTCCGTGACGCCGACCCTGTCCACGCGGCCGCTGTGATCGACGTGGTGACAGCCCGCGCCCGCGCCCGCGGTCGGATCCGGGGTGCCGAGGACATGCTGCTCACCGACGAGGCCGTGCAGCAGGCCACGGCGTGGCCGGTGGCGGCGCTACGAGCGCGTCGGCTGGCGGGCAGAAACGTCCACGATGTGACCTGCTCCGTCGGCGCCGAGATCAACGAGCTCGTTCGTACCGCCGACCGGGTAATCGGCTCCGACCTCGACCCGTTGCGCGCCCGCATGGCCGCGCACAACGTCGCCGGCGCGGTGGTGTGCGTGGCGGACGCGCTCGCGCCCCCCAGTCGCGACACGGTCCTCGTGGCTGACCCCGCCCGCCGGGCTGGGGGCAGACGCATCCACGATCCCTCGCAGCTCAGTCCACCGCTGCCCGATCTCCTGGAGGTGGCCGGCGGCCGAGATCACGTGATCAAGTGCGCCCCGGGCCTGGACACCTCCACCCTCGCCCACACCGGAGAGGTGGAACTGGTCTCACTCGATGGGTCGGTGCGCGAGGCCTGCCTCTGGTCACAGGGACTGTCGGGCGGTATCCGGCGTAGGGCCACCGTCGTGCGTACCGCGACTGAAGGCGCCCCCGGCCCGTGGGCCGAGCCGCGGTTCGTCACCGACGGCCTCGCGGTCTACGTGGAGGAGGTAACGGATCAGCTCGACGACGACGTGGACGCCCACCCCGAGCCCGAGCAGTTCATCGTGGACCCCGACGGCGCGGTGGTCCGGGCGGGCCTGGTCCGTCACTGGGCCCGTCGCCACGGGCTCCGTCAGCTCGACCCGAGGATCGCGCACCTGACGGGCGCACAGATCCCCGCCGGTTACTCCGGCTTCGAGGTGCTCGAGCGGTGCCGGCTCGACCGCAAAGAACTCCGTCGCGTCCTGCGCGCGCGGGAGTGCGGCTCGCTGGAGATCCTGGTCCGCGGTGTCGACGTGGACCCGGACGTCCTCCGTCGCTCCCTGGCGCTGAAGGGATCGGTACCTCTGGCATTGGTGGTCACCCGCATCGACCGGTCGGCCGTCGTTTTTGTCTGCGGACCCCGCACGGCGCGTTACTCGAACACGTAGAGCGCACCCGCCGACGTGGTGAGTGCGATCCGGCCGTCCGAATCTACGCTCAGGCCCGAGACTGGGCCCGTCGCGGCAGGCACCTCGATCCGGTGCAGGGTGCTGCCGTCGGAGCCGTTGAGCACGTGTACCGCGATCCCCGGTCGGCCCTCACCTCCTCCGGTACTACGCACGGCCACGAGCACCCGCCCGTCGTCGGTAGCCGCGGGGTTGGTGAGCTGCTGCAGATCATCCCGGCGCCAGAGTTCCCGGCCTGATCCGTCCTCGGAGCGTACGGCTACCACGGGGGCGGGGCCGGCGTCGTCGTCGTGGTCGTCGTCGGGTCCTCTCCATACGGTTGTCGTACGACCACCGGTTACGAGGGTGCCGTCGGGGAGCAGCGCCGGTGCGGCATCGGGGCGGTAACCGATCGGCGCCGACCACAAGAGTGCACCGTCGGCGGTCGAAAATGCCGTGAGCGCACCGTCGCTCGAATGCACATACACCTCGGCGCGGTCGTTCGACAGGACCACCGGCGCACCCAGCCGCCCCCCGGGCAACGGCGCGCGCCACAGGACCTCAAGGCTCGCCGTCTCGTCGGAAACGAAGTTCACGGCCACCAGTTCGGGCTCGTCGGCGCCCGGCGTCCACGAGGTGAGGTAGGCGAGGGCGCCGTCGGTGTCCACGGCCGCCGGACCGGGGGCCGGGCATCCGCGCTCGCCGGTCGCACACCACGGCAACCCGTACGTGGTGTCGCCCGTCGGGAAGTCCCCGGCGATCCGCAGTTCAGGTGTCACCTTCAGTCCGGTCTGCGTGTTGATCACCCGTGCGTCACCTTTGTGGGAGACCAGCAACAGATGCCGGTTGTCGAGCAACGTCACAGTGGTGGGCACCCCACGTGTCTCCGAATGCCAGCGGTTCTCCCCCTCCGCCGCCACGGCGCCAACCCCGTCGTACAGGGGGACAAACAGCGACCCGCGCCCGTCCACGGTGGCGGTGATGCGAGGTCCGTCCGTTGGCATGCGCAGACACCACCGTTTACGACCGTCATCGGCCGTCAGCGCCCAGAGGTTGCACCCGCGCTCGGACACCGTGGCCTGAAAAAATGTCCCGATCCCGTCCGACGAGGCCACTCCGATCGTCGGCGCACCGAGAGCGCGCGACCAGAGCAGCTCCGGGGAGTCGGACACCGACGCGTGAGCGCGGCTCGAGTTCGGCGGACCGCCGGTGACCGACGACCAGCTGGCCGCCTGCCCCAGGCGGGCGTCACCGCTTTCGGTGTTCGAGGCGCACCCCGCAGCCACCCCGACGGCCAGCGCCGCGACGGCCAGCGCGCGCGCCGTACGCGGTATAGATGCCCGTGCCACAGTGCCCCCCGACTTCAGATTCGTCTCGCATGAGCGTAGACCGCGCTACGGACCGGACCGGACCGGCGCTCCGGCCGGCCGCAGACACCCGACCGCCGGACAGGGGTACGTCGGGGGGTTGTGGGGCACGCGGCAGTGACGGGACGATTATCGTGACGAACATCACCCGCGAACCCGACCGATAGGCGGATCTCCCACGATGACAGCCAACTCCGGCCTCGACACCGCGCTCTCACCTCTGGGGTTCCTCGAGAAGGCCGCGCGCGTCTCACCCGACGCGACCGCGGTGGTCGACGGGCCCCGCCGGCAGACCTATGCCGAGTTCGCCGAGCGGGCCACCAGGCTGGCGGCACTGCTTAAGATGCGCGGGGTATCGCGTGGCGACCGCGTAGGCGTACTTGCTCCCAACTCGGCCGAGGCACTGCTGGCCCAGTTCGGCATTCCCCTCGCCGGGGCGGCTGTGGTGGCGCTCAACACACGGCTGGCGCCAGCCGAAGTCGCTTACATCGTGAAGCACGCCGGGATCGAGGTCCTCATCGCCGACGCCGAGCTACTGGCCGGCCTGGGTGACGAGCTTCCGGCCGAGTTGCGACTCATCCTGGTAGCGCCCGACGCGGACGGGACGCAGCCCGACGCGAGCAGCTTCGGCCCCGTCGCGGAAGCGTTCGAGGACGGATTAGCTCTGGCGTCGCCGCGGCAGGTCTCGTGGGCGGTCGACGACGAGGATTCCGTGATCGCCGTCAACTACACCTCGGGCACCACCGGTCGGCCCAAGGGCGTCATGTACACCCACCGCGGCGCCTATCTCAACGCCCTCGGGGAGATCATCACCCAGAACCTCGACGCCGACTCCAACTACCTGTGGACGCTGCCGATGTTCCACTGCAACGGGTGGTGCACCACCTGGGCCATGACGGGCGCGCGGGGGACCCACGTGTGTCTCCGTGCCGTCCGCGGTGACGAGATCTGGCGGCTTTTCGACGCCGAGGGAGTCAACCGCCTCGCCGGCGCCCCCGCGGTGTTGTCCACCATCGCCGATGACCCCGCCGCCCGACCCGTGAAGGGCATCAGCATGGTCACGGCAGGGGCCCCGCCGTCACCGACGATTCTGCGTCGGTTCGAGGACCTGGGTATCGAGGTCACGCAGGTGTACGGACTGACCGAAACGTACGGACCCTTCACGGTGTGCACGCCGCAGCCGCGGTGGCACGAACTGGACCCGGACGAGCGCGCCGCACTCAAGTCCCGCCAGGGTGTCGCCATGATCCACGCCGACACGGTCCGTGTGGTCGAGCGCACGTCGCCGGGGGAGAAGCACCTCGTGGACGTCCCCGCTGACGGAGTGACCATGGGAGAGGTCGTCATGACCGGCAACGGCGTCATGAAGGGCTACTTCGAGGACGCGGAGGCCACGAAGGTCGCGTTCGCAGGCGGATGGTTCCACTCCGGCGACCTCGGGGTGATGCACCCGGACGGGTACATCCAGCTCCTCGACCGTGCCAAGGACGTGGTGGTCTCCGGTGGCGAGAACATCTCGACGATCGAGGTGGAGCAGGCGATCGCGTCCCACCCGGACGTTGTCGATTGCGCAGTGGTGTCCATGCCGGATGAGAAGTGGGGCGAGCGACCCAAGGCGTACGTGGTGGTCAGGCCCGGATCGGACCTCGATGAGACAGGTGTTATCGAGCACTGCCGCACCAAGATCGCCCGCTACAAGGTCCCCGGTGCAGTGGAGCTGACCGAAGCGCTACCGCGGACCTCAACCGGCAAGGTGCGGAAGAACGAACTGCGCGACGCGGCGTGGTCCGGGTGGGACAAGCGCATCAACTGACGGCCCCGGCCCTGCACATCAGGCCCGGGTGGCGTTATTGTGTGTGGCAGGACCACAACCTGGTGCGCCCGCACATCTTGGGACCGCACCCAGCCCCGACTCGCAGGAGGTCGACGCAGGCCCATGACGAACATCGTCGTACTGATCAAGCAGGTTCCCGATACCTACTCGGAGCGCAAGCTCTCCGACGGGGACTTCACCCTGGACCGCGAGGCCGCGGACGCGGTGCTGGACGAGATCAACGAGAAGGCTGTCGAGCAGGCCCTTCAGATCAAGGAGGCCAATGGCGGCGAGGTGACCGTCCTCTGCGCCGGTCCGGACCGCGCCACCGACGCGATCCGCAAGGCACTGTCGATGGGCGCCGACAAGGCTGTCCACCTCAACGACGAGGCGCTTCACGGCTCCGACGTCATCCAGACTTCGTGGGCGCTGGCCAACGTACTGGGCACCATCGAGGGCACCGAGCTGGTCATCTGCGGTAACGAGGCCACCGACGGTCGTATGGGTGCCGTGCCGGCCATCCTCGCGGAGTACCTCGGTCTGCCGCAGGTCACCCACATGCGCACAATCGAGGTCGCCGACGGCGTCATCAAGGGCGAGCGTGAGACCGACGAAGGACTCTTCGAGATCGAGGCCACGATCCCGTGTGTCGTGTCGGTCGGCGAGAAGATCAACGAGCCGCGGTTCCCGTCTTTCAAGGGCATCATGGCCGCCAAGAAGAAGCCGGTCGAGGTTCTGACCCTCGCTGACACCAACGTCGAGGCCGGCCAGGTGGGCAAGGATAATGCCGCTTCCACGGTCACCTCGTCCAGCCCGAAGCCGCCTCGTTCCGCTGGCGAAAAGGTCACTGACGAGGGAGAGGGCGGCAACGACGTCGCCAAGTACCTCGTCTCGCAGAAGCTCATCTGATCCGAGCTCACCCGACCGACTCCCCCCAGTCTTATTCAAGGAGAATTCACCATGGCTGAAGTCCTCGTCGCGGTCGAGCACGTCGACGGCGAACTCAAGAAGGTCACCCACGAGCTGCTGACCGCCGCGCGGGCGCTCGGTGAGCCGTCGGCCGTCGTATTCGGTGAGACCGGATCCGCGGCCGCCTTCACCGACGCCCTCAAGGAGGCCGGCGCTGAGAAAATCTACGTCGCCGAGGGCGACGCGGTCCAGAACTACCTTGTTACCCCGAAGGTCGACGTCCTCGCCGGTCTGGCCGAGCAGGGTGCAGCCGCCGTCATCCTTGCCGCTACCTTCGAAGGCAAGGAAGTCGCAGGCCGTCTCGCTGCCCGTACCGGGTCCGGAACACTGTGCGATGTCGTGGAGATCAAATCCGACGGTTCGGCCGTTCACTCGATCTTCGGTGGCGCCTTCACGGTAGAGGCGACCGTCTCGGGAGACACCCCGGTGTACACCCTGCGTCCGGGGGCCGTTGAGGCCGCTCCGACCGCGGGCGCCGGAGAGGTCGTCGAGGTGCAGGTCCCCGAGCCCGAGAACGCTGCCAAAATCGTCTCGCGCAACCCGATCGTCGGTGGCGACCGCCCCGAGCTCACCGAGGCCACCGTCGTGGTTTCCGGTGGCCGTGGCGTCGGCTCGGCGGAGAACTTCGAGAAGGTCGTCGAGCCGCTCGCCGACTCCCTCAAGGGTGCGGTCGGCGCCTCGCGTGCCGCCGTCGACTCGGGCTACTACCCGGGCCAGTTCCAGGTGGGCCAGACCGGCAAGACGGTCTCGCCGCAGCTGTACATTGCGCTCGGCATCTCAGGCGCCATCCAGCACCGCGCCGGCATGCAGACGTCCAAGACCATCATCGCGGTCAACAAGGATGAAGAGGCCCCGATCTTCGAGATCGCGGACTACGGCATCGTGGGCGACCTGTTCAACGTTGCTCCCCAGCTCACCGAGGCCGTCAACGCCCGCAAGTAAGACCGATGTGACCACGTCAAACCGCGGCTGAGCGCACCGGTTTCGGACCCCGGCACCCCTGCGGTGCCGGGGTCCGGTGCGTTCGGGCGTATCGTTGCCTGCGATATGTCCACCACCCGTTTCGTGCACTACCTGGACCACGCCGCGACCACCCCGATGCGTCCGGTGGCCATAGCCGCCTACGCCGAGGCTGCGGCGACCGTCGGTAACGCGTCTTCCCTCCACGGTTCCGGCCGTCGCGCCCGCCGCCGCGTCGAGGAGGCTCGTGAGTCCCTCGCCCACCACCTGGGGTGCAGGCCCTCGGAAGTCGTGTTCACCTCAGGTGGCACCGAGTCCGACAACCTCGCGGTACTCGGGCAGGCCGCGGCCGCGACCGGTGACGTGGTGGCCGTGGGGGCCACAGAGCACCACTCGGTCCTCGACGCCGCGGCGCACCTCGCCACCGACCGGGGCGGGAACTACGACGTCCGGGTCCTGCCAGTCGACGCCCGTGGCGCCATTCGACCCGTAACCGTGGCGGACCTCGCATCCCAGGTCGGTCAGCGACTCGCCCTGGTCGCGACGATGCTGGGTAACAACGAGATCGGCACCATCACCGACGTCGCCGCGGTCGCGGCCCCTGCCCGAGCGGTCGGGGCGGCAGTGCACACCGACGCCGTCCAGGCCGTCGGCCACGTTCCGGTGAACTTCGAATCCCTCGGCGTGACGTCTCTCAGCCTGTCAGCCCACAAGTTCGGGGGCCCGCTGGGCGTGGGCGCACTTCTGCTCGACCGCGGTGCGGAGTGCCGGCCCGTCGGTTTCGGTGGTGGGCAAGAGCGCGACCTGCGCTCGGGCTCCGTCGACGTTCCCGGGGTGGTGGCGATGGCCGCCGCGCTCGACGAATCGGTGCGCGAGATGGAGGTTGAGGCCACCCGACTCGCAGCTTTACGGGAGCGGCTCGTCGAGGGTGTTCGCGCCGCGGTACCGGGGGTGATCACCAACGGCAGTGGCGATCGTCTGCCAGGGATCGCCAACCTCACCTTCCCGGGTTGCTCCGGTGAATCCCTGATTTTGCTCCTCGACGCCGCCGGTATCGAATGCTCCACCGGATCCGCCTGCACCGCCGGGGTCGCCGAGCCCAGCCATGTCCTCCTGGCAACCGGTGCCAACGAAGCATCCGCCCGCAGCAGTCTCAGGCTCAGCCTGGGGCACACCACCTCCGAGGATGACGTTGACGCCGCTATCGCCGCGCTCGGTCCCGCAGCCGACCGCGCCCGCGTCGCCGGACTCGGACTGACCCGTACCGAGGTGACCACGTCATGAGAGTTCTCGCCGCGATGAGCGGGGGAGTCGATTCCGCGGTGGCAGCCGCCCGTGCTGTCGCCGCCGGCCACGACGTGGTGGGGGTTCACCTGGCGCTCAGCGCCGACCCGGCCACACTTCGCACCGGCTCTCGAGGCTGTTGCTCGCGTGAGGACGCGGGCGACGCTCGCCGGGTCGCTGACCTGCTGGGCATCCCGTTCTACGTCTGGGACTTCGCCGAACGGTTCCGCGCGGACGTGATAGATGACTTCGTCGAGTCCTACGCCAGGGGAGAGACCCCTAACCCGTGCCTGCGCTGCAACGAACGCATCAAGTTCGAAGCTCTGCTCGAGCGAGGTATGGCACTCGGATTTGACGCTGTGGCCACCGGCCACTATGCCCGACTGTCGCATGAGGAGCTGCCCGACGGCACGACCCGACCTGTACTTCGCAGGGCTGTCGACAACGCCAAGGACCAGTCGTACGTCCTGGGTGTACTCACATCCAGGCAACTCGCGCACTCGATGTTTCCGTTGGGTGACACCCGCAAGTCCGAGATCCGCGCCGAGGCGGACGCGGCCGGCCTGCCCGTGGCGTCCAAGCCGGACAGTCACGACATCTGCTTCATCCCCTCTGGTGACACCCAGGCCTTCCTGGGTGCCCGGATCGGCCTGCGGCCGGGGGCGATGGTCGACGCCGACACGGGCGACGAACTCGGTCGCCACGAGGGTGTCCACGGCTTCACCGTCGGGCAGCGCAAAGGGCTAGGACTGGAGGGTCCTGCCTCGGATGGTCGACCCCGCTACGTCACCGCTATCGACGCGCACACCGGAACTGTCACCGTAGGCGGCGCGGATCATCTGCTCGCCGCGTCGATGACCGCCACCGCCCCGTACTGGCTCGTGGATGACGACATCCGGGAGACCGACTGCCTGGTGCAGATCCGCGCTCACGGGGAGGCCACCCCGGGCCACGTGCGTCGCATTGGTGACGGGTCCGAAGCCCGGCTCGAGATCACGCTCGATGAGCCCGTCCGCGGAGTGGCGCCCGGCCAGGCCGCAGTGCTCTACCGTCCCGAGACAGGGGGAGACCGCGTCCTGGGTAGCGGAACCATCTCGGTCGCCCGTCCTGCCACGGAGAATTCGTGAAGTCGGTGGCTCCGGCCAATACCGGACCCGGTCCGATGCCGGGTACCGATTCCAGGGAAGCCGCACGAATCGTCATGGGCGAATGTCACGCTCTACCGTTCCTCCCCGAACTTCCAGAGCGGGGCCCCGGCGGCGACCAGCAGGGACGCACACTGGCGATGCTCGCTGATCTTCCGGTGGACGTGTCACCGCGAGGCTGGCGACTAGCGGATTCACCCGGGCGGCTCGCGCGCCGCGCCGTCGATCTACTCGACAGGGACTGTGACGCACTCGAGGAGGCAGACGAGCAGGCCCGTGACCCGGAAGCCGAGCCGCCGTCATCCCAGCGGTTGCTCCAGGTCCGTGTGATGGGACCGTGGTCCCTGTCCGCGGGGTTCGAACTGCCCGGTGGGCTGCCCACTCTCACCGACCGCGGTGCTCGGCGCGATGTCGCGGAATCGCTGGCGCAGGGCGTCGCGTCCCGGGCTACCGAGCTTGCCGGTCGTCTGCGGGCCGGGACCAGGGTCATCCTGGATGAACCGATGCTGTGGCGTGTCGCGGCGGGCACGGTTCCCGCTCCCAGTCACTTCGATCCCGTTCGTGCCGTCCCCGCCGACCAGCTCGCGCTGGCGCTGTGTCGCTTCGGCGACGCCCTGCGAGCAGCCGGTGTCGACCACGTCCTGCTGCGGGTCCCCACCACCTCCGGGCCCGATGCCCCAGCGCTATTCACCTCTTTTTCCGAGCCTCCCCGCGGTGAAACCCCGCTCGACGGGCTCTGTCTGGCCGGCGAGATGCTGTATGCGGCACGATCCCATGAGGCGCTCGATGCCGCCGGGACCGTGTTGGGTGACGGCCGGCTCCTTCACTTGGAAGGCACCGCAGACACCGCGCGTGTACCTCATACCACCGCGGAGGCGGAGCAGGCGGCATACGACCTGCTCGGTTTGCTCGACAGGCTCGCAGCGCCGCGGTACGAGAGCCTGGGTCGACTCACCCTGAGCCCGACCGTCGAGCAGGTCACAGGTGGCGCGGCCGCCGCCGCGCGGGCACTGGCAGGTTCCCGGCTGGTCGCGGAAACCGCACTTCGAATTGCCGAGTAGCCGGTCTGTGCTACAGCGTGGCCATGGGCCACATCGTGTTGACGCTCGAGGCATCCTTGCCTGTGCGCTCGAGGTACGCCGAGAAGTCGCGCTGACGGATCTCGTGCCACGATGCCTGCTGCGCGTTGACGTCTCGCCAGTCAGCAGTGGCGATCTCCGTGACAGTGCCGAGCATCTTCCACGCCAGACGTGCCGCGGCCAGAGCATCCGCCTCGGCCTCGTGAGCATTACCCAGATCGACCCCGTGGACCTCGCAGAGCGCCTCGAGGGTGCGTTTGCCCTTCCGGTACGGATCAGTGGCTCGGTCCACCACGAAGGGGTCCACCACCGGGCCGAGAATCTCGAACGACGGGTCCCATTTGCGCAGGATTGTCAGATCGAAGCAGGCGTTGAACACGACCAGCGCCCGGCCCTCGCTCCAGCCCTGCCGGATACCGGCGATCGTCTCAGCCACCACCTCGGCGTGTGGCTGGCCGTGCTCGCGAGCTCGAGCAGTGGTGATTCCGTGCACCGCTGTGGCACCCGCCGGGATCTCCACGCCGGGATCAGCTAACCAGGTCCGTTCTCGTTTCTCCGGGCCGTCGATGGCAATGAGTGCCGACGTGACGACGTGGGCGGTGCGTGGATCAGGGCCGGTCGTCTCGAGGTCGAACGCGAGCAGCCGGTTGCGGTTGATGGTCACGGGATTCTGGATGTCAGTTGTCATGGGCATCACGGTAGGGCAGTGGTCCGACAATCCAGACCGACTCGCTATTACTCTGGCCACGTGAGCCACGCCAATGACACCACCGAACCCGTCGGCACCGGAGATATACCGCCGGACGTACGTCAGGCATGGACCGAACTGGCGGAGACCGTCCGAGACCACCAGTTCCGCTACTACGTCAGAGACGCGCCGATCGTCTCCGACGCGGAATTCGACGCCTTGTTTGCTGAGCTGCAGGCGCTGGAGGAGAAGCACCCGGGCCTGCGGACCGCAGACTCGCCAACCCAGTTGGTGGGCGGCGGCTTCTCCACCGACTTCGCTCCGGTCGAGCACCTGGAGCGCATGACGAGTCTGGACAACGTCTTCTCCGAAGACGAGCTGCGAGACTGGGTCGCCTCGGCGGTGGAGCAGGCTCACGTGCCAGAGGACGAATTGCAGTTCCTGTGTGAGGTCAAGATCGACGGCGTGGCCCTGGACCTCGTGTATCGCGACGGTCGACTGATCAGTGCCGCCACCCGCGGTGACGGACGTACGGGTGAGGATGTGACCTTGAACGCGCGGACTATCGAGGACATCCCCGTCACGTTGACTTCATCGCCGGATCGTCCGGTACCCAGCCTGCTCGAGGTGCGCGGTGAGGTCTTCTTCCGGCTCGAGGACTTCGCGGAGCTGAACGCGCGGCTGGTCGCCGACGGCAAAGCGCCGTTCGCCAACCCGCGCAACAGTGCGGCAGGTTCTCTTCGCCAGAAAAATCCGGCGATCACCGCGCAGCGCCGCCTGGGGATGTACTGCCACGGACTCGGGGCGGTGGAGGGGGCCACCTTCGAAAGCCTGCACGACGTCTATCTCGCGCTCACTGAATGGGGTCTGCCGGTCTCGCCGCATACGGCTCCGGCGACTGGTGTCGAGGACGTTGTGGAGCGGATGCGGTACTGGGGAGAGCACCGCAGCGACCCCGAACACGAGATCGACGGCCTCGTGGTGAAAATCGACGACCGACGGATCCAGCGCCGTCTCGGCCAGACTTCCCGGGCCCCCCGATGGGCGATCGCCTACAAATATCCTCCGGAAGAGGTGATGACCACTCTGCTCGACATCCGGGTGTCGGTTGGTCGCACCGGCCGCGTCACGCCGTTCGCGCACATGGAGCCGGTGCTGGTGGCCGGGTCCACTGTTTCTCTGGCGACCCTGCACAACCAGACCGAGGTCGTGCGCAAGGGTGTCCTGATCGGCGACACCGTGGTGATCCGCAAGGCCGGTGACGTGATCCCGGAAGTCCTGGGCCCGGTTGTCGACCGGCGTGACGGGACGGAGCGCGCCTTCGTCTTTCCCGAGCGGTGTCCCGAGTGCGATACCGTCCTGGCCCCGGCCAAGGAAGGCGACGCGGACTGGCGGTGCCCCAATCAGAGATCCTGTCCCGCGCAGTTGAGGGAGCGGTTGTTCCACCTAGCCTCACGCAATGCCCTCGACATCGAGGCGTTGGGGTACGAGGGCGCCAGCGATCTGCTCTCCAGTGGAGTGCTGGAGAACGAGGCGGGACTGTTCGACCTCGCGGAACCCGATCTGCTCCGGACCAGCCTGTACACCCGGGTCGACAAAGCCACCCGCAAGCAGGTCGCCGACGGCGCCGAGCCCGAGCGCACCGTTCTCACTGAGAACGGTCGCAAGCTGCTAACTAACCTCGCCGCGGCCAGGGAACGCCCGCTGTGGCGGGTCCTGGTCGCACTGTCGATCCGTCACGTCGGGCCCACTGCGGCGCGGGCGCTGGCGACGCGCTTCGGGTCGATGGAGTCGATCCGGTCGGCGTCGGAGGAGGACCTGGCCGAGACAGACGGCGTCGGTGGGACCATCGCCGCGTCGGTTGTTGAGTGGTTCGCCGAAGACTGGCATCGCGAGATCGTGGACCGGTGGACGGCTTCCGGCGTTTCTATGGCAGACGAGCGCGACGAGTCTGTGCCGCTCACGCTGGAAGGCCTCACGATCGTCGCAACAGGCTCCCTGGAGGGCTTCACACGCGATGGCATCAAGGAGGCGATCATCTCCCGCGGCGGTAAAGCCTCCGGTTCGGTGTCCAAGAAGACCGACTACGTGGTGGTGGGTGATAACCCGGGTTCAAAAGCCACCAAAGCTGAGGAGCTCGGACTGACGATCCTCGACGAAGCCGGGTTCGTCGAGCTCCTGGAGAACGGGCCGACAGGAGACGGGGATGCTGACACGGCCGCGGGCGGAAGCTGACCGGTGCCGCCGGTGACGTCCATGGTGCAGTTCCCCTGGCCCCTGATCCTGGCAGGGGGCATCGGTCTGGCGCTCGCGGTCGGGGTCTCCCTCCGCGGACTGCGGAGGGCAGGACTGCGGGGCGTCCTCACGACGACGGTCTACGCCATTGTGGGGGCTTCCGGCGGAGCGTTCGTGGCTCTGATATGGCTGTGGGTTGTCCCGATGTCGAACCGGGCCGCTTGCCTCTACACATGTGCCGAGAAACAGTTCCTGTCGAACGAGCAGCTACGGCAGATCGTTCGCACGAGACGTCTGGCGTGGATCCTGCCGGTAACAGCGCTGCTTTCCGGGATCGTCGCCGTGTGGTCGTGGAAGCGTCGAGCGAATCAACTGGCATGGAGAGAGCGCAGGATCCCCGTGAGATAACCCAGCCGGGCGATCTCGGACGGCCGGAACGAGGGGCCCCCCGGACGGCCCACGACGAGGATGTGGCCCGAGGTCAATGGCGCCGCCGCGAGGGCGGTGTCCATGGCGGTCCACTCCGCTGGCACGTCGTCGTCGTCGTCCAGTTCGATGACCCGGTCCAAGTCGCGAAGGACGGGCACGTCGTCGTTCTCCCACATAGGCGCTGACTCACCACGCGCGACCAGTCGACAACCCGCGTCCCCGGTCACCTCCACCACCAGCGCCCAGCCCACACGCAGCGCGGCGGGGAGTTCGTCGGCAAGCATCTGGGCACCCCTGGCACCAGCGCCCGCGACCGCGTCGATCAGCTCGAGTTCCCGATGTGCATCGAGGATTCCGCCGAACGGGCGCAATGAGTCGACGACGACCCCATCGAGCTGCTCGGCGGCCGTGATGAGCGTGTCCGGGAACGTGCCGTGGGGGACCTCCACCACGATGTCGTCCACGGCGACGCCGTCGAAACGATCGACCACGTCGAGGCTGACGATATCCGCACCGACGGTTCCCAGCGAGACCGCGAGATGACCCAGGCTGCCCGGTCGGTCGGGCAGGATCACACGGAGCAGATAGGACATGCAGCCCATTGTGCCGCACGGAACCGGGCTGACTAGGCTGGGCCGGTACTGACCACGCCACGGAAAGGGGCAGGCCCGTGACCTCGATCTCACGCGGGGACGTCGCGCATCTCGCCAGGCTCTCACGTCTGGATCTGAGCGACGCCGAGCTTGATTCGTTCGCGCGACAGCTCACCGACATCCTCGACCACGTGCAGGCCGTGTCTGAGGTCGCCGCGGACGACGTGCCGGCGATGAGCCACCCCACCGCGATCACCAACGTGTACCGCGAGGACGTGATTACCCCGGGGCTGACCCCCGAGCAGGCGCTCGACCAGGCCCCGGCCTCAGCGCAGCAGCGCTTCGAGGTTCCGCAGATCCTCGGGGAGGACGCATGACCGAGCTCACCACCGCCACCGCCGCTGAGTTGGCGGGCCGGATCGCCGCGCGGGAGGTGTCCTCGGAGGAGGTGACCCGCGCGCATCTGGATCGGATCGGTCAGGTCGACGCCGAGATCAACGCCTTCCTGCACGTGGGCGCAGACGCGGCACTCGAGGCCGCCCGGGCCGTCGATGCTCGTCTGGCCGCCGGCGATGAACTCGGCCCCCTTGCCGGGGTCCCCGTTGCCCTCAAAGATGTCTTCACCACCACCGACGCGCCCACCACATGCGCCTCGAAGATGCTCGAGGGTTACATGTCGCCGTACGACGCGACGGTGACGACCCGCCTGCGCGAGGCCGGCATCCCGATCCTCGGTAAGACCAACCTCGACGAGTTCGCGATGGGTTCCTCCACAGAGAACTCGGCGTACGGGCCCACCCGTAACCCATGGGACCTCTCCCGCACCCCCGGCGGCTCGGGCGGCGGTTCGGCTGCGGCCCTGGCCTCCAACCAGGCTCCGATGGCCGTGGGCACCGACACCGGCGGATCGATCCGCCAGCCGGCCGCACTCACTGCAACGGTTGGCGTCAAGCCCACCTACGGCACGGTCTCGCGCCACGGCCTCGTCGCCTCGGCGTCGTCCCTCGACCAGGGGGGCCCGTGCGGCCGGACGGTTGAGGACACCGCGCTTCTGCACCAGGTGATCGCCGGCCACGACCCCCGGGACTCGACCAGCCTGAACGTACCGATCCCGGACATGGTCGCGGCGGCTCGCGAGGGCGCCCGCGGCGACCTGAAGGGCGTCCGCGTGGGCGTCGTCCGTGAGCTGGCCGGCGAGGGATATCAGTCCGGCGTGGAAGCGTCTTTCCAGGCCGCCGTCGAGGCACTTCGAAGCCTCGGCGCAGAGGTAATGGAGGTCTCGTGCCCCAATTTCCGACACGCGCTGTCGGCCTATTACCTGATCCTTCCGTCCGAGGTCTCCAGTAACCTCGCGCGCTTCGACGCCATGCGTTATGGCCTGCGCACCGGTGAGGGTTCCGCAGACCAGGTGATGGCGGCCAGCCGGGCGGCCGGGCTCGGCCCGGAGGTCAAGCGTCGAATCATGTTGGGGACGTACGCCCTGTCCGCCGGCTACTACGACGCCTACTACGGCCAGGCGCAGAAGGTTCGCACACTGATCTCGCGCGACTTCGACGCGGCCTACGAGAAGGTCGACGTCTTGGTCTCGCCCACCACGCCCACCACCGCGTTCCCACTGGGGGACAAGGTGGAGGACCCGGTGGCGATGTACCAGTTCGACCTGTGCACGCTGCCGTTGAATCTCGCCGGGCACTGCGGGATGTCCGTCCCGACCGGACTGGTCGACGGTCTGCCTGCCGGGATGCAGATCATGGCGCCGGCGCTCGCGGACGAGCGTCTGTATCGGGTCGGCGCGGCCTACGAGGCCCAGAGGGGCGCGATCGCGTGACAGTGGTCCCCGAGCGGGATGCGTGGAAGGCTCTCGCCGCGCTCGTCATCGGGTTCTTCATGATCCTCGTGGATCAGACGATCGTCGCGGTGGCTACCGAGGCGTTTGTCACGCAACTGGGTGCCACCACCAACCAGGTGATCTGGGTGACCAGCGCTTACCTGTTGGCGTATGTGGTGCCGCTGCTGTTCACGGGCCGTCTTGGTGATCAGATCGGACCGCGCACGGTGGCGATCGCCGGCCTCGTGGTCTTCACCGCAGCGTCGCTGTGGTGTGGCCTCGCCCCGGACATTGAGACCCTCATCCTGGCCCGCGTCTTCCAGGGGATCGGCGCCGCGCTGCTGACTCCTCAGTCACTTAGCGTGATCACCCGGGTGTTCGCACCGCAGCGCCGGGGAGCAGCCATGGGTGCATGGGGCGCCGTCGCGGGCATTGCCTCGGTGGTCGGCCCGGTACTCGGTGGCGTCCTCATCGACGCGTTCAACTGGCGATGGATCTTCTTCGTCAACATCCCGTTCGGAATCGTCGCAGTAGTGCTGGTCTGGTTGTGGGTGCCGCCGATGGCGACCCGCAACCGCAGTTACGACGTCCCCGGCATCGTGCTCTCGGCCGCCGGCATGTTCCTGCTCGTGTACGGCATCCAGGAAGGCGAATCGCACGGTTGGGGTGCCAGTACGCTCGTGCTGATCGCCTCCGGCATGGTCGCGATCGTCTTGTTCCTATGGTGGCAGTCCCGGGTGCGTACAGAGCCGCTCGTGCCGCTCCGGCTGTTCCGCGACAGGAACTTCTCCATCGGCAACTTCGGCGTCTCGACGATCGGGTTCGTCACCGCTGGCACGATGGTCCCGCTGATGTTCTACCTCCAGGGTGTCAAAGAGTTGTCACCCACCTCCGCAGGCCTCATGCTGCTGCCGATGGCGATAATCGCCGGGTTCCTCGCGCCGATGGTGGGACGTCTAGCAGACCGTCTGGATCCGCGGATTTTCACCGGAATCGGGTACTTCTCCTACGCGGTCTCGCTGTTCTGGCTGGCGCTGGTGATGGACTCTCAGACGTCCATTCCGGTGCTGCTGGGGCCGATCGCCTTGATGGGTGTGGCCAACGGCTGCGTGTGGGCCCCCACGTCGTCAACGGCGATGCGGCGTCTCGAGCTCGCCTCCGCAGGCGCCGGCTCCGGGGTGTACAACACGACCCGCCAGGTGGGCGCCGTCCTGGGTTCCGCTGCCATCGGCGCGTTGATGCAGGCCAGACTTGTCGCCCATGGAGACGTCGGACAGGCCGTGGCGGACTCGATGTTCCTCCCCGCGGTAGTCGTCCTGTTGGGCGGGCTCGCCACAATGGCGTTCCGAACCGATCAATCGTCGAAGAGCCCGGCGCCGTGAACCCGTTGCGCCCCTAGACTGCGGGGAAACCGAGAGGAGCTCCACGTGCGTATAGGCGTGCTCACCGCCGGCGGCGACTGTCCCGGACTCAACGCGGTCATCCGTGCCCTCGTCCGGACCGCCAATTCCGAGTATGACTCGCCGGTCCTGGGTTTCCAGGACGGTTGGGCGGGTCTGGTCTACGACCGGGCGGTGCCACTGTTCGACGACGAGGAGATCGACCGCATCCTGTTGCGCGGTGGGACGATCCTCGGAACCGGCCGACTGAATCCCGACATCTTGCGATCGAGTCTGCCGGAGATTCGCGAGACCATCGAACGACATGCCCTGGACGCACTGGTGGCGATCGGCGGTGACGGGACGTTGAAGGCGGCCCGCTGGTTGACCGAGAACGGTGTCCCCGTGGTGGGCGTACCCAAAACGATCGACAACGACGTTTCAGGCACCGACTACACGTTCGGCTTCGACACGGCGGTCTCGATCGCCTCCGACGCGATCGACCGCCTGCACACCACGGCGGAATCCCACGAGCGCGTGATGCTGGTGGAGGTGATGGGGCGGCATGCGGGCTGGATCGCCCTGCATGCGGGGCTCGCCTCGGGTGCGCACATGATCGTGATCCCGGAACAGCCGTTCGATATCGACTACGTGTGCAAGGTCATGAAGCGCAGGTTCCAGATGGGGGAGGCCTACGGGATCTGTGTGGTCGCCGAGGGGGCCACCCCCGCCGATGGTTCGGGGATGACGCTCCGCGAGGGCGGCACTGACCAGTTCGGACACGAGATATTCACCGGGGTGGCCGATCAGATGGCCAGGGCGATCGAGGAGCGGATGAACCGCGACGTTCGGACCACGGTGCTCGGGCACATCCAACGCGGCGGCACGCCCACCGCCTACGACCGTGTCCTGGCCACCCGGTTTGGCGTACAGGCGGCGCATGCCGTGCACCGCAGGGATTTCGGTCAGATCGTCGCTCTACGCGGGGAGTCGATCGAGATGGTGCCGGTAGAGGACGCGGTAGCGGTGCTCAAAACCGTTCCCGAGGACCGCTACCGCGAGGCCACACACCTCTTCGGCTAGATTGTTGCGCATGGAGTTCAACGAGGTCGTGTCACGTTTCGATCCCGTCATGGGTATGGAGGTGCACGTCGAACTGCACACCGCCACCAAGATGTTCTGTGGGTGTCCGACCACGTTCGGTGCGGACCCCAATACCCAGGTGTGTCCGGTGTGCATCGGCTTGCCCGGGGCGTTGCCCGTGGTAAACCGCCAGGCGGTGGAGTGGGCCATGAAGATCGGGCTGGCGCTGAACTGCTCGATAGCGCCGTACAGCCGATTCGCGCGGAAGAACTACTTCTATCCGGACCAGCCGAAGAACTATCAGATCTCGCAATACGACGAGCCGATCGCCCACGACGGGTTCCTGGACGTCGAGCTGGAGGACGGCTCCACGTGGCGTGTGGACATCGAGCGCGCCCACATGGAGGAGGACACGGGTAAGTCGACCCACATGGGTTCGGCATCCGGCCGGATCCACGGTGCGACGCACTCGCTGCTCGACTTCAATCGAGCTGGCGTGCCCTTGATTGAGATCGTTTCCAAGCCGATCGTCGGAGCCGGAGAACGGGCGCCCGAGATCGCCCGGGCGTACGTGAGCGCCCTGCGTGATCTACTCAGGAGTCTCGATGTCTCCGATGTGCGCATGGACCAGGGATCGATGCGCTGTGACGCCAACGTCTCACTTATGCCTAAGGGAACCACCGAATTCGGGACCCGCACGGAGACGAAGAACGTCAATTCACTGCGCAGTGTCGAGATCGCCGTCCGCTACGAGATGTGCCGCCAGGCCGACGTGCTCACCGAGGGGGGCGAGGTCGTATTGGAAACCCGCCACTTCCAGGAGGGCGACGGCACCACCACATCCGGCCGTCCCAAAGAATCCGCAGAGGATTACCGCTACTTCCCGGAGCCTGATCTCGCGCCGGTGGAGCCCACCGAGGAGCTCATCGAGGAGATCCGGGCGGCGCTGCCCGAGCTACCCTGGGTACGCAGAGCGCGGGTCCAGGCCGATTGGGGCGTTTCCGACGAGGAAATGCGTGACCTGATCAACGCCGGTGCCCTGGACCTGATCCTCGCGACCGTCGACGCCGGTGCGTCGCCGACCGAGGCCCGCTCCTGGTGGGTGTCGTACCTGTCGCAGCAGGCCAACAAGCGTGGCGTCGAACTGACGGAGCTGGCGATCACGCCGACCCAGGTGTCCCAGGTGATCGAGCTCGTCGCCGAGGGCAAGCTCACCAACAAGCTCGCGCGCCAGGTCGTGGACGCGGTGCTCGACGGTGCGGGCGAGCCGGATCAGGTCGTGGCGGACAAGGGCCTCGAGGTGGTCCGTGACGATTCGGCGCTGCAGAAAGCGGTGGACGATGCTCTTGCTGCACAGCCGGACATCGCGGAGAAGATCCGCTCGGGCAAGGTTCAGGCAGCCGGCGCGATTGTCGGCGCCGTCATGAAGGCAACCCGTGGCCAGGCCGACCCGGCCCGCGTGAAGGAACTGGTTATCGCCGCTTGTATCTGAGAACACTCACGCACCGCTCGCGATCAGGCTGCGCCGGGCGGGTTGGTGAGGTGGTCGGCATCGTCGAGGAGAGTCTCGAGATGCCGCTTCCACGCGTGGTCGAGGATCTGATCGCGTGCTTGAGCCAGGGGACCGGTCGGCGTGGTTCGGTGTTCGTGGCCAGTGCTGGCGTAAATGATCAGTTCGCCCAAGGGACCCGGTCTGTAGGCGTTATAGCCGAAGGTTTTCTCCCGATGATGTCTGCGGCAAAGGCACATCAGGTTCCATTCGGCGGTCGGTCCGCCGAACTGCGGACGCCGGTGGTCGAAGGCGATCACATGGATGCTCCTATGCAGCGTCAAGTAACTTCTCGTACTGGTTGAGGTCGGCCTGAATTGCGCGGTAGAGCTCGCGGACGACGGCGCGTTTGAGGCAGCGGATGATCTCCTTTTTGGTCTTTCCTTCTTGGATCCGTCGTTCGTTGTAGGCCCGGGTTTGCTCGTGCCATCTGAGCCGGTTGATCACGATGAGGTGGATAGCGCAGTTCGCTGCTCGGTCTCCGCCCCGGTGTAGCCGGTGCCGAGTGGTTTGCCCTGAGCTGGCGGGAATCGGCGCAACGCCGCAGATCCGGGCCAGGGAGGCCTCGGTGTTGAGGAGCTGCGCGTTCTCGCCGACAGTGATCAGCATCTGAGACGCTGCCTCGGTTCCCACGCCGTACACCTGCATGAGGTTCGGCGCGTGTTCTTCGAGGATCGCCTTGAGGTGCTCGTTGGCCTCGGCGATCTCTTCGTCCAGGTACTGGATCCGTTTGGCCAGCCGGCGCAGCATGCGACGCGCCGTGGCCGCCGGGTCATCAGGCGCGGCGCTAGTGGGCACTCGCAGCCGCGCACAGCGGGTGACGAGAGCTGCCCGGTTGTGGCCCCGGAGCTTCTCGCGCAACTCCTCGGGGGCGCCCCACAGCATTCCATGTATCTGGGCCAGGGTGGCTTTGCGGGCTTTGGCTGCGCTGCGCCTGGTCGCATGGATCAGCCGGATGGCCTCGACGAACCCGTCATGGTCTTTAGGGGTGGTGACCGCCGATTCGCTGAGCACCGAGCGTGCGGCGTTGATCGCATCGATCGGGTCGGACTTTCCTCTCGCTCGCCTGGCCTGCCGGTTGGGGCGCATCACCTCGATCACGGTGACATTCTGGGCCTTGAACTGGCGGCAGAGCCCCACCCCATAGGATCCGGTGCCCTCGATGCCGACCTTGAGTACCTCTCCATGGCCCTGCATCCACATCACGAGCTGGCTATAGCCTGCGGCGGTGGCCGGAAACTCGCGATCAGTCAGTTGCTTCCCGGTCGAGGCATCCAGGATGGCGGCGTGGTGAGTCTGCTTGTGGGTGTCGACGCCGCCTACGACCTGACGTGTAGCGGGTGTACTTGTCATGATTGAACCTGCCGTCCGCGAGTTGGGTGGGTGGTAGCTCACCGGCGGCGGCGGTTGGACAGGACAGAGATGGGCTTGTTGCAGCAAGCTCCTATGAAGTCACAGCCGTCGTCGCCGGTGACGTACACACCGCCTCCGGCCACGGTCGACAAATCCACGTAAGGACAACCAGACCGGCGTCAATCGAAGTCCGAGTCAGGCCGGGACCAGAGACGGTGCAACACCATTTTCTGCCCGCGGTCGACCAATCCATGTAAAGACAACCAAACCGGTGCCAATCGATATCCGAGTCAGGCCGCGATCAGAAGCGGTGCCTTCTCATGCTCTCTGTCCAGATCGCAGTCTGCGGCTGGGACGTGGCAGCCGGGGTGGCGGCAGGTGCCGTCGCGTAACCGAATGCGTTCGGCCAGAGCCGGTCTGATGGTGTACTTCAGTAGGGTGTCGGGGTTGTCTGCGGCGCCGGGCTGCGGGTCGATGAGGTCAAACCGGATGCGTGCCTCGCCGCCGGCGAGAAGCGCTTTGCACAGCCAGTCGACACTGGCGTACGCGCCCTTGATAAAGCTGACGCGATTGGCCAAACCCTGGGGCCTACCGTCGATCACGGAGATTCGGATGGGTTTGTCGGTGCCACAGGAGGCACCCGGAGACGGGCGGTCGACGGGTTTGGCGGCATCGGCGGGGTCGTCCGCATCTGGAAGAGGATCCGCGAGGTCCGTGGTGTTGGGGTCGCCGAGGGCGATCAAAGCGTCCGCGCGAAGCTGATCACGGGTTCGTGGGTGGCCGCTGTCGTAGGCCTCTCGGGCCGCTGATTCGATGCGTCGGCGTAGCTTCTCCGCATCCGCCGCCGGTAGATGGGCCCACATGTTGGTCATGCCGTCGGCTCCAGGACGAAACCGCACAGTTCGCTGCTCAGCAGCACTATCGAGGGCGTCCTGGGTGGCTCGGGGGTCGTGGCGCCCGCGTGCGGCGTCGATGGCGTTGTCGAGAGCGGCACGGCTGGGGCGGTTGCCGCCGTCGAGGGCGCGGGCGAGTTGGCCGATGACGTCGGTTTCGACCGCCGGAAGGATGTCGTCTTCAATCGCGGCCAGGCGACAGGCGGCATCGATGGCCAACTGTTCTGGGAACAGTCCGCGAGAGACAGCTTTGCGGAGGCGGTGGAGCCGGGTGTGGATCTGGACACCGGCGGTGACCAGGCGGCCGGCGTGCCAGACCGTCAGCTTCATGGCGGCGGCCAGGTGGTCGCGAGCCTGGTCTGCGGGGTCGAGTCGCGCATGCGCAGGTCGAGTGTCAGCGAAGCGGGCGTCGTCGGCGTAGCCGTGTTGGGAATGGTCGGTTCGCCTAAGCGATTCGACCAAATGATGCGCGGCCTGAAGTCGAGTCGCCCCGGCAAGGTTCTGCGCCAGGGTGGCTGACCGGGCGGCTTCACTCAGTGCCTCCGCGTCCAACTCATCCAAGGCCAAAGGCACGGCGCGCAGCGCCCCGAAAAGGGATGCTCTTGTCGTCGACGTATCCATGAGACCTCCAACCCCGCGCCGCACACCCTAAATCGAACCTGTGATCTAGTTTACCGGAGGCGTCGGCATAGAACAAGAGTTCGGTTTCGGTCCGTTCGGAAAGAGCGCGACTAGCTCAGGTGCGAGCGTCCCCGCCCCCGCCGCCGGGCCGGGGGAGGATGATCGCCCGGTCGTCGGTAGGTACCGGGTTGCCGCCCGTCTTGTTGGTGGTGCCGGCGAGGAGAACGCCGTCCGCGATCGCGGTGAGCCCGGTGAGTCGGCCGTACTCGCCCTCGGCGAGTGGCTCAGGCTGACCGCGTGCAGCTCCTCCGGCGGTTTCCAGAGTGTCAACGCGCTGGGCATCGGGCAGGGCGATCGTGAGCGATTGTTCGGTGGCGGCGCACCCACCCGCGGAGCGCTCACCCGGCCATGTCCATACGTTCCTGTCCGGCGTGCGGATCACGGCGCCGCGGTCGGTGATGCTGGAGAGGAACACCTCGTCGCCGACAACGCACAAGCCCTGAATCCGGCCCAGTTCTCCCGCGACGACCTCGGGGTCCCCTGCGCGGCCGATGCCAGTGAATCCCGGGAAGCGGAGCAGTTCGCCGCCCACGCCGACCGTCATGACGTCGCCGACGAACGCCAGCCCTCCGCTGTCCGCCGGGGCGAGCTCGGCGACGGTTCGTGGTGCGTCACCCCGGGCGAGCCGCTCGACACGCGTGGGGCCCTCTCCGACGACAAGGAGATACACCAGGCGGTCCTGCGCGAAATCCGGTGAGGGCGCAATTGCGGCCACCCTGCCCGCGCCGGGGTCGACCCGGCCGAACTCCTCCGGATCGGCGTCGGGGGAGACGATCTTCACCCCGCCGCTCGACTCGGCGACAAGGGCGCGGTCGCCCAGGCTCGCGACCGCGACGGCGGGCTCCAGGCAGGTGGCGATGACGGCAGGATCCGGGTCCACACACGGCCCCGACTCGGGCGGGGACTCCGGCTTGCCGGGATCGGACGACGACGGTGGCGGGGGAGGATGTGCCGGAGGGCTCGACGGCGCTGCCGCCATCCCCGGGCCGGGAGCGGGTGTGAACGGGTCATCGAGGCGATCGTCGAACCTCGCGCACCCGGTCATGGCGAGCGCCAGCACCAGGAGCAGAGGGAGCGATCTCATACCGACAAGACTACGACGCGCCGCGTCCGGGATGCTGCGACCCCCGACAGCGGCATATGGTCGGAGGGTGACTTCATCAGAGCCCGGAGACGACGCCCGTACCGAGATCATCCACGATGTCGACTACCCGCTCGACGTACCGAGCACCTCTGAGAGCGGAAGGAGTTCCGGTACCGGCGCTGCAATGGGAAGCACGGCGACAACGGCGTTCCCCGTCGCCGGACGCACCGACTACTCCCAATTCGCCGAATCGGGTGGCTATGACGTCTCGAGCCCACTGCCGTTCGGCGATCAACCGACGACCGTTCCGCCCTCGCCCCGCAACGAGATTGGCCGTCGCGGAACCACGGACTTCGGCCTCTTCGTCCTGCGGCTGGTGGTGGGGGCGCTGCTCGCGATGCGCGGGTTGCAGAAACTCTTCGGGTTGTTCGGTGGCCCCGGGATCAACGGTTTCGCACAAACTCTGACCGACACGGGGTTCGAACAGGCGAAGCTCCTGGCGATTGCAGGCGGTGCGATTGAACTGGTCGCGGGCGTCATGCTCATCATCGGACTGGCAACGCCGATTGCCACGGCCGGACTGCTCGGACTCGTGGCACTGGGGATCGCGATCAGACTGACAGGACCCGATCAGATCCCGCTCCTGGGAGACACGGTTCGAGGACTCGAGACCCCGATTCTGTATGCCGCCGCGCTCTTCTCGTTGCTCTTTGCGGGCCCCGGCCGGTGGTCTATGGACCGCAGGTGGGGCTGGTCCCACCGCCCGCGTTTCAGCGGACTGGTGTGGCTGGTCGTCGTGGCACTTGCTGCCGGGATCGCCTGGTACTTCCTCAATGGCAGCAATCCTCTGAACTCGACCGCGGAGAGCGTCCCGGTCACCGCCGGCTGATCACCCGGCCTCGGTGTCGGGCCAAATCGTCGTCGTCATCCACCGAGTTGGACCGCGTCGTCACGTCGATCGTCACCACGTCCCCGTGACACACGAGCCCTCTCGAGCCGCCCGCGGCAGTCTCACAATACGCCCCGCCACGGGGTTACTCTCTTCACTGTCGACCGCCCGGCCGACCCGCTACGACTCGAATGGGTACCGAAATGACCGACTCCGGCCACACGGGCGGACTCCGTGAGTTCGTCTCGCATTCCGCCGGAGCCGTGGCTCTCGTTTGCGGCCTGTTCTTCCTGCTGTCCTTCATGTATCTCGGCGGAACGGCCGACCCGCAATCCCACGCCAGGTACGTACCGGTGGCCGTGGTCGACCAGGACAAGGGGGCGACGCTAGACACTCCGGTGGGTACCCGGCAACTGGATGTCGGTAACCAGATCACCTCCGGCCTGTTGCAGAACAACGATTGGACCAAGATCCGACTTCACGTGGTGAGCGCTGAGGAAGCCGAAGAGGGCCTTCGCGGCGGGACGTACTTCGGCGTGATTCATATGCCGCCGGAGCTCAGCGAGAACGTGGTGGATCTGATCGAGGCCGCGGCGACCGAGTCGGGGGAGGCGGGCGATGTACCGGATACAGCTAGCGTCACCCTGGAGTACTCGCCCCGGGTCTCGATAGTTTCGGGGCAGGTCATGAACACCATGGCCGAGCAGATGAGGGTGTCGCTCCACGAACGAATGGGGGCGACCGTTCTGAAGAATACCCAGTTGCTCGCGGAGGCCGAGGGCCAATCTGTCGGCGCCGCCGCGCAACTGGCACTCGAGGACCCCGTGCGCGTCGACGTGACGGCCTGGAACCCGCTACCGGAGGGGATATCCAACGCCTCGTTGCCGATGTTCTACGCGCTCATCGTGATCCTTGCCGGATTTACCGGCGCCATGATCATCTCCGCACTGTTGGATGCCAGGCTGGGATTCGTCCCCCTCGAGATCGGGCCTCTCGCCCTACACCTCCACGTGGCCCCGTTCGGTCGTCTCCAGACGCTCGCCAGGAAGTGGGCGGTGACTCTCGTGACTGCTCCGCTTGTCTCCGGCCTGACGTTGTGGGCCGCCGATATCGTGGGGATGACCGGGTACGACGTAGGGCACATGTTCTGGTTCTCGAACCTGGTGATCGTCGCGGTGGGCGTGTGTGCGCACACGATCATCGCCGCGATCGGCAACGCCGGACTACTTGTCAACCTGGTGGTCTTCGTGGTGCTGGGAATTCCCACATCAGGTGGAGCCACGCCTACGCAGATGCTGCCGCCGGTATTCGCCGCGATCGGCGCCCTCGAGCCCATGCACCAGGCGTACCTGGGCCTACGGTCGATCATGTTCTTCGGCTCGAGTTGGGAGGCCGGGCTCGGGCACGCCGTGTGGGTCCTATTCGGCTGGCTTCTGGCGGGATTGATCCTGGGCGTTGCTGTGACACTCATCTATGAGCGGATGGGATTGCGCCGGCAGGCCGTCGCGGACCGCGTTCCCGCCGGCCGTGGCGTCGGTGTGGGGCGGTCTGCACGACGCTCGTCAGCCGGCGTCGGAACCGGTGGCGTCGTCGAGACCAGGAGCGGAGTAAGGGTCACGGATGCGACCACCGCTGGCCAGGGAGAGGCGGGGGAGGTCGTGGAACGAAACGCCACCCATCGCCACTGAGTCCTCGGACGTGGTCACCAGGCGTGCGAAGCCGTTCTTGGGGAACATGACCCCCTTGACCTCGTCCCAGGGGACGAACCGCCGAGAGGACCACGAAGACAGGTGGACACCATCAGCGTCCAGCCGGGTCCGGGTACGGGCGACCCACCAGGCGAAGGCGATCGGCAGCAACACCAACCAGCCGAGAGCCAGCGGGTAAACGGTGATGGGCCAGACGATGGCGATGACGAAGATCGCGATGACGAGGTACGACATCGGATTGACTCGGAACAGTGCCCGGTCTTGAGGGGTCGACTCCGGGACGGGGGCTCTGAAAGGCGCGCTCATGATGAGGCCCAGTATGGCACCACCCACTATGTGGGATCGGAGTTCCACGAGTTGACGCTGCCGATGACGTCCACCTAGTCTTAGTGCCATGAACACACGGAACGGTCTCGTACTCGGCCGGCGCGTCGGCGCCTGAGCCGTCACCTGGCTTCTCGACGACGCGCACCCTCGCCGGCCCCGTGGCCGTCGGGGGTTTTTTGTTGCCGGGTACCCGCGGGCCGACCGGGCTGCGGAGGGCGACAATCCACTGCTCCACGACCAGCATGAAGGATAGTTGAAGTGAGCGCACCAACGGCACAGCCCGGACCACGTCCGGGTTCAGAGCAGAAGGCCCGGTCCACGGTCCCCGAGCGGATGACCGGCGCACAGGCGGTCGTCCGGTCCCTCGAGGAGATCGGGACCGAGGTCGTCTTCGGCATTCCCGGCGGGGCGATCCTGCCGGTCTACGACCCACTCTACGACTCGGCCAAGGTCCGGCACGTCCTGGTCCGGCACGAGCAGGGGGCCGGCCACGCCGCGACCGGATACGCACAGGCCACCGGCAAGGTGGGTGTCTGCATGGCGACATCCGGACCCGGCGCGACCAACCTGGTCACGCCCCTGGCGGACGCGCAGATGGACTCGGTCCCGATCGTCGCCATCACCGGGCAGGTCGGCACGGCCCTCATCGGGACGGACGGTTTCCAGGAAGCCGACATCTCGGGTATCACCATGCCCATCACCAAGCACAATTTCCTCGTCTCAAGTGGCGATGACATCCCGCGCATGATCGCCGAGGCATTCCACATCGCACAGACCGGTCGCCCGGGGGCGGTGCTCGTGGATATCCCCAAGGACGTCCTCCAGAACGAGATGACGTTCTCCTGGCCGCCGGAGATGAAGCTTCCGGGCTACCGTCCGGTCACCAAGCCGCACGGCAAGCAGATCCGCGAGGCCGCGCGGATGATCGCCAAGGCCGATCGCCCGGTGCTCTACGTCGGTGGCGGCGTGATCAAGGCCGACGCCTCGGCCGAGCTGATGGAGCTCGCCGAGTTGGCGGGAATTCCCGTGGTCACGACGTTGATGGCTCGGGGTGCGTTCCCGGATTCGCACCGGCTGCATTACGGAATGCCGGGAATGCACGGCGCGGTCGCGGCGGTGGCAGCCCTGCAGCGGTCGGATCTACTCATCACCCTCGGAGCGCGGTTCGACGACCGGGTGACCGGCCGCCTCGATACGTTCGCCCAGGGTGCCAAGGTGATCCACGCGGACATCGACCCGGCGGAGATCGGCAAGAACCGTGCCGTCGACGTGCCGATTGTCGGCGATATCAGGGAGGTTCTCGTCGAACTGGTCGAGACACTTCGTGCCGAGCGGGACTCCGGGGTGCTGGATGCGCCGGTCGCGTGGGTGGGTCAGCTCGATGAGATCCGCGACGAGTACCCGCTCGGGTACGCCCCGCAGTCCGACGGTTCCCTGTCGCCCGAGTACGTCATCGAACGACTCAGCGCGGCGGCCGGGCCAGATGCCATCTACTGCGCGGGCGTGGGCCAGCACCAGATGTGGGCCGCCCAGTTCGTCCAGTACGAGAAGCCGCGCACATGGCTCAACTCGGGCGGGCTCGGAACCATGGGTTACTCGGTGCCCGCCGCCATGGGTGCCAAGTTTGGTCGCCCTGACGCCGAGGTGTGGTCCATCGACGGCGACGGTTGCTTCCAGATGACCAACCAGGAGCTCGCCACCTGCGCGATCGAGGGCGCGCCGATCAAGGTGGCCCTGATCAACAACGGCAACCTGGGCATGGTCCGGCAGTGGCAGACGCTGTTTTACGACAAGCGCTACTCGCAGACCGATCTGTCGACCCACTCGAGGCACATCCCGGACTTCGTCAAGCTCGGAGAGGCACTGGGTTGCGTGGCGTTCCGGTGTGAGCGTGCCGAGGACGTGGACGCCGTGATCGCGCAGGCGCGGGAGATCAACGACCGCCCGGTGCTCATCGACTTCGTCGTGGGCAAGGACGCCCAGGTGTGGCCGATGGTCGCAGCCGGCACGTCGAACGACGAGATCATGGCGGCACGGGACATCCGGCCGCTGTTCGACGACAACGACTCCGCAGCCGACGAGCCGGCGGAGATTCACGAGGTGACCGAGCGCATCGACGCTGCGGTGCTCGCCGACCAGGAGGAGGATCAGTGACCGCTCGCTCCCACACACTGAGCGTGCTGGTGGAGGACAAGCCGGGCGTGCTCGCCCGCGTGGCGTCACTGTTCTCCCGGCGCGGGTTCAACATCGAGTCCCTCGCGGTGGGACCGACCGAGACCGACGGCCTATCGCGGATGACGATCGTCGTGGCCGTGGATGACTTCCCGCTCGAGCAGGTGACGAAGCAGCTCAACAAGCTGGTCAACGTCATCAAGATCGTCGAACAGGACCCAGCTGGCTCCGTCGCCCGTGAGCTCACGTTGGTCAAGGTCCGCGCCGACGCCACCAACCGTGGCCAGATCGTGGAGATCGCCAGCCTGTTTCGCGCCCACGTCGTGGACGTCGCCCCGGAGTCGGTCACCCTCGAGGCGACCGGCACCCCGGACAAGCTCGACGCCCTCCTCCGGATGCTCGACGGCTACGGAATCCGCGAGATCGTGCAGTCCGGCATGGTCGCGCTGGGACGCGGCCCCAAGTCCATCACCACCACTCGATAGTCTCGACTTCTATCACCAACACGAAGGGAATCCACCATGGCAGTGGAGATGTTCTACGACGATGCGGCTGACCTGTCGCTGATCCAGGGCCGCAAGGTCGCCGTGATCGGCTATGGCTCGCAGGGCCACGCGCACTCACTGAGCCTGCGCGACTCCGGCGTGGAGGTCGCGATCGGTCTGCGCGAGGGTTCGAAGTCCCGCGCCAAGGCCGAGGAGGCCGGACTCAAGGTCATGACCGCGGCCGAGGCCACCAAGTGGGCCGACGTGGTCATGCTGCTCGCCCCTGACACCTCGCAGGCACAGATCTTCACCGAGGACATCGAGCCGAACCTGAACGACGGCGACGCGCTGTTCTTCGGGCATGGTCTGAACATCCACTTCGGCCTGATCAAGCCGGCTGAGAACATCACCATCGCCATGGTCGCCCCCAAGGGCCCGGGGCACCTGGTGCGTCGTCAGTTCGTCGACGGCAAGGGCGTCCCGGCGCTCATCGCCGTCGAGCAGGACCCGAAGGGCGAGGGTGAGGCCCTTGCGCTGTCCTACGCCAAGGCCATCGGTGGCACGCGCGCGGGTGTCATCAAAACCACCTTCAAGGACGAGACCGAGACGGACCTGTTCGGCGAGCAGGCCGTGCTGTGTGGTGGCACCGAGGAGCTCGTCAAGACGGGCTTCGAGGTCATGGTCGAGGCCGGTTACGAGCCCGAGCTCGCCTACTTCGAGGTGCTGCACGAGCTCAAGCTCATTGTGGACCTGATGTACGAGGGCGGCATCGCCCGAATGAACTACTCGGTGTCCGACACCGCGGAGTTCGGTGGCTACCTCTCCGGTCCCCGCGTGATCGACGCTGGGACCAAGGAGCGCATGAAGGAGATCCTCGCCGACATTCAGAGCGGAGAGTTCACCAAGCGTCTCGTGGCCAACGTGGAGGGTGGCAACACCGAGCTCGAGGGCCTGCGCAAGCAGAACGCCGAGCACCCGATCGAGGTCACCGGCCAGAAGCTGCGCGACCTGATGAGCTGGGTCGATCGTCCCATCACGGAGACGGCCTGAGTGTTGCCGGTCTGATCTCGTGATGGCCCGGTAGGGTCTGCCGAGATTAAATCCAGACACTTTCAGGAGGACCGCCGTGCGCCGCTTCAACCGAGGAGTGGGTGCGGCGGTCCTCGCCGTTTCCCTAGTGGCCTCCACCGCCGCCTGCGCTTCCGACTCCGGGGGGCAAGGACCGGGAGTCGAGGTCGCGCAGGTCGAGGGCACCCGGGTCGCCGAGGATTCGGATGGCTCCGGCGTGGAGACATCCGGGTTGCTGCTGGAATCCGCGCCGGTTGTCGTGGTGGCAGCGCCGGACGCCGGGGCGCAGGCGCGCGCGGCGTCGGTGGCGGTGGGGCTCCGGGCCCCGATGTTCACCGTATTACCGGCTGGCGATGCTGAATTGTCGGCCGAGCTCGCCCGCCTCGGTGTGGAGAGGGTGCTACGAGTTGGTGACATCACGTTCGAACCCGACGACGGCGAGGTGGTGGACGCGCCGGAGGATCGCGCCGAGCTCGAGAAGCTGACTGGCATCTCATTCCGGTCCGAGGTCGAGATCCCCGAGTCGCTGATCGACGATCACGTGGTGCATCAGACGCCCGGCGAGCCGGCGCTCCTGGCCTCGGGGGCTACCACGTCGCGGGCGGCGAATCCCACGGACGTCGAGCCGTTCGAGATAGGCGAAGCAGCGTGGGACGGCGACGAAGCCCCTCGCATCCTGGTGCACGACAAGACGCCGGTCGCCGCTATCGCGACCGCGGTATCGGCAGGCGCCGCTGTGTCTCATCTGCGGGCGCCGGACCCGCGGGTCGACGGAGGTTCGGTCGAGGCTGTGCGCGATGCAGCGGCGGTGTACGCCCTGGGGCCAGAGTGGGGCACCGAGGACGAACTCGCGGGTCGGATCGAGAAGGCTCGGACCGTTCCCGAGCTGCCGGGCGGCGGCCAGTTGGTGTTCCCAGGTCGTCGATTCGTGGCGGCATACGGCTCGCCCATCACCCCGCTGCTCGGGATCCTCGGTGAACAGGGGCCAGAGGAGAGCGTCGCCCGGGTGGAGACGCTGGTCGAGGAGTACCAGCCGTTCTCTCCTGAGCCGGTCATTCCCGCGTTTGAGATCATCGGCACGGTTGCCTCCAGTGAGCCGGGTGACGACGGAAACTTCACCAACGAGTGGGATCCCAGCGAGTTCGAACCGCTGGTCGACGCCATCACCGACGCCGGCGGGTACGCCGTGATCGATCTGCAGCCCGGCATGGCGGACATGGTGGCCCAGGCCAAGATCTTCGAGGACGTGCTCAGAAGGCCCGGGGTCGGACTGGCATTGGATCCGGAATGGATGCTCAAGCCGGGCCAGCAGCCGGGTGCGCAGATCGGGTCCGTCGACGCCGAGGAGATCAACCGGGTCATCGACTGGTTGGCCGATCTCACCCGGGACACCGGGGGTCCACAAAAATTGCTCATCCTGCACCAGTTCAACGCATCGATGATCAAAAATCGCGACAAGATCGACACCTCGCGGCCCGAACTGGCCATCTCGCTGCACGCAGACGGCCACGGCACCCCGGATCTCAAGATGGAGACGTGGGACGCGCTCCGCTCGGGCTTGTCGCCGGACATCTGGATGGCCTGGAAGAACTTCTACGACGAGGACACCCCCACCTTCACACCGGAGCAGACGATGGCGATCGAGCCGAGGCCGTGGTTCGTGTCGTACCAGTAGGGGCGGCTCAGTCGCGCAGGATCCGGTGCGCGACGTGCTGACCGGCCATCCCGTGTACGCCGGGGCCCGGGGGAGTCGAGCCGGAGGCCTGCCAGACGCCCGGTACCCCCGTTGCGAACGGGTCGACACGAGGGACCGGGCGCGCTACCAGACCGCGTAGGTCGACCCGGCCGGCGGCGATGTCGCCGCCCGCATTATTGGCGTTGTGTATGCCCATCCGCGCTGCCGGTGTGCAGTGCGCTGCCACCACCACGTCGCGGATGCCGGGAGCCACCTCCTCCAGGGCTGTGAGCACCTCGTGTGTTTGATCGCGGCCGGAGAACGCGGGGACGTGGGCATACGTCCACAGTGGTCGCCGACCGTCGGGCGCGATGCGCCCTGGATCGGTGACCCACGGCTGCGAGACCAGAATCATCGGCCTTTCCGCGTGTCTGCCGGCGGCGACCGCACGTTCGGCCACGCCGATCTCGGCCGAGTCCCCGCCCAGGTGCACAGTGCCGGCTCCGGCGAGCCTGGGATCGCGCCACGGCACCGGGCCGGAGAGCACCAGGTCGACCTTGGCCGCCGCCCCGCCGACGGGAGCCCGGGTGAGTCGGCGGGCCCGACGAGCGGTCGCGGCGGAGGGCGAGGATCTCAGCAGGATCTCGCCGAGGACCCGCGACGAGGTGTTGAACACGATGTGCGGCGCGTCGAGCCCGTCAAGCGACTCCACCGTCACCCCGGTACGGATCTCGCCACCGGCTTCCCGGATCGATCGGGCCATCGCGGCGGTGATGGCGCCGCTGCCACCGACCGGCATGGCCCACCCGCGTGGAGAGTGCAGGAGCGAGCCCAACACCAGTCCGACGCCGGTCGCCGCGGGTGAAGTCAACGGAGTGATGGCGTGAGCCGAGATCCCAGATAGCAGAGTGCGGCCATCGGGGCCCAGTGGATCCGCGACTCCGCCGCGGGGATGCGCGCGCAGGAACGCGGTGGCCAGCGCGGCGGTCGCGGTCACCGGGGGGACGGACCGCTGGTCGGACAGCGCAGTTGCGGCCACGTCCTCTGCCCGCGTACCCAGCGGGCCCATCAACGACCACCACCTGTCGGCCTCGTTCGCCGAGCCCAAGCCGTCGGCCAGCGCATCGTGGGAGGACGACGACGGCATCACTATCGCGTCCCGGCCGCGCAGCGCGTGCGCCAACTGCACAGGAGGGGTCAGCAACTCGACCCCATGGGTGGCGAGATCGAACTCCAGGAAGAACGGCGATGCGCCCGCCATCGGGTGGACAGCGGAACAGGGGTCCACCATCAGGCCGTCCGCGAGCTCGTCCGGGATGCCGACAGCGAAATCCGCCATGGGCAGGGTCCGGCAGCCGCCGCCCACCTCGTTGTTGGTCTCGAGCACCACCACCCGTCGGCCGGCCCGCGCGCACAGCAGAGCCGCCGCCAGCCCGTTGGGGCCCGAGCCCACCACAATGACGTCCGCCTGCACGCTCGCTCCGCCGCTCACCCGAATACCGCCAATCCGTAGGTTCTGCGCAAGTCCTCCAGCAACTCCTCCTGTGCCCGGGCCTGATCCGCGAGACCACGCAGGAGAAGGCTGGTGGAAGAGTCCCCGTCGTCGTCGACGACGTTTTCGTCCCCACCGGTGCCCCGTGCCGGAGGCGGCCCGTCGGCCACCCAGGACCGCTCTAACAACTCCCACATGGAGCGCTTGGCCACCACCAGGGTTCGCAGCGCCTCTAGCACTCCGAGTCGGGCCAGCGGATCGCGCAGCATCGGGCCGACGGGTACGGCCAAGAGGGTGACGGCCGACGAGAGCCGCAGGAGCCGCCTCCCCGGCGCCCCGAACGGGGACAGGCGCGCCAGCAACCACGACGCGGTTTCCATCTCCCACTCGAACTCAGAGCGCAGCGCCACGAGCCCGTCGCGGTCGTGGACGTCCACGGCGGCGATGCAACGTTCCAGAAGGCTGCGTCCCACCGCGGCTCCGTACAGGTGGGTCCGTAGATACAGCGCCACCGCCGTCGAGCCACGCGCGGGCGCCACCACGGGGAACCAGGGTTCGGGAAGGCGCACCGTTCGTCGACCGGATCGTGAACTGCGAGGCATCGTGGACTCCGGTCTCTGGGCGCGGCGCGGGCGATCGGTGACCGACATACCGCAACGGTAGGTGCCCGAGGCCACCCCGGCCACTGGTATCCGGGTCCGGCCGGTGGCCTAGACTGACTCTGCCTGAATTGACCACCGAGGAGATCACACTGTGACAGCATCCGGACGGCCCGTCGTCCTCATCGCCGACAAACTCGCCCAGTCGACCGTCGACGCGCTCGGCGACGCCGTGGAGGTTCGCTGGGTAGACGGCCCGGACCGCCCGAAGCTGATCGAGTCGGTCAAAGACGCGGACGCGCTGCTGGTGCGGTCCGCGACGACTGTCGACGCGGAAGTCCTCGCCGCCGGTCCGAACCTCAAGATCATCGGTCGAGCAGGCGTGGGCCTGGACAATGTCGATATCCCCGCCGCCACCGAGCGTGGCGTGATGGTCGTCAACGCGCCCACCTCGAATATCCACTCGGCCGCCGAGCACGCCGTGGCCCTGCTCATGGCGGCGTGCCGCCAGATTCCCGCAGCGGACCGGACGCTGCGCGAGCACACCTGGAAGCGCAGCTCCTTCAACGGGGTCGAGTTGCTCGGCAAGACCGTTGGTGTTGTGGGTCTCGGCCGTATCGGCCAGCTCGTCGCTCAGCGACTCGCGGCGTTCGAGACCCACCTCATCGCGTACGACCCGTACCTGCCGGCGGCCCGCGCCGCCCAACTGGGTATCGAACTGGTCGACATCGACGAGCTGGTCGAGCGCGCCGATATGATCACGATGCACCTGCCCAAGACCAAGGAGACCGCCGGCCTGTTCGACGCCGACCGTCTCGCTCGGGCTAAGGACGGCGTCGTGATCGTCAACGCGGCCCGCGGTGGCCTGATCGTAGAGTCGGCACTGGTCGACGCTCTGAAGTCCGGAAAGGTCCGGTCCGCTGCGCTCGACGTGTTCGACACGGAACCCTGCACGGACTCGCCGCTGTTCGACCTCGAGAACACCGTCGTCACCCCGCACCTGGGTGCTTCCACCAGCGAGGCCCAGGACCGCGCCGGTACCGACGTCGCCCGCAGCGTGCTGCTCGCGCTCCGCGGGGAGTTCGTTCCCGATGCCGTCAACGTCTCCGGCGGCCCAGTGGGTGACGAGGTCGCACCCTGGCTCGACCTGGTTCGCAAGGTCGGTCTGATCGCCGGACACCTGTGCCCGGGAGTGCCCACCACCGTCAAGGTCGACGTGGCCGGCGAGCTCGCCGCCGAGCAGGTCGACGTGCTGGATCTCGCGGCGTTGCGCGGCATGTTCTCTGCCATCACCGATGAGCCGGCGACCTTCGTCAACGTGGGCCAGATGGCCGAGCAGCGTGGCGTCACACACTCCCTCGAGACCCGCAGCGAGTCCAAGTCCTACCGCAGTACCGTCACGGTGATCGCCGTCGCGGCTGACGGTGAGGCCGCGTCGGTGACCGGAACCCTGTCCGGGCTGGAAAAGGTGCAGAAGATCGTCCGTATCAACGACCGTGGCTTCGATATGCGCGCCGAGGGCCAAAACCTCATCGTGCAGTATTCCGACCGCCCGGGCGTGCTCGGCAAGGTGGGCTCCGTACTCGGCGGCGAGGGCATCGACATCCAGGCGGCGGCCCTGAGCCAGGACGCCACCGGTGAGGGCGCATCGCTGATCCTGAGGGTGGACCGTGCCGTCGCGCAGCCGACCCTGGATCGGATCGTCTCCGAGCTCTCCGCCACCGCCACCCAGATCAACCTGGACTAGAAGAGTTAAGGAACCGACGATCCCCATGAAGCTGGCAGTCATCCCCGGCGACGGCATCGGTGTTGAGGTCACGGCCGAGGCACTCAAGGTGCTTGACGCACTCGTGCCGGGCGTCACCAAGACCGAGTACGATCTCGGCGCGCGGCGCTACCTACGCAATGGTGAGACCCTCACCGACGCCGACATCGCGAGCCTGAAGGAGCACGACGTCATCCTGCTGGGCGCCATCGGCGATCCCCGTTCGGTGCCAGCGGGAGTACTGGAGCGCGGCATGTTGCTGCCGCTGCGGTTCGCACTCGATCACCACGTCAACCTGCGCCCATCGCGGCTCTATCCCGGGTCGGCCACTCCGCTGAAAGACCCTGGTGAGATCGATTTCGTGGTGGTCCGGGAGGGCACCGAGGGTCTCTACACCGGTAATGGTGGGGCGCTTCGTGTGGGAACTCCCCACGAGGTCGGCACCGAGACCTCGGTCAACACCCGGTACGGCGTTGAACGCGTGGTCCGCGATGCGTTCGCCCGGGCGAGGTCGCGTCGCGGCAAGCTGACACTGGTTCACAAGACCAACGTGTTGGTCAACGCCGGTGGGCTCTGGCAGCGCACGGTCGACGAGGTGGCCCCGGAGTTCCCCGAGGTGGAGGTGGACTACTGCCACATCGACGCCGCGACCATTTACCTGGTCACCGACCCGGCGCGCTTCGACGTGATTGTCACCGACAACCTCTTCGGCGACATCATCACCGATCTCGCGGCCGCTGTCACCGGTGGAATCGGTACCGCGGCGTCAGGCAACATCGACGCCTCCGGTACGAACCCATCCATGTTCGAGCCCGTCCATGGCTCAGCACCGGACATCGCCAGCCAGGGTAAAGCCGACCCTACCGCCGCCATCCTGTCCGTCGCGTTGCTGCTGCGCCACGTCGGCAAGACCGCGGAGGCCGAGCGTGTGGAGGCCGCGGTCGAGGCTGACCTGGGCTCGCGAGGGAACGCCGCCGTCATCACATCCGAGATCGGAAACCGGATCGTGGAGGCGATCACCGCCTAAGGCCCAACTGCACTAGCTCTCCGCGGCCCGCGGGTGTGAATCGTTCCAAGCGCTGCACACCGCGGGCCGTCGGCATACACAGTGGATGTATGCATGTGGAACTAGCAGAGGTGAGGGGCTTCATCGCGCGTGTCGCTCCTTTCGATGAACTGCCCGGACCGGTCCTCGACCGGCTCCCTGAAAAGCTGACCCAGCGGTACCACCGCCGCGGAACCGTGATCGTTGACGCGGGCAGTCCCAACGACACGCTCCACATCATTCGCTCGGGCGCTGTCGAGGTGTGTGATCCGGACGGCAACCTGCTCGAAGCACGCGACGCCGGCGACTGCTTCGGGTATTCCACCCTCACTCACTCCGGGACCTCGCGGTATCGCATGGTCGCGGTGGCCGACACCCTGCTGATCGAGATGCCCCGCGGGATATTTGACGAGATCGCCGCCTCGCACCCTGAACTTCGCCATTTCTTCGGCGAGCGCAGTGATCGGGTCCGTCAGGACCTTGCCTCAGCACGACTCGATGCCGCCGGGGGCGACGCATTGGGCACACCCGTGGGTGAGCTGATCACCCGGGACGCCGTCACCACCGGCCCTGAGACCAGGATTCGGGACGCCGCACGCATGATGACCGACAGTCGGGTATCCGCCCTCCTGGTGGCGTCGGACGGACAGGTGGTGGGGATCTTCACAGACAGGGACCTGCGCTCGAAAGTCGTGGCGGTGGGCGGAGACACCGACGCTCCGGTTTCGACGATCATGACCCCGAACCCGGTGACGGTGGATGTCCGGACGCGCGCTTTTGATGCCACGCTTCTGCAGATCGAGACCGGCGTGCACCACTTGCCGGTGTCGGAGAGCGGCGTGCCGGTGGGAATGGTGACGAGCGGCGACCTCCTGCGACTTGCGCAGACCGACCCCGTCTACCTGGCGGCACGGATTTCTCGCGCCCCGGATCCCGACTCGGTGGCCAAATTGTGTTCCAGACTTCTGCCGCTCGTCGGGGACTTTGTTCGCCGCGGAACAGCGCCTCAGGACATCGGCCGGGTCATCACGGCGACCGCCGACGCGGCTACGCGCCGACTCATTACCCTCGCGGAGGACGAACTCGGGCCCCCGCCGGTGCCCTACTGCTGGGTGGGTCTCGGTTCGCAGGCACGCGGTGAACTCGGCGTCGCCAGCGACCAGGACAACGCCCTCATTCTCGATGACTCAGCTGACACGACCCCCGATGTCGACGCGTACTTCGCCGCGCTCGCCGAGCGGGTGTGTGACGGCTTGGACCGTGCCGGCTTTCCGCTCTGTCCCGGCGACGTGATGTCCTCGAACCCGCAGTGGCGCCGAACCCGCTCGGCCTGGCGACGGCAGGTGGGGGACTGGGTTCGCGCCCCCGAAGCGGACGCGATGCTGCACACTCAGGTCTTCTTTGACATCCGGGCGGTCCACGGCGAAGCGTCACTGTGCGAGTCCGTCCAGCGCGAGATTCTCGAGTTGTCGCGAGGTAACCCCCGCTTCCAGGCGCACCTGGCACGCCTGGCCTGCGAGTGGAATCCACCGCTGGGGTTTTTCCGGGGTCTGGTCGTGGCGCGGCGGGGCGAATACCGCAATACGCTTGAGATCAAAGCGGGCGGGCTGGCGCCGGTGGTGCAGATAGCCAGGCTGTACGCCCTATCGGGTGGACTGGACGAAGTGTCCACTCTCGAGCGGCTGGATGCTGCCGCGCGCGCCCGTGTGGTCGCGCGAACCGATGCCGAGAACCTGTCCGAGGCCTTTCGCTTCCTGCGCGGCTTGGCCTATCGGCACCACGCGCGCCAGATCGCGGAGGACGTGCCCAGGGACAACAATGTGGATCCCTCGGAACTGAGTACCAAGGACCGCCACAGGCTGCGGGCCGCATTCCGCATGATCGCCGCGGCGCAGTCCGCACTGGCCTTGAAGTACCGGGTCGGTCAGATGTGATGGCGCTGGACCGACTGACCGAGAACGTGCGTCGACGGCGTGCGGCCAGGCACCTCGAGAACGGGCCTTTGCGGCGCTTCTTGCAGACTCCGACTCCGGATTTCTCCACCCCCATCGCCGAACTGCCCCTACTAGCGATGGACGTGGAAACCACAGGACTGGACCCACGCCGTAATCGAATACTGTCGGTGGGGTTCGTCCCAGTCGACGGTCAACAGATCACGCTTGGGGGCGCCGGGTCGGTGTTTCTGCGACCCGATGCCGGAGTCAACGACGACGGGGTGGGGCAGAGTGCGACAGTGCACGGCATCACTGACGACCAGGTTTCCGCCGGAGCAGATGCCAGGGACTTCCTGGATGCGATCTTCACGGCGCTGAACGGCCGAATCATCCTCGCCCACTACAGTCGTATAGAGACTGATTTCCTCGGTGCCCTCTGTCGTCGCACCTACGGCGTTCGTCCCCCGCTGCGGGCTGTGGACACGCTCGCACTGCAACGCCGCGTGCTGACCGGAGGGGTGGACATGGGCTTCACTGCGGATCCGGCTCGGGACGAACTCCGGCTGTGGAACGCGCGTGGCCACTACGGGCTGCCCCGATACCGCGCCCACGACGCACTGGTGGACGCTCTCGCGTGTGCGGAGTTGTACCTGGCCCAGGTTGCCGAACTCGGTGAGCGCGGGGCGATCTCGATGCGGGATCTGCGGACGGCATAGGATCGTTCATATGCGTCTCGCCCGTATCGCCCATCCGCAGGGGTTCGCCTTCGTCGAGGTTCGTGGAGAAGTCTCCGACACGTCCTCGTTGATGTGCGCGGAGATCTCCGAGCACCCTTTCGGCACCCCCGAATTCACCGGCCGCGAGTGGCCCCTGGCCGATGTGCGACTGCTTGCGCCGATCCTGGCCTCCAAAGTCGTCTGCGTAGGAAAGAACTACGCCGACCACGCCGAGGAGATGGGGTCGCAGGCTCCGGCCGAGCCCTTGATCTTCCTCAAGCCCAACACGTCGGTAGTCGGTCCGGAAGCGGCGATTTCGTACCCGCCGAGCTCCGATCGAGTCGACCACGAGGGAGAGCTGGCGGTGGTGATCGGCCAGCCTTGCCGGGACGTCCCCGCTGCCCGCGCCCACGAGGTGATCCTCGGGTACACCTGTGCCAACGATGTGACGGCCCGCGACCAGCAACTTTCTGACGGTCAGTGGACCAGGGGTAAGGGCTACGACACGTTCTGTCCGCTCGGACCTTGGATTGTCACCGACCTCGACCCCAACGGCCTTGACGTGCGCACCACTCTGACGCACGAGGACGGCACCAGTGAGCTACGCCAGGACGGCAACACCTCGCAGTTCATGCACACCGTCGGAGAAATCATCGAGTACGTGAGCAAAGTCATGACCCTGTTGCCCGGTGATGTAGTACTCACAGGCACACCGGCAGGCGTCGGCCCGATGTTGCCCGGTGACCGGGTCACCGTGGAGATCGAGGGCATCGGTTCGCTGTCCAACCCGGTCGTGGACCGCGCCTGACCCGCTGAACTTTCGGGCTGGGATAGTTCCGAGCACGCGTGCGGGCGTTCGGTGTCAGGAGATGCCGAACGCCCGAAGGACGGTCCGGAGCTTCGCTCCTGTCTCCGCCACCTCGTCATCCGGGTCGGAATCGGCAACCAGTCCACCGCCAGCCCACGCGGTGGCCCCGGCGCGGTCCGCGTCGATCTCGGCACACCGGATGGTGACCATCCAGTCCCCGTCACCGTCCGAGTCCGCCCACCCCACGGCACCGGCGTAGAAGCCCCGGCCGCCTTCCAATCCGGCAATCACCCGGCGGGCTTTCTCCGTCGGTGTGCCGCAGACCGCGGGCGTGGGGTGGACCGCGAGGGCGAGGTCCAGTGCGGTGGTCCGCGGATCAGCGATCCGGCCCCGGATGCGAGTGCCCAGGTGCCACATTTCGCGGGTCGAGGTGAGTGAGGGGTGCTCGGGGATCTCGAGTTCTCGACACAGCGGGTCCAACGCAGCGGCGAGGGAGTCCACCACAAAGGCGTGCTCGGCCGCGTCCTTGCCGGAGGCCCTCAGTGCCCGGCCGGCGGCCTGGTCCGTTGCCGGGTCAGCCGAGCGGGGCGCCGATCCGGCCAGGGGGTGGCACTCCACCACATCGCCACGCCTGCGGACGAGAAGTTCAGGGCTGGAGCCCACCAAGACCCTGCCGGCGTAGGCGCCACCGGCGGGGGAGAGGTCGACCAGATAGCCGTCCGCTGACGGGCTGGCGTCGATCAGGGCCGCACACACCGCGTGGGGATCTATCGGTTCGTCGGCCGCCAGGCGGACGGCCCGGGCCAGGACCACCTTCTCGAGTTCTCCGGCTCGGACCCCGGCAACAGCACTGGCCACGCGGGCTCGGTGCTCCTCCGGCGACGGGACCTCGCGAAGGACCCGCGCTTCGGTGCGCATCGCGCGGAAGTACGCTGGCGGCTCCAGAGGGCCGTCGGTGCGTACAACGACATCGGGCTGGACCAGGGCAGCGGGGGAGTCCGGTTCGAAGCCGATCGCGCCCACCACGAGGTCGCTGGTTCCGGCCCTCAGGGCGAGGGCGGCATCCGCTGGGTCGGTGAACGTGCACAGAGCGCCCTGGGTACGCAGCGAGCCGGTGTGGCGTGAGAGCAGGAAATCCGGGGCGGTGACCGGCCTCGCCGCGTCGGGGTGGGGCCCTGACGCCACGGCTCGCCTCCCTCTGCTCGTCGGTCGTGGATCGCGACCTGGGTGCGTCCACGGGTACCCGCCGATCCTAGGCCGGTCCTCCACGGGGGTGTGAGCCGGGACCGTCACTAGGATGGTCGGTATGACCGCCTCAGACGTCCGAGTCCGCTTCTGCCCGTCACCCACCGGTACGCCCCATGTCGGGCTCGTCCGAACTGCACTGTTCAACTGGGCTCACGCCCGGCATACGGGAGGAACGTTCGTCTTCCGTATCGAAGACACCGACTCGGCCCGCGACTCGGAAGAGTCCTACCAGTCCCTGCTGGACGCGCTGCGGTGGCTCGGGATGGACTGGGACGAGGGGCCCGAGGTCGGTGGGCCGTACGCCCCCTACCGGCAGTCCGAGCGGCGCGATCTGCACCTGGACGTCGTGCGGAAGCTGCTTGATGCGGGTGAGGCCTACGAGTCGTTCTCCACCGCCGAGGAGGTCGAAGCGCGTCACCGGGCGGCCGGCCGTGATCCCAAGCTGGGCTACGACGGGTTCGATCGCGACCTCACCGAGCAGCAGAAGCAGGCCTACCGCAACGAGGGCCGGGGTGCCGTGGTGCGGCTGCGGATGCCGGACGAGAACCTCGCCTGGGATGACCTGGTGCGTGGCGAGACGGTCTTCAAGGCGGGCACGATCCCGGACTTCGCGCTGACGCGTGGTAACGGGATTCCGCTGTACACGCTCGTGAATCCGGTCGACGACGCGCTCATGAAGATCACTCATGTGCTGCGCGGGGAGGACCTTCTCAGCTCCACTCCGCGCCAGATCGCGCTGTACCGGGCCCTGATACGCATCGGAGTTGCGGAGCAGGTCCCCGCCTTCGGGCACCTGCCGTTCGTGATGGGTGACGGCAACAAAAAGCTCTCGAAGCGGGACCCGCAGTCCGACCTGTTCCTGCACCGCGACCGCGGCATGCTGCCGGAGGGGTTGCTGAACTATCTGGCGCTGCTCGGCTGGGGACTATCCGAGGACCGGGACGTCTTCTCCCTGCAAGAAATGGTTGACGCGTTCGATGTGCGGCAGGTCAACGCTAACCCTGCGCGTTTCGACCAGAAAAAGGCAGACGCCATCAACGCCGAGCACATACGGCAGCTCCCGCCCGAGGAGTTCGCGCGCAGACTGCGGGAGTTCCTCGTGTCCCATCCGGCTGAGGACGGGCTGACGCTGCCCGATGATCTGGTCGGCGATCGGTGGGCAGACGTGGCAGAACTGCTTCAGACGCGCATCGTGGTCTTGTCCGATGCGTGGAGCCTGATCCGCTTCCTTGTGGTGGGCGATGACCACTTCACGGTGGATCCGCAGTCCGCCGCGAAGAACCTCAAGCCTGAGGCACGTGAGGTTGTCGACGCCGCCGTGGCCGCGCTGGAGCCGCTGGAGGAGTGGACCAAGGCGGAGATCGAAGCTGCTCTTTCGGGCGCGCTGGTTGACGGTCTCGGAATCAAGCCGCGTAAGGCCTACGGCCCGGTGCGCGTAGCGGTGACAGGCTCGCACATTTCGCCCCCACTCTTCGAGTCGATGGAGTTGCTTGGCAAGGAAGCCTCGATCGCCCGTTTGAAGAGTGCTCCGATTCTCAACTGACCAGGCGATTTGCATTCACCCCGTGGTGGGCTGATAGTCTCTTCGAGGTTGCTCCGCAAGGGGCAGACAAGTGAATGCAGTGGCCTATGGTGTAATTGGCAACACAGCGGTTTCTGGTACCGTCGTTCTAGGTTCGAGTCCTGGTAGGCCAGCTGAGCGCGTCTGACGCGTTTCGCGGTGGAATCACTACGTGTTCCGCCTCCTATGCCCCCGTCGTCTAGCGGCCTAGGACGCCGCCCTCTCACGGCGGTAGCGTGGGTTCGAATCCCATCGGGGGTACAAACACAAGAAGGCGCTCGGAGCTTCCCGCTTCGGGCGCCTTTCTCGTTGGTGCCGCCTGCCCTTTCGCCCCGTATCTCCCGTATCGCATACAACCGCGCCGCTCAGAGTCATCCTGCACCGATAGATCGGTGCAGGATGACTCTGAGCGGCGCGGCTACGCAAAGGCAGGCGGCGGGTCGCGCGGGTGCGCGGAGGCACGCCATCCCGGGGCGCGGCCGCCGCCCCCGTCAGCGATTAGTCGACCGTCTCCTTGAGCGTGTCCTCGCGGATGAAGAGCAACAGGACGGTAGCAAGAAGAACCAGAGGCACCACCACGTGGTAGATCGGGACCAAAGCGTCGTTGTACGAGCCGACGATCGCGTCCTGCAGCGGACCGGGGAGCCCCCCCAGGATCTCGGGGCTCATCGAGTTGGCGGCGCCCGCCCCTTCGGTGAAGCCAGCCGCGACTTCGGTGCCCTGCGGGCCCATCTGTGCGGCGGCGGCAGGGATCCGCTCAGCCATAAGGTCGGCGAGCCTGCTCACGAAGACGGAGCCCACCACCGCGGAGCCCAGAGTGCCGCCGATTTGCCGGAAGAAGTTGTTGGAAGCGGTAGCGGTTCCCACCTGCGAGATCGGGAACGAGTTCTGCACGATCAGAACGAGCAGTTGCATGCAGAGCCCGAGCCCGAATCCGAACACGAACAGGACCACTCCCAGGTGCACCAGCGTGTCCCGGGCATCCAGCGAACCGATGAGCCATAGCCCTAAGGCCATGATCAGGGTTCCCGCCACCGGGTACCACTTATAGCGACCAGTGCGACTCACGATGTTGCCCACGATGATCGAAGTGCCCATCATCCCGGCCATCATGGGAGTCATCATGAGTCCGGCCTGGGTGGGGCCGAGGCCATGCACCATCTGGATGTAGGTGGGCAGGTAGGCCACGCAGCCGAACATCGCTACACCGATCGCCAGGCCGGCTGCGGTGGACAGGGTGAAGTTCCGCTCGGCGAACAATGACATGGGGATGAGCGGATGCTCAGAACGAAGTTCGACCCGCACAAACGCCACTGCGGTCACGAGAAACAGTGCGCCTAGACCGAGGATGACCGGGTCGGTCCAGTCGTAGCGGTGTCCGCCCCAGGAGGACAGCAGGATGAGCGCGGTGGTGCTGGTGGCCATGAGGATGGTGCCGGGCCAATCCGTCTGCCGACCGGCACCACGGTTGGGTAGGCGCAGGAAGGCCACTGCCACGATCAGGGCGAGCAGGCAGACGGGCAGATTGAACCACAGCGCCCAGCGCCAGCCGGGGCCCTCGGTGAAGAAGCCGCCCAGGAGAGGGCCGAGGACGGACGAAAGCCCGAAGACCGCGCCCATGATGCCCATGTACCTACCCCGCTGACGTGCGGGAACCACGTCGGCGACGATGGCCTGGGACAGAACCATGAGGCCACCGCCGCCTAGTCCTTGGATCGCGCGGGACGTGATGAGTACGTCGATGTTCCACGACAACGCGCCAAGGAGCGAGCCGGCGGAGAACAACAGGATGGCCACAACAAAGAGCGGTTTGCGGCCGATCTGGTCGCCGAGCTTGCCGTATACGGGTAACCCTATTGTCATGGTGAGCAGATAGACCGTGATCACCCAGCTCATCCGGTCCACTCCACCGAGGTCAGCGACGATGGTGGGGAGCGCGGTAGCGAAGATCATCTGTCCCAGAGACACGATGAGCATCCCCAGCAGAAGTGAGGTGAACACCAGCGGGATGTTGTGGGTGGGCGCCGGGCTGGTGGGTGCGGTGCCGTGTGCGGCCGCGGTGGTGGTCTGGCTCATGAGGAACTCCCTGTGGATGGTGCGACGAGCCGTGCCAGATGGCGGAGCGCTGTGCTGCATTCGTCGTCGAGGTCGGCGACCGTGGCCGATTCTTTGGTGAGCCAGGTGGACAGACCCAGGCTCGCGGAGGCCGAGACCAGTGCCACACAGGCGCGGGCCTCGGCGTCGACGGGAACACCGGTCAGTCGGCGTAGTGATGGGTGGCGTGTGAAGTGTTCGGTGACAATGTCCACCAACCGCATCTGGAACCGTGACGACGCGGTGGCCCTGGCCGCTCTGAGGTCGGGGTTTCGGCGGTAGATGTCCCGATGGCGCTGCGCGAGGGTGATGGTCTGGGCGTCATCGGCGGTGCGTGCCGCGGTGAATGCGGCGAGGAACAGCCGCAGTACTGCGCGCGGCACGTCTGGGTCTGCGTCCTCGAGAAACGCGACGCGGTCAGCCTCCACCACGTCCTCGGGTGTGGCGCCGATGACCGCGGCTTCTTTGGAGGGCACGTAGTTGAAGAACGTCCTCTTGGAGATATCGGCCGTAGCGCAGATCTGATCGACCGTCACCTCGTCGTAGCCGTGCTCCAGGACCAAGGTGGTGGCGGCGTTCTCGATGGCGACCATCGTTGCTCGGCGCTTGCGCTCACGCAACGAGTCGAGATCGGACGGAGAAGTCATGGAGGGACACTAACGCAGAAAGTGCACTTGGTGCATTTCTGCATCCGGTGCAGGGCTAGCGGCTCAGGTAATTTGGCGCGCCGTGCGCCGGTTGTTAAGCTGTTCCAGCACCTAAGCCCCCGTCGTCTAGCGGCCTAGGACGCCGCCCTCTCACGGCGGTAGCGTGGGTTCGAATCCCATCGGGGGTACCAGGGAGATGTCCCGGCTCATCAATGATGAGCCGGGACATCGTGTATTTCGGTCCATGAGAGGATCGCCGACGTGAGCGTCCCTCGTGAGAACCCGGGCCCCGTGTCGCGGCGTGGGCTTCTCCGTCTGACGGTGGGCGGGGGACTGGCGCTGGTGGGACTGTCCGGCGTTGCCGCCTGTGGGACGCCCGGGGGGTCGACGACGACGAGCTCCACCCCCTCCCCAGCGGACCCGCTGGCTCCGCCGAGCCCGATTCGGACACCGACCGCGAATGCTCCGGTCCATCGCGTCGTGGCTCTTTCCTCCGCTGACCTCGATGTTCTAGTCGAGCTGGGGCGGGACCCGGTCGCTGCCTGGGCCGTCGACGGGACTGGCCCGCGGCCGTGGCGCGAATATCCGGCCCCGCCTGTGCCGGAGTGGGACGGGCCCGGCCTGCCCAGTCTGCGCTCGCTCCTGCCGTTCGGCATGGAGGCGCTCGCCGTGGCCTCTGCGGACGCGTCGCTGGCGCAACTGCGGGGATACGAGCGGATGGGGACCGTGATCGTCGACCCTCGGGGACGGCCGCGGTGGCGGGACCATCTGGAGTTGATGGCGGACGCCGTTGAGGGTGACCCCTCACCGGCCGCGAGCGCCACCTCGGAAAAGCTCGACGCGTGGGCGCGGGACCAGCGGCGCCTAGGGGTGGAAGAAGTCGTCGTCGTCGTGGGAACCGGAGCCAGACCCGATACTCCCGTCGCGACCCTTGCGACAGACTCCCCGCTCGGCGTCGAGATCCGTGAACTGGGTTTCGAGGTGGGACATCGACCTGAGCCGACGCCCTACCGGGAGTTCCGGCGTCGCGGCGTCCGAGTGGTACGGGTGGACCCGCGTGACGGAGACCTCGTGGCGGCAGTCAGGCAACCGAGTGTCAGCAGTCTGCCGTGGGCGCTGGAACGACTCGTGCGGGCGCGGCGCCCGGCCTGACGGTTCTCCCGATCGAGGTGCTGCCGGTCAGATGCGCTTGTGGATCGCGTCGGCCGCGGCGAGGAGGTCGTTGGCCCACCGCACCCCCGGTCGACGGCCGATGCGATCGACCGGGCCGGACACGGAGATCGCGGCCACCACGGTGCCGGAGGAGTCGCGGATCGGGGCCGAGATGGAGGCGACGCCGGGTTCGCGCTCGGCGACCGATTGCGCCCATCCGCGCCGGCGGACCTCAGCGAGCTGACGCTCGGTGTATGCGGCACCCACGAGTAGGGAGTGCTGGGTCACCGGGTCCGCCCAGGCTGCCAACACCTTGGCTCCGGATCCGCCGCTCATCGGGAGGATGGCGCCCACCGGTACCGTGTCGCGTAAGCCAGTCAGTGGTTCCGCCGAGGCCACGCAGATCCGGCGGTCGCCGTCCCGTCGGTAGACCTGAACGCTCTCCTCGGTGGCCTCCCTCAGGCGGGGTAGGACCACAGCGGCGGCGTCGGCGAGGGAATCGGTCACGTGTGCGGCGAGCGCGGCCAGTCCGGGTCCTAGGCCCCACACGCCCGCGTCATCACGCGACAGGAGTTGATGGATCTCCAGGCCTACCGCGAGCCGGTGTGCTGTGGCCCGCGGTAGGCCGGTGCGCTCGCACAGGTCGGACAGGGCACACGGCTGCTCGGCTACCGCGTGCAGCACCGTCATCGCTTTGTCGAGGACACCGATCCCGCTATACTGTCTCACAGTTCGACTATAGCGTCCTACATGGTGAGAATCCATCGGTTCCTCGCCAGGGATGTGGACTGGAGGCGTGATGAGCGAGACGGTGCCCGGCGGCGATCGGCCGCGGACCCTGGCAGAGAAGGTCTGGGACGACCACATGGTGGTCCGCGGCGACGGGGAGGGCGAGTCGAGACGGCCCGACCTCGTCTATATTGACCTTCACCTTGTCCACGAGGTGACCAGCCCGCAGGCCTTCGACGGCCTCCGTCTGGCGGGCCGTGGACTCCGGCGGCCCGACCTCACCATCGCGACCGAGGACCATAATGTGCCCACCGACATAGTCGGCGGCGCGGTTAACCTCATCTCCGACCTGACGTCGAGAACGCAGATCGAGACCCTGCGTCGCAACTGTGAGGAGTTCGGTGTCCGGCTGCACCCCATGGGGGATGTGGATCAGGGCATTGTTCATATCATCGGCCCGCAGCTCGGACTGACCCAGCCCGGTATGACGATCGTCTGCGGCGACTCCCACACATCGACCCACGGCGCTTTCGGCTCCATCGCGATGGGCATCGGCACCTCCGAGGTCGAGCACGTCATGGCCACCCAGACGCTCTCCCTGCGACCGTTCAAGACCATGGCCGTCACTGTCACCGGTGGACTGCAGCCAGGCGTCTCCGCCAAGGATCTGATCCTCGCAGTGATCGCCCAGATCGGCACCGGCGGCGGACAGGGGCACATCATCGAGTACCGCGGCGAGGCCGTCGAGAAGCTCTCGATGGAAGCCCGGATGACTGTGTGCAATATGAGCATCGAAGCCGGCGCCCGCGCCGGGATGATCGCTCCCGACCAAACCACCTATGACTACCTGCAGGGCCGCCCGCACGCGCCGACCGGCGCCCAGTGGGATGCGGCGGTCGAGTACTGGAACGGTCTGAAGACCGACGACGACGCCGTGTTCGACACGGAGGTCGTGATCGACGGCTCCGCGCTCACTCCTTTCGTCACCTGGGGGACCAATCCGGGCCAGGGTATTCCGCTGGGGGCGTCCGTCCCGCACCCAGACTCGTTCACCGACGAGAGCGCGAGAGTCGCCGCGGAGAGCGCCCTGGACTACATGGATCTCGAGGCAGGCACCCCCATGCGTGAGGTGCCCGTTGACGTGGTGTTCGTGGGCTCCTGCACCAACGGTCGGATCGAGGACCTGCGAACCGTCGCGGAGGTCGTCGAGGGGCGCCGGGTCGCCGATGATGTCCGGATGCTCATCGTCCCGGGCTCGATGCGGGTGCGCCAGCAGGCCGAAGCAGAGGGGCTGGACAAGATCTTCACCGAGTTCGGCGCCGAGTGGCGTCAACCGGGCTGTTCGATGTGTCTGGGGATGAACCCGGACTCGCTCGAACCAGGCCAGCGCTGCGCTTCTACCTCGAACCGGAACTTCGAGGGACGCCAGGGAAAGGGCGCGCGCACCCACCTGGTCAGCCCGGCAGTCGCCGCCGCCACCGCGGTGACCGGCCGTCTGTCCTCACCCGTTGACCTCGAGCCCGCGAAGGGGGCCTGAAACATCATGGAGCCGATCACCACCCACACCGGCATCGGCGCCCCGCTGCGCCGCTCGAACGTGGACACCGACCAGATCATTCCCGCCTCTTATCTCAAGCGCGTCACTCGAACCGGTTTCGAGGACGGACTCTTCGCGTCGTGGCGCGCGAACGAGCCGGACTTTGTGCTCAACCGGGAGCCGTACGATCGCGCCTCCGTACTCGTGGCGGGCCCAGACTTCGGTACGGGCTCGTCGCGCGAGCACGCGGTATGGGCGCTGATGGACTTCGGCTTCCGCGTGGTCATCTCACCGCGGTTCGCGGACATTTTCCGGGGAAACTCCGGCAAGTCCGGGCTCGTCGCAGCTCAGGTAGAGCAGGGCGATGTGGAGCTGCTGTGGAAGATCATGGACGAAAGACCGGGTATTGAGCTAACGGTCGATCTCGGTTCCCGGACGGTCACCGCGGGGGATGTCACCGTGCCTTTCGACATCGACGACTACACGCGCTGGCGACTGATGGAAGGGCTGGACGATATCGGTCTCACGCTGCGGCAAGCCGACGCCATCGAGGAGTTCGAGAACGGTCGGCCGGCGTTTAAGCCGGTCACCCTCAGCAACTGAGCCTGTAGATAAAAAAAGTTACGGAGTCTCCTCCGGTTTGCCTACGGCTGGCATGAACGTGTGAGTACGCTTATCTCGATCGGTGCGGAATGATTCCGCACCTGCATCACTCACTCGAAGGGGGACCCGACGTGAACAAGGCCGACCTGATCGCCGAGCTGGCGGACCGGATGGGCGGCGACCAGCAGCTCGCCACCGAGGCGCTGGAGAACACGCTCGACATCATCGTGCGGGCGGTGTCGTCCGGCGAATCCATCACCATCATGGGGTTCGGCATCTTCGAGAAGCGTGCGCGAGCAGCCCGGGTAGCCCGTAACCCCCACACCGGGGAATCCATTCCGGTCCCGCCGACCTACTCGCCCGTCTTCCGGCCCGGCCAGTACTTCAAATCCGTGGTCCAGGGTGATGAGTCACTGCCCGAAGGCCGGCTCGCCGCCAAGCGGTCGAGTTCCCACCAGTCGTTCGGCGGTCTCCATCCCACCGGGATCGCTCATCGCGACAAGGTGAGCGGAGTCATCTCATAGGGGTCGAGAGCCCGGCAGCCCGTACGCAGGCCGCCGGGTTTTCGCGTCAGCGCACGGGCAACGGACTGGGATAATAGTCCGCATAGACCAGTACGCCGTCGTTGAATCCGAGTCCCCACGCCCCGGCCTTCTTGGTGGACGCGTTCTCGACCCGGAGTCCCGCCAGCTCTGCGAGATCGCCGATGAGGCCCGGTATCGCTGTGCCCTGTGAGCTCACCGCCGGCACGCCGCCGGTGGACGCAAGCTCCACAAGTCGTGTGCGCGCGGCTACCGGGTCGTCCATGTACGCCTCGTCGCTGAGGGCCGGCTCGCTCGCGATCTCCACGTCGAGCTGGTCGGAGAGCGGCACGAGGGTCTGCTCACAGCGCACCCGCGGAGCGCTGTGTAGCCGTCGTACGCCGAAGGCCTGCAGCATGGGCGCGAGAAACTCCGCCTGCGACCGGCCTGCCTTCTCAAGTGGACGGAGTGAATCGTCACCGCTCCACTCACTTCGTTTTCCGGCCTTGGCGTGCCGGACAAGCAACAGGCTGGAGTCCGCGGACGGGCCGTCGGCAAAACGATTGAGAATCTTCCGGTCCAACGCGTACGTAACCTGCTCCTTGGCCTCGTCGAGAGGCAGCCACCGGAGTTCGTCTACTTCGGAGTTGGGCTCGAAGGCACCATCCGCGGCGACAGCCGCCCAGTAGGTGACCTCCTTGCGGGTGTTCTCCTTCAGCGGGTACCCCGTGGTCCCGATACGGGAGCCCAGGACAGCCTTGAAACCAGTCTCCTCCGCGATCTCACGCACGGCCGTCACCGGTAGTGACTCCCCGGCGTCGACCTTGCCTTTAGGGAGTGACCAGTCGTCGTACCTGGGACGGTGGACCACCGCACAGAGCGGGGCGTCGCCCTCCATCCGGTACAGCACGGCGCCGGCGGCCGGGACGACCCGAATTTTCGACTTAGCGTCGGACGATCGCGCCATCAATTCCGGAACCCCGCGCGAACGGTTGCCATACGTTCCTGGTGGTCGAACGAATCGCCCCAGTCCGCCTCAGCGGGCATCCGGGACCAGGTGGCATCGGGTTGCAGATGGAAGCTACGTGCCGCCGGATCGAGTGCCGAATCGAAGATGCGGTGGATCTGCGACTTGAGACGCGGATCGGTGACGGTGACCATCACCTCCACACGACGATCAAGGTTCCGGTGCATCATGTCCGCGCTCCCGATCAGCACCTCGTCCGCACCCCGGAAATTCAGGATCCGGGAGTGCTCGAGGAACCGACCCAGGATTGACCGGACATGAATGTTGTCGCTGAGTCCGGGAACCCCGGCACGGAGCGCACAGATCCCTCGGACCACGATCTCCACCGGCACACCTGCCTGGGACGCGCGATACAGCGAATCGATGATCTGCTCGTCCACCAGCGCATTGGCCTTCAGCCTGATGCCGGCCTCGCGTCCCTCGGTCGCCAGAGCGATCTCGCGGTCGATCCGCTCCATGATCCCGGACCGGATCCCCTCGGGGGCTACCAGCAATCGGCGGTACTTGCTGACATTGGAGAAGCCCGTGAGGTGGTTGAACAGATCGGTGAGGTCCGACACCACGTCCTCGTTGGCGGTGAACAGGCCCACGTCCTCGTAGAGTCGGGCCGTTTTGGGGTTGTAGTTTCCGGTCCCAATGTGGGCGTAGCGCTGCAGCCGATCGCCTTCTTTGCGTACCACGAGACAGGTTTTACAGTGCGTCTTGAGGCCGATCAGGCCATAGACCACATGGACGCCCGCCTGCTCGAGTTCGCGCGCCCAACGAATGTTGTTCTGCTCGTCGAACCGGGCCTTGATCTCGACCAGTGCGACAACCTGCTTGCCAGCTGCGGCGGCGTCGACCAGGGCGTTGACGATGGGGGAGTCTCCCGACGTCCGGTACAGCGTCTGTTTGATCGCCAGGACGTTCTCGTCCGCCGCGGCCTGTTCGATGAACCGCTGCACGGTGGTGGCGAACGAGTCGTATGGATGCTCCACCAGGACGTCACCCTCGTGGAGGGAGTCGAAGATGTTCCTTGCCGTCTCGCGCTCGCCGAACGCCGGGGGAGTGGCCGGCACCATGGCCTGGTCCTTGAGGTCGGGAAGGTCGAGCCGGTGCAGTTGCCAGAGTCCCGTCAGGTCCAAGAGCCCGGGGAATCGGATGACGTCCGCGGAGTCCACATCGAGTTCGCGTTGCAGGATCCGGAGCATGCGCTCGGTGGTGTCCTCGGCGATCTCCAGGCGGACCGCCGAACCGAAGCGTCGACGCGCGAGTTCCCGCTCGAGAGCCTGCAGTAGGTCCTCGTCACGGTCCTCCTCGACCTCCATGTCCGCGTTGCGGGTCACACGAAACACGTGGTGCTCGACGATCTCCATGCCCTGGAAGAGCTCACCGAGGTGTGCGGCGATGATCTCCTCGGCTGGGACGAACGTGAACACTTCCTCGATCCCACGGTCGACCCGGACGAACCGCGGCACATTGTGGGGGATCTTTACCCGAGCGAAGTGCTCCTGGCCCGAGTCAAGGCTCTTGATGATCACCGCGAGGTTGAGACTGAGGCCGGAGATGTACGGGAACGGATGAGCGGGGTCCACGGCGAGCGGGGTCAGGACCGGGAACATGGTGTTGCGGAAGACCTCGGAAAGGGAGAACCGCTCATCCGCGGTGACCTCCGACCATCGGAGGATCCGAATGCCGTGACGTTCGAGCTCGGGTTGGATCTCATCCTGGAAGATCCGGGTCTGTTCGTCACACAGTTCGCGTGTCCGGACGCTGATGCGGACCAATTGCTCCGCCGGTGTCTGGCCGTCCGCGGACCGCACGGACAGGCCCGTCTTGTCGCGGCGCTTCAGGCCGGCCACGCGCACCATGTAGAACTCGTCGAGGTTCGACGCGAAGATCGCGAGGAACTTGGCCCGCTCGAGTAACGGCACGTCTCTCTCGCCGGCGAGAGCGAGGACCCGGGAGTTGAAGTCGAGCCAGCTCAGTTCACGGTTGAGGTAGCGATCCCGGGCGCGGGGAAGTCCCTTGAGGTCGTGGTCGTCTGCGGTCACGGGACCATTGTGACTGAAACTCCGGACGCGCGGGTGCTGGGCGGGGACTCGTGCCGTAGGACAACCGCGGTTGCCGCACCCACAGGACGATGTGCGAGGTCGTCGAGGTCGACGGGGGTGTCGACATCGCGAGTCGCCGGTGCGGGCGATGCTTCGCCGTGGAGAGTGACCGCCCCGCCCTCGGCCCGGTGACGGTCAGCCGAGCCCGCTCCGAACCTCGGGGTGCGCGCCGCCGCGGGGCCGGTCCAGAACGCCATGGTCGTCCCCTCGCCGCTGCGGTCGGTGATGATCGAGTGCGGGTGCGAGGACGCCGCGGCGAGGATCCGACCAAGGTGCTCGGCCGTGATCTCTGGCAAGTCGGCCGTCACCACCCCCACCGGGCCCCGGATATCTCTGAAGGCCACCGCCAGCGCGGCGTTGAGGGTGTCGTGGTCGGAGGCGTGTTCACCTCGCCCGGCCTCTGCCTTCCCGGCCGGTTCCGCAACGAACTCGGCGCCGATCCGGAGGGCCATCGCCTCGAGCTCCGGATCCGGAGAGACCACGCGGACCCTCGACACGCCGGGTGCGGAGACGCACGCACGCACGACGTCGGTGGCCATAGCCATGACCAGGTCCCGTCGTCGCGGGGCGGTCACAGCCCCAGCCAGGCGGCTCTTCGCGCCCGCAAGCGCCTTGACGGGGACGACGATCGTCCACCCGTCAACCGCGACCACGTGCTCACCCGGCGTGCTCATCGGAGGCCATCCTGCCAGCCACGCCTCAGGACCGCCCCCAGGCGGGTAGCGTTTGTTCACGGTCCACCTCGGGTGGGGGCACGTGGAGGACGAGAGTCGGGAGGCGATGATGGCGCGGATCGCGGTGATGGGTGCGGGATCGTGGGGAACCGCGGTGGGGAAAGTGCTCGCGGACGCGGGGTCCGAGGTCGTGATGTGGGCGCGTCGTGACGAGGCCGCACGCGCTCTGAACGAGCATCACTGCAATTCCCGGTATCTGCCGGATATCGTTCTCCCCGCCACGATCACGGCCTCGACGGACCCCGCGGAGGTTCTGGCCGGTGCGGATGAGGTCGTGCTGGCAGTACCGTCGCAGAGTCTGCGCGGCAATCTCGAGCAGTGGGTGGACTTCTTCGAGCCCGACGCCGGGGTCATCTCTCTCGCCAAAGGTATCGAGACCGGGACACTGAAGCGGATCAGTGAAGTGGTGGCTGAGGTGATGGGGCTGCCGGAGAGCAAGATAGCTGCGTTATCGGGACCCAATCTCGCTCGGGAGGTGGCTGAGGGTCAGCCCGCCGCGACAGTGATCGCGTGCACAGACGAGGACCGGGCAGCGCGTTTGCAGGACGCTTTCACCACCTCATACTTCCGGCCCTACACGAACACCGATGTCGTGGGCTGTGAGATCGGGGGAGCGACCAAGAACGTGATCGCGCTGGTGTGCGGTATCGCCTCGGGGATGGGGTTGGGCGACAACACGATGGCGACACTCGTCACCCGGGGGCTGGCGGAGACCACCCGCCTAGGAGTGGCGCTGGGCGCCAACCAGATGACATTCGCCGGTCTTGCCGGTCTCGGAGACCTGGTCGCAACGTGTACTTCACCCTTGTCCCGCAACCGCACGTTCGGGGAGCGACTCGGCAAAGGGGAGACGCTCGAGCAGGCCCAGCAGGCGACCAACGGCCAGGTGGCGGAAGGGGTCAAGTCCTGCACCTCGATACGTGACCTCTCCCGACAGGTCGGGGTGGAGATGCCACTGACGGAGGCGATCCATGAGATCTGCCACGAGGGGGGCGACGCCGTCGAGGTGGCGGTGCGCCTTATGAGCAGGAGCACCAAGCCCGAGTAGCCTCGGCTCGGTGAACCGCATCACCGTTGCCGTACTCTACGGCGGCCGCAGCTCCGAGCATTCCGTGAGCTGTGTGTCCGCCGGCGCCGTCATGAGCCACCTCGACCGGTCGGTCTACGACGTGATCCCCGTCGGGATCACCGACTCGGGGGTATGGACCCTGGGGCCGGAGGACTTCTCAGACCTCCGGATCGTCAATCGCGCCATGCCGGTCGTGGACCCGCAGCGACCCCGGGTGTCGTTGGGGCTCTCCACCGAAGATCGAGGGGTCTTACGATTTGTCGACGGCGAGAAGGCCGGCGACGAGATCGCGCATGTCGACGTGGTGTTCCCGGTGATGCACGGAACGCACGCCGAGGACGGGACGATACAGGGATTGCTCGAACTCTCAGGCGTCCCGTACGTCGGCCCCGGGGTGTTTGCCAGTTCTGCTGGGATGGACAAAGAGTTCACGAAGATCGTGCTGGGTGCCGCCGGACTTCCGATCGGCCGGCAAGTGGTCCTGCGGCCGGGTAGCGCGACTCTCTCCGACGACGAGCGCACGGATCTAGGGCTGCCGCTGTTCGTCAAGCCCGCCCGTGGTGGATCCTCCATCGGAATCACCAAGGTCTCCCGGTACGAGGATCTGGATACGGCGATCGCTGAGGCGCGGCGCTTTGACCCCAAGGTGATCGTCGAGGCCGCGGTCGTCGGCAGAGAGGTCGAGTGCGGCGTCCTGGAATATCCGGACGGTCGAGTAAAGGCCAGCCTGCCTGCGGAGTTACACATTCCAGGCGAGCCCACTGATTCGGAGGGCGAAGGCACGGGCGAGGCCTTCTACGACTTCGACACCAAGTACCTCGACGACGTGTGCACTTTCGACCTACCAGCCGAACTCCCGCACGAGCAGACCGACAACCTGCGCGAGTTGGCGATTCGCGCGTTCCACGCCCTCGACGCCCGCGGGCTGAGCCGCGTCGACTTCTTCGTGACCGAGCACGGTCCGGTGATCAACGAGGTCAACACGATGCCGGGGTTCACGCCGATCTCGATGTACCCACAGATGTGGGCAGCGACCGGGGTGGACTATCCGACGCTCCTCGACACACTCGTTCGTAGCGCACTCGCCTAGGACAGGAGAAGCCGCGGCCAGTCGGCCGCGGCGACTCGATTCGGGGGGATCAGCCGATCGGCGCAGGTCGCGGCTCCACCGCTTCGAGAGTGGCGGCGAGCGCGTCGGACAGATCCTGGATCGGGCCGGTGCCGCTGCCGTCGGGCAATGTCACCGCGACATATTGCGCGCGGTCCACCGCTACCCAGGTCGATGCGGTGATCGCCGGATCCGGATCGGGCTCGTTGAACCACTGGACGCCGTTGACCTCCTGTAGTGATGTCCCCACGATGAAGGTCGGAGGCGCGGGCAGTCCACAACGGACCACCACGGGCTCGGCGTCGGGCATGCGGTAACCGGCTGCGCCCGGAGGCGAGGGTTCGGAGAACGCCACCCGGGTGGCGTCGCCGAGGGTCTCCGGCAGCGATTCGACGAGCATCGTGCACTCCTGGGACTCCGCTCCGGGGGCAGGCAGCGTCACCGCGGTCACGGGTTCACTCGCCGCGGCTTCGGCGGCGTCGTTACCAATGTCCCGCACCATCACCAGGACCACCACCAGCAAGACCAGCGGCACGACGATCGCTGTGATCACTACGACCTTAGAGACAGGAAGACCCGACCCAGGGGAATCCCCGGTGTCACGGGGGCCGGCGCTGTACCTGTCAGGCGGTACGCTGTCCGTCGTTGCCACGTCGCGTCGTCCTCTCTCGGATGGATGGGCCGTCGGACACGGCCCGCTAGCCTGACGGCAACGTTACAGATCGGCGCCGGCGAACCCGGTGCCAGACACCACCGGGGGAGCACATGGCGGGCGTGGCCGATCGGACCGTGGCGGTCGCCGAGGCTGGTGAGGCCGCGGTAGTGAAAGTGCTGAGCGGGCCGGCGGGACTCACCGGATCAGACCTCGTCGGCAATGGTGACGACGCGGCCGTGCTCGGGCCTGCCGCAGCCACCGTGGTGACCACGGACATGCTCGTCGAGGGCACGCACTTCCGCCTGGACCTGACGTCGTGGGAGCAGCTCGGCCGACGGGCGGTCGCCCAGAACGTCTCGGATGTGCTTGCGATGGGCGCCGATTGTTCCCGGGTGCTGGTCGCGCTCGCGGTTCCCGGGGGCACGACAATGGGACAGATAGAGGATCTGGCGGCCGGCGTTCATGCTGAAGCAGCGCGATCCGGCGCCGTGGTCGTGGGCGGCGACCTGACGAGTTCCGACTCCGTCATCGTGGGCGTCACGGCCATCGGCACGCTGCCGGCCGGTGCGGAACCTCTCCGGATAGATGGGGCGAAGGTAGGACACCAGGTGGCGTTGACCGGGGTCCCCGGACGGTCCGCAGCGGGACTGGCTCTGCTCATGGCGGGGCATCGGGACGGACCCCTGCAGAATGCGCATCGCGTCCCCTGGACCCCGATCGGGTCGGGACGGGCGGCGCGACTCGGCGGGGCCGGGGGCCTCACCGACGTCAGCGACGGTCTACTTCGTGATCTCGCTGGGCTCGCGCGCGCCTCGGGAGTGGCCGCGGACCTCCTCGTCGACGCTCTTCCCGTCGATACGCTGCTGCTCGAGGCCGCGGTCACCCTCGGGGCGACGGACCCCTCGGCGCAGGTCCTGGACTGGATGCTCGACGGGGGCGAGGACCACGGACTTCTCGCGACGTTCCCGGCCGGCGCCACCATCCCCCCGGAATTCACGGTCGTGGGCACGATTCGGGCCGGGACCCCCGGTGAGGTGACCGTCGACGGGCAGCCGAGGATCCCTGGAGGATGGGACTCGGCGCGCGGCGCGAACTAGGATGCCTTCATGGCTGTCTATGCACTGGGAGACCTCGAACCCGACATCGCACCCGACGCGTGGGTGCACCCCGACGCGGTGGTCATCGGACGGGTGCGACTCGGTCCCGGCGTGTCCGTGTGGCCCACCGCAGTACTGCGGGGCGATTACGGTCGGATCGAGGTGGGAGCCATGTCCAACATTCAGGACGGGACGATCGTGCACTGCACCGAGTCGGATCCCACGATCCTCGGTGAGCACTGCATTGTTGGACACAACGCGCACATCGAGGGCGCGACCATCGGAGACGGCGCACTGATCTCCTCCGGATCCGTGGTTCTCAACGGCTCCGTGATCGGGGCCGGGGCGATCGTGGCGGCCGGCTGCCTGGTTCCGCCGCGGTTCGAGCTCCCCGCTCGCCGCATGGCCATGGGGACCCCGGCCAAGATCCGGGAAGGCTTTGACGTGGACCCGGCGAAGCTCGCAGGCAACACGGAGTTGTACCACGAGAACGCGATGCGATACCGCGCCGAATTACGCCGGCTCGACTGAACGGTGGGTCACGAGTTCACGACGCTCCAGACGCTGAGGGAGCAGCTCGACCCGGGATGGGCGCGAGCGCTGGCCCCGGTAGAGGACCAGATCCACCGCATGGGCGATTTCCTGCGTGCCGAGAATGCGGCGGGACGTGGATACCTTCCGGCCTCGGACCGGGTGCTGCGGGTGTTCGCCCAGCCCTTCGACGACGTTCGAGTGCTGATAGTGGGGCAGGACCCGTATCCGACCCCCGGGCATCCCATCGGCTTGAGTTTCGCCGTCGACGCCAACGTGCGGCCGCTACCGCGGAGTCTTGGCAACATCTACCGCGAGTACACCGAGGACCTCGGACTCCTCGCGCCCGCCCACGGCGACCTGGGGGCCTGGACACGATCGGGCGTGCTCCTGCTCAACCGGGTGCTCACCGTCACGCCGGGAGAGGCTGGTTCGCACCGTCGAAAGGGTTGGGAGGCCATCACGCAGCGCGCCATCGAGGCGTTGGTGGAACGAGACCGGCCGATGGTGGCGATCCTCTGGGGCAGGGATGCGCAATCACTGACCCCGACGCTCGGCGACACGCCGGTCATCGCGTCGGCGCACCCGTCGCCGCTTTCCGCCCGGAGAGGGTTCTTCGGTTCCAGACCCTTCAGTCGGGCGAATACTGAGCTCGAACGATTAGGTGACGCGCCCGTCGACTGGACGCTGCCCCAGGAACCCGAACAGTCGTAGGGGCCACGACGGGCTCTCCACATTCCAGCTGTGTACCGGGCACTCGCGTCAGGTTCAGGAGCGGCCGAAATCTGGGGTCCGCTTTGCGACGAAGGCGTTCACGCCCTCGATACCGTCCGGCGTGGAGGCCAGGCGGGCTATGGAGTCACGCTCGGCGTCCAGCTGGTCAGACAGGGACGCGTGTTCGGAGGCCCGCAGCAGGGCCTTGGTCGCGGCATGGGACTCGCGCGGACCGGCCGCCAGCCGCACAGCGAGTGTGCGGGCGGCGTCCTTGACGTCGCCCTCGGTGAACGTTGTGAGCATCCCCAAGCCGTGGGCGCGCGTACCGTCCATGGGCTCGTTGCTCATGATGAACGCGCGCGCACCGGATTGCCCGATCGCGCGGGGGAGGCGCCAGGACATCCCGCCGTCGGGAGAGAGTCCGATACCGGGGTAGGCGGCGAGGAGGCGGGTGTCGGGGCCGCCCACGGAGAAATCGGCGGCTAGCGCCAGGGACAGTCCGGCGCCCGCGGCCCAGCCTGACACCGCTGCGATGACCGGGATGGTCAACTCGTCCAACTGGCGGATCACGCGGTGGAGTCGATCCGCCAGATCCCGCACGTGCTCGGACCGATCCGTCGCGGCTGCGAATCCGCCCACGTCGCCCCCGGCACAGAAGTTCTTACCCAACCCCACCAGGAGCAGTGCGCCGGCCTGGATCTCCCCGGCGAGGACGGCTCGAAGTGCGATCGATGCCTGGTCAACCGCGTCGGAGTCGAGCGAGTTGCCTTTGCCCTCCAACGAGATCGGGACGGTCAGCACGCCGTCCTCCAGCGTGCTCAGGGGAATGGAGGTGAGATCAAATGTCATTGCAGGGAGCTCCCGTGTCGTGTCGCTGTCTCGGCCTGTTCGACGGCTGTCGAGAGGTGAGGGTACTAGGCTGGGGCGCGTCCACGGTGTAGTCGGACCGCAGGGGTGCGTGTGGGGCAGGAGGGGTGATGACACAAGAGTCGACCCGTGTCGAGGACCGCCCGTCCACGCTCGACGCGCAGGGCGTGCTGACCTGGGCGCGCCGCTGCGTTGAGCAGTTGGCTGCGCGCCGTGAGGAGATCAACGCACTCAATGTTTTCCCGGTCCCCGACTCCGACACCGGAACGAACCTTCTCTACACGATGCGCGCGGCCGTCGACCGCGCCGAGGGCGAGCAGGCGTGGATCGCTGAGGGCGGGGGGAGCGCGGGAGCCCGTGAGATCGCCGTCGCTCTCGGTCACGGTGCGGTCCACGGGGCACGCGGTAACTCAGGGGTGATCCTGTCGCAGGTACTCAGGGCGGTCGGCGAGGCCGCGACTTTCACCGTGGTGGACGCCGCGACCTACCGGCGTGCGCTCCGCACCGGTGTCACCCTCGTTGACCACGCGCTCAGTGATCCCGTTGAAGGCACCATCATCAGCGTGCTCCGTGAAGCGGCGGCGGGAGCAGGCCGATCCTCCTCCTCATCGCTGGTGGAGGTCGCTCGCGCGGCGGCGGACGCGGGCGCGGCTGCGCTCGACCGCACCACCATGCAGTTGCCGGCACTGACCCGGGCCGGTGTCGTCGACGCCGGGGGGCGCGGCCTGCTGGTGTTGCTCGACACCATGGTCGAGGTGCTTGTCGGGGAGGCTCCCGAGCGGCCCGAGTACTTCATCCCCACGCAGCCCGTGGCCGAGGCGGGTACGCAGTGCGGCGGGATCGACGGCGGCCCACCGACTGACGATCCGGCTGGTACACGCTACGAGGTCATGTACTCGCTCACTCACTCCGATGATGCTCGCGCGGACGAGTTGCGGTCTGCCTTGCGGTCGCTGGGAGACAGCGTGGTCGTGGTGGGTGACGGTGGGACCGGGGACAACGCCCGGTGGGCGGTGCACGTCCACACTGATGACATCGGCGCCGCCATCGAGTCGGCGCTACCCCTCGGCCGGGTCACCGAGATCCGCGTGACGGACATGCTGGACCCCGTGGGGGACCACGCGCGTGACGCCCACCGTGAGGCCGGAAGTCCGCGGTCCGACGACGTAAAGGTCGCGCCTAAGCCCACCACGCCGGCACGACGCACTGTGGTCTCGATCGTCGGGCACGGGCCGTTGGCGGATCTGTTCTCCGAGGCGGGAGCCGAGACGGTCGACCCCGGGGAGAGCGGCGACGGCGTGATCGATGCGCTCTTGGCCGTGGAGGCCGATGAGCTCCTGGTCCTGCCCAACGGACAACTGTCCCGAGCACAGATCGGCGCCCTCGATGCGGCTCTGCGTGAGGTGGACGGACACGCGCTCATTCTGCCGACCGGTTCGGCCGTCCAGGGACTGGCGGCCCTGGCGGTTCACGACCCGACCACCACCCTCTCCCTGGACGGGTTCGGAATGGCTGACGCCGCGGCGGCGACACGTCATGCGCACTTGCTGAGAGCGGAACAGGACGCACTCACGCTGGTCGGGCGCTGTGCCCCGGGCGACTTGCTCGGAGTGATTGGCCACGATGTCGCCCTGATCGGCACTGACCTGGTGGACACCGTGTGCGACCTCGCGGACCGGATGCTGTCGGCGGGCGGTGAGTTGGTGACGGTCCTGTTCGGCGACGAGTACGACGAGGCCGCCACCGAGGCCGCGCTGTCCCGACTGCGGTCACGCCACCCGAACGTCGAGGTGGCCGGATATGCTGCCGGGCCGGGGCGGATCCTGGCGCACGTCGGGGTCGAATGACTTCTCTGGCAACCACAGATACCCCGCTGGCAGAAGTGCTGGATCCCGGACTCGCGAAGAAGATCACCACAGCATTCGGCCACCGTACGGTGGGCGACCTGCTGCACACTCTCCCTCGCCGCTATCGCCAGCAGGGGCACCGCTACGACAAGCAGGAACTGGTCGAGGGGGAGCGCATCACGGTTATCGGGACCGTTACCGCCGCGCAGTCACGCCCTTACACGACCAAGCAGGGTCGGCAGCAGCAGATGCTCAAGCTCACCGTGCAAGACGGTGACACCACGTTCAAGGCAGTCTTCTTCGCGGGTCAGAAGATCAAGTACATGCTCCCGGTGGGCACCCTGGCGATGTTCGACGGCACCGTATCCAGATTCCGCCAGTCGCTGGATCTCAAGCATCCGGAGTTCCTGGTGCTACGGGCGGTATCGGGGGGCGGCGGCGGACTCCAGGGGTCCGGGGACCTCGCGGCGTTGGCCAAGCTGGCGGCGGATATTGATGCGGAGGGCGGCCCCAGCCTGTTCGACCGGCCGCTACTTCCGGTGTACGCGGCCAAGGAGGGCGTCACGTCGTGGGACCTGCTCGGCGCGGTGGTCACGGTGATCCGCGCGCTGGTTCCCGTGGTGGATCCTCTCGACGACACAGTTCGATCGATCGCGGGGCTGATGGGGCTCGACGAAGCCCTTCGGAGCGCGCACCTGCCGAAAAACGAACTGGACAAAGACCGGGCGGGGCATCGCCTTCGCTTTGACGAGGCCCTCGCCCTGCAACTCCTGCTGGGCGCCCGCCGCAGGTTCGTGGCCCGCGATCCCGCCCCTGCGAGTCCGCTCCGGGACGACGGGATACGGGCCGCGATGGGGGCCAGGATGCCCTTCGAGCTGACCGACGGTCAGAAGACTGTCTTGGACGAGATCTCGACGGATCTGACGCGAGACGAGCCCATGAACCGCCTCCTGCAGGGCGAGGTGGGTTCCGGCAAAACCGTGGTGGCGTTGCTTGCGATGCTCCAGTTGATCGACGCCGGCAGGCAGTGCGTGATGCTGGCCCCCACCGAAGTGCTCGCCGCTCAGCATCACCGTTCGCTATCAGCGATGCTCGGTGATCTGGGCGCTCGGGGGACACTCGGTGCGGACGAGCAGGCGACGCGAGTGGTTCTGCTTACCGGCTCGATGTCCACTTCGCAGCGACGGGATGCGCTTCTCGATATCGTCACCGGCGAGGCGGGGATCGTCGTCGGCACCCACGCACTGATCCAAGACTCGGTGGAATTCTTCGACCTGGGGCTGGTGGTCGTCGACGAGCAGCACCGATTCGGTGTGCGGCAGCGTGACCGGCTGAGGTCGAAGGGGCGGGCCGGGTTGGTGCCGCACCTGTTGGTCATGACGGCGACCCCCATTCCCCGAACCATAGCCATGACGGTGTTCGGTGACCTGGAGGTATCCGAGCTGGGGGAGTTGCCGGGTGGCCGACGCCCGATCTCTACATCGGTAGTGCCGGCGCGAGACAAGCCGCGCTGGCTGGAGCGGACCTGGGAGCGGGTCCGCGAGGAGGTAGAGGCCGGACATCGGGCCTACGTGGTGTGCGCGCGCATCGACGCGGACGCCGACCCTTCTGACTCCGCTCGATCCGGCCGGGTCGGCGGGGTCGACGACAACGGCGGCGAACGCCAGCCGTTGGTCGCGGCGGTGGACCTTCACGAACAGCTTTCCCGGGGGGCGCTCAAGGGTCTAAGGATCGGGCTCATGCACGGGCGTCTTCCGCCAGACGAGAAGGACGCCACCATGGCTGCCTTCGCGGCGGGTGCACTCGACGTGCTCGTGTCCACGACCGTGATCGAGGTCGGGGTGGACGTGCCCGAGGCCACCGTCATGGTGGTGATGGACGCCGAACGCTTCGGGGTGAGTCAGCTCCACCAATTGCGTGGTCGCGTGGGCCGTGGTGGCTTACCGGGGCTGTGTCTACTGGTCACCAATTCCCGTCCCGGCGGCGCATCGATGGAACGGTTGGACGCCGTGGCCGCGACCACCGACGGCTTTCGGCTGGCGGAACTGGATCTCGTCCAGCGCAGGGAAGGCGATGTCTTGGGTGACGCGCAGTCCGGCGCACTCTCGCAGCTGCGACTGTTGTCGGTGGTGGATGACGGAGAGGTGATCGAGATCGCGCGACGTCACGCCGAGGAGATTCTTGACGATGATCCAGGACTGCTTCGGCACCCCGCGCTGGCCGAACGAGTGCGTCGACTGGCCGGCTCTGAAGAGGCTGAGTACCTCTTCAGGTACTGATCGCAGGCACACTGGTCACCCGAACTACGCGCCGATTGCGCAACCCACCACCTGAACGAGCAGGACAGACATGACCCGCATCATTTCCGGCCGCCTCCGGGGGCTGTCTATCGACGTCCCCCCGGCCGGGACCAGGCCCACCACCGACCGTGTCCGCGAGGCGTTGTTCAGTTCCATCGACAGCCGGGTGGACCTGAACGGAGCCGCCGTGCTCGACCTGTTCGCCGGTTCCGGTGCCCTCGGCCTCGAGGCAGTCTCACGAGGAGCCGACACGGCCTGGTTCGTGGAGGAGAACCCGCGTGCGGTGGCGTGCCTCAAGAAGAACACCGGAGGGTTGTCGTCGTCTTCTATCGTGGCCACGGTCAGGCGCGCGGCACTTCCTGGCGCCGTCGGCGGTCCGTGCCCCGTGGCCGGAGGATTCCATCTGATTCTGGCGGACCCTCCTTACAGTCGTTCCGGAACTCTGGATGAGCCGGTGCTGCGGGCGCTGCGAGCCGGTGGGTGGCTGGCGGAACACGCGTTGGTGGTGTGGGAGCGGTCCAAGCGCGACCCGGCGGTACAGTGGCCCGACGGTTACGAGGTCGAATTCGAGCGAACCTACGGCGAAACCACCGTCGAAATGGCGCGGTCTGTTGATACGGTCGCCCAATGACCACAGTCGTGTGCCCTGGCTCGTTCGACCCGGTGACTCTCGGACACCTCGACATCATCCGCCGTGCCGCGGACCTGTTCGACGAGGTGATCGTGTGTGTGGTGGCCAACCCGAACAAGCAGGGCACCTTCACGATCCACGAGCGCAAGGCGCTCATCGACGAAGTCAGCGCGGACATCCCGGGCGTCTGGGTGGACAGTTTCTATGGCCTGCTCGTGGATTACTGCCGCGACCAGGGTGCGACTGCCGTCATCAAAGGTCTGCGCGACTCGACTGATTACGACTACGAGCTGCCGATGGCACACATGAATCGTTCGATCGCCGAGATCGATACCGTGTTCCTGCCCACCAGGTCAGATCTTTCTTTCGTGTCCTCGTCGTTGTGCCGGGAGGTCACGCGACTAGGGGGCGACGTCTCGCACCTGCTGCCCGACGTCGTGGCCACGGCGCTGAAAGAACGTCTGACCTGATGCTGGGGCGGGCCGGCGGTGCGTCGTCCCGGGTCGCCACGTCCATAGTCTCCCGACCATCGGACACACCGACCACGCACCCGCGATAACCCGCGCGAACCGGGCACACTGGCGACACAGAAGTGACGATCCGGTGAAGGGACGAGCGTGTACCGAGTGTTCCAGGCCCTCGACGAGCTGAACGCGATGATCGAGGACGCCCGCAGTCTGCCCATGACCGCGAACTGTATGGTGCCCCGGCACGAGTCCCTCTTGCTGCTCGACGACATCCGTGACTCGTTCCCGGGTGAACTGGATGACGCGCAGGACGTGCTGGACCAACGAGATCGAGTGCTTGCGGAGGCCGACGCCACCGCACGCGAGACGGTGACCGCCGCCGACGAGGAGGCGGACCGCGTCCTGCGCGAGGCGCGCGAGGACGCCGACGCGATGCTCGCCGATGCCAAGGCGCGCGCGGACAGGATGGTCGCGGAGGCCACCACGCACGCCGACGGTCTGGTAGTCGACGCCCGGGCCGAGTCCTCCGAATTGCTCGAGCGATCCCGACGGGAGGCCGAGTCCACCACCACGCGTGCCCGGGCCGAGTCCGAGCGTCTCGTTGAGCAGGCGAACATCATCTACGACCGCACCATCACCGAGGCCCGTCAGGAGCAACAGCGCATGCTGTCGGAGTCCGAGGTCGTACGGATTGCCGACGAGGAGGCGGCCCGCGTCCGGGACGCAGCGCACGCAGAGAGCGATCGTCGTCGCGAGGAATGTGACGCCTACATCGACGACAAGATGGTCGGGTTCGAGGAGTTCCTCAGCGCCACCATCCGCACAGTCGCCCGGGGGCGCGAGGAACTGCACGGTGTCCCCCCCATGAGCCGGCGCGAGGTGCCCACACGTCGTGGTGCCGAACGTTACGGTGACGGGTCCGGGGACTACTGATCCCTACGGGTAGTCTGCTGGGCGTGTCCACCACCTCCCGCACCCCCCGCCACGGCCGCCCGGCCGCCGATTCACTCGTTCTCGACACCCGCGTCGTCGCCCGCACTCCCGGTGCCATGTCTTCGGTCCAGCGGCCCGCCGTGCTGCCTTCCGACATCGGGGTCGAACTCATCCGGATACCAGAGGGCTCGCAGGTCGACCTCGATCTCACGCTCACATTCGTCGATGAGGGCGTCCTGGTGACCGGGGCCGTCACCGGCCGCGCCGACATCGAGTGCGCACGTTGCCTGGCGGAGTTCTCCACCGACGTCTCCGTGGAGATCACCGAGATGTACGCGGCGGAGGGCACCGCTGCGGCAGACGGCGCCGAGAGGGACGAGGTCCGTCTGCTCGACGGAGACCTGCTCAACCTGGAGCCAGCGCTAGTCGACGCCTTCGGCCTCGAGTTCCCGATGTCGCCCACATGTACCGACTACGGGCATCCCCAGTGCCTCAACACCGATACACCCGCTCCCGACGGGGTCTCGGGCAGCTCCGAGGGGCGAATCGACCCCCGCTGGGCAGGCCTGGCTGAGAGGTTCGGAACAGAGGGAGACCGCGAGTGACGGGGTCGCGGTCGCCGCTGGACTCGGCCCTGGGAGTGGAACTTCCCATTGAACTCGCCACCCAGGCGTTGACCCACCGGTCGTACGCGTACGAGCACGGCGGCCTTCCCCACAACGAGCGCCTCGAGTTCCTCGGTGACGCTGTGCTGGAGCTCGTGGTGACTGAATATCTCTACAGCGCCTACCCGGACCGGCCCGAGGGAGACCTGGCAAAAATCCGTGCCAGCCTGGTGAACACCTATGTGCTGGCGGACATCGCCCGGGAGCTCGGCGACGACGGGCTGGGAGCGCACCTGCGCCTGGGGCGTGGTGAGGAACTGACCGGCGGCAACGACAAGCACTCGATCCTCGCTGACACCCTCGAGGCGGTCTTCGGTGCTGTCTACCTCACACACGGGCTCGAGACCGCGCGTCGGGTCATCGAGGCGATCATCGGCGAACGCCTGCAGCTCGTGCCCACCCTGGGTGCGGCGCTCGACTGGAAGACCAGCCTGCAGGAGAAGGCCGCGTCGATCGGCCGACCCAAGGCACGGTACGAGATCACCTCCACCGGACCCGATCACGACAAGACGTTCTCGGCGGTTGTCTTTGTTGGTGAGGACTCCCTGGGGCAGGGGACCGGCCGCACCAAGAAGGAAGCCGAGCAGAAGGCGGCCGAACAGGCCTGGGCGGTCCTGGACAAGGCCAAGCGCTGACATGCCGGAGCTCCCGGAGGTCGAGGTGGTGCGGCGCGGACTCGCCGACCACGTCGTGGCGCGGACGATCGTCGCGGCCTCCGTCACCGGGGCCCGGACCGCACGACGTCAACCGGGCGGAGCCCCGGAGATCGAGGCGCGCCTGACCGGACGAACCGTGAGTGGCGCTCACCGGCGGGGCAAGTACCTTTGGCTGACCCTCGACCACGAGGACACCGCCGGCGGAGACTGTCTACTGGTCCACCTGGGTATGAGCGGGCAGATGCTGGTCACCACCGCCGGGGAACCGACCGTCCGCCACCTCCACGCCCGAGCCGAATTGGATGACGGCACCGAACTCAGGTTCGTGGACCAACGCACGTTCGGCGGCTGGACCGTGGTCCCGTTGACCGAAGCCCTCGACGGCACCGGGGTCCTGCTCCCCGCACCCGCCGCCCACATCGCTGCAGACCCGTTCGAGGCCGGATTCGACGCTGCGGAGGTGGCCCGGACGATCCGCCGCAAAAACACCGAGATCAAGAGACTGCTACTGGACCAGACCGTTGTGTCCGGGATCGGCAACATCTACGCCGACGAGGCGCTGTGGCGCTCGGGGATTCATGGACGCCGTCGTTCGGGCGCACTCACCGTGCGGGCGGTGACCGACCTCCTGGAGCACGCCCGTGACGTGATGGCCGATGCACTTGCCGCCGGGGGCACCTCGTTTGACGCGCTGTACGTCAACGTCAACGGAGCCTCCGGCTACTTCGACCGCTCGCTCGACGCGTACGGACAAACGGGCCGCCCGTGCGGCCGGTGCGGTACGGAAATCGTGCGTGAGGACTTCATGAATCGCGGCTCCCACTATTGCCCGGTCTGTCAGCCCGCTCCCCGGCGCACCTCGGTACGTCGACCCGAGACGCAGCGAAGGCCGGTCGTACGATGAGCGGTATGACCGAGAACACCTCCCCAGATCCCGCATCAGCAACCGCCACCGAAATCCGGGTGGAGCGGACCGGCAGCCGTCGCTATGTCGGCGTGTCCACGCGGGGCGCCCGGGTCGAGATCGGATCCGCGCGCGTCGAGGGTGTGTTCACCCCGGGTGAACTGCTCAAAATCGCCCTCGGTGCCTGCACCCTGATGGCGTCGGACTTCACCGTGTCCCGTCGGCTCGGCGACGACTACGCCGCGACCGTCCACATCACCGGTGACGCCGACCGCGAGGTGGAGCGCTACCCGCACCTGCAGGAGACCTACGAGCTGGATCTGTCGGGGCTCGATCCCGCGATGGCGGAGCGACTGATCGACATGATTCGTCGCTCCGTGGACGCCGCGTGCACCGTCGGCCGCACCCTGCAGTCGGGTACGGAGATCGATCTGGACTTCGAGACCCGAACACAGCCGAAGTGACCGGTGACCCTACGGCCGATGTCCGGCTGGTCGCCTGGGTCCACGGGCGGGTGCAGGGCGTCGGATTCCGCTGGTGGACCCGCAGTCGTGCGCTCGAACTGGGTCTGGCCGGGTACGCGGCAAACAAACCGGACGGACGGGTGCATGTTGTGGCCGAGGGTCCGGAGGACGCCTGCCGGCAACTGGGCGCGCTCTTGCGTGGGGGAAACACTCCCGGGACCGTAGACGTCGTCGTCGACACCTATGAGCCGGCACGGGGCGGACTGACGGGATTCGTCGAACGCTGACCTAGGATCGACACCCATGTACCTCAAGTCGCTGACGCTCAAGGGCTTCAAGTCCTTCGCGGCGCCCACGACGCTGAGGTTCGAACCCGGGATCTGCTGCGTGGTGGGGCCCAATGGTTCCGGTAAGTCGAACGTCGTGGATGCGCTCACCTGGGTGATGGGTGAACACAGCGCCAAGACGCTCCGTGGCGGAAAGATGCAGGACGTGATCTTTGCCGGGACCGCCGGACGGCAGCCACTGGGTCGCGCAGAGGTCACGCTGACCCTGGACAACTCCGACGGGACCCTGCCGATCGACTACGCCGAGGTCTCTCTGACCCGCCGGATGTTCCGAGACGGGGCTGCGGAATACGAGATCAACGGCGATCGCGCCCGCCTGATGGACGTGCAGGAACTGCTGTCCGACTCGGGGATCGGACGCGAGATGCACGTGATCGTGGGCCAGGGGAAACTCGCCGAGATCCTGGAGTCGAGACCGGAGGAGCGTCGCGCGTTCATCGAGGAAGCCGCCGGCATCCTCAAACACCGGCGGCGTAAGGAAAAGGCGCAGCGCAAACTCGCCGGGATGCAGGGCAACCTCGACCGGCTCAGCGACCTGACCACCGAGCTGCGTCGCCAACTCAAGCCGCTGGGCAGGCAGGCGGAGGTAGCACGACGTGCGCAGACCATCCAGGCCGATCTGCGGGACGCCACCTTCCGACTGGCCGCCGACGATCTGGTGACCCGTCGGCGCGAACTGGCGGATGCCGAAAGCGTTCGGATCCGGCTGGCGGGGCAGGTCACCGAGGCCACGGCACGCCGGGATGAGCTGGCACGGGCGGTGGCCGAAACCCAGGCCCGGCTCGATGAGCTCACTCCCGAGGCGGACGCGGCGCAGCAACGCTGGTTCGCGCTCTCGACCCTCGCGGAGCGGGCGCGCGCAACGGCCCGGATCGCCGCGGACCGCTCGCGTTCACTCGCCGCCGAGGTGGCTGTCCATCACGGCACGGACCCCGACGAGCTCGATCGGCAGGCGGAGCGAGCAGCACAGCACGAGCAGCACCTCGCCGACGAGGTCGAGAAGGCCGCAGAGAGTGCGCTCCGGGCCACCACGGAGCTCAAGGCGAAGGAATCCGCGCTCGCCGCGCTCGAGGCCGAGCATCTCAAGGCCGTCCGAGCGATCGCGGACCGGCGTGAGGGCGTGGCGCGACTGGCGGGGAAAGTCGAGACGCTGGCGGCGCGCGTCGAGACGACGGAGACCGAGATCGCGCGACTGGATGCGGAGGCCAGGACAGTCGAGACCGCCGTCGCGGACGCTGAGGCGGAGTTCGACGCGGTGTACGCCCGGGTACCGGCGCACTCCGAGGGCGAGCGGACCCTCGACGAACACCTGAGCCGGGCCGAGCGGGCCCACCTCGCGGCCCGTGAGCGACTGACCGAACTCCGGGGGATCGAGCGGGAAGCGGATCAGCGAATCGCGCGCCTGGGTGCCCGGATCGAGACGCTCGAGCAGAACAAGGGCGCCGGAGACGGGGCCACGTGGCTACTGAAGCACCTGGGGGCGGAGGAAGTGGCGGGGACCGTCGGGGAGATGGTCGCAGTCGAGGAGGGATGGGAGCGCGCGGTGGGCGTGGCGCTCGGTCCGGCCGTGGATGCGGTGGTGGTGGACCCTGCCGTGGATCGTCGTGAGGTGATGGTGGCGCTCCGGGACGCGGACGGCGGGCGGGCGGGACTCGTCGGCCGCGGTGGGCCGGGTGGCGACTACCGACTGGAGGTTGACCTGGTCAGAGGCGCCCGTTGGGCGCTGGACGTGGTCGATGTGCCCGATGACCTGGTCTCCGCGGTGACCTCGCTGCTGGTGGACGTGGTGGTGGTGGACGATCTCGCCTCCGCACATTCGCAAGTCGAGGCTGATCGTCGGGTTCGGGCGGTGACCCGGGACGGGGAACTCGCCGGAGCCGGGTGGACTGTCGGAGGCTCGGCTGGCGGCCGCACAGGTCTGGAGATCCAGTCGGCGATCGACTCTGCGGTCGCGGAGAGGGAGAAGGTCCGCGCCGAGATCGAAAGGACACGCGCCGAGCTCGCCGGGGCCGAGGCCGAGGACACGGAGCGGGCCGACCGGTTCTCCGAGTCCATGGCCGCCATGTCCGAGTCCGATGCGGCGATCGAGGAGATCTACGCCGAGCTCGCCCGTATAGGTAAGCGTCGTCGCCGCGCGGAAGCCGAGGCGCGCAGGATCGAGCAGTCCCGGCGAATCGCCGTGGACAAGGTGAACGATGCGCGGGCCGAGCACGCCGAGCTCTCCGACCGTCTCGCCAGGGCGGGAGAGGACGACGACGACGACGAGATGCTGCCGGCGGACGGGGGGCGCGTCGCGGCACAGGCGGATGTCTCCACAGCCCGCGCCGCAGAGTTGGAGGCTCGACTCGCGCACCGTTCGGCCGAGGAACGCGCGACAGGCGTACGCGGAAAGGCGGCGTCGCTGCGTCGGGCCGCGCAGGCGGAGAGGGAATCCCGTGCCCGGGCAGCTCGTGCGGCGGCAACCCGCAGACGTGGAGCCGAGGTGGCGGGCGTGGTTGACGAACTCAGCGGTCGTCTGCTCGCGAGGCTCGATGAGCTCATCCGGATCGCAGGTGCCGAGAGGGACCGGCTCTCTGCCGCCCGCACCGAGGCCACGAGCCGGTTGGCGGCGATGCGCGCTGATCTGTCCGCGGCGGAGGCCGAGATGAGCAAGCTCGGAGACGCCGCGCACCGGGATGAGATCGTTCGCGCTCAGCTCGAGGTCAAGGTGTCGGAGTTGGAAAGCGCGGTGCTCGAACGGCACGGCATCGAACCCGGGGCGCTGGTGGCTGAGTACGGGCCGGACGTGGAGCTGCCGCCCTCTGCTCTCGAGGTGGAGGAGTACGAGGCGGCCCGCGAGCGGGGGGAGGACGTGATCCCGCCCCCGCCGATGCCATTTGTTCGCGCTGATCAACAGCGCCGCCTCAAGCGCGCAGAAAAGGACCTGGCCACACTGGGCAAGGTCAACCCGCTGGCTCTCGAGGAGTTTGCTGCTCTCGAGGAGCGCTATGCGTTCCTGTCCACCCAGCTCGACGACGTCAAGAAGGCCCGCGCCGACCTGGAGGGCGTGATCGACGACGTCGACGAGCGGATCGAGCAGATCTTCACCGAGGCGTGGGTGGACGTCGAACGCGAGTTCCGCGGTGTCTTCTCGGTGCTCTTCCCCGGTGGTGAGGGACGGCTTGTGCTGACCGATCCGTCCGACATGCTGGCGACCGGCATCGAGGTCGAGGCTCGCCCGCCGGGTAAGAAGGTCAAACGTTTGTCGCTGCTCTCGGGAGGGGAGAAGTCTCTGACAGCGGTGGCGATGCTCGTGGCGATCTTCAAGGCCCGGCCCAGCCCGTTCTATGTGATGGACGAGGTCGAGGCGGCTCTGGACGATACCAACCTGCGCCGCCTGATCGGATTGTTCGAAGAGCTTCGCGAAACGAGCCAGCTCATCGTGATCACCCACCAGAAGCCCACGATGGATGTAGCCGACGTGCTCTATGGCGTGTCGATGCAGGGCGACGGCATCTCCAAGGTCATCTCCCAGCGCATGCGCTGACCGCCCCGGCGCCGCTTCAGGAGCGCCGGAACACCGCCCGCAGCCGCTCCCGGTTCACCGCACCGATCGCACGTAGCGGGATCCCGGCTGGACACACCCGCGAGCACTCCCCGTACAGCGAGCACGGTCCGAACTCCTCGTCGGCGGCGCGGACCATGTCACGGGCCCGGGGGGCCCGGTCAAGTTGTGCGACCGGCATGAGGGCGAGGTGACCGAGTTTCGCCCCGACGAAGAGGTTGGCCGAGCCGTTGGGGCAAGCCGCGACACACGCTCCGCAGCCGATGCAGGCCGCGAGATCCAGGGCCGTCTCCGCCGAGTCGTGGCCCTGGAGAGTCGAGTCCGCGTCCGGCGCCGACCCCGCGGGGACCGATACGTAGGCTCCCGCGCCGAGTACATCGTCGAGAGCCGACCGGTCCACGACCAGATCGCGGATGACCGGGAAGGCCGCCGCACGCAACGGCTCGATCCGTATCGTGTCACCGTCGGCGAAGGACGCCAGCCGCTGGTGGCACGACGGGGTGTTCTCGGCCGGGCCGTGTGGGAGACCATCGACGGTGACCCCGCACGCACCGCAGATCCCTTCTCTACAGTCGGAGTCAAAAGCTACGGGTTCGATTCCCGCGTCGACCAGCCCGGCGTTGAGGACGTCGAGTAATTCGAGCACACTCATCTCAGGCCGCGCGTCGGCGACCTCGAACTTCTCGTAACGACCGGTCTCGTCTGGGCCGGACTGGCGCCAGACCCGCAATGTCAGTTTCACGGTGTCCGCATCCTCTGCCTCATCTGTAGTCCCTCGTCGTGGGGGAGATCGCCGAGAACTCCAGCGGTTCTGCGTGGCGGGTGAAAGTTCTGGGCCCGCCACGGTCGTCGCCGTCGGACGCCCATGCGGAGACGAAGCTCCAGCGTGCGTCGTCTCGTAGCGCCTCGCCGTCCGCGCTCATGTGCTCATCGCGGAAGTGGGCGCCGCAGGATTCATCGCGGTCCAGGGCGTCCACGCACATCAGTTCCGCCAGCTCGAGGAAGTCGGCCACCCGTCCTGCGTGCTCGAGGACCTGGTTGAACTGGCTGCCCGTGCCGGTGACGCGCAGGTCAGTCCAGAACCGGGCGCGCAGGTCCCGAACGCGATCGAGCGCCCCGGCGAGGGCTTCTGCCGTGCGCGTGACCCCGCATCCCGAGTAGAGGATCTCGCCGAGTTCGCGGTGGAAGTGCTCCGGCCCTGTGGATCCGCCCACGGCGAGCAGGTTTTGTACACGCTCGCGAGCGCGAGCCACGGCGGTGACGACCACCTCGTCGTCATCGTCGGGTAGTTCGTCCCCGAGCCGGGTGGCAAGGTGCGACGGAACCGAGTAGGGAAGTGTGAACCAGCCGTCGACACTAGCGCTGAGCAGGGAGTTGGCTCCGAGCCGGTTGGCGCCGTGGTAGCCCGAGCTGCACTCGCCGCCAACGAAGAGTCCGGGGATCGAGGTCTGCAGGTCATAGTCGTTCCACAGCCCGCCCATCGTGAAGTGGCAGGTCGGAGCGATCCTCATCGGCACGGTGTACGGGTCCTCGCCGGTGGCGTGCGAGTACATCTCGAACAAGTTGCCGTATCGCTCGGTGATTTTTCCCCGGCCGTCGCGGGCGAGCGCATCACGGAAGTCGAGGTACACCGAGTTACGGCGCGGGCCCACGCCGCGTCCGGCCCCGATCTCGGCGGTGATGGCCCGGGATGCCACGTCGCGGGGCACGAGGTTGCCGAACGCGGGGTAGCGGCGCTCGAGAAAGAAGTCCCGGTCGGAATCGGGAATGTCGGCGGGGGATCGGTGGTCACCGGCACCGCGTGGAACCCAGACGCGGCCGTCGTTGCGCAACGACTCGCTCATGAGGATCGTCTTGGCCTGCCAGTCGTTGTCTTTCGGCAGCGCGGTCGGATGAAACTGGACGAACGAGGGCGAGGCGAACAGCGCGCCCCGCTGGTGCGCGCGCCACACCGCGGACGCGTTGGAGTGGACCGCGAGAGTGGAGGCGTGGAAGACGGTGCCGTAGCCCCCGGTCGCGAGGACCACCGCGTGTGCGGTCTCGGCCCGGATGCGGCCGGACACCAGGTCGCGGACCACCACCCCGTGGCACCCCGACTCGTCGACGACGAGGTCGAGCATCTCGTGGCGGGTGTGCAGCGTTACGGTGCCCTCCCGGATCTGCCGCTGGAGCGCCTGGACGCCCGCGATCTGGAGTTGCTGGCCGGTCTGCCCGCGGGTGTAGTAAGTGCGCGAGACCTGCACGCCGCCGAATGACCGCGTGGACAGGACCCCGCCGTACTCCCGGGCGAAGGGGGCACCGATGGCGGAGAAGTGGTCGATCACCCGCGCCGACTCCTCTCCGAGCCGGAACGCCTCGGCCTCCCGTCCGCGGAAGTCCCCACCCGAGACCGTGTCGGCCACGAACCGGGAAACCGAGTCGCCGTCCACCCGCCGACCGCGCGCGGAGTTGATCCCGCCCTGCGCAGCCACGGAGTGCGCCCGGCGGGCCGCGTCGTGATAGGTGAACGCCGTGACCCGGTAGCCGAGTTCGCCGAGGGCGGCCGCGGCGCCGGCGCCGGCCAGGCCCGTGCCGACCACCACAACGTGAAGGTTGCGACGATTTGCCGGTGACACGAGCCGATACCCATCCCGCCGTCTCGCCCACGCGGTCGCGGGGTTGCCGTCCGGGATGCCCGGCGACAGGGTGTCTCCCATCCGGGCGCCGGGGACGGCGACGGGGGGCGGGGAGAAACTCACAGCAGCCACCCGGCCTGGACCGCAAGGGGGATCGCGGCGTTGCCGAGGAGAACAGCGACCGCCGCGACCCCACCCGCGACCCTGATCGTCCTGCGGCTCCTCACACCGGTGACCCCCAGGTCACCGGAAGCCGTGCGGACGCCGTGGGCGACGTGCACGGCCAACGCCACCATCGTGACGATGTAGAACGTCGCCACCCAGGGACGGGAGAAGCTGGCCACCAGGTTGGCGTACGCCGAGCCGGGCTCGAACGCCTCCGGGGCGACAGGGGCGGTGCCGATGGTCATGTCGAAGATGTGGAAGACGACGAAGAGCAGCAGGATCACCCCGGTCGTCAGCATCGAGCGCGCGCCGAACGAACTGGCCGTGAGGCCGCCGCGCCGACGGTGACGGCCGGCGGAGGCACGCGAGCGCCGCACCAGCAACAGTGAGCACCAGACGTGCGCGACGAGGCTCACAATGAGCACCACGCGCAGAGCCCACAGGATGCCCGCCGGCGGAACGAGTGGGTACAACAATGTCCGTAGCCACACGGCGTAGCCGTCGAAACCCGGCGCGCCGCCGAACACCTTCAGGTTGCCGATCATGTGGACGACGACGAATACGGTGAAGATCAGTCCCGTCACCGCCATGACGGTTTTGACGAGCCACGTGGGCGGAGTAGGTGCACGACGGACGGGTCGCTGATGCCCGGACGGTACCCCTGACGGGGCGGCTACCTCGACCACTGGAGTTCCTCCCGAGACGATGACGCGACCCAGTCTAGGCCTGCCACTGCCCCCCGGGACCGTGATGACGGCGGGCGGAGTCGGCCATACTGGGAAGCGTGACTACCACCACCTGGATCATCATCGCCGTCGCCGCGGTACTGCTGCTCGCCATCATCGCGCTCGTCGTGGGGCTGCAGCTGCGCAAGAAGCGGCAGATCACCTTGAGCAAGCCGGAGGAGAGAAAAGAGCTCACGCGCGAGGAGCGCTCCGGTAACTATCAGGCGGGGACGGGATTCTCCTTTACCGAGGCCGGTGGAGTGGGCACAGGGGTGCCGGTCAGGGAACCGCTGCCGCGAGAGGCGCCTCGGACAGAATCGCCGTCCACCCCGTCTGCGCCGTCGGTGCCCGCTGACGGGCCCGAGAGAAGCATCGTCACCCCCGAGCCGGATATCGAGCCGGGCCCCAGCGCGGAGACAGTGGTCGTGGAGCCCGCCCCGGTCGAGCCCGTCGTGGTGCCGCCCGAGGTTTCCACCGACGAAGTCCCCACGCCGACGGACGAGCCGATCACTGGAACCCCCGCCCCGGTGGCTCCGGTCGAGCAGATCGATCCTGCCGCTGGGCGGCTCGATCGTCTCCGCGGCCGCCTCTCACGGTCCCAGAACTCCGTCGGCCAGGGACTCCTAGGACTTCTCGGCGCCGGTGATCTGGATGAGGACGCATGGGAGGAGATCGAGGACACCCTGATCATGGCGGACATCGGCGCGGCCACGACCGAGCGTGTCGTCGCCCGTCTGCGTGAGGAGATTGCGACCCGTCAGATCCGCACCGAGGCCGAGGTGCGGGATCTGCTTCGGCAAACCCTCGTCGACAACCTCCACCCCGAGTACGACCGTTCGCTCCGCGCGCTACCGAACGCTGGTAAGCCCGCGGTACTCCTCGTCGTCGGCGTCAACGGCACCGGTAAGACCACCACTACCGGCAAACTCGCCCGCGTCCTCGTTGCGGACGGCCGCGCCATCCTTCTCGGTGCCGCCGACACGTTCCGCGCGGCCGCCGCGGATCAGCTCCAGACCTGGGGTGAGCGCGTCGGGGCCGAGATCGTCCGCGGCAAGGAGGGCGCAGATCCCGCGTCGGTCGCGTTCGACGCCGTGTCCCGCGGCGTCGAGACCGGAGTCGATGCGGTCCTGGTGGACACCGCCGGTCGCCTCCACACCAAGGCGGGGCTCATGGACGAGCTCGGCAAGGTCAAGCGGGTAGTGGAGAAGAAGACACCCGTCGACGAGGTACTGCTGGTCATCGACGCCACCACCGGTCAGAACGGCCTCATGCAGGCCCGGGTGTTCAAGGACGTCGTGGACATCACCGGAGTCGTGTTGACCAAGCTGGACGGCACAGCAAAGGGCGGCATTGTCTTCCAGGTGCAGCACGAACTCGGCGTCCCGGTGAAGCTCGTCGGACTCGGAGAGGGGGCTGACGACCTGGCTCCGTTCACGCCCGAGGCGTTCGTCGACGCCCTGCTCGGCACCTAGGACACATGATCGGAACGCCGGGTCACACCGCGTAACAGGTCCGAAACACCGGCGATCGTCCGGGGAAACATCGCCACGGAAATCTTGGGACTCGACGGGGAGCGGAAGACCGCTCACCGCGTTCGAGACCGGGAGGACCGCACCATGAGAGGTGACGAAGTCGCGCTGCTCGCCCACGAGGCGGTGCCGGAGTTCGACACCGGGGACACGGCCTGGATGCTCATGGCGGCATCCCTGGTGCTCCTCATGACCCCCGCCCTGGCGATGTTCTATGGCGGGATGTCGCGGCGGAAATCCGTGCTCAACATGATGATGATGTCGTTCGGCTCGATGGGCCTTATCGGCGTCATCTATCTTCTGTGGGGCTGGTCGATGTCCTACGGCAGCCAATCCGTTCTCGGGGTGTTCGCGAACCCGTTCGAGATGTTCGGCCTGGCCGGGGTGATCGGGAGCGTCGACGGCTGGCAGATGTCTGCTTCCGGGTCGTACCCGCAGGTGGTCGACGTGGCGTTCCAGCTCACGTTTGCGATCATCACCGTCGCACTGATCTCGGGAGCCGTCGCCGAACGGGTGCGATTCGGAACCTGGCTGTCCTTCGCCGGCGTATGGGTGACTCTGGTGTACTTCCCCTTGGCACACATGGTCTGGGGCGGGGGATTGCTCTCACACTCGGCCAGTGGGCTCGCGGCGATGATCTTTGGGACCACAAGCGATGGTGAGGGCGGGCTCACCGCCGCGGTGGCACCAGTCGACTTCGCCGGCGGGACCGTCGTCCACATCAACGCCGGCATGGCCGCACTCGTCCTGGTCCTGCTCATCGGCAAGCGTCTCGAGTTCGGCCGCACCGCCTACCGCCCGCACAATCTGCCGCTCGTCATGCTCGGTGCCGCTCTCCTGTGGTTCGGCTGGTTCGGGTTCAACGCGGGCTCCGCGTTCGGCGCGAACGGCGCGGCCGGCCTGGCGTGGGTGAACACCACTGCGGCCGCCGCAGCGGCGATGCTCGGCTGGCTACTGGCGGAGCGTATCCGTGACGGCCATGCCACCAGCCTCGGCGCCGCCTCCGGAGTGGTCGCCGGCCTCGTGGCCATCACCCCCGCAGCCGGTTCCGTCCACCCGCTCGGCGCGATCGCTCTGGGAGCGATCGCGGGCATTCTGTCCGCGCTAGCCGTGGGTCTCAAGCACCGCTTCGGTTACGACGACGCCCTCGACGTGGTGGGCGTGCACCTCGTAGCGGGACTGTGGGGGACCATCGCGATCGGACTGTTCGCCACAGGCACGTTCGGAACGGACGCGGGAGTGTTCTACTCGGCGGATGGCTGGCGGCTCCTGGTGGTTCAGATCGTGATCGCCGTGGCCGCCCTCGGGTTCACCGCCGTCATGACCGCGCTCGCCTGGGCGATCTGCCTTCCGCTCGGTTGGAGAATCAACAAGTCCGACGAGCAGGCCGGAATCGACGGCTCCCAGCACGCCGAGAGTGCCTACGAGGCCTCTACCAACTCGCTCATTCGCTGAACCGCCGTCAAAGGAGCACAGACATGAAACTCGTGACCGCGATCATCAAGCCGATCACCCTCCACGACGTCAAGGACGCTCTGGAACACGCCGGCGTCAACGGCCTCACCATCAGCGAGGTGCAGGGCTTCGGCCGACAGAAAGGTCACTCGGAGGTCTATCGGGGCGTCGAGTACGCCGTCAACCTCGTCCCCAAGATCCGGGTGGAGGTGGTGGTTGACGACACCACCGTCGACACCGCGGTGCGGATGATCGTCGACGCTGCCCGCACCGGCGAGATCGGCGACGGCAAGGTGTGGGTGACCCCAGTGGAGAACATCGTGCGGGTTCGTACGGGGGAGGCTGGTGGAGCCGCCATCTGACCGGCAGCCGGGGCGGATGGTCACGTCCGCCCCGACCGCGGGTGGTTCTCGCCGTGGTGAGAGAGTCCGGGTCGCTATTGCTCGGAGGCGGTCCCACGACACATCACGGGACCCGGGCCGATACGCTATGACCAGTTGTCGCCGACGACGCTGGAAGCCATTGGCTTCCGGGCCGCGAACCAGGGAGCTGTGACCGTGTTCGATTCCTTGTCCGATCGCCTGACAGGTGCGCTCAAGGACCTGCGCGGAAAAGGCCGGCTCAGCGATGCCGACATCGACGCGACGGCCCGCGAGATCCGACTTGCACTGCTCGAAGCGGACGTCGCTCTGCCCGTCGTCCGGACGTTCATCTCGCGGGTCAAGGAGCGAGCCAAGGGCGCCGAGGTTTCCGAGGCGCTGAACCCCGCCCAGCAGGTCGTCAAAATCGTAGACGCCGAGCTCACCGCGATCCTCGGCGGCGCCGCGCGGCGCATCGAGTTCGCCAAGCAGCCGCCCACGGTGATCATGCTCGCCGGCCTACAGGGTGCGGGCAAGACCACACTTGCCGGCAAGCTTGCCCATTGGCTCAAGCAGCGGGGACACACGCCACTGCTCGTGGCGTGTGACCTCCAGCGCCCCGGCGCCGTGGACCAGCTGCAGATCGTGGGCGAGCGGGCCGGGGTCCAGACCTTCGCCCCGCACCCGGGCACCTCGGTAGGTGGCGACGGTGCCGTGATCGGGGTCCAGGAGCCGGTGTCCGTGGCGCAGCGGGGTCTGGCCCACGCACGCGCGAAGATGCACGACGTCGTGATTGTTGATACCGCGGGAAGGTTGGGTATCGACGAGGAGATGATGGCTCAGGCCCGGGGCATCCGGGACGCGGTCCAACCACACGAGACATTCTTCGTCCTCGACGCGATGGTCGGTCAGGACGCCGTCGTGACGGCCGAGGCGTTCCGGGAAGGCGTCGGCTTCACCGGTGTCGTACTCACCAAGCTTGACGGCGATGCCCGCGGTGGTGCGGCGTTGAGCGTCCGTGAGCTCACCGGCACCCCGATCATGTTCGCCTCTAACGGTGAGAAGCTCGAGGACTTCGACGTCTTCCACCCGGAGCGGATGGCCAGTCGGATTCTCGGCATGGGCGACGTGCTCTCACTTATCGAGCAGGCCGAAACCGTCTTCGACGCCAAAGAGGCGGAGAAGACCGCGGCCAAGATCGGGTCCGGTGAACTGACACTCGAGGACTTCCTCGACCAGATGTTGATGATCCGCAAAATGGGCCCGATCGGAAACCTGCTCGGGATGCTTCCGGGTGGCAAAGAGATGAAGGCGGCAGTCGGGGACATCGACGAGAAGTACCTCGACCGCATCCAGGCGATCATCCGCGGCATGACTCCCGAGGAGCGGGCCAACCCCAAGGTGATCAACGGCTCCCGACGCCAGCGCATCGCCAAGGGCTCCGGCGTCACAGTGACCGACGTCAATCAACTCGTCGACCGCTTCTTCGAGGCCCGCAAGATGATGTCCCGGATGGCAGGCCAGATGGGCATGCCGGGCGCCGGTAACAAAAACCAGCGCAAGAACAAGAAGGGGAAGGGAAAGCGACGCGGTCCGACTCCGCCCAAGAATCGTGGCATGATGCCCGGCGGCATGCCGGGGATGCCGGGGATGCCGGGTATGCCGGCCGGAATGCCGGACCTGTCCCAGATGCCGGCCGGGCTGGATGAGCTCCCCCCGGGGCTGGAGGGCGTGGACCTCAACGACCTGAAGTTTCCCAAGCGTTGATCCACCGTCTTCTGGATCGTCCCGCCCGGTGCGCCGATTGGTGCCAGCGGCGGGCCGACGCTTAGACTGATGCGCTGGACGCCGTCATCGGTGGAACCCTTGGGCATGTCGTGTCCGGGTTCCGCGCCGACCGGCGGTCACCCGCAAGGCGAAACCGGGCCCCACAAATGGTGTGGGAGTCGCTGAATCGCCACGTGACCTGCAACAGAAAGTGAGACGCCCACATGGCCGTCAAGATCAAGCTCACCCGCCTCGGTAAGATCCGCAACCCCCAGTACCGGGTAGTTGTGGCAGACGCCCGCACCCGTCGTGACGGTCGCTCCATCGAGACCATCGGCCTCTACCGCCCCAAGGAGGAGCCGAGCTTCATCCAGATCGACTCGGAGCGTGCGCAGTACTGGCTCGGCGTGGGCGCCCTGCCGACCGAGGCGGTCGAGCAGCTGCTCAAGCTGACCGGTGACTGGCAGAAGTTCAAGGGTATCGATGGTGCCGAGGGCACCCTCAAGACCGCTGAGCCCAAGCCGTCCAAGCTGGACCTGTTCAACAAGGCACTCGAGGAGGCCCAGGGCGAGCCGTCGGCCGAGGCCATCACCACCAAGCGCAAGGCCGAGAAGGCCAAGAAGGCTGAAGAGGCCAAGAAGGCCGAGGATGAGGCCAAGAAGGCCGCCGAGGCAGAGAAGGCATCAGAGTCCGCTGAGGGCGAGTCGTCCGACGCCGAGACGGCTGAGGCCTGAGACAGATGAACGACATGGTCGTCGACGCCGTCGACCACCTCGTCCGCGGAATCGTGTCGGATCCCGACTCGGTCTCCGTCCAGTCGAGTGGTGGTAGGCGCGGCACCGTGATCCGCGTCGCCGTGGCGCCCGAGGACCTCGGGCGCGTCATCGGGCGCGGCGGACGAACCGCCTCGGCGATCCGCACGATCGTCTCCGCAGTCGCCGGGTCCGGTGTGCGGGTTGACGTGGTCGACACCGACCGCTGAATATCCCAGCACTGATAGACGTCGGTAACCGGAGGTAAGGAAATCATGGAGCTCGTCGTGGGTCGCGTCGTCAAAGCGCACGGCATCCGCGGGGAGCTCGTGGTGGAGGTGCGGACCGATTCGCCTGAGGAACGGTTCGCACCCGGTAACCGCTTTGTCGGCCGGATCGGCAAGGGACTGATGTCCTCCGACCGTGAGGTCACCGTAGAAGCCGCCCGGAGTCACTCCGGGCGGCTTCTCGTGCGTCTGGAGGGTATCGGCGATCGTGACGCGGCCGACGCGGCCCGCGGCATGCTGCTAATTGTGGACTCCGACTCGCTTCCGGACACGAATGACCCGGACGAGTTCCACGACCACCAACTCGTCGGCCTTCGGGTCCTCGACACCGCGGGAACCCGGCTCGGTGAAGTCACGGAGATCATGCACACTCCGGCCGGCGAACTCCTCGCCATCCGGCTGGAGAGCGGAACCGACGCACTGGTGCCGTTCGTCACGGAGATGGTCCCCGAAGTCGATCTCGAGGCCGGTACTTGCGTGATCGACCCGCCGGAGGGACTGCTCGACCTGGAAATCTCATGACCGAACTTGACGACGAGTCGCGTGACCCGCTCATGCGACTCGACGTGGTCACAGTCTTTCCGGAGTATCTGGCACCGCTGCATCTGGCGCTCCTCGGTCGCGCGATCGATCGAGGGATCCTCGAAGTCGGCATACACGATCTGCGCGACTGGACCCATGACGTTCACAAGGCGGTTGACGACTCGCCATTTGGCGGCGGACCGGGAATGGTCATGCGTCCCACTGTGTGGGGTGAAGCACTCGACGAACTCGTGCCCACGGCCATGAACGGTGAGGACGCCGCGCGGCCGCTGCTCGTCGTTCCGACCCCGGCGGGGCGGCCCTTCACGCAGGCTGACGCCCACCGGTACACGAAGCGGCGGCACCTTGTTTTTGCGTGCGGCCGATATGAAGGAATCGATCAGCGCGTCGTCGACGAGGCCTCCGTACGCATGGACGTCGAAGAAGTCAGCATCGGCGACTACGTCCTGATCGGCGGCGAAGTTGCCGTCCTCGTGATCGCCGAGGCGGTGGTCCGTCTCCTGCCAGGAGTCCTCGGAAATCGGCGCAGTCACGAGGAGGATTCCTTTTCCGACGGTCTGCTCGAGGGCCCCAGCTACACACGGCCCGAAGTGTGGCGGGACCGGGTCGTTCCGCAGATCCTCCGTAGCGGAGACCATGCGAAGATCGACAGGTGGCGGCGGGACGAATCGCTGCGCCGCACGGCTACGCGACGTCCGGACCTTCTGGACAAGGTCGAGTTGGACGCTCGCGACAAGGCCGCCCTCGCTGAATTCGGTTGGTCGGCGGATGACCTCTGATTTTGGTCGCGCGGACAGTCGGTGGCACACTAACGGGGTTGACCTAGCGGGTGCGTAGCGCACCCGCGGACGGTTGCGCTGATCCGGGGCACGAACCGGTCGACCCGCCGGAAGGTGGGCGCCAGGGTCCTCTGTCCTCATTCCTGACATGCAAGGAACACAATGAACAAGCTCGACTTTATCGATAACAAGTCCCTACGGGACGACATCCCGGCCTTCCGTGCCGGTGACACCCTCGACGTACACGTCAAGGTCATCGAGGGCGCCAAGGAGCGTATCCAGGTCTTCAAGGGAGTCGTCATCCGTCGTCAGGGTGGCGGAGTGCGTGAGACGTTCACCGTCCGCAAGATCTCGTTCGGCGTCGGCGTTGAGCGCACCTTCCCGGTGCACTCACCCAACATCGATCGCATCGACGTGCTGGTCCGCGGCGACGTGCGCCGCGCGAAGCTGTACTACCTGCGTGAGCTCCGCGGCAAGGCCGCCAAGATCAAGGAGAAGCGCTGATCGCGTAGAGCTGGCCGGACTCGGTCGCCTCAGGCGATCAGGGATCGACTACGCTCGTCCGGGTGAGCAGCACCGAATCACCTGGACATGACCCCGCCGAGCCGGGGCCCCGCACTGACGGGGCCCCGGCTCACGGCGTCGAGAAGAAGGGTCAGCCCTGGTACATCGAGATTCCCGTGCTCGTGGTGATCGCGCTGGTCCTGGTGTTCGTCTTCCAGACGTTCGTCGGTCGCGTCTACCAGATCCCCTCGGAGTCGATGGAGCCCACTTTGCATGGGTGCACGGGGTGCACGGGTGACCGGATTTTCGTTGACAAGATCTCCTACCTCCTCGGCGACCCCGAGCCCGGTGACGTTGTCGTTTTCGAAGGCCCGGACTCCTGGAACCAGGGGTATCAGTCGATTCGCTCGGACAACGCGATCGTCCGCACGCTGCAGAACATCGGGGGAGTCATCGGGATAGTCCCTCCCGACCAGAACGACCTCGTCAAACGTGTGATCGCTGTGGGCGGGCAGACCGTCGGAGGGTGTGCGCCGGATGGTGGTCTGCTGGTCGACGGTCAACCACTGGACGAGCCCTATCTCGAGGAAACGCCCTCGCCGGCACGAAACCCCCTCAACTGTGCTTTCGGCCCGGTCACAGTGCCTGAGGGCAATTATTGGGTGATGGGTGACAACCGCGGCAACTCCGCTGACTCCCGGTTCCACATGGGCGACGAGTTCCAGGGCTCGATCCCCGAGGAGAACATCATCGGGAAGGTCCAGGCGATCATTCTGCCGTTCAACCGGATCGGCACAGTCTCCTCACCGGTCATCAGCGGCGGGTGAGTCTGGTTCGGCCCGGACTGGAGCTGCCCGGCCGCGTCCGGGTGACCCGGAGAGGCGGAAGGCTGGCACTGGAGGCGGCACTATCCCGCCGCGGTCTCGGTCCCGTGGCCGGCGTGGACGAGGCGGGGCGCGGGTGTTGTGCCGGGCCGCTGGTGGTGGCCGCGTGCGTCCTCGGCGACCGATTGCACCCGGAGTTGGCGGATCTCGACGACTCGAAAAAACTTTCTCCGACCACTCGGCACCGACTCCACGACGCAGTTCTGCGGCGTGCGGTGGCCACGTCGGTGGTCGTGATCGACCCCGCTCGGATCGACGCGCGAGGGATCCACCGCTGCAACCTGGAGGGGATGCGTCGGGCGGTCGCGGGCCTGGATGCCGCTCCCGGATTCGTCCTGACCGACGGATTCGCAGTGGACGGGTTCGGATGTCAGTCCACATCGGTGATCGGGGGTGATGGCGTGGCCGCATCCATCGCCGCCGCGAGTGTCCTCGCGAAGGTGACGCGTGATCAGATTATGGTGGAGATTGACTCGCGCTACCCGGGATACGGGTTCGCCGCCCACAAGGGCTACGGCACCGCGCGTCACGTCAGGGCGATCGAGGAGCTCGGTCCCAGCGACATCCACCGAATGTCGTACGCCAACGTCCGTCGCGCCGCGCAGGCGCATTCGAGGAGCAACACGAGATGAGCGCCGAGGATCTGGAGAACTACGAGACCGAGATGGAGCTCTCGCTCTACCGCGAGTACCGCGACATCGTCGGGCAGTTCACCTACGTCGTCGAGACGGAGCGGCGTTTCTACCTCGCCAACGCCGTGGAATTGATTCCCCGGTCCGCTGACGGTGAGGTCTACTTCGACGTGCGGATGTCCGACGCCTGGGTCTGGGATATGTACCGACCTGCACGTTTCGTCAAGTACGTTCGAGTCCTGACTTTCAAGGACGTCAACATCGAGGAGTTGGACAAGCCGGAACTCCGCCTACCGGAGTAGCCCCGGAACCAATTCTCCACAACCTCCGCTGTCTCCACAGGCAGCCCCCGGCCCGGTCAGTATCACGCTGACCGGGCCGTTTGCGTCAGGCAGTGTGAGCCGCGGCGAGCCCGGACGGTCCGGGCTGGTCGGGGAGGGGCTCGCTATGGCGGGAATCAGGGCTGGAACGGCCGCCGGCGGGGGCGGTCTGGATCCGCGAGGACGGATCGGAGAAACAGGTGAGGAATACGCGGCCGGACTTTTTCGGGCGCGCGGCGGAGTGGTAATCGGCCGGAACTGGCGCTGCGCGTCGGGAGAACTGGATCTCGTGGTGCTCGATGCGGGAGGCCGGCTGCGATTCGTAGAGGTCAAGACCCGTACAGGTGTCGGCTTCGGCACACCCGCTGAGGCGGTGACAGAAGACAAGCGGCGCCGGATCCGGAAAGTCGCTCGCGAATGGTTGTCCGCACATCCGGGTGGCTGGCGTGAGGTCTGTTTTGACGTGGTCGGGGTGGATCTCTCCGATCCATCGCGGCCCCGGCTCGAGTTGTTTGAGGAAGTGTTCTAGGTGGCGCTGGGGCGAACGTGGGCGGTGACTCTGTCCGGGGTCGGTGGGCAGTTGGTCGAGGTCGAGGCGGATGTGGGCAGGGGCCTACCCGGAGTGAGCATCGTCGGCTTGCCGGACTCGGCCGTCCTCCAGGCCCGCGAACGGATGCGTGCCGCTGTGATCAACTCGGGCCTGACCTGGCCGGGAAGAAAGGTCGTTCTATCGCTGTCGCCGGCAGCGATACCGAAGCGTGGATCGGGGTTCGACCTCCCGCTGGCCGTGGGGACGCTCGCAGCGTCGGGCGAGTTACCGGGCCCGGGGTTCGACGAAACCCTGCTGGTTGGGGAACTCGCACTGGACGGTCGGGTACGACCGGTCAGGGGTGTGCTCCCGGCAGTTCTCGCAGCGAGAGAGGCCGGGTTGGTGCGGGCGATCGTCCCGGCCGAAAACTTGGCTGAGGCGCGACTCGTACGAGGGATCGACACGGCCGGAGTGGACTCGTTGGCGATGCTCGCGGCCTGGAGCAGGGGGTCCGGAAATCTGGTCGCACACGCGCCACCACCGCGCGAGGCGAAGGAGCGCGATCTGTCGGACCTGGCGGAGGTTCACGGTCAGGAAGATTGCCGTCGAGCCGTGGAGGTCGCGGCCGCGGGTGGCCACGCACTTCTCCTCCGCGGGGCGCCGGGAACGGGAAAAACCATGCTCGCGCGGCGGCTGCCGGGCCTGTTGCCCGATCTCGCCGAGTCCGAGGCACTGGAGACCACCGCGATCCTGTCGGTGTTGGGGAGGCTCTCCCCGGAGGATCCACTGCTTCGCAGACCACCCCTCGTGGCCCCGCATCACTCGGCGTCCATGGCCTCTCTCGTCGGGGGCGGATCGACGGTCGCCCATCCCGGGGCCGCCACCCTGGCTCATCGGGGTGTCCTGTTCCTCGACGAATGCGCGGAGTTTCCTAGTCGAGTCCTGGACAGTCTCCGGACCCCTCTCGAGGACGGGGAGGTCCGTATCGCCCGAGGGGGCAGGATCTGGGTGTTTCCTGCCCGCTTCCAACTCGTGCTGGCGGCGAATGACTGCCCGTGCGGCAGTGCGCGTCCGGACGACTGTGCGTGCACTCCGAACGCGCGTCGGCGATATGGCAAATCGCTCACGGGACCCCTTCGCGACCGTATCGACATTGCCGCACGGACCCTGCCGATGGGTTCCGGGATCCTCTCGTCGGGTGAGGTGGAGGACACCGCGCTGGTGAGGGCGAGGGTGTCGACGGCGAGGTCCGCTGCCGTCGAGCGGTGGGCCGCCTGCCCAGACGCCGCGGGCGCTCGATCGAACGCAGATGTTCCCGGGCGAGTGTTGCGAACGGGGTTGGGCCCGGGCAGTAGCGGGTCGCGCCTGCTTGACCGTGCGCTGGCCCATGGCGTGCTGTCCCCACGTGGTGTTGACCGGTGTCTGCGGTTGGCGTGGACGCTGGCAGATCTGGAAGGGGCCTGTGTTCCCAGCGAGGCGCACGTGTCGGAGGCTCTCGTGTTGAGGGGAGAAGACTGATGGGGGAATCGGAGACAGGAATGAACTGGGTGACGCAGGAGGAACGGGAGGCTTTCGCCTATCTGGGGGCGGTCACGGAGAGGCCGACCGCTCAGCTGTGGGACCTGGTGGACTCGGTGGGGCCGGTCGAGGCACAGGCGCTCATCCGCGCGGGCAGGGTGGTTGCGGAACTCGGCGCCCAATCCGAGTCACGTCGTGACCGGGTGGACGGTGCCCAACTGCTGGAGGCCGCCGCGGAAGTCGGGGCGCGGCTTCTGGTGCCGGGTGATCCAGGCTGGCCCGCCGCGGCCCTTGAGCCGCTTGATCGCCCCCGCGGTAGGCGGCGATCCAGCCAATCCGGGTTAGCGATCGCCCTCAGGCCACTCGGTCTGTGGTGGCGTGGTCCCGCGGATCCGGAGCGGATCCTGTCGCGGTCAGTCGCCGTGGTCGGGACCCGGGCGCCCACCTCCTACGGACGAGCCGTGACTGCTGATCTCAGTGCGGGCGTGTCTGCGGAGGGGTTCACCGTCGTCTCAGGTGGGGCGTTCGGCATCGATGCGGCGGCTCACCGTGCGGTTCTTGGGGTGGGCGGGTGCACTATCGCGGTCCTGGCGGGCGGCGTGGATCGTCTCTACCCACGGGGCAACGACGGGCTGCTGCGTGCCATTGCGGAGTCGGGAGCGGTGATCTCAGAACAGCCACCGGAGACCGGGGTGACCCGCTATCGGTTCCTCGACAGGAACAGAATCATCGCGGCTCTGGGTGCCTCCACCGTAGTGGTGGAGGCGGCGGCGCGCAGTGGAGCCCTGAGCACCGCAGCATGGGCTGATGCGATCGGACGGCCCGTGGGCGCGGTGCCCGGTCCTGTTACTTCGGTGGCCTCGGTGGGATGCCATCTGTTGATCAGGGACAGGGGTGCGGTTCTGGTCGGTCGCACGGCGGACGTGGTGGAACTCGCGGGCGATATGGGGGAGACCAGCCCACCTCCATCAGGGGAGGTCTCCTCCTGGGATGGGATCGACGACGTGACCCGGAGGATTCTCGAGGCACTCCCCACGTCAGGTGGCGCAGCTCCCGCTGAGATCGCGGCGTCCGCGGGAATCGCGCCAGCCACCACCAGAGCGGTCCTCGGTCGACTGATGTCGGCAGGGGCTGCGGTTCGCTGCTCGGAAGGCTGGCGTCGCGCCGGTGACGGAGGACTGCAGCTCTCACTAGCGGTCGACTGAGGTGATCCGACTAGCTCCAGCCGTTCTCGACGATGCCCCGGTCGGTGGTCTCGCTTGCACACTCAAGTGACACCAGTGACAATTGATTCTCATGGGACAGGAGCGGCGTGTCGGTCGGGGGGTACATGAACTCGCCGAGCCGCTAGAGGCGATTGTCGACGAGTTCGTCGAATACCTGCGGACCGGCCGATCCCGGTCCGTGGCCACCCTGCGTTCCTACCGATCAGACGTCCGTGGACTCCTCGCACACCTCACCGCGGGTGAGGAGGGCCCGTCCACCGCAGCCGATCTCGGAGTCGGGCTGACATTGCCCGCGCTTCGGGGTTGGCTGGCGGCCCAGGTCTCCGCTGGCGCCGCCAGGTCGAGCATCGCCCGGCGTGTGGCGGCGGCGAGATCCTTCAGCACATGGGCTGCACGATCCGGGCTGTTGCCGACGGACGTCGCGGCCCGACTCGAGGCGCCGCGGGCGCAGCGTCACCTGCCCGAGGTACTGGACGTCACTCAGGCGGCCGACACCCTCAGGACCACCGAACTCGGAGCCGAGCAGGGTGACCCGATCGCACTTCGCGATCGCCTGGTCGTTGAGTTGCTGTATTCCTGCGGAATCCGTGTGGCGGAACTCTGTGGGCTCGACGTCGACGATGTGGACACCACCCGACGCCTGCTGCTGGTGGTAGGCAAAGGCGACCGCGAGAGATCCGTACCCTACGGGGTGCCCGCGGAGCGGGCACTGACTGCGTGGATCACCGCCGGACGACCAGCAATCGCGGCTGATGACTCGGGGCCGGCGCTTCTGCTAGGGGCGAGGGGCGGAAGGTTGGACCCCCGTGCCGCCCGGCGGATCGTCAACGAGGTCACAGCCGCCACCCCGGGGTCGCCGCAGGTCTCGCCCCACGCCCTTCGACACAGTTCCGCCACTCATATGCTCGAGGGCGGGGCGGACCTGCGTCACGTGCAGGAGCTCCTCGGCCATTCCACGCCCGCAACTACTCAGATCTATACACACGTCTCCGCAGAGCGCCTGCGGGCGGCCTATCGGGGCGCGCACCCCCGGGCCTGAGCGCCGGGACACCCCAGGGGTCAGCGGGACCCGTCCCCCGGGAGTGTTGGTTTGAGCCGGATGGGCCGATTGTCGACTGACAACAGTTCCATGGGGTCGATGTAGTCGTCGTCGCTACGGGACGGCCCGCCCGAGGACCAACGCGCTCCCCAGTGCAGGCAGGCGTCCACCGGACAGCCGGGGTGCCCCGCCATCAGGTGCGCTACGGTCTCGCCGACTTGTACCGGCTCGCCCTCCCGAACCGTGGCACGGACGGGTTCATAGGTCGTACGGAGACCGCCTCCATGGTCGATCGATAACACCGGTCGACCCGCTACCGACCCAGCGAACACAACGGTCCCTGACGCCGGTGCAAGGACGGGCGCGAGAGGCAGGCCAGCCAGATCCACACCTCGGTGCCCGGCAAGCCACCTCTCGTCCGGCGGGTCAAACGGGGTCACCACTGTCAAACGTCCTTGTAGCGGCCCGCCTGGGATCGGGGTGGGGGGACGGGGATCTGCGGCGGTCACCGGGTTCACGAGCATGCCCACGACGAGGGTCGCTGATGCGAGGCCAGTGCGCCCTCGGGTTCTCGTGCATCGCTTGCGGACCGATATAGAAGCCATGGGGCCAGTCCACCGTAGTGACTCGGGATGCGACACGGGGTGCAGCTCGTCTGTGGATGGAGTGGACGACGATCCACAGACAAGTGATGCGAATTGCTTGTCGTGATCCGTCTGACGACAGGCCGCTTTGGAGGGTGGCCGCCGAGAGGATATGCTTCCGGGTGCGGTCGACTCTTCGTCGATCGACTTCGCGTGTCCCGCGGCCCTCTTCACAGAGGGTCGTGTCCGGGCCCCTGGGTGAAAAGCCCCGGCCTCCCGGACGTCGGACCAGCAGGTGCCCGCATTACGTGGGTCCGGCCCGACGCGGATACCAGGGCCTGAGACCACCCGGTCGAACGGCATAACCCGATCCAGATTCAGAAAGCGAGGACGAGGGCCTCGCGGTTCGGCTGCTTCCAAGCCGGACGAGCCCTCAACCCATCATGGCAGTTATCTCCATGAAGCAGCTGCTCGACGCAGGTGCTCACTTCGGCCACCAGACCCGTCGCTGGAACCCGAAGATGCGTCGGTTCATCTTCACCGACCGCAACGGCATCTACATCATCGACCTCCAGCAGACCCTGACGTATATCGATCAGGCGTACGAGTTCGTCAAGCAGACCGTCGCCCACGGCGGCACAGTCCTGTTCGTCGGCACCAAGAAGCAGGCCCAAGAGGCCATCGCTGAAGAGGCCGCCAAGGTCGGGATGCCGTACGTCAACCAGCGTTGGCTCGGTGGCATGCTCACCAACTTCCAGACCGTGCACCAGCGTCTTCTGCGTCTCAAGGAGCTTGAGGCCATGGAGCAGTCCGGTGGTTTCGAGGGACGCACCAAGAAGGAAATCCTCATGCTCACGCGTGAGAAGAACAAGCTTGAGCGCACCCTCGGCGGTATGCGCGACATGACCAAGGTTCCTTCGGTGGTGTGGGTCGTCGACACCAACAAGGAGCACATCGCGGTCGGCGAGGCCCGCAAGCTGAACATCCCGGTCGTCGCGCTGCTCGACACCAACTGTGACCCGGACGTCGTGGACTACCCGATCCCGGCGAACGATGACGCGATCCGCTCCGTCACCGTTCTCACCCGCGTGATCGCCTCGGCAGTGGCCGAAGGACTCAAGGCCCGCTCGCAGGCTGGCAAGGCAGCCACCGGCGAAGAGGCCGAACCCCTGGCCGAGTGGGAGTCCCAGCAGCTCGACGAGGTCACCGGTGCGGCTGCTGTCGAGGGGGCCGAGACCCCCGACGCCGAGACCCCCGTGGACGAGGTCACCGGCACCCAGTCCCTCGCGGCGGAGCCCCCGACCATCGAGGCCGCAACCGGCGAGGTCTCTGCCACCGAGGCCTGATCCATAGAACCGCTCGAGCACCATCGGGCCCGGCCGCCCATGATTCCCTCGCGGAATCTCCCGGGGGCCGGGCCCTAGGTGTCGGATCGGGTGGGTCGACGATCGCCGCAACCCGCACGACTAGGGTGAGGGCGACTGGGCCCGCCGACCGACGAGAACAACTTTCCGACAGATCACGAACCCCTTTAAGGAGGGTCGCCCCACCATGGCGAACTACACCGCTGCCGACGTCAAGCGTCTACGCGAGCTCACCGGCTCCGGGATGATGGACTGTAAGAAGGCTCTCGAGGAGACCGACGGCGACTTCGACAAGGCCGTCGAGGTCTTGCGCATCAAGGGTGCCAAGGACGTGGGCAAGCGCGCCGAGCGCACCACTGCCGAGGGCCTCGTCGCCGTCAAGGATGGCGTCATGATCGAGCTCAATTCCGAGACCGACTTCGTGGCCAAGAGTGCCGAGTTCATCGAGCTGGCCAACAAGATCGTCGCCGTCGCCGCCAGCAACCGCATCTCTGACCTGGACGCGCTCAATGCCGCCGACCTCGACGGAACCTCGGTTTCCGACGCGGTTGTGGCCTTCTCCGCCAAGTCCGGCGAGAAGCTCGTCCTGCGCCGCGTCGGTAAGCTCGACGGCCCGGTCGCCGTTTACCTCCACAAGCGCTCCTCCGACCTGCCGCCGTCAGTCGGCGTCCTGGTCGCCTACGAGGGCGTGGGTGAGGCCGCCGAGACCGCCGCGCGTTCCGCGGCGATGCAGATCGCCGCCCTCAAGGCGCAGTATGTCAACCGCGACGAGGTCCCGGCCGACGTCGTCGCCAAGGAGCGGGAGATCGCAGAGGCGACCGCTCGTGAAGAGGGCAAGCCCGAGCAGGCGCTGACGAAGATCGTCGAGGGTCGCCTCAACGGTTACTACAAGGACGTGGTCCTTCTCGATCAGGCGTCGGTGACCGACAGTAAGAAGACTGTCGGCGCGGTTCTGGACGAGGCCGGCGCCAAGGTCTCCGCCTTCCTCCGCTTTGAGGTCGGACAGGCCTGACCCTGCCCCTTCGCTCGCTTCGGCGTGCGGCTCACCGACGGCGGCATCCGGGAATCCCGGATGCCGCCGTCGGCGTTCGTTCGGCCTGCAGGGGCGCGCGTGCGGGCTCCGACGTGGAGGCCGGGAGAATAGGGCAGAATGGATGGGGTTCCATCTGGGGCCGCAGGACTTCCCGACGATTATGTCGGGGGCATTGACGCACGAGACGGGCGTGACCGTCCGGGACGAGGAGAGCAATGACCGACCCGCGGGACGGCTACAAGCGTGTGATGCTGAAGCTGGGTGGCGAGATGTTCGGCGGCGGAAGCGTGGGGATCGATCCCGACGTGGTGCAGTCCGTGGCCCGGCAGATCGCGGAGGTCTCCCGCACGGGAGTCCAGATCGCGATCGTGATCGGTGGCGGCAACTTCTTCCGCGGGGCCCAGCTCCAGCAGCGCGGGCTCGACCGGGCCCGGAGTGATTACATGGGCATGCTCGGCACGGTCATGAATTGTCTGGCGCTCCAGGACTTCCTCGAGCAGCAAGGTGTGTCGACCCGGGTACAGACGGCCATCCACATGGGACAGGTCGCCGAGCCCTACATCCCACTACGCGCCGAGCGACACCTCGAGAAGGGACGAGTCGTCATCTTCGGTGCTGGCATGGGAATGCCGTACTTCTCCACGGACACCACCGCCGCCCAGCGTGCACTGGAGATCAAGGCCGATGTACTGCTCATGGCCAAGGCCGTGGACGGCGTCTACTCGGATGATCCGCGAACCAATCCGGATGCCGAGATGTTCACCAGGATCGAACACCGCGAGTGCCTCGAACGTGGATTGAAGGTCGCCGACGCTACGGCGTTCAGTCTTTGCATGGACAATAAGATGCCCATCTTGGTCTTCAACCTCCTCACCGAGGGCAGCATCGCTCGAGCGATCGCGGGCGAGGAGATCGGCACCCTGGTTACCAGCCCGTAGTGCACCTACGGAGCCCGGACCACGCATCACCCCACCAGAACGAAAAGAGACAGTCATGATCGACGACACGCTGCTCGAGGCCGAAGAAAAGATGGAGAAGGCCCTCGATCACGTCCGGGACGAACTCTCCGCGATCCGTACGGGCCGTGCGAACCCGGGCATGTTCAATCGGGTGCTCTGTGAGTATTACGGAGTCCTGACGCCTATCACCCAGATGGCCGGCATCACGGTTCCCGAGCCCCGCATGCTCATCATCAAGCCGTACGAGATGTCGCAGATCGGCCCGATAGAAAACGCAATCCGCAACTCGGACCTCGGCGTGAACCCGACCAACGACGGCCAGGTACTCCGGGTGACTGTTCCGCAGCTCACCGAGGAACGTCGACGCGACCTGGTCAAGCAGGCCAAGGCAAAGGCCGAGGACGGGCGGATAGCCGTGCGCGGCGTGCGACGAAAGGCGATGGACGAGCTGAAGCGTATCGACAAGGACGGCGAAGCCGGCGAGGACGAAGTCAACGCGGCCGAGAAAGACCTGGACAAGCTCACCCAGCGCTTCGTTGGCGACGTCGACGAGATTGTCAAGACCAAGGAAGGCGAGTTGATGGAGGTCTGACCTCCGCCAGCTTCGCACCCACACGAGACTCGAGGATCACGCCGTGGACATCGCTCCCTCCGGCCCGCCCGGGCCCACCGCTGCGGCCACCGCCCCTCCATCGCGGGCGGGTCGAGACCTGACCCTGGCCATCCCGGTGGGCGTGGCCCTCGGCGCGCTCGTCGTGGCGAGCATCGTGTTCAATCCGCGAGCCTGGTACCTGGTCGCCGCCAGCGCCGTGGCGATCGGGACGTGGGAGGTATTCAAACGCCTGCGTCAGGCCCAGTTCAGTTTGCCGCTCATCCCACTATTGCTGGGTGGCCAGGCGATGGTCTGGTCGGGATTCTTCGCGGGCGCCGGGGGAGCTTTCGCAGCGTTCGCAGCCACATCCGTGCTGGTTCTGGTGTGGCGCCTGCTCATGGCCGGGCTGCAGACTGCTCCACAGCACTATCTGCGGGACGTCTCGGTGGCGCTGTTCGTCCTCGTGTGGATCGCGGTGCCGGGTTCGTTGGGAGCGATGCTGTCGGACGACGACCACGGCGCACAGCGGGTGGCCGCATTGATCGTGCTTGTGGTGTGCTCGGATGTGGGCGGTTACGCCGCGGGCGTCCTGTTCGGCAAGCACCCGATGGCCCCAGCGATCAGCCCCAAGAAGTCCTGGGAAGGGTTTGCAGGCTCGCTTTTTTTCGCCACGATCGGTGGTGCACTGGTAGTGGCGCTACTGTTCGATGACGCTGTGTGGAAGGGCATCCTTTTGGGGGTGCTGACCGTCTTCACGGCGACCCTGGGTGATCTCGTGGAGTCTCAGGTCAAGCGCGATCTGGGGATCAAGGACATGGGCACCATGCTGCCGGGTCACGGCGGATTCATGGACCGTCTCGATTCCGTGCTGCCCACTGCGGTGGTCGTATGGATAATCTTCACCTACGTCGTTCCGACCTAGGTGCGTTGGGTACGCGGTTAGTTCGAGCGGGCGCTGATTTTGCGCGCCTTACGTGCGCGCATGCGCAGCTGCAGGATCCGGAATCCTGCGAAGAGCGCCATGATGAGCGCGCCAGCGATCGCAGCGAACAGGATCAATACCCCCAGAGGGAGGGTGAACTCGACCCCGAGGTAGCCGACATCGGTCGGGTCGGTGTTCTGGGCGATGAAGATCAACACGAGGATCGTGACGAGCGCGCCAAGCACGAGTATCACCCACGCTGAACCCAGCTTTCCGCCGGCGCTGTCCGGAAGTGGCTCGGGACGGTGGTCTCGGTAGCCCGCGGGTGTGCCCTCAACCGGTACCGGTGCGGATGACGATGCATGCGTTCCATCCGGGGCGGGCACCGCGGCGGCCTCACCGGTGGTGTGGTCGGGATCAACGAATTCATGCGATCGTTTGGTCATGGGTGAACTGTATTCGCTCGGACGCGCTCGCGGCATCGGCTCGCGGTGTGTCGTACTGTCTCCTTTCTGACACAATGGCCGCATCATGGCTGAACCACTTCCCCTCGTCTTCGATGCGCCCCGTCGCGGGCTCCCACCTCGTCATTTCGCAGACCTCGATGCAGAGGGCCGTGCGGAGGTGATGGCCGAGCTCGGCGTACCCGCGTTCCGCGGTAAGCAGCTGGCAAACCAGTACTTTGCCCGCCTCGAGGCGGACACGGCCGAAATGACCGACCTTCCCGCGGGACTCCGCGAGCAGGTGGGCAACGAGCTCTTCCCGCCCCTGGCCTCGTCGCTCCGACACATCACCGCCGATGAGGGCACCACGCGCAAGACGCTGTGGAAACTTCACGACGGCTCGTTGGTCGAGAGTGTTCTCATGCGATATCCCGACCGGGCCACCTTGTGTATCTCCAGCCAGGCCGGGTGCGGCATGGCCTGTCCGTTCTGTGCCACAGGCCAGGGCGGATTGCAGCGCAACCTGTCTGCGGCCGAGATCCTCGAGCAGGTACGGGTGGCAGCCCGCTCCCTGCGGGACGGGGAGGTTCCCGGGGGGCCGGGACGACTGTCCAATGTCGTGTTCATGGGTATGGGCGAACCGCTCGCGAACTACAAGCGGGTTCTCACCGCCGTCCGGGGTATCGTCTCGCCGCCGCCGTCCGGTTTCGGGTTGTCCCAGCGTGCCGTCACGGTCTCGACCGTCGGTGTGGTGCCCGCGATTCATCGCCTCGCAGAGGAGGGGCTCCAGGTCACGCTTGCCGTGTCGTTGCATACTCCCGACGACGAGCTGCGGGATTCGCTTGTGCCGGTGAACAACCGCTGGCCGGTCTCCGAAGTCATGGACGCAGCTCGTCATTACGCCGACGCCACCGGTCGTCGGGTGTCGATCGAGTACGCATTGATCCGTGATGTGAACGACCAGACCTGGCGAGGCGAGATGTTAGGGCGACTTCTCTCGCAGCGTCTCGGGCCCATGGCCCACGTGAACCTGATCCCCCTCAACCCCACTCCGGGCAGCGAGTGGGACGCCAGTCCCAAGCATCAACAGGACGCGTTCGTCGATGCGGTCCGTGCGGCTGGAGTCTCGTGCACCGTTCGCGACACCCGTGGTCAGGAGATCGCCGCAGCCTGCGGCCAACTCGCCGCAGAGGAGTGAGCCGAGCCGGACACGACCGCTGGGACCTCGCGGCACCCGCAATTAGAGAAGGGCCACATCCCGGACTTAACGGGATGCGGCCCTCTTCAGGTCGAATCAACCTGCCAGGTCAGCGCCCAGCTGCCGACGTAATGGCGCCTGTAGCGGCGGAACCGGTGACCGCGTAGTGGTCAGACGGAACCAGGAAGACCCTGCTCTTCTCGGCTGTCTTGTCCTTCTTGGGGCGCAACGACCGGATCATCCAGAACGCGAGGATTGCGGCAATGACCACCAGCCAGATGTTCTCGGTATTGCCGACGTGGTTGCCGAAGAGCATGGCGAGCAGGAAGAGAACAAAGAATCCTCCAGCTGCCCAGCCCACCTTCGCGCTGTGCTGGTGCCATCCCCACTCGATCGAGGGCTCGTCGAGCGAGCTGATCCCCTCGACAACGATTTCTTTGCTGGTGTGGTGCCCGTCCGCGCTCATGCTCCCCGGTTCTCCTCACGGCTCGCTGGCAGCCCTGCGGGCCACCGACATCTCGCTCAGTTTGTCACACGCTGTGTCGTGCTCGACAGGTAACCCTCCGTGTCCTGCCCCACTGCGCGGCCACCGATGCTGCACGACGGGCCTCGGACGTGGACAATGGCGGTGTGACCACGCGTGTTCTCATCCTCGGCAGCACCGGCTCGATCGGTACCCAGGCACTCGAGGTGACCTCAGAGGCTGCCCACGACAGGTTCGAGGTGGTCGGCCTGGCCGCCGGCGGGGGCCGAGTGGATCTCCTCTGCGACCAGATCCGATCGACCGGCGTCGGGTTCGTCGCAGTCGCGGACCCGGGAGCAGCGGACTTCATCCGTACGCAATTCCCGGACGTGATGGTGTTCGACGGCCCAGATGCGGCAACGACGCTCGTTCGTGCCGTGGAGGCGGATGTGGTGCTCAACGGGGTCGACGGTTCGATCGGTTTGGGACCGACTCTCGCAGCCCTGGCCATCGGCGCGAGACTGGCGCTTGCCAATAAGGAGTCGCTTGTCGCCGGCGGTGCATTGGTGACTGGTGCGGCCGCACCTGGCCAGCTTGTTCCCGTCGACTCAGAGCACTCCGCCATGGCTCAGTGTTTGCGCGCCGGAACCGCCGATGAGGTGGAGAGTTTGCTGCTTACAGCCTCGGGAGGGCCTTTTCGTGGGATGACCCGCGATCAGTTGGCGGATGTCACAGCGGCGCAGGCTCTGCGTCATCCCACCTGGGCGATGGGACGGATGATAACGCTGAACTCGGCGACACTGGTCAACAAGGCACTCGAGTTGATCGAAGCGCACCTCCTCTTTGGTGTGCCGTACGAGAAGATCGACGTGACTGTGCACCCCCAGTCGGTCGTGCACTCCGCGGTGACATTCGTCGACGGCGCGACGGTGGCCAAGGCATCGCCCCCATCGATGAAGTTGCCCATAGCTCTGGCTCTGGGCTGGCCGGACAGGATTCCCGGCGCCTCGAAGCCACTGGACTTCACCCACGCGCACACGTGGACGTTCGAGCCGGTGGACGAGGTAACGTTCCCGGCGCTCTCGGTGGCACGGGCGGCCGGTGCTGCGGGTGGTCTGCTCACGGCGGTCTTCAACGCCGCCAACGAGGAGGCGGCACCGGCGTTCCTCGATGGCCGGATCGGGTTCACCGACATCGTGGACGTGGTGGCTGACACCGTGGACGCGGCGGACGAGTGGACCGCGGACCCTCGCGACCTGGACGATGTCGCGGCGGCAGAAACATGGGCACGGCGTCACGCCGCTGCACTCGTCACGGACAGAGAGGGCTGAGTCGTGCTGATCTTCGGAGTCGTCCTGTTCGCGGTCGGGATCATGCTGTCGATCGTGCTCCACGAGTTGGGTCACATGAAGGTGGCGCAGTGGTCAGGGATGAAGGTCCGGAGGTTCTTCGTCGGCTTCGGCCCCACCGTGTGGTCCACCAGGCGCGGGGGAATCGAATACGGACTCAAGGCGGTTCCACTGGGCGGATTCTGCGATATCGCTGGAATGACCGCGTACGACAAGTTGTCCCCGGAAGATGAACCGCGGGCGATGTGGCGTCAAGCCTGGTGGAAGCGGGTCCTGGTGCTTCTCGCCGGCCCGTTCATGAACATCGTGCTGGCCATCGCGCTCTTCTACACGGTCGCGCTCGGGTGGGGGCTGGTGAACCGAGACGTCCAGGAGATCCCGACTGACCGCGTGGCTGCCGTGGTGGGAGACACCTGCGCCGGTTCGGAGCGGTGCGGACCGGGTGAGGGCCCGGCCGGTGAGGCGGGAATTCTCCCGGGCGACCGGATCACCTCGATCGACGGGGTCGTCGTGGCGAGCTGGGCCGACCTGGCGGAGGTCGTCTCGGAGCGCCCAGGTGAGACCGTGCCGGTCATGCTGGACCGCGCCGGGGAGGTCGTGACGACGACGACCACGCTGACCTCGTCCACCGTCAACGGGCAAGCCACGGGCGCTATCGGTGTCAGGCTCTCCGAGGACGGCATTCCACGAGAGATCCTCGAAGACCCCGCGTATCAGAATGTGAACACCTACGACGCCCTGAGCGCGGTGCCTGCGACCATGGTCTTCACCCGCGACATGGTGGAGGCGACGTTCGAAGGCCTCATCTCGTTCCCGGCCAAGATCCCAGCGGTCGCCGCGTCGGTTTTCGGCGCCGAACGTGCAGACGACTCTCCTGTCTCAGTGGTAGGCGCCAGCTACATCGGGGGCCAGGCGGCCGAGCAGGGGGCATGGTGGTTGTTCCTGCTGTTCCTGGCCGGTCTCAATCTGTTCCTCGGTGCGTTCAACCTCGTCCCGCTCACTCCGTTCGACGGCGGACACATCGCGGTGGTCTTCTATGAGAAGATCCGGGACGCCCTACGGCGACTGCGTGGATTGGCTCCGGGTGGGCCGGCTGACTACGAGAAGCTCGCCCCAGTGACCATGGCCGTGTTCGTCCTCCTCCTCGGGGTCAGCGCGATCGTTATCGCCGCCGACTTCGTGAACCCGATCCTGCTCACCGGCTGACCCGCCGGCACACCCGTCTCGCGCACCCGACCGGTTACCCGGATAATGGCGGGTGGGACTCGCGAGCACCCGGCTGGCAGCCCCTACGGAAGGCCCTGAAGTGAACGACTCCTCCTCGATCCCTATCGGACTGGGTATGCCCGACGCGCCGCTACCCGCACTGGCGCCGCGCCGGAAGACCCGTCAGCTCTTTGTGGGTCAGGTGGGCGTGGGCAGCGATCACCCGATCTCGGTCCAGTCCATGACCACGACCAAGACCCACGACATCAACTCGACGCTCCAACAGATCGCCGAGCTCACGGCGTCGGGCTGCGACATCGTCCGCGTGGCCTGTCCCCGTCAGGAGGACGCCGATGCTCTCGCGACGATCGCCCGCAAGTCCCCGATCCCGGTGATCGCGGACATTCACTTCCAGCCCAAGTACATTTTCGCCGCGATCGACGCCGGGTGCGCGGCGGTGCGAGTGAATCCGGGCAATATCAAGGAATTCGACGGACGCGTGAAGGAGGTCGCCAAGGCGGCCGGTGACGCGGGCATTCCCATCCGGATCGGTGTCAACGCGGGCTCGCTGGATCCCCGTCTACTGGCAAAGTACGGGAAGGCCACCCCCGAGGCTCTGGTCGAATCGGCCGTGTGGGAAGCCTCGCTATTCGAGGAGTACGGTTTCGGAGATATCAAGATCTCGGTCAAGCACAACGACCCGGTGATCATGGTGGAGGCGTACCGCCAGCTCGCAGCAAAGACGGACTATCCGCTGCACCTCGGTGTGACCGAAGCGGGCCCTGCGTTCCAGGGCACCATTAAGTCAGCCGTGGCGTTCGGGGCGCTGCTCTCCGAGGGCATCGGTGACACGATCCGCGTCTCGCTGTCCGCGCCGCCGGTGGAGGAGATCAAGGTCGGAACGCAGATCCTGCAGTCGCTCAACCTGCGGCCGCGCAAGCTCGAGATCGTGTCCTGCCCGTCATGTGGTCGTGCGCAGGTGGACGTATACAAGCTCGCTGACGAGGTCACCGCAGGCCTCGAGGGCATGAGCGTCCCGCTGCGTGTCGCGGTGATGGGATGTGTCGTCAACGGGCCGGGTGAGGCCCGTGAGGCAGACCTAGGTGTGGCGTCGGGTAACGGCAAGGGCCAGATCTTCGTCAAGGGCGAGGTCATCAAGACCGTGCCCGAGGCCCAGATCGTGGAGACTCTCATCGAGGAAGCCATGCGTATCGCCGAGGAGATGGGCGAGCCCGTCGGCGAGGTCGGCGAGGGGCAAGGCCCCCAGGTCAAGGTCACGCGATAGGCCGTGTCCGACACGGCAGCGCCGGGAACCGGGGTCGACGGATGCCGGGAAGTCGGTCAGGGTGACTCGGTCGCTGTTCTGTCCGTACTCGAGGCCGACCCACTGGTCGCGGCGCCGGCTGCCGAGAAGTTTGCCAGTTCCGGAGTGCTGGCTGGCCCGGATGGTCGGTTTCTGACCCGTGGAAGCCCCGAGCGGTCGTTGGTCTTCGTGGGCAATTCAGTACTTCCGTTGCGGGGTGACATCACGGACCTGCGGACACTTGGCGACGCCGTGGGCACTCTCGGCACCGGACCTATGTCCGTTCACGGCCGTCGTGATCAGGTGGCGGCCCTCTGGCCCGCGCTCAGCGCTAGATGGGGCGAGTCTCGGGAGTACCGGGCCGCACAGTTCCTCATGGCTATGCGAGGTCCGGTCGACGCGGCGCTCGTCGTGCCGGGCATCCGGCCTGCGACGCTGCACGAGTTCGACCCGGTGCTGCTGGCTGCCGCGGCCATGTACCGGGAGGAGTTGCGGGCGGATCCGTTCGCCGTGGGCGGGGGGATACCGTTCCGGCGGCGGGTAGCCCGCTCGATCGCACGGGGGAGGACCTGGGTGGGGTGTGACGACGGCGAGGTGTTCTTCAAAGCCGATGTCGCGGCGATCACTCCGGCCGTCGCTCAGGTCCAGGGGGTGTGGGTGCATCCACGCCTCCGGGGTGAGGGTCTCGGTGCCGGCGGCACGGCGGCGGTCTGTGCCGCCCTCCAGTCTCGCGGGCTGATTCCCTCGCTCGTTGTTAACGCCAGCAATTCCGCAGCGCGAGCGGCGTACCGCCGGGTGGGCATGGTGGACGTGGTCGACTACGCGACAGTCCTGCTGTGACCGAAGGTAGGCGCGGCCAGCAGCCCGGGCGAGCTCAGCTGCCTGAACTTGACCTAGCCAGGTGGGGTTGCCCGTGCGACGGCACGAGCTGTTCGGGCCTATCCTGGATTCATGACAACCTCGACACGTCAGCCACTCGTCCCGGGTGAGCCCACCCCGATTCGGACAGTTCCCGCATCGATCCCGCGGCCGGAGTACGTCTGGCGCGATTCGGTCGACGAGGCCAACGGTGAAGCCTGGGTTCAGCCCCCCGAGGTGATCGAGGCGATGCGCGAGGCGTCGACCATCGCGGCCGATGCGCTAGCCGTGGCGGGTAGGGCCGTGGCGCCGGGCGCGACGACCGATGAGATCGACCGGATCGCTCACGAGTACATGCTCGACCACGGCGCGTATCCCTCAACGCTCGGATACAAAGCATTTCCCAAGTCCAGTTGTGTTTCGCTCAACGAGGTCATCTGTCACGGCATTCCGGACACGACGGTGATACAGGAAGGTGACATCGTCAACATCGACGTCACGGCCTTCAAGAACGGCGTGCACGGCGACACCAACGCCACCTTCGCCGCCGGCGAATTGAGCGAGACACACCGACTGCTCGTCGAGCGCACCAGGGAAGCCATGGAGCGAGGGATCAAGGCGATCCGTCCGGGCCGTGAGGTCAACGTGATCGGACGCGTGATCGAGTCATACGCTCGACGCTTTAATTACACTGTCGTTCGAGAATTTACCGGCCATGGCGTGGGCCCTACCTTCCATAACGGTCTGGTGGTGCTGCATTACGACGATCCGTCCAGGACTGAAATCCTGGAGCCGGGGATGACGCTCACCGTGGAGCCCATGATCTCGCTGGGTGATCCGGGCTTCGACGTGTGGGAGGACAACTGGACGGTCACCACCGCTGACAAGGCGTGGACCGCGCAATTCGAGCACACCGTAGTGGTCACGGACGAGGGGTACGAGATTCTCACGCTGCCGACCGAGTCCTGAGGCAACCGCTCCTGCGCGGCTGACATCTCGCAGGGGCGATGAATGTGGACCATTGTCCCAATCGACGGTCGAATCTGGACAGGTCGGTGCATACTGTCCAGCATGCTCGAGACCAGCGGCGGACTCGTCGATCAGATCGACATACTCGTGGTGGGTGCCGGATTCGGTGGCATCGCCATGGCTGACCGGCTTCTGCGAGAGAAGCGGGGCGACGACTTCCTCGTGCTGGAGGCTGCAGACGAGGTCGGCGGCACCTGGCGAGACAACACCTATCCGGGCTGCGCCTGTGACGTCCCCACGGCCCTTTACTCGTTGGCCCACCACGCCAACCCCGGCTGGTCGCACTCGTTCGGCCGGCAGTCGGAGATCCACTCCTACCTGATGTCAGTGGCTGACCGCATCGGACTGCGCGACCGGCTCGTCACGTCGTGTGAGGTGCTCGGAGCCTCCTGGGACGGCACGCAGGCGCTCTGGCGTATCGAGACGACCAAGGGGCCGATCCGTTCCCGTCATCTGGTTGTCGCGAGCGGGGCACTCTCCTCCCCGTCCATCCCGCAGCTTCCGGGCCTGGAGACATTCGAGGGCGAGGTGTTCCATTCCGCCCGCTGGAGACACGATGTCCGGCTCGACGGGCGCAAAGTGGCAGTGGTGGGCACCGGCGCCTCAGCTGTGCAGTTCGTCCCGGAGATCGCCCCGAGCGTTGATCACCTCACCGTCTTCCAACGCACACCGGGGTGGATCATCCCGCGACTGGACAGGGCGATCTCCGAGCGGCGAAAGCACCTGTACGAGCGATTTCCGATCCTGCAGCGCCTGGTGCGCGGGCGGATCTACCTTGGACGCGAGCTGTACGTCCTGCTGTTCACCCGAGCTCAGTTCATGCTGCGGTTCTTCGAGTGGTTCGCGCGCTTCTACCTACTGCTCAATGTGGGAGACCGGAAGATGCGCAAAGCCCTCACACCGGACTTTTCAATCGGTTGCAAGCGCGTACTGCTGACCAGCCGATGGTTTCCCGCGCTCACCCGCCCGAACGTCACCCTTGTCCCGGACGCTGCATTGGGCGCGACCCGACGCGGTCTGCTCGGCGCCGACGGCCTGGAGCACGAGGCCGACGTGATCATCTTCGGCACCGGCTTCCAGCCCACGGAGCCACCGATCGCCCGCGTCATCACCGGATCTCTCGGCGAGACTCTGGCCCAGCACTGGGACGGCAGCCCCCGCGCATACAACGGCGTGACGGTGGCCGGGTTTCCCAACCTGTACCTGCTATACGGGCCGAACACGAACCTGGGGCACTCTTCGATCGTGTACATGCTGGAATCGCAGGCCGAATACATCTCGCGGATCATCGACCTCGCCGAGGGAGGTAGCCACGCAGTCGAGGTCCGACCCGAGGCGGTCAAGGCCTACGCGGACCGGATGGACGACGAACTCGCGCACACGGTCTGGAACGAGGGCGGTTGCTCGAGTTGGTACTTCGACGTGAAGGGACGCAACTCCCTGCAGTGGCCGTCGTATACCTTCCGATACCGCTCACAGCTCAGATCGGTCGACCCGTCCGACTACGTGGTGATCTGACAGTCGATATTCCCAGAGCGGAGGTGTGCCAATAAGACCCACCCCCGCCCGTGTCCCACAGGTCAGAAACCGCGGTCGGGAAAGTCCAGACCCAGAAGCGCGTTCTCCACGACCTCTGCCATCGCGGGGTGGATCCAATACTGGCGACGTGCGAGGTCGGGAACTGTGATCCCGAACTCAATGGCCTGGATGAGTATCTGGATCAACGAAGGTGCGTGTGCCCCCATGATGTGTGCGCCCAGCAGGAGTCCGGTGGCACGGTCTGCGATGAGCTTGCAACAGCCAACCGAATCCTCCATCGCCCAGCCGTAGGCCACGTCACCGTAATCCTGGGTCTTTACCGTCACGTCGTAACCGGCGGCGCGGGCCTCGATCTCGGTCATCCCGACGGAGGCGATCTGTGGCCACGTGAACACGGCGTAAGGCACGTGGGCGTGATGGAACGGCTGTAGATCGTCGGGGTTGCGCAGGTTGTGGGACACCACCCGCTGCTCGTGGTTCGCCACGTGCTTGAGCTGATGCGGCGAACTCACGTCGCCCAGGGCCCAGACACCGTCGGCCGAGGTCCTGCCGTACTGGTCCACCCGGACACGGTCCCCGTCCATCTCCACGCCGGCGGAGGCGAGTCCCAAGAGGTCCCCGTTGGGCGTGCGGCCCGTGGCCACCAGCAGTGCATCTCCGGCGCAAGTCGAGCCGTCCTCGAAGGTGATCTCCACGCCGCGGTTGTCGTCGCCCGTGGCGGTCATCTCTGTGACCACCTTGCCGAGGCGGACGTCCCACCGGTCGGAGGCGTTTCGGGTGAACCGCTCGGCTAGTTCGCGGTCGAGGTACTTGAGAAGCACGTCGGAGCGTCCGATGATCGTCACCTTGACGCCCAGGGCGGCAAACACGTGGGCGAACTCACAGGCGATGAACCCCGAACCCTTGATGACCAGGGACTCGGGAAGTTCGGGCAGGCGCATCACGTCGTCGCTCGTGAAGTAGTCCACGCCCGCATCAGTGACGATCTGTGGGATGGACGGACGAGCGCCGGCGGCGATGACCACCTGATCGGCCGTGATCAGCTCACCTGTGCCTGTGTCGATGGTCCTCGGGCCCACGAACGTCGCGTGGCCGTCGTAGACGGTGACGTTCTCGCTGCGGTTTCGTCGGTAGTCCTCACCGCTCGCGGCGATCGGGTCGATCCGTCGGTCGAAAACTCGCGAGACGATGTCCGGCCACCGCACCCCGTCCAGAGTCGAATCCACCCCGTAGTTCGACGAATGGGCGATCGAGGTGGCCGTGTCCGCGGCGTAGACGAACATCTTGGTGGGGATGCACCCCACGTTCAGACAGGTCCCGCCGAACGTCCCCTTCTCGCATATCGCCACCGACTTGTCGGCGAACGACTCGTCGATCAACGAGTTGCCGCTGCCGGTGCCGATCACGACGAGGTCGAAGTGCCGCGTGGGGGTCTGGGTCATTGTGGTCAGGACTCCTTGGTGTGAGAGGAAATTATCTGGTCCAGCCAGTCGCCGAGGTGACCAAAAGCCACCGCGAGGACGTCAGGGCGGGATAGGAAGACATCGTGGCGGGCTCCCTCGATCGGGATGTCGGTGACACTGGACGAAACGCGGTCGGCGAATCGCTCCATGGACCGCACGTCGAGGATCAGATCGGTGTCCACGTCGATCGACCTGTTCTTCGCGGTCTTTGCAGCAGGGCCGACCGACGACGCCGCTGATCGGAGCATGAGAACCGGAAGAGGGAGGTCGATCCCCTCCTGCAGACGCCGCTGCGCACGACGGACCGCAGCCAGCCAGCCTGCGCGCACGCCCACCCCGCCCGGAGGTTTGAGGGTCACGTCGAAATCGAAGTCGCCGTCGTGATCCACGTGCGTGCTCGCGACATATCTGTCGGAAGTCGGGAGTGGCAGACGATAGAAGGGGCGGGCGGCGCCGAGGACACGGATCACCCGGTCCAACACCGAGCGGGTGCGGTCCGGGAGGTCCAGCTGAAACCAGGGGGAATTGAGAACCAATCCGATGACGGGCTCCAACGTCCCCTTGTCGCGCCGCCGGCCCAGCCACAGCGGGACCACCAGACCGCCCGTCGAATGCGCCTCCACGATGACGGGCAACCCCGGGTGTTCGGAGACGATCACCGCGAGAGCCTGCTCCAACTCGTCGTCGTACCTCTCCAGGTCGGTGGTGAAGTGCGGCGTCAGCCCTTCGTGTCTGGAGCGCCCGCATTTGCGGAGGTCGATCCCGTATGTCGCGAAACCACGCGCGGCGAGGAACTCCGCCAGATGGGTGTGGAAGAAGTAGTCGGACAATCCGTGGACCACCAACACAGCCGCGACCGGCTCGGACGGCGCCTCTTCGTGGCGCACCAGGGTCGCAGAGATCGGTCCCTCACCGTCGGGATCGGTACCGAGTGGCAGTTCACGCCTGCGAAAGGACGGCCCCAGCAGATCAGCGGTCCACGATTCGTCGGCGACGGCATCGGCGGCGCGATCGGAGGAGAGAGATGACACGCGCACCACCCTAGTCCGGTGTGCCCCATCCACGGTCCCGAGAGTAGTCTTGGTTCCCCGTGGACGCGGAGTGTCAGAGGACGGCCGCGTCTACTTGAGATTCGGGTCCACGACCAATGAGCGAGGGTAGCCGGTGACTGCAGACCAGGTGGCAAGGCACGGAACGACGGATGTGGCGCTCATCGGCGCCGGCAGCATGAGCGCGACACTAGGGGCACTGCTGCGCCGTCTCCAACCAGACTGGGACATCCAGGTCTACGAGCGTCTCGAGGGGCCCGCGCTGGAGTCCTCCGACGCGTGGAACAACGCTGGTACCGGCCACTCGGCCCTGTGTGAGCTCAACTATTCACCAAAAACCGCTGACGGCGATGTGGACATCACCAAGGCCGTGAGCGTCAACGAAAAGTTCCAGGTCTCCCGGCAGTTCTGGTCCTATGCCGTGGAGAACACCATCCTCGGTGACCCGACCGAGTGGATCCGATCGGTTCCGCACATGAGCTTCGTGACGGGCAGGGACGGCCAGGACTACCTGCAGAAGCGGTACGACAAGCTCGCCGGGCATCCCCTCTTCCCGGGTATGGAGCACACCACCGACTTCGGCGAGCTCGAGCGGCTCGTCCCGCTCATGGCCCGTGGTCGCTCATCGGAGCAGCCATTCGCTCTGAGCCACTTCGCAGGCGGTACGGACGTCAACTTCGGTGCGTTGACCCGTCAGCTGATCAAGTACCTCACCCGCACCGGCACCGAGGTCCACTACCAGAATCAGGTGAAGGACCTCGAGCGGAACACGGACGGCACATGGCGGCTCACCGTGGCCAACCGGCACACCGGCGACGAGCGCACTATCGACGCCAAATTCGTCTTTGTGGGGGCTGGTGGCGGCGCGCTGCACCTACTGCAGAAGTCGGGTATCCCCGAGATCAAGGGCATCGGCGGTTTCCCGGTGGGTGGCCAGTGGCTGCGCTGCACCAACGACGATCTGGTCGAGCAGCACCAGGCCAAGGTCTACAGTCAGGCCTCGGTCGGTGCCCCCCCGATGTCCGTGCCGCACCTGGACACGCGAGTCATCGACGGCAAGAAGGGATTGCTGTTCGGCCCGTTCGCCGGCTGGACCCCCAAGTTCCTCAAGATGGGCAGTTTCCTCGACCTGCCCTCGAGCATCCGGGCCGGCAACCTGCTGCCCATGGCCAACATCGGTCTCACCGAGATGGGCCTGGTCAAGTACCTCGTGACGGAACTCGCCAAGAACCATGGTGCCCGGGTCGACACCCTTCGGGATTTTGTGCCGTCAGCCGTGGACGGGGAGTGGGAGAAGGTCATCGCGGGCCAGCGCGTACAGGTGATCAAGCCCAAGCCCAACGGTAGGGGTGGCACGCTCGAGTTCGGAACGGCCGTGGTAAGCGCGGCGGACGGCTCGATCGCCGGACTCCTGGGGGCATCTCCCGGGGCCTCTACGGCTGTCGACGCCATGGTCGACGTGCTGCAGCGTTGCTTCCCCAGCCGCTTCGCGGATTGGAAGCCAGCCCTCGAGGAGATGATCCCGTCCCTCGGTCGCGATCTCGCGACTGAGCCGTCACTGTTCACCGAGCAGTTCGAACGCTCCACGCGGACGCTCAAGCTCGATCAGAAGGTCTAGCCCGGACGCACCACCGGTACCGTTTCTCGTCCCCCGATCTCCTCACCGAGGTCGGGGGATGAGCTGTATCTCAGCACTCGGCCCCGGGCGAGCGGTGCTGCCATCGCCGGATAGGATCGGCCCATGATCCGGCCCGTTAACCCTTATCCCGTCGGCCTGGACCTCGAAGGTCGCCGTGTGGTGGTGATCGGCGGAGGTTCCGTGGCCCAGCGTCGCGTCCCCGTCCTACTGGAGGCCGGAGCGGCCGTCTACCTGGTGAGCCCCGAGATCACCCCCACCCTGCAGGGCTTGGTGGACGCCGGACGCATCTGGTGGGAGTCACGTGAATATCGCACCGGCGATCTCGAGGGTGCCTGGTACGTGGTGGCGGCCACCAAGGACTCGCTCGTCAACGCACGGGTGGCCGCCGAGGCCGAGCAACACCGCACTTTCTGTGTGCGGTCCGACGCGGTGAACTCGGGTACCGCGGTCACCCCGGCCGTCGTCCGTCGCGACGAGATGCTCGTCGCGGTACTCACCGGTGACCGCGCCCGCACCTCCGAGGCCCGCGACATCGTGGCACGCGCGCTGAGTGTGGCAGGGGCGGAGGCCCCCGAGGTAGACGAGAAGCTCCGCGGCACTGTGGCGCTCGTGGGTGGAGGGCCGGGTGCTGATGACCTCATGACGGTACGAGGCCGACGCCTCCTCTCGCGCGCAGACGTGGTCGTGGCCGACCGACTCGCCCCCCAAAGACCACTCGCCGAACTAAGGTCGGACGTGGAGATCGTGGATGCGGCCAAAATTCCTTACGGCCGAGCCATGGCGCAGGAGGCCATCAACGAGGTTTTGGTGGACCGTGCACTATCGGGCAAGTTCGTCGTGAGGCTCAAGGGCGGCGATTCGTTTCTTTATGGTCGTGGGTACGAGGAAGCGCAGGCCTGCGCTGAGGCAGGCGTGCCCTGCACCGTCGTCCCGGGCGTCTCCAGTGCGCTCTCCGTCCCCGCGCTGGCGGGGATCCCGGTCACCAACCGAGGGATGACGCACGAGGTGACCGTAGTCTCCGGACACCTGCCCCCCGGCCACCCCGGCTCACTCGTCGATTGGGACGCCCTCGCCCGGCTGCGCGGCACGATCGTCATCCTCATGGGGGTCAAGAACACCCCGGCCATAGCTGATTCCCTCCTGGCGGGGGGGCGGCCCTCCGACACGCCTGCGGCCGTGATCGTCGACGGCAGCCTCGAAGGTGAGGCGACCTACCGGTGCACCCTCGCGACCCTTGCGGAAGAACTGCGCGTCCACGACGTGCGGCCGCCGGCGATCGTCGTGGTGGGGGAAGTCGCGGGGCTGCCCCAGGTCCTGGCCCGTTCCTGAGACCGCCGTCTGATCCCGTACTCCTGGTACATGATGGGGTTCGTGAGCACCCGCAAGAAGATCGGCTTCCTGTCCTTTGGCCACTGGACGGACCATCCCGACTCGGCAGTGCGGACCGCGCGGGATTCTCTGATCCAGAGCGTGGAACTGGCAGCAGCCGCCGAGCGGTTGGGTGCCGACGGCGCCTATTTCCGCGTTCACCACTTCGCCCGACAGCTGGGTACCCCGGCCCCACTTCTCGCCGCGGTGGGTGCGCGTACCTCCCGGATCGAGATCTACACAGGGGAGGTGGACATGCGCTAGGTCAACCCTTGGGATTCGCCGAGGACATTGCCGCTGCGGACCTGCTCTCCGGTGGTCGTGTCCAACTGGGGATTTCCCGGGGATCACCGGAGCAGGCACTCGACGGATGGAGCTACTTCGGGTTCCGGCCCGCGGTGGGGGAGACGGACGCGGACATGGCCCGGCGGCACACGGATGTCTTCCTGAGCGCGGTCGACGGCACACGAATGGCCGAACCGAACCCTCGCCCGAGGTTCCCCAAACCACCGGGTGCCCTCCGTCAGGAGCCGTACTCCGAAGGGTTGCGTGAGCGCATCTGGTGGGGGGCCGGATCAGATGACACCGCCCGGTGGGCCGCCGAACGGGGGATGAATCTTATGGCGTCGATGCTCAAGCAGGACGAGTCCGGTCAACCTCTCCACGTCCAGCAGCGCCGACAGATCGAAGCCGTCCGTGATGCGTGGTCGTCTCGCGACCACGGTTTCGAGCCGCGGGTCGCCGTCTCACGGTCCATTGTCGCGATCACCAGCGACGTCGACCGTCGCCGTGTCCTGGGAGGCGCGTGTGGGGACCGGTTCGGGCGAATCGAGCCCGGCAGTCGCGCCGTGTTCGGGCGATCCTATGTGGCCGAACCCGACGTGATCGACTCTCTGCTCGCGTACGTCGCACCGGAACTCGGATGGCGGTGAACGACGGCGGCAACACCTGGATGCGCCGCGGTTCAGGGCTCGGTGACCATAGTCAGAACCTTCGCCGACGTGCGTTCGACGGAGTGGCCGGCTCGACGGGCCACGCGAAGTAGCGACGTCACGTCGTCCATCTCGGCCCGCGAGGTCGCCAGGGTCCGTGCCAGCAATCCCTTGTGGTGCTTGGAGAAGTGCGACACCACCTTGCGTGACCCGTCCGAATATTCGGTCACCACATCAATGGTGATCGCACCGGGGACCGGTCCCAACTGGTGGTAGCCGCCCGAACGCAGATCCACCACCAAATCGTCGGCCCAGTCAATGGTGGCCTCGGACAATGCCGGCCGCCAGGTCGCCCTCAGCGTCCCCATACCCGGCAACTGGGTGCCAGCGGATAGTCGGTAGTGGGGGATAGGGTCACCGGCGGCCAGTAGGCCGAACAACGCGGACCCGATCCACAGACGGGCCTCTGCTCGTGACCGGGTGGCCCGTGTAAAGGATCCCTGGTCGAGCGCGTCATAGAGCACCCCTGTGTACCGGCCGAGTGCGGGAGCACAGGGCGTGCCCCACAGTTGCGCGTTCAGATCCACCTCACCCGCGAGTTTCTCGCTCAACCCGAGTGTGGACCGCGCGCTGTCGGGGTCCTCCACACACATCGTGACCAGCGTGTCGGCGACCGACCGTCGGGTGTCGGTGAGAGTGGGAAGAGAGAGACGAGCGAGGTCGAGTGAGCTGCCGGGCCCACCGACGGACTTGGTTTCGGAGGGGGACAGGAGGATGCGCACCCGGCTGAGGCTACCGTCGGGCGGATCAGTTCCAGACGGGCGGCTACGCTGGACCACCGTGATCACGCGTCTGTCCCACCTTTTCCTGCGTACCCTCCGCGACGACCCGGCTGATGCCGAGGTCCTCAGCCACAAACTGCTGGTCCGCGCCGGATACGTCCGCCGGGTAGCGCCCGGCGTCTATTCATGGCTGCCTCTGGGTCTGCGTACCCTTCGCAGGATTGAGGAGGTCGTCCGCGAGGAGATGGACGCCTCCGGCGCCCAGGAGATCAGCCTCCCCGCGCTGCTCCCACGGGAGCCGTACGAGACGACCGGCCGGTGGACGGAGTACGGGCCGGCATTGTTCCGGCTCAAGGACCGTAAGGGCAACGACATGTTGCTCGGTCCGACTCACGAGGAACTGTTCACGCTGACCGTCCAGGGCGAATATTCCTCGTATAAGGACCTGCCGGTCACGCTGTATCAGATCCAGACCAAGTACCGGGACGAGGAACGCCCGCGTGCAGGAATCCTCCGTGGTCGCGAGTTCACCATGAAGGACTCGTACTCCTTCGACGTGGACGACGCGGGGCTCGAGCGGTCTTATCAGAACCATCGCGCGGCCTACCAGCGCATCTTTGATCGCCTGGGTATCGAGTACGTGATCTGTGCCGCCACTTCGGGTGCCATGGGCGGCTCGGCATCGGAGGAGTTCCTCGCTGTCTCCGGCGCAGGCGAGGACACATTCGTCCGGTCGACCGACGGGAAGTACGCGGCGAACGTCGAGGCAGTGGTGACCCCCGCACCTCCGGCTCCCCCACTTGAAGGACTTCCGGACGCCGTAGTGCACTCCACCCCGGACGCCCCGACTATCGAGACACTCGTGTCGTGGGCGAACTCGGCGGACCTCGGACGTGAGATCACCGGCGCCGACACTTTGAAGAACGTGCTGCTCAAGGTTCGCGAGCCGGGTAAAGACTGGGAACTGCTCGGTGTCGGGCTCCCGGGCGACCGCGCGGTCGACATGAAGCGCATCGAGGCTGCGCTCGAACCTGCCGAGGTCGCAGTTCTGGACGACGCGGACTTCAAGGCAAACCCCTTCCTCGTCAAGGGCTTTATCGGCCCGCGAGCGCTGATCGAGAACGAGGTCCGGTACCTCGTCGATCCCCGGATCGTGGAAGGGACGGCGTGGATCACCGGAGCGGACGAACCCGACAAGCATGTGGTGGATCTGGTCTGTGGCCGCGACTTCATCCCTGACGGCACGATCGAGGCCGCTGAGGTCCGTGAAGGCGATCCGGCACCCGGTGGGCACGGCACCCTCACCCTGGCGCGCGGCATCGAAATCGGTCACATCTTCCAGTTGGGCCGTAAGTACACCGACGCGTTCGGGTTTGATGTGTTGGGCGAGAACGGGAAGCCCGCCAGGGTGACGATGGGGTCATATGGCATCGGGGTATCGCGCCTCGTCGCTGTTCTGGCTGAGCAGTTCGCCGACGACAAAGGCCTGGTATGGCCGGCAGAAGCCGCGCCCGCGGACGTGCACGTGGTGATTGCCAACAAGGACGAGGCCGCGATCAACGGGGCAGGCACGCTCGTGAAGGCCTTCGATGAGGCCCGGCTCGAGGTTCTCTTTGACGACAGAAAGGCGTCACCGGGAGTGAAGTTCAAGGACGCTGAACTGATCGGCGTGCCTTGGGTCGTGGTGGTGGGCCGTGGATGGTCCGAGGGGACGGTCGAACTTCGAAAGCGCGCCACGGGAGAGGTGACCCAGATTGCCGTCGAGGGAGCTGCGGACGAGATCATCCGACTGATAACCTCCGCCCGCTAGACCGGATTTCAGGCGTCCGGCGGGAACCCGGGAAGAGCTTCGAACGGCGCGCCCGGGACCAGGGTCCGCCACCGGGCGAGTTGGATCGCGGCAGCGGTCAATGCCTCCACCGCGTAGCGCCTCATTTCCGCCGTCTCGGCTGTGGCGACCTGTGCGCGCCAGGCTTCGCAGCAGTCCGACTCGATCCTGATCGCGAGCAGCACGGGTGAGGTGGGGGTGTCCGGACCGGTGAGATAGCCCACCGGGGCGGGTGGAGAGCCCGGCCACAGCTCCTCCGCGCCGTCTCGACGGGCCCGGTGTGCGGCGAGCTCACGTCGGACCGCTGCACGGATCGATCCGTCAGCCCGGGAAAGCACGAGTCCGTATCCGTAGACGGCTGCATCCTCTGCTGCGAGTCCGACCGGAGTGGTCACGCCAGCACCACCTCGACGGCGGAGATGCACGCAGCGGCGACTGAGGCTGTCAGTTCGGCGCGTGTGCCCTCGGCGTCGACCGCCACTTCGGTCGCCCTGGAGGCGTCGGCGCGCAACCGAGTCCGCACCTCGTCCAGCGGGGGGCAGACAGGCGGGGCCTCCTCTGCCTCGATCGCCGACGATGTCACATCGGGTGACGGCTGTTCGATCATCTCTTGAAGTCGCTCGGCGTGGACTCGCCGAACCTCCGCCAGGGTGTGCAGTATCTGGATCCGATCGCCGTGCGAGGCGTCCGCGGCGGCGAACTGGACGGCGTCTCGACGTGCTGCGTCCGCAATTTCCACGAGCGGATCGGGGCCGCCGAGAGACAAGGGCGTCGAGCAGCCCCCGACGGTAGCCGCGAGAGCGGTTGCACCCGCGGTGACCGCGATGAATTGACGGCGGGAAAGAGGGCGTGTGAGAACAATGGGGGCGGAATGGGGCACCCCGACATCCTGCCAGGGGTCGGGGGACTCGACGACGAGGCGGTACAGTGATCCGGCCCGTCCGCGATCCGGAACGGAACCCGTCAGACCGCATGCCAGGAGCACAGTGATCGTCCCCGAGGCCGACAGGGCCCACATCAGCAAGGCGGTCTCCGACCGTGGCCTCGACCTCGAGGACCTTCGCGAGGACACACGGTCGTCCACATGGACCGTGAAGGTCGTTGTGGATGGCGACTCCGGTGTCTCGCTCGATGATCTGGCGGAATTGTCCGCTGCGCTCGATCCACTGGCCGAATCCTGGGGCGGTCCCGAGCGGCCGGTTACCCTCGAGGTCACGAGTCGGGGGGTGGACGCACCGCTTGAAGAGCCCCGCCACTGGCGGCGCGCGCGAGGTCGCCAGGTCGATCTGAGCTACGTCGACGGCGCGAAGGGTCCGGCTCGGGGGAGGGTCGGCGACCTAACAGAGGACTCGGGTTCGGTCCGGCTGGTGACGAAGTCGAATCGTGGGATCGGCGTGGACTCGGTAGCGTTGGACACCGTGTCCCGCGCCGTGATCCGGATCGAGTTCCGACCGCCCCCGCAGGACGAGTTGGACCTGCTGGCGGAGTCGGACGGTTCCGGGCGTGGCGTGCGAGAAGGAGAAAACAGTTGAACATCGACATGGCGGCGCTGAACATGCTGTCCACGGAACGCGAGATTCCGTTGGACGATCTCGTGAACACTCTCGAGAACGCTCTGCTGACCGCATACAAGCGGACCGAAGACGCGCACCGCGTCGCGCGGATCCAGCTCGACCGTAAAGCCGGGACCGTCGCCGTTATGGCCGCCGAGGTCGACGACGAGGGCAACCGTATCGGTGAGTTCGACGCCACGCCGTCGGATTTTGGCCGGATCGCCGCGGCGACCGCCCGCCAGATCATCCTCCAGCGTCTTCGTGAAGCCGAGACCGAGCGCATCTACGGAGACCTCGTCACTCGCGAGGGCGAAGTGGTGAGTGGTGTCATCCAATCTGACTCCCGCGCTAATGTCCGGGGGATCATCGTTGTCCACATCGGACCGGAGACCGGTGGGACCGAGGGCACCATCGCTCCCGCAGAGCAGGTCCCCGGGGAGACATACCGGCACGGGGATCGCATCAAGTGTCACGTAGTCGGCGTTCACAAGGGGCCGCACGGTGCCTCTGTCTCGCTCTCGCGTACGCACCCGGATCTGGTTCGCGGACTCTTCGCGCTCGAGGTCCCGGAGATCGATGACGGCTCGGTTCGCATCGCTGCGATAGCGCGCGAGGCGGGCCACCGAACCAAGATCGCTGTGGAATCCACCATCTCCGGACTCAACGCCAAGGGGGCGTGCATCGGACCGAACGGTGCCCGGGTACGCGCGGTGATGGCTGAACTCAACGGCGAAAAGATCGACATCGTGGACTACGACGACGATCCGACCGTCTTCGTGGGCAACGCACTCTCACCGGCTAAGGTGATCTCCGTCACCGTTGCAGACGAGGCGACGCGTGCCGCGAGAGTTGTGGTCCCCGATTACCAGCTCTCCCTCGCGATCGGGAAAGAAGGGCAGAACGCCCGCCTGGCGCACCGCCTCACCCAGTGGAGAATCGACATCCACAGCGACGCGGAGTGAGGGCGGGCGCCCACCCGCACCCACGCGGTCGGGCGCGCCGTTAGTGTCGATACCCCGTTATCTGTAGACTAAGCAGTTGTCACAGTGACTTCACGTCCACCCGCTCGGTGCGGGCGAGGCGGCGAGAAACCGAGGCGGCCGCATGCGGGGACGTAAGGACCAGCTCGACGGCGTTGCTGAGGTTGTAGGTCCGGTTCGGACCTGCGTCGGCTGTCGTGGTCGGGATTCAGACTCCCGGCTACTGAGGATCGTTCATGATCCGAGGTCGATGGCACTCTCGCCGGATCCCCGCCGTCGGGCAATTGGACGAGGAGCCTGGGTGCATCGCGACGAGCGGTGCATCGCGACAGCACTCGACCGCAAGGCCTTCATCAGGTCGTTGCGAGTCGTCGGGAGCGTGTCCCAGGATGCGATCTCGGAGGTACTCGAGGCACTACGCCACGAGTACGAGACCACCCGCTAGCCGAACAGACTGGTAGGGGGAGCACATGACAAGGAACGGACCAGACACGATGAGCACACCGTGAAGCTCCAGCGATGAACGTCCATCGAATGTAGACCGAGGTCGCGCGGCCAGCCCTGCCGTGAAGACCTCGCAGTGAGGAGAGCAGTGGCAGGCAAGCCCCGGGTACACGAACTGGCAAAAGAGTTCGGTGTCACCAGTAAAGAACTTCTGACGAAGCTCCGCGATCAGGGAGAATTCGTCAAGTCGGCGTCCTCGACACTCGAGGCCCCGGTCGTCCGGCGCCTCCGCGAGGCCCACAAGCCGGCGGGCGGCGCAGACTCCGCCCCCGCAGACTCCAAGCCCACCGGCGCAGCGTCGCCGAAACCGAGTGCGGCAGCGTCGAAGCCCGGGCCAAAGCCCGGTGCGGACCCGCGGACCGCAGCGGCCAAGCCAGCTGCATCCACGCCGTCGACGGGGCCCAAGCCGGGAGCGCCGGCCGCCAAGCCGGCACCCGCCGAGACTCCGGCTCCCGCAGCGAAGCCCACCCCGGGCGCGGCTGCGGGCCCGAAGCCGGGGGAGGCCAAGCCCGCTCCGGGTGCGACCCCGGGCCCGACGCCCGCGGCTGCATCCCGCCCGGCACCCGGCCCGCGCCCGGCTGGACCGAAACCCGGTCCCAAGGCACCTCGTGTCGGCAACAACCCGTACTCGAGTGGCACCACACCGGCTCCGCGTCCCCAGGCCGGTCCCCGTCCGGGACCAGGCCAGGCGGGCCCGCGTCCGGGTGGAGCACGTCCGTCGCCAGGCCAGGGTGGACCCCGTCCGCCCCAGCGCCCGGGCGCTCCGGGACAGGGCGGTCCGCGCCCCACGCCCGGCAACATGCCGCCTCGTCCGAGCCCCGGCCAGATGCCGGGTCAGGTCGCTCGCCCCGCTGCGGGTCGGGGCCGTCCGGGTGGTCCCGGCGGTCGTCCCGGTGGTGGAGGTTTCCGTCCAGGTGGCGGCGCTCCCGCCGGTGGCGGTGGCGGTTTCCGGGGTCGTCCCGGTGGCGGCAATCGTGGTCGCGGCGGTGCCGCGGGTGCGTTCGGTCGTCCGGGTGGCGCCCCTCGTCGCGGTCGTAAGTCGAAGCGGCAGAAGCGTCAGGAATACGACTCGATGCGGGCTCCAGAGGTCGGCGGCGTCCGGCTTCCCGACGGTCGCGGCCAGGTCCTTCGACTGGCACAGGGTGCCTCGCTGAGCGACTTCGCCGACAAGATCGACGTGAACCCGTCGCAGCTCGTCCAAGCGCTGTTCAACCTGGGTGAGATGGTCACGGCCACGCAGTCCGTGACGCCGGAGACCCTCCAGCTCCTCGGCGAGGAGATGGGTTTCAAGGTTCAGGTCGTCAGCCCCGAGGACGAGGACCGCGAACTGCTGGATTCGTTCGACCTGTCTTTCGGTGAGGACGAGGGTGGCGAGGATGACCTCGAGGTTCGTCCTGCCGTCGTGACGGTCATGGGTCACGTCGACCACGGTAAGACGCGGCTGCTCGACAGCATCCGCTCCGCCAAGGTCGGCGAGGGCGAGGCCGGAGGCATCACCCAGCACATCGGTGCGTACCAGGTGACCGTCCCGGTCGACGAGGTCGATCGGACCATCACCTTCATCGACACCCCCGGTCACGAGGCGTTCACCGCGATGCGTGCGCGCGGCGCCAAGTCGACCGACATCGCGATCATCGTGGTGGCGGCGGACGACGGTGTGATGCCGCAGACGGTGGAGGCGATCAACCACGCACAAGCGGCCGATGTGCCGATCGTCGTGGCGGTCAACAAGATCGATAAGGAGGGCGCACAGCCCGACAAGATCCGTGGTCAGATGACCGAGTACGGGCTGGTCCCGGAGGAGTACGGCGGCGACACCATGTTCGTCGACATCTCCGCCAAGCAGGGCCTGAACATCGAGGCACTGCTCGAGGCCGTGGTCCTGACCGCTGATGCGTCGCTGGACCTGCGGGCCAACCCGGATATGGATGCGCAGGGCGTTGCCATCGAGGCGCACCTGGATCGCGGTCGCGGTCCGGTTGCCACGGTGCTCATCCAGCGCGGCACCCTCCGCGTGGGCGACTCGATCGTCGCCGGTGACGCCTACGGTCGTGTGCGTCGGATGGTCGACGAGCACGGTGAGGACGTCGCTGAGGCGACTCCGTCGCGTCCGGTCCAGGTCATTGGTTTGACCAGCGTCGCCGGTGCCGGCGACACCCTGATGGTGGTCGAGGAGGACCGCACCGCACGGCAGATCGCCGACCGTCGTAATGCTCGCAAGCGCAACGCGATGGCCGCTCGTAGCCGCCGTCGGATCAGCCTCGAGGACCTGGATTCGCATCTCAAGGAGACGAGCCAGCTCAACCTGATCATCAAGGGCGACAACTCCGGTACCGTCGAGGCGCTCGAAGAGGCTCTCATGGGTATCGAGATCGACGATGAGGTGCAGCTGCGCGTCATCGACCGAGGTGTCGGTGCCGTCACCGAGACCAACGTCAACCTGGCGGCCGCATCGGACGCGGTGATCATCGGGTTCAACGTGCGCGCAGAGGGTAAGGCCACTGAGATGGCCAACCGCGAGGGCGTGGACATCCGGTACTACTCGATCATCTACCAGGCGATCGACGAGATCGAGAGTGCGCTCAAGGGCATGCTCAAGCCGATCTACGAGGAGAAGCAGCTCGGTCAGGCGGAGATCCGCCAGATCTTCCGCTCCTCCAAGGTGGGCAACATCGCCGGTTGTATGGTGCTGGACGGCATCATGCGGCGTAACGCGAAGGCACGGCTCATCCGAGACGGCAATGTCGTTGCGGAAGAGATGACCGTGACGTCGTTGCGGCGTGAGAAGGACGATGCGACCGAGGTCCGCGAGGGCTTCGAGTGTGGTCTCACGGTGACGTACTCCGATATCAAGATCGGTGACATCGTCGAGACCTACGAGCTCGTGGAGAAGCCGCGCGACTGATGTCGCCGGATAAGGCCGTGGGGGCAGGTTCCGTGGTGAACGGACCTGCCCTCGCGGCATGCTGGGGTAGCCAGTGGTCGCGGGGACGGGCCTTCAGGGGCCCGTCCCCGCCCGGACCGACCACACAGAGTCGAGGAGGATCGGCATGACCGGTAAGGGACGTGCGGGACGGTTGGGCAAGCGGATCGGAGAGATCGTCGCCATGGCGATCGAACACGAGATCAAGGATCCGCGGCTCGAGTTCGTCACCATCACCGACTCACGCATCACCGCGGACCTCCGGGTGGCGACCCTGTACTACACGGTGCGCGGTGCGACTCTCGACGAGGAGCCCGATCTCGAGGCTGCCGAGGATGCGTTGACCACAGCGCGCGGGAGATTGCGCACGATGGTCGGAAAGCAGACCGGCGTCAAGTTCACTCCGGAGCTGACCTTCGTCTTGGATTCCGTCCCGGACGCGGCTCGCTACATGGAAGAGCTGTTGGCCAAGGCGCGTGCGAGCGACGAAGAGGTCCGTCGTGCTGCAGAGGGTGCCCGCCCCGCTGGCGATGAGGACCCGTACCGCAGGCCCGAGGAGGACGAGCGGCCGGAGGGCGACGACCGGTGAACTCCCGGGTTGACGTCCGGAGGGCGGCTGAAGTTCTGGGCCGGCACCGAGAAGTGACCGTGCTGTGCCATGTCCGGCCGGATGCCGACGCGCTCGGCAGCTCATGCGGACTCGCCCGTGCGCTACGTGCCGGGGGCTCGACTGTTCACCAGTCGTTCGACCCCGGCATCGTCCCGCCCTCGCTCCGCGCCATCCCCGGCACGGAGCACGTCGTGCCGTTGGCGCAAGTCCCGGCACATGACGGTCTTGTGGTCACGCTGGACTGCGCGAGCGCCGACAGGGTGGGGAACTGGGATCGACTGGCCGAGGCGGCAACTGAGATCCTGGTGGTGGACCACCATCGCTCGAATCCTGGATTCGGCGACCACATCCTGCTTGATCCGAATGCGGCGTCAACTGCGTCACTCGTTCTAGAGATCCTGGAGGCCGGCGGACTTCAGGTCGACCCGCACATCGCCACGGCTCTGTACGCGGGACTGGTCACTGACACCGGTTCGTTCCGATGGGGTGGGCCAGACGCCCATGACACCGCCCGCCGTCTCCTGGCCGCCGGCGCTGAATCGAGCCAGCTGACGTATGCGCTCCTCGATGCCCACGGATTCTCGTGGCTCCGCATACTAGGCGAACTCCTGTCCTCGGCCCGTCTTGAACCCGAGACCCTGGGAGGTCTCGGATCAATCTGGTTGGCTGTTCCACACGCGATAATCGAGTCTTCCGAGGAGGAGGACGTGGAATCCCTGGTATCCCACCTGCGCGGTGCACGTGAGGCTCACGTCGCGGTGTTGCTGAAGGAATACCTGCCCGACGAATGGACGATCTCTCTGCGTTCCCGTCCTCCCGCGGGGGGTGCGGACGCCGTGGACGTGGCTGCCGTCGCGGCCGCACTGGGCGGCGGCGGACACCCTGCGGCGGCTGGCTGCACGGTCGCGGGGGATCTGGAATCGGTCTCCGCGAGGCTCCGTGGGCTCCTCGACTGAACTGGCACACGTTGGTCCTGATCCCGGTACGGGCGTGGCCGCCCTCGGACGGCGGCTGTGGTCAATAGCACTTCCGGTCCTGCCGGTGCTCGCGGCGGAGCCGGTCTACCTGCTCGTCGACGGGATCGTGGTGGGCCGTCAGGGACCCGATGACCTCGCTGCCCTCGGTGTGGGTGCACTGGTCCTGCTGGTTCTAGGAACCCAGATGAACTTCCTGTCCTACGGCACCACCGCTCGCTCCGCACGACTGCACGGCGCCGGACGCCGGGCCGACGCGGTCGCCGAAGGCGTCCAGGCCACATGGATAGCGTTCGCGGTAGGCGCGACCGTGGTGGCAGCTGTTCTCGCACTGGTGGGGCCATTGACGCGCGTATTGGCCGCGGATGCCGAGGTCGCGGCAGAGGCCGCGGAATGGCTGCAGGTGGCGGTGTGGGGCATTCCGTGCATCCTCGTCGCGTCGGCGGGACACGGCTGGATGCGCGGCGTACAGAGACTTCGCACCCCGCTATTCCTGGTGACGGTGGGGATCGGGGTTTCCACCGCGGGGTGCGTGCTGCTCGTGCCCGGGCTCGGGCCGGCGCCCGCGTTGGGGTTGGTGGGTAGTGCGTGGTCCAATCTGGCGGGACAGGTGCTTATGGCGACGGGTTTCCTGGTGGCTCTGGTGCGCGAGCACCGGGGACCCCTGGGACCGCGGCGCACCGTGATCGTGAGCCAACTCCGTATGGGTGTGGACCTAGTGATCCGCACCGCGTCGTTCCAGATCACGTTCGCAGTAGCCACCACGGCCGCGGCTGCGGCCGGAGTGGGCTCGCTGGCAGCGCACCATCTGGCCCAGCAGATGTGGGCGCTCTATTCACTGGTATTGGATTCGGTCGCGATTGCCGCGCAATCACTGGTCGGCGCCGCCCTGGGGGCAGGCCTCGCCGCGCACGGCCGCGCGCTCGCGCGTGCAGTGGTGGTGTGGTCGCTCGGGCTGGGGGCGGTGCTGGCTGTGCTCACCGTGGCACTGCGTGGTCCTGTGTCCCTGTTCCTGGCGGGTGATCCCGGCGTGGCGGAGCGTCTGACGGTGGCGCTGGTCGGGATGGCGGTCGTGGTGATTCCGGCGGCGGTGGTGTTCGGCCTCGACGGTGTACTACTGGGGGCCGGAGACGCTGCATACCTGCGTACGAGCACGGTGATCGCCGCGCTGTCCGGTTTCCTGCCGGTTCTACTGGCGACCCGCCACTTCGGCTGGGGTCTGGCGGGGATTTGGTGGGGGATGGGTGTGTTCGTGGGGATGAGACTGATAGCGGTGGCGATTCGAGTACGTGGCGAGGCATGGATGGTGACCGGTGCCGGAACACCTAACGGAGGTCGGATCGCGCGATCCAGCGCAGGGGAGGACGACGAATCATGACCTCGACGCCGAGTCTGCGGGCGGTATCCGACCTCCACGTCGGGCATCGCGGCAACGCGGATGTGCTGGACGAGATCCACCCCGGTCATCCGGGTGACTGGCTGATCGTGGCGGGGGACGTCGCGGAGAAGACCGACCATGTGGTGAACGCGCTCGGTAGGTTAGCCGAGCGCTTCGAACGCGTGATCTGGGTGCCGGGAAACCACGAACTCTGGATCGGCCGCGACGACGAGGGCATCACGTCCCCGACGAAGTACGACCGCCTGGTGGAGGCCTGCCGCGCGATCGGTGTGGACACGCCGGAGGACCCATACCCGTTGTGGACAGGGCCTGGCGGACCGGCGTGGATCGTGCCGATGTTCCTGCTCTACGACTACTCGTGGACGCTGGTGCGCGGCCAGTCCCGGCCGGACGCGTTAGCGGGCGCACGCGAACGACGCGTGGTGGCCTCTGATGAGTTCCTCATCGATCCGGCGCCGTATTCAGACGCGGCGGCGTGGTGCCGCGATCGTCTGGTTGCCACCACATCAAGGTTGGGCCGGATCGACCCACCCCATCCGACAGTCCTGATCAATCACTGGCCGCTGCTGCGGGACCCCACGCGGGTACTACGCCACCCCGACTTCGCCTTGTGGTGCGGCACGGATCAGACTGCCGATTGGCACCGCCGTTACCGCGCCGCCGCGTGCGTCTACGGACATCTGCACATCCCGAGGTCGTCCAGCTACGACGAGGTGCGTTTCGAGGAAGTCTCCCTGGGGTACCCGCGCGAGTGGGGGAGCCGGGGGCGTCCGGAGCCGCTGGCCCGTCAGATCCTGCCCGCCCCGGCGGAGCCACAGGCGAGGTGGATCCGTGACGGGCAGGGACTGCCCCGGCTCGCCCGGCCGGGAGAGCCCGGACCATTCCTGGAGGAGGAGCAGTGATCCGCGACATTCTGCCACCCGATGTGGTGACGGTAACCGACTCCGAGTTGGGGATGGATGACGCGGCGGTGCTCGACGCGCTGCATCCGGTAGAGGCCGAGCAGATTGCCGGGGCGGTCGAGCGGCGGCGAGTCGAATTCGCGTCGGCCCGGGCGTGCGCGCGAGAGGCCATGACCAGGCTGGGCGTTCCCGTGGGGCCGGTGGTGCGCGGAGGTCAGGGCATGCCGGTGTGGCCGCCCGGAGTGGTGGGAACCCTCACACACACGGATGGTCTGCGCGCCGCAGCGCTGGCTCCGACGGGCCGGGTCCGCTCGCTGGGCGTGGATGTCGAGGTCCACGGGTCCCTGACGGACGGGGTCCTTGATGCCGTCTCGTTGCCGGACGAGGCGGCGTGGGTCCGCGCTGCTCGCTCGGATATGCCATCGGTGCACTGGGACCGCCTGCTGTTCACGGCCAAAGAGGCCACCTACAAAGCGTGGTTCCCGCTCACCCGGAGATGGTTGGGCTTCGCCGATGCACGGATCACCCTTGTTCCCGACAGGATCGACGACGACGTGGTCACCGGCGCACTGAGGTCGCGGATCTTGGTGGAGCCCCACGCGGTTGACGGGGGAGCGGATCTGCTTGAGTTCCACGGTCGTTGGGTGGTCCGGGACGGCTACGTGGCCTCGGCGATCGTGCTCCGACCGGCCGGCGTGGATACCGTGTTCCCGTGACCTCTCGCAGATCGGAACCCCGTCCCGCCCCCGAGCCCGGCCTCGTCGTGGTCGACAAACCGGGTGGTATGAGCAGTCACGATGTGGTCGCGCGCCTGCGCCGTTTCTTCGGTACACGCAAGGTCGGGCACGCGGGAACACTCGATCCGATGGCCACCGGAGTGCTGGTGGTGGGGATCGAACGCGCCACCAAGATGCTCGGGCTGCTCGCACTGGAGACCAAGTCCTACGAGGCCACCATCCGGCTGGGGCAGACAACCGCCACCGACGACGCTGAGGGCGAGATCACCGCCACCGCGGACGCTTCCGAGGTCTCCGACGAGGCGATCGACGCCGGAGTGGCCGCACTCACGGGGGAGATCGACCAGGTTCCCTCCGCCGTCAGCGCGATCAAGGTAGACGGCAAGCGAGCCTACGACCGTGTGCGGGCGGGCGAGGAGGTCGTGCTGAAGTCGCGGCGGGTCACGGTCTCCCGGTTCGACGTTCTGGGGCGGCTGCGCTCAGGTGAGGTGGTGGACCTCGTCGTCGTCGTCGACTGTTCCACCGGAACCTACATCCGGGCGCTCGCTCGGGACCTCGGCGCGGGACTCGGTGTAGGAGGGCACCTGACGGCGCTCAGACGCACGATGGTGGGGCCGTTCGACCTGGACGTGGCCCGCACCCTCGAGGAGTTGGAGGCCGAACCCCGGCTCTCCCTCGACCTTGACGCCGCAGCGCTGGCAGCCTTCCCCCGTCGTGATATCGACGCAGAAGATGCCGAGGGACTCCGGCACGGAAGGTGGCTGGATGCCCAGGGCGACACCGGCGTGGTGGCGGCGGTCGCGCCGGACGGTCGGGTCGCGGCGCTCGTGTCGGAGTCGGGCAAGCGCGCGGCCCCGGTCGTCGTCATGCGACCGGCGGGGCTGTGAGTCCCGGGCGTATGGTGGTCGCCGTGCAACTGTGGCGAACTTTCGACGCGATCGTGACCCCCGACGGCGGGACTTCTGTCGCGCTCGGGGTGTTCGACGGGCTCCACAGGGGCCACAGAAAACTCGTGGAGCGTGCCGTTGACAGCGCACGCGAACTCGGTGCGAGCCCCGTCCTGGTCACCTTCGACCCGCACCCGGTGGAGGTGGTGCGCCCCGGCACCCACCCGCTCGTGCTCACGCCCCTGGATCGACGGGCCGAACTGGCTGGCGAGTTCGGGGTGGAGGCGGTGTTCGCACTGCCCTTCGACAGGGAGATGGCGTCGTGGGACCCGGACGAGTTCGTCGATCGCGTCCTGGTCAAGGGATTGAGTTGCCGGGCGGTCACGGTGGGCGGCAACTTCACCTTCGGTCGTCGCGCCGCCGGCACGCCGGACACGCTCCGCGAGCTAGGTGCCGAGCGCGAGATCACCGTTAATGTGGTGGATCTCATGGAGTCCGACGGTGAGACCGTGTCGTCGACCCGGATCAGACGACTCCTCGCCGAATCGGATGTGGCGGGCGCGGCGGAGCTTCTCGGCCGACCGCACCGGGTATGCGGCCCCGTGATCCACGGTGCTGGGCGCGGCGGCCGTGACCTCGGCTATCCGACGGCGAATCTCAACCTGACCGAGTACACCGCGGTGCCAGCTGACGGCGTGTACGCAGGATGGTTCACCGTCATGGACGACGGTCCACTCGACGGCTCGATCGTCCCGGGGCGTCGGTACGCAGCCGCGGTGTCCGTGGGGACCAACCCCACATTCGGCGACGCTGCGCGGAGTGTCGAGGCGTTTGTACTGGACGAGGTGGCCGACCTCTACGGACGTATCGCCGCGGTTGATTTTGTGGACCACGTCAGGTCCATGGAGAAGTTCTCCTCCGTGGATGAACTCCTGGTGGCCATGGGGCGCGACGTCGACCGGACCAGGGCCGTGCTGGAAATCTGACCGGCAGGGTCCACAGCCGTCGATTCGGGCCCGAGGGGTCCGTACTGGTAGCGTCATCTATCGGCTCTGCTGCGGTCCGCGGCGGCGGGGTTACTCATTTTCGTGGACTGGAACAACCGGGAGTAATCATGGCACTGAGCACCGAAGACAAGAAGGCCGTACTGGCCGAATACGGGATCCACGAGACAGACACCGGCTCACCCGAGGCCCAGATCGCGATGCTGACCAAGCGCATTCAGCAGCTCACCGAGCACCTCAAAGACCACAAGCACGACCATCACTCGCGTCGTGGTCTGCTCCTTCTGGTCGGTCGTCGGCGTCGCCTTCTCAAGTACATCGCCAAGACTGACATCGCACGCTACCGCAGCCTGATCGAGCGACTCGGCCTGCGTCGCTGACGCACGCCGCACACAGATTCCAGTGTTCCCCGTCCTGTTCAGGGCGGGGAACAGTTGTCTGCCGGGGGCGACGGCCCGTGCGCCTCGGTGACCTCGCGTGTTTTCCCTGATAGCCTGAGCTAGTCCGGCGCACACGTGCCGGGGTGGTTGACAGGTCCGATTGGCGGTCCTCGGTAGTGGCTGCCGGAATCGAGTTGGCCCTATGGACAGGGCACCGGATCCGGCCGCTTCGATCGAAGACCGAAGTCGTACCGGGACCCCCTGACGTGTTGCCCGGTGGCCACGGCGGGACGACTCCGCCGTGTGGCCCCATTTCCCACACGACAGGAATCTATATGCCACAGATCAATGCCGTCGAGGTTGATGACGGAGTCTTTGAGACCGTCGCGACCATCGACAACGGCGACTTCGGTCGCCGCGAGATTCGTTTTGAAACAGGCCGGTTGGCCCAGCAAGCAGCTGGCGCGGTCGTCGCTTACCTTGACGACGACACCATGCTGCTGTCCGCAACCACGGCGGGCAAGCACCCCAAGGAGCACTTCGACTTCTTTCCGCTCACGGTGGATGTCGAGGAGAGGATGTATGCCGCGGGTCGTATTCCGGGCTCGTTCTTCCGCCGCGAAGGTCGCCCCAGCACAGATGCGATCCTGACGTGTCGGCTCATCGACCGGCCACTGCGGCCGACCTTCGCTGACGGCGTCCGCAACGAGGTCCAGGTCGTTGTGACCGTCCTGAGCCTGGATCCCAAGGACCTGTACGACGTGGTGGCCATCAACGCGGCCTCTGCCTCGACCCAGCTGTCCGGGCTGCCGTTCTCCGGCCCCGTGGGCGGCGTACGTATCGCCCTCATCCCGACCGCCGCCGACCCGGCCGGCCAGTGGGTCGCGTTCCCGACCGTCGAGCAGCTCGAAGACGCTGTCTTCGATATGGTCGTCGCCGGCCGTGTGATCGGGTCGGGTGACACCGCCGACGTGGCGATCATGATGGTCGAGGCCGAAGCCACCGATAACGTGATCGAGAAGATCGCCGGTGGCGCCCAGGCGCCCACCGAGGACGTCGTGGCCCAGGGACTCGAGGCGGCCAAGCCGTTCATCTCCGAACTTTGCGCCGCGCAGCAGGCTCTGGCCACCGCCGCCCCCGGTACGCCGCGCGAGTTCCCGCTGTTCCCGCCGTACCAGGACGACGCTTATGCGGCGGTCGCGAAGATCGCGGAGACCAAGCTCGGGAAGATTATGCAGATCGCGGACAAGCATGACCGCAACGCCGCGACCGACGAGCTCAAGGCCACGGTGCTCGACGAGCTCAGCGAGCGTTTTGCCGATCGTCTCGGCGAGGTGGGTGCCGCGTTCAAGTCACTCACCAAGAAGATCGTGCGCCAGCGGATCCTCACAGACCACTTCCGCATCGATGGTCGAGGCGTGCGGGACATCCGGGCGCTTTCCGCCGAGGTCGAGGTCATCCCACGCGCCCACGGCTCGGCCTTGTTCGAGCGTGGCGAGACCCAGATCATGGGTGTCACCACTTTGGACATGGTCAAGATGGCACAGCAGATCGACTCGCTGGGACCGGAAACCAGCAAGCGCTACATGCACCACTACAACTTCCCGCCTTACTCCACCGGTGAGACCGGGCGTGTGGGTTCGCCCAAGCGTCGTGAGATCGGCCATGGTGCACTCGCTGAGCGTGCTCTGATGCCGGTGCTGCCCAGCGTGGAGGAGTTCCCCTACGCGATCCGTCAGGTGTCCGAGGCATTGAGCTCCAACGGTTCCACCTCTATGGGTTCCGTCTGCGCTTCGACGCTGTCGCTGCTCAACGCCGGAGTGCCGCTCAAGGCGCCGGTCGCAGGCACCGCCATGGGCCTGGTCTCCGATGAAATCGACGGTGAGACTCGCTACGTCGCACTGACCGACATCCTCGGTGCCGAGGATGCGTTCGGTGACATGGACTTCAAGGTCGCCGGCACGGGCATGTTCGTCACGGCTCTGCAGCTGGACACCAAGCTCGACGGCATTCCCTCGGAGATCCTGGCCGGTGCGCTGACGCAAGCCCGCGAAGCTCGTCTGACAATCCTCGACGTGATGGCCGAGGCGATCGACGAGCCAGATGAGCTGAGCCCGTTCGCGCCGCGGATCATCGCCATCAAGGTCCCCGTCGACAAGATCGGCGAGGTTATCGGGCCCAAGGGCAAGATGATCAACTCGATCACCGAGGAGACCGGCGCCTCGGTGTCGATCGAGGACGACGGCACCGTGTACATCGGTGCCACTGACGGCGACTCCGCCCAGGCCGCGATCGACAAGATCAACGCCATCGCCAACCCACAGTTGCCCAAGGTCGGCGAGCGGTTCCTCGGCACAGTCGTCAAGACCGCCCCGTTCGGCGCATTCCTCTCGCTGCTTCCGGGCCGCGACGGACTGGTCCACATCTCCAAGCTGGGCCAGGGCAAGCGCGTCGGCAAGGTGGAAGACGTCGTGAACGTGGGCGACAAGATGCAGGTCGAGATCGCGGATATCGATAACCGCGGCAAGATCAGCCTCGTGCCTGTCAGCGATGATGAGCCGACCGAGGATGTCCAGAGCGACGACTGATCCTCCCGCCCGCCCCGCCTACCGCGGGGTCGGCACCATTCGAGGCACGTACCCCTTCGAGTTCGGTGGGGTACGTGCCTCGGTCGTTTCCCTCTTAGGAGTGTGGGTAGTGGACACGACGATCCGAGTTGACCGGTCGATCCCGGGGCTCAGGGTGGTAACCGAATCCCTGCCTTGGTGCCACACCACGGCGGTTGGCGTATGGATCGGCTCGGGCTCCGCGGACGAACAGCCGATGGAACACGGCGCGGCCCACTTTCTGGAGCACGTGTTGTTCAAGAGGACCACGACGGCGAGTGGCCGGGAACTCTCGGAGCGGATCGACCTGCTGGGTGGTGACCTCAACGCCTACACCGGTCGGGAACACACCTGCTACCACGTGCACGTTCCGGCGGAAGGCCTCGCCACAGCGGTTGACGTGCTGGTCGATGTGGTGGCCAACGGCGTGTGCGACCCGAATGACGTGGAGATCGAGCGGGACATCGTTCTGGACGAGTTAGCCGGTCGGGCCGACGACCCGGAGGATCTCGCCTGCGAACTGGTGACCACCGCGGCGCTTGGCCACGACCCGCTCGCCCGACCGATCATCGGTACCGTGGAATCCGTGGAGTCCTTGGATTCCGAGACCCTTGTGGCATTCCATCGTCGGGCTCTACTGGCCGGTGACGTGGTTGTTGCGGCGGCAGGACGGGTCGACCACGACGCACTGGTCCGTCGCATCGCGGAAGGGCCGCTGGCGCGTGTCGTGCGCGACGCGGCCGCTCGGGAGAACTCCGAGAATTCACAGGAGGTCACCGGCACAACCGGGACTGTCGGTGGCCGGGGTGCCTGGGCGCCGACCCCGATACTGGTGGGGGAGGACGAGGACTCGGAACAGTCGTTGATCGCACTGGGACGCCGCACCCCGGCGCGGGATCACCGGGATCGGGCGACCGCGCAGATAGCCACCGCAGTCCTCGGGGGCGGGCTGAGTTCGAGACTGTTCCAGTGCATTCGGGAGGATCTCGGTCTGGCGTACACCGTCTACGCCAGCATGGACCAATTCCGCACGACCGGGCTGATGACGGTGGTGGCGGGATGCCCGTCCGCTCGCACTGAAGCTCTCTGCGAAGAACTCGGAACGGTCGTCGATGGCATGGCTACCGATCCTGCTTCCGCCGATGAGGTGGACAGGGCGTTCGGGCATCTCTCCGGTTCCATCCATCTCGGTCTGGATGATCCGCTGTCAAGGATGACGAGGATCGGACGCCACCTACTCGATAGGGATGCTGTTGTACCCGTCTCTGAATCGGTTGACCGTTTCCGCAGGGTGACCCGCGATGCGGTGGCGGATTACTGGGCCACTGAGACCGCCCCCTGGTGCCTGGCCGCGGTGGGACCCGGGATGCCCGGAGGCGGCGCGGCTGGGCTGCTCGGGAGGGTCGGCGGATAGGCTGGAAGGGTCTTGACGATAACGGAGGAGACCATGACGATGACCAAGGTCGGAGTGCTCGGTGCACGCGGGAAAGTCGGTACGGCGATCTGCGAGGCGGTCCGCGAGGCCGAGGACTTGGAGCTCGTCGCGGAGGTTGACCAGGGGGATTCTCTCCAGTCCCTCGTCGAGTCCGGCGCACAGGTCGTTGTCGACTTCACCCACCCCGATGTGGTGATGGAAAACCTCGAGTTCTGTGTGTCCAACGGTATCCACGCGGTGGTAGGGACGACCGGATTCACCGACGAGCGTTTGGATACGCTTCGTGGGTGGCTGGAGACGGAGCCCGAGACCGGGGTGCTGGTGGCTCCCAACTTCGCCATCGGTGCGATCCTCATGATGCGGTTCGCCGTGCAGGCCGCGCGTTACTACCCGTCCGCGGAAATCATTGAACTGCATCACCCGAACAAGGCCGACGCACCATCGGGCACCGCCCACCGCACGGCTGCCATGATGGCTGAGGCCCGCGCCGAGGCGGGCCTCGGGCCGTCTCCTGATGCCACCACGACCGGACTCGACGGCGCGCGAGGAGCCGATGTGGACGGCGTCCGAGTTCACTCTGTACGCGTGACCGGACTGGTCGCTCACCAGGAGGTCCTGCTCGGGACACAGGGGGAGACGCTCACCATCAGGCACGATTCGCTGGATCGCACTTCTTTCGCCCCGGGGGTTCTTCTGGGCGTCCGGTCTATAGGTTCGGCGCCGGGTCTCACCGTGGGGCTCGACGCCTTCATGGACCTGTAGGGGATCCATCGTGGACAGAATCGCTAAACCGACGGTCATGATCGTGACCGCCCTCGGTCTGCTGGTGGCATTCGGCTACCTGTTATTTCTCGGATGGGCCATGATCACGCGCTCGGACTTTCTGGCTATGCGTGGGCTCGGAGTAGGAATTATCCTGCTGACCTGTGTGGGCGCTTGGGCCACTTGGGCGATCGTGCGAAACGGGTTAGAGCTGCAGCGCATCTCCGCAGCTGCGGCGGCGGAGGGCATCGAGCTAGACCTGACCGGCCTCGACCAGCGTCCATCCGGCCGACTCGAGCACGCTGCGGCGGACGGCCTGTTCGACCAGGTCAGCGCCGAATACCAGGCCGCTCCGGACGATTGGAGGTCTCACTATCGGTTGGCCCGGGCCTACGACCATGCCGGCGACCGGATCCGGGCCCGCGAGGTGATGCGGGAGGCGATCAGCTTGCACGGTGCGGAGAAATCCCGTTCGGGGGAGTCACTGTGAGCATGGTTTTGGTGGTTCATCATGCGCCCTCCCCGCGCTTGCGGCGGATTCTGGAGTCGCTCGAAACCGGTCTGGCGCACCCGGAGCTCGAGGACGTCGAGGTCGAGTCGGTCCCGGCCCTGGCCACGACCGACGACCACGTTCTCCGTGCCGGGGGCTATGTTTTCCTGACCCCGGCGAACTTCGGCTATATGTCAGGCGCGCTCAAACACTTCTTCGACCGCAACTATTACACCTGTGAGGGTGCGGTCGCCGGTCGGCCCTACGCGCTCTGCGTGCACGGGGACAACGACACGTCCGGCGCCGTCACCTCAGTCGAGCGGATCGCGACCGGGTGGGACCTCCGTCAGGTCGGTCCGGCGTTGCAGTTGACCGGCGAGCCCGGGGGCGCTGAACTGGACGCCGCGGCCGACATCGCGGCCACCGTGGCCGCACATCTTCTCGGCTGACCCTGCCACCACCTTCTTGATTAGGAGCCTCATCATGTCCGAGCTCGTCCGGCGGCAGGTCCGCATGGTCGCGCACACCGCGTTCACCCCACCCGACGAGCTCGGGTGGGACACCGACTCGGAGGGTGGTTCCGCACTCGCCGAGTTCGCCGGTCGAGCCTGTTACCAGAGTTGGGACAAGCCGAACCCGCGCACCGCCACGAATGCGGGCTACCTCCGGCACATCCTGGAGGTCGGGCATCTGTCGGTGTTCGAGCACGCGAACGTGACCTTTTACATAACCGGGATATCGCGTTCCTGCACCCATGAGCTGATCCGGCATCGGCATTTCTCCTACAGTCAGCTCTCCCAGCGGTTCGTCCCCGAGCACGACTCGAAGGTCGTTCCACCCCCGGCCATCGCTGACGATCCTGAACTGGTGGAGATCTTTCAACGCGCCACTGATGCCTCACGTGACGCCTATGCGGAGATGCTCTCCAAGCTCGAGGACCGGTTTGCTGACGTGCCCAACCCGATGTTGCGTCACAAGCAAGCGCGCCAAGCCGCCAGATCCGTGCTCCCCAATGCCACCGAGACGAGAATCGTCGTGACCGGAAACTACAGGTCGTGGCGCCACTTCATCGGAATGCGAGCCACCGAGCATGCGGACACAGAGATCCGTGGTCTGGCGATCGATGTTCTTCGACAGCTCCGTGATGCAGCGCCAGCGGTGTTCTCGGACTTCGAGATCACGACGTTGGAGGACGGATCGGAGATCGCCGTGAGCCCGTACGTCCTGGAGGGATGACGCCACACCTCGGGTCGGAATCGGGTCTACCGACACACTGCGGGTACTCTGGGGCACCATGACACACGTGACCACCGGGGGCCCTGAAGGCTGGCAATCGCCGGCCGACAGCCGCCCCATCCCAACCGAAACCAGGCGCCCGACGCCGTTCGGCACGGTGCTCACGGCGATGGTCACCCCTTTCGGACCCGATGGTTACGTCGATCTGAAGGGTGTCGCACGTGTCTCGCAACATCTCGTGGACTCGGGGTGCGACGGTCTAGTCGTCTCCGGCACCACGGGGGAGTCACCCACCACGACGGACGCCGAGAAGATGGCAGTCCTGGAGACCGTTCTGGCGACGGTGGGGGACAGGGCGACGATCGTCGCCGGTGTCGGCACCTACGACACCGCCCATTCCGTCCACTGCGCACGCCAGGCCGCGGCCTCGGGCGCACACGGGATGCTCGTCGTGACGCCGTATTATTCGAAGCCAACCCAGGCGGGTCTCGACGCCCATTTCCGGACTATCGCCGACGCAACGGACCGGCCGGTGATGCTCTATGACATCCCGCCGCGGTCTGTAGTTCCCATCCAGGCGGACACTCTGATCGGCCTAGCCGCGCACCCGAACATCGTGGCGGTCAAGGATGCCAAGGGAGATTTCCACGATGCGGTGACGGTCATGTCGCACTGCGATCTTGTCTACTACTCGGGAGATGACCAGCTCAATCTCCCGTGGTTAGCCGTCGGAGCCAGTGGTTTCGTCAGTGTGATCGGCCACGTGGCCGCTCCACAATTGGTGGAACTGCGCCGCGCGTACCTCGCCGGCGATGTCGAGACGGCCCGCCGGATCAACCTCGGACTCCTCCCGCTCTTCGATGCCCAGCGGGCGCTCGGGGGCGTGTCGATGTCCAAGTCAGCACTAGAACTTCTCGGGATCCCGGCCGGAATGCCGCGTCTCCCGCAGTTACCACCAACCGATGAGCAGCAGCACGCACTCGCGTCGCTGCTGCACAGAGCAGGAGTCACCAGATGACAGAGAGTACCTCTAACAGTCGAGGACGGGGACGCACCCGTCGTGCCGCCGGTCGCCCCACCGGGGAGCCGGCACCGGCCACGGCTGTGCAGTTCACCGAGCCGTCCCCGGTCGCCTCGGCACGCGCCAGCGACAGTGGCAAGGGCGGCTCCACAGCCGACAAGGATCAGCAGGCCGCTTCTCGGCAGGACAAATCGCAGCAGCAGACCCAAAAGGACAAGGGCCAGCAGAGCCAGAAGCGGGATGCATCCAAGGGCGGAAGCCGTGGGGGCCGCGGACGCGGATCCTCCTCCGGCGGAGGCAATCAGGGCGGCAACAACCAGGGTGGTGGCCAGAACAACGGTGGCAACCAGAACGGTGGCGGTCAGAGCAACGATAACCAGGGTGGTGGCAGTCAGAACGGCGGCCGCAACCGTGGCGGGCGTGGCCGCGGGCGTGGTCGCGGCGATTCGTCGACCGCCGACTTTGGTGGTGTCAAGACGATGCAGGGTGCGGACATGACCGTCCGGCTCCCCAGCCCCCCCAAGCCCCGCAAGGGTGCGTTGCGACTGGTGGCACTCGGTGGCATCTCCGAGATCGGTCGCAACATGACCGTGTTCGAGTACGACTCGAAGTTGCTCATCGTGGATTGTGGCGTGCTGTTCCCCAGTTCGACCGAGCCCGGAGTCGACCTGATCCTGCCTGATTTTGGGCACATCGAGGATCGTCTCGACAACGTGGAAGCGCTGGTCCTCACCCACGGGCACGAGGACCACATCGGCGCCATCCCGTTCCTGCTGAAGTTGCGCCCGGACATCCCGGTCGTCGGCTCCAAGTTCACGCTCGCGCTGGTCGCCGCGAAGTGCCGCGAGCACCGCATCAAGCCGGTGTTCCACGAGGTCGACGAGTCGAGCATCAGCAAGTTCGGCGCGTTCGAGGTCAAGTACTTTGACGTGAACCACTCGATTCCAGAGTGCCTCGGTGTGGTCATCCACGCCGGAGGTAACTCCGTGATGATGACCGGTGACATCAAGCTCGACCAGCTCCCCACGGACAAGCGCCCCACCGACCTGCCCAAGATGTCGCGGTTCGGCGACGACGGCATCGACCTGCTGCTGGTGGACTCGACGAACGCCACCACCCCCGGCATCAGCCCGTCGGAGACCGGTGTCCGTCCGGCTCTCGAGCGGTTGATCGACGACGCGCGCCAGCTCGTCGTGGTGGCCTGCTTCGCCTCCAACGTCTACCGCGTGCAGTCGGTGGTCGAGGCGGCCGCAGCCTCCGGCCGCAAGGTTGCTCTGAACGGGCGATCGATGCTGCGAAACATGGAGATCGCACTCGAGATGGGCCTGCTCACCGATCCGTCGGGGGTAATCGTGGACATGGATGCCGCGGCCAAGCTCCCGTCCGAGAAGCTCGTGGTGGTGACCACCGGTACCCAGGGTGAATCGATGGCAGGCCTGTCTCGGATGGCCCGAAAGGAGCACCGTCAGGTGAACCTGTCCGGCGGCGATACCGTGCTGTTCTCCTCATCGCTCGTGCCGGGCAACGAGGAGGCCGTGTTCGGTGTCATGAACAGCCTGTCGCAGATGGGTGTCGAGGTGATCACGGGACGCGAGGCGAACATCCACGTCTCCGGTCACGGCTACTCCGGCGAGTTGCTCTTCATCTACAACGCCGTTCGCCCCAAGAACGCCATGCCTGTCCACGGCGAATGGCGGCACCTCCGTGCCAACAAGGCCCTCGCTATCGCCACTGGCGTACCCGAGAACAACGTTGTCCTGGCGCAGAACGGTGTGGTCGTCGAGTTGATCGACGGCAAGGCGTCCGTGGTCGGCCAGATCGCCGTCGGCAACTTGTACGTTGATGGCCTTTCGACAGGGGACGTCGGCGACACCGTACTCGCGGACCGCACAGCTCTCGCCGAGGACGGCTTCATCGTGGCCACGGTCGTGGTGGACCCCCGCACCGGGCGTCCGGTGAGCAAGCCGCAGATTATCGGTAAGGGTTTCACCGACGAGCCCGGTGCATTGGCACCGGTCGTCGAATTGGTGGAGAACGCACTGTGGGACCTCGCCGGCAAGGGCGAGACCGACCCGTACCGCCTCGCGCAGGCCGTGCGTCGGACCGTTGGTCAGTGGGTGTCCGAGAAGTGGCGCCGCAAGCCGATGATCGTGCCGACGGTCATCACCTCCGCTGGCGCGGAGGTCTAGGCAAGTGAGTTCCGATCGTCCGACCCTCGCCAGGCGTGAGCGCAGCGCACTCGTTGCGGCCATGCGTTCTTCGGGGCCTGACGCCCCGACCCTGTGCGAGGGCTGGACGACTCGCGACCTGGCCGCGCACCTCGTGGTGCGGGAGGGCCGGATCGATGCGGCCGCCGGGGTCGTCGTACCCGCGCTCGCCGCCCGCATGGAGGAGCTGCGACTCCGTGAGACCGAACGGCCGTGGGACGAGTTGCTCGACAGGATCGCTGGCGGTGCGCCCTGGTATTCCCCGCTGCGCTACGCCGATAAGTTGGCCAACGCAGCCGAGTACCTGGTCCACCACGAGGACGTCCGCCGAGCCGGTACCGAATGGACCGCCAGGCAGTTCGACGCGGAGGATCTTGACCGTATCTGGACACTTGGAACGACCGTCGCCAGGACATTCCTGCGCAAGGTGGACGCTCGTGTGGACATTCGGACCCCGGCCACGGTGCAGCTGGCCAAAGGCGGGTCGGTCTCGACCGGCGCGGCCCTGGCACCGTTGGTGAGCATCACGGCCGAGCCCATCGAAATGCTCCTGTGGGCGTTCGGCAGATCCGCGGTCAACGTGGACATCTCGGGCGCCCAGCGGGGTATCGATGCGCTCGAGTCCGTCCCGCGCGGCATCTGAAGGCCTCCCCGCCCGTGTGGCTGCTGTTACCAGTGTTGCTTAAGGCGTTAGAGTGAAGACCATGGCATCCACCTCGAGCACGCGGTCAACCCGTGCCCCCGGCGGCCGACGTCCGGCTTCGAAATCGGGAGCGCAGCGATCGACCAAGCCCACCCCGTCGTCAAGAAACGGCGCCACGCGGCGCGGGGCTGTCGTCTCGACACCCAAGACCACCACGCGGGGCGGTCGGCAGCCGGCCGCCCCCGCCCGCACCTCCGGCGCGTTCGGCGCCGTGGGCCGCGGTCTGGTCGGTAGCTGGGCAGCCGCGGCCCGCGGGATCGGACACGGTGTCCGGGGCCTCGGTGGTGGATCCGACGACGACAAGGTGGCTCCGCCACACAGGCGCGACGGGCTCGGACTGATACTGATCGGTGTGGCGATAATCTTCGCCGGAGCGGTGTGGTTCGGCGCGGCCGGCCCCATCGGACAGTGGATCAACACGGGGATCCGAACCGTGGTCGGAACCCCCGGCGCGCTCCTTCCGCTGCTCCTCGGCGGATGGGGCGTCCTGGTGATGGCCCGCGAGCCGCGTTCGGATGTGCATTCACGCTGGCTCGTCGGAACCACCGTCACCGGGCTCGGTGTTCTCGGACTCTGGCACCTGGGCTCGGGCTCGCCGGCCGACCCCGACGGTGTGCGCTCCGGCGCGGGCGTTCTGGGACGGATAATCGGTGGGGCTCTGGAGACCGGGCTTTCCGTCTTCGTGGCCATTCCGTTACTGGTCCTGGTTGTGGCGTTCGGAATTCTCGTGATCGTGGGAAGGCCGGCGCGCGAGATCCCGGCGATGGTCCGCGGCTTCTTTGGCTGGGACGGCAGCGGCGACATCGTCGATCACGACGGCTACGACGACGAATGGGGCGAGGACGCCACCACCGCCTACCCGGTAACCGAACTCGACCAGCCCGCGGAGCCCGAACGTCCTGTCTCAAGCCGCAGTTCGCGCCGGCGTGTCTCGTCCTGGTCCGACACCCCTACGGCCGGGGAGACCGTCGAGATGCCGGCGGCTGCACGCGCAGCGACGGAGTTGGCACGGTCTGTTGACCCCACCGGTGGACCGAATCCGGAGACGGATGCGACAACCGCGCCGACCCGGCCCCCGCGCGTACCTCGCAAGCGCGCCTCGCCCGCCCCCGAGACCGCATCCGCTCCCGTAGCCATTCCGGCCGCCGATGCTGGCGCGGCCGAAACGACTGCCGGTGCTTCCGATGCAGGTACCCGGTCGACCGCCTCCGCGGCGCGCGCGCCCAGGGTGGATGCCTCGGGGGTAGAGCAGAAAAACACCCCGGCCACCCACACGGCGTCCGACAGCGATGTGGAGCGACTGGACTCCCAGACGCAGCTGCTCAGTGGCGTCGAGTACTCACTGCCGCCGCTCACGTTGCTCACCGCAGGCGACCCGCCCAAGGCGCGTAGTGAATCCAACGACCAGATGATCGAGGCGATCCAGGGTGTCCTCGAACAGTTCAAGATCGACGCCGCCGTCACGGGGTTCACACGTGGGCCCACGGTCACCCGGTACGAGGTCGAGCTCGGGCCCGGCGTAAAGGTCGAGAAGATCACCGCTCTGCATCGGAACATCGCCTACGCGGTGGCTACTGACAACGTCCGACTGCTCGCACCCATCCCGGGCAAGTCGGCCGTGGGCATCGAGGTTCCCAACCTCGACCGCGAGCTTGTTCGCCTCGCTGATGTGCTCACCGACCCGCGTACTGCCAATAAGCACAACCCGACACTCATCGGGTTGGGTAAGGACATTGAGGGCGACTTCGTCACGGCGGACCTGGCCAAGATGCCGCACCTACTGGTAGCCGGCTCTACCGGTTCAGGTAAGTCCAGCTTCGTGAACTCCATGCTGGTCTCATTGCTCGCACGCGCCACGCCTGACGAGGTCCGCCTCATTCTGATCGACCCCAAGATGGTCGAGCTCACGCCGTACGAGGGTATTCCGCATCTCATCACCCCGATCATCACGCAGCCGAAAAAGGCCGCGGCCGCGCTCGCATGGCTGGTCGAGGAGATGGAACAGCGGTACCAGGACATGAAGTCCACACGGGTGCGCCATATCAGTGACTTCAATGACAGGGTGAAGTCGGGGGAGATCACGACGCCGCCCGGTAGCCAACGCGAATACCGTCCGTACCCGTACATCGTCGCGGTCGTCGACGAGCTCGCCGACCTCATGATGACGGCGCCACGGGATGTCGAGGACGCGATCGTCCGGATCACACAGAAGGCCCGCGCGGCCGGAATCCACCTGGTCCTTGCGACGCAACGTCCGTCGGTGGACGTCGTGACCGGATTGATCAAGACCAACGTTCCGTCACGACTGGCTTTCGCGACCTCGTCTCTGACCGACTCGAGGGTCATCCTCGACCAGCCCGGTGCTGAAAAACTTGTCGGCATGGGTGACGGCCTCTTCATTCCGATGGGCGCGTCGCGTCCCGTCCGTATGCAGGGCGCGTTTATCACCGACGAGGAGATCCAGGAGGTCGTGGAACACGCCAAGAACCAGGCTGAACCCGACTACGACGACACGGTGACCGCCGAGAAGGCGGACGCGAAGAAGGACATCGACGGAGACATCGGCGACGACCTCGACGACCTCTTGGCCGCCGTGGAACTGGTGGTCTCCAGCCAGTTCGGGTCGACGTCGATGCTCCAGCGCAAGTTGCGAGTGGGTTTTGCCAAGGCCGGACGACTCATGGACCTCATGGAGTCGCGCGACATCGTGGGCCCCTCCGAGGGATCCAAGGCGCGAGATGTACTGGTCAAGCCCGACGAATTGGCGTCCGTGATGTGGATGATCAAGGGCGGCACCCCGCCCGAGAGCGAGTCCGACGGCGAGCAGGCGGAACTGGACGACTCCATACACTCGCCGGTGGGCTGATCCCGCGTGGCCCGGCGATCGCCCGGCCACGCGGTTGTCAGGAGAATGCGCCGAAGACGGGCATCCACTGCCGCACCGTGAATTCCGGAACCATTCCGCGCAGGCAGTGGGGGTCCTGCTGTACCAGCGATCGGGCCGCCTCGTCGTCGTCGGCCTCCACGAGAAGCAACGCACCGGAACCGTCCACGAACGGCCCCACCGTCACTATGGAACCTTCCGCGACGCGGGCCTCCAACCACTCCCGGTGCGCCGGCTTGTTGGCCTCGCGTTGTTCGGCGCGGGCGGCCTCGTAGCGGTAGGTGACGGCAAAGATCGGCATCGGGTTGACTCCCTGTGGTTCGAGACATCGGGGATGATGTTCGATCAAGGGTATTCGTGAGCCTCTCGCTAAGGTGTGGGGGTGACTGCTTCCACGTCCGAGGACGGCTCCCGACCCGTCGAGGTCCGAGTGCTCAACATCGCGAATGTGCTCACCATGCTTCGCATCCTGTTGGTGCCGGTGTTCGTCGTGGTGTTCTTCAACGACGGCGCCGAAGACGCGTGGTGGCGCGTGGGCGCCTTCGTCGTGTTCGCCGTAGCCATGTTCACCGATTACGTCGACGGGTACCTCGCCCGCAGGCTCGGGCTGGTTACCGACTTCGGCAAAATCGCCGACCCCATTGCCGACAAGGCGCTGATTGCCGCGGCCATGATTTCGCTGTCCTTGGTCCACGAACTGTTCTGGTGGGTCACCGTGGTGATCCTGGTCCGCGAAGTCGGTATCACCCTGTGGCGGCTGTTCGGCGTGGACCACGTGGTGGCCGCCAGTAAGGGCGGCAAACTCAAGACTGTCACCCAGACCGTGGGGCTGGGCATGCTCATCCTTCCGCTTCCGCACTGGTTCTGGCCGATCGAGTGGGCGGTGATGGGCGTCGCCGTGGCTTTGACCGTCTACACGGGAATCGACTACTTGGTGAAGGCTCGCCGCGCTGCTGACGCCGCCCGGGAGTCACATGACACGCCCGCATGAGCCGAATGCCCGGGCCGTCGACGTCGTGGAGGCGTTCCGGTCCCGGGGTTGGACCCTGGCGACCGCCGAATCTCTGACCGCGGGCCTGCTCGCCGCAACTGTCGCGGAGGTTCCCGGCGCAAGCGCGGTGTTGCGTGGAGGTCTGATCGTCTACGCCACCGATCTCAAGCACGACCTCGCGAATGTGCCGACGGCGGTGCTGAAGCGATACGGAGCGGTGTCTCCCGAGACCGCGCAGGCGTTGGCCGCAGGCGCGGCTGAGCGATGCGGTGCCGACGTCGGGGTGGGACTGACAGGGGTGGCAGGGCCGGACCGTCAGGAAGGAAAGCCATCCGGAACCGTGTACCTCGGCCTGTGTGCGCCGGGACTGGAGCCGTGGGCCGTCCCCCTCCGATTGGACGGTGACCGCCATCGGATCCGCCGCACCGCCGTCGATGCGGCTTTGGAACAGATCGTGCTGCTGACCGGGGGAGTGGACAACGTGAATCACGGTGGCGGGAACGTTTCCGGCAGTTGATGCGTTATACCCCGTGATGCCGAACATCCAGATGACCACGCTGCCCCGACCGGACCACCGGAGCGGGCCACCTCTGCTGCGCGAGACTCTCGGGAACGTACTGCGTGGACTACGCGGCGAGACCGGTCGCACGCTGCGGGACGTGGCCGACGCCGCCCGGGTGAGTCCCGGCTACCTCTCGGAGATCGAACGCGGCCGCAAGGAGGCCTCGAGCGAACTCCTCGCCTCGATCTCCGGCGCCCTTGACGTCTCTCTGGGCGAGATTCTCATCCGCGCGGCTTTCGAGGTCTCACCCCCCGGGACTATCACCGACCCCGTGCTCGCGGCCTGAGCTCCGGCGGGTGACGCCCGCCGCTCGCCCGTCGGCGTTGTTCGGTACCGTGGTATCGACCCGTCGTCCGAATCGGCAGAAGGACACTACGCAGCGATGGCCAATCCATTCACCAAGGCATGGCGCTACCTGATGGCGTTGTTCGATTCGAAGATCGACGAGAAGGCCGATCCCAAGGTCCAGATCCAGCAGGCTATCGCCGACGCCCAGCGTCAGCATCAGCAACTGTCCCAGCAGGCGGCTGCCGTCATCGGCAATCAGCGCCAGCTGGAGATGAAGCTCAATCGCCAGCTCGCCGATATCGAGAAGTTGCAGGGCTCGACCCGGCAGGCTCTCCAGATGTCCGAGCAGGCTCACCAGAACGGCGATGTGCAGAAGGCGACGGAGTACGAGAACGCCGCCGAGGCGTTTGCTGCTCAGCTCGTGACTGCTGAGCAGAACGTCGAAGACCTCAAGGGGCTGCACGACCAGTCATTGCAGGCGGCGGGCCAGGCCAAGAAGGCCGTCGAACAGAATGCGATGGTGTTGCAGCAGAGGGTCGCCGAGCGAACGAAGCTCCTGAGCCAGCTCGAGCAGGCGAAGATGCAGGAGCAGGTCAGTGCCTCATTGCAGTCGATGTCCGAGGTGTCTTCCGGTGGCAACACCCCGAACTTGGACCAGGTGCGCGACAAGATCGAGCGCCGCTACGCCAACGCATTAGGATCCGCAGAGCTCGCACAAAATTCCGTTCAGGGACGCATGCTCGAGGTCGAGCAGGCCTCGACGCAGATGGCGGGCCACAGTCGACTCGAGCAGATCCGTGCGTCAATGAAGGCCGAGGGTGGGCAACTCGGCCAGGGCACCGGCTCTGCCGGTCAATTGGGGCAGGGGCAGGCCCAGCCGTCCACACCGCCGCAGCAGCAGGCGCAGACCGAACAACAGTGATCTGACAGGTAGCGGGCCGTCGGCGGGTTTGCCGACGGCCCGTTGTCGTCCCAAACGGAGGAGGGGCAGGTGACTCTCACCGAGTTTCAGGCCAGGACCGTCGAGGCTTTCGGCGATCTTCGGGCCGACCACTTGATCCGCACACACAATCTGGCTGCCTGCGGTGGTCAGACGGCGCAGGAGGCGATCGATGCGGGGCAGTCCGTGAAACAGGTCTGGCTGGCCCTGTGCAGTGAGTTCGATGTCTCCGAACATTTGCGCTAACCGTTCCCGGGCGGCGTGTCGTTCGCTCTCGAACACCCGTTCGCCTATAGTGGGATGGACATGACGACGGGTTGCCGTTATCCACACGGCGTCGTCCCTCCACAGGGAGCGGTCGCCGGGCCTCGTAGGACGATTCGTGTCGTACCCGGCCCGTAACGTCCGCGAGTGATGACCACACAGACCGATCGGCGGCGTGCCGGGGGTCGAGCACGAACGGAGCAGGCACATGGCAGCTAAGGCCAAGACAAGCACGGGTAAGCCCGGAGTCGCACAAAATCGTGAGCAGGCACTGGAGCTTGCTCTGGCTCAGATCGACAAAGCCTACGGCAAGGGCTCCGTCATGCGACTGGGCGACGACAACCGGCCCCCCATTCAAGTCATTCCTTCGGGTGCATTGTCCCTCGACGTCGCCTTGGGTGTGGGCGGCTTTCCCCGTGGCCGCGTCGTCGAGATCTACGGCCCAGAGTCCTCGGGTAAGACCACTGTCGCTCTGCACGCTGTAGCCAATGCCCAGGCTGCTGGCGGGATCGCGGCGTTCATCGACGCGGAGCACGCGCTCGATCCCGAGTACGCCCGCAAACTCGGCGTAGATACGGACAACCTGATCGTTTCGCAGCCCGACACCGGTGAGCAGGCGCTCGAGATCGCCGACATGCTCGTCAAGTCAGGTGCGATCGACATCCTGGTGATCGACTCCGTGGCGGCGCTGGTCCCGCGTGCGGAGATCGAGGGTGAGATGGGCGACAGCCACGTGGGTTTGCAGGCCCGGCTCATGAGCCAGGCGCTCCGGAAGATGACTGGCGCGTTGCACAACACCGGCACCACCGCTGTATTCATCAACCAGCTCCGCGAGAAGATCGGTGTGATGTTCGGCTCGCCCGAGACCACCACCGGTGGTAAGGCCCTGAAGTTCTACGCATCCGTGCGGCTGGACGTCCGCCGAATCGAGACCTTGAAGGACGGTGCCGATGCAGTTGGTAACCGAACCAAGGTGAAGGTCGTCAAGAACAAGGTCGCACCGCCGTTCAAGATCGCCGAGTTCGACATCATCTACGGCGAGGGCATCAGCCGCGAGGGCTCGCTCATCGACATGGGGGTGGACAACGGGTTCATCAAGAAGTCCGGATCGTGGTTCACATATGGTCCGGACCAGCTCGGTCAAGGTAAGGAGAATGCCCGCCGGTATCTTAAGGACAACCCGTCAGTCCGCGATGAGATCGAGCGAAAGATCTTGGACAAGCTCAACATCGGTGCCGGCGCGGAACTCGCGGAGATCGAGGCGGAGTCTGACGAGGACGCGCCGATCGACGTGGTGCCCGTCGAGTTCTGATGACCATTTCTGGTCGCCGAGGCGTCGGGTCGGACGAACCTGTGGATGCAGACGATCTCCGCGCCGCCATCGCCGCCGTGGAGTCACGCCCCTCAGGCTCGTCGGACCTGCCGCCCTTGGCTCCCGAAGCCCATGAGGCAGCCGCGGCAGCTTTGCGCCTTCTGCGGTACCGGCCGCGTAGCGAGCACGAGCTCCGAGAACGGCTGCTCGCCAGAGAGTATGCCCCGGAAGCGGTCGACGAGGCTGTGAGCCGTCTCAGGGTGTGGGGTCTTGTCGACGACGCGGAGTTCGCCGAAGAATGGGTTCGTGGTCGGCGGCGCAGGCGCGGACGGTCGCGGGGCGCACTCGAACGCGAACTCCGGAACAAGGGTGTGGCCGAGAGGCATATCACGGGCGCGGTGGCAAACATCGACGATTCGGACGATCGCGAACAGGCCACGGAGCTCGTGAGGGCGCGCCTGGCACGCAAGCCCGCCTCCAGTCAATCCGTGGCCGATCTCCAGGGGGAGAAGCGGAGGCTCCTGGCCTATCTGGCCAGGCGGGGCTATCCGACGGGGTTGGCGATGTCGGTGGTCAACGCCGAATTGGCGGCCTACGCCTCGTGCTGAGTACCCTGGCCTGCGTGGATTCTCTCGTAACCGACCTGCAGCCGGCGGAGGAGGGCGCTCTCACGGAGGGCGTCGACGGACGCACCTATCAGGTACGCACTTTCGGATGTCAGATGAACGTTCATGACTCCGAACGGCTTTCCGGCGTGCTCGACGCCGCCGGATACGTGCCCTTTCAGGGCGACGCCGATCCCTCGACCGGTCAGCTTCCCGACCTCGTAGTGTTCAATACCTGCGCTGTTCGCGAAAATGCGGACAACCGCCTGTACGGCACGCTCGGGAACCTACGACCGTGGAAGGACGCAAATCCGCGATTACAGATTGCGGTCGGTGGTTGCCTGGCGCAGAAAGACAAAGATGTCGTGGTCTCCCGGGCCCCATGGGTGGACGTGGTCTTTGGAACTCACAACCTCGGTCACCTGCCGACCCTCCTCGACCGGTCGCGCCACAACCAGCGTGCTGAGATCGAGATAGCAGATTCCCTCCAGCATTTCCCGTCGACGTTGCCGGCGACACGCGAATCGGCGTACGCCGGCTGGGTGTCCGTCTCCGTCGGCTGTAACAACACCTGCACCTTCTGCATTGTGCCCTCCCTGCGGGGCAAAGAAGTCGACCGTAGACCAGGAGAGGTCCTGGCCGAGATGCAGGCACTCGCCGACGAAGGGGTTCTCGAGGTCACCCTGCTCGGACAGAACGTCAATGCCTACGGTCGGTCTTTCCACGATCTCGAGGAGCCGTCCGACAAGGGAGCCTTCGCTAAACTGCTCCGCGCCGCTGGCCGGATCGAGGGGATCGAACGTATAAGGTTCACCTCGCCACACCCGGCTGAGTTCACTGATGACGTGATCGAGGCGATGGCCTCCACTCCCACGGTATGTCCCCAACTGCACATGCCGCTTCAATCCGGATCCGACAGGGTACTGCGTGCGATGCGGCGATCGTACAGATCGGAAAAATTTCTCGGGATCCTGGACCGCGTCAGGGTGGCGATGCCCCACGCCGCGATCACGACCGACATCATCGTCGGGTTCCCCGGTGAGACCGAAGAGGATTTTCAGGCCACCCTTGACGTCGTCGAGAAGGCCCGCTTCAGCAGTGCATTCACCTTCCAATACTCGCCGCGCCCGGGTACTCCGGCGGCGACCATGGCGGACCAAGTCCCCAAAGCCGTCGTGCAGGAACGTTACGAACGGTTGATTGATCTTCAGGACCGGATCACCCTAGAGGAGAACCAGAAGCAGGTCGGAGGCGTCGTCGAACTGCTCGTGACCGCCGACCAGGGTCGAAAAGACGCCGCGACTGCCCGGATGACCGGCAGGGCTCGCGACGGTCGACTCGTCCACTTCGCTCCGATCGGCGACCAGATCGGGCCCGTCAGGCCGGGCGACATGATCACCACATCGATCACCAGGGCGGCGCCGTCGCATCTGCTCGCAGACGATGGCGTCTTGAGCCATCGCAGGACCCGCGCGGGTGACCGCCACGAGGCGGGCGAGAAGCCGGAGACACCACCGATCGGCGTCGGACTGGGCCTTCCCACACTCCGACGTGACACCGGCGTGGTCGAAATCGACGCCGACACCACCGAGAAGGGATGCCACACGTGAGCACCGAAGATCGGCCCGACCCCATCGCGGGGATTATGGAAGTCACACAGAAGGCCGAGTCGGACCTACGGAACAAGGACCGGGTTCTCGGCCGCACCCTTGTGATCGGTAAGGCCTACCTCGTGTCTGCGGTCCTGATCGTGCTGCTTGCGGTAGCGCTTGCGCTGCCACACAGTGCGGGCGTCCGAGGGTTCGACGTACTGTTTTTCACCGATGTCGCCCGTGAGCAACAGACGTCACTGCCTTCGCACCTGTTCGTGCTTCTCTATTCCGTCGGCACCATCCTGTTCGGCGGCACGATGATCCTCACCCAGAAATGGTGGGCGGCCGGGATCGCGTGGAGTGCGACATGTGTGGCTGCCGTCTATGGGGTCCTCGCGATCTGGCTTCGGCAGTCCGGTCGTGGACCGAACCCGGATTTCGAGAACTTCGGCGCGCCGGGGATCGGGCTCTATATCAGCGAGATCCTCGTCTTCCTGCTGGTGGGTTTCCTCGCCGCCGTGCTGTGGGCGCGGGTCCCGGAGCAGCGTGTGCTCGAGGAGTCCGCGCGCCACGGCGACGGCGAATGACCCAGATCGCCAGCGTTCAGCGGGTGTCGACGGCGTTCTCTGCGGCCTCCGCCCACTCCTTCCACTGGGCTGCCTGCGCGCGGGCCTTGGCCGCGTCCTCTGCCTTGCCGGCAGACTCGGCCTTGGCCGCCTGATCCTCGAAGTCCCGCACCCGGTCCCAGAACTGACCCGCGCGGGCCTTGGCCTCCGGGTCAGTACGACGCCACTCGGTATCGGCAGCGTCGGAGACCGACTTCTCCAGGGCACGGATACGACCCTCGAGCTTTCCCATCTTGTCGCGGGGTACCTTGCCGATCTCCTCCCACCGTGACTGGAGCTGACGCAATGCCGACCGCGCAGCCTCCAAGCCCGCCGATGGATTGATACGACCCTCGAACTCGGCGAGTAGTGCTTCCTTCGCCGACGCATTGACCTCAAACTCAGCGTCGCGCTCCGCGGCCGCAGCGTGTCGAGCGTCGAAGAATTTATCCTGTGCGGCCTTGAACCGCTTCCAGAGGGCGTCGTCAGCCTCGCGAGGAGCACGCCCGGCGGCTTTCCACTCGTCCATCAACCGACGGAACGCGGTGGCGGTGTCGTTCCACTCAGTCGACATGGAAATCGTCTCCGCGCGCTCAACAAGGTCCTCCTTGACTCGCTTCACCGACGCACGAGTGCGGTCGAGTTCTGCGAAATGTGATCCGCGGCGTCGGTTGAACGCCTCGCGCGCCTTGAAGAAGCGCTTCCACAACGCGTCGTCCGTCTTCCGGTCGATGCCCCGGATCGTTTTCCACTCGTCGAGGATCTCCCGCAACCGGTCGCCGGCGGCTTTCCACTGCGTTGAGGACTCGCCGATAGCCTCCGCCTCTGTGGCCAGGGCCTCCTTACGCGAAATCGCTGCGGCGCGCTGCTCGTCCTTGTGCTGCTTTGCCCGTGTCTCGACTTCCCCGGAACGTTCGATCACACCGGCAACACGAGAGGCGAGGGAGTCCAGGTCGCCGACGACGGCGGCGGTCGGAATCTGCTCAGCCAGGGACTCTGCCGAGGTCCGGGTCTTACGGGCGTCCTGGGGGTGTGAGTCGAGGCGGGCCTCCAGCAGTGCCACCTCAGCGGCGAGATCATCGAACCTCAACCCGAAGTGCGCGAGCCCCTCCTCCGGCGCCCCAGCCTGCCAGGAGCCCACCTCACGCTCACCGTCCGCTGTACGGACGAAGACCGTGCCCGACTCGTCGACGCGGCCCCACTCAGACGGATCCGATGCGCGTGCCATCCGTGGCTCGGCCATTGGTGCTGTACGGGGAGCCACCTTGCGGGCCAGTGCGGCCGGTGAGGGCGGGCCGGGCCTGGGGCCGGGGGTTGGTGACGCCCCACCTGTGGCCGGGCCGTTGTGGTCGGTGGGTGACTGCTCGGTCATCTCGTCCTCGTTTCATTCTGCCGCGTGACACGGCACCGTCGCCGGGTTCGCACCGGTCGTCGCCTCGCCGCCCCTCGACTCGGGACGGCATCCCCCTAGTGTGTACCAACCTCCGCCCGGGTGTCCGCTGTATGCCCCGCGAGTCACGGTCGGCGGGGTCGGAGCCGGTTAGTAAGGTTTCGTGGTGTGAGCATCTCAGTCATTCTGGTCCCCGGCGCCCCAGTCATGGTGCCGGAGTTGTCCGGATTCGCCGCGGAGGATTCCGCGCGCCAGATCGACCAGATTGTGGATACGCTCCGGCGGACCGCGGTGGCAGCGACCGGGGTACGGGTCTACGGGACGGATCCCGGTGGTCGGACGGTCGTTGACGTGCGTTCGACGTTGGCCCGGTGGGGAGCCGACGTCCCCGTGGGGCGGCCCGGTTCTCGGCTGGCGGATCACGACCGGGTACCCGACGCCGCATTGATCGCCTGGTGGCTGCTCGACCGCGCGGGCATCGCCCTACCGAGGGCGTTCACGGGCGTGACAAGCGAATCGCCGCACACCCTAAAGGCATCGGAGGGCGAACTCGTCGTCATCGTGGCGGATGGCGCCGCGTCACTCACTCCCCGCGCTCCCGTGCCGGAGGATCCTCGCGGCGTCGATCTCGACGCCCGGCTGACCGGATGGCTGCGGACCGGAGGCAAGCTCCCCGACCCGGGCCGGGAGGTTGCTGATGAGGTTGGTTGGTGGAGCCGTCCCGCCTGGTTGCTGCTGGCGGAAACCACCGACGGTCGTCAACCGAACGCGGCGGACTCGTGGGCACCATTCGGAGTCGGCTACCACCACGCGGTCTGGGACGACGTTCCGCACCCTGCGGAGTACCGGTCCGGAGCGGCGGGATGAGCGCTCCCGTCCCTATCGCGGTCGTGGGCCCGACAGGGACCGGCAAGTCGGAGCTGGCGCTGGACCTGGCCCAGAGGCTCGGCGGCGAGGTGGTCAATTGCGACGCGATGCAGCAGTACCGCGGCATGGATATCGGGACCGCCAAACTCCACCCGTCCGAGCGTCGGGGGATCCCACATCACATGTTCGATGTTCTCGACGTGACAGAGACGGCCAGCGTCGCTGACTTCCGGCGGGAAGCGGAAATCGAGATCGCAGCGATCCGTGACCGCGGAAACGTCCCGATCGTATGCGGCGGTTCGATGATGTACATCCAGGCGCTCGTCGACGGCTGGACGATCCCAGACACCGACCCCGATGTTCGCGCGCGCTACGAGAACCGATTGGCGGAGATCGGCGTGGAGGCACTTCACACCGAGCTCGCGAAGGTGGATCCGGAGGCCGCTCGGACCATCCTGCCGACGGACCCCCGCCGCACCGTGCGGGCGTTGGAGGTCGGTGAGCTGACCGGCAAGCCGTTCTCCGCGTCCCGCCCGACAATCGGTGAACCCCGGTGGGGGACCCGGATCATCGGTCTGCGATGTGCACAGCCGGAACTCGACGAACGTTTGGCTATCCGGACCGCGCGCATGTTTACCGACGGATTGGTTGACGAGGTCCGGACCCTGATCGGCGCGGGCCTACTCGAGGGGGTCACAGCCCGCCGCGCCATCGGTTACGCGCAGGTACTCGACGAGATGGACGACGGACAGCGGATCAACCTCGACGGCCTCGCTCGCGCAGAGGAGCGCACGGTGATCGGTACCCGCCGCTATGTGCGTCGTCAACGGTCCTGGTTCGGCCGCGATCACCGCATTCACTGGGTGGACACCGACACGATCGGTATCGCCGACGACGCTGTCCCCCCATTGCAATCCGCCCTGGAGTTTCTCGGGAAGGAATCCCTATGACTAGTCCGAACCCGGGGCGAGGAAGGGTTCAGTCGGTAGACCGCGCGTTCGCTCTGCTCGACGCGTTGAGTCAGCGGGGCGGACGAGCGTCACTCGGCGAACTGGCCGCCGATACCGGGCTGGCCGCCGCCACCGTGCACCGGCTCTGTGCGACCCTCGCCGAATCCGGACATCTCCGCCGCGACGCCCGTCGCGACTACCTCCTGGGGCCTCGCCTCCAACGGATCGGAGACGCGGCACAACGAGCCACAGCCTCGTGGGCCGAGCCCGTGCTGGCCGCAGTGGTCGCGGGCACCGGCGAGACCGCAAACATGGCCGTCCGCGAGGGTGACGGCGTGGTGTACCTAGCCCAGGTCCCGTCGCCGCACTCGATGCGGATGTTCACTGAGGTGGGTCGTCGTGTGGATGTCCACTGCACCGCCGTGGGCAAGGCCTTGGTGGCCGGAGACGACGACGACGAGATCCTCGCGATGCTGCGGCGCACCGGCATGCGTCGCTATACGGAATCGACCGTCACCGAACCGTCCGAGTTACTGGATGAGATCCGCGGGGTGCGTCGTTGCGGCTTCGCTACGGATGAGTCCGAGCAGGAAGAGGGTGTTCGCTGTGTGGCCATCGCCGTGGGGGTCGGTGAGGCGGCGTTCGCGATCTCCGCGTCGGGTCCCGAGGCCAGGTTCACCAAGGATCGGCGGGACGCCGCAGTTGACATCCTTCGCAGTGCGGTGGCAGCACTGCAGTCCTGAATTCGGCACGAGACCCGCCATCCGCGAACTCGGGTGGCGGGTCTCGCGCGTTGCTTGCCGGTGACTGCTACAGGCCGTTGGCGGCCTTGAACTCCCGACGACGACGGTGCAGGATCGGCTCGGTGTAACCGGACGGTTGGCTGGTGCCCTCGAGGATCAGCTCGCGGGCGGCCTGCCATGCGATTGACTTCTCGACGTCCGGCGCCATGTTGCGGTACGCGTCATCCCCGGCATTCTGCGTATCCACCACCTCAGCCATCCGACGCAGCGAGTCCTCAACGAACTCAGCGTTGACGATGTCGTGACGGATCCAGTTGGCCAGCAATTGCGAGGAGATCCGTAGGGTGGCCCGGTCCTCCATCAGGTTCACATCGTGGATATCCGGCACCTTGGAGACGCCGACTCCCTGTTCTACCCATCGGACAACGTAACCGAGGATCGTCTGGCAGGAGTTGTCGACCTCCTCCTTCTTCTCCGCGTCCGACCAGTCCGTAGAGGGTGCGAGCGGAACGGTGAGGATGTCGTCCACTGACGCACGCGGGCCGCCGGCGAGCAATTCTTCCTGACGGGCCATCACGTTGACGCGGTGGTAATGCGTCGCGTGCAGGGTCGCGCCGGTCGGGGAGGGCACCCATGCGGTGTTGGCCCCCGCCTTCGGCTGACCGATCTTCTCGGCGAGCATCTCGGCCATGAGGTCGGTCTTGGCCCACATCCCCTTGCCGATCTGGGCGCGACCACGTAGACCACAGGCCAGACCGGTGTCGACGTTGAAGTCCTCGTAAGCGTTCATCCAGCGGGCGCCCTTCATCTCGCCCTTGCGGATCATCGGCCCGGCCTCCATGGAGGTGTGGATCTCATCGCCGGTGCGGTCGAGGAAGCCGGTATTGATGAACACGACGCGCTCGGTCGCCTCGGCGATGCACGCAGCGAGGTTGACCGAGGTGCGACGCTCCTCGTCCATGATGCCGACCTTGAGCGTGTTGGCGGGAAGACCGAGAACCTTTTCGACTCGACCGAACAGCTCAGAGGTGAATGCGACCTCGGCGGGGCCGTGCTGCTTGGGCTTCACGATGTAGATGGACCTCGTGCGGCTGTTACCGCGCTGGTTTTCCGTGGCGATCCCGTGCATGCCGCCGAGAGAGGTCACGAGCGCGTCCAGGATGCCCTCCGGCATCTCGTTACCCTCCGCGTCGAGCACGGCCGGGTTGGTCATCAGGTGGCCGACGTTGCGCACGAACAGCATGGAACGGCCGTGGAGGCGCATCTCGCCCGACCCGTCAGGAGCGAGATAGACACGGTCGTCGTTGAGGACGCGGGTGAAGGTCTTTCCACCCTTGGAGATCTCCTCCGCGAGGTCACCCTTCATCAGTCCCAGCCAGTTGCCGTACCCGAGGGTTTTGTCCTCGGCATCCACGGCTGCGACAGAGTCCTCGAAGTCCATGATCGTGGTGACAGCGGACTCGAGCACCAAATCCTTCACCCCGGCTGCGTCGGTGGACCCGATCGGGGAATCTGCATCGATCTGGATATCGATATGGAGCCCGTTATTGCGCAGCAGCACCGAGGAAGGCGAGGACTGGTCACCGAGGAAGCCGACGAACTGATCGGCGGAAGCGAGCGCGGTGGTGGAACCGTCTGCGAGCGTGACCTGCAGGCCTCCGTCGACCACGGCGTAACCCGTGCTGCCCACGTGACTTCCCGAGGCCAGCGGGGCTGCGTCGTCCAGGAATTCACGCGCCCAGGCGATAACCCGGTCGCCGCGCACCTTGTTATAGGAGGAGCCCGGCTCTGCTCCGTCCGTCTCCGGGATGGCGTCCGTGCCGTAGAGCGCGTCGTACAGCGAGCCCCAGCGCGCGTTACCGGCGTTGATCGCAAAACGGGCATTCATGATGGGCACGACCAGCTGAGGGCCAGCCACGGTAGCGATCTCATCGTCTACGTTTTCGGTGTTCACGGCGACGGAGCCCGGCTCGGGAACGAGGTACCCGATCTCCTCTAGGAACGCCTTGTATGCGGCCGGGTCGATCGGCGCGGGGTTCTCATGGTGCCAGGTGTCGATCCTGGTCTGCAGCTCGTCACGCTTATCCAGGAGCTCGCGGTTACGGGGAGCGAGGTCCGTGAAGATCTCGGACGCACCAGCCCAGAACGCGTCGGGGTCGATGCCCGTGCCCGGGATCGCCTGGTCGTTGACGAAGTCGTACAGGACCTTGTCCACCTGGATACCGCCGACGGTGATGCGTTCGGACATCGATGCTCTCCTTGAGTAGGGGATCGTTCTTGTGCACGACTCTAGTGGGCACCTGGTTTGGGTTCATCCGACTTTTCCGCAGGGTGGAACTAAGGAGTCCGGAGGTACGATCACCCCCATGGATTCAGCGCGCCCGGCGAGCGCCCGCGACGGCATCTCCTTCCTCAAGGGGCATGGCACCCTTAATGACTTCGTGATCATTCCGGACGATTCCGTGGAGATCGATCTCGATCCCGAGCTGGTCAGGGCGCTGTGTGCTCGCCGTGGCGGTATCGGTGCGGACGGGGTGATCCGTATTGCCAAATCGGGAGCACTACTCGACCGCGGCGTTCTCGACACGCTGCCCAACGGCGTCGACCCGGCGGACTGGTTCATGGACTATCGCAACGCAGACGGGTCGATAGCGGAGATGTGCGGAAACGGTGTCCGAGTTTTTGCGCACGCGTTGGTTGCCACAGGTCGAGCCGAAGTGGGTGCGATTCGCGTCGGCACGCGCTCGGGTGCGCGAACTGCGGAGATTCTCTCCCGCAGCGGGCACGACGCGGTGGTCCGTGTCGATATGGGGTCGCCGAAATTGCTCGGTGTCTCCGCCGCCGAGTTAGGGGGACGCTCGTTCGCGGGACTCGCCATCGACATGGGCAACCCCCACCTGGCGTGCATCGTCCCCGGCCTCGACGTGACCGGGCTCGACTCCCTGCCAGTTGACGAAGCCCCGGTCTTCGATACTGCGTTCTTTCCCAATGGTGTGAACGTCGAGATAGCCACCCCGATCTCCGACGGTGTCGTCCGGATGCGGGTCCACGAACGCGGTTCCGGCGAGACGATGTCCTGTGGCACCGGAATTGTGGCCACCGCGGTCGCCGCACTCGCCGATTCGGGTCGACGCACCGGTGATGTCGTGGTCAAGGTACGCGGGGGAGAAGTCACCGTAAGTCTCGGCGAGAACGGTTCAACACTCACGGGACCGTCGGCACTAGTCGCGCGAGGAACACTCGGCGGGACGTGACAAGCGCCTTCGGCGCACTGCACGCCCTCGCGGACTGTGAGATGATGATGAGGAATGACTACTGATGACACCGCGCCTGACCGGCGCACACGCGACCTCAACCCTTCTATCGGCGAGCTGCAGCTAGAGGAACGTTCCTCCTTGCGACGAGTCGCCGGGTTGTCCACCGAACTCGAGGATGTCCACGACGCCGAGTACCGGCAGCTCCGATTGGAGCGAGTCGTACTCGTGGGTGTCTGGACCGAGGGCAACGCAGCTCAGGCCGACGCAGCGATGTCAGAGCTCGCGCAGTTGGCGGAGACCGCCGGCTCGGAGGTCTGTGACGCACTCATCCAACGACGCGACAAACCTGACGCCTCGACCTACATCGGTTCGGGCAAAGTGGCCGTGCTGAAGGAGGTCATCTCAGCGACTGGCGCGGACACCGTTATCTGCGACGGTGAGCTCACCGGCGGTCAACTTCTCGCTTTGGAGAAGGCGGTCAACGTCAAGGTGATCGACCGCACGGCGCTGATCCTCGACATCTTCGCTCAGCACGCCACGAGCCGCGAGGGCAAGGCCCAGGTCTCTCTGGCGCAGATGGAATACATGATGCCGCGGCTCCGCGGATGGGGTGAATCAATGTCCCGTCAAGCGGGCGGGCGGGCCGGGGCCAACGGCGGCGTGGGGCTGCGTGGACCGGGTGAGACCAAAATCGAAACCGATCGGCGCCGGATTCGTGAGCGAATGGCACGGTTGCGGCGCGAGATCAAGGGGATGAAGCAGGCGCGCGACACCAAACGGCACCGCAGGCGCGCGACGCCGGTGCCCTCGATCGCCATCGCGGGGTACACGAACGCCGGGAAGTCGAGCCTGCTCAACCGGATCACCGGTGCGGGGGTTCTCGTTCAGGACGCACTGTTCGCAACGCTCGACCCCACTACTCGCCGGGCGGAACTCCCTGACGGGCGTGCAGTGGTCTTCACTGACACTGTCGGATTCGTCCGCCACCTTCCGACTCAGCTAGTCGAGGCATTTCGATCAACTCTCGAGGAAGTTGTGGACTCGGAGTTGCTGCTCCACGTTGTGGATGGTTCCGATATGTTCCCGCTGCGCCAGATCGAGGCTGTCCGGAAAGTCATCAACGAGGTCGTTGAGGAGCAAAACGCGGAACGACCCCGTGAACTAGTCGTCATCAACAAAATAGACGCAGCTGACCCACTCGTGCTGACAGAGCTGCATCATGCTCTACCCGACGCCGAGTTCGTTTCGGCCGTCACCGGAGAAGGCATTGAGCAGCTACTCCAACGGATTATGGAGATCGTGGCGTCGGGGGACACGCTCGTGACGCTGGATATCCCGTATACCCGTGGAGACGTGGTCTCGCGCGTTCACGCGGAGGGCGCAGTGCTGGACGAGATGCACACGCAGGATGGCACTCGAATCGTGGTGAGAATACCGGCCTCCGTCGCCGGAGAACTTGAGGACTTCCGCTCGGACGGCACACGAGACGGCGCCGCCTGACCTTCTCAGGTCAGACGGCGGCGTTACGGTCTATGAGCGTCAAAGCTTACGAAAGACAGTGACGACCTTGCCCAGGATGGTCGCGTGCTCGCCCGGGATGGGGCTGAACGACGGATTGTGGGGGAGGAGCCAGACCCCGGTTGAATCCCTACGGAACGTCTTGACTGTTGCCTCACCGTCGATCATGGCAGCGACGATCTGACCGTTCTCCGCAACGTTTTGGCGACGTACGACGACGTAGTCACCGTCGCAGATTGCTGCGTCGATCATCGACTCACCAACGACTTTGAGCATAAACAGGTCCCCCGACCCCACGAGATCCGCGGGAAGTGGGAAGACCTCATCGACAGCCTGCTCCGCCAGGATGGGACCGCCGGCGGCGATGCGGCCGAGAACGGGGACGTACACGGGCTCCGCGGCTCCGCTGGGGCGTTGTGGCTCGGGAGCGGCGGCACGACGTCCCCTGGATTTCTGGCCGGGTACACCGTGGACGTCAACCGCACGGGGCTTATGCGGATCACGGGTCAGGAACCCCTTCTTCTCCAGTGTCCGAAGCTGATGGGCGACCGACGAGGTGGACTGTAGGCCCACGGCGTCTCCGATTTCGCGGATGCTCGGCGGGTAGCCCCGGTCCTTGACCGTGTCGTGGATATGAAGAAGCACGCTCTTCTGGCGCGCAGTGAGTGATTCGAAGTCCGGCTTCGGCATCTGTGGTCCCTTCGGCGAATGGATGTTCGACGTACTTTTCTGTCTACACCCTAACCCCGGTCTCGGCTTTACGCCACACAGGTGTTCGAAAGTTTTGTCCGGAGAATGGTGACTCTGTCGTACCCACGTGGTACAACTCTAGGCAGATTCGAATTCGAACAGACGTACTGACGGGTACACACGGGTGTGCGAACACAGATCGCACACCGAGGCGAGCGAGGAGGCGTCATGACGATTCTGGAGATGCATTCACAGGCACGTCCGGCCACGCGGTGGATCGAGGTCTGTGCGGCCGAGCACATCACTCCGCCCCCCCGAATGAGGCGGGAGCACTGCGTGGGAGACGGCGCTAAGGTCCGACCGGCCAAGCGTTCGGCTCGGAGCGTCGACCGTTCGAACTACGGAGAGCTGGCCCGGCCTTCTGGTCGGGCGAGGATGACCGCTGCCCCTCTCGCCGCGCCCAGGCGTTCCATCGTGGCCCGTCTGTCCTATGCGGACAATGTTCGCGCTTGCAGCGTGGAGGCACCGAGCGAGTCGGGAGTTGTCGATGACGTGCCGACCTGGGTGCTGTTGGCCTGCGGAATCGCGTTCGGTGTCATCTTGCTCCTGGTGCTAGCGCTCCTCGGTGGCCCCGCCTACGCGTGACCTGGCGTCGCTACTCCTAGAATATGACGGGGACGGCGTGGTGTCGTCCCCGCACCCCTTCGGTACCGACTCGGGGAGGCGGACGGTCCGGTCGACGAAGGGCGCAGCGGCGATGTACTGCCCGACATGCCACCACGAGGACTCCCGGGTGATCGACTCACGGTCAGTCGACGAGGGCCAGGCGATTAGGCGTCGGCGGGAGTGCCCGGAGTGTGGCCACCGATTCACGACACTCGAAACACCACTGCTGACCGTTCTGAAACGAAACGGCGTCACCGAGGCGTTCAGCCGCGACAAAGTCGTCCGCGGGGTTCGTCGGGCATGTCAGGGACGATCTGTAGACGAAGATGCCCTCCGTCGTCTCGCACAGCAGGTCGAAGACGCGGTCCGCGCTGGCGGTGTCTCGGAGGTACCCGCGCATGAGATCGGGCTCGCGATCCTGGGGCCTTTGCAGGACCTGGACGAAGTGGCCTACCTACGCTTCGCGTCCGTGTATAAGCAATTCAGTTCGGCAGATGACTTCGAGCGAGAGATCATCAGTCTGCGCGAGCGCCGCGCCCTCCGGTAGCGGCCCCGGCCGGTCAGCGTGAGCGACGGGGAGCCAGTGCCGTGGTGACGGCTTTGTCGATCCGCTCAGCTGACACCGGACGGGCGGTCCCCAGCGATTGGGCAAACAACCCCACCCGATACTCCGCCAAGAGCCATCGCAGCTCCCGCACCGCGCGCGCACCCCCCGGACGCCGCCGCAACAAGACCACTGCCTCTTCGACGGATTGCTCGGATCGAGCCAGTCGTGTCGTGAGGTCATCGTGACGTACCGGGGACTTTTCAGCCATATCCAGCCTCAACCCCACTCCCCGTACGTGTCGCTCGAGGTGGGGTAGGACATCCGCGGGGTGCCGCGCGAGGAAGCCCTTGCCCACCAGGAACTCGAGCGACGGCGCTACAGCATCCGAAACATCCGGTCGGGCCTCAGAGAGTTGGCGTGCGACACGCTGCGCGACCACCAGCGCCGGAAGCGCTGACGAGATAGTCGCCGCCACAGCGCCCGGCACCGCGGAGGCGGCCGTTTCACGCAGCTCCTGATACTCGCCTACGGACAACACCGGCACACCCTTGCGGCGAGCGATGATGCGCCCGCTTGCCGCCAACGCCGCGTCAGAGACCAACGCCTCCGCGCCCCCATGCGGATATTGCGTCAGCGCGAGTCTTTGCTCCACAGAACGGCCTTTCAGTATCGAACCTGAAGAAACCAATCCCGACGAGACCATCTTGAGCACCGCGGTGGCCTGGGTCGCGCGCTGCTCATCCTCGGTGGCACACGCGATAACGTGAATCCCGTCGTCCCGTACGACAAGCGCCGGATAGACGGTGACCTCCACGCCGTCTACTGATCCGGTGATGGACGGTGGCAGGTCACCGATGGACTCGGCGGTCCACTCTGCGTAGGGGCCGTCATCGGGGACCAGGCGCGCATTGAGAGTTGAACGCACCTTGTCCATTAATTTCGTGCGTAGAGCTGCCAGGTCGGTTCCGGAGGCGACCACCTCGTCACCCTCGACGATCTCGAAACGCACCCGAAGATGCACGGGCAGCTGGTTCATGTCGAATTCCCGGGCGTCCACGGTCGTACCGATACGTCTTGACAAAGCCTTCGCCAGTGCCACCGGCAGCGGGGCGGATCGTGGTTTGAGGTCTTCTGCCAGCAACGCAGCGAATTCCGCGGGTGGCGAGCAGAGGCGCCGCAGGTACTTGGGCAGGGTTCGGAGCATCTCCGTATAGAGCTCCTCCCGCAGGCCCGGCACCAACCACTCGAAACCTGCAGACGCGACGGACGAAAGCTGCGGCAGTGGGATCCGGACGGTGATGCCGTCGGCGGCGACCCCGGGATCGAATGCGTACACCAACTCGAAACGGCGGTCGCCCTGGAGCCAGAACGGTGGGAAATCGCCTGCGTCCGGGGCGGATTCCGCGGTCCGGATGTCCTCAGGCTGCAGACGTAGTGCGTCTGGCTGCTTGTGTCCGCGCTTCTTCCACCAGGACTCGAGATGCCGCACCGAGGTGATGTTCTCGGGAAGGCGAGCCAGGTAGAACTCGACCAGAGCGTCGTCATCGATCACCAGGTCGCGGCGGCGGCTCCGCGTTTCCAACTCACGAGCACTCTGGACGGCTTTGGCGTTCTCGACGATGACGGGGACGCGCGTATTCGCTCGCTGCTCAACGATCCCGTTGCGGACGAGGAACTCCCGGGCGAGTGGTGCATCGACCTTGGACAGCAGGATTCGGCGGGCCTCCACGACGGTCAGTCCGAGCAGCAGGACCTTTTCGTAGGCCATCGCGGCGCCCTGCGCGTCGGACCAGTGAGGTTCGGAGTACTGGTAGCGGACCAGGTGCCCCCCGATCTGTTCGATCCACGCGGGGTCGATACGGGCTACGTCGCGGGCCCACAGCCGCGAAGTCTCCACCAGTTCCGAGGCCATCACCCAGGAGGGCGGTTTTTTGGCCAGGTCCGAGCCGGGGAACACCTGGAATCGAATGCCCCGCGTGCCGCGGAACTCGCGCGTATCTCCGTCGCGCGCACCCACATTGGTCAGTAGACCGGTGAGCACAGCCTTGTGCAGGTCGTCCTCCGCAGCGTGCCCCGAGGCGGGATGCCAACCCCTGTCTCGACACATCCCCTTCAGTTGGGACGTGAGGTCCTGCCATTCACGGATCCGTAGCCAGTGCAGATACTCGGCCTTGCACATCTTCCGGAACGCGCTGCCGGACAGTTCGCGGCGCTGTTCGGTGATGTACCGCCAGAGATTCAGGTATCCGAGGAAATCTGAGCTCTTGTCAGTGAACCGGCGATGCAACTGATCAGCCTTGTCGCGTTCCTCGGCGGGCCTTTCCCGGACATCTTGCACGGTCAACGCCGCCACCAGGACCAGGACGTCTCCCAGCGACCCGTTGCGATGACCCTCGACGACCATTCGGGCGAGTCGGGGATCGAGGGGGAGTGAGGCCATGTCTCGGCCCACCGTGGTCAAGCGAGGGCGCTCATCGTCGTCGACCGTCACCGCTCCCAGTTCGGTGAGCAACATCGTCCCGTCACGGACGGACTTCCGATCGGGGGGTTCAACGAACGGAAAATCGTCCACGGGCCCCAGGTCGAGGTCAGCCATCGACAGGATCACGGACGCCAGGTTGGTGCGGAGGATCTCAGGGTCCGTGAACTCGGGCCGTGAGTCGAAGTCCTCCTCCGAGTACAGGCGTATACAGATGCCGTCGGCGACGCGACCGCAGCGTCCTGCGCGCTGGGCGGCGGAGGCCTGCGACACCGGTTCTATAGGTAGGCGTTGAACCTTGGTGCGGGTGGAGTAGCGCGAGATGCGGGCCAGCCCCATGTCCACTACGTAACGGATTCCGGGGACGGTCACGGACGTCTCGGCGATGTTCGTGGACAGGACCACGCGTCGGGTGGAGTGAGCCCGGAACGCCCGATTCTGTTCAGCGGCCGTCAGTCGTGCGAACAGGGGGAAGATCTCAGTGTTCTTGAACTTGCGGCCGCGCAGAACTTCTTCCGCGTCGCGGATCTCACGCTCGCCTGACAGGAACACCAGAACGTCACCGTCGTCTTCACGGAGGAGTTCGGCCACGGCGTCGGCGAGACCATCCATAGGGTCCAGGTCTACGACACGGTCGCCGTGCTGCACCTGTAGGGGCCGGTAGCGGACCTCGACGGGAAACGTGCGCCCGGACACCTCGATGACGGGGGCGGGACGACCGTCCGGCCCGGCGAAGTGGCGGGCGAACCGTTCCGGGTCGATGGTGGCGGAAGTGATGATGATCTTCAGGTCGGGCCGGCGCGGCAGGATCTGTCGGAGGTATCCCAACAGGAAGTCGATGTTGAGACTGCGCTCGTGTGCCTCGTCGATGATGATGGTGTCGTAGGCGCGAAGTAGCCTGTCGCGTCGGATCTCGGCCAGCAGGATGCCGTCGGTCATCAGCTTGACCGCGGTGTCCGGCCCTGTGCGGTCGTCGAAACGGACGGCGGAGCCCACCACCCCGCCGATCTCGACGCCCAGTTCGTGAGCGATGCGTTCGGAGACGGACCGGGCGGCGAGGCGCCGGGGCTGGGTGTGCCCGATCATGCCGCGGACGCCGCGTCCCAGTTCGAGGCAGATCTTGGGGATCTGGGTGGTTTTTCCGGAGCCGGTCTCGCCGGCGATCACCACCACCTGGTTATCCCGGATCGCCGCGGCGATCTCGTCTTTGCGTTCGCTGACCGGAAGTTGCGGCGGGTACTCGGGGACTGGGATCAATTCGGCACGACGTTGCAGTCGCGCGGCGGCATCGTTGACCCGGGTGCCCAGGTCGCCGAGTTGGTCTGCGCGGGCGCGGCGGATGCGCGGGCGCAATCGGTGCGCATCGAGGGAGCCGACGTCGTCGAGTCGGACGAGCAGTTCGTGGCGTGCCCTGCGGAGTTCGGGGGCTGGAGAAGAGGACGACGACATGATGCCCCCAGGATATCGGCTCCCGGCGCGATGTCAGGTGACGCCGCTGTCCCGGTGGGATTGGATGCGCGCGTAGCGCTCGTGCAACTGCTCGCGGATCTCTTCAGGTTGGTAGGTACGGCGTCGACGTTCGGTGCGGGCGACGAGGATGCCGGAGGCTGCCACGCCTACCACCCCGGCCGCGCCGACCACCTTGAGCCACTGCCGTCCTCTGGGAGCCATGGAACCAAGCGTAGGCCGTGTCCGTGTTCGGACTGGCAGGATCGCGTCATGACCGTCGACACCGTTCCTCTGGCCGCCGCGGCCCACCGCACCCGCACCGGCGACCTGTGGGTGTTCCGTGGCCGTGCACCGGCCGACCGGCTCATCCAGACGTTGACCAATTCCCCCGTGAACCACGTGGGGGTAGCCGTGGTCCTGGGTGACATGCCGCCGTTGATGTGGCACGCGGAGATGGGACGGGGATTGACCGACGTATGGACCGGCAGGCGCCAACGCGGGGTCCAACTGCACGACCTCGAGGCAGCGGTGCGTCAGTGGACCGGGCCGTACGGTCAGCGGGCGTGGTTCCGGCAGATCGAGCCCGAGGTCGGCCGAGCGGAGGAGGATGCATTGCTGACCTCGATCGCCCGGCTCGACGGGGTGTCATTCCCCTCGGCGGGGCGTCTGACCGCGCGGTGGGCTCGCGGACGACTGGCATCGCGGGGCCGACGTTCGGATCTCACGACCAGCGGCCGAGGGTCCCTACCGGGACGGGATGACGACGACGAAGCACGCGGCACGGGCATCCGGGCCCGCCTCGGGCTCGGTGGGCGTAATCGCCCGGGCGCGGCACTACGCATGGAGGCAGCGTACTGCGCGGAGGTTGTCGGGCTCACGCTCGAGGAAATGGGGATCCTGCTGCCAGCCGGGGACGTGAGCTGGTACGACCCCGGCCGGTTCTGGAGCGGGGATGACCTGCCGCTGGCGCCCGGCTGGAGCTATGGCAGGGAGATCGCCGTGACGGTCAACCACCCAGGATCGCGTCACTGAGTTCTGCCTCGACCTCTTCGGGGGCCACCACCAATAGTTCGTCACCGGGTTCGAAGGGCACGTCGGGTTCGGGCACGATCACGCGGCCCCCGCGCAGGATCGCGACCAGGGCGGCGTCCCGGGGGAAGCGGACGCGGGCCACGGAGCGGCCGGCGAGCGGCGTCTGGTCCGGCAGCGTCACGCTGACCAGGTTGGCGCCACCGCGTCGGAGCGTCATCAGCCGGACCACGTCGCCCACTGACACCGCCTCCTCGACCACGGAGACGATCAGGCGGGGGGTGGACACCGCCACGTCCACGCCCCAGCGTTCATCGAAGAGCCAGTCGTTGCGGGGGTCGTTGACGCGGGCCACGACACGGCCCACGGCGAACTCGGTCTTGGCGAGCAGGCTCACCACCAGGTTGACCTTGTCGTCTCCGGTGGCGGCCACCACAACATCGGCGTCTTCGACGTGCAGTTGTTCGAGGAAGCTGAGCTCGCACGCGTCCCCGACCCGTTGCTCGGCGTCGTCTACCGGGTCGGCCACGAACACGGACGATCGCTTGTCGACCAGGGTCACGTGGTGGGAGCCTGCCAGCAACTCTCTGGCGATCGACCGTCCCACGACACCGGCGCCGGCCACGACGACCCGCATGGTCGAGGCGCGTGCGGTGGGCGCCGGGTCGGAGTTGAGGAGTCCGGTGCCGTCGGCGTAGTCCGGAACCGGATTCTCAGGCATCGTGGGGACCTCGTTCCAGTATGTCGTCGAGATCGTCCACGACAGACGAGGGGACGGCGAGGTGGAGGACGTCATCCGCCTGGACGATGGTGTCCTTGGCGGGAATCCGGCACTGGCCGAACCGCGTGAGCGCGGTGGCCCGCCCGGCGACGGAGTCGGCGAGCGCGTCGACCCGGGAACCCACCCACACCGTGGGGGTTTCCACGACTACCACGCATACAGAGCCGGTCGGTTCACGCCACACCACCGGGCTCGAGCCAGCGGCGATATAGCGGACTAATCGGCCGGTGGCCCATGGGACCGTGGCCACGGTCGGGATCCCCAGCCGTTCGTAGACCGCGGCGCGACCAGCGTCGTAGATGCGGGCGATCACGCGCTCCACACCATAGGTCTCGCGGGCCACCCGGGCGGCGATGATGTTGGAGTTGTCTCCCGAGGACACCGCAGCGAACGCGTCCGCGCCGTCGAGACCTGCGAGGTCGAGAACCTCGCGGTCGAACCCCAGACCGGCCACTGTCCGACCACTGAACCCCTCCGGGAGCCGGTCGAAGGCCGACGCATCGCGATCGATCACCACCACGTCATGCCGGGAGGCGTCCAGTTCGGTGGCAAGCGCGGCGCCGACGCGCCCGCAGCCCAAGATGACGACCCTCATCGCGAGTCCAACTCCTCACGGTCCACACCACGTGGACCCGTCCATTCACGGTACTCACGTTCCCCGGTGCTGTCCGACGCGGCGCGCGGGGCTCTACGATGTGTCGGTGTCCAGGATCTCCAAGGTCTCCGTCGGAGCCAAACGCCTGCTCGTAGGCCGTCCCTTCCGCAGCGACACCATCGGAACCACGGCTCTACGCAAGCGCGTGGCGCTCCCGGTGTTCGCCTCAGATGCCCTGTCCTCGGTGGCCTATGCCCCGCAGGAGATCTTTCTCGTCCTCTCGCTGGCCGGGATGTCAGCGCTCGCGTTCACCCCGTGGGTGGGGCTGGCGGTATCGATCGTCATGCTCGTCGTCGTCGCCTGCTACCGCCAGAATGTCCGCGCGTACCCGTCCGGCGGCGGTGACTATGAGGTCGCCACCGTGAACCTGGGCCCGAATGCCGGGCTGGGGGTGGGGGCCGCCCTGCTCATCGACTACGTCCTGACGGTCGCGGTGTCGGTCTCCGCCGCGGCGGCGAACGTCAGCTCGGCGATCCCGTGGGTGCAGTCATACGAGGTGGTGTTCGCGGTCCTCGCGATCATCGTGCTGGCCGCCCTCAACGTGCGTGGGATCCGCGAGACCGGCACCATGTCGACGATCCCCGTTTACGCGTTCATGGCGGCCTTGACCGCGCTGATCGTCTGGGGGCTGTTCCAGGTGGACGTGCTGGGCCGCGATCTCGTGGCGGAGTCGGCGGACTTCGACCTGGTCACCCCAGACGGCGCCGCTGTGACGGGCCTGGCGTTGTTGTTTGTCGTGGCCAAGTCGTTCGCCGCCGGCAGCGCCGCGCTCACGGGCGTCGAGGCGATCCACAACGGTGTCCCGGCCTTCCGCAAACCGCGCGTCCGCAACGCGGCCACCACGCTCACGATGCTCGGCGTCCTGGCCGTGACATTTCTCATGGGACTGATCGCCCTGTCCGTAAAACTCGGATTGCAGATCGCCGAGGACCCGGCCACCCAATTGATCGGGGCACCGGAGGGGTATCGACAGAAAACTATGATCGCGCAGCTCGCCGAGCCCGTCTTCGCGAATCTGTCACCGATGTTCTACGTGGTGATGGGTGTGACGGCGCTGATCCTCATGCTCGCTGCTAATACCGCATTCAACGGTTTCCCGATGCTCGCCTCGGTCCTGGCGCGCGACAAGTACCTGCCCAGGCAGCTCGCCACGCGGGGGGACAGGCTCGCGTTTTCCAACGGGATTCTGCTGCTGGCGGTGGCGGCGATCGCGCTCGTCGTAGCGTTCGATGCCGAGGTGACGATGCTGATCCAGCTGTACATCGTCGGCGTGTTCGTCGCTTTCACGCTGGGTCAACTCGGGATGGTCCGCCACTGGACCCGACGGCTCGGCCATGAGGAGGTCCCCGCGGTCCGGGCCGGAGTGAAGCGGGCGCGGGCGCTGAACGCGGTGGGGCTGGTCCTCACAGCAAGCGTGCTCGTGATCGTCATGGCTACCAAGTTCCTCCCCGGCGCGTACATCGCGGTCCTGGCCATGGTGACGGTGTTCGTGGTGATGAAACTCATCCATCGGCACTACGACTCGGTTGCCAGGGAACTCGAGGAGTCGTCGTGGGAGGTGGTGTTGCCCAGCCGGACGCACTGCGTGGTGCTGGTGTCCAAGCTGCACCTGCCCACGCTGCGTGCGCTGGCGTACGCCAGAGCCACCCGACCCGACTCCATCGAGGCCTTGACGGTGAATATCGAGACCACCGAGACACGGGCGTTGGTACGCGAGTGGGAGGAACGGCGCATCTCGGTCCCGCTCAAGGTGGTCGAGTCCCCGTACCGTGAGATCAACCGCCCGGTCATCGACTACGTGACGCGGCTCCGGGAGCAGGCACCGCGGGACGTGGTGATCGTCTACATCCCCGAATACGTGGTGGGCCGGTGGTGGGAGCAGTTGCTACACAATCAGAGCGCACGGCGTCTCAAGACCCGACTCCTCTACGAGAGGGGCGTCATGGTGACCAGCGTGCCGTGGCAACTGTCGTCCTCGGACGGGCGGGCGGAGCAGGCGAGGGACGAACCGATCGTCGGACGCTGGAGAGGGCCGGGAACCAGATGACACAGGAACGGACGACCGACTGGACGGGCCGAGTGCTGCGCGTGCGTGTGGAGGGCCCAGCGCAGGGCGGGGAGTTCGTGGCGCGGCACGAGGGGCGCGTGGTGTTCTGCCGCGGCGCCATCACCGGCGAACTGGTGGACGTTGTGGTGGACGACGACCCGGGTCGCGCATTCTGCCGCGGGACGGTCAGCGCGGTGATCGAACCGTCACCACACCGGGTGGAGCCGAGATGCCCCGCGGCGGCCGCCGGCGCAGGCTGCTGCGACTGGAGCCATATCGCCCCTGAGGCCGCCCGCGGTTACGCCGGGCGGATCATCGCCGAGCAGGCGGCCCGCATCGGAGGGATCGATGACGCGGGCGGTGTGGTGCCCGTGGAGTCGCCCGCGGGCGATGACGCGACCACCGGTTGGCGAACGGTCGCCAGGTGGGTCACCGATAACGAAGGGACGCCGGGCGTGCGCCGCGCACGGTCCCGGGACCTGGTCACCGAACCCTGTGTCCAACCCGATTCCCGCATACTGCGCGCGGTCCTGGACGCCGATGTCGGTCCGGGGCGTGAGGTGCTGGGTGTGATCGGGGACGACGGCGGGATCCATGTCGCACACCGCGCGGCCGACTCCAGGGGTCCGGGCGGTCGCGGTCGACGGTCTCGAGCGTCCGCCGCCACCCGAGCGCGAGCCAGACACGCCCGCGCCGGTAACTGGCAGACAGTGACGGGGGAGCACGTCGTCCTGCGCCGGGTAGCTGGCTACGAGTGGCGATTGCCGGTCGAGGCGTTCTGGCAGGCGCACCGCTCCGCCGCTGGCCATTACGCCGACCTGGTACGTGCTGCTGTGGCGGCAGCTCCGGGTCCCGCCACGGATCCGGTGGTGTGGGACTTGTACGGCGGAGCGGGGTTGTTCTCCGCCGCCGTGCTCGACGTGTTGCCCTCCGCTCGCGTCACGATCGTCGAGTCGGCGTCGTCGTCGCTCCGCGCTGTGACCACCGCGCTGAGCGAGGAGACCGGCATTCGGTCGGTGCGGTCGAGAGTGGAGTCGTTTCTCGAGACGCCCGCGGACACGGACGGCGGTTCCGCCGATCCGGACATCGTGATTCTGGACCCACCGCGCGGTGGTGCGGGGATCGCGGTCATGGAGCACCTCTCCTCGAGGGTCGGCACACGGATCGTGCACGTGGGGTGCGATCCCGCGAGCCTCGCCCGGGATGTCGGCGTCCTGGTTTCCCGCGGCTGGTCCCTGGCCTCCCTCAGCGGCGTGGCGTCCTTCCCCGGGACCCATCACATCGAGGGGATCGCGGTGCTCGACGCACCCGGTGGGATCTGACGACTACCGTGGGGCCCGTCGCGACCACGGCCCACGGGCGAGTCCTCGGGACAGGAGACCGTAGACTGTCGTTTCGACCCAGTGGGGTGTTGGTCAGGGAAGGTGCAGTCGACAGCAATGAGCGTGCTCGATCAGGTGAACGGCCCCGCAGACCTCCGCGCGCTGAGCGCCGAGCAATTGGGCCAGCTGTGCGGCGAGATCCGTGAATTTCTCATTCGGAAGGTCTCGGCCACGGGCGGACATCTCGGGCCCAACCTCGGGGTAGTCGAACTGTCCGTGGCCCTGCACCGGGTGTTCAACTCGCCGCGCGACCCGATCATCTTCGACACCGGACACCAGTCCTACGTCCACAAGATGCTGACCGGGCGTCGCGACGAGTTCGACGGGCTCCGCACCCGCGACGGACTATCCGGCTATCCGTGTCGCGCGGAGAGCGAACACGACATCGTCGAGTCATCCCACGCCACGGCGTCCCTGTCGTACGCAGACGGACTGGCTAAGGCCTACTCCTTGCGTGGTGAGACCGACCGAACGGTGGTGGCGGTGATCGGTGACGGTGCGATGACCGGCGGGATGGCCTGGGAGGCGCTCAACAACATCGCAGCCGGCAAGGATCGACCGATGGTGATAGTGGTCAACGACAACGGCCGCTCGTACTCGCCGACAATCGGCGGGATCGCCGAACGGCTGGGAGCGCTGCGCTTGCAGCCGGCATACGAGAAGGCAATGGACCGCACCAAGCGGACCCTCGGCGCACGGAAAGACCTGATCGGCAAAACCGTCTACTCGGTCCTCCACGGCATCAAGGCCGGTCTCAAGGACGTGGTCTCCCCCCAGGAGCTGTTCGCCGACCTCGGGATCAAGTACATGGGCCCCGTCGACGGGCACAACCTCGCGGCCACAGAGAGCGCACTGCGCCTGGCCAAGGAGTTCGGCGGGCCCGTGATGGTCCACGTCGTGACCCGCAAGGGCATGGGCTACGTCCACGCGGAGAACAACGTCGCCGACCAGATGCACGCGACCGGCGTCATCGACCCTGACACGGGCAAGCCGCTGTCGTCCTCATCAGCTGAGGACTGGACCACCGTCTTCTCCCACGAGCTCTGTGAGATCGGGACGGAGCGCGACGACGTGGTGGCTATCACCGCGGCGATGGCCGGCCCCACCGGCCTCACGGCCTTCGGGGAGAGGTTCCCGGACAGGATGTACGACGTCGGCATCGCCGAACAGCACGCCATGGCCTCGGCGGCGGGGCTGGCTCTTGGCGGTCTTTATCCCGTCGTGGCCATCTACTCGACCTTCCTCAACCGTGCCTTCGACCAGCTACTGATGGACGTGGCGCTGCTCCGTCAGCCGGTCACGCTCGTCCTGGATCGCTCGGGCGTCACGGGGCCGGACGGTGCAAGTCACAACGGCATGTGGGACCTATCCTTAACCGGCATCGTCCCCGGCGTGCGGGTAGCTGCACCGCGTGACTCACTGACGCTGCGCCAGGAGCTCCGCGAGGCAGTGGAGGTCACGGACGGACCGACGGTCATCCGGTTCCCCAAGGGGTCCGTGGGCGACCCGGTTCCCGCCCTCGACACGTCCGACGACGGGGTCGACCGGGTCCATGGCACCGGCCGCGCAGACGTCCTTGTCATGGCTATCGGCTCGATGGTCGTACCTGCCGTAGAGGCGGCCCGCATCCTCGAATCCGACGGACTGAGCGTGGATGTGGTTGATCCGCGATGGGTCTACCCGGTTCCGGCGTCCATCGTCGAGGCTTCGAGGGGGCGCGATCTCGTGGTCAGCGTCGAGGATAACGGACTCCATGGCGGAGTCGGTTCGGCGCTGTCCGCCCGCCTCGAGACCGCGGGCATCAGATGCGACCGTCTCTCGCTCGGCATACCGCAGGAGTTCCTTGACCACGCCTCACGCGGCGAGATTCTCGCCGACGCAGGGCTCACCCCCGGCGGCATCGCCGAGAGTATACGCGGGCGTCTCACCAAGAAGCAGACCGACTGACGACTGCGATGCGTGCAGAGTGCTCAGTCCGCGGCGCGGAACTCGCGGACCGTATCCAGTAGTACAGGACCGGTGAGGTCGATCTGCCACTGCCGCGCTTGCTCGGCCCGCAGGACCTCGTCCAACAGTTCGGCGTCGTCGGTAGGACGATTCGTGGCGGCACGCCAGACCCACAGTCTCAGGGTTGAGGGTTTGAGCAAAAGCCCGTGCTCCAGTTCCAGGTCGTCGGCGAGAGCGCCGATAGCCTCGCGTGCGGCCTCCAACAGGATTGCTGCCTGTGGCTCGTGTCGCTTCCACGACGCATGAGGAGGGTGTTCACCCTTCGGCCCGGAGCGGGACGGTAGATCCGCGCGACCCAGGCCCTCTGCCCACTCGAGGGCTGCTAACCATTCGGGGGCCAGTCGACGGCGTTGTGGGCCGTCGAACCCGTCGATCGCCAGTAAACCGGACCGGGAGGTGGGGGCGACGCGTGCCGCCTCGATGATGGCGGAGTCGCTCAGGAGTCGTTTGGGGGCGATGTCGCTTTCGGCGGCAACGCGGTCTCGCGCCATCCAAAGTTCTCTGGCCCGGGCCATCTGGCGGGTATCGCGAAGTGACGACAACTGGGACAACCGCCGCCAGGGTTCCACTGCGGCCGGCGCGGGGCCGGCCTCGACGAGATGTCGACACTCGGCCTCGAACCACTCTCGACGGCCGAGGTCGTCCAGACGGGGGACCACGACGCCAGCGAGTTCGTGGAGGAACAGGACGTCGTAGGCGGCGTAGTCGAGCCAGGAGCCCGGCAGGGGACGGCGGGACCAGTCGGCCGCCGAATGGGCCTTGGCGAGAGCGATGCCTAGGTGCTCGGAGATCATCGCACCGAGGTTGACGCGTTCGCTGCCCAGGAACCGTCCCGCCAGCTCGGTGTCGACCAGCGAAGTGGGGACGACTCCGAGTTCACGAAGGGATGGGAGGTCCTGACTCGCGGCGTGCAGCAGGAGAGGTCGCTGCGAAAGAAGTGTGGCTAGGGGCCCCACCGTCTGACCCGGGGTCTCGGGGTCCACTAGCAGCGCCGGGCCGGAGTCCGCACGTAACTGTAGAAGGAACGCCCGCTCCGAATAGCGGATCCCGGAGGCGCGCTCGACATCCACTGCGACGGGGCCGGAGGACGAGTCGAGAGTCGAGGCGACGGCCTCGATGCCGGGTTGGTCGTCCACGAACTCGTACTCCGCCGGAGGGGGCGGAGTCCCGGGCGGAGTGTCACCGCGGCGGCGGACGCTCACGCCCGACGATGGAGGGAGGTCACGCCGACGGGCGGCAGGCCTGCGGCCAGGGCGAGGGTGGTGCAGAACGCGGCGGCATGACCGGTGAGGTCCGATTCGAGCGCGGTCCAGGAGGCGCGCAGTTCGAGCTGATGCGCCTGTGGCGGGCCCGAAATGTCGCCGTAGCGGACGGAGGCTGTGCTCGTGACGGTGCCGCCGAGAGCGGTATAGGGGCCCGCCTCCTCATCAAGGTTCTCGGTCAGCCAACTCCACGCCACCTGGGGCAGGAGTGGGTCTCCGGCAAGCGAGGCTTCCATGTCCGCCTGGATGTAAGCGACTAGCCGGAGGGTCCCGTTCCACGCGTCGTCCCCAGTCGGGTCGTGGAGGAGGATGAGCCGACCGAAGGCATCGCCGTCGGAAAACTCGGGAACGTTATCCCCGGACGGTGGGATGATCTCCACGCCGAGAGCGTGACTGAATGGCGCGAGACGCTGTGGTGGGCGGATGGGGCCCACCGAGATCTCGGGGCGGACCTCGAGTCGCGATAGAGACTCGACCGCTTCCCGGAAGATCTCGGGCTCGCCGTCATTGACCGATGTGCTCACGGGTCGCCACGCTAGCCACCGTGTTCCGGCGGGAGCAGAAGGCGCGCCGTCACACGGCCGGGTGGGCTGACAGGCCCCGGGAGCCCGGTCGTGGGACCATGGGGTCGTGGCTAACTCCGATGTGACCTCGACTTCCCTCCCCGACGACTCTGCCAGGGCTGCAGGCGAACCTACCGGCCGCCGTTCGGGAACAGGGCCGTACCTCGACGAAGTAACCGGTGCCGGCGGCTCGCACACCCCGGTGTGGTTCATGCGGCAGGCCGGACGGTCGCTGCCCGAATACAAGAAGGTCCGTGGCGAGTCCACGATGCTCGAAGCGTGCTTCAATCCCGAGATGACCTGCGAGATAACCCTTCAGCCCGTGCGACGCCACGGGGTCGACGCGGCGATCTTCTTCTCCGACATCGTGATCCCGCTTGCTGCAGCGGGCGTGGACATCGACATCGTTCCCGGTGTTGGCCCGGTCGTCGCCGAGCCGATTCGTGACGCCGCCGCCGTGGCGCGATTTCCCGAGCTCACCCCCGACAAGTTGGTGGCGATCGAGGAGGCCGTCCGTCTGATCATTCGCGAGCTAGATCCGGCGATCGCACTCATCGGCTTCGCCGGTGCCCCCTTCACCCTGGCGTCCTACCTGATCGAGGGCGGCCCGAGCCGGAACCATGAGCACACCAAGTCGCTCATGTACTCCCAGCCCGACCTGTGGAACTCGTTGATGAGCAAGCTCGCCGATCTCACAACGGTGTTCCTGCGCGCCCAGATCGGTGCTGGCGTGGATGCCGTCCAGCTCTTCGACTCGTGGGCCGGTGCGTTGACCCAGCGCGACTACCGTTCGCTGGTTCTGCCGCACTCCACACAGATCCTTTCCGATGACCTGGTGTCCTCGGTCCCGAGTACGCACTTCGGAGTGGGAACGGGCGAGCTCCTGGGTGCGATGTCGGAAGCCGGTTCCGAGGTCGTGGGCGTGGATTGGCGGATCCCGCTCGACGACGCCGCCACCCGCGTGCCGGGCAAGGTTCTTCAGGGCAACCTCGACCCGGCGATGCTCTTCGCTGAGCGATCGGCGCTGGACGGGGAGGTCAAACGCATTGTCGAAGAGGGCGCACGGGCTCGTACGAACGGTGCCCGCGGGCACGTGTTCAACCTCGGCCACGGCGTTCTGCCGACCACCGACGCCGGCGCCGTCACCCATGTCGTGGACCTGGTTCACGAGCTGACCGGGAAGTAACCGTGGCGCCACATGTCGTGGTGGTCGGCGGAGGGCTCAGTGGACTGACCTCCGCCTACCAGCTCTCTCGTGACCTCCCGGACGTCCGGATCACGATCCTCGAGGCCGGTGCGAGGCCCGGTGGCGCATTGCACACCACTGATTTCCCCTCCGGCCCGATGGAGCTCGGGGCCGAGGCATTCATCGCTCGTCGTCCCGAGGCTTCAGAACTCGTGTCCGAGTTGGGACTGACGAGCGCGCTGCGCCATCCTGGCTCGCTGAAGCCGGCCCTGCTCACCCGTGGCCAACTGGTCCCGATGCCCGCCCGTACCCTCATGGGACTTCCCTCCGACGTGTCAACGCTGTCCGATGTGCTCAGTGCCGACGAGACCGAGATTGCGGCCCGCGAGGTGGACCTCCCGCTGAACTGGGAGCCGGGCGGCGACATCTCACTGGGAACCCTCGTGGGCGAGCGGTTCGGCCCCGCCGTGGTGACACGGCTCCTCGACCCCATGCTCGGCGGGGTGTACGCCGCCCCCAGCAGTGGTCTCGGCCTACGGCAAGTCGTCCCGGGACTGGCCGAGGCCCTGGACCGCGGGGCACCCAGCCTTACCACCGCTGCCGGTGAACTCGTCGGACGCACCGTGCCGGGTCCGGTGTTCGCGACCCTCGACGGCGGCTACCGCCGACTGGTTGATGCGCTCGCGATCGCTTCCGGCGCGTTGATCCGCACGCACGCCACCTGCACCTCCATCCGGACTGACGGTCGCGGATACGTTCTTGGGGTCCGTGGTGAACGCGGGGAGTGGCTGGAGGAGGCCGACCTCGTCGTCGTGGCCGTCCCTGTTCCCCACGCCGTCCCCCTTCTGTCCTCCACCGGAGTCGCCGATGCTGCGGTGCGGGTTCTGACGGAGGTTCGTACCGCATCGTCGGCCGTGGTCGCGCTGGAAGTGGAGAGGTCCGTCGATTTCCCTGAACAATCCGGGGTACTCGTGGCCACAGACGAGCCGGTTCCGTACAAGGCGATCACCTTCACCAGTCGCAAATGGCCCCACCTCGACGATCGCCCCGGCCATCTGGTGCGTGTGTCGTTCGGGCGGCTCGACGACGACGAGATCCTCACCGCGGACGACCCCGCCCTGGCCCGGATGGCTGAATCGGCGGTGGCAGACCTTTGTGGGGCGCGCCCAGCGATCCTGCACTCGCGGGTACGGCGTTGGGACCACGCCCTCGCCGAGATCGGTCCCGGTCACGACGTCAGGATCGCGGCGGTCCGCGCCGCACTGGCCGACACGCTGCCCGGTATCGAACTCGTGGGCGGGGCTACCGAGGGGGTGGGCGTACCGGCGTGTATCGGCTCCGCCCGGGCCGCGGCCCGGCGTCTGGCTGAGAAGTGGCAGGATTGAGACATGGCACGCCTTGACTACTCCAAGCTCAACTCGACTCTGCGCTACCTGATGTTTTCGGCTTTCAGCGTGACCCCCGGGCAACTGGGGGAGGACCGCACGGCCGTCGGCACCGATCTCGAGAAATTCCTTGCCCGTTACGAGGACACCGACGTGGTGGTCCGCGGACTGTACGACGTCTCCGGACTCCGCGCCGAGGCCGACTTCATGATCTGGACCCACGCAGAGCACATCGAAGACCTGCAGGGGTTCTACAACGACTTCCGCCGCAGCACCCACCTCGGTCGCGCGAGCACTGTCTTCTGGTCGAACACGGCGTTGCACCGTCCCGCGGAGTTCAACAAGAGCCACATCCCGGCGTTCCTCGCTGACGAGGAGCCCGGCGCCTACATCTCCGTCTACCCGTTTGTCCGCTCCTACGAGTGGTACCTCCTCCCTGACGAGGAGCGTCGCCAGATCCTCGCCGCCCACGGCCGCGCCGCACGCGAATTCCCGGACGTGCGCGCCAACACGGTTCCGGCATTCACGCTCGGCGATTACGAGTGGCTGTTGGCCTTCGAAGCCCCCGCGCTGGACCGCATCGTGGACCTGATGCGCGAGATGCGCGCCACAGAGGCCCGTCGCCACGTCCGCGAGGAGATCCCGTTCTTCACCGGGCCGCGGGTGACGGCCGCGAAACTGGCGTCTAGCATGCCCTGACGGTCGCTGGGGCCGATGATCGAGCCCGCCGGGGAGCAATCTCCCCCGGCGGGCTCCGTCGTCTTCTTCGGTACCCGCGAGCCGCGCGGGCTGCGGTCAGTCCTTCTTCGGCTCGAGGGTCAGACTCAGAGAGTTGATGCAGTAGCGCAGATCCGTGGGCGTGGGGTAGCCCTCTCCCTCGAAGACGTGGCCCAGGTGACCGTGGCAGGTCGCACACAGCACCTCCACGCGCCGCATGCCCAGCGAATCGTCGACGCGCTCGATGATGGAGTCACCGGCCAGCGGGCTGTAGAAGGACGGCCAACCGCAGTCGGACTCGAACTTGCCGTCACTACGGAACAACTCGGCCCCGCAGCCGCGGCAGCGGTAAACGCCCTCGGTCTTGGTCTCGTTGTACTCACCGGTGAACGGACGCTCGGTGCCTGCCTTGCGCAAAACACGGTACTCGTCAGGCGTGAGCCTGCGCCTCCACTCGGCGTCGTCGAGTGTGAAGTCCGGCTGAGAGGTGTTGGTATTGACTGTCTCGCTCATGCCCGCAGGCTACGCCGACGCGGCGGTCGGTGCGATCCGCTCGTAGCGGCGGGGGTCCGTTCGCCGCCACAGCAACACCACGAGCACGGTGACGAGGATGAGCAACCATCCCAGGGTGGGGTGCGCGAACTCGAGCAGACGGCCGTAATACGGCCACCGCACGGACTCCCAGAAGTCCAGGGTGAAAAAGGCGTAGGCGGCGAGCCAGGCTGGCCAGTTCCGGACCAGCGACTTGTCCAGCACCACCGTGAGCATGAGCGGGATCAGCATCATCGAGTAGTACATCTGGCCCAGAGTGGAAACCAGGAAGACGCCGGCCAGAATGACGCCGGACGTAGTGGCCAGCCACAGAACCTCGTGGTTGTGGCGGTAGTCCATGAGCAGCCAGACGGCAGCGAGGGTGGCCATCACCACGAGGATGCGTGCCACCAGGATGACCGGCTCAGGGACGCCGTAGTACAGACCGAGCCCGGCGATCGAACTGTTGTAGTAATCGCGTACCTCGCCCATGTAGGCGAGCGTGCTGTCGACGTACCGGCGTGCGTCCACCGTCAGTGCCCAGCCAGCGCCCATGGTCACGGCGGGGATAGACAGCGCGGCCACGAACGGCTGCCATTGCCTACGAATCAGTGGGAGCACCAGCAGCGGAGCGAGCATCGGTTTTATAGCCAGGGAAGCGCCCATCGCCACGCCCGCCCACCAGAGTCGCCGCCGGTGCAGCAGGTGGAGGAACGCGACCTGGCACAGAAAAATAACGCCATTAACGTTGGTGAAGACCAGGGTATTGGTCACCGCCTCGGTGCAGAACGCGGCGAGCAGGATTGCGGGTGCGGCGTAGGTCCGGACGTCCAGGTCAAACAGTCGCATGAGCAGCCACAGTGCACCGACGATCGCTGTGGCATTGATGATGATGAAGAGCCATCGCGCGATCGTGTAGTTGTCGATCATCCCGAACGGCGCCAACACGAACGTGCCGCTGGGCGCATAAAGATAGTGAGGTTGGACCGTGAGCAGGCTCTCACCGTAGACGGGTTCGCCGGCCAGAAAGTGTCTGGTGGCGGTGTACACCGTGCCGAAGTCGTTGGTGATCGATCCGTTGACGGCCTTGATGAGGACGCGGTGGATCACGGTCATGATCGCCAGCGGCCACAAGATGTGGTTCAGAAGGCGTGGCACGGAGGTCGTGCTTCGAGTCGGCAGCGGCACGCATCGCAGGGTACCGCCCACACGTCCGGGTTCAGGTTAGGCACCCCGGCCCGTCAGGACGGGCAGGCGGAGTCCTCTGCAGTGGAGGGGTCGTCGAGGAAGGCCACCACTGCTTGGCGCGCGCAGGCGGAGTGGACGACCACCCGGGAACCGGGGGCTCCCCACGTCACCCGGCGGACATCTGAGGCGCCCGCTGCGGTGAGTCGACCGGCGGTGGGCTCCACCGCAGCTGCTCCGGCCACAGGGTCGGCGATCCCGCCGGCCAGTAGTACTGGTGCCGTTCCAGGCAGTTCGATGGAAGTTGGGCCAGGCACTGGCCAGGTGGAGCAGGCAGACAATTGAGCAGCGAGGATCTCCCCGAACGGGGGGGTGCTCGTCCATTCCGCGCTGAGCTCGGCCACGCGGTTGACCGGGACCCTGCGTGACAGGTCTGAACACCCGGCGACGTACGGCAACGAGGAGGTGGACAGTTGTTCTGCCCGCTCACGTACGGAGCCGGGGATCGCGTCGCCATCTGCTCCGACGAGGTCCCCGAGGATCACGTCGCCGGGCGACGCATCCGCAGCGGACGCACCGGACAGGTCTGCCAGTGCGGAGCGTACGACGTCGGACAGCAGAGCGGCGGGGAGCCTGGCTCCAGGATTACGTGCCCGGTCGAGGGCGCGGGAGATCGCATCGACTCTCTGGTCGGCCGCACCGGGCCCGCACTCGGGCCGGGTGCAGGAGGCCGCCCAGAGTCGGAGGGCGGCGTCTGATCCGTCGAGGGCGGCACGAGCGGCGGTTTCCTGATCCCCATCAGAGGGAGCGGGGGAGTCAAGGATCAGCAGTGACAGGCGGTCCGGATTCGTGCTTGCGTAGGACAACGCGGTGCGCGCGCCGGTCCCCACGCCCATGACGGCCAGCCCTGGTACTTCCCATGCATGGCGGAGACGCTCGAGGTCTTGGGCCGACCCGGAAGCACCGAAGTCCAATTGTTCGCCCTGCAGTTGGTCCGTGCAGGACTGAGCCGTGTCGGCTAATTCGCCGCGTAGTCCGGGGGAGCCGGGGTCGGTGCCGCGGTCGGCGAGTCCGTCGAGCGTGCGCCGGGCGGGGAACGTCAGACAACTGTTGGCTGCGCCGGTCCGGCCCTTGTGGTCCACGATCACGACCGGCCGGGCGCCGGTGAGCTCGGGGCCGGCGGCCGCGAGACGTCGCGCGAATACGTCGGGAGATGTCTCAGGACCCGCGACGACGACAAGGGGAGCGGCCCCAGTAGGGGTGTCGGTTGAGGTGAGTCGCAGAACGGGAGTCCTGCCGAGCGTCGCACAGACGATAGTGGTGCCGCGCGGGAGATCGCCGGGGGATCCCGACGCACAGGAGCGCCAGTCCAGATCCTTCTTCGGCTCCACCCACACCGGGCGTTCGAGTCGGGACGGGTCCTCCGTATTGCCGGACTCTCTGCGCGGTCCATCGCCGGTAGCGAGGGTCGGGCCACTCGCGGGCAGCGGCGCGCAGCCTGTCAACGCCAAGGCAAGCACGGCGAGCCCGGCGACCACGGACCGAAGTCCGTTCATCGAGCCTCGTCCCCGACTACCCAGCGGGTGTAGAGCCCTCCGAGCGGGCACGTGAAAGCGGCTGCGACCCGCATCGGGATCCGGACGGGTCTCATTCCGCTCACCAGTCGGGTGTCATCACCGCTGATGAAGAGTTCCGGCGCGAATGAGAGGACGAGCTCGTCGACCTCTCCCTGCTCCAGGAACTCCCCCAGCACCGAGGGGCCGCCCTCAAGTACCACCTCGGCGGCGCCGAGTGCAGTGACCAGCGATCGGACTGCGGCGCCCGTCGGACCCGGGCCCAGGACGTGGACGGTCACGCCTCGACGACTCGCGGCCTCCAGGCGATCCGGGGCGGTGTCATGCGCTGCCACGACCCGGAGTCCGTCGCCCGCCCCCACGCAGAGATCGAGCAACGCGTCCGGCAGTGAGCGGGAGAGGATCAACACCACCGGCGGGGGACCGGAGCGCCGGTCAGCCCAGGTGTCGGATACACGGGCTGCACCGTACCCCTCAGCGAGCGCCGTGCCCGAGCCCACCACAACGAAGTCGGCTCGTGCCCGCATGGCGTGGTAGACGAGCCCGTCCGTGGGAGTGCCGAGACCTCCACTGTGGCCGTCGACAGTGGTGGTTCCGTCAATCGAGGAGATCATGACCGAACGGATCCTCGGGGACTGATGGCCAGGCTCCGGCGCGAGTGAATCCCACAGGATGTCGAGTGCCGCCGGGTTGTCGTCAAGCACGGTGAGCCGCGTCTGGTGCACCTCGGACTCCTTCCATTCTGACGTCGAATGCCCCCACGATAAGCTCTGTCCATGGTCTCTCGCCTCGTTGACGTCACCCCGGTGGTACCCGCCGATCAACTCGTCGCCCAGATGGTGCCCCCGTCGATGTTCGATGACGTGAGTTTCGATTCGTATATCCCGGACCCGGCACAACCGTCGCAGGCTGCCGCGGTCAAGATCTGCCGTGAATTCGCCCAGTCCGTCACCGCGCGGCGCTCTCCCAAAAAGGGCCTGTTCGCCCGACGCCCGAAGAGCGTCCAGGGGGCGGGGGTCTACCTCGACGGTGGGTTCGGTGTGGGCAAAACGCACCTGCTCACGTCGATTTATCACAGTTGTCCCGAGCCCAAAGCATTCGGGACGTTCGTCGAATTGACGCATGTGGTGGGTGCACTCGGCTTCAATCGCGCCGTCGAGGAGCTCTCCGGTCACTCCGTCCTCTGCATCGACGAGTTCGAGCTCGACGATCCAGGCGACACGATGTTGGTCTCGCGGTTACTCGCCGAATTGACGACGGCGGGCGTGAGTGTTGCCGCGACGTCCAACACACTGCCGGAGCAGCTTGGGGAGGGGCGCTTCGCCGCCAAGGACTTCATGCGCGAGATCCGCAAGATGTCAGGGATCTTCGAGTCGATTCGTGTGGACGGCCCCGATTACCGTCACCGAAACCTTCCTCCGGCACCGGAGCCGATGAACGACGACGAGCTGCGGTCCAATGCGGAATCCGTGGACGGCGCCACGCTCGATGACTTCGACGCTCTGTGCGCGCACCTGTCCACACTCCACCCATCCAAGTACAACCGACTTGTGGACGGGGTCAATCGCGTTTGCCTCTCCGGAGTCAGGCCGCTTCCTGATCAGTCGATCGCTCTCCGGATGGTGGTGCTGGCAGACCGGCTGTACGACGCCGGCATCCCCGTGCGGAACTCGGGCGAGAAGCTGGACGCCATTTTTACCGAGGAGATGATCGCCGGCGGTTACCGGAAGAAGTATCTCCGAGCAACTTCGCGGCTTCTGGCATTGTCTCGCTTCGAGGACGTCGGCGGCTGAGCGGCGGCAACTCGGTCCGGATAGAGCGTCACAGCGGCCGCTCGTACACCACGTCGTCGTTCGCTCGGCCGCCGACGAGAAACACCCTCGTGCCTCGGCGCACGAATCCGTTGCGATCGTAGAAGGTGCGGGCCCGGGTGTTGTTGACGTTCGTCGCCAGCCACAGGCTCGCTGCGCCCCTGCTGGTCGCCGATTGCACGATCGTCTCCAACAGTCGCGATGCGTTGCCCGAGCCGTGGAGTTCCACATCCAGATAGAACTTGCTGATTCCCGCGGTGGGGCGAGCCCGGATCAGGTGGGCGCAGTCGTCGTCCGCCGCCGTGCCGTCGACTAGCAGCGCGTAACCGCGTACCCGACCGCGCGGATCTGATCCACATATGACGACATGAGTGGGGTCCGCGAGATGACGCCGGAAAGAATCCACTCCCAGGTTCGTACGGATGAACTCGTCTATTGCCTGGCGGGGGAGGTCCTCCGGGCATGCGAGAGGAAACGTCCGCGAAGCGAGATCAGCGAGCTTATTTGCCTCGTCGGGACGTGCTGGACGAAAAGTCAGGAGCACGCTTGGTGTCAACCTCTTTTCAACTTTTGTTTGGTTCAAGCCGCGAGTAGTTGTTCGACTGTGCTCGTCGCGGTGGGTGCTTTGCGTGCGGTGACGGCCAGGCGGGTGTGCTCGGGCGGGGCGGGCACGGTTGGTGGTCGTCGGAATCGGATGGGCGTGGTGTTGTAGGCCTGGTCGGCGCTGGCTTGACGGCGTGCGTGCACTTCGCGCCAGGTTCCGGAGAAGACCTGGTCAGGGGTGTATCCGTTGACCCCGGAATGCCGGTGGGCACTGTTGTAGTACTCGATGAATTCGTCGCACCAGCTGGCTGCATCGTGGCTTGACGGTGGAGAACCAGGACTCGATGTGGGGATTGTCGTTACTGACCGCGGGCCGAGAAAGTGAGTGGGTCACGCCCCGTTTTCCCAGCAGGTCTTTCATCTTGTTGGAGGTCATCGCCGCGCCGTTGTCCGAGTGCACGACCCTGGTTCGTCCGCCGAGGGAATCGAGCACTTTGCCCATCCATTTCGCGGCCACGATGTGGTCCTCACGCGGCTGCACGGTGTGGCCGACCACCTTGCGGCTGAACAGGTCGATCGCCGCGTACAAGGCGAACGACTGTCCCCGGTACTGCCCAGGAAGGACCGTGATGTCCCAGCACAGCACCTGCCCCGGGCCGGTGGCCCGCAGGTCCGGGGCCTGTCGCCGAGCCGCATCTGGGGTGCCGGCCCGGCGTTGCCGACGGCACGAGGGTCGCTCGATCACCCGGGCGATGCGGTGGAACGTGGCCAGGCTGACGAAGCTGCCCTCACCCTGGTCCAGGCTCAGGTAGTAGACCTGCTCGACCGGCACCCCGTCATGGGCATTGAGCTGGTCGATAATCCACGCCCGCTCCTGGTCAGTGATAGCCGTGGGCTGGCGCCGATCGCGGTGCGCAATCGGCTCGGCCACGCCCGGCCTGGGATTTCGCCGGTAGTGCAGCGCCGACTTGGCCAACCCGATCAACGCCATCGCGGCCGTCTGCGTCGTTCCAGCGCCGGTGAGCTCGGCCAACAGTCGACCTTCGGCGGCGACGAGCTCGTCGAACCAGGCCTGCTGCTGGTCGGTCAGTCGCTTTCCGCCTTGTCGGGTTCGACGCCATGTGAGTGCATGACGTCGATAGCTTTTCCCAGCGCATCAGCCACTTTCCGGGACCGATCGATCTCACCTTCGAGCTCGTCGATCTGGGAATCACGCTCGGCGAGCAGTCGCTTGAGTCGCTCGATCTCGGAGATATCCTTGTGCGTCATACGACCAGACTGACGCGGGATCTTGCCGGAGTCGAGGTCCCCGTCGGTGAACGCCGCCCGCCACCGGTACATCTGATCTCGTCCGATCTCATGCACCTCCAAGTACGCCGCTTTCCTCCCGTGCTTGGTCCGCGTATAGGCCAACACGTGCTCCCGGATCTGATCCGGCGTGAACTGCCGAGGTTCGACCGTCACACTCATAGCCATCACCTCCCTGACCTCCGGTTCACAACCATCCTGCCACTCAGGGCACGACCGAAATACTAGAGGTCTAACGCAAGTTCCACTCAACGAGTGTGGACAAAGTCACCTTTCATTCGGGGGATGTGAGCCAATTAACTCGCTCTGCAGCGAACGAGTTGCCCCTCGATGGATACTAACTTCAGAACGAACCCAACCCCCACAAGATCTGTTTCACCGGGATGTCACGCAGCTTTTCGAGTTGCTTAGAGCCAGCTAATGCGCAATTCACGCGACGGACCAGAGTGCCACGGCGATCACCGCCGGTTTCGCGCCGGCACCGGACGGTGCCAATACCGTCGCACCGCTTCGTTTTCTTGAACCCCTGTACGACCTCGGCGGGTGGAAGTAGCCAGACGCGATCGACAACTGTGCCTCCCAACGGCGGCGAACCCGTGAACGGTCAACTTGGCCCGACCACCGCAGGATCACTTCGAGACCGGCGCTACCTAAATACGAGTGATGCCCCGGCCATCGGCCGGGGCATCCGTTATGGTGCGCGATACTGGGATCGAACCAGTGACCTCTTCCGTGTCAGGGAAGCGCTCTCCCGCTGAGCTAAACGCGCGGGCACTCCGTCCGAATTTCTTCGGAGTGGAGGTGGAGACGGGAATCGAACCCGTGTTGACGGCTTTGCAGGCCGCTGCCTCACCACTCGGCCACTCCACCGCAAAGGTATCGAGCCTGGTGAGGTTCCTGGCCCCTCGATCCCTCCGAGCGGATGACGGGATTCGAACCCGCGACCCTCACCTTGGCAAGGTGATGCGCTACCAGCTGCGCCACATCCGCACTGCTTCCCGGCGTGCTCTCGCGCTCCGGGCTGCGAGAAAGAACATTAGCCGACCCCGGAGTGCGAACACAAATCGAGCAACCGAAATGGCTTGCCACCTGTGCGGACAATGAAATTGTCCTGCGCGCCGATACCCTGCGTGTGCACTCCTCGCGCCGGCCGAAATGGTCGCGCACGGAACACGGGGACCCGAATTGGGTCTCCGGCATCTGCTTGCTATATTGTTCCGGTGCCTGGCTCTCGAGCCCGGCATGTGGAGGTCCTATAGCTCAGCGGAAGAGCGCTCCGTTCACACCGGAGAGGTCACTGGTTCGAACCCAGTTAGGACCACAGTGATCCCACGAACCCCTCCCGGATTTCCGTGAGGGGTTCGGTCATTTAATTTCGACGAATGGGTTCAGTTCCGCTGGCTCGTCAACGTCTGCTCCAGGGCCTGTCTGAAAACGTCGCGAGGCTGTGCGCCACTGACGGCCAGGCGGCCGTCAAAGACAAAGAACGGCACGCCCTTCACTCCGATTTTCTGTGCGGTCGCGACGTCATCACGAACACGATCGGGACTGCCCAGAGTTTGGTTGACACTCGGGGTTAGTGATTGTCAGGCCGCGTGTGCGGCTGCGTAGATTGTCTCAAATGCGACGGGGCTGAGTTTGCCGAGGCGTCGTTGGCGACGTCGGCGGTTGTACTTGGTCTCGATCCAGGTCACGATCGCCAGGCGCAGATCTTCGCGGGTCTCCCAGCGGCGGGTGTCCAGGACGTTCTTCTGCAGCAACGAGAAGAAGCTCTCCATGGCAGCGTTATCGCCCGAGGACCCGACGCGGCCCATCGACCCTTTCAGGCCGTTGTTCTTCAGGAGCCGCTGGACCTTCTTGGAACGAAATTGGCTGCCTCGATCCGAGTGGCAGATCGTGCCGGCCGGCTCGCGTTGGGTGATCGCATTTCGGATCGCTGAGGCGGCGAGAGCGGACTTCATTCGAGAGTCGATCGAGTAGCCCACGATCCGCCTCGAGTAGCAGTCCTTGACCGCGCACAGGTACAGCTTTCCTTCACCGGTTCGATGTTCAGCGATGTCGGTCAGCCACTTCTCATCCGGCCTGGTTGCGGTGAAGTCGTGACGCGTCTGTCCATGTCGGTCGACGAACGCGAGTAGATCATCGTGCACCGGCGGGCCAGGCTTTCGTGCCTTGGCTCGTCGCCGGTGGTGTGACGCGAATACGCCCGCCATCGAGCAGAGTCGCCAGCCGCGATTCTCGGAGGCAGCGATGCCCACGTCTTCGAGTTCGTCGGTCAGGAATCTGTATCCCAACGTGGGGTCGTCCTCATGGAGCTCACGCAGCGCGTCGATCGCGTGCGCGTCATCCCAATCGCGCTGGCTGAACGGCTCGGCGAGCCACTGGTAGTACGCCTGTCTGCTGAGTTTGAGCACCCTGCACGCCACCGCGACCGGCACCCTGATGCGGGCGCCGGTCGCGGCCATCTCACGGACGAGCGGGAAGACTATTTTCCCGGCAGGTTCGCCTGCGACAGATATGCCGCTGCTCGGCGCAGGACCTCGTTCTCTTGCTCCAGCAGCCGGTTGCGCTTCTTGAGCTCACGAAGCTCAGCGGCCTGCTGATCGGTGACGCCAGGGCGGTTTCCGTCCTCGACGTCGGCCTTCTTCAACCAGGTCGATAGACAGCCCTCGGAGATCCCGAAGTCCTTCGCAATCTGCTTCAACGGGGCCTCGCGCTTGCGGGCGACGGCCACGACGTCGTCGCGGAACTCGGGGGGATGGGGCTTGGGCATGGTCAACATCCTTCCAGCAAGGAAATCCTCACAGGTCAGGTGTCAAGCAAAGCCTGGGCAGTCCCATCGCTGAAGTCCTCACCGGCGAGTAGTGCGTCGATGCGATCTGCCGGCAGTCCCGCATCAACGCCGATCCGGCGCAGGACGTCGGGGTCGGAGATTGCCAGACCCTCCGAGAAATGTGCCTTTCGGAGCGCTTCGTCAACCGCGTCTGACGTGGAGTGTTCTGCGGCGAGCACCGACAACCGGTGTGCGTCGAACGTCGAACAGATAATGGCTGCTCGCCAGTTGAATTCGAGGCCGAACTCGCGGAACCTGGCCGCCATCTGCTCCTGACCCGTCTCGGCCTCGGCCAGGGATATCCCGTACTTCCGAGAGAGCATCTCGGCGCTGTTCTCCCCATGGGTTGCACCTGTGACGCGAGGAGCCGAAGGGTCGAGTTCGTAGGCGCGCCAGACCACCTCGACGTCCGTTTCAGGATGCTCGGCGCGGAAAGTCTCCAGCGCAGCCTCGAGGTGTCGCTTACCGATCCAGCAGAAGGGACAGATGACGTCCGACCAGATATCAATGCGCATGCTTACCGGAACGACGCAGGGTGATCCGGAATTCCATGACAGCCCAGGTAGCATGGACCGGCCCCGGTCCGTCCGCGTTCCGGGATGCCAACCTGGGTGGCGCGCTGTCACCCGACGTCCACTCCCGAGGAGATCGCCGCCCGTGTCCGAGAACCGCATGCCGGAAGCCGACGTCGACTTGACGGGTGCGCCCACCGTGACCACCGTGATCCCGGCGGGGGAGCCGGCTGGGAAGATCCTTGCCGAGCGTGAACTGCAGTCGAGGAGTGGCCCCGAGACCGTGGTCGTCGTGCGCGATCCCGAGGGCGGGCTGCGAGACCTGTCCTGGGCGCCGGAAGCAGACACCGAGGTCGAACTGGTCCGCGCCGACTCCGAGGACGGCCGCTCGGTTATCCGCCACTCCTGCGCGCACGTGCTGGCACAGGCCGTGCAGGACAAGTTCCCGGAGGCCAAGCTCGGGATCGGCCCTCCGATCGAGAACGGTTTCTACTACGATTTCGACGTGTCGGAGCCGTTCACACCCGAGGTCCTCAAGGACCTCGAAAAGCGGATGAAGAAAATCATCAAGTCCGGCCAGCGGTTCTCGCGGCGCGAGTACGCCTCGTTGGACGAGGCACGCACCGAGCTCGCCGGCGAGCCGTACAAGCTCGAGCTGATCGAGGACAAAGGTCGCGCGGACGCCGGGGACACCGGCGGCGCCGAGGCTCTCGCGGACTCCGAGATCATGGAGGTCGGCGCTGGCGCGTTGACCGCCTACGACAACCTGAACCCGCGTAACGGCGAGGTGATCTGGTCGGATCTGTGTCGCGGCCCGCACACGCCCACAACTAAGTTCATCCCGGCGTTCACTCTCACGCGGTCGTCGGCGGCGTACTGGCGCGGCGATCAGAGCAACGCCGGACTGCAGCGCATCTACGGCACTGCCTGGGAGAGCACCGAGGCGATGGACGCCTACCTCGACCGTCTGGCCGAGGCGGAGAAGCGCGACCATCGTCGACTGGGCACGGAACTGGACCTTTTCAGTTTCCCTGATGAGATCGGCTCCGGATTCCCGGTATTCCATCCACGTGGCGGCATCATCCGCAACGAGATGGAACAGCACTCGCTCAGGCGGCACCTCTCGGCTGGGTACTCGCTCGTCAACACACCGCATATGACCAAGGGCGATCTGTTCCGCAAGTCGCAGCACCTGAGCTGGTACTCCGAGGGAATGTTCCCCCCGATGATCGTCGACGCGGAGTACGACGCGGAGGGCAACGAGACCAAGCCGGGCCAGGACTACTACGTCAAGCCCATGAACTGTCCGATGCACAACCTCGTGTTCGACTCCCGTGGACGGTCCTACCGTGAGCTTCCGCTGCGCATGTTCGAGTTCGGTACGGTCTACCGCTACGAGAAGTCGGGCGTGATCCACGGACTGACCCGCGCCCGCGGGTTCACGCAGGACGATGCACACATCTACTGCACCGAGGAGCAGATGGAGGGCGAGATCGCCTCGGTGCTCTCGTTCATCATCTCGTTGCTGCGCGACTACGGACTGGACGATTTCTATCTCGAGATCTCCACCAAGGATCCTGAGAAGTACGTGGGCGATGACGCCCTGTGGGCTCGGGCCACAGACACCCTGCGGCGTGTGGCCACCAACTCCGGTCTTGAGCTGGTCCCGGACCCGGGCGGGGCGGCGTTCTACGGCCCCAAGATCTCGGTACAGGCACGGGACGCGATCGGTCGCACTTGGCAGATGTCCACCGTGCAGCTCGACTTCAACCTGCCCGAGCTGTTTGACCTCACATACAACGCCGCAGACGGCACCAAGAAACGTCCCGTGATGATCCACCGAGCGCTCTTCGGATCGATTGAGCGGTTCTTCGCGGTATTGCTCGAGCACTACGCCGGTCTGTTCCCGGCATGGCTGGCGCCGGTCCAGGTCGTGGGCATTCCGGTGGCCGAGGGGCACGAGAAGCACCTCGAGGATGTGATCGATGAGCTGCGAGGCCGGGGCATCCGAGCCGAGCTCGACACGTCCGACGAGCGTATGCAGAAGAAGATCCGCAATCACACCACGGGCAAGGTGCCATTTATGCTCCTGGCCGGTGATCGGGATGTCGAAGCCGGGGCGGTGAGTTTCCGTTTCCCCGACGGCACCCAGCTCAACGGAGTCTCCCGCAACGCCGCGATGGACAAGATCCAGTACTGGATCAACTCGCGGCGCAATGACGTGCCCACGGCGGATCGGGCGTGACGGCCGGCGCGTCGGGACCGACCGAGGAATACCGTCAGTTCGGCGTGGGAGAGGACGGCCTCCAGTTGCTGTGGGCCCCCTACCGGATGTCCTATATCACCGAGACCCGGAGCGCTCCCGCAGAGGGCATGACAGGCGAGCCATTCCTCGACATCCCCCGGATGAGCGACGAGGACGGACTCGTTGTCGCCCGGGGCGAGCACGTCTACGTAGTCCTCAATCTGTTCCCCTACAACCCGGGTCACTCGATGGTGGTGCCGTACCGCAAGGTAGCGGACCTGGAGGACCTCGACGACGACGAATCCCACGAACTGATGGCCTACACGCAGCACCTGATCCGGGTCATCAAATCGGTCTCCCGACCGGACTCGTTCAATGTGGGTCTGAATTTGGGTAGTGCTGCCGGGGGGTCGCTCTCCGAGCATCTGCACCAGCACGTCGTGCCGCGCTGGATCGGTGACGCGAACTTCATTACGGTGACCAGCGGAACCAAGGTGCTGCCCCAGCTCCTTCGTCAGACACGGCAGCTTCTCTCCGACGCGTGGTCCTCCACAGCGTCCGGACCAGACCACACCTGAACGAGCGGGAGACGAATGCTCAGCGAGTACGGAAGGTCAGGGGTCGACAGGGTGACCCACCCGTTCGCGACGCTCCTGGTCCGGATGGGGGTCACCGCCAACGGGATCACCGTCACCGGGCTGATTCTCACCTGCGCGGCGGCGATCGCGCTTTTCGGCAACGGACACCTGGTGGCGGGAGCGATCGTGATCGCGCTGTGCACCCTGTTGGACCTCGTCGATGGTGCGGTCGCCCGTGCCGGTGACGGCGGATCGCCCTACGGGGCACTCGTCGACGCGGTATCGGATCGGGTGGCGGACGGCGTCATACTGTCGTCGCTCGTGTGGTGGCTCGTCTACACCGAACCCGAGAACCGTCTCGCGGTGGTCATGGCCTTGTCCTGCCTCGTGCTCTCGCAGGTGGTGTCGTACTCCAAGGCCCGCGCGGACGCCGGTGGGTTGCGGACCCCCGGTGGGCTGATGGAACGGGCCGACCGGCTGGTGCTGATCCTGCTGGGCGCCGGGCTCGAGGGACTGGGCGTGCCCTGGGCGCTGGAAATAGCACTCACAGCGGTCGCCGTGGGCAGTCTCATCACGGTGCTGCAGCGCGTGTGGGGTGGGCGTGCCGATTACCTCGACAGGGTGGCGCAGGCCGACACTCCGACGGTGGGAGAACGATGAGCGGGATCGGTGAGCGGCTTTCCGACGCCGGCTACGCAGCGGGATGGGCGGTGGTGAAAGCACTACCGGAAAGCGTGGCGCGCGCACTGTTCCAGGCGGGCGCCGACGCCGCCGCCCGCAGACAGGGGCCGGACTCCCAACTGCGTAAGAATCTGGCGCGAGTGCTGGGAGTGCGGCCATCCGATGTTCCGGATGAGTTGATCCGGGATTCCTTCCGCTCCTACGCCCGCTATTGGCGTGAGGCCTTCCGGTTGCCGTCAATGGATAGGGAGGCGGTGGCTCGCGAGATGGACCGGACCATCGCCGGGGTCGAGCACATCGACGCCGCGCTCGAGCAAGGCCGCGGCGTCGTAGTGGCGCTGCCTCACTGTGCGAACTGGGACCTTGGCGGGACCTGGCTGGCCCGGCGCTACGGGGGCTTCGCGACCGTCGCCGAGCGACTCAAACCCGAATCCCTCTACCAACGGTTCCTCGACTTCCGCGAAGGCCTCGGGTTCACGATCTATCCCCACACCGGCGGCCCCACGCCGCCCCTGGACTCCCTACGTGAGTTCCTGGGGGGTAACGGAATCGTCTGTCTGCCGGGGGAGCGGGACCTACGGCACACCGGGATCCCGGTGACGTTCTTCGGCGAGCAGACCCGGATGCCCGCTGGGGCTGCGCGCCTCGCCGTGGAAACCGGAGCACCACTGCTGGTCGCCCAGTTCTGGTATGCGGACGAGGACACGATGCGAGTGCGGATCACCCCTCCCATCGATGTCTCCGGAGGCGTCGGTCCCGCGGTCCAGTCGATGGCGGACCTCTTCGCTGAGGGGATCGCCCGGCACCCCGCCGACTGGCACATGCTGCAGCCGCTGTGGCTGGAAGACCTGCCCGCCGAGCGTCGCGCACGCATCGAGGGCTGATCTCTATTATGAGGATCGGCATGATCTGCCCGTACTCCTTCGATGCACCCGGGGGGGTGCAGGCCCATGTCGTGGACCTGTCGCAAGAACTCCGGCGACGTGGGCACACCGTCCGGATCCTCGCGCCCGGCCGACCCGAGAACGCGCCGATACCCGGGATGACTCTGACCGGTCCCGGTGTACCGATCCCGTACAACGGCTCCGTCGCGCGACTGAGCTTCGGTCCGGCGACCTGGCGGGCGACGCGGCAATGGCTTAAGGAGAAGCCGTTGGACGTGCTGCACATCCACGAGCCCAACGCGCCCGGCGTCGGGATGTTCGCCCTGGCAATGTCCTCAGGCCCGATTGCCGCAACGTTCCATACCTCAACGACCGGCTCGCTCGTGCTGGGCGCGTTCGACGGAGCGCTGGCCCCGGTGCTCGAGAAGATCCGCGGACGAATCGCCGTCTCTACCCTCGCGCGACGCTGGCAGATGGAGGCCCTGGGCTCCGACGCCGTGGAGATCCCTAACGGGGTCGACGTGTCCGCTTTCGCCGGTGTCGACACCTCGGCCGAGAAATCAGACGTACCCAGCGTCGCGTTCCTCGGCCGTTACGACGAACCCCGCAAGGGGATGCAGGTCCTTGCCGCGGCCCTGCCCTCGGTGCTCCGCCACGTGCCGGATCTGCGTCTGCGCATCATGGGAGACGGCGATGAGCGCGCACTCCGGGCACGCCTCCCGGCCGAACTGGACGTAGAGTTCCTCGGCCGCGTGGACGACGCACGCAAGGCGGCGGTCCTCGCTGCGGCGGACGTCTACTGCGCCCCGAATACCGGCGGTGAGAGTTTCGGAATCGTCCTGGTCGAGGCCATGGCGGCGGGGACAGCTGTGGTGGCGTCCGATCTCGACGCCTTCCGCCGGGTCCTGAGGGACGGCGACTGCGGCGAACTCGCCGCGGTCGGTGACCCAGATGCACTCGCCGCTTCACTCACGGCGGTCCTGACCGACCCGGCCCGCCGGGACAACCTGCGTTCCCGGGGCACCGAGGCGGTGCGGGAGTTCGACTGGCCCGTCGTGGCGGAAAGAGTCATCCGCGTGTACGAGACCATCCGAAGTCCGGGGGAGACGTTACGTGTCCGCTGAACTGCTCGTCCTCGTCGTCGTCATCTCCCTCGCTGTGGTCGCCGCACTTCTCGTGGCCTACCTCACCGCCCACCGCCTCGACCGACTCCACATCCGCACCGACCAGGCACGCACCGCCCTCGCCGGGGCGCTCGAACGCCGACACACCGCCGCCACGGCGATTGCGCGCGACGTCGCCACCAGGGACCCATGTGCCGCCGAGCGGATCACGACGACGGTCGCGGCGGCACGCACCCACCGCCCGGGCGCGATCGCCGGCACCGACCCCGCGCCAGACCCCGACCGCCGCGACTGGCGCGCTCGACCCCACGCCCCAGAGGCCGAACACGCCGAGAACGCTCTCGGGATGGTGCTGTCCACGGTCGATGTTCCTGCGCTCCCGCCGGACCTCGCAGCTGAGTTCGAGGACGTGACCGACCGTGTGGCCATGGCGCGACGCTTCTACAACGACGCTGTCCGCGACACCCGCGGTCTGCGCGAGAAGATTATCGTCAGAGCCCTGCGACTGGCCGGACGGGCACCTATGCCGGACTACGTCGAACTCGTCGATCCCCCTGCGCCTGATGGGTGACCATCCCTCGGTAGGGCCGCGGTTGGGGAGACGAAGTCAGGGACACCTACAATAGAACCCTGTTACACGTCGTCTGAGCCAGGGAAGGCCTATTTCGTGAGCGAGCCGAAGTCCAGCGAAAACACCACCGGAACCGCACGCGTAAAGCGAGGCATGGCCGAGATGCTCAAGGGCGGCGTCATCATGGACGTCGTCACCGCCGAGCAGGCGAAGATCGCGGAGGACGCCGGAGCGGTTGCCGTGATGGCCCTCGAGCGCGTCCCCGCCGACATCCGCGCCCAGGGCGGCGTGGCTCGCATGAGCGACCCCGATCTCATCGACGGCATCATCGAGGCCGTCTCCATTCCCGTGATGGCCAAGGCCCGCATCGGTCACTTCGTCGAAGCACAGATCCTCCAGGCCCTCGGCGTGGACTACGTGGACGAGTCCGAGGTGCTCACCCCGGCCGATTACACCAACCACATCGACAAGTTCGAGTTCACAGTGCCGTTCGTTTGCGGCGCCACGAATCTCGGGGAAGCCCTGCGTCGTATCACCGAGGGTGCGGCCATGATCCGCTCCAAGGGCGAGGCCGGCACCGGGGACGTCTCCAACGCCACCACCCACATGCGACAGATCCGCCAGCAGATCCGCGCTCTGGCGAGCCTGCCCGAGGACGAGCTGTACGTCGCCGCCAAAGAGCTCCAGGCCCCGTACGACCTGGTCAAGGACGTCGCCCGGGCCGGCAAGCTTCCTGTGGTGCTGTTCACCGCCGGCGGCATCGCGACCCCCGCCGACGCTGCGATGATGATGCAGCTAGGCGCCGAGGGCGTCTTCGTGGGCTCCGGCATCTTCAAGTCCGGTAACCCATCTGAACGGGCCAAGGCCATCGTCAAAGCCACGACCTTCCACGACGATCCGGAGATGCTCGCCAACATCTCGCGCGGACTCGGCGAGGCCATGGTCGGCATCAACGTCGACGACATCCCCGAGCCGCACCGCCTCGCCGAGCGCGGCTGGTGAATCCGGGCGGGGCCGACGGCTGAACCCTTTGATACGGCCTGCCCGACTCCCGACCTGAGCGACACGCCGCCCGGGTCCCTCCGCTGGGGCGGTGGGGCCCGGGCTGGCTCATCTGCCGGGCCGTCATCACGGCAACGTTAGGATCTGACCATGAACGCACACTCCGAACGGGCACGGTGACCCACGATGGCCAAGATCGAGGAAATCCTCGACATCGAGCGATTGGACCGTGACCTCTACCGGGGTCCCGCCATCAGCACCCACCTGCAGCGCACCTTCGGGGGCCAGGTCGCCGGTCAGACACTGACCGCGGCGGTCCGCACGGTGGACGACGACAAGCAGGTGCACTCTCTGCACGGGTACTTTATCCGGCCCGGCATTCCGGATGTGCCCACCGTCTTCCAGGTCGACCGACTCAGGGACGGGCGCAGCTTCGCCACCCGCCGGGTCACGGCGATCCAGGAGGGCGAGCCCATATTCTCGATGTCTGCTTCCTTCCACCTGGTGGATCAGGAGGGGATCGAACACCAGGACGCGATGCCCCGCGTGATCGGCCCGGAGGAGGTCGCGGTCCCGACTTATGCGGACCTCGACGAGACCCACCGGGCATTTGTCGACGAATGGGCCCAGTGGGATATCCGGATCGTGCCCCGCGATCGCCTCGAAACCACGTCGGCGCTAGCCGCTCAACAGCGTGTCTGGTTCCGTTGCATCGACCCGCTGCCCGACGACCCCAACTTCCATGTGTGCACGCTCGCCTACATGTCCGACATGACCCTGCTGGGCTCCGCCAAGATCCCGCACCCGGACGAGCCCACGCAGGACGCCTCGCTCGACCACGCCATGTGGTTCATGCGACCCTTCCGGGCGGACGACTGGCTGCTGTACGACCAGACGTCGCCATCCGCGTCCGGAGGGAGGACCCTCACCCAGGGCCGCATCTTCGACCGCTCCGGCCGACTCGTCGCGGCCGTCACGCAGGAGGGTCTCTCCCGCCGTCTGCGACCGGGTGCTCAGTCTTTCCCGGTGCGCACCGGTGACGAGCCGGAGAAGAAGTGAGTTCCGAGGCACCGGTCATCGGCGTTCTCGCGCTGCAAGGCGACGTGGCCGAACACCTCCGACACCTCGAGGAGGCCGGTGCACGAGCGGTGACCGTTCGACGCCGCGCCGAACTGGCGGAGGTGGACGGGCTCGTCCTGCCGGGCGGGGAGTCCACCACAATGAGCCGACTGCTCGACGTGTACGAGATGTACGAGCCGCTGGCCGAGCGGATCGCCTCCGGGATGCCCGTGTATGGATCGTGCGCGGGGATGATCCTGCTGGCCGCTGTCGTCCTGGACACGCGGGCCGACGCCTCGTGGTTCTCCGCGATCGACATGACGGTGCGGCGGAACGCCTTCGGGCGACAGGTCGATTCGTTTGAGGCCGACCTGATCGTCGACGCTCTCGGGCCCGAGCCACTGCGCACAGTGTTCATCCGCGCGCCGTGGGTCGAGGCGGTCGGTCCTGACGTCGAGATATTGGCCTCGGTACGCGCTTCCGACGGCCACGACCACGTGGTAGCGGTACGCCAGGGCAACGCGCTGGCGACCTCTTTTCACCCTGAGGTCACCGACGACATCCGGGTTCACCGGTACTTCGTCGACATGGTCAGCGCCGCGACCTCGTAGACTGCACGGTCAGCTAGACATCGCACCGGATGCACGCACAGTGCGGAGTCCGGTCTGACACCCCCGGAGGGCGGAACATCACATGGCAGGCCATTCCAAGTGGGCCACCACCAAGCACAAAAAGGCCGCGATCGATGCCAAGCGGAGCAAGCTGTTCGCCAAGCTGGTCAAGAACATCGAGGTCGCGGCTCGCACGGGCGGGGGCGACCCGGCGGGTAACCCCACGCTCTTCGACGCCATTCAGAAGGCGAAGAAGAACTCGGTACCCGCAGACAATGTCGAGCGTGCCCGCAAGCGCGGCGCCGGCGAAGAGGCAGGCGGCGCAGAGTGGGAGACCATCATGTATGAGGGCTACGGCCCCAACGGCGTGGCGTTGCTCATCGAATGTCTGACGGACAACCGCAACCGCGCCGCCAGTGAGGTCCGGACCGCCATGACCCGCAACGGCGGGAACCTCGCCGATCCCGGTTCGGTGGCCTACATGTTCACGCGCAAGGGCGAAATCGTCCTGGACAAGGGCGAGCTCGCCGAGGACGACGTGCTCATGGCGGTACTCGAGGCGGGCGCTGAGGAGGTCAACGACCTGGGCGACCAGTTCGAGGTGGTCTGCGAACCCACCGATCTGGTGGACGTGCGCACCGCGCTCCAAGAGGCGGGGATCGACTACGAGTCAGCGGAGTCCGGGTTCCGCGCATCGGTCGAAGTGACGGTCGACGCCGACGGGGCGAGCAAGGTTTTCAGTCTAATCGATGCACTCGAAGACTCGGATGATGTGCAGAACATCTACTCGAACGTTGACGTGCCGGACGACGTGATGGCAGCGCTGAACGACTGACTACAGATCGCCTGGTATGGTCTCGAACGTAGGTTCTACCAGTGGTCCACGGAGGTGACTGTGCGCGTCATGGGTGTGGACCCGGGGCTGACACGGTGCGGGCTCGCGTTAATCGAGACCGCACCGGGTCGGTCCGTTGTCGCGCTGGACGTCGATGTGGTCCGCACGACTGCCGAGGAGCCGCTCGAACGACGATTGCGAGCGGTCCACGCGATCGCTGATGAGTGGATGGAAATCCACGCTCCGGACGTCGTTGCCATTGAGCGGGTGTTCGCGCAGAACCAGGTGTCGACGGCGATGGGCACGGCCCAGGCTGCTGGAGTGGTCGCGCTCGCCGCGGCCTATCGCAACATTCCGGTAGCCTTCCACACCCCGTCGGAGGTAAAAGCCGCGATCACCGGCAGTGGGCGTGCGGACAAGAAGCAAATGACGCTGATGATCACCCGGATCCTCGGTTTACAGAAACCCCCGAGTCCGGCAGATGCCGCCGATGCGCTCGCACTGGCCGTCTGTCACAGCTGGCGGGCACCCATGCAGGGCCGCGTTGCCACGCATGACGCCCAGGTGGCGAACTCCCGCGCAGGGTTTGAGGCCAAAGTCGCCTCGGCGCGTGTCTCCGCGGCCGCGAACCGCACTCGGGGTGCGGGCTCAGCAGATCAAGAACGCGCACGGGCCGCAGCCCGTGCGATGGGTCGAACGAAAGGAGTGCGCTGGTGATCGCTTCGATTCGGGGAACGGTAGCCGAGGTCGGTCTGGACCGGTGTGTGATGGAGACCGGTGGGATCGGGGTGCTGGTCCACGCCACGCCGGCCGCGCTCGCGGGGCTGCGGCGCGGAACCGAGGGCATGCTCCACACCGAACTAGTGGTCCGTGAGGATTCGCTGACGCTCTATGGGTTCGACTCCGTCCACGCGCGTCAGCTCTTCCTCTCCGTCCAGACGGTCTCCGGGGTGGGCCCGCGCCTCGCCCTGGCAATCCTCGCGACGCTCGAGCCGCATGAGCTGGTCCGAGCCCTAGGTGGCGGCGACGTCAAGGCGCTTACCCGCGTACCCGGCGTCGGCAAACGCACCGCGGAACGAATGGTGCTCGAACTCAAAGACAAGGTGGGCGCAATACCGGGCGATACCGGGGTCGACCCCGCCGCGGGACCGGCGACGACGCCGGCAGCAACGGAGGTCACCGAAGCCCTCGAAGGTCTGGGTTTCTCCGCGGTGGAGGCAGAAAAAACCGCCACTGCTGTCCTCGCGTCCGATCCGGATATCGGACCCGCGGAAGCGCTCCGTCTGGCACTCAAGTCGCTCGGTAGGCGTTGATGACAGGCCCGTTCGAGGAAGCGGACGAAGGCACGGACTCGGAACTCTCCGCCACGATCACCCCGTTCGACACGGACGTGGAGGGAGCTCTGCGACCCCGCAACCTGGGGGAGTTCATCGGGCAGGAGACCGTCCGCGAGCAACTCGACCTGGTCCTCACCGCCGCAACGAGACGCGGCGTCGTACCTGACCATCTACTTTTCTCGGGACCGCCCGGACTGGGCAAGACAAGTTTGGCGATGATCGTGGCCGCCGAACTCGGCGGATCTCTTCGGATCACCTCCGGTCCGGCGCTCGAACGGCCGGGGGATCTGGCCGCGATGCTGTCCAATCTCATCGAGGGCGACGTGCTCTTCATCGACGAGATCCACCGCATCGCTCGTCCGGCAGAAGAGATGCTCTACCTCGCGATGGAGGACTTCCGCATCGACATCATGGTGGGCAAGGGTCCCGGCGCCACGTCGATACCGCTCGAGATTGCCCCCTTCACCCTCGTCGGCGCCACGACCCGTTCCGGGGCCCTCACCGGCCCACTCCGGGACAGGTTCGGGTTCACCGCCCACATGGACTTCTACTCCGACACCGATCTCGCACGGATCGTCTCCCGCGCGGCCGATATTCTCGCGATCCCCGTGGAACCGCAGGCCGCGATCGAGATCGCGGGTCGCTCGCGGGGCACACCGAGAATCGCCAACCGCCTACTCAGAAGAGTGCGCGACTACGCGGAGGTTCGCGCGGACGGACATATCACCGTTCCCGTCGCCCGCGCCGCCCTCGAGGTCTACGAGGTCGACCAACTGGGCTTGGACCGGCTCGACCGTGCAGTGCTCAGGGCCCTGCTCATCCAACATGAGGGCGGACCCGTTGGGTTGAGCACTCTCGCGGTAGCCGTGGGCGAGGAATCCACAACGCTTGAGGAGGTCTGTGAGCCGTTCCTCGTGCGTGCCGGACTACTCGCACGCACCCCCAGGGGGCGTGTCGCGACCTCGGCGGCGTGGGACCACCTCGGGCTCACCCGACCCGGAGACTCCTCAATCAGCCCCACGCTGTCGCTGGGAGTGGATCGAGGACCCGGCGCACGGGGATGAGCAGGGGACTGGCATCCTCGGACCTGACCGATCCGTCAGACGGATCCGAATACCGGCCCTCAGACAAGCGGGCCATCTCAGGAGGACTCGCATGGGACTGGAACTGCTGCTGCCGCTGATGATCATCGGACTTGTGGTCCTGATGTTCATGCAGAGTTCGAAGCAGCGAAAGGCCGTCAAGGCCCTCCGCGAGATGCAGGACTCACTTACCGTCGGCGACCGGGTGCTGACCACATCAGGTCTACGAGCCACCATCGCGACGATCGGCGACGAGACACTGATGCTCGAGATCGCCCCGGGCGTGAATACAGAGTGGGATCGTCGTGTCATCCGTGAGAAGGTCATCGACAACCCGGAAGGCGGCGGCATCTCCGAGGCGGACGCGTCGGGTTCCCGATAGACGGCTACCTGCGAGTAGTGTGATGGGGCCGTCCAGCCGGAGGCCTCAGCCGAGACCGAGAGAGATCCCCCTGTGTCACCAGTACGTTCTCGGGGCGGCGACGCCCGACCCAGACCCTGGGCGCTTTTGTCCATATTTCTGCTCGTGCTTTTTGTCCTCTTCTTGGGGGCGTTCGCGGTAAGCGACAAGGGACTGACGCCCAAGCTGGGGATTGACCTACAGGGCGGCACCCGCGTCACGCTGATCCCCAAGGGACAGCCTGACCAGTCCGATCTACGACTGGCACAGGAGATCATCCGCGACCGCGTGGACGGGCTGGGAGTGGCCGGCACATCAGTGGTGATCGAAGGTAGCAATCTCGTACTGACAGTGCCCGGTGAGGACTCCAGCCAGGCCCGGGACCTCGGCACCACGTCGCAGTTGACGATCCGCCCCGTCCTTCAGGTGCAACCCGTTGCCGAAGGCGACCTCGAGCCGGTACCCGCGGCAAAGGGCGACCGCGAAGCCGTCGCCAAGGAGGTGGAGGAGGCGCGCCAGACCCGCCAGGGGGATCCACAGGAACTCGCCGAGGCGTTCTCCACCTTCCGTTGCCCTGAACGTGACGTCCTCGCGGGGTTCGACGATCCCGCTGAGGCGCTTATCGCCTGTGGTGACGGTGCGAAGTACATCCTCGGCCCCGTGCCGCTGTTGATAGGCGAGCCAGAGGACGGTCAGCGCCTGGACGGACAGCAGATCGTCAAGGATTCCGTGAGCCACGGATTCAGCCAGCAGGCCGGGAAGAACGAGGTCTCCTTCCGGTTCTCGGCCGGTCCCGGCCAGCAGGGAAGTGCCACCTGGTCTCAGCTGACCCAGGAGAACCTGCAACGCCAGATCGCGATCCTGCTGGACGGCTCGGTCATCAGCGCGCCCGTGGTCCAAGGCGTCACGCCGGTCGGATCGGCAACCTCCATCACCGGCGATTTCAACATCGACGAGGCGGCGTCGCTGGCAGCGAATCTTCGCTATGGTGCGCTACCCATCTCATTCGAGGACCCCAACGTCGACAACGTGCCCGCGTCCATGGGACTCGCCTCTCTCGAAGCCGGGCTGCTGGCTGGAGCCATCGGCTTCCTCCTGGTCCTGGCCTACTCCGCCTTCTTCTATCGACTACTCGGCGTGCTCGCGTTCTTCTCGCTGCTGCTGTCGTTCCTCCTCACGTATGTCATGCTCGTCTTTCTCGGCTATACCGTCGATTATAGTCTGGATCTGGCCGGCATTGCCGGTCTGGTGATCGGTATCGGCATGACCGCCGATTCTTACGTGGTGTTCTTTGAACGCATCAAGGATGAGCTTCGCGACGGGCACCGATTCAGATCAGCAGTCCCCAGGGCATGGAAGAGCGCGTCACGGACGATCGTCACCGGCAACATGGTTAGCCTGATCGGCGCTGTGGTCCTGTATCTTCTCGCCAGCGGAGAGGTGCGCGGGTTCGCTTTCACGCTCGGACTGTCCACCGTCATGGACGTGTTCGTCGCGTTCACTGTCACCTGGCCACTCGTCTACCTGGTTTCCACCAAGCCGCTGTTCGCCAAGACATGGGCCAACGGCATGGGGCGCATGGAAAACCTTCAGGCCGCCGCAGCTGAACAGCGTCGCCTGGATCGAGAGGCGGAGAGGGACAGCGAGAAGTCTGCGTCACGTGGTGTGAACGCGAGTATCCGCGGGCCTGGCGCAACCACCCTCGCCGAGACCCCAACGCAACGCCCCGCCAAGGATGAAGAGGAGGGACGATGAACGCGCCCACCACCACCGCCCCCGAGGGCGGTAACCACTCTGCTCCGAGGTCCAAGGAAAGCCTTTTCACCCGGTTGTACACCGGCACCGGTGCATTCAACATCGTGCCGAACCGACGCAAGCTCTACGTCCTGACGCTGGTGATCGTCTCGATCTGCCTGTTCAGCATTCTGTTTCGTGGATTCAGCTTCGGCATCGACTTCACGGGCGGCACCAAACTGACCATGCCCGCGGGCAACCATGATGAAGACCGCGTGGCGATGGTGGTCGAAGAATCGCTAGGCGAGGAGCCACAAACCGTCCAGACGGTCGGCGCCGGCGACGCGCGGGTCATCGAGTTGGAGACGAGGTTCCTCGACAGCGACGAGGTACGAGCGGCAAAGAACGCCCTCTTCGAGGAGTTCCAGCCGGTCAATTCCAATGGCGTGCCGTCCATCGATGTAATTGGCGATTCCGCTCGAAGCGAGAGCTGGGGAGGCCAGGTCACGGAGAAGGCGCTGATCGCACTCGTGGTGTTCCTCGTCGTGGTATTCGGCTACATCGCTTTCCGGTTCGAGTGGCGAATGGCGACCGCCGCAATCATCGCGTTGCTGTACGACGTAGTGACCACCGCCGGCATCTATTCGATCGTCGGGTTCGAGGTCACACCCGCAACTATTATCGGTCTCCTCACCATCCTCGGGTTCTCGCTGTACGACACCGTAGTTGTGTTCGACAAGGTCGAGGAGAATACGCGTGGGCTCAAACACACCGCGCGCAGCACCTATGCCGAAGAAGCCAACCTCGGTGTTAACGAGACCCTCATGCGTTCGATTCACACCACCGTCATCGGCGTGCTTCCGCTGCTGTCCCTGGTGATCATCGCCGTATGGATCCTCGGCGTGGGTACGCTGCTCGACCTGGCAATCGTCCAGATGGTCGGAATCATCACCGGTACATTTTCTTCTGTGTTCCTGGCGACCCCGCTGCTGGTGACCCTCACGGAACGGGACCCTGAGATCAAGCGCCAGACCGCCAAAGTCCTGGCCCGCCGCGAGAAGGCTGAGGCCATCGCGTGACAGAGACTTCACTCACCCAGGTCTCCCCAGACATCAGCTCCGCGGTGGAGAAACTGATGCGCCGCGTAGAAGACTTCCCGTCCTCCGGTGTGCAGTTCTGTGACCTCACCCCCGTGTTCGCTGACGCCCACGGGTTCAACGCCGTGATCAAGGGGCTCGTTGCAGGACACGAGGTCGGCACCATCGACTACGTCGCCGGTCTTGACGCGCGCGGATTCCTACTCGCCGGAGCGGTGGCCGTGCGGCTCCACACCGGTGTTCTGGCCATCCGTAAAGCCGGAAAGCTTCCGCCGCCGGTGCACTCCCGTTCCTACGAGCTCGAGTACGGCGCCGCTACGTTGGAACTGCCGGCCGACGGTCTCGACCTAAGAGGCAAGCGTGTCCTCGTGGTCGACGACGTGCTCGCCACCGGCGGCACACTCGGTGCAGCAGTGGGACTCCTCGACGACTGCGGTGCGATCGTCGCGGGGCTGTCGGTCGTTCTGGAAGTTCCCGGTCTCGGAGGTCGGGATAGACTGGCCGGCACGCCGCTGACCTGTCTCACGGTCGCGTGACCCCCGGCCGTTAACGACGGCCCGGTACCGGAGGGACAAGCCTGAGATGACGCAACAACAGGATCCGCCCGGTGCGGACGGGCGCGATGTACCGCCCGGGCAGAAGGCCCAGTCCGAATCCACAACCCAGCCTCTCCCCGTGATCCCGGGTGCCCGGCCGTCAGCCGGTCGTCGGGTACGTGCGCGCTGGGCGCGACGCCTCACGTCCGGCCTCACTGTCACATCGACTCCAGCGGTTCTTGAACCGCTGGTCCGCGTACACCGGATGCACCACGCCAAAGCCGACGTCGGGCTTCTCGCCCGCGCCTACGCGCTCGCCGAGAGGCAGCATGACGGCGTGTACCGCAAGTCGGGCGACCCATATATCACGCACCCCCTCGCCGTGGCCACGATTTGTGCAGAGATGGGAATGGACACCACCACGCTGGTGGCCGCGCTGCTGCACGACACAGTGGAGGACACTGACTACTCGCTGGAAGCCCTCTCCGGGGATTTCGGGGGTGAGGTCGCGCACCTGGTGGACGGCGTGACCAAACTCGACAAGGTCGAGTTCGGTGAGGCCGCCGAGGCGGAGACCATCCGAAAGATGATCATCGCGATGGCGCATGACCCGCGCGTACTGGTCATCAAAGTCGGCGACCGCTTGCACAACATGCGCACCATGCGTTTTCTTCCGCCAGAAAAGCAGGTGAAAAAGGCCCGGGAGACCCTCGAGGTGATCGCACCCCTCGCGCACCGCCTCGGCATGGCCACCATCAAGTGGGAACTCGAAGACCTGGCGTTCGCGATACTGGAGCCCAAAAAGTATCAGGAGATCGTCAGGCTGGTCGCCGACAGAGCGCCGAGTCGCGACGTCTACCTCGCGACCGTCACCAGCCGTGTTACGTCCGAGCTGGAAAAGGCGAATATTCAGGCCCGCGTTGAAGGCCGGCCTAAGCACTACTGGTCCATTTATCAGAAGATGATCGTGCGGGGTCGCGAGTTCGACGAGATCCACGACCTCGTGGGCATCCGGGTCCTCTGCGAGGACGTGCGCGACTGCTATGCCGCGATCGGCGTGGTGCACTCCACCTGGAAGCCCATGCCCGGTCGTTTCAAGGATTACATCGCACAACCTCGGTTCGGTGTCTATCGCTCGCTTCACACCACCGTGATCGGTCCGGACGGCAAACCCCTCGAGATCCAGATCCGTACCCACGAGATGCACCGCAATGCTGAGTACGGCATCGCGGCTCACTGGCGGTACAAGGAGACCCGCGGTAAGCACCACGGCGACCCAAGTGAAGTCGACGAGATGGCGTGGATGCGTCAGCTGCTGAGCTGGCAGCGTGAGGCGGCCGACCCCGGGGAATTCCTCGACTCGTTGCGTTTCGAGATGACCAGCAAGGAGATCTTCGTCTTTACGCCGAAGGGCGACGTGGTCAACCTTCCTGTGGGCGCTACACCTGTGGACTTCGCCTATGCGGTCCACACCGAGGTGGGTCACCGGTGCATCGGCGCCCGAGTCAACGGGAAGTTGGTGGCGCTCGAGCGTCCGCTGGAAAACGGCGAGGTCGTCGAGGTCTTCACCTCCAAGGATCCTAACGCCGGCCCGAGCCTCGACTGGCAGAAGTTCGTGGTCTCCGGTCGGGCCAAGAGTTCTATCCGGCAGTGGTTCGCCAAGGAACGTCGCGAAGAAGCTCTGGAGCGCGGCAAAGACCTCATCACACGGGAGGTCCGACGAGGCGGTGTTCCCGTCCACCGGGTCTTCTCCAACGAGTCGATCGCCGGCATCGCCCGTGAACTCGGTTTCACCGACGTGACTGGCCTGTATACGGCTATCGGTGAGAACCATGTCTCCGCCAAGCACATCGTCGGCCGGCTCGTCGCCGCACACGGTGGCGTCGACGAGGTCACCGAGGAACTGGCCGATCGCTCCCGCGACAAGACCATCGCCCCGCACCGGTCGGCTCCGTCGGGGGCCGGCGTCCTCGTGGGCGGAGTGGAGGACGTTCACGCGAAGCTCGCCCGGTGTTGTACGCCTGTCCCCGGTGACGAGGTCCTAGGATTCATCACCCGGGGTGGCACTGTAAGCGTGCACCGCACGGATTGCACAAATGCCTCGAACTTGCACCGGGAGCCCGAGAGGCTGGTCAAGGTGGAATGGGCGCCGCAGCCTGGGGCGGTCTTCCTGGTGGCAATCCAGGTCGAGGCTCTCGACCGTCATCGTCTTCTGTCGGACGTGACCAAGGTCCTGGCGGACGAGAAGGTCAATATCCTTTCCGCGTCCGTGCAGACTGGAGGCGATGACAGGGTGGCAATCTCCCGGTTCACGTTCGAGATGGCCGACCCTAAACATCTGGGGCACGTCCTGTCCACGGTCCGTCGCGTCGAAGGGGTCTTTGACGTCAACCGGGTGACGTCAAACTAGGGGACGCCAACGGCCGAGGGGATGTCAGGCCTCGGGAAGTCCGGCTTGGTCGTCAACGGTCATGCGCTTGATCGCGACAGGCTTGACGGGCACGTCGAAGTCAGGATCTGTCTGGTCGTCGCTCTTCACTCCAGCCTTAGCAATCTTGTCCAGCACTTCGAGCCCCGATTCGTCAATGGTTCCGAGTACCGCGAAATTGGGGGGCAGCATCGTGTCTCCAAAGGTGAGGAAGAACTGGCTACCTCCGGAGTCCGGTGCCTGGAACTTTGGCGCCGCCACGGTTCCGCGGGGATAGACAGACATTCCGGACTGGTCGTCAGCCAGGGCGAGGTCGGTGGGCGGCTCGTCCTGAACGGTGTAGCCAGCACTGCCGAAACCCGTGCGAGTCGGATCTCCGCACTGCAGCACGGAGATGCCCTCGTCCTCGGACAGGCGGTGGCACTGGGTGTCGTTGTAGAAGTCGCGCTCGGTCAGGTGAACGAAGCTCGCGACGTTGCAGGGTGCATTCGCACGGTCAACCGTCAGCGGGATATCACCTGCGCTGGTGGTGATGTTGACCTCGGCGGTACCTCTGCGCGGCTGGTCTCCGGTCGGCGGCTCTTCGCTTCTCCCGAGCTCGTCTAACTGGTCCACCAACTCGTTCTGGCGGGCTACCTGCTCCTCTGCTTCCGCGCCCTTGCCTTCGGCCTCCGCCGGGTCGGCTTTCTCCAGCTTGGCAGCCTCGTCAGGGGCGTACTCGCAGGAGATCCAGTCGGCCGCGTACTGCTCGGCGCGGGCCTCTTCGGCCTTCTTCCAGACCACCACTCCGACGATGCCCAGCAGAACCACCACAACCACAGAGGCCGCGCCGATCTTCAGCTGCTTCTCGCGTCGGGCCTGGGCCTCCATCTGCTCGCGCAGACGCTGACGCGCCTCTGCTCGGCGTTCCTGGTTGGTGGACACTGACCCTCCTGGGTACCTGGACTAGGCTGGAACGGTCGGCTGGATCCACAGGGGGCGAGCCCCCTCGGTCGGAGACCCAAAGCGGTCCAGCCCGGAGTCCTTGTCTACCAGGTCGGGCTGAGATCGCCGTACACCACTCCGGTGCCGGGGGTCGTTCGCTCGACAGTCCGCGACAAACGTGGTGGATGCATGAAGAAGAGGAGTGCGTGACATGCAGATCGTCGGTTTTCCGGCCGGGATGTTACAGACCAACTGCTACATCGTGTCCGACGACGCGGGGGACTGCGTGATCGTTGATCCGGGCCAGGACGCAGAGGAGCAAGTCCGGCAGCAGATCTCCGAGACCGGACTGCGGCCCCGCGCGGTCCTGCTCACGCACGGCCACCTGGACCACATCTGGAATGCCCAGCAGGTCGCTGATCACTATCGGGTGGCCGCCTATATACATCCGGAGGATCGCGTCATGTTGTCGGACCCCGGGAAGGGTTTGTCGCTCGATCTGTCGGCGATGCTCAAAGACGTGACTTTCACTGAACCCGCTGAAGTGATCGAGGTGTTCGACGGTGACTCATTGACGTTCGGTTCGATGACCTTCGATGTGGACCACGTCCCCGGCCACAGCCCGGGCTCGGTGTCGTTCCGGATCACGGTCCCTACCGAGCAAGGGCCGCGGGTGGTCGTTCTGGGTGGCGACGTCCTGTTTCAGGACGGCGTGGGACGCACTGACCTACCAGCGGGGGACACCGAGGTGTTGATGCAGTCGATCTCCCAGAAGTTTCTGGCGCTAGACGACGACGCGGTGGTGCTCCCCGGCCACGGCCCGTCCACCACGATCGGTCGGGAACGCAGGTCTAACCCGTTCCTGCGCGATCTCTGACCCGCCCCCGCGCATGCCCACCCCTCTAGACCCAAGGATTGACCACACGTGACCGGCTCCGAAAAGAAGACCGCTCTCAAGGCGCCCAAGGGCGTCCCTGACTACGTTCCCCCGGCCTCCGCCGGGTTCGTCGCCGTGCGGGAGGCCATCACGTCCGCCGCGCGTCGCGCGGGGTACGGCCATATCGAGCTGCCGATCTTCGAGGACACCGCGCTGTTCGCACGTGGCGTGGGGGAGTCGACCGATGTCGTGTCCAAGGAGATGTACTCGTTCACTGACCGCGGCGGCCGGAGTGTGACCCTGCGACCGGAGGGCACAGCCGGGGTTATGCGCGCTGTTATCGAGCACGGTCTGGACCGGGGCCAGTTGCCGGTCAAGCTCTGTTACGCGGGTCCGTTCTTTCGATATGAACGTCCGCAGGCGGGTCGGTACCGCCAGCTTCAGCAGGTCGGCATCGAGGCGATCGGCGTGGATGACCCGGCGCTGGACGCGGAGGTCATCGCGGTGGCCGACGAGGCGTTCCGGTCACTCGGATTATCCGGCTTCCGTTTGGAATTGACGTCTCTGGGCGACGAGACCTGCCGGCCGGAGTACCGAGAGCGTCTTCAGAGCTTCCTTGGGGGCCTGGACCTCGATGAGGCGACGCGGGAACGTGCGCGGATGAACCCGCTACGGGTACTCGACGACAAACGTCCCGAGGTCCGTGCCCAGCTGGCGGATGCCCCGTTGATGGTCGACCACTTATCGGACGTGAGTGCGGAGCACTTCGCCGAGGTGCGCGCACACCTGACCGCGCTGGGCGTGCCGTACGAGGTCAACCCGCGCATGGTGCGCGGCCTGGACTACTACACCAAGACGACGTTCGAGTTCGTTCACGACGGGCTCGGGGCCCAGTCGGGGATCGGCGGAGGCGGTCGGTATGACGGTCTCATGGAGCAGCTGGGCGGCCAGGCGCTGTCGGGGATCGGCTTCGGAATCGGCGTCGATCGAACCGTGCTCGCACTCGAGGCCGAGGGGATCGATCCGGGGGCCGGCGGGCGTGTGGACGTCTACGGCGTCGCGCTGGGCGCACAGGCCAGAGCCGCGATGGTCCCGTTGTTGGCAGAGTTCCGGCGCATCAGAGTCCGCGCCGACATGGCGTACGGTGGACGCGGCATGAAGGGCGCTTTCAAGGCCGCGGACCGGTCAGGGGCGATGGTAACCGTAGTGGTGGGCGAGGACGAACTCGCCGCCGGCACGGCGGTCGTCAAGACCATGGCGACGGGCGAGCAACACCCCATCCCGCTGGATTCGGTGGTGTCGCACGTGGCGGGCCTACTGACCGACTGAGGGTCGGTGCCGGGTAGCTCTAGATCCGGGCGTTGAAGGTGTCGCAGGCCTGCATCGAGCCCTGCTCGTAGCCGACGAGGAACCACTGCCGGCGCATCTCGGACGAGCCGTGGGTCCACGACCCCGGGTCGACGCGGGCTCCACCGGAGCGCTGGATGTGGTCGTCTCCGATCGCTTCGGCGGTTTGAACGATCCCGTCCACGTCTTGCGCGGTGAGGCTCTCCAGTAGCGGCGGACCGCCGTCCGGAGCGGGCGAGGAGGTGGCGTAGTGGGCCCACAGGCCTGCGTAGCAATCAGCCTGGAGCTCGACCCGGACGGCGCCCGACGAAGCGCCCTGTGGGTCCTGCTGTGAGCGTTGTATGTTGTCGAGCATGGTCTGAAGGTGGTGCCCGAATTCGTGTGCCACGACGTACATCTGCGCCGCACCATCTGGGGAACCGCCGAGCTGACCCACCAGAACCTCATCAAAGAACGCGGGATCGATGTAGACCTCCTGGCCCGCAGGGCAGTAGAACGGTCCGATGTCCGACGAGGCGGCGCCGCAGCCGGTGTTGATCGCGCCGGTGAAGATGTTGGTGTGTGGCTGGACCCAATTCCTCCCGGCTTGCTCAGGCAATTGCGCGTTCCAGACGTCCTCGAGACTCTCTGTGGTGGCCACGATCCGACAGATGGTGTCGGAGTTGGCCTGTTGGAGGTCGCACTGGTCGATGTGTTCCTGGAGCTCCTGCGCGGAGTCGGACCGCTGTCCCTGACTGCTGGTGCCGCCCGAGTCGAGTCCTAGCTGTCCCGGATCGACGCCCAGGAAAAGTGCGATGACGACGACGACAATGCCGCCGACGCCACCACCGACAGCCATTCCGCGTCGGCCGCCGCGACCCCCGCGGCCTCCGCCGGACACCCCGCTGGTATCAAGACGCCCGCCCTGCCTGAAAGTCATCGCTTGCCCTCTCCTCCGCGGGCGCCTCGGATGCTTCCGGTAGGGCCCGCTGCCCCTGTTTACGGACATACTCTATGGCCGGCCCGAGAGAGGTGGCCGCCGAGACGTGAATACTCGTGTGGTGGACGTAGACTGTTCTCGTCTGAGCGGTGGGCCGGTCGCCGGCCTTTCTGTCGACCCGCCCCGCTCACGAACATCCACAGTTTTTCCTACGAGAGGACCACCGTAGTGCTGCGCACCCATTCCGCAGGCCAGCTCCGAGCCGCCGACGCCGGGGATACCGTCACGCTGGCCGGCTGGGTCGCACGCCGCAGGGACCACGGCGGGGTCATCTTTGTGGACCTGCGGGATTCCACCGGCGTGTGCCAGGTGGTCTTCCGCTCCGAGGAGGTCGCCGACCGCGCGCACCGTCTTCGCAACGAGTTCTGCGTGTCGATCACGGGCACCGTCGATCGTCGCCCCGAGGGATCCGAGAACGCGAATCTTGCGTCGGGCGAGGTGGAGATCGATGTGACCTCGTTCGAGGTACTCGGCGAAGCCGCGGCGCTGCCGTTCCAGCTCGACGATGAGGTGGGCGAGGAGGCGCGCCTACGGCACCGCTATCTCGACCTGCGTCGGGAGGGCCCCGGTGCGGCCCTGCGATTGCGCTCCAAGGTCAACGCGGCCGCTCGCGCCGTGATGGCGCGGCACGACTTCGTGGAGATCGAGACCCCGACCCTGACACGGTCCACCCCTGAGGGTGCTCGCGACTTCCTGGTCCCGGCCCGCCTACAGCCAGGCACGTTCTATGCTCTTCCGCAGTCGCCCCAGCTCTTCAAGCAGCTGCTGATGGTCGCCGGCATGGAGCGCTACTACCAGCTCGCACGGTGCTATCGCGACGAGGACTTCCGGGCCGACCGGCAGCCCGAGTTCACCCAGCTGGACGTTGAGATGAGCTTCGTCGACCAGGACGACGTGATAGTCCTCGCCGAGGAGATCCTCACGAGCGTCTGGGCGGCGGCGGGGATCGAGATCAGTACGCCCATCCCGCGCATGACCTACGACGAGGCCATGCGTCGATACGGCTCCGACAAGCCGGACCTACGGTTCGAGATCGAATTGGTGGAGTGCACCGATTTCTTCTCCGACACCCCGTTCCGGGTATTCAAAGCGCCGTACGTCGGTGCCGTGGTGATGAAGGGCGGCGCATCGCAGCCTCGTCGTCAGCTCGACGCCTGGCAGGAGTGGGCCAAGCAGCGCGGTGCCAAGGGTCTCGCGTACATCCTCGTCGGAGAGGATGGCGAACTCGGTGGGCCGGTCGCCAAGAACCTGTCAGATTCCGAGCGCGCCGGTATCGCCGCACACGTCGGTGCGGGGCCGGGCGACTGCATCTTCTTTGGCGCCGGGCCGGTTAAGACGACTCGCGCTCTACTGGGTGCCGCGCGTGGCGAGATCGCCGATAAGCTCGGACTGATCGATCCGTCCCAGTGGGCCTTCACCTGGGTGGTCGACGCCCCCATGTTCGAGCCCGCGGATGATGCGACCGCCGCCGGCGATGTGGCCGTGGGGTCCGGTGCCTGGACTGCGGTGCATCACGCGTTCACCTCGCCCAAGCCCGAACACATGGAGACGTTCGATACTGATCCGGGTTCCGCGCTGGCGTACGCCTACGACATCGTCTGCAACGGCAACGAGATCGGCGGCGGTTCCATCCGTATCCACCGCAAGGACGTGCAGGAGCGTGTCTTCGGCGTCATGGGAATCTCGCAGGAGGAGGCGCAGGAGAAGTTTGGTTTTCTGCTCGACGCCTTCTCTTACGGCGCTCCGCCGCACGGCGGGATCGCTTTTGGTTGGGACCGCATCTGTGCACTTCTCGCGGGCACCGAGTCAATCCGTGAAGTTATCGCTTTTCCGAAGTCGGGAGGCGGGATCGATCCGCTGACGGACGCGCCGGCGGAGATCACCGCGCAGCAGCGTAAGGAGTCGGGTATCGACTTCAAACCGGTGCAGCGCGGGCAGACTCTGCAGCCGGAGGCGGACGCCGCCACGTCGCGATAAGCGACCCCAGCCATATCGGGTAGGGGCCCGTCGCACCGCTACTAACGCGATGCGGCGGGCCCTTCTGATGCCGGGAACCAAAACCGGCGCATGGCCGACCTCTACAGGTGGAAAGCCTCGCGTGCCGGGTCACCGTCCATCGACGAGTGCTCGAGGCCTAACAACCGCGCCACGGTGGGTGCCACATCAAGCGTGCGTACAGGCCGGGCTACCACCTGGCCCCGTCGCACGATGGCATGGCCCCCGCTGATGAAAAAGGGAATGCCCTTCGTTACCTCGTGACCATGGTTCCCGGGGATGGGGTTGGAGAATGGAGTGGGGTCGGAGAACCGCCAACCTTGATGACACGTGGCCACCAGGTCTCCGGCCCGCTCCCCCAGGGAGAGCTCGGTCGGATCGTAGAGTCGGTTGACTCCGGGCAGTCTGCCCACGACCTCCCGGAGGCGCGCCAGCGTCGCCTCGCGATCGCCGGCAGGCCCGAGGTATGCGAACGTATCGGCGCCACCGTTCTGCGCGATTCCGAAGCGGCCCCGGAGAACGGGATCGGCGTCTATCGCGCCGGCGGCGCTAATCAGTCGCAGTGGTTCGGACCAGTCCATTCCGTGGTCGGACAGAACGATGAGCACCGAACGCTCCCAGCGGCCGGTGGACCGCAGGAATTGCTCCAGGTCCCAGAGTTTGTGGTCGGAGTTGTAGATCGCCTGATTCCGGGCCAGTCGGAGCGACGTGCCGGACAGGTCCATGTGTCCGAACCGATCCATGTCACCCAGGTTGACGAAGGCGAACCGCGGGGCGTGGTCGGTGATCGTCTGCTTGAGCGCCTCGATGGTGAACCAGTCCAGAGAGTGGTCGGTGACCGGGACGAGCGGGAACGGCGCCCACTGGACGCTTGCTCTTCCACCGAACAGACCGTGGAGGTAGTCCTTACTCAGAACGCTGGCGGTGATGAGTCCGGCTTCGGTCCTGATGCGGTCGAGGACCGTCGGCGCGCGCAGGTCGTCCGCTCGGTCGAGCGTGCGATCGGTACCGAGGGCGTGATCCCAGATCGCGTTGGCGGGGACTCCGTTGCGTTCCGGAAGTACCCCCGTCACCATCGCGGCGTGGTTGGGCAAGGTCTCGGCGATCATCACCGAGGAGGCATCGGCAAAACGTGTGCCCTCGGTCGCCCAGCGGTGCAGCGTCGGTGCCTGCGTGGCATTGAGCTCGTCTGGACGCATCCCGTCCGTAACGATCACGTAGACATCCATGTGGTCGTCCACGGGACGAACCGGATCCGCCCACACCGTGGCGGGTTCGGACAGAAGGGTGATGCCGACCGCACTGGCGGCTGCCACCATGCCTGCACCGGCGAGAGCCTCCCGGCGCGTGAGGGTGGGGCCGAGACACGGGTCGTTGTGTTTGCTCATCGGGTACGGGTCCTTAACGGTGGGAAAATCTAACGGCTCTCGTCCAGCCGATATGGATCGTCGCACACCTGCGTTCGACCACACTGCATAGTGGGCCGTACTTGCCGGTACAGTCGCCATTTCTTGGTCGAATGTTCACCTGCCCGTTCCGTCGTCGCGCGACGGTAGCCTGTCGGTCGTGCCCGATGACGCTGGTTTATTCGCCGCAGGTGACACTGGCGCGGACGTGTCCTCGCCGCCCGGCCTGTCCGCCGTGGATCCGTCCGCTCCTCTGGCCGTGAGGATGCGCCCACGAACGCTCGATGAGGTACTCGGCCAAGATCACCTTCTACGACCCAATTCCCCTCTGAGACGCCTGGTAGAGGGCAGTGGGGGCTCCTCTGTGATCCTGTACGGCCCTCCGGGTACGGGAAAGACCACCATCGCCAACCTGGTGGCGAGCAGTTCCGGTCGACATTTCGTGGCGTTGTCCGCGCTGAGCGCCGGGGTGAAGGACGTGCGCGCGGTTATCGACGACGCACGTACCCGACAAATTCACGGCCAGCGCACCGTCTTGTTCATCGACGAGGTGCACAGGTTCTCCAAAAGTCAGCAGGATGCGCTGCTCGCTGCGGTGGAGAACGGCATTGTCCTCCTGGTGGCGGCCACCACGGAGAACCCACATTTCTCGGTGATCGCCCCGCTGCTCAGCCGGTCGTTAATAGCGGAACTCCGCGGACTCGATGTCGACGGTGTATCAGCGGTGGTCCGACGAGCGGTGGAGGATGAACGCGGTCTGGCCGGCGAACTCGAAGTGACCGACGAGGCGGTGGAGGACATCGTCCGCCTGGCTGGTGGCGACGCGAGGCGGAGTCTGACGATCCTCGAGGCAGCAGCAGGCGCGGCGGAAGGAGGTCTGGTCACGCCCGAGATCGTTGAGATGAGTCTCGACGCGGCTCCGGTCCGCTACGACCGTGACGGGGACCAGCACTACGACGTCATCAGTGCATTTATCAAGTCTATTCGTGGTTCGGATGCCGATGCGGCGCTTCACTACCTCGCCCGGATGCTCGTGGCGGGGGAGGACCCAAGGTTCATCGCGCGTCGTCTGATGATCCACGCCTCCGAGGATATCGGGATGGCGGATCCCACCGCACTGCTCGCGGCGACGGCTGCGGCGGAGGTTATCCAGAAGGTCGGTCTACCGGAGGGTCGACTGGCACTGGCCCAAGCCACCATCCACCTGGCCACAGCACCCAAGTCCAAGTCGGTCATCGCCGCAATCGATGCCGCGATGGCCGATGTCCGTACAGGCGGGGTGGGCGAGGTGCCCAAGCATCTCCGCGACGGCCACTACGCGGGTGCCAAAGGACTCGGAAACGGGGTGGGCTATACGTATCCCCACGCCGCCCATTCAGGGGTGGTGCGCCAGCAATACCCGCCGGATGAGCTGGTGGGGCGCGACTATTATTCGCCGTCAGGCCATGGCCACGAGCGGGAACTGTCGGCGCGCATCGCGAAACTACGGGGAATTATCAGGCGCTGAGCTCCACCGCCTGGGGAAGACCCAGTTACTTCCTGAATATTATGAGAACCTGATGACATCTGCCGGTGACAGGCAGACCACAATCAGATCGCACTCATTCACGGAGGAATCATGGCGTCAATCGTTTCCACTCTCGTTAGTTTTGCCACCTCGATCGGGGTCTGGGGTGCTGGCGCTCACAGCATGGGCCTGCTGCCGCAAGAGGCGTTCATCACCGCCGCGAACTTTGGAATCGTTCTGCCGCCGATGCCTCGCTGACCTTTCGACAGTGCAGTTAATCTGACTGGGCGCACGTCTGGCCATCCGGCCGGATGTGCGCCTGTCACATTTCGCGGGGTCCGGTTCGTGAGCCCGTGGTGGTCCCGCGGCCGGAGGAAATCCCCCGACGGTAGGCTGGGTGCTCGTTGAAACCACCTGAACACCACCAGTGAGGCCCCCTGTGCAGACCCATGAGATCCGGCGCCGCTTCCTCGACCACTTCGTCAGGGCCGGGCATGCCGAGGTCGCCAGTGCGTCACTGGTCCTCGATGACCCCAACCTGCTGTTCGTGAACGCGGGAATGGTGCCGTTCAAGCCGTACTTCCTGGGCCAGGAGACGCCCGAGTACGCCACTGCAACCTCCATCCAGAAGTGCGTGCGCACCTTGGATATCGAGGAGGTGGGCATCACCACCCGTCACAACACGTTCTTCCAGATGGCGGGGAACTTCTCGTTCGGCGACTACTTCAAGGAAGGCGCCATCCAGCACGCGTGGTCACTACTGACCGGTCCCGTCGACAAAGGTGGATTCGGGATTGACCCTGCCTTGCTGTGGGTGACCGTCTACCTCGACGACGACGAGGCTCATCGCATCTGGCGCGACGTGGTGGGCATTCCCGCGGAGCGCATCCACCGGCGTGGTATGGCCGACAACTACTGGTCGATGGGCGTCCCCGGTCCATGCGGGCCGTGCTCGGAGATCTTCTACGACCGCGGGCCGGAGTACGGCGTGGAGGGTGGACCCGTAGCGGATGAGGACCGCTACATCGAGATCTGGAATCTCGTGTTCATGCAGAACGAACGCGGCGAAGGCAGCGGTAAGGACTCCTTCGAGATACTCGGCCCGCTGCCCAAGAAGAACATCGACACTGGCATGGGCATCGAACGCGTCGCTTTTCTGCTTCAAGGCGTCGAAAACGTCTACGAGACCGATCTGCTGCGCCCGGTCATCGACACCGCCGAGCGTGTCTCCGGAGCCGAGTACGGAACCGACAACGCCTCCGATGTGCGATTCCGGGTGATCGCTGATCATGCCCGCACCGCCTATATGCTGATCTCTGATGGCGTGACACCTGGGAACGAGGGCCGCGGCTACATCCTTCGCCGGTTGCTGCGCCGCATCGTTCGCTCCGTCCGTCTCCTCGGCGCCACCGGTGTGACGATGGCGGAGTTCATGGCCACCGTCCGTGACGCGATCGGCCCGTCGTTCCCCGAAACCGTCGCGGGATATGACCGCATCGAGCGGATCGCGGTGGCGGAGGAGGCGGCGTTCCTCAAAACCTTGGAATCCGGGACCCAGCTGTTCGAACGTGCCGCCGAGGACGCCCGGGCGTCAGGTGCCGCGCAGCTCACGGGACGCCAGGCGTTCGCGCTGCACGACACTCACGGCTTTCCTATCGATCTCACCCTGGAGATGGCCTCGGAGGCGGGGTTGCAGGTAGACGAGGAGGGCTTCCGTTCGCTCATGTCCGAGCAGCGGGCCCGCGCCAAGGCTGACTCGCGGTCCAAGAAGCACGCCCATGCCGATCTGTCCGTCTACCGGGACTTCCTCGACGCCGGGGAAACGGTCTTCACCGGCTTCACCGACCTCACCGACGAGGCGCGCCTACTGGGCATCGTCTCCGGGGGGGAAACCACCGCGGTCGCCCGTGAGGGCGACGTGGTCGAGTTCGTACTCGATCGGACCCCGTTCTACGCCGAGTCCGGCGGACAGCTCGGAGACCGGGGTTTGATCTCGACCGCCGGATTCCAGATGCGTGTCGACGACGTGCAGAAAATCGGCAAGAAGCTCTGGGTCCACAAGGGCGTCCTCACCGGGGGCGAGGTCGAGGCCGGTCAACTGGTGACGGCTGCGGTCGATGAGGACTGGCGCAAGGGAGCAACCCAGGGGCACTCGGCCACGCACCTCGTCCACGCCGCGCTCCGCCAGATTCTCGGCCCTGAGGCCGTCCAGGCCGGCTCGCTGAACAAGCCCGGTTACATGCGCTTTGACTTCAACTGGTCGGGCTCGATCCCCTCCGATGTCCTGGCTCAGGTGGAGGAGGTCACCAACGCGGCCGTCGACGCCGACTACGGGGTCAATACCGTCGAGACCACGCTGGAGGAGGCCAGGCGCATGGGGGCAATGGCCCTGTTCGGGGAGAACTACGGTTCCCGGGTTCGTGTCGTGGAAATCGGCGGCCCGTTCTCTATGGAACTGTGCGGTGGCACCCACGTCGAGAATTCCGCCCAGATCGGACCGGTGAGTCTTCTCGGAGAATCCTCGGTTGGTTCCGGCATCCGGCGCGTGGAGGCGTACGTCGGCATGGACGCTTACCGTCACCAGGCCCGCGAACGCGCGCTCGTCTCGGGGCTCGCGACCTCGCTCAAAGCACCGGCGGACGAGCTTCCCGATCGCGTCGCTGCGCTGACCACCAAACTCCGGGAGGCGGAAAAGGCTCTCGAGTCGATGAGGGCGGCGCAGCTCGCGTCTCAGGCCGGCGATCTGGTGGCCGCGGCGGAGGACCTGAGCGGCATCCGGTTCCTGACTCACAGCACGCCGGGGGGCGCCGCCGGCGACCTTCGCACGCTGGCCTCCGATCTCAAGGGACGGCTCGGATCGGACGCCGGTGTCGTCTTCCTCACCGCCCCCGGTCAGGACAAGGTCCCGTTCGTCATCGCCGTCAGCGCGGCGGCCCAGGAACTCGGACTCAAGGCTGGCGACCTGGTCAAGGCCATCGCGCCCGCACTAGGTGCACGTGGCGGCGGCAAACCCGACATGGCCCAGGGAGCGGGTTCCGACCCCTCCGGAATCGACGCGGCTGTCGTCGCTCTCCGCGATGCCGTGAGGGACGCCGGGTGACCGGAACGCCCCCGACCGACGGGCTCACGGCTTTCCCCTCGGGGTGGACCCGCGGTCGGCGCCTGGGCCTCGACGTGGGCACCGCTCGCATCGGGGTCGCCTCGTGTGATCCCGACGGAATCCTCGCAACACCTGTAGAGACCATCAGAGTGTCGGATGGCGATCCTCACTGGCTGGCGGAAATCCGCCGGCTGAACGATCTGGTGGAGGAATACGACGCGCTCGGTGTGATCGTGGGCCTGCCGACCTCTCTCAAGGGTAGGGAGACGGCGTCCACAGCGATGTCCCGGTCTTTCGTCACCGCACTCGAGGCGGTGTCACCGGAGATTCCGGTGGAGTTCACCGACGAACGGCTCACGACGGTGACCGCAGGGGCAGCTCTGCACGGTGCGGGCCGAAACACCCGTAAGCAACGCGATGTGATCGACCAGGCAGCGGCGGTGGTCCTGCTGCAGGCCTGGCTCGACTCACGGCACGCCCGTCAATGAGCGGCGTGTCACGCCTCGTGGCTGGATAAACTCGACGGCAAGCACGTTACTGTCCGCCGGGCAGTTTCCTGTACCCCTGACCAAGGAGCACGATGTCTGCGGCACGAGGACGCTCTCGCACGAGCGCCACAACCAGGTTCGTTCTCCTGGCGGCAGTGATCGGGGTGGTCCTTGCCTTTGGCTTGATGGTCTACCGAAATCTGAACTCTGAAGTCGCGGCAGCTCCCGACTTTGACGGAGACGGCAGCGGTAACGCACTTCTCCATGTCGAGCCCGGTGACACCCTCGGTGTGGTGGGTGACCGTCTCTACGAGATCGGCACCGTTGCTAGCACCCGGGCATTCACGGGGGCGGCGGCTGGTACCGCTGTGGAGGACATTCAGCCGGGTTACTACCAGGTACAGCAAGAGATGAGCGCACAGTCGGCCATTGATGCACTGGCTGATCCGCAGCACCGTGTGGGTTTCATCGATGTGAAACCGGGTGGTCGGCTGCTCGACACCGTGGTGGTGGGTGGGGGCACCGAAAAGGGGATCTTCACGATGATCGCTGACGCGACCTGCATGCGCGATCTCGACAACCCGGACGCCGAGCCGGCCTGCCGCCATCCCCAGGAGATCGTGGACGCCGCGGTACAAGCGGACCCGGCCACTCTCGGGGTCCCCGAGTGGGCGATCAACGAGGTTCAGCGAGCGCCGGATCCGGTTCGGCGACTAGAGGGCCTCGTAGCGCCGGGTGTCCACAACATTAACCCGCAGTCCGAGCCCGTCGAGGCACTGCGCCAGCTCATCGACTCGTCTACGGAATCCTATGACGCCACGGGCCTCGTCCCGGCGGCGGAGAGAATCGGGATCACCCCGTACCAGGTGGTGACAGCGGCATCGCTGGTCGAGAAGGAGGGCACTCTGGAGGACTTCGACAAGATCGCCCGGGTGATCCTCAACCGACTCGCAGAACCCATGCGCCTGCAGTTCGACTCGACGGTCAACTACGCTCTCGCCGACCAGGAGATCGCCACGACCGACGCGGATCGCGAGGAAGAGACCCCGTGGAACACGTACGCCATTGACGGTCTTCCGTATGGCCCGATCGGGTCACCGGGCTTGGAGGCGCTCAAAGCCATGGAGAATCCCGCGGACGGCGAGTGGAAATACTTCGTGACCGTGGATATGGATGGCACCACCCGTTTTGCGGACGAGTACCCGGAGCACGAGCGTTATCAGAGCGAGGCGATCGCGAACGGAGTCCTCTCCAGTGGCCGGTGATTCGACCGGAGTCTCACGAAGCGCGGCGGTTCTGGGACACCCTGTTGACCATTCTCTGTCGCCGATCCTGCACGGTGCGGCCTATCACGCACTCGGTCTCGACGATTGGAGCTACGAGCGCATCGATTGCGACGCGGAGTCCCTGCCGGGTGTCGTGGACAACTCGGCCCCCGATCGTATCGGCTACTCGGTCACGATGCCCGGGAAGTTCGCGGCTCTCGAGCACGCCGATGAGGTGAGTGAGCGCGCACGGATCGTGGGCAGTGCCAACACACTGGTTCGCAGCGCCAACGGTTGGTACGCGGACTGCACCGACATCGACGGGGTGACCGGCGCTCTCGCGGCGTTCGGCGATCTACCCTCGTCTCTTACCGCCGTCGTGCTGGGGGTCGGCGGAACGGCACGACCGGTTCTGGCCGGGCTCGCTGAGGCCGGAGCTCGACGAATCGTCCTGGCGTCCCGACGGAACAACGCAGGTCCGGCCGCCGAGTGTGGACGGGCGCTCGGGCTCGAGATCGCCACCCTCCTTTTGACCGACGAGTCCCTCCTTTCTGAGATCGAGCTGGCGGACGTACTGATCAACACCGTTCCCGAGCCCGGGGTCAGGGAACTGACCGGCCTCGTCGCGGGCGCACGCCGTCTGTTCGACGTCCTCTACGACCCCTGGCCGACCGCCGCGGGAGCGGTGGCGGCCGAGGCTGGCATCCCGGTGGTCGGAGGCGACGTCATGTTGCTCAATCAGGCGTTCGGACAGGTGGAACTCTTCACGGGGATGCCCGCTCCCCGCGAGGCGATGACGACCGCCCTGGCGGAGGCGCTGGGACGCTGAGGCCACTCCGGCAGGCCTGATGTGCCCGGCGGCATGCTCTCGTGGGATGATCAGCGACGTGCTGAAGTGGACCACTGCCGGAGAATCGCATGGCCAGGCCCTCGTGACGATCGTCGAGGGTGTCATTGCTGGAGTCGAGGTGACGACCGACGAGATCGCGTCGCAACTCGCTCGTCGACGCCTGGGCTACGGCCGGGGGGCGCGGATGAAGTTCGAGGCGGACGCCGTGCGGATTCTCGGCGGTGTCCGTCACGGTCTTTCGATGGGTTCGCCCATAGCGATCGAGGTCGGTAACACGGAATGGCCGAAGTGGGAGCAGATCATGTCGGCGGATCCCGTGGACCCCGACTCGATCGACGACAAGGCGCGTGCCGCGCTATTGACCCGCCCGCGCCCCGGTCACGCCGATTTCGCAGGCATGCTCAAGTATGACTTCGATGATGCGCGGATGGTTCTCGAGCGCGCGAGTGCTCGTGAAACCGCTGCCAGGGTCGCTGCAGGAACGGTCGCCAGAGCGGTCCTCCGAGATGTCCTGGGTGTAGAGATCCTCTCCCACGTCATCTCGATAGGTGCGTCCGAACCCTACGTCGGTCCGGAGCCCGGCTTCCCGGATCTGGAGGCGATCGACGCCAACCCGGTCCGTGCCTACGACACGGAAGCCGGCGAATCGATGATCGCCGAGATCGAGGCTGCCAAGAAGGCAGGGGACACGCTCGGGGGCGTCGTTGAAGTAGTGGTCCACGGACTACCCATCGGCCTCGGCTCCCATGTCTCGGGTGAGGACCGGCTTGACGCCCAGCTCGCCGGTGCCCTCATGGGCATCCAGGCGATCAAGGGCGTCGAGGTGGGGGACGGCTTCGAGACCGCGCGCCGGCGGGGCAGCGCGGCGCACGACGAGATGGAGCGTGGAGACGACGGGGTTTCCCGTCGAAGCAACCGTGCCGGAGGTCTCGAGGGCGGAATGACCAACGGACAGGCCTTGCGGGTGCGCGCTGCTATGAAGCCCATCTCGACGGTGCCTCGCGCCTTGAGCACGGTGGACATGTCCGACGGCTCGGCCGCAACGGCGATCCATCAGCGTTCCGACGTGTGTGCTGTCCCCGCCGCGGGTGTTGTCGCCGAATCCATGGTCGCACTCGTTCTCGCCCGTGCGGTATTGCAGAAGTTCGGTGGCGATTCGCTCGGGGAGACCCGTCGCAACGTCAAGGGTTACCTCGACGCGGTCAGCGAGCGGCTGGGCTGGGCGACGGACGAGGCATGAGCGGCCCGGTACGACCGGTCGCCGTTCTGGTGGGCCCGCCGGGTGCCGGCAAAACGACGATCGGCCGGAAACTCGCCCGGCGCCTGGGCGTCCCGTTCCTGGATGCCGATCACATGATCGAGGAGTCCGAGGGGCGCACCATCCCGGAGATTTTCGCAGGTGACGGCGAAGCCGGCTTCCGGGAGATCGAGGAGCGGATCGTCGGAGAAGCCCTGGGATCATTTCCAGGGGTGCTCTCCCTTGGTGGGGGCGCCGTACTGTCCGCGGAAACCCGCCGCCGGCTGCGCAACCATCGCGTTGTCCACCTGACGCTCGGAGTGGCGGAGGGAGTACGTCGGTCGCAGGGCTCCGGCCGTCCGCTCCTCGCGGGTGGCGACGTGACCGCCCGATACCAGGCGTTATTGACCGAGAGAGCGCCCTTGTACCGGAAGGTCGCCTGGACCACGGTGACCACTGAACGGCGCAGTTCGGGCAAGGTGGTGACGGACATTGTTGACAGACTTGAATCAGGTGACCCTCATCTTCGGAGCTCCGTAGGACGACCCTGACGAAGCAGAACGACCGCGCGACACGACCGATGATCTGGAGCAGTAGATGAATCAGGACACGAACAAGACCGAGCCCGTCGTCGTGGAGGTGCGCGCGGCGGACCCGTATCCGGTGGTGATCGGTCGGGGTCTGCTGCCCGAGATCATCGAGGCATGTGCGAAGTCCCGGACCGTGGCGATCTTCTATCAGCCACCACTGGCCCAGACCGCCGAAGCGCTCCGCGAGAAGCTTGAGGAGGCCGGCGTCAACGCCCACCGCATCGAGATCCCGGACGCCGAGGCAGGTAAGGATCTCGCCGTGGCAGGCTTCTGCTGGGACGTCCTGGGTCAGATCGGCGTGAATCGTAAAGACACGGTCGTCAGCCTCGGCGGGGGAGCGGCCACGGACCTTGCCGGATTCGTGGCTGCCACCTGGATGCGCGGCGTGCGCGTCGTGCACATCCCCACGACTCTCCTCGCGATGGTCGACGCCGCCGTCGGGGGCAAGACCGGCATCAATACCGACGCGGGGAAAAACCTGGTGGGAAGCTTCCACGAGCCCGCCGCCGTGTTCGTGGACACCGCGACGCTGGAATCGGTTCCGCGCAACGAACTGATCTCGGGAATGGCGGAGGTCGTCAAGTGCGGTTTCATCTCCGATCCCGAGATACTCGACATCATCGAGGCGGATCCCGAGGCCGCTCTGGATCCGACCGGTGACACGATCGTCGAACTCATCCGTCGCAGTGTGCAGGTCAAGGCCGACGTCGTCAGCCAGGACCTCAAGGAATCCGGGCTGCGCGAGACCCTGAACTACGGCCACACGCTCGGCCACGCCGTCGAGCGCAAGGAGCAGTACCGTTGGCGCCACGGAGCAGCGGTGAGCGTGGGGATGTGCTTCGTCGCCGAGCTCGCCCGACTGGCCGGGCGTCTCGACGATGCGACCGCCGACCGTCATGCTTCTATACTCTCCTCGATCGGTCTGCCCACCGGGTACGACGAGGATGCCTTCCCGCGTCTGCATGAGCTGATGGCGGGGGACAAGAAGAATCATTCGGGATTCCTGCGGCTCGTCGTCTTGGACGGTCTGGCCCGCCCATCCCGCATGGAGGCCCCGGACCCGTCGCTGATGATGGCGGCTTACGCGGCCATTTCCGAGGGGCGCAAGCCCAGCGGCGGCGGGATCCTGCTGTGACCGGTCGGATGGCCGAACGTCGGAGAGCTGTCGCGGATGCGCTGACGAGCGTGGGTGCCCAGGCGATGGTGGTCACCGATCCGCGGAATATCACCTACCTGACAGGTTTTCGCGGCTCCGGCGGTGCGGTCCTGGTCGAGGACGACGGCGAGACGGTTCTCTGTACCGATTCCCGGTACGAACTCCAGGTCGTTGAGCAGGCACCCGACGTGGGACATGTGATTTCGCGCGAATACATCGCCGGGGTACTCGGACGACGCCGCGGACCCGCTGGCGACCCGGTAGCGGTGGAGGCCGGGCATCTGACGATGTCCGCCGGCTCCGCCCTCCGCGGGATACTTGCGGAGGTCGGCGGTCCGGGCACGCGGATCGTCGAGACCGAAGGGCTCGTCGAGCAGGTTCGCCGCGCCAAGGACGCTGACGAGCTGGCGCTGATCGAGCGCGCCTGTGGTGTCGTAGACCTAGCGTGGACCCACCTGCTGGGGTCGGGCCTGCTGGCGGTGGGGCGCACCGAGCGGGACGTGGCCGCTGATCTCGAGCACGCGATGCGGCGTGCTGGTTCCGATGGAGTGGCATTCGAGACCATCGTCGCGTCCGGCCCGAATGGTGCTCACCCACACCACCTACCGGGCGACCGGAAAATGTCCGCCGGCGACCTCGTCGTCGTCGACTTTGGCGCCACCGTGGAGGGCTACGCCTCCGATTGCACCCGCACGGTCGCGCTCGGTGGCGCGTCCACCAGGCTCCTCGAGGCCTACGAGGTCGTCCGTCGCGCTCAGGAGGCGGGCGTCGCCGCGGTGCGCCGGGGCCTCGACTGCGCGGAGCTTGATGCGGTGAGCCGGAACATCATCAATGACGCCGGTTTCGGGGAGTACTTCGGCCATTCCCTGGGGCACGGGGTGGGGCTGGACGTGCACGAAGCGCCGGCGGTATCCACCAGATCAACGAGTACACTCTCCGACGGCGATGTGATCACCATCGAGCCCGGGATCTACCTTCCGGGGCTAGGGGGGATCCGAATCGAGGACACCGTGGCCGTCACCAACGACGGCGGCAGGTCCCTGACAACCACGTCGACGGCGTTGAGCGTGCTCTGAACCGCTGTCTTATGACCACGAGCGCGGCGCCTCACGGCAGCCCGCTGACGACTCGCTAAGGAGTTCCTACTATGGCGTCCACCGCCGACTTCAAGAACGGCCTCGTCCTCAAGGAGGAGGGCCAGCTCTGGCAGATCACTGAATTCCAGCACGTCAAGCCCGGCAAGGGCCCCGCGTTCGTGCGGACCAAGCTGAAGAACGTCGTGACCGGAAAGAATGTCGACAAGACCTTCAGTGCAGGGGTCAAGGTGGAGACCGCCACCGTCGACCGCCGCGATATGACCTACCTCTACCGCGATGGTGAGGACTACGTCCTCATGGACGAGCAGGACTTCGAGCAGATCAACGTCTCGCCCGCCGTGATGGGGGACGCCGCACGGTTCCTGCTCGAGAACACGTCGGTCCAGGTCTCGATGCACGAGGGCCTGCCACTGTTCGCGGAGATGCCGGTCGCCGTCGACCTTCTGGTGCAGCACACCGATCCCGGCCTGCAGGGCGACCGCTCGACGGGCGGCACCAAGCCGGCCACGCTCGAGACAGGTGCCGAGGTCAACGTGCCACTCTTCATCAATACCGGTGACAAGCTGCGCATCGACACCCGCGACGGCCATTACCTCAGCCGGGTGAACGACTGATCATGTCGGACGAGGTCGATCACCGCCGCCGCGGATCCCGGTACCGGGCACGCAGGCGCGCCGTCTCATTACTGTTCGAGGCGGAACTCCGCGACGCAGACGTTGTGGAGCTCTCGGAGGAGCGCCGAAAGATGGGTGCGGATTCCCACGAGTTCCACGACGTGGCGCCGTACACGATGGAGATCGTCACCGGTGTGGCTGAGCGGTTGGACCGGATCGACACCATGATCTCCGAGCACCTGCGGGAGTGGACGCTGGAGCGACTTCCCGCAGTCGACAGGGCGGTGCTCCGCGCCGGCGCGTGGGAACTGCTTTTCGGCACCGACGAGATTGATTCCGCCGTGGTGATCGACCAAGCTGTCCTCCTCGTCTCCGATCTCTCCGCCGAGAAGTCGGTGCCCTACGTCAATGCGGTCCTGGACCGAGTTGCGAGCCTGGCGGACCACATCCGGGCGGCTGAACGCGCCGTGTCGAATCTGCCCGAGTCCGGGGCCCCGGCCGCAACGGGAGGTGACCCGGACGTGTCACAGCCCACGTCCGACACGTCGGAACCGACTACCGGGGACTGATATAGTTCCATCCCGAAAGCTATCCCTTTAACGAGCCGTCCAGCGAGGCGGACAAGGAGGTGGTGATCGGTGAGCGCTGACGGTTCGCATTCGAACTCGGTGTCACTCTTCACGTCCCACGACGTCGCCAGGACGGTCTCTCGTCTGGCACATCAGATCATCGAACGCACGGCTGCGGACGCGCCTGACTCGGGCCGGGTGATCCTGCTCGGAATCCCCACACGAGGCGTACCGCTCGCCACCCGCCTCGCAGAACGAATTCGCGAGTTCAGCGGGGCCGATGTGTACGCGGGTGCGCTCGATGTGACCCTGTACCGAGACGACCTCGCCGGGGGCCCGCACAGGCCTATGAATCCCATGCGTGTCCCGTCATCGGGGATCGACGGGGCAACCGTCATCCTGGTCGACGACGTCCTGTTCTCGGGCCGCACCATCCGAGCTGCGTTTGACGCGCTGCGCGATCTGGGCCGACCCGCTCGCGTCCAGCTGGCCGTGTTAGTCGACCGCGGGCATCGCGAACTGCCGATTCGGGCCGACTATGTCGGCAAGAACGTTCCCACCTCCCGCGACGAGGGTGTTTCCGTTCAGCTGACCGAGATCGACGGTGTCGACGCGGTCGTGTTACACCGGCCCGATCCAGAGAGGCCCTGATGAAGCATCTGCTCTCCGCCGCGGATCTCGATCGCGATGCGGCGCTGTCCATCCTCGACGAGGCGGCGCGACTCAAGGAGATGCTGCTGGGCCGCGAGGTCCGCAAACTCCCGACGTTGCGAGGAAAGACCGTGCTCACGGTCTTCTACGAGAACTCAACCAGGACCCGTGTCTCCTTTGAGACCGCCGGGAAGTGGATGAGCGCGGATGTCATCAATGTCTCCGCCAGCGCCTCGTCCGTCCAGAAGGGCGAATCGCTGAGGGACACCGCTCTCACTCTCACCGCGATCGGTGCCGACGCGCTGATCGTCAGGCACCCGGCCTCCGGATCAGCCCAGCAGATCGCCGGTTGGGTCGCACCCGGAGGGAACGGGCCGTCGGTGATCAACGCCGGAGACGGGATGCACGAACATCCGACCCAGGCACTGCTGGACGCGATGACCATTCGGGAGCGCCTCGGGGGCATAGCGGGCCGACGAGTCGTGATCGTGGGCGACGTTCTGCACTCCAGGGTCGCCCGCTCAAACGCTCTACTGCTCTCTACCCTGGGTGCCGAGGTCGTGCTCGTCGCGCCTCCGACGTTGCTTCCCGTCGGCGTCGAGACGTGGCCGGTGCGCGCATCCACTGACCTCGATGCGGAATTACCCGGTGCCGACGTCGTGATGATGCTTCGTGTGCAGGCCGAGCGGATGAACGGCGGCTTCTTCCCGTCGGCCCGTGAATACGCGGTGCGATACGGGCTCGGTCCGGCACGCACGGCCGGGCTCGGCGACCAGGTGGTCGTCCTCCACCCAGGTCCCATGGTCCGCGGAATGGAGATCGGTTTCGACACGGCCGATGCCACGTCTTCCGCGATCCTGCAGCAGGTGACCAATGGTGTGCACGTCCGTATGTCGGTCCTGCTCCACACACTTGTCGGAACGGAAGGAAACACCGAGTGAGCACCGCCCACGACCCGCCCCTGCTTCTCCGCGGGGTTCGCCCATACGGGGAGGGGGACCCTGTCGACATTCTGGTCAGCGATGGACTCATTGCCGCAATCGGCACTGACGCCGGCGAGCGGTTGCCCGCCGATACGCAGGTCCACGATCTCGCTGGCGCGGTTCTTCTCCCGGGTTTCGTCGATCTCCACACGCATCTACGCGAACCCGGCCGCGAGGACACCGAGACCATCGCCACCGGATCCGCTGCAGCCGCGCGCGGCGGCTACACCGCCGTGTTCGCGATGGCCAACACCCAGCCGCCGCAGGACAACCAGACGGTGACCGACTCGGTGTGGCGCATCGGGCGCGAGGTCGGACTCTGCGATGTCCATCCCGTCGGAGCCGTCACCGTCGGTCTGAAGGGTGAGCAGCTCACCGAGATGGGCCAGATGGCCTCCGGCGAGGCGCGGGTGAGGCTTTTCTCCGACGACGGCATGTGTGTCTACGACCCGCTGGTCATGCGCCGCGCACTCGAGTATTCGGCAGGTTTGGGCGTGCTGATCGCCCAGCATGCCGAGGAGCCACGTCTCACGCACGGTGCGGTGGCTCATGAGGGCCCCAATGCCGCACGGCTCGGACTGACCGGCTGGCCCAGGTCCGCTGAGGAATCTATTGTCGCCCGGGACGCGATCCTCGCCCGGGACGCCGGTGCCCGCGTGCACATTTGCCACGCGTCGACTACCGGCACCGTGGAGTTGCTTCGGTGGGCGAAGGAACAGGGGATCTCGATCACGGCCGAGGTCACACCACACCACCTTCTGCTCGACGATTCCCGTCTCGATACGTACGACGGCGTATACCGGGTCAACCCGCCCCTTCGGGAGGCACACGACACCCTCGCCCTTCGCCAGGCACTGGTCGCCGGAGTTATCGACTGCGTCGCGACAGATCACGCCCCGCACGCTGCGCAGGACAAGTGCTGCGAGTTCGCGGCAGCCCGGCCGGGAATGCTCGGGCTCGAAACCGCATTGCCCATCATCGCTGCACTGCTGGTCGAGACCGGCGACATGACGTGGCGTGACCTCGCCCGGGTCATGAGTGTCCGACCGGCCGAGATCGCCGGACTCACGGATCAGGGTCGGCCGATCGAGGTGGGAGAGCCTGCCAACCTCGCCGTCGTCGACCCCGACTCACCGTGGACCGTGGTCGGTGACGAACTCGCGAGCCTGTCCGCCAACACCCCGTACGAGGGAATGACCTTCGCGGCCAGTGTCGTGGGAACCGTGTACCGGGGCCGCATGACCAATCGTCAAGGAGAGGTCATCGAATGAGTCAGAACTTCTGGACCGTTGTCGTCGTCGTCGCACTGTTCGTGGGATTGCTCGGGCTGATGGCACTCGGGTGGCGCAACAGGACCCGACGCCAGTCGGGTTTGTTCTACGAGCTGCCCAAACTCCCCGCTGATCCCGGAGAGATAGTGCTCGGCCCGCTCAGTGGCGTCTACATCGGCAGCACCGAGGCGGGGGATTGGCACGCTCGGATCGCCCGCGCTCCTCTCGGCCACCGCTCGGCAGGAACTATCACCGCACACACCGGCGGAATCCGGTTCGAACTCGCCGGGCACACCGTCTGGATCCCGCGCACGGATCTGGTCGACGTGCGGCGCGAATCGGCGCTGGCCAACAAAACCGTGCCCGGGGGTGGCATTCTCGTCGCCCGCTGGCAGGTGGAGGGTGATGACGGCCGAACGTTCATCGACTCCGGTTTCCGCGCCGACGACAAGGACACCTACCCCCGCTGGGAAGCGCTGCGCGGAGACGCCACAACCGATCAGCCAGACACCCCCCGCTCCACCACCGAGGAGAAGCAGTGACATCGCACAGCACCACACCAGCCGCACCGGGGGCACCGCAGCCCGCCGCGCTCGTCCTCGAGGACGGTCGCATCCATCGCGGCACCGCCTTCGGTGCTACCGGCACCACCCTCGGTGAGGCCGTGTTCACCACCGCCATGTCGGGCTACCAGGAGACCCTGACGGACCCGTCGTACTGCCGCCAGATCGTGGTCACCACCGCACCACAGATCGGTAACACAGGTTGGAACGACGAGGACGGCGAGTCGCTCCTCGACGGCGTCGACGGCGGCGGTCGTATCTGGGTGTCCGGGTTGGTCATCCGTGATCTGTCCCGCCGGACTTCCAATTACCGGGCACAGCGCAGCCTTGAGACCGAGATGATCGCGCAGGGGACGATCGGCATCGCCGGTGTAGACACCAGAGCGGTCGTCCGCCATATCCGCGACCGCGGCGCCATGAAGGCCGGGATCTTCTCCGGAGCGGATGTGACCGACGACGCATCGATGCTCGCCACAGTAAGGTCCCAGGATTCGATGGCCGGGGCGTCGCTGTCAGCCGAGGTCACGACCGAAGCGGCATACATCGTGGAACCCGAGGGCGAGCCCCGCTTCTCGGTGGCCGCGCTGGATCTCGGAATTAAAGCCAACACACCCCGAATGCTCGCGGAGCGGGGTGTCCGGGTCCATGTGATCCCGGCCGAATCAACACTGGAGGATGTTCTCGATCTGGACGTCGACGGGGTATTCCTGTCCAACGGCCCCGGCGATCCGGCAACGGCCGACCAGGCGATCCACCTCACCAAGGAGGTCCTCAGCCAGGGCATCCCGTTCTTCGGGATCTGCTTCGGCAATCAGATCCTCGGCCGGGCACTCGGCCTCGACACATACAAGATGCAGTTCGGGCACCGCGGCACCAACATCCCGGTGATCGAGAAAGCTACCGGGGCGGTGGCGATCACTTCGCAGAACCACGGTTTCGCGCTGCGCGCACCCGAAGCGGAGACCTGGGAGACCCCGTGGGGTACCGCGACCGTCACCCACGTGTGCGCAAACGACGGCACGGTCGAGGGCGTGGCCCTGACCGACGGTTCCGCGTTCTCCGTCCAGTACCACCCGGAAGCTGCCGCGGGCCCCCGTGACGCCGCCAACCTCTTCGACCGCTTCGTCAGCCTGCTGGGCTCCTCCGCAGGCGGCTCCGACGACTCCAGAAAGGGCTCGAACTGATGCCCCGCCGCACAGACATCAACCACGTCCTCGTGATCGGATCCGGACCGATCGTGATCGGACAGGCATGCGAATTCGACTACTCGGGTACCCAGGCATGCCGGGTGCTCCGCGCCGAAGGCCTGCGTGTGACGCTCGTCAACTCTAACCCCGCCACGATCATGACCGACCCGGAGTTCGCCGACGCGACCTACGTCGAGCCGATCACCCCGGAATACATCGACAAGATCTTCACCAAGGAGGCCGAGGACGGGCACCCGATCGATTCCGTCCTCGCCACCCTTGGCGGGCAGACCGCGCTCAACGCCGCTATGCAGCTCGACGCTCAGGGCATCCTGGCCAAGCACGGGGTGGAGCTGATCGGTGCCGACATCCCCGCTATCAACCGCGGCGAGGACCGCCAGATGTTCAAGGACATAGTGGCGAGCGTCGGTGGCGAGTCGGCACGCAGCGCCGTCTGCTACACGATGGAGGAGGTCCACGCGACCGTCGCCGAGATGGGCCTTCCGGTCGTGGTCCGCCCGTCGTTCACCATGGGCGGCCTCGGCTCCGGCATGGCGTACACCACCGAAGACCTCGAGCGAATCGCCGGCGGAGGGCTGTCCGCCTCTCCCACCGCGAACGTCCTCATCGAGGAGTCCATCCTCGGGTGGAAGGAATTCGAGCTGGAACTCATGCGCGACCACAAGGACAACGTGGTCGTGGTCTGTTCAATCGAAAACGTCGATGCGATGGGCGTTCACACCGGTGATTCGGTGACCGTCGCCCCGTCCATGACCCTGACCGACCGTGAATTCCAGAACATGCGTGACCTCGGCATCGATATCCTGCGGGCCGTCGGGGTGGACACTGGTGGCTGCAACATCCAGTTCGCCATCAACCCCGCTGACGGTCGTCTCATCGTGATCGAGATGAACCCACGGGTCTCGCGGTCGTCGGCACTGGCCTCCAAGGCGACGGGCTTCCCGATCGCCAAGATCGCCGCCCGCCTCGCGATCGGGTACTCGCTGGACGAGATCACCAACGACATCACCGGTGTCACCCCGGCCTGCTTCGAGCCGACGCTGGACTACGTGGTGGTCAAAGCGCCCCGGTTCGCGTTCGAGAAGTTCCCCGGCGCCGACGACACCCTCACCACGACCATGAAGTCGGTGGGTGAGGCGATGAGCCTCGGTCGCAACTACCGGGAGGCGCTCGGCAAGGTCATGCGATCGCTGGAGACCAAGGCCGCAGGCTTCTGGACCCTGCCAGACGAGTCGATCGCCCCGGGCCGGTCGACGGACGTCGCGGCTGTTCTGGACGACCTGCGTCGCCCCACCGAGGGACGTATGTACGACGTCGAGTTGGCTTTGCGTCTCGGCGCGACGGTCGAGCAGGTCCACGAAGCCTCGTCGATCGACCCGTGGTTCATCGACGAGGTCGCCGCTCTGGTCGAGCTGCGCCAGGTCATCGTCGATGCACCCGTGGTGGATGAGAAACTGCTCCGCGAGGCGAAGCACAACGGTCTGTCCGATGCTCAGATCGCCGCGCTGCGGCCGGAGTTCGCCGGCGCCGAGGGCGTTCAGCGACTCCGCCACCGGCTCGGTGTACGACCCGTGTACAAGACAGTCGACACCTGTGCCGCGGAGTTTGAGGCCAAGACGCCGTACCACTATTCGACCTATGAACTCGATCCCGCCGCGGAGTCGGAGGTGGCCCCACAGACCGAGCGAGAGAAGGTCATCATCCTGGGCTCGGGCCCCAACCGTATCGGCCAGGGCATCGAGTTCGATTACTCGTGTGTCCACGCCGCACTCACCCTCTCCGAGGCCGGCTACGAGACGGTGATGGTGAACTGCAACCCCGAGACCGTCTCCACCGACTACGACACGGCCGACCGCCTCTACTTCGAGCCCCTGACGTTCGAGGACGTCATGGAGGTCTACAACGCCGAGGCCGGGTCCGGGACCGTCGCCGGAGTGCTGGTTCAACTCGGTGGTCAGACCCCGCTCGGACTAGCCGCTCAACTCGAGGCGGCGGGGGTTCCGATCGTCGGCACGAGCCCGTCGGCGATCGACCTCGCGGAGGACCGCCGGGAATTCGGCGAGGTGCTGATGAAGGCCGGTCTCCCGGCCCCCGAGTTCGGTACCGCCATCACCGCCGCTGAGGCAACCGCGATCGCGGGAAACATCGGCTACCCGGTGCTCGTGCGCCCGTCGTACGTGCTCGGCGGCCGCGGCATGGAGATCGTGTATGACGAGGAGTCGCTGCGCTCCTACATCGACCGTGCGACTGAGATCAGCCCGGATCGTCCGGTGCTGGTCGACAGGTTCCTGGACGACGCGGTGGAGATCGACGTGGACGTGCTCTGCGACGGCACCGAGGTCTACCTCGGCGGCGTCATGGAGCACATCGAGGAGGCCGGCATCCACTCCGGCGACTCCGCCTGTGCACTTCCCCCCATCACCCTGGGTCAGGACGATATCGACCGGGTCCGCCGCTCCAGCGAGGCACTCGCGTTCGGTATCGGCGTGAAGGGGCTGATGAACGTCCAGTACGCGCTCAAGGACGACATCCTGTACGTACTCGAAGCGAACCCACGGGCGTCCCGCACGGTCCCGTTCGTCTCCAAGGCGACCGGCGTCCACCTGGCCAAGGCCTGTGCGCGCATCATGCTCGGAGAGTCGATCGCGGACCTCAAGGCCGAGGGACTCCTGCCCTCGGACCGGGACGGCGGATCCCTTCCGGCCGATGCGCCCGTCGCCGTCAAGGAAGCGGTACTGCCGTTCAACCGTTTCCGCACACCAGAAGGCAACGCCGTCGACTCGCTACTGGGCCCCGAGATGAAGTCGACCGGCGAGGTCATGGGCATCGGGCCCGACTTCGCCGTCGCCTTCGCCAAGGCACAACTCGGCGCCGAGGGCGTGTTACCCACGTCCGGCACGGTGTTCGTCTCGGTGGCTAACCGGGACAAGCGCTCGATGGTGTTCCCCGCGCAGCGTCTGGCCGCGCTCGGGTTCACCGTGCTGGCCACCGAGGGCACGGCACTCATGCTTCGCCGTTACGGGATCACCTGTGAGACCGTCGCGAAACTGACGGAGGCTGGAGCCGGCCCCGTCGACGAGCAGGGCCAGCCTGTACGGACGATCGTGGACAGGATCAACGCGGACGAGGTGGACCTGATTCTGAACATCGCGTCCTCGACGGGCGGGACTCGTGCGGATGGTTACGAGATCCGGTCCGCCGCGATCTCGCGTCGAGTCCCTTGCGTGACGACGGTCCAGGGCGCTACCGCGGCAGTGCACGGTATCGAGGCGATGCAACGCGGCGACGTGACTGTCAGCCCTCTGCAACAGTTGCACGCGGGGTTCGCTACCCGATGACCGGCACCGCGTCGGTGCGGGTCTCCTTCGGAACACGCCTACACCAAGCGGTCACCGACCGCGGGAACCTCTGTGTAGGGATCGATCCCCACCCGGAGCTGCTCCGGGCATGGGGGCTCGGCGTCGACGCGTCCGGGGTCGCCGATTTCTCCAAGAGATCGATGGAGGCGTTCGGCGACCTCGTCCCGGCCATCAAGCCGCAGGTCGCGTTTTTCGAGGAACACGGTTCTCATGGCCTGGCGGTTCTCGAGGACCTCCTGGGCTCCATCGGGGAGACGGGGGCGCTGTCGATCGCCGATGCCAAGCGAGGCGACATCGGTTCGACGATGGCCGGGTACGCACGTGCCTGGCTGCGAGACGGCTCCCCGTTGGCGTGCGACGCGCTGACGGTGTCCCCGTACCTCGGGGTTGGTTCACTCGATGCGGCATTCGATGAGGCCGTCGCCTCAGGGCGAGGCTTGTTCGTCCTGGCTCGCACTTCGAACCCGGAGGCGGGCGCACTCCAGGGCGCCGCCGTAGGAGGAGGGACCGTCGCTCAGTCGGTGGTGGATGAGGTCGGACGACGCAACTCCACGGCAAGCGTCGCCGGCACCGGTACGGGGAGCCCCTCGCACGGGTCCTTCGGAGTCGTGGTGGGCGCGACCGTCGCCGACCCGCCACTGCTGGACTCGCTCGGTGGTCCGGTCCTCATGCCGGGCGTGGGGGAGCAGGGAGGGACTCTCGAGGACGTGCGTCGCATCGCCGGGTCCGCATTGGGGCAGACGTTGGTCAACATCTCACGTCACGTGCTCAAGGCCGGTCCGGATGTCGGGGCGATGCGTGACGTCGTTCTGGATCTGGCATCGAAGTACAGGTTCAGCGACGAGCCGTGAGTAGCCCTGCACCACAGTGGGTCACCGGAGTCTCACTGTTCACGGTTCACTGCCCCAGGTGTGCCGCCGCTCGTGGAATTTAGGACATTTCAAATCGCGTCGGGAAGCATCCGGGGCTATCCTGCCAGTAGGCTCAACATGCCAATGCGCAGTTCAGACGGGGTGCTACGTCAGCACCCCGTTGGGGTACGAGGTCAGATGGCCGCGTACTGTTGCCAAGGTCATCAGGCTCGGTGCTGTGGACGCCTTCCGCTAGGGAGTCGGAAGCACCCGGGTACGGTGAGTACGAGGGAGCGCCCGCTCTCGACGTGATCCGCATACCGCGGACGCGCCGGGGACGGTCACCGCACACCAATCGTGGATGTCCTACGGTGGACACCCGCGTGAGTCATGAGACACACACGAACGAGACGGAGGAATTGTGGCCCTTCCCCAGTTGACCGATGAGCAGCGCGCTGCTGCTCTGGAGAAGGCGGCTGCGGCCCGTCGCGCCCGGGCAGAGCTCAAGGAGCGCCTGAAGCGTGGCGGCACCGACCTCAAGCAGGTTCTCAAGGACGCCGAGAGCGACGAGATCCTCGGCAAGATGAAGGTCTCCGCACTGCTCGAGGCTTTGCCGAAGGTTGGCAAGGTCAAGGCTCAGGAGATCATGACCGAGCTTGAGATCGCGCCGACGCGTCGTCTGCGTGGTCTCGGTGACCGCCAGCGCCGCGCGCTGCTCGAGCGGTTCGACTTCACGGTCGACTGATCGACGAATGAACACACCGTTGTCCGGGGAGAAGCCCCCGGGGACGACGGCGAAGAGGGGCCGGCTGATCGTCTTGGCCGGCCCCTCCGCCGTCGGTAAGTCAACCGTTGTCGCCCGTCTTCGCGAGCGAGTCTCTGACCTGTATTTCAGTGTCTCCATGACCACCCGGGATCCGCGCCCCGGCGAGGTCGACGGGCGTGATTACTTCTTCGTGACCACCGAGGACTTCCGTGCAGCCGTCGCGGAGGGCCGAATGCTGGAGTGGGCGGAGATCCATCGCGGCCTGCAGTTGTCCGGCACCCCCGCCGAACCCGTTCTTCGCGCTCTGGAGGAGGGGCGACCAGTCCTCATCGAGGTGGACCTTGCCGGGGTCCGTCAGATTCGCGAGTCCATCCCGGAGGTCACGACGGTTTTCCTGTCCCCGCCTTCCTGGGAGGAACTCGAGGTCAGGCTCCGTGGTCGGGGGACCGAACCGCATGAGGTCGTGGGCCGCCGGCTGGAGACAGCCAAGGTCGAGATGGATGCGCGTGAAGAGTTCGACGCGGTCGTCGTCAACGACGAACTCGAGGTCGCGGTCGACGAGTTGGTATCATTGCTGGTCGGCCACGAATAGCGTCGGCCCGATCACGTCATCACGAACATAATCCCAGAGCACGACCCCAGGTAGTACCCAGAGGAGAACCCATAGTGGCCACCATCGAAGCCGCAGCGGCCGCCCCGCTGTACGACACCCCCATCGGCATCACCAACCCCCCGATCGATGAGCTCCTCGAGCGGGCGTCCTCCAAGTACGCCCTCGTGATCTTCGCGGCCAAGCGTGCGCGCCAGATCAACTCCTACTACAACCAGATCGAGGAGGGCATCCTCGAGTACGTCGGGCCGCTGGTCGATCCGGGTCTGCAGGAAAAGCCCCTGACCATCGCGCTGCGCGAGCTGCACTCTGACCTCCTCGATACGGCCGAGGGCGAGTGACCCCCTCCGGGGACGATCTGCGCGCTAAGCGCGTCGTCGTCGGTGTTGGTGGCGGCATCGCCGCCTACAAGGCCTGTGGCCTCATCCGGTTGCTCACCGAATCCGGGTGCCACGTCGACATCGTCCCCACAGAGGCCGCCCTCCGTTTCGTCGGGTCGGCCACCTTCGAGGCACTTTCCGGCAACCCGGTCTCGACAGGCGTGTTCTCGGACGTGCCTGCGGTCCGCCATGTCGCCCTCGGGCAACGCGCGGACCTCATAGTCGTCGCCCCCGCGACCGCGGATCTGCTCGCGCGGGCCGCCACCGGGAGGGCGGACGATCTACTCACCTCCACGCTCCTCACCGCGAGGTGCCCGGTCCTGCTGGCACCGGCGATGCACACGGAGATGTGGGAACACCCCGCCACGCGGCGCAACGTTAGAACCCTTAGGGGCGACGGTATCCATGTCATGCCCCCGGCCTCCGGTCGGCTCACGGGCGCGGATACCGGTGCCGGACGGCTACCAGATCCGTCTGACATCGCGCGGCTGGCGTTCCTCCTACTCGACGGCGGCGAACTCCCATGGAATCTCCAGGGAAAGAACATCGTGGTGACCTCCGGCGGGACCCGCGAGGAGATCGATCCCGTTCGATTCCTGGGTAACCGGAGTTCCGGAAAGCAGGGTCATGCGATCGCGGCTGTCGCCGCCGCCCGCGGTGCCGAGGTTACGCTGATCACGTCCTCCGAGCTGCCCACCCCAGCGGCGGTCCACTCCGTCCCGATCGAATCCGCTCTGGAGCTGCGCGAGCACACCCTGAGCGCGGCGGTGAGCGCGGACATTGTTATCAAGGCGGCTGCGGTCGCGGACTTCCGTCCGGCGGACGTGTCCGACTCCAAGCTCAAGAAGGACAGCGGTTCCGAGCCCGCCGAGATCCGGCTCGAGCGCAACCCGGACATTCTGGCGGACCTCGTCGCCGCACGCCTGGGCGGCGACATCCCTGCCGACTGTCTTCTGGCCGGCTTCGCCGCCGAAACGGGCGACTCCACTGGCTCTGTCCTCGAGCACGGGCGCGCCAAATTGGCCCGGAAGGGGTGCGATCTCCTCGTTGTCAACGAGGTGGGAAGGAACACCACCTTCGGCCACGACGACAACGGCGGGTGGATCCTCGATTCCGCGGGCGGCGAAACGTTCCTCGAGCATTCGAGCAAGACACTGCTGGCCGACCGCATCCTCGACGCGGTCGTTGCGATGATGCAGAGCCCCACCGCCCGGGGCCACGCGGAGCGCACCGACTAGTCTGTTTTCACGCGATCTGACTCAACACGCGATCCCATCATGGAAGAGAGAACCACTGTGACTCAGGCACGTCGGCTGTTCACCAGCGAGTCCGTGACCGAGGGGCATCCAGACAAGATCTGCGATGCGATCTCCGACACGATCCTTGACGCGATGCTGGAGCAGGACCCGGCTGCCAGGGTGGCGGTGGAGACGATGGTCACCACAGGTCAGGTTCACGTGGCCGGTGAGGTCAAGACCACCGGGTACGTGGAGATCCCGCAGCTGATCCGCGACAAGATCGTTGAGATCGGCTACGACTCGTCCGAGAAGGGCTTCGACGGCGTCTCGTGCGGTGTGTCCGTCTCGATCGGCCAGCAGTCGCCGGAGATCGCCCAGGGTGTCGACACCTCCCACGAGGCCCGCACGTCCACAGAGTCAGTCGAGGACGCCATCGCCCGACAGGGGGCCGGCGACCAGGGCCTGATGTTCGGTTACGCCTGCTCGGACACCCCAGAATTGATGCCGCTGCCCATCGCGTTGGCCCACCGCCTCTCGCGTCGCCTGACCGAGGTGCGCAAAGACGGCACGCTGGCCTACCTGCGCCCGGACGGCAAGACCCAGGTGACCATCGAGTACGACGGTGACCACGCCGTGCGCCTGGACACCATCGTCATCTCCACCCAGCATGCCGATGGGATCGATCTCGAGACCACTCTGCGGGATGACCTCACCCGCCACGTGATCGACCCCGTGCTGGCCGATGCGGCCGGCGGCATCGACACCGCGGACTTCCGTCTCCTGGTCAACCCCACGGGTCGGTTCGTGCTCGGTGGCCCGATGGGCGATGCCGGTCTGACCGGGCGCAAGATCATCGTCGACACCTACGGCGGCATGGCCCGCCACGGTGGTGGCGCGTTCTCCGGAAAAGATCCGTCCAAGGTCGACCGCTCCGCCGCCTACGCCATGCGGTGGGTCGCCAAGAACATCGTCGCCGCCGGACTTGCCGACCGGGTCGAGGTCCAGGTCGCCTACGCCATCGGCAAGGCCGCCCCGGTGGGGTTGTTCGTCGAGGCCTTTGGCACCGAGAAAGTCGAGATCAACGTGCTGCAGCAGGCCGTGTCGGACGTGTTCGACCTGCGTCCGGGCGCGATCATCCGCGACCTCGACCTGAAGCGGCCGATCTATGCCCCCACAGCCGCATACGGTCACTTCGGTCGCACCGATATCGACCTTCCGTGGGAGCGGACCGACCGTGTCGACGAACTGAAGAAGGCCACAGGACTCTGACAACCAACACCGGTTGTCGTAGCGGGGTGCGAGTATTCCGGACGTGACCACTACGCGCCCAGCGACCCGGGTCGCGGCGGCTGATGCCCCCGTGGCCCGGGTTCTGCCGTTGCTCGGGGTCGCACACCTCGACCGAGAGTTCGACTACCTCATACCGGAATCGCTGTCCGCTGACGCGGTGCCCGGGTGCCGTGTGAGGATCCGCTTCGCTGGTCGACTCGTCGACGGGTTCCTCGTCGAACGGTCCGAGAAGAGCGACCACCACGGCGAGCTCTCCTGGCTCGAGAGGGTCGTCTCGCCCGAACCGGTTCTCACTCCGGCTCTACTTCGTCTGGTCGAGCATGTTGCACGTCGGTGGGTGGGAATGCGATCGGACGTGATCCGTCTGGCGATCCCTCCCCGGCACGCCGCCGCAGAAAAGTCCGTTCCCGACCCGGAACCACCCGTTGGAGTCACCTTCGGCCCGGTCGAACTACCCACCGGGTGGGACGACCACCCGATGGTCGCCCGGTTCCTCGAGGCCACCACCCTCGGGGTGCCCGCCCGTGGGGTGTGGACGGTCCCGCCGGGAAGAGACTGGGCACATTCTCTGGCGATCCTGGCCGACTCCATTCGCAGGCGCGGCCTCCAGGTACTGCTGGTCGTCCCCGATCAGCGAGATGTCGACCGTCTCGCCCTCGCCTGTCGCGAGATCGTCGGCGGAGGCGCGGCCGGCCGGGACCTCGTCGCGGACCTGTCGGCAGGCGTCGGTCCGTCCGCCCGATATCGGCGATGGTTGCGGGCCGTCCGGGGACACGCGCGCATCGTGGTGGGCACACGAAGTGCCGTGTTCGCGCCACTACCGGAACTCGGCCTAATCGTCCTTCACGACGACGGCGACGACTCCTTTGTCGAACCACGTGCGCCGTATCCTCATACCCGGGACGTGGCCGCCCAAAGATCGGTACTTGAGGCCACGCCACTTCTGCTGACCTCTGTTGATCGAACGCCGGAGGTGGCCGAGTACGTCCGAGCCGGGTGGGCGCATGAAATTCGACCGCGGCCCGGGCTCATCCGCGACCTCGCTCCTCGTGTCGTGGCGGTGACCGACGCCGACCCGGTTCAGGCGCGTGATGTTGCGGGGGGTCGGACCAGACTGCCTGCGGTCGCCCTCACGATGGCGCGCGAGGCCATTGACGTCGACGCCCCCGTTCTGGTTCAGGTGCCGAGAAAGGGTTACATCCCCACCCTGTTGTGCGGATCGTGCCGGTCGCCGGCACGGTGTCGACGGTGCAACGGGCCGCTTCGTGCCGGGCGGATGGACGAGGTCCACGGTCCGGTCGATCTCGCGTGCGGTTGGTGCGGTGCCCCCGAATCCGCATTCCGATGTGCTGTCTGCGGATCCCGCGCACTCCGTGCGGGCGTCGTGGGCACCGGACGTACCGCTGAAGAGCTGGGACGGATGTTCCCGGGAGTCCGGGTCCGCACGAGCGGGGGAGGGGACATCCTCGACACCGTGCCCGCGAAACCCGCGATCATCGTCTGCACGCCCGGAGCGGAGCCCGTCGCCGAGGGCGGATACGGCGCGGCGCTGCTTCTGGACTCGTGGGCGCTGCTCGGCCGTCCGAACCTGCGGGCCGTGCAGAATGCACTGCGATACTGGGTGGGTGCCGCTGGCCTCGTCCGTCCCGCCGCCTCGGGGGGCAAGGTGTTCCTGTCCGCCGACTCGGAGTCTGCCGTCTCGCAGGCACTGGTCAGGTGGGATCCGCAGGGGTGGGCCGAACGCGAGCTCGCGGACCGGGCGGAGGTCGGCTTCCCGCCCGCGGTGCATATGGTCGCGGTGGACGGTCCCGCTTCCGCGCTGGCCGAGATTCTCGAAGACTTCCGGCTGGTCGACCGGGTCGAAGTGCTTGGTCCGGTCGATCTACCCTCCGGAGAAGAACTACCGGGTCACGACGCCGTAGAAGACCCCGAGCGGCTGCTCTTGCGGGTACCACCGGCGATGCTCGCTGAGGTCTCGGCCGAGCTCCGGGCTCTCGTGGTGGGACGCTCGGGACGTCGGAACGTCCAGTCCGTCCGCGTTCGGCTCGACCCGGTCCACATCGGCTGATCGGGCCTCGGGAGGGAGTTATCCGTGGAACGCCTAGAATGGGCGTTCACCACCTTCACCGCTCGCGAGGAGTACCGATACGCATGGCCGTCCACCCCGTCCGGCTCTTCGGCGATCCTGTCCTGAGAACGCCCGCCGATCCGGTGACCTCGTTCGACGACCGATTGGCACGCATCGTCACGGATCTGATGGACACCGTGAGTCACGAGGACGGAGCCGGATTAGCAGCCCCGCAGGTCGGACTTTCCACCCGAGTGTTCGTCTACACCTGTGGAGGCCGCGAAGGACACCTGGTCAACCCGGAATGGGCGCCCATCGGGGACGAGAAGACTCAGGTGAGCGAGGGATGCCTGTCCATTCCTGGCGTGTCCGTCCCGGTTGAGCGATTCGCCCGCGTGACTGCGCGAGGGGTGGATCTGCACGGCCGACCGGTCCGTTTCGAGGCCGAGGGCATCCTCGCCCGCGCGGTGCAGCACGAGACCGACCATCTCGACGGGGTGTTGTTCTTGCAGCGACTCACTCCGGATCGTCGCCGGGAGGCGATGGCGGAGATCCGCCGGTCCGACTGGTTCGGAAGCGCCGCAACCAGTGCGGGGATCATCTTCGACCAGCTCGTCGACGCAATGGCGGTGAGGTGACGATGCGCGTGGTCTTTGCAGGCACCCCCGAGGTCGCCGTCCCCTCCCTGCGGGCTCTACTCGCCGGTGACCGCCACGAGATCGTCGCGGTGGTCTCGCGACCCGACGCCCGGACCGGACGTGGCCGAGGCCTGACGCGCAGCCCGGTGGCGGCCGCTGCGGACGAAGCGGGTATCGAGGTGCTCACCCCGCCGAATGCCCGAGACCCCGAGTTCGCCGAGCGCCTGCGGCAACTCGCACCTGACGCCGTCCCGGTGGTTGCCTACGGCCATCTTGTGCCACGTCCCGTTCTCGACATCCCCACCCACGGTTGGATCAACCTGCACTTCTCCCTACTTCCGGCCTGGCGCGGCGCTGCCCCGGTCAACGCGGCCATTGCTGCGGGTGACGAAGTCACCGGTGCCACCACCTTCCGCCTCGATGAGGGAATGGACACCGGCGCGGTGCTTGGCACGATGACCGAGACCGTCCGGCCCCGAGACACGGCGGGAGAACTACTGGGTCGCCTGTCGGTTGCTGGAGCGACGCTCCTCGCGGCCACCCTCGACGGAATCGAGGACGGTGAGCTGCAGGAGATCCCCCAGCCGACAGAGGGGATCTCGCATGCGCGCAAACTGACCGTGGATGACGCAAGGGTGCGGTGGAGCGATCCGGCGATCGCCGTGGACCGCCATATCCGTTCGGTCACACCGGCCCCTGGAGCGTGGACAACCCTGGGCGGCGAGCGAGTCAAGATTGGGCCTGTGCGACCAGCGGACGAGGACGCGCCGGAGCTCGCACCCGGACAGATCGAGTGGGACAAGCGGACCTTTATCGTCGGCACCGCTACCGGTCCCGTTTCCGTGGAGACCATCCAGCCGCCGGGCAAAAAGATGATGAACGCCCTCGACTGGGTCCGGGGCGCCCGGCTTGATTCCGCGGTGGCGTTCGAGTGAGCGCCGGCGGGGAGCGCAGGGAGCACAGGGCCGGCGGGCAGGGCAACCGCAGTCGCGGCTCGGGTGACCGCGACCGGCCCGCCGGTGGCCGACGGCAACGGGCGACACCTCAGCAGCAGAAAAAGACCAAGCCGGACGCCCGGTCGGTGGCCTTGTCCGTGATGGCCGCGGTACGCGAGCGAGATGCCTACGCCAATCTGGCACTGCCCGCCGAACTCCGGCGTGCGCACCTGGACACACGTGATGCGGCTCTGGCGACCGAGCTCACCTACGGCACTCTGCGCGCCCAGGGGCTGTTGGACCGCGTGATCAGCGTCGCCGCGGCGCGACCGGTCACCGAGATTGAACCGCCCGTACTCGACCTGGTGCGGCTGGGCACCTATCAGCTGCTGTTCACCCGTATCGGCGCCCATGCCGCGGTGGACACCAGTGTCGAAGCCGCCCGAACCGCGGGCCTGGGTCGTGCAGGGGCGTTCGTCAACGCGGTGCTGCGCAAGGTCACAGCCCGGACCACGGACGAGTGGGTCGACACCCTCCGTGAGGGTGTAAAGGACCCGGTGGCACGCATGGCCGTGGGCACCGCGCATCCCGAGTGGATCGCCCGAGCGTTCGCTGAATCGCTGGGTACCAGGGCCGGCGAGCTCCCCGAGCTGCTCGCGGCCGACGACGCGCGACCGAAGGTCCATCTGGCCGCGCGTCCGGGCGAGATCTCGTCAGAAGAGCTCGCCTTGGTGACCGGAGGTCACGAAGGAGTCCTGTCGCCGTATGCGGTGTACCTGGACTCCGGCGATCCGGGAACACTCGAGCCGGTGAAAGACCGACTGGCGACAGTCCAGGACGAGGGTAGTCAGCTGGTGGCCCTCGCGGCCGCACGCGCTCCCGTCGCGGGCGCAGACGGGGGTCGTTGGCTCGATCTGTGCGCGGGCCCGGGTGGCAAGGCCGTGATGCTGGGGGCTCTGGCCGGGATTGAGGGCGCGACCCTCACCGGGGTGGAGGTTTCCGAACACCGGACCGACCTGGTGCGGGCCGCGACCAAGGGCCTGCCGGTGACCGTGCACACGGCAGACGGCCGCGATCCCGGCCTGGAGGGGGGCTTTGACCGCGTACTCCTCGACGCGCCGTGTTCCGGGCTGGGAGCACTTCGTCGTCGACCCGAGGCGCGGTGGCGCAAGACGGCGGCGGATATCCCGGGGCTTGTCACGCTCCAACGTGAACTCCTCGACTCCGCACTGACCCTGGTACGGCCCGGTGGTGTGGTCCTGTACGCGACGTGCTCGCCGCACCTGTCCGAGACGGTGTCGGTGGTTCGCGAGGCGATCCGCCGCCACAACGTGGAGGCGCTGGACGTACGCGAGATCCTCGAAGGTTTCACCGTGGGAGCGGTGAACGACCCGGGTGAAGGGCCGTGGGTGCAGCTCTGGCCACACCGGCACGGCACGGACGCGATGTTCATGGCCGCGTTGCGCCGGACGATCTGATCACCGAACCACGTGGGCGGCCGACCGTATGAGCGCGCGGCCTAGACTGGTCCGCATGTCGTACCAGCCGCTCATCGCGCCGTCGATCCTGTCCGCTGACTTCGCCCGCCTCGATCGTGAGATAGAGCGGATCCCCGCTGCGGACTGGATCCACGTCGACGTGATGGACGGTCACTTCGTACCGAACCTGTCCTTCGGCGCGCCCGTCGCCGCGGCTGTCGGCAAGGTCACCGACAAGCCCATGGACTGCCACCTGATGATCGAGGACCCGGCACGCTGGGTCGGTGACTACGTGAAGGCGGGGGCGTTCAACGTCACCTTCCACGTGGAGGCGACGGACGACCCGAAAGGCGTGGCGGATCTTCTGCACTCGCAGGGGTGTAGGGCGGGAATCTCGATCAAACCCGGCACGCCCGTCGAGCCCTACCTCGAGTTGCTCGATCACGTGGACCTGGTGCTGGTGATGAGCGTCGAGCCCGGCTTCGGTGGCCAGAGGTTCATGCCCGAGGTACTCGACAAGGTGCGAACGCTCCGAGCGGAGATCGACCGCCGCGATCTGGATGTGTTGATCCAGATCGACGGCGGTATCGACGGGAACACCATCGGTGAGTCCGCGGCAGCTGGTTGCGACGTGTTCGTGGCCGGGTCATCCGTGTACGGCGCCCCGGACCCCGACGCGATGATCGAGACCCTGCGCGCGGGGGCCGCGGCCGCCAGGTCCTGAAATATGTCAGACCCGACTGATTCCGAAGGACGTCGCCGCGAGCGCGAGGCCCTGGCCGAGGCGATCACGCTATCCCGCTCTGCACTGGGCGTAACCACACCCAATCCACCGGTCGGAGCCGTTGTTTTGGATAACGACGGGCGGGTCGCGGGACGCGGTGTCACCGAAGCCGCCGGGGGGCACCACGCGGAAGTCGTGGCGCTGAACGCCGCCGGCGCCCTGGCGCGCGGGGGGACGCTCGTGGTGACCCTCGAGCCGTGCGACCACCAGGGCCGCACCGGGCCCTGCACCGCTCGCGCCCTCGAGGCCGGAGTGTCCCGCGTGGTGTACGCGGTGGCGGACCCGACCCGGGAGGCGGCCGGCGGGGCACGGTCCCTGCGGTTCGCGGGGGTCGACGTGACACAGGCCGACGACGACGAGGTGCACGCTGCCGAGAACGGCCCACTGCGCGCATGGCTGCACAGACAGCGCGTCGGCAGGCCATTCGTCACCTGGAAGTACGCGGCCAGCCTCGACGGCAGGGTGGCGGCTGCCGACGGGACGAGTCGCTGGATTACCGGTCCGGATTCGCGCCGTCACGCGCACGGCAGACGGCAAGAGGTGGATGCCCTCGTCGTCGGAACCGGAACCCTCGCCGCCGACGACCCCGCGCTCACCGCCCGCCTCGATGACGGCCGTCCGGCTGCCAGGCAACCACTGCGTGCCGTCATGGGACTGACCGACGTCCCGGATGACGCGGCGGTCCGCGGCACGGACGGACGATTCCGTCACCTCGCCACCCGCGACGCCGCGCGGGCGTTGGACATGCTCGGCGATGTCAACCACGTCCTGGTCGAGGGCGGCCCCCGCCTCGCCGGGGCGTTCCTGTCCGCCGGGCTGGTCGACGAGATCGACGCCTACCTCGCCCCGATCGTGCTGGGCGCCGGACGCCCCGCTGTCGAGGGCTCCGGCGTGCACACCCTCGCCGCCGCACACGGGTTCACGGTCCTTCAGACCACCGTCCTGGGCACCGACATCCACGTGCGACTCGATGCACACCCCACCACCGGCCGGTTCGATCCGGTCGACACGACGAGAGGACCCCGCTGATGTTCACCGGAATCGTGGAGGAGCTCGGAACACTCGAATCGGTCGAGAGGGTCGGCGACTCCGCACGCCTGCGTATCAGCGGGCCGCTCGTCACCTCCGATGCCGGCCACGGCGACTCGATCGCGGTCAACGGTGTCTGCCTCACCGTGACGACCTACGAGACGGGGGAGACGTTCGATGCGGACGTGATGGCCGAGACCCTGGACCGGACCGCGCTGGGCGCGCTCACGCCCGGTGCCCCCGTGAACCTAGAACGCGCGAGGCGTGCGGACGCCCGCTTCGGTGGTCACATCGTGCAGGGGCACGTGGACGGCACCGGCGTGATGCTCAGCCGCACCCCTCACGAACACTGGCATGTCGTGCGGATCTCGCTGCCCTCCGATCTCGCGCGCTACGTGGTGGAGAAAGGATCCATCACGGTCTCCGGGACGTCGCTGACCGTGTCCGCCGTCAGCGACCCCGATCAGCTTGAGCCGTGGTTCGAGGTCTCGCTCATCCCCACCACCCTCGAAGCCACGATCCTGGGCGCACTCACCCCCGGTGACCCCGTCAACCTTGAGGTGGATGTGCTGGCCAAGTACGTCGAGCGACTGCTCGGCGGACGCGGTGACCGGACCCTCTGACCGGATACGCCATACTTGGGGCCGTGCCCGGGCCCTCGTCCGGGCCTTTCGACCGAGGAGAACCCGCAGCAGTGACCACCTTCGACGGCATCGACCGCGCCATCGCCGACATCGCCGCGGGACGAGCCGTGGTGGTGGTGGACAGCGAGGACCGGGAGAACGAGGGCGATCTGATCTTCGCCGCCGAACTCGCCACACCGGAGCTCATGGGCTTCCTCGTCCGCTACTCTTCCGGCTTCGTCTGCGTTGCGCTCGAGGCCGACGACTGCTTGCGACTCGATCTGCCGCCCATGCGTGCCATCAATGAGGACCGGCACTCCACCGCCTACACCGTCACGGTGGATGCGCGGATCGGTGTGACCACCGGGATCTCGGCGGCCGACCGGGCGCGGACGGCGCGACTGCTCGCCTCCGGGGAGACCGTTCCCGGCGACTTCACCCGACCGGGCCACGTGGTGCCCCTGCGGGCGCGCCCCGGTGGTGTACTCACCCGCCCCGGGCATACGGAGTCCGCGGTGGATCTCGCACGACTGGCGGGACTGCGACCTGCTGGCGTGATCTGCGAGATCGTCTCCGAAGAAGACCCCACCACAATGGCCCGCACCACCGAACTCCGGCAGTTCGCCGACGAGCACGGGCTGGCCATGATCACCATCGAGGATCTGCAGGCCTGGCGTCGCGCCCATGAGGTGCAGATCGTTCACGAGGCCGCCGCACGAATCCCCACCCCGGCCGGCACCATGACCGCGCACGGGTACCGGGACGTCATCCAGGGCGTCGAGCACGTAGCCATGGTGGCCGGGGATATTTCGGGCGATGAGCCGGTCCCCGTCCGGATTCACTCCGAATGTCTGACCGGCGACGTCTTCCATTCCCTCCGCTGTGACTGCGGTCCCCAGTTGGACGCGGCCGTCTCGGCGATCTGCGACGAGGGCCGCGGCGTGGTGCTGTACATGCGCGGCCACGAGGGCCGGGGGATCGGCCTGGTTCAGAAACTCCGCGCCTACCAGCTGCAAGACCAGGGACGCGACACCGTCGACGCCAATCTCGATCTGGGTCTGCCGGCCGACGCCCGTGACTTCAGCCTCGCCGCACAGATGCTGCGGGATCTCGGGGTGAGCAGAGTTCGACTGATGACCAATAATCCCGCCAAAGCCGACGCATTGAGCGCCGGAGGGGTGGAGGTGACCGAACGCGTCCCGATGCCCACCGCGGTGACCTCTGAGAACCTGCGGTACCTGCGGACCAAGCGCGACCGGATGGGCCACCTCCTCGATGACCTGGACGAGCAGGCCGAGGGATCTACAGACGGAGAGGATCGACGATGAGCGGTAACGGTAGGCCCGAAATGGTTGTCCCCGACGCCCGCGGACTCCGCCTGGGGGTGGTGGCGTCCACCTGGCATGAAGAGATCTGTACGCAACTGCTGAACCGCGCGTTGGCCGTCGCCGAAGCCTCTGGTGCCGCGGTGACGGTCGCCCGGGTCACCGGGGCCGTCGAGCTTCCGGTCGTTGCCCAGGAGCTCGCCCGCGGTAACGACGCCGTGGTGGCGCTTGGGGTGGTCATCAGGGGGTCGACACCGCATTTCGACTACGTGTGTCGCTCCGTCACCGACGGCCTGACCCGCATCGCGTTGGATGAGGCAACCCCTGTGGCGCACGGCGTGCTCACCACCGAGAACGAGAAGCAGGCCCGAGACCGCGACGGCCATGAGGGCGCGGCAGAGGACAAGGGCGGCGAGGCGGTCGCCGCTGCTCTGGGCGTAGCACTGACCCTGCGGGACCTGAGGGCCGGACTGTGAACGACGAATGGGACTTCGCACACGAGCCACGTCGGATGCGGAAAGCCGTGATCGTGCTGGCGGTTCTCATCGTGATCGTTCACGTGGTCTGGGCCGTGATCCTCGTCCGCGGCGACACCGGGGTGACGATCGGCATCGCCGATCAGCTCGCCTTTGTGGTGACCGGACTGATCTTCGCCGGTGTCCTGCTGACGCTGCTCCGTATCCGCGTGCGCGTGGGGGAGCAGGGGGTCGAACTTCGCGGTCCCCTTCGAACCCGGCTCTGGCCCTGGGTGGACATCGTCGGCCTGACGTTTCCGCGGTCGAGCTACTTCCCGAGACTGGAACTGCCGGCCTACGAGCACGCCGGCATCTGGGCCATACAGACCTTTGACCGGGTGGAAGGCGTCGAGGCCATGTCGCGCCTGCGCGAGGTTGTTCGCACGTACAAGCCCTCGGCCGCCGATCCCGAGACCGTCGCCGACCGCTGATCCGCCGTGGTCGATCCGCGTACCTACAGACCGGCGCCCGGCTCCATTCCCACGGAGCCCGGGGTCTACCGCTTCCGTGACGAGCACGGGCGTGTCATCTACGTGGGTAAGGCCAAGAACCTCCGTAGTCGGCTCGGCTCGTATTTCGCCGACCTGACCCTGCTGCATCCCCGGACCCGGCAGATGGTGACCTCCGCCTCCGGTGTCCAGTGGACCGTGGTCTCCACTGAGGTCGAGGCCCTCCAGCTCGAGTACACGTGGATAAAAAAGTACGACCCCCGCTTCAACGTCCGCTACCGCGACGACAAGACCTACCCTCTGCTCGCCGTGACCGTGGGGGAGGAGATCCCCCGCGCCTTCGTCTACCGGGGCCCGCGTCGTCCCGGGACGCGTTACTTCGGTCCGTACTCCCACGCGTGGGCCATCCGCGACACCCTCGACACCCTGCAGCGGGTGTTCCCCGTACGGTCGTGCTCCGCCGGCGTCTATAAGCGTCAGGCCCAACTGGGCAGGCCCTGCCTGTTGGGCTATATCGACAAGTGTGCCGCCCCCTGCATCGGTCGGGTCACACCTGACGAGCACCGATCCATCGTCAACGAGCTGATCGACTTCCTCGCCGGCCGAACCGACGTGATCATGCGCCGGATCGAGAAGCAGATGCTCGAGGCCTCCGAGGACCTCGACTTCGAACGCGCAGCCCGACTACGCGACGACCTGGGCGCCATGAAGCGGGCCATGGAGAAGCAGGCGGTCGTGCTCGGGGACGGTACCGACGCTGATGTGGTGGGCGTGGAGGCAGACGAACTGCAGGTCTCGGTGCAGGTGTTCCACGTGCGCGGCGGGCGGATCCGTGGTCAGCGCGGCTGGGTGGTCGAACACTCCCACGGCGTGGACGACGATGGTCGGTTCGACGCCAAACGGGCCATTCCCGGTGTCATCTCCGACTATCTCGCGCAGTTCTACGGAGGCGAGGCCGACCTGGCAGAAGCCGCCGAATCCGGCGACATCGCTGCGGCCGTGCCCCGCGAGGTGCTCGTGCCCGCCCTACCGGAGGACTCCGACCAACTCGCGGACTGGCTCTCCGGACTCCGCGGTTCCAGGGTGTCACTGCGGATTCCACAGCGCGGAGACAAACGCGCACTGGCGGAGACCGTTCACCGCAATGCCGTCGAGACGCTCACCCAGCACAAGCTGCGGCGCAGCGGTGATCTCACCGCGAGGTCGGCCGCGCTGCAGGAAATTCAGGAAAACCTCGAACTTGAGACGGCACCACTACGAATCGAGTGCGTGGACATCTCCCACACGCAGGGCACGGATGTCATGGCGTCCCTGGTGGTGTTCGAGGACGGCATCCCGCGCAAGAGCGACTACCGGCTCTACCGGATCCGCGACGCCGCCGGCGACGGCCACTCGGATGACGTGGCGAGCATCGCCGAGGTGACGCGACGCAGGTTCCGCAGGCACCACGACGAGCCCGCGGTGACCCCGGATGACACGGATGGGCCCGTCGACGATGAGCCCGGCACCGAGAACACGGCCCAGCCCGCCCGCAGGTTTGCGTATCCGCCCCAGTTGTACGTGGTCGACGGCGGGCGCCCACAGGTCGAAGCGGCAGCGGAGGTGCTGTCCGAACTGGGGGTGAACGACGTTCCCGTGATCGGGATCGCCAAGCGTCTCGAAGAGATCTGGCTGCCGGGGGAGGAGTACCCGGTGATCTTTCCCCGTCACGGCGAGGGACTCTTTCTGCTCCAACGGCTCCGCGACGAAGCCCACAGGTTCGCCATTAAAGCCCACCGCGGCGCCAGGTCCAAGCGAATGACCACCTCTGTCCTGGACGGCATCCCAGGTCTTGGCCCCTCTCGGCGCGCGGCCCTGTTGGAGAAGTTCCCGACCGTGTCCGCGATGCGCGCGGCGGATGCCGACGACCTGTGCACCGTGCCCGGCATCGGACCCAATGTCGCCGCGGCCATCCAGGCCGCACTCCGTCCACCAGCCGAGCAGTCGGACGCGCCGTCAGCGAACGTGCGAGACTCGACGCAGCCGACCGATACGGGTGGCGCGGATGACGCGAGGTGACACGATGGACGTAGTGGACGAGGGACGCGAACTTCTCCTCATCAGCGGGATGTCGGGAGCCGGTAAGGGCACCGCGTCGAAGGTGCTCGAGGAGTTCGGCTGGTACGTCGTGGACAATCTGCCCCTGACGTTCGTCGGTGACCTTCTGGACAGGTTCGGTAACTCCGATGACGAACCCCTCCGCCTGGCCATCGTCGCCGACACCCGGAGCCTCGGATTCGACGACCATCTCGCAGACCTGCTCGAGCTCTTCGACGGCCGCGATCGGGCACGGATCCTATTCCTCGACGCCTCGGACGAGGCACTGGTCAGCCGCTTCAACAACGTGCGTCGCTCGCATCCGCTACAGTCCGGCGGCGGTCTGATCGACGGCATCGAACGTGAACGCAAAGTCCTGGAGGGCCTGCGGGGACGGGCCGACGTGGTGGTGGACACCGCCTCGCTGAGCGTCCACGACCTGAGACACCGACTGGAAACGCCGTTCGGTGATCTCGGCTTCGATTTCCATCTGACCGTGGAGTCGTTCGGTTTCAAGTACGGCGTGCCGGTAGATGTCGACATGCTGCTGGACATGCGGTTCCTGCCCAATCCCCATTGGATCCCGGAACTCCAGCCCCACACCGGTCGGGAGAAACCGGTCCAGGACTACGTGCTGGCAGACGAATCGATCGAGGAATACCTTCAGGCCGCGCAGACGATGATCAGCCTCGCCATGACCGGATACCGCCGTGAGGGCAAGCGCTACATGACCATCGCGGTGGGCTGCACCGGCGGCAAACACCGGAGCGTCGCCATTTCCGAATCACTGGCCGGGCGACTGTCCGGATTGGAATCGGTGGACGTCCATGTGCGCCACCGCGACCTCGGGCGGGAGTGAGGCCCACAATGAACGATGACGCCACCACCTCGGACGGCGAGAGCGATGAGCCCCATCCGACTATCCCGTCCCTCGTCGCACTCGGTGGCGGCCACGGTCTGTCGGCGACACTACGAGCCGGGCGAATCGTGGCCGAGGACATCAAAGCCGTTGTGACGGTCGCCGACGACGGGGGCTCCTCGGGTAGGTTGCGCCGCGAACTCGGCATCCTTCCGCCCGGCGACCTGCGGATGGCCCTCTGCGCACTTGCCGCGGACGACGATCAGCACGAGTTGTTGACCAGACTTTTCCAGCACCGGTACGGGGGCTCCGGCGCACTGGCCGGACACGCGGTAGGCAATCTCGTCTTCGCCGGCCTGTGGGAACTTCTGGGAGACCCACTCAAGGCGTTAGACGCCGTGGGTTCGATCCTCGGTGTGTCCGGTCGAGTCCTCCCGATGTCACCGATCGCGCTCGACATCGCGGCCGAGGTAGTGGGTCTCGAGGCCGACCCGCGGGTCGTCCGCACGATCATCGGCCAGGTAGCCGTAGCCACCACGCCCGGTCGGGTCAGGCGGGTCCGGCTTATACCTCCAGACCCTCCGGCCGCTGCGGGGGTCGTGAAGGCCATCGATGACGCCGATCTCGTGGTCCTGGGACCGGGATCCTGGTTCACCAGCGTGATCCCGAACGTTCTCGTCCCGGAGATCGCCGCCGCTCTCTCCCGTACGACCGCGACGAAGGTGTTGGTGCTGAATCTCGCGCCCCAGCCCGGGGAGACCGCGGGGTTCTCCGCCGAACAGCATCTGCACGTTCTGCGCCAGCACGCGCCTGACGTCGACGTGGACGTGGTCCTGGTGGACCCGCGGATGCCCCTGAGTGCCACAGAACGAGCGCACCTGGACCGCGCGGCCGCCGGACTGGGGGCGCGTGTGATGACCGCGGAGATAGCGCGTACCGCCGCGGATGGGACGATGAGACCCGTCCACGATCCGGCACTGCTGGCCTCAGCGCTCGCAGCGTCGGTCACCGGGGGGTCGGAGTAATGACCGGAGAACGAAGGAGCAGGGCGTGTCGCTGACCGCACAGGTCAAGTCCGAACTGGTGAGGGTCCCTGTGGGGAACACCGAGACCAGGAGGGCTGAAGTCGCCTCGCTACTCAGGTTCGCCGGGACACTCCAAGTGCTCTCCGGTCGTCTGGTGATCGAAGCTGAGGTGGACTCCGGCGAGATCGCTGACAGGTTGGCCGGCGAACTCGACTCGCTGTTCTCTGTCGCCTGCGAAATACACCCGATCGGGGCATCTGGTGGGCGACCCGCGCGGAAATTCGTGCTGCGTGTCATCGACCGGGGTGCCGACCTCGCCCGTCAACTGGGGTTGATCGACAACACAGGCCGCACCGCCCGAGGGCTGCCGGCCGCGGTCGTCGGCGGCTCCGTGGCGGCGGCGGAGTCCGCGTGGCGCGGGGCGTTCCTCGCGCACGGTTCCCTCACCAAGCCCGGACGGTCGTCCGCCCTCGAGGTCACCGCGCCCGGCGCCGAAGCCGCCATGGCTCTGGTCGGCGCGGCCCGACGACTCGGGGTTGCGGCCAAGGCCCGCGAAGTGCGCGGTGGGGACCGCGTCGTCATTCGCGACGGGGAGGCCATCGGCGTCCTGCTAGCCCGGATGGGAGCTTCCTCGACCAGGGATGTCTGGGAGGAACGCCGTTCCCGTGGTGAAGTTCGCGCCACCGCAAATCGCCTGGCGAACTTCGACGACGCGAATCTACGGCGGTCCGCCCGCGCCGCGGTGGCGGCGGCCGCGCGGGTACAGCGCGCGCTCGAGATTCTGGCCGAGGACGTGCCCGATCATCTGCTCGCGGCCGGCGAGCTGCGAGTCCAGCACCGACAGTCCTCGCTGGAAGAACTCGGCCAACTCGCGGACCCGCCCATGACCAAGGACGCGGTGGCCGGGCGGATCCGGCGGCTGCTGTCGATGGCGGACCGGAAGGCCTCGGAACTGGGCATCCCGGACACTGAATCCGTGGTGACCGAGGACATGCTCGACGACGCCTGATCCCACCCCGGAGGACTCTGCACGCCACCGGCGGGTGCCCAGGTAGTCTGGATCACGTCCCGGGCCCCACCCGGCCCCGGTGACGTCCAGTGTTCTCGCACCACCAATAAGGAGACATCACGTGACCGTGCGCGTAGGCATCAACGGATTCGGACGTATCGGCCGCAACTTCTACCGCGCGGTGGAGGCTCTGAAGGCCCAGGGCGAGACGGACATCGAGATCGTGGCCGTCAACGACCTGACCACGAACGACATGCTCGCTCACCTCCTGAAGTACGACTCGACTCTCGGCCGTCTGGGCAAGGACGTCACCTTCGACGACAAGTCGCTGACCGTCGGGGGCACCACCATCGGTGCGCTCGCCGTCAAGGAGGGCCCGGCCTCGGTGCCGTGGGGCGACTACGGCGTCGATGTGGTGGTCGAGTCCACCGGCATCTTCACCGCGGCGGATAAAGCCCGCGGCCACCTCGACGGCGGAGCCAAGAAGGTCATCATCTCGGCCCCCGCCTCCGGCGAAGACCTCACCGTGGTCATGGGCGTCAACGACGACCAGTACGACGGCTCTCAGACGATCATCTCCAATGCGTCCTGCACCACCAACTGCCTCGCGCCGGTGGCCAAGGTCCTGTCCGACGAGTTCGGGATCATCAAGGGCCTCATGACCACCATTCACGCCTACACGGCTGATCAGAACCTGCTGGACGCGCCGCACAAGGACCCGCGTCGTGCCCGGGCGGCCGCGATCAACATGGTGCCCACCTCGACCGGTGCAGCCAAGGCTGTCGAGCTGGTGATGCCCGAGCTCAGGGGCAAGTTCGACGGCTACGCCGTGCGCGTTCCTCTGCCCACCGGCTCCCTCACCGACCTCACGGTCGAGCTTGAGAAGAAGGCCTCCGTCGACGAGGTCAACGCTGCGATGAAGGCTGCTGCCGAGGGCCCGATGAAGGGCATCCTTAAGTACAACGTGGATCCGATCGTGTCCTCCGACATCGTGACCGACCCGCACTCGTCGATCTTCGACGCGCCGCTGACCAAGGCGATCGACGGCCAGATCAAGATCGCCTCCTGGTACGACAACGAGTGGGGTTACTCCAACCGTCTGGCCGACCTCATCGGCCTCGTCGGTAAGTCGCTGTAAGAGCCCCGGGGCCTCGCGACACCAGGTTCACCACCGGGCCCGGTCCGGGGACGCCCAGAGCGTCCCGGCCGGGCCCGGTGTGGCATCACCACACATCCGAAACCACCGCATCACCCGGAGGAATCCACCCCATGGCAGTGAGCACGCTCAAGGATCTGCTCGAGGTCGGCGTCGAAGGTCGAAAGATCCTCGTCCGCTGCGACCTGAACGTCCCGCTCGACGGCAACGTCATCACCGACGCAGGACGCATCACGGCCTCCCTGCCCACGCTCAACGCGCTCCTCGACGCGGGAGCTGCCCTAGTGATCACAGCGCATCTCGGTCGCCCCGGCGGCAAGGTCGACCCCGAGTTCTCACTCGCTCCCGTGGCCGAGAAGCTCGGCGACGAGCTCGGCCGCTACGTTCAGCTCGCCGGCGACGTCGTTGGTTCCGACGCCCGTGAGCGTGCCAACGGACTCACCGACGGTGACGTGCTGATGGTCGAGAACGTCCGCTTCGACCCGCGTGAGACCAGCAAAGACGAGTCCGAGCGTGCGGCCTTCGCCGCCGAGCTCGCAACCTTGGTCGGCGATGACGGCGCGTTTGTTTCTAATGGTTTCGGCGTTGTCCACCGTGCGCAGGCCTCGGTGTACGACGTGGCCAAAAACCTGCCCGCCTACGCGGGCGATCTGGTCCAGAGCGAGGTGGAGGTCCTGGCTAACCTGACCCAGGACCCCGGACACCCGTACGCCGTGGTCCTGGGCGGGTCCAAAGTCTCGGACAAGCTCGCCGTGATCGAGGCGCTCGCTCCCCAGGTCGACACCCTCGTGATCGGTGGCGGCATGTGCTTCACGTTCCTGGCCGCCCAAGGGCATCGGGTCGGTTCCTCGCTCCTGCAGGAGGAGATGATCGACACCTGTAAGGATCTGTTGGCGAAATTCGGTGACGTGATCAGCCTCCCGCTGGACGTGGTGGCCGCTGACGCCTTCGCTGCCGACGCCGCGCACACAACAGTCGACGCAGACGCGATCCCCGAAGGCAAGATCGGACTCGACATCGGCCCTGAGTCTGTCAGAGCTTTCGCGGAGAAGCTCTCTGCCGCCAAAACCGTGTTCTGGAACGGCCCAATGGGGGTTTTCGAGTTCGAGGCGTTCTCGGCCGGCACCCGAGGTGTCGCCGAGGCGATCATCACCGCCACCAAAAACGGTGCGTTCTCGGTTGTCGGCGGTGGCGACTCCGCGGCTGCGGTCCGCACGCTCGGGCTCGGCGAGGAGAACTTCTCGCACATCTCCACCGGGGGCGGCGCCTCCCTGGAGTACCTCGAGGGCAAGGAACTGCCCGGCGTCATTGCGCTCGAGCGAACCAACTGACCAGGCTCGTCGACCACAGGAGAGAACATGGCACGCACCCCGCTCATCGCCGGTAACTGGAAGATGAACCTCAACCACCTCGAAGCCATCGCGCTTGTGCAGAAGGTCGCCTTCGCACTGCCCGAGAAGTACCTCGACAAGGTGGACGTGGCATTCATCCCGCCATTCACCGACATCCGCGGCGTCCAGATCGTGATCGAGGGCGACAAGCTCGGATTCGACTACGGTGCCCAGGACGTCTCCGTCCACGAGTCCGGTGCCTACACCGGCGAGATCTCGGCGGGTATGCTCGCCAAGCTCGGCTGCACCTACGTTGTGGTCGGCCACTCCGAGCGGCGTGACTACCACGCAGAGACGGACGAGTTGGTGGCGGCAAAGGCCGCCGCATGCCACCAGAACGGACTGACCCCGATCGTGTGTGTGGGGGAGAAGCTGGAGGTCCGCGAAGCAGGCGACCACGTTCGCTTTGTGGTGGAGCAGCTCAAGGGTTCGCTCGCCGGGCTGGCCAAAGATCAGCTCGCGTCCACGGTGGTCGCCTACGAGCCCGTGTGGGCGATCGGCACCGGAAAGACAGCATCCGCCGCAGACGCTCAGGAAGTCTGCGCTGCCATCCGCGAGGCGCTGGCCGAACTGGCCGATACCGACACCGCCGAGCAGATGCGCGTGTTGTACGGCGGCAGCGTCAACGCCGCCAACGTCGGTGAGCTCCTCGAGCAGACCGATGTCGATGGTGGCCTCGTGGGCGGGGCGTCGCTCAAACCCGACGAGTTTGCTCAGCTGTCCGCTATCGCGGCCGGCGGCCCGTTGCCCTGACCTGAAAGTCCCTGCGCGACCCTGCCTCAGCGGTCGGGGCGCGCCGGGATTCGCCGTGGACGCCCGACCGGGTAGTCTATAGCGGTCGCTACCCGACCGCCCGACCTGACGTGAGGCACGATTTCTACATGAAGCTCGCCCTGGACATCTTCCTGGTCACCACCAGCCTGCTGCTGATCCTGTTCATCCTGCTGCACCGCGGCAAGGGTGGCGGACTGTCCTCGCTCTTCGGCGGCGGAGTCCAGTCGAGCCTCTCCGGCTCCAGCGTCGTGGAGCGGAACCTTGACCGCGTCACAGTGATCGTGGCCGTGCTATGGCTCATCGCCATCGTCGCGGTGGGCTTGGTTGTCAGGTTCGGTTGACCCACACGTAATCACAAACGGGGTGCGCCCCTCCCGCCAGCGGGAGGGGCGCACCCCGTTTGTTCTGTCTGTGCCCTCTGTATCAGCCCAACATCGACGCGGCGGGCCCATCGAGGTGGTATGTGGTCGACTCGGTACCCACGGCACCTGCGACCGGCCACTCCGCCGGATCGGCTCCGCCCAGTCCCTTGGCCACCGCCTCGGCCTTGCTACCACCGGCCGCCACAACGAGGACGTGCCGAGAGCTCCGCACCGCTGGGAGCGTGAAGGTAAGGCGCTCTGGCGGCGGCTTGGGGCAGTCTCGCACACCAACGATCAGTCGTTCTGTCTCGGCGACAGCGGGTGTGTGGGGAAAAATCGAGTCGATGTGGCCCTCCTGCCCCATTCCGAGAATCGTCACGTCGAAGAGCGGCTCGTTGCCCGGTTGTAGATCCAGCTCTGCGGAAAACTTCTCAGCGGCTGCGTCGACGTCAGAGTCCTCCGCGGTGCGAGCCGGCCAACGGTGGATCGTCGGTCGGCCGCCAAGAGAGTCCAGGAGAACGCGGGCGAGTTGGCCGTCATTGCGCTCGGGGTCGTCGGCGGAGACAAATCGCTCGTCACCGAAGTAGATGGTGACCTTGGACCAGTCGATCTCGGCATCAGCCAGAGCCTCGGCGGTCTTCACTCCCACTGAGCCCCCGGTGAGCGACAGGGTGGCCCGCCCTGTCGAGGCGATGCGCTCGTTGAGGTGTCCGGCAACCGCGAGAGCCGCGGCTCGGGCGAGGGTGTCCGCGTCGGGATGGACGAGATGACGGGTGTTGGACATCGGCGCTCCTGGGGTTGTGGGTTGGGGCGTCCTTGCAGGCCGATCTCGGGATCAGCGAACAGACGCCGAGGTGTAGATGACACGGTCATGATTGGCCAGTGCGTCGGCGTAGACACCATCAGTGTCCATCCTGCGCAACTCCTCCGCGAGGCAATCAGCGACTGATCGGCCGACGAGGGCGACCCTGGTCGGCTCCTGACCGGTGATCCGCAGTTCTGCGGAGGTGGCACTTATCTGCTCGATGACGATGGATCCGGAGGCCCGCTCCAGAACCACCATGTGGGGGCCGACCGCGCGGTGCACGTCAATCCCGAGGCGCGAGGCGAGCCACCCGCCTGCAAGATCCACCGAAGCGGCACGCTCGGGACCGCAGACGGTCGCGCCGGTGATCGGTTCGAACGGCGGGCGGTCGAGAGTCGCGGCGAGCAGCGACCGCCAGTGGGTGATGCGAGCCCAGGCCAGGTCGGTATCACCGGGGGCGTAGCCCGCAGCCCGTTTGGCCAGTGCGTCCGTCGGGTGGCCCTCGACATCGGAATCGACGATGCGACGCCGTGCCAGCCGTCCCACACGATCCTCGGACAGCAGCGTGGGGGAGTGCCGGGGCCACCAGACCGCGAGCGGGGTATCGGGCAGGAGTAGGGGAGTGACTAGGGCCGCGGATTGTGAAGCCATGGCACCGGAGGTTCGCAGAACCACCACTTCGGCAGCCCCGGCGTCGCCTCCGACCCGGATCTGGCCGTCCAGCCGATCCTGATCCGCGCGCCGGCCGCGGATCACCACGATCACCCGGCACGGATGCTCGCGGCTGGCCTCGTTAGCCGCTTCGATCGCGGCCTCACTTCCACGCACGTGATCGGTGAGGACGATGAGAGTCAGGACGCGGCCGATCGTACTGAGGCCGGCTTCCTCCCGGATCTGCACGAGTTTCTTGGAGATCTCCCGGGTGGAGGTGTCGGGCAGGTCGATGATCACGGTCGCCTCCATGTGCGTCCACTACGGGCCAAGATCTCGTCTGCGCCCTTCGGCCCCCAAGTTCCCGCCTGATACTGCTCAGGCGTGCCCTGGGACTCCCACTCTCGCAGAACCGGGTCGAGCAGTGTCCAGCTCAACTCCACTTCGCGCGATACCGGGAATAGCGACGGCTCGCCCAGTAGGACATCGAGGATGAGTCGCTCGTAGGCCTCGGGGGAGGACTCGGTGAACGCCTCGCCGTACGCGAAATCCATGTTGACGTCCCGGACCTCCATCGCGGTGCCCGGAACCTTGGATCCGAATCGGAGGGTGACGCCCTCGTCGGGTTGCACTCTGATCACCAGAGCGTTCTGGCCTAGCTCCTGGATCATCGTCGAATCGAACGGCAGGTGCGGTGCCCGACGAAACACCACCGCAATCTCAGTGACCCGACGCCCCAGTCGCTTACCGGTCCGCAGGTAGAACGGAACTCCAGCCCACCGGCGATTATGGACCTCTAGAGTGATAGCGGCGTAGGTCTCGGTGGTCGACGACGGATCGTAGCCCTCCTCGTCCTTGAGCCCCACAACCTGCTCGGAGCCCTGCCACCCGCCTGAGTACTGACCCCGCGCGGCGGTCTCGGAGATCGGCAGCGCCAAAGACGTCGACTCGAGGACCTTGGTCTTCTCCGCCCGGAGTGCTGCCGCCGAGAAATCGGTGGGCTCCTCCATCGCCACGAGTGCCATCAGTTGGATGAGATGGTTCTGGATGACGTCACGGGCGGCACCGATTCCGTCATAGTACCCAGCCCGACCTCCGAGTCCGATGTCCTCGGCCATGGTGATCTGGACATGGTCGACGTGATTGGCGTTCCAGACCGGTTCGAACAGCTGGTTAGCGAACCTCAGGGCGAGAATATTCTGAACCGTTTCCTTGCCGAGATAGTGGTCGATTCGGAACACCGAATCCTCGGGGAAAACCGCTCCCACCACTTTGTTAAGTTCCTTGGCGCTGTCAAGGTCGTGCCCGAACGGCTTCTCGATGACCACCCGACGCCACGAACCCTCCGCAGCCCTGGTGCAGCCCGTCCGGTCGAGGTGGCGGCACACTGTGGGAAAATCGTCAGGCGGGATGGACAGGTAGAATGCGTAGTTTCCCGCCGTGCCCTGTTTCGATTCCAGAGCGGCCAGCTGGTCCGCGAGGCGATCGAAACCCTCGTCGTCGTCAAAATTCCCGGAGACGAAGCGGATGCCCACGGCCAGCTGCTGCCACACATCCTCACGGAACGGGGTGCGGCAGCGCTCGCGGGCGTGTTCCCGCGCGAACTCGGCGAACTCGTCGTGAGACCACTTACGACGACCGAACCCGATCAGCGAGAACCCCGGGGGGAGCAGACCGCGGTTGGCCAGGTCGTAGATGGCTGGGATGAGCTTTTTCTTGGATAGGTCGCCCGTGACGCCAAAGATGACGAGCCCGGACGGACCGGCGATTCGGGGGAGTCTCCTGTCCCTCGGGTCCCGGAGCGGGTTACTCCCGCCGTTACCGGGCCGATTGCGCGAGTCGGTGCCAGGGGAGGCGACCTTGTCGGGGTTGCTCACGACCCCGACTGGATCTCGTCGATCCGCGTCCTGACGGTGGCGAGAAGGTCGTCCCACGCCGTGACGAACTTCTCCACACCCTGCTGCTCGAGGAGGGTGAAAACCTCGTCGAGGTCGATCCCGTCGGCACGCAGAGCATCGAGCGTGGCGCGGGAATCAGCCGCGGCCCCACGGACGGTGTCACCTTCGAGCACGCCGTGGTCGGCGAACGCTTCGATCGTGCCGTACGGCATGGTGTTGACGGTTCCGTGCGTGACTAGACCGGTCACGTACAAGGTGTCTGGATAGGCAGGGTCCTTCACACCCGTAGAGGCCCACAGCAGACGCTGGGGGCGGGCGCCGCGGTCGGCGAGAGCACCGAAACGCCCCTCGGGGTCGAAGACCTCGTCGTAGACCTCCTGGCACAAGCGTGCGTTAGCCAGGCCTGCCTTGCCCCGCAACTCCGAGTCGGCTGCTAGTCGGGAGTCGACCTCGGAGTCCAGGCGGGAGACGAAGACAGACGCAACCGAATGGATGCGCGAAAGGTCGTGCCCCGCCGCTGCGGCGTTCTCGAGTCCCGTGAGGTAGGCCTCGGCCACCCGTCGGTACTGATCGGCCGAGAAGATCAGGGTGACGTTGACGTCGATGCCGCGACCGATGACATCGGTGATCGCCGGCAGACCCGCAGCGGTCGCGGGGATCTTGATCATAACGTTGGGGCGATCGACCACGTCCGCCAACTCCACAGCCTGCGTCACGGTCTGTTCGGTCTCGTCCGCCAGTCGTGGATCGACTTCCAATGACACGCGGCCGTCCACTCCGTCGGTGATCTCGAAAATTCGACCGAAGACGTCACACGCGTCGCGCACATCCGACGTGGTGAGGGCCCGGACAACGGAATCCACGTCCCGGTCTGCCTGAACGGCTTCGGCGAGTGAGGATTCGTACGCCGATGAGTCGGCCAAAGCTGACTGGAAGATGGCAGGGTTGGTGGTGACTCCCACTATCGAGTAGGTCGACATCCGTTTTTCGAGCTCACCGGAGGTGAGTAGCTGACGAGACAGGTCGTCGAGCCACACGGACACCCCTGCGGCGCTCAGTGCTGCGAGATTAGCGTTGGTCATTATGCCTCCCCGGTGACGGCCGCGAGGGATTCGCGGGCCGCGCCGACTACAGCGTCGGCGGTGATACCGAACTCTTCGAACAGTGTCTCGAACGGCGCTGAGGCGCCGAAATGCTCGAGCGAGACCGCGCGACCCGCATCTCCTAGGAAACGGTGCCACGGCATCGCGATACCGGCCTCGACAGAGACCCGGGCACGAACCGCCCGCGGGAGAACAGACTCGCGGTACTCGGCGTCCTGCTGGTCGAAGAACTCGACGCACGGAATCGAGACGACCCGGGTGGGAACGCCCTCAGCCTGGAGGGTTTCACGGGCGGCGACCGCCAGCTGGACCTCCGAGCCGGTACCCATAAGGATTACCTCAGGGGTCCCCGTGGACGCCTCCGACAGGACGTACGCGCCACGCTCGACCCCCTCGCGGGCGAGTTCCGCCGTGCCATCGAGCACCGGGACGTTCTGGCGGGTCAGGCACAGGCCCTTGGGACCGTCGACCGCCTCGAGCATCGCACGCCACGCGGCCGCGGTTTCGTTAGCGTCCGCCGGGCGGATGACCGCCAGACCCGGGATCGCCCGCAGTGCGGCGAGCTGCTCGACGGGTTGATGGGTTGGTCCGTCCTCGCCGAGGCCGATCGAGTCATGGGTCCACACGTAGTAGGCGTTACTGCCCTGGAGCGCAGCGAGCCTGACCGCCGGCCGCATGTAGTCACTGAATATGAGGAACGTCCCGCCGTACGGGCGGGTGGGACCGTGGAGGGCGATGCCGTTGAGGATCGCACCCATGGCGTGCTCACGGACCCCGAAGTGCAGGTTGCGTCCGTAGGTCGACGCCGTCCACGTCTCAGTGGAGATGGAGGGCGGGCCGAAGGAGTTCGCGTTCTTGATGGGAGTGTTGTTGGACCCTGCGAGGTCCGATGACCCGCCCCACAGCTCTGGAAGCGTGGCGGCGAGAGCCTGGATGGCCTCGGCGGACGCCTTGCGGGTAGCGACGCCCTTCGCGTCGGCCTCCCAGGTGGGGAGTCCGGCATCCCACCCCTCAGGAAGTTTGCCCGCGTAGACGCGGTCGAACAGTGCCTTTCGCTCCGGGTTGGCATCCGCCCAGGCGTGGAACATATCGCTCCACTGCGCGTGGGCACGAGCACCGCGGTCACGCGCCGACCGAGTGTGGGCAATGACCTCGTCCGCGACGGTGAACGGCTCCGAGCCGCCCATGCCCAGGATCTCCTTGACCGCGTCGACCTCGTCCTGGCCGAGCGCAGCTCCGTGCGAGGCACCCGTGTTCATCAGGTTGGGGGCGGGGTAAGCGATGACCGTGCGCAGAACGATGATTGACGGCTTGTCAATTACTGCACGCGCCTCGGCGATCGCCTCCTCGATGGCGGCCACGTCCTCGCCGCCGTTCACCGTCTGGACATGCCACCCATAAGCCTCGTAGCGTGCCGCGACGTCCTCATTGAATGCGATATCGGTGTCGTCTTCAATCGAGATCTCGTTGTCGTCGTAGATCGCGATCAGACCGCCGAGCTGCTGGGTACCCGCCAAGGACGAGGCCTCCGCGGTGACACCCTCCTGCAGGTCACCGTCCGAGGCGATCACGTAGATGAAGTGGTCGAACGGGCTCTTGCCCGCAGGGGTCTCCGGGTCGAACAGTCCGCGCTCGTAGCGGGCGGCCATCGCCATGCCCACGGCTGAGGCCAGCCCCTGCCCGAGGGGACCGGTGGTGATCTCCACGCCCGCCGTGTGGTTCCACTCGGGGTGTCCTGGGGTTTTGGAACCCCAAGTTCGCAGCGCCTTGAGGTCCTCCAGCTCCAGGCCGAATCCGGCGAGGTAGAGCTGGATATACTGGGTGAGCGAGGAGTGGCCGCACGACAAGACGAATCGGTCCCGGCCGACCCACTTCGGGTCCGCGGGGTCATGTCGCATCACCCGCTGGTAGAGCGTGTAAGCCAGTGGCGCGAGGCTCATCGCGGTGCCCGGGTGGCCGCTGCCACAGTTCTGCACCGCCTCGGCCGCGAGGACCCGAGCGGTGTCCACCGCTCGGGTATCCAGTTCCGTCCAATCGGACGGGTGGCGGGCGGTTGTGAGCTCGGTGATCTCCGACGCGCTGGTCACTTGTGGTTCTCCCGGGTCTGAGGGTGCGGCGCGGATCCGCGCGTATGTCGTGAACCACCTTAGTGGTCAGGTGCGTCTCGGGTCTCGTGGTCCCCGCCCCCGCTCTTTCGCCGCCAGCGCGCAGGGGACGTACTATCAACGGAGTAGAGCGTTCACGTCTGCTGCGAGGAGTACCGGTGCACGATTCCACCCCGACACGGAGTGGGGGACATTCTGTCTCCGCTCCAGAGTCCACGGGGCGGCCGGCTCCGGCGAGCGGGCGGGCCCGCGCGGTCGACGTGGTGATGGCGTACATCGCCCTCACCAAGCCCCGAGTCATCGAGCTGCTGCTGGTCGCCGCCATTCCTGCCCTCCTGCAGGCGGACCGCGGTCATATCCACCTCTCGCTGGTTCTGCTGACACTGGTCGGCGGCTGGATGGGCGCAGCGAGTGCGAATTCGCTCAACATGGTGGTCGACTACGACATCGACCAGGTCATGAAGCGCACGGAACGTCGGCCGCTCGCACGCCATGCGATCACCCCCAGAGCAGCCCTGATCTTCGGGCTCGTGCTCGGAGCGGCCAGCATGCTCTGGCTGGGTTTTCTGGCCAAGAGCTGGCTCGCAGCCATCTTCATCCTGATCACGATCCTGTTCTACGTGGTCGTCTACTCGATGATCCTCAAGCGCCGTACCGCTCAAAACGTCGTCTGGGGAGGCGCCGCCGGATGTATGCCGGTGTTCGTTTCCTGGGCTGTCATCACTGACAACGTGCCGGACCATCCTGGCAACTGGTGGCAGGCGGTCGTGCTGTTCCTCGTCATCTTCTTCTGGACTCCGCCCCACACGTGGGCGTTGGCCATGCGGTACAAGGAGGACTACAAGGCGGCCGGCGTCCCAATGCTGCCGGTGGTCATGTCCGAAGAGGGCGTCACACGTCGCATCACCATTTACACCTGGATCACCGTGCTGTGCACCCTGGTCCTATTGCCCGCCGCAGGCTGGGTCTACGCGGTCGGCGCGATTGGCTTCGGAGTGTGGTTCATCGTGATGGCACATCGTCTCGAAGCCGGGGTCCGGCGCGGTATCGAGGTCAAACCGCTCAAGCTCTTTATTCTCTCGAATAACTACCTGGCCGGGGTCTTTGTGGCTCTGTCGATCGATGCCGTCCTAGGCTTGCAGACCGTCTCGGAGATGCTCCCGTTCCTCTGATACGCCTAGTCGTCTGACCGGAGTGGCCACCACCCGATCACCGGGCCGGGTCCAGTATCACCGAACCCGTGGTCTCGCGCGATTCCAACGCTCGGTGCGCCTCTGCCGCCTCCGAGAGCCCGAAGGTCGCCCCCACGCTCAACCTGAGTGATCCGTCGACGATCCCCTCCATCACTTCGGCCGCTCGCTCGCGGTACTCCCGGGCGTCAGCGATGAAGTCAGCGAGCGTCGGGCGAGTGAGGAACACTGATCCGGCGGCGTTGAGCCGCTGCGGGTCCACCGGCGGAACCGGACCACTCGCCGCGCCGAACAGCACCAGGGACCCGCGGCGGGCAAGCGAGGCCAGACTGCTGTCGAAGGTATCCAAACCCACCCCGTCGAATACCGTCGCCACACCACCATCCGACAGCTCACGAACCCGTTCGGGGGTGGCATCGGAGTACTGCAGAACGTGATGCGCGCCGAGCAAACGGCACATTTCTGCCTTCTCTTCCGTCGACGTGGTGGTGATGACCCGGAAACCATGCGTCACCGCTAACTGGATGAGCAGCTGCCCGACACCGCCGGCACCGGCCGTGATGAGGACCGTGTCCCCACCGAGGGCCCTGTGGGTATCGGTGATGAGGTAGTGCGCTGTGAGCCCCTGCAACAGCATCGACGCCGCCACCTCGTCAGAGATCTCGTCCGGCACCGCGACCAACGCCTCGGCGGGCGCCACAACGTACTCCGCGTATGACCCGGGCACCTGACACCAGGCCACCCGGTCGCCAGGCAGCAGGCCCCGCGTGTCCTCGCCAATCTGCTCGATCACCCCCGAGCCTTCGTTGCCGGGAATAAAGGGGAGGTCGCGCGGGTATGTGCCCTGCCGAAGGTAGGTGTCGATGTAGTTGACCCCGACAGCCGTGGTGCGGATGAGAACTTCACCGACGCCGGGGGAGGGGGTGTCCAGCTCGACCGTTTCCAGAACGTCGGGCCCACCGTGTTCGGAGATTCGAATGGCACGCATGGGAGCAGTATCCGCCAGGCGCCGACTGAGCGCAGCCCTGATCGACACACTGGTTAGCGTCGTCCCGGGAGTGCTGCGAGAACGCGCGGACCGGAGGCGATAGGCTACCCCCATGAGCCTGCAGATCCTTTCCCAGTACGCCGGGGGGCCGCGAGTCAGGGCAACCGGCTGGCCCGAGATCGCCACGAGCGGATCCGGCACCGAGCCGAAAGCCGGTCAGGCGCCCGCCACGGAGTCGGCGCAGGCCCCGGCCGGGGCGCCCGCAGCCAAGAAACCTCAAGACGCGGCGGTGACCAACTCCGCTTCGACTCCTGAGTCCCGGACTGCCGCGGCGCCCTCGGGAGCGGCCGGCGCAGCCGCTGCCTCCAGCGGATCGATCGCCCTCGGGCGTCGTGCACCCAAGGCTCCGGGCGGGGGCGCCTCCACCCTGCACGCCTCTCGGATCACCGAAGTTGAGGTTTCGGAGGCCCCCGCACAGGCGACTTCCTCCGATGCGCCGACTACCTCGCCTGCAGAGGCAGTGAACTCGTCCGCCAGCCAGGCGGGTCCCAAGGTAACCCCGACCGAACCGGAGAAGGCCGCACCCAACACAGCGGCCCCGTCGGCTGGCGGTGGACTCTCCCTGGGGGGCGGCTCCAAGGCCAAGGCTCCGGGCGGCGGCTCCGCCGGAAAGCTAGTTCTGGGTGGCGCTGCGGGCACTGCAGCTGCGGCAGCCGCGGCAACGACTTCCTCCTCAAAAGACAACTCTCCGGCCGCGGAGCAGGTACCGGCAACGACGGAAGCTGGGGTAGAGCCCGCCCCGAAGTCTGAGCAGACGCCGGAAGCCACCACAGAAGACGCGCCCGCCGAGGCCGCCGCGGAGAAGAAGTCGGGCGGTGTGACCCTCGGTGGCGGTTCCGCCGCAAAGGCTCCCGGCGGCGGCAAAACCGGCGGTCTTTCACTGGGCGGCGGCTCCACGGCCAAGGCCCCCGGTGGCGGCGCTGCCAAGATCGCACTCGGTGGGGGAGCGGCAGCCGTAGGCGCCACGGCAGCTGCCTCCACGGCCACGAACGACAAGGGCTTGTCAGAGGAGGACAAGACACCCGCCTCGGTCGAGGAGCCCGCCGAATCCTCCACGGCCGCCCAGCCCGCGACCACGCCGGTGGAGGCGAAGAACACAGCAAAGAACGACGCGGAGAAAAAAGACGCGGAAAAAACTGCCACCGCTGAGAAGGCCGCGTCCAAGAAAATCGAAGCCGCGCCGGAACCCGCTCGCCCAACGCCACCGGCGAAGGTCGCGAAGTTCGTTCGGAAGTTCATCGCCGGTCACGGCGGGTCCGCAGATGTGGTTCTGCAGCCGGTTGGCCGAAGCGGTGTCCGCGTGACCCTGGTCGGCGCTGACGGTGTCCTGGGAGACACTATGGTCGACACCTTGTCTCAGGCCGAGGCGGTCCGCGATGGGATTGACGGCCTCACCGAGTCGGACTGGACCCGCGAACTCGTCTCCAGGACCGACGTTCCCACGGGACACTGGAAGCGCATGGCAGGGTCAGGCTCCCTACTCTAGGCGCCCGCACGACTAACGACGCCGGCCCGGCGAGATGCTGGGCCGTCGTCGTTCTAGTCTCAAGCCCGGATGCGGTCCCGGATGACACCCGCGGCCCACAGTGACCCCGTCACGGCGGTGATCGCGCCCGCCAACGTCACGTGGATCACCACGAGGAGTTCCGGCACACCGAGCTGGTACTGGGTGATGCCGACGGCCGCCTGCGCGGCGATCATTCCGATGAGGATCGCACATCGCCGCACGGCTGGCCCTTCCGTGCGTAGCGCGACCAGGCCGGCCACCAGACCGATCAACAGGCAGACGTACCCCACCATGAGCTCGGCGTGGAAATGGACGAGCCACTGGATGGGGATCTGCAGCCGGTCCGCCACGCCGACCCGAGCGTCTCCGGCGTGAGGTCCGGCACCGGTGACCATTGTCCCGCTGACCAGCACTCCCGCCATAAGGACGGCGGACAGAACGGTGAGCCAGGCCAGAGGCTTGGGGATGACGCGTCGCGCGGGGGCGTTGTCGTCCTCACCTATCCGAGCAAACAGCACACCCGATAGCCACGCCAAGACCATCGAGGGCAGCAGGTGGAGGGCGACGGTCCACCACGCGAGCCCGGCGAGGACCGTGATGCCACCGATCACCGCCTGCGCGAGGATGCCCGCGGGCATCGCCCACGCGAGGATGATTAGTCCCTTTCGGCGCCCTGCCCGGTAGAGGGCGAGCAACAGTGCCACGGCGACCGCGGCCAGGACGAAGGTCAGGAGTCGGTTTCCGAACTCGATGGCCTGATGTATGGCGGGACCGGCGCCGGGAACCGGCACGAAGCTGTCCTGGTTACAGCGCGGCCACGTCTCACAGCCGAGTCCCGAGGCGGTGACGCGGACCGTGACTCCGGTCGTCATGATGCCGATCTGGGCGAATACGTTCGCGAGCGCGATGCCCTTCTGCACCCGCGGCGACGGCATCGGTAGCCGGGAGAGCGGGCCTGGGACCGTCCCTGGATCGCTCGCGGCCGGTTCTCCGGAGGTGGGGGCGTGGGATGTCGAGGTCACGCCCCGATTCTAGGCCGCGGCCTGTGGTCGCCCGTTTTCAGGTGAACGAGAAGTGACGCACGGCGAGTCCACCGCAGAGGATCGTCCAAAGGACCAGGACCAGCGCAGCCAAGGCCGGGATCCCTCCTGTGGTGGCGGTGACCAATGCGGTGGTCAGGGCGTAGGAGGGGACGACGACGAGCAGGTTCTCCACCCCGGGCGGCAGGTCGACCACCCCGATCGCCAGACCGGCACCTGCCATGAGGACGAACCAGATGAGGTTGGCCAGGGCCAGAACGATCTCCGCGCGCAGGGTCCCCCCGAGCAGTAGCCCCATAGAGGAGAACGCCACCGAGCCCAGGCCGACCGCGATCGCACCCAGGGCCAGACCAGAGAGTGCGGGCCGCCATCCGAGCGCCCCAGCGACGGCCCCGAGGATCACGGATTGCCCAGCCACCAGGATGAGCGTGGCGAGGATCTTCCCGATGATGATCACGGTCGGGGGCAGCGGCGTCCCGCCGAGTCGCTTGAGGGCTCCGTATCGACGGTCGAAGCCGACCGCGATCGCCTGGCCGGTGAAGGCCGTGCCCATGATCGCGACAGTTAATACGGCGGTGATCACGTGGTCGATCCGCGGTTCCGGGATCGAGCCGAATTCCACTGCGGTCAATGCGAACAGGATCGCGACCGGGATGACCAGGGCGACGAGTAATTGCTCGCCGTTGCGAAGGAACAAGGTGAGTTCCATCCGGGTCTGGGCCGCGGTCATCCGCGCACGGGAAGCCGGAACGGAGGGGTTGGCGAACATCCCGGGGGCGAACCGATCAGTCCCGGTGGTGGTGTGTGTCATCGCAGTTCCCGTCCGGTCAGGTCGAGGAAGACGTCCTCGAGGCTTCGGGTCCGGGTGGCCAGAGAGGTCAGCTGGACGCCCGCACCTTCGAGGGTGGCGCACAGGGTGGTCATGAGCGCGGGGGCCACCGGACCGTGGATCTCCAGCACTCCGACCGCGGTGCCCGGGGTCACGGTGTGCTCTGGGCCCACGACTCCCTCGAGCAGTGTTGGCGAGATGTCTCCCTCGACGACCAGAGTCACTCCCTCGGAAAGGCCTGACCGTTCCAGTTCTGCGGGGGTCCCGGCGGCGACGCGACGGCCGTGGTCCACGATCACCACGTCATCCGCCAGTGCGGCGGCCTCGTCCATCAGGTGCGTGGTCAGCAGGACGGCCGCGCCGTCGCGCCGGAGCGCGTGGACCAGGTCCCACACCGCTCGTCGTGACTGCGCGTCGAGCCCCGCGGTGGGCTCGTCGAGAAACACGAGTTCGGGGCGACCCAGCACCGCGATCGCCAGAGACAGGCGTTGCTGCTGTCCACCGGAGAGGCGGCGGTAGGGCGTCTTGACGTGATCCGTCAGTCCCAGGATGTCAAGGAGCCATTCCGGGTCGAGGGGGTCGGCGTAATACGAGGCCACCAGGCGCAGCATCTCGCCAAGCCGCACTCCGGGGTACGCGCCGCCACCCTGCAACATCATGCCGATGCGGCTGCGGACCTGTTGACGGTCGTTCACCGGGTCCAGCCCGAGGACACGCACGGTTCCGGCGTCCGGGCGCATGAACCCTTCGCAAATTTCCACGGTGGTGGTCTTACCGGCCCCGTTGGGGCCGAGCAAGGCCATGACCTGCCCCTGTTCGAGCCGGAGGTCAAGACCCGCGACCGCAGTCGTGGCGCCGAATCTCTTGACGAGTCCCTCGACGAAGAGCGCGGGGGAGTCGGAAGGTGAGATCACGGCACAGAGTCTAGGCCGGGCGGGTCAGCGGTAGCGCAGGAGACCCGGCCATCGGAAGAGTAAGACCAGGAGCACCAGCACACTCGCCACCGCAGCAGCCCAGGCCTGGACTGTGACGAACGGGGGCAGACCAGCGCCGGGGGGCAGGGTGAAACAGGCGAGGATCGCGCTGACCGCGACCACCGGGATTCTGAACTCGACCCGTGTTGCCCACGCAGCGAGCGGGACGAGAGCCCACAGTACGTACCACGGCTGGACGACCGGGAAACACAGAACGATCGCCGCCATGGACACACCGAGACCGCCGACGGGGTGGATCCGTCCGGACTGGACCGCGAACAGCATTCTCACGGTGAACGCACCGGCCAGGACGAGGGCTGCGGTCTGGGTCATCGCGAGGATCTGCTCGGTGTGGTCGCCCAGGCCGAGATACTGACCGATCCCGCCCACGATGACCCCGATGGCGGTCGGTGGCGACAGCCAGCTGCGAAGCGAGGTGGCAGCTCCGAGCTTGGTGATCCAGCCCAGACCCGACGACGTGGCGAACATCGCGACTGCGGTTGTCGCGCCGCTGATCAGCAGCATGCTCATTGCAGCGCCAAGGGTCGCCGACCAGCCGGCCCCCCACCGACGTGCGAGTGCCATGCCGACGAAACCCAGAGCGACCACCGTCGGCAGCTTCACGAGGGCTGACCCGGTCACAAGGACGGCGCCCAGGATGAACTGCGCAGCAACCGGCCACCCAGAGTCGGAGGACGCGACAGCCCGAAGCGCGAAGACCAGACCGACGGCGAGCAGACCCATCATGAGCGATTCGGAGTGAATCCCGGACACGAGATGGAACAGCACCAACGGGTTGGCCACGGCCAGCCAGAGAGCTGCGACGTCGGAGACCCCGCAGTACTCGGCGAGACGGGGGACCGCCCAACCGAGCATGAGGATTCCCACCACCGCCACGATGCGGTGCAGGATCGTCCCGACGACCACATCGTCGCCGGTGATCGCGTGAATGACCTTCTGCACGCCCAGAAAGAGCGGTCCGTACTGATTGGGGGTGTCTCGCCAGATATCAGGGACGTTGATCGTGAGTGCGTGTGAAGTCCCCAGCGCGGAGACCGGCCCGAGCGAATAGGGATCGTCGAGCGTGTTTCCGATCGCACCCTGCGCCAGATAGCTGTACACGTCCTTGCTGAACATCGGCGGAGCTAGCGCCAAGGGGATCGCCCAGGACGCGATGATCCGATCAAGCGTCGCACGATCTATGCGACCACTCAGCCTTCCCCGACGGTCGAAACCAAGAACGTAGGGTGCGAGCATCAGCCAGCACAGTGTCACCACCACCATCCCCGTCATGACGATGGTCATCGAGGACTGCTGAAGTCGTAGCCACAGGCCGAACAGCCGCTCGCCCGCCACGGGGTTCTGCAACACCGGCAGAGCCCCGGCGCCGAGAGCGCCGACCGCCATGGCGACCGCGGCCGTGGTACCCAGCAGACGGATTCGCCGCAGCCGGGCCATCGCCGCCGACATCGGCGCGCCGGTGAAGCGTTCCTCGGCGTGGAGGCGGGAGGTCACGGCACCGGCGCCACGTCTCGGGGAATCGGCTGCCACAGTCTCGCCCTCTCGTCCACCGCTGGTGCAATCGGACCACTCCCGCCTCGTCTTCGGACTAGTTCGGGGTGGGGGGGAATATTTTCGTCACAGGAGTGTTGCGTAATATGAGGTGGTGCGTCCCGCACGGGGCGCACCGAGCATAACCGGAAGGGAGAGGCGTATGAGCGTGCAGCACGTGTACGACAGCGGCACGCGCCCTGACACCCGCTCGACCATCCGAGAGCTCCTGCTAGAACGAGGAGCACTCACCGCGGTCGAAATCAGCCGAGAGCTGGGGTTGACCGCCGCTGGCGTCCGCCGCCATCTGGACCATCTCAGCGAGACCGGAGAAATCGAATCCGTCCGTACCCGACCGGCCGGAACCCGCGGTCGTCCCGCCAAAGCCTTCCAGGTCACGGCCACCGGACGCGAGACGGCTCGGCATGGGTACGACCACTTGGCTGTCGAGGCGCTGACCGCTCTACGCCGGGTAGGCGGAAGCGAAGCCGTCAGCGACTTCGCACGCGAGCGCGTGCGGTCGGTGATCGGACACGTTCGCCCCGCCGAAGGCCAAGCGGACATCCAGCGTGCTGCGGGGGACATCGCCTCAGCCCTCTCAGAGGCCGGATACGCATCCTCCGTCGAAGAGGTGGGGACCGGACTGCAGATCTGTCAGCACCACTGCCCGGTCTGGAACGTCGCCTCTCGCTTCCCCGAGCTGTGCGAGGCCGAGCAGGAGGTGGTGTCCGAGATCGTGGGCACCCACGTCCAGCGTCTCGCCACCATTGCGGGCGGCAACTGCGCCTGCACCACAAACATCCCCACGGGGGCCGTGTCCGCGGAGTCACTCGCGGCCACGATGCCTGCACCGGCCGACGCAGCCGCGTCGGTCACGACCGCCGAAAGGACAGTGCGATGACCATCACCCCAGATCAGGTGACGGCCGACGTCACCGGGCACGAGCCGACCACCGATGAGGAGCGGATCGCTTCCCTCGGCCAGTACAACTATGGCTGGCACGACTCCGATGACGCCGGTGCCACCGCGAAGCGTGGCTTGTCCGAGGCGGTCGTGCGTGACATCTCCTCCAAGAAGAGCGAATCCGATTGGATGCTCGACAAGCGTCTGAAGGCTCTCAAGATCTTCGACAAGAAGCCGATGCCCAAGTGGGGCTCGGATCTGTCCGGGATCGACTTCGACAACATCAAGTACTTCGTCCGCTCCACGGAGAAGCAGGCCACCAGCTGGGAGGACCTGCCCGAGGACATCAAGAACACCTACGACAAGCTCGGCATTCCCGAGGCCGAGAAGCAGCGACTCGTCTCAGGCGTGGCCGCGCAGTACGAGTCCGAGGTGGTCTACCACCAGATCCGTGAGGACCTGGAGCAGCAGGGTGTCATCTTCATGGATACCGACACTGCCTTCCGGGAGCACCCCGAGTTCTTTGAGGAGTACTTCGGTTCCGTCATCCCGTCCGGGGACAACAAGTTCTCGGCGCTCAACACCGCCGTCTGGTCCGGGGGCTCGTTCGTGTACGTCCCGCCGGGCGTCCACGTGGACATCCCGCTCCAGGCCTACTTCCGTATCAACACCGAGAACATGGGCCAGTTCGAGCGGACGCTCATCATCGTCGACGAGGGCGCGTACGTGCACTACGTCGAGGGTTGCACGGCTCCGATCTACAAGTCGGATTCGTTGCACTCGGCGGTCGTCGAGATCATCGTCAAGAAGGGCGGCCGGTGCCGCTACACGACCATCCAGAACTGGTCGAACAACGTCTACAACCTGGTGACCAAGCGGGCGCGTGCCGAAGAGGGCGCGACCATGGAGTGGATCGACGGAAACATCGGTTCCAAGGTCACCATGAAGTACCCGGCCGTGTGGCTCACCGGTGAGCACGCCAAGGGCGAGGTTCTATCCGTGGCCTTCGCCGGCGAGGGACAGCACCAGGACACTGGCTCGAAGATGCTGCACCTGGCGCCCAACACATCGTCGAACATCGTCTCCAAGTCGGTGGCACGCGGTGGCGGACGCTCGGCGTATCGCGGTCTGATCCAGATCAACCCCGGTGCCAAGGGTTCGAAGTCGAACGTCGAGTGCGACGCGCTACTGGTGGACAACATCAGCCGCTCGGACACCTACCCGTATATCGACATCCGTGAGGATGACGTGACCCTGGGCCACGAGGCCACGGTCTCAAAGGTGAGCCAGGACCAGCTGTTCTACCTCATGAGCCGCGGGATGACGGAGGAAGAAGCCATGGCCATGATCGTGCGCGGCTTCGTCGAGCCGATCGCCAAGGAGCTCCCGATGGAGTACGCGCTCGAGCTCAACCGTCTTATCGAACTCCAGATGGAAGGATCGGTGGGCTGACCACCATGACCGACACCACAACCCCCACAACGGCGACCGGTCCTGCGCCGATCACCGACAGCTACGGCGTACCTGTCACCGCGACCAAAGGCGACCAGTTCACCTCGTTCGACGTGAATGCCTTCGAGGTCCCCACCCACAAGGACGAGGCCTGGCGCTTCACGCCGCTCCGGAGGCTTCGTGGTCTCCATGACGGCTCCGGGGTCTCGGCCACCGGGCGGCTTCTGGTCTCCGTGCCGGAACGCGAGGGCCTGACCGTGGAGACGGTCGCGACAGACGACAAGCGCATCGGTCAGGCCGGAGCACCGCGTGACCGTGTTGCTGCTCAGGCCTTCAGCTCGGCTGACCAAGCCACGCTGCTGACCGTGGCCAAAGAGACCGAGTTCGCCGAGCCGGTCTATGTCACGGTCGACGGCCCCGGCGAGGGCGAGTTGGCCTACGGCCACCTCCAGCTGCGTCTGGAGCAGTTCGCCAAGGCCACGTTCGTGATCGACCAGCGGGGCGGCGGCACCGTTGCGGAGAACATCGAGTTCGTGGTGGGCGACTCCTCCCACCTCGAAGTGGTTGTCATCCAGGACTGGGACAGCGACGTGGTTCACGTGGCCGGCCACCACATCCAGGTCGGCCGCGACGCCAGCCTGACCTACACAGCCGTGACCTTCGGCGGCGAGGTTGTCCGCATTGCACCGGTCGCGACATTCACCGCGCCGGGCGGCGAGGTCACCCTCAACGGCCTGTACTACGCGGATGACGGTCAACATCTCGAGCATCGCCTGCTCGTGGACCACTCAGTGCCCAACTGCAAGTCGGAGATTCTCTACAAGGGCGCGCTCCAGGGCGACCCCAAGTCGAACCTCCCCGACGCGCACACCGTGTGGATCGGCGACGTGCTGATCCGTGCCGCGGCTGAGGGCACCGACACCTATGAGATGAACCGCAACCTCATCCTCACCGACGGTGCTCGCGCTGATTCCGTGCCCAACCTCGAGATCGAGACCGGGGAGATCGCCGGTGCCGGTCACGCCAGCGCCGTCGGCCGCTTCGATGAGGAGCACCTGTTCTACCTCATGTCGCGCGGGATCCCGGAGGATGCGGCCCGTCGACTCGTGGTCCGTGGCTTCTTTGGAGAAGTGATCAACCAGATCGGCGTCCCGGAGGTTCGCGAGCGAATTACCGAGGCCGTCGAGGTCGAATTGCAGTCCTCCGGTCTGTAACCGCGGCACCAGAAACATTCCCAAAGACACCTGACGATAAAGATAGCGAGACCAACTCATGACCACACTTGAGATCAAGGGCCTCACCGCCCGCGTAGCCGCGACGGATGGCGCGGAGTCCGTCGACATCCTCAAGGGCGTCGACCTCACCATCGAGTCGGGCCAGACGCACGCCATCATGGGACCCAACGGTTCCGGCAAGTCGACGCTGGCCTACGTCATCGCCGGACACCCCAAGTACGAGGTCACGGGCGGAACCGTGACCTTGGACGGCGAGGATGTCCTGGCGATGGAGGTCGACGAGCGTGCCCGGGCCGGACTCTTCCTGGCCATGCAGTACCCCACCGAGGTCCCTGGCGTCTCCACCGCCAACTTCCTGCGTACCGCCGCAACGGCCGTGCGTGGCGAGGCCCCCAAGCTCCGACACTGGATCAAGGAGGTCAAGGAAGCCATGACCGACCTCGACTTCGATCCCGCGTTCTCCGAGCGCAGTGTCAACGAGGGATTCTCGGGTGGAGAGAAGAAGCGCCACGAGATCCTCCAGTTGGACTTGCTCAAGCCGAAGATCGCCGTGCTGGATGAGACCGACTCGGGCCTCGACGTAGATGCACTCCGCGTGGTCTCGGACGGCGTCAACCGCTACCGGACCGAGGAGAACGGCGGAATCCTCCTCATCACGCACTACACCCGCATCCTCCGGTACATCAAGCCCGACAAGGTCCACGTCTTTGTGGGCGGCCGGGTCGTTGACACCGGTGGGGCCGAGCTGGCCGACCAGCTCGAGGCTGAGGGATACGAGAAGTACCTGACCGCGGCACACGCCTGATCGGACAGCTGGGAGAAGATGACCTCGACACTCGACCTCACAGCCCTGCGGGCGGATTTTCCGATCCTGCAGCGCACAGTGCGTGACAATAAGCCCCTCGTCTACCTGGACTCGGGCGCAACCTCACAGCGACCGATCCAGGTGCTGGACGCAGAGCGCGATTTCCTCATGCATTCCAACGCTGCGGTGCATCGTGGCGCGCACCAGCTCGCGGAGGAGGCCACCGACGCCTATGAGGGCGCCAGAGCCGACATCGCGAGGTTCGTCGGAGCCGACGTAGACGAGCTCGTCTTCACGAAGAACGCCACGGAGGCGCTCAACCTCGTGGCGTTCGCCTGCGGCGATGCCCGCTTCGGCGAGCGCGCCGTGAAGCCCGGTGACGAGATCGTGATCAGCGAACTCGAGCACCACGCCAACCTCGTGCCGTGGCAGGAACTGGCACGTCGTACCGGCGCGACTCTGCGGTGGTACGAGGTGACCGACGACGGGCGGATTGACCTCGACTCGCTCGAACTCACCAACGCGGTCAAGGTCGTGGCGGTGACGCATCAGTCCAACGTCACCGGTGCCGTCACCGACGTCGCCCGAGTGGTCGAGGCGGCCCGCGCCGTGGGCGCCATGGTCGTCTTGGACGCCTGCCAGTCCGTGCCGCACATGGCCGTGGACTTTCACGAGTTGGGCGTGGACTTCGCAGCGTTCTCGGGCCACAAGATGCTCGGTCCCACCGGCATCGGAGTCCTCTACGGCCGTCGGGAAGTCTTGCGAGACATGCCGCCCGTACTCACTGGTGGGTCGATGATCGGGACCGTGACAATGGAGGAATCCACCTTCGCAGACCCGCCGCAGCGGTTCGAGGCCGGCGTGCCGATGGTGTCCCAGGCCGTGGGCCTGGCCGCAGCGGTGCGGTACCTCGAAGCCGTGGGAATGGAGTCGATCGCGCGGCACGAGGAGGCCCTCACCGTCGCCACACTCGCGGCTCTCGAAGAGATTCCGGGCATACGCATTGTCGGCCCCACCGACATGGTGTCGCGGGGAGGAGCCGTCTCGTTCGTAGTCGACGGCGTCCACGCACACGACGTGAGCCAGGTGCTCGACGACGACGGGGTCGCAGTCCGCGTGGGTCACCATTGCGCATGGCCGCTCCACCGCAGGTTGGGCGTACAATCCACGGTCCGGGCGTCTTTCGCCCTATACAACACACTCGACGAGGTCGAGACCCTGGCCCGCTCGCTGCGCCGGGCCCAGGAGTTCTTCGGAGTGGGAGGCAAGCACTTGTGAAGCTCGAACAGATGTACCAGGAAGTCATCCTGGACCACTACCGGCGGCCGCATCACAGTGGTCTCCGGGAGCCCTATGGCGCCGAAGTCCATCACGTCAATCCGACCTGCGGCGACGAGCTGACCCTCCGGCTTCAGCTGTCCGATGACCAGGCGACCATCGAGGACGTGTCGTACGACGCCCAGGGCTGTTCCATCAGCCAGGCATCTGCGTCGATGATGGCAGAACTCATCGTTGGCCGTCCGGTGGCGGAGTCGTTGGAGATTTACGACGCATTCCACTCCATGATCTCGTCCCGAGGTCAGGAAGAAGGCGACGAGGACCTCCTCGACGACGCTGTCGCCCTTGCCGGAGTCTCGCGCTACCCGGCCAGAGTCAAATGTGCGCTACTGGGCTGGATGGCCTATAAGGACGCCCTCGGTCGACAGACCGATCACACAGGAGAGTGAAAAATGACTGATCAGGCGAGCACCGCCCTCAACCGCGAATACCAACCGGATCCCAACAAGCCGGAACAGTCCGAGGAGGACATGGCGCTGGTCGCCGATCTCGAGGAGGCCATGCGGGACGTGGTCGACCCAGAGCTCGGCATCAACGTGGTGGATCTCGGACTCGTGTACGACATCTGGGTTCGGCCAGGAAAGACGGACGGCTCTGTTATCGCACGCGTCGATATGACCCTCACCTCTGCGGAGTGCCCTCTCACGGACGTGATCGAGGACCAGGCGCAGAGCGCGACAGTGGGAGCCGACCTGGTGAACGAACTCGAGTTGAACTGGGTTTGGATGCCGCCGTGGGGCCCCCAGAAGATCACCGATGACGGCCGCGAGCAACTCCGCGCGATCGGCTTCACAGTCTGAGCCCGAACGCGGGACACCCCCATTGGCGCCGGGCACCCCGGCGCCAATGGTCTTTCTCCAGCGACTTAAACTGGGTAAATGCCTGAATCTGCTGATCACACTGATCACGCCGCCCCGGGCGATGACTTTCGCAACCCTGGCACGCACCAGGGCAATACCCTGACTCGACCGACCGCGTGGCTTCTGCTGCCCCCCGCGATCCTGCTCGCGCCGCTGTCCGGATTCCTGCTGTACATGGTCCACCGCACGGGTAGCAACGAGCCGTTCCACGCGTGGAACCTCTTGTGGACCGCGTTCGACATCGGTGCGGAGGGCAATGCCGCCGTCTGGTTCGCCTCCACCGTATGGCTCGTTGTGGGCGTCTTCGCAGCACTTGCCGCCGTCACCGCGCCCCGGTTCCGTAAGTCATGGTGGTTGTTCTCGGCCGTCGGCGTCATGGCATCGATGGATGAAGCCGCGGCACTGCACGAACGACTCTTCGTGGTGGGGGACCGACTCGCCCCCTACCTACCGTTCGACACGTTCTACAACTGGGTGATCCCCGGATCGATCATCGCGCTAGTAGTAGCAGTCCTGCTGATCAGACTGGTCCTGGCGCTGGACCGCAGGGTCACCGCGGCACTGATCGCTTCCGCCGCCCTCTTCCTCCTCGGGTCCCTGGTCATCGAGACCCTGACCGGGTTCGTCCACCGCGCGGACGAGGGGATGTCCACGACCTACCTCGTGTTGATGTACATCGAGGAGACCTGTGAACTCATCGCTGTGGCGGTAGCAGCGACAGCCCTCTCGTCGATGTTCCGCGTCGTCCGCGTTCCTCACGGCCTGACCGTGCGCTTCGACGGGTTCAGGTCACCCACGGCTTGACGGGCGTATGACCGCCGCCGCAAGTCCTGCCTTCTGTCTGAGCGGCATCGACTTCCACATTCCCCACATCGCGGACGCCACCTGATAGGACGGACTCGCACCGTCGAAGAACCAGTGCTGCCGCAGACCGTCCAACTTGCCGAACGCGTTGAACAACTCCCGCAACGTACGGGCGTCGGCTCGCAACAGCGCCCGGAGACCCGCCCTATGCAACGAGGTTGTCAGTCGGGCCCGCGGAGCCGGCAGCGGACGACCCGAGCCGAGAGCATGGACCGCCGCCGGGACCGCTGCCAACATCGCCGCCACCGAATAACCCGTGGCGGCGTGGCCGTGGCCGCCCGCCGTGCCGAAACTTTCCACCCGCGGATCGTCGGAGGCCGGTGACGGGGGCATCAACGGGATCCGCACCCGCTCCACGGCCAGCGGCGAGTCGATGGCAGCCGACGAGACCCCCCGACCTGCCAGTCTCGAGCGCAGCCGGCTAGCCAGGACGCTCTGACCCGGGCCCGGCGATCCCGCAAGACACGTCTCCTCGAGGAGAACCCGGTCCGAATCCAGGGGGATCGCGTAGAGGAAGCTCGGGACGGCCCCCTCCTCGTCGTCGTAGTCGTCGCGCCAGTCCATGAGTAGTGCGGACTCCCCACCCAGGGCGGCCGCGGCATCGTCGGCGTGCAGGACGATGCCGTAGGCGGTCTGTAGGGGCCCACGGTTGCGCTGGCCTCCGGCGCCGCGGCAGTCAACCACACGATGCGCACGGCTGGTGAGTGCGCGCAGGCCAGCATCGTCGATACTCGTGCGTTCGATGGCGACACCGGGCCCGAGTGGAAGTGCGCAGCGGAGGGCGTCGTTAGCGATCACGCCGTAGTCCCGGGGGAGGACGGCGCGGTCCGTGGAGTACAGCGCCGGCGCAGACACCCGGCTCGCCAGAACGTCGACACCGCACATTTCTTCTGTGAGCCACGGGGGCAACTGGTCGAGCCACATGGACAGGGTCTGTAGCCAGGGCGCGTCGGGACGGGGGTCGATGGCCAGGACTGTGAGGCCCGAATCGGCACAACGGGAGGCGAGCGCGCGACCAGCCGGACCGAGTCCGACCACGGCGACATCGAAGAGATCGTCCCCCATAGCATCCATTACTCCTCACAGTACCGCCGTCAGCGAAGGCATCAGGCCGGAGACGCAGGTCACCGGACTCGTCTCACGACTCGGGCCGCCGGTAGAGTGGCGGATCGGCCCGATTTCCCCGAAAGCAGACGAGGTACCCGCGCACGTGATCACTATCGACGACCTAGAGGTGCGCGCCGGCGTGCGCACCCTGCTCCACATGGACGGGTCCTCGTTGCGGGTCCAGCGCGGCGACCGGATCGGTCTGGTGGGCAGGAACGGCGCGGGTAAGACGACGACGATGAGGATCCTCGCCGGCGAGGGGGAGCCCTATGCCGGGAAGGTCATCCGAACCGGGGAACTGGGTTATCTCCCGCAGGACCCTCGCGAGGGCAACATGGACCAGTTGGCCCGGTCCCGCGTTCTCTCCGCGCGCGGACTCGACGTCCTCATGGCGGACATGACCGACGCCCAGACGCAGATGGTCGAGGCCGAGGACAACAAGGCCATGGACAAGGCCGTCCGGCGATACGGCCGGCTCGAGGACGAATTCTCTGCCCGCGGGGGATACGAGGCCGAGAGTGAGGCCGCCCGGATCTGCAGCAGCCTGGGGCTTGAGGATCGGATCCTCACCCAGAATCTCGGCACCCTGTCGGGCGGGCAGCGTCGACGCGTGGAGCTGGCCCGGATTCTGTTCGCCGCTTCTGACGGTGCCGGCAAGTCGCAGACCATGCTGCTGCTCGACGAGCCCACCAACCACCTAGACGCCGACTCGATCACCTGGCTGCGCCAGTTCCTGGAGAAGCACGAGGGCGGGTTGATCATCATCTCCCACGATGTCGAGTTGCTTGAGTCCGTGGTGAACAAGGTGTGGTTCCTCGATGCGGTGCGCGGCGAAATCGACGCCTACAACATGGGCTGGAAGAAGTACCTCGACGCCCGAGCCACCGATGAGGCCCGTCGCCGACGTGAGAAGGCGAACGCGGAAAAGAAGGCGTCGCAACTCAAGATGCAGGCCGCCAAGCTGGGCGCCAAGGCCACCAAGGCCGCCGCCGCCAAGCAGATGATCCGGCGCGCGGACGCGATGATCGACAATCTCGACGAGGTCCGCGTGGCTGACAAGGCTGCCCGGATCAAGTTCCCCACGCCTGCTGCCTGTGGAAAGACACCCCTTTTCGCCGAGGGGCTCACCAAGATGTACGGCTCACTCGAGGTGTTCGCCGGGGTGGACCTGGCTATCGACCGGGGCAGCCGCGTGGTGGTGCTCGGCTACAACGGCGCCGGCAAGACCACGCTGCTCAAGTTGCTCGCCGGAGTGGAGCGCACCGACGGTGAGGGCGGCGTCGTCTCCGGTCACGGTTTGAAGATCGGTTACTTTGCCCAGGAGCACGACACCCTGGACATGGACACAAGCGTGTGGGAGAACATTCGCCACGCCGCGCCTGACGCGGGGGAGCAGGAGCTACGAGGCCTGCTGGGTGCATTCATGTTCACCGGTCCGCAGCTCGAGCAGCCGGCGGGAACACTGTCGGGCGGTGAGCGCACGCGCCTGGCGCTGGCCGGGCTGGTGTCGTCCGCAGCCAACGTGCTGTTGCTCGACGAGCCGACAAACAACCTCGACCCCGTTTCGCGAGAGCAGGTGCTCGACGCACTACGGACCTACGAGGGTGCTGTCGTCCTGGTGACCCACGACCCGGGCGCCGTCGAGGCCCTCGAGCCGGAGCGCGTCATCATCCTGCCGGACGGCACGGAGGACCTGTGGAGCCAGGAGTACATGGAGGTCGTGGAGCTGGCATAGGCAAGAGAACACTTGACGGGTGCTGTTGCAAAGTGGACGGAGTCACTGGATGAGGGCGGCGTGAACAGCGGCCGGCCACAGCCGGTGGTCCCTGTAAGAGATGCCGTAACGGCAGTACCAACGCACCGCCCAGAGGATGTCCTCACGCGGGTAGTGACGACCAGAGAACATGCTCATACCGCGAGCCTGCCAGCGGGTTACTCGGCAGCGAGTTACGGCCGGTCAACTTTGCGACAGCACCCTTGCGCGAAGGGCTAGACGGTCACACCCAGTGAGTCCCGGACGCGCCTACCCAGCTCCTCGTCGCCGGTGATCTCCACCCGATCAGCCACGGCGGCTCCGGCGACTCGACCGGCGTAGAGGCAGACGAATTGGGAAGTGGGCAGCTTCAGCGTGGCGGTCGGGTTCTCGGCAGGGGAATCGAGGACGCGGGCACGGCCGTCGACGAGCACCGACGCGGTCCGGGCCAGGGGACCTGTGAGCTCGAAAGTGACGGTGGACTGCTGCGGCGCACCGGCACGCTTGCCCACCACAAATCCCAGCTTGGCCACCATGAACGCCACCGCGAGCTCCGCAGCATCGGAGTCGTAACCGCCCTCCGCGCCGGCCACACTGCGCAGGTCCTGCTCGTGGACCCAGCAGTCGAACACGCGGATCCGCATGAAGCCCGCGTAGGTGCCGGGCCCCTCGGGGGTCCAGGACTCAGCGTGGAACTCTTCCTCGCTCATCGCGCGCAACGCCTCGGCGCGAGCGGCGGTCACCTCGTCGAAGCGCGCCAGCAGCTCGGCGGGGGAGAGCGAACGCAGGTGCTCTACCCACACCTCGTTGACCGCGCCGATCTCATTGCGCACGTGGGCCGGCCGCTCACCGGAGGCCTCGGGGCTCGGGGTGCCGCGCAGCATCTCCTCGGTGCCCACGATGTGGGCCACCACGTCGTGCGCGGACCAGCCGGGGCAGGGGCTCGGGGCGGCCCACTGCTCGTCGGTGAAGCCCACGGTCACGTCCCGAATGTCGCGCCACACCCCGACCAGGGCGTCCACAATCCGGTTCTTCTCAGTCATCGTCATCTCCGTCCGTCCGTTGCCGGGTGTCGGCCCGCTCGTGTTCGGCCACCATCGTGTCGAGGTCGATCAGCTCGCCGCGGTCGATGCTCACCCAGTCGCGGCCCTGCAGGTACGGCGTCAACCGCTCGCCGATCCGGGCCTGGTCTTCGGGCGTCTTGGGCCGCTGGAGCTCGAATACCCCGGGCAGGGCTGCCATGCCGACGACCACCCGCCACAGCGCCATCGCCTCCGCCTCGACCGGCGGGTCCACCAGGACGGGTCCGAACAGGCACCGCTGCCCGTCCAGGAAGAGCGTCGGCACCCCGTAGCCTGCGGCGTCGATCACCCGCTCGTGGTCGCGCCGGACGTCGTCGTGGGTGGTCGGGTCAGCCAGGGCGGCCTCGAGCACGTCGGCGCCCGAACCCAGGTCGCCCAACCCCAGGTCACCAAGTCCCAGGTTGTCGAGGATGCGCGCGGCCACCTCGGGCCGGTGCGGCGATCCGCCACGCTCGTGCAACTCGGCGCCAATCGCGGCGTACCAGCGGTCCAGAGCGTTCATGTCGCGCCTGCGCAGATAGGCGCCGATCCGCATGAGCGACCACCCATACGACCAGTGGCGCTCCCACGGGTACTTCTTGCCGCTGACATGGTTGACCCACTCAAGGCTGAAGAACCGCCAGTTCACCGCGAGGCCGGTCTGCTCGCGGACCTCCCGGATCCACACCGAGGCTTGGTAGGCGAAGGGGCACATGGGGTCGAAGTGGAAGTCCACCGACTCGGCGTCCACGGCGTTTGTCGCGTCTCTCACGCGGCCTCCTTGGCAAGGTAGAGATCCAGCACGTCGCCCGTCGTCGACGATAGCCCGCGCGGCCATGTTGCGCGCCTTGACCAGCAGGATGCTGCCCTCGATCCGGGCGAGCAGGGCACGCGCCATGCTCGAGGCGCGGTGGCGTTACCGGAATACCGTTCGGCTCGGTCAGCTAGTACGTGGTGCCCAATGCGTGCTGCCCAGTCGTGGCCCTTTCGCACGGGCACGTTGCCGCACAAACCTAACCCCTAACTGGGGTTTTTCCGCGCGAACTGAGACACTGGCGTCATGGACATCGTCTTTAATATCGTTCTCATTCTGCACTTCATCGGCCTCGCCGGAATTATCGGCGGCTGGCTTGCCACTATTAAGGCGCCGCACGTCAACAAGGCAATCCTGCACGGTGCCATCATCCAGGTGGTGACCGGCCTGATCCTGGTCGTGATGCGCGAGTTCGAGGACGGTTTCGAGCTCAACCACATGAAGATCGGCATCAAGCTCCTGGTCGCGATCGTCATCCTCGTCGTCGCGATAATCGGCGTACGCAAGGAGGCCCGGGCCCAGGGGAGTACTGCAACTCTCGCTCACGTCGCCGGCGTGCTCGGCATCGTCAACGTAGCGATCGCCGTGCTCGTCTGACCGGCGCAACAGAACACGTGCCGCCCCTCGACCCCTGGTCGAGGGGCGGTTCACGTCCCAGAAACTGACCCACCGGCGGGCAACCGGACTAGGCGGTCATTCCATCACCGCAGCCAGGTAGGCCCGGACGAGCCGCGCCCCCACATCCGCGGGCAGTCGTTCTATCGCGGCGAGCAGCGAAGCCATACCGGTACCGCCACTGACGCCCTCTGCCGCGCGTTGCTCACCTGCGTCGTCTGCGACGGACGAAGCGGGGAGCACTCCGACCACCAGAGCGTGCACGTCGTCCTCTGGAAGCGCGAGGATCTCGGCGGGGGAAAGAGCCCCGGATTTCAGCGCCTCGAGCACATCGGCGAAACCGGCCGGCGGCGTCGGCGCGGGAAGCCCGCGCACCTCATCGGCTGCCGCACGCGCGACGTCCACGATCTCGTCCACCAGACGTCCAGTCACCGGGGTCACGGTGAGGTGGGACGACGACGACAACGCGCCCCGCTCCTGCTGGTACGCAGGTTGCGCCTGGACGGAAATGCCGCGACGTGCGCACGCGTCAGCCCAAAGGTGCGGGTGGACGCGTCGGCCCTCCGGGGCGGTGTCGTCGGACGCCACCGCGATAAGAGGTCCTGGATCGTGGTCAAGGATCCGGAGTCCCTCGATGGTCGAGAGTTCCTCGAGCAGGTGGTGCGTGGCGCGGGCGGTCCGCGCGACAAGTTCACGTTGACCGTCGTCACCGAGCGCCTCGAGCACAACCCACGCGGCCGCCGCCGGCTCGAGGGGTTTGGACCCGGCGAGAGTCGGGTTGACCACCGGGTAGCCCGGCCAGTCGGCGGTCGCGAACCACGATGCCCGGTGACGCTGACGACCGCGGCTGAGCAGGACCGATGTCCCCTTGGGAGCGAAGCCGTACTTGTGCAGGTCAGCTGACACGCTGGTGACTCGCTCCAGCCGGAGGTCCCACAGTGTGGAGCTGTCCTGCCCTGGCCAGAAAGGCAGCACCATGCCGCCCAGGCAGGCGTCGACGTGCAACCCGATTCGCCGGTCGTGACGGGCCTCGAGCCCGGCCGCGACCTCGGCCACCGGATCGATCACGCCGGTCGGGTAGGACGGCGCCGAACACACCACCAGCACTGTGTCGTCATCCACGGCCGCCAACATCTCCTCCGCACTAACCCGCCCGGTCTCCGGATTCACCTCGATTCCCACGAACCGCAGTCCGAGCAGATGGGCCGCTTTGCGGAAGGCAGCGTGCACGGTGACGGGTGCGACGATCGCGCCACCGCTGCCCGGCTCACGGCCGCAGACCTCCCGTGCTGCCAGGCAGGCGAGGACGCAACTCTCCGTTCCGCCTGAGGTGACGCTGCCAAAGACATCGGCTCCGCCACCGAGGACGGCGCGCACCCGGGCGACGATCCCGCCGTGGATTCGCGCCACGGAACCGAACACCGTGGGATCCAGGCCGTTCACGCCGTGGGCCAGGCGTGCCGCGCGGATGGCGAGGTCGTCGAGCTCGGAGAGCCCGGAGTCGTACACGTAGGACAGGACCCTGCCCCCTGTTGTGGGAGGGTCCGTCTCGCGAAGGCGTGCGAGTCGCGCCAGGGCCAGCGCCCCGCGATCGGAGACCTCCACGGCAAGTGGGTCGTTGGTCATGCTCTCTCCGTCCATCGGGGATAAGACCTGCCCAGCGCCCGTACCATCAGAAGACTCGCTCCGGCCAGCAGAGCAGGCACGAGGGAGAATCCAAGGACGATCGCCCACTGCGCCGTCGCGGGTTGATCGCTCACCCCGCCGGACCGGAAACCGCCCACCGCCAACAGCGCCAGGATGAGCACAGGGCCGAGAGACATTGCGCCCGTCTCCGCTGCCGTCCACAAACCACTCATGGCACCACTTCGTCGTCGTCCCCCCAGTGCGCGGTCAAGGTCAGTGGTATCCGGGAGCATCGACATCGGTAGAGCCTGCATTCCCGCGTACGCCACCCCGGCCAACGCCACCGGCACGTGAATCCAGGCGCCGGGCGCCAGCCCGGCCGGGATCAGCATGAGCGCGGCGACGGTGAACAGGACCGTCGCCGCCATCAGAGCGGCGACCTTCCCGCGCGAGTGCGCGAACCTGGTCCACAGGGGCATCACCACAAGTGCCGGTCCCACCAGGGCGAGGAAGAGTCCGGTCAACGCGGCCTCGTCACCGAGCACGTACGTCGCAACATACTGGCCGCCGGCCAGCATCACGGCGGTCGCCACCGCCTGCAGACAGAACACCACGACCAGGAGCCGGAAGGGGCGCGTGGTCCGTAGGGCGTCTATCCCGTCGCGGTACTCATGCGCCAGACCACCCGCCGGCGCGTCCGCCCGCATGATGGTGCGACGGCCCGCGATGAACGTCGCCCACAACATCCCTATTAGCATTAGCGCGGCCACGCCCATCGCCATCACCACATAGCCGCGCGCACCTCCGCCCGCGATGTCACGCAGCGCCGGACCGCCGCCACCGGAGAGCAGAATGGCGGCAGCCAGTATCGCCACGCGCCAAGCTAGCAGGGTCACCCGTCGAGCAGAGTCGTCTGTGAGCTCGGCCGGTAAAGCCAGGTAGGGCACCTGGAAGCATGAGTACGCCAACGAGGCCAGCAGGAAGAACCCCATCACCCAGACACCCGCAGGGCCCGCACCCCAGTCGGCCGGCGCGGAGAACGTCGCCACGAAAAGCAACGGCAGGGCGAGCGCCCCCACCAACATCAATCCCGTGCGGTAGCCGGTCCGGTGCGACGCGCGGTCGGACAGCGCCCCGATCAGCGGATAGGCGAGCACGTCGATCATCTTCGGCACCAGAACCAACACCGTGGCCAGGGCAGCCGCTACTCCGATCGAATCTGTCAGGTAGTACGCCAACACGAGCCCGGGGAGCGTGCCGAACGCCCCCGTGCCGAGACTGCCCGCCGCATAGGACGCCAGTACCGGTCCGGTCGCGGAACGGTCGGGTCGCGCGTCACCGGGAGCGCCCGTCACTTGGGTAGTGGACATGGCCTGACTCTATGAGCGACGAGGCCCGCGCAGAGGGGAATCCGGGTTACCGCCTCAGCCGCGCCAGTCGAAGACGTCCGGGTCCGGGCCCGACCGGGTGCCGTTGTGGAGGGCGGACACCGACGCCATCTGGTCGTCGGTCAACTCGAAGTCGAACACCTCAAGGTTCTGGCGCATCCGCTCGGGCGCCGAGGACTTGGGGAACACGATGTCACCGCGCTGCAACGTCCAGCGCAGCACCACCTGCGAGACGGTACGACCGACCTGCTCTGCGATTGCCTCCAACTGCGGGTCCCCGAAGACCGAGCCCTGCGCGAGCGGGCTCCACGCTTCCACGGCGATGCCCCGCTCGACGCAGGCGGCACGGAGATCGTCGTTGACAAAGTAAGGGTTGGACTCGATCTGGTTGACCGTCGGGGTGCTCAGCCCCGCCTCTGCCAGTCGCGCCAGGTTCGTCGAGGTGAAGTTAGAGACACCGATCGAATCGACGGGAAAATCCGCCTTGATCTCTTCCATCACCTCCCACACCCGCGCGACGTCGTCGTGCATCGCCAGAGGCCAGTGCACCAGGTACAGATCGATCCGGCCTCCGAGGGCCTCGAGCGATCGCTCGGTTGCCTCCCGCGCGGCGGAGCGCACGTGAAAGGAGTTGTTGAGCTTGGTCGTGATCCAGAACTCGTCGCGGGGGACACCGGAGGCCGCGACCGCCCGCCCCACGCCCTTCTCGTTGCCGTACATCTGGGCGGTATCCAGATGGCGGTATCCGGCCGCGATGGCGTCGGAAACGACCTTCTCGGTGTCCGCGGGCGGAATCTGAAAGGTGCCGAAACCGAGTTGGGGGATTGCCCGGCCGTCGGATAGGTCAATTGTGGGAAGTATCGGGGTATCCATGAACGCGACCCTACGCTGAGTAAATCATCCGTTTGGCCGACAGCCGAACGGTGAGAGCCGATTTATTCTCGGTAGGCACACCTTGTCCGCTTGAGCCGAATCGGAGCCCACGATGAACATTTTCCGCACGCAACTGACAAAAGCCACCGCCGTCGCAGTGGCCTCCGCCACCGTCCTGGCGGTTTCCGGCGGTCCTGTCCAAGCGCAGGAAGGAGAGACCGGAAGCTCCATCGATTCGAGTCTGACCCTGCTCGACACCAGTACACAGCTGCAAGGCGGCACTGGCAACCTTGGAAACATCAGTGTCTTGCTCGGCAGCCTCGGCGAGGTGGCCAACGGCGACCCGGACGCAATGCAGATGGTCGACTCGATGTCAAGCGCGTTCGATACGGGAGCGTTCGCGGTTCTCGCAGGATTGCCCGGAGGTCTAAATGACTTCGCCCAAACCGCTATGCGGGCCATAGCGGGCCAGGCCACCATCGACGACGTCTGGCGCCAGTTCAACGCGATCGGTGCCCCGCTGCAGTATTGCAATGACCTCAGCGAATCCGGTGGCTTCGGCGGCGTCAACCGACGGGTGGAACTGGGTCGCCCCGGTCCGACCGTCCTACGTCTCCGCTACGAGACTTACAACATCCCCGACACCGTCAGCGTCTTCTACGAGGGCAAGCGAATTTTTGTGGACCCCGCGACGAGCACCCGCGGCGACCGCTGGGTCGACGTCCATGTTCCGCCGGGCGGCTCCACATCCGTTCAGGTCGAAGTGATCGCCCCAATCCAGGGCACCGATTGGAATTTCACCGTCCACTGTCCGTAGTCGTCGAGTTCACCCGGGTTTCATGTCACGAACTGGCGGTGCGCAGCGAATTCTCGACGAGGTCCAACATCTCGCTGACGTGTTCAGTCCCGCGCCCGGTCGCCAGGTGGGTGATGAGACCGTCGAGCACGATGTCGAGATACACGCGCAGCACGTCCGCCGGGATGTCGGTGCGCATTCTCCCCGAGGTCTTCTGCTCTCGCAGTCGCGCCACGACTGCGGCGTCCACCTCGGCCTGACGGTCCGTCCACCGCTCACGAAACACGGGGTCGGTGCGGATTCGGCGAGCGATCTCGAGGCGGGTGCCGAGCCAGGAGAATTCCTCGGGATCCGCGAGGATCTCCCGCATCACCTGGACCAGTCCTTGTTCGGCGACCGTCTCCGCCATAGCGGCCGCGTCGTCGTCCGCCAGGGCGAGGAACAATGCGTCCTTGTCGGCGAAGTGGTGGAAGATCGCGCCCCGACTCAGTCCGGTGGTCTCCTCGAGTCGACGCACGGTGGCGCCCTCGAAGCCGAATTCGGCAAAGCACTCGCGGGCCCCGGACAAGATCTGGTGGCGCCGGGCGTCCATATGGTCCTGGCTGACCCTGGGCATCTTCAGAACAACCTTCCTACCGATACACCGCGGCGGTGCACGGTTCTCCCGGCCTCAGCTGGGAGATCCGCACACCGCCGTCAGGTGAGGGTGATCAGCCCTTGATCATGTTCCGCAGGACGAACTGCAGGATGCCGTCGTTGCGGTAGTAGTCCGCCTCGCCGGGGGTGTCGATGCGCACCACGGCGTCGAACTCGACCTTCGAGCCGTCCGTCTTGGTGGCCACGACCTTGACCGTCTTGGGCGTGGTGCCGTTGTTCAGCTCGGTGATGCCTGAGATGTCGAACGTCTCCGTGCCGTCCAGGCCGAGGGTCTCGTGCGACTCGCCCTCGGGGAACTGCAGCGGGATGACACCCATGCCGATGAGGTTGGAGCGGTGGATACGCTCGAACGACTCGGCGATGACCGCCTTGACTCCCAGCAGTCGGGTGCCCTTGGCTGCCCAGTCACGCGAGGAGCCGGTCCCGTACTCCTTGCCCGCGATCACGACGAGCGGGGTGTTCTGCTCGGCGTAGTTCTGGGCGGCGTCGTAGATGAACGCCTGCGGCGCGTCATCCTGGGTGAAGTCGCGGGTGTAGCCGCCGGTCACTCCATCGAGCAGCTGGTTCTGCAGACGGATGTTGGCGAACGTGCCACGGATCATGACCTCATGGTTGCCACGACGCGAGCCGAACGAGTTGTAGTCCTTGCGCTCGACCCCGTTGGCATCGAGGTACTGCGCAGCCGGGGTACCCGGCTTGATGGTGGAGGCCGGCGAGATGTGGTCGGTGGTGACCGAGTCGCCGAGCTTGGCCAGGACGCGGGCGCCCGAGATGTCCTCGATGGGTGCCGGCTCCATCTCCATTCCGTCGAAGTACGGAGCCTTGCGGACGTAGGTCGACTTGTCGTCCCACTCGAAGGTTTTGCCGTCCGGAGTGGCCAGCCCGCGCCAACGCTCGTCGCCCGCGAAGACGTCGGCGTACTTGGACTTGTACTCGTTGGAGGAGATCGAGGCCTTGATGGTCGACTCGATCTCCTCGCCCGTGGGCCAGATGTCGGCGAGGAAGACGTCGTTGCCGTCCTTGTCCTGGCCCAGGGAGTCGGTCTCGAAGTCGAAGTCCATCGTGCCGGCGATCGCGTAGGCGATGACCAGCGGCGGGGACGCCAGGTAGTTCATCTTGACGTCCTGGTTGATCCGACCCTCGAAGTTGCGGTTGCCGGACAGAACGGCGGTCGCGGTGAGGTCGTGCTCCTGGATCGCCGCGGAGATCTCTTCCGGAAGCGGGCCGGAGTTACCGATGCAGGTGGTGCAGCCGTAACCCACGAGGTGGAAGCCGAGGGCCTCCAGGTCCGGCCACAGACCGGCGCGCTCGTAGTACTCGGTGACGACCTGCGAACCCGGGGCCATGGAGGTCTTGACCCACGGCTTGGCGGTCAGACCCTTCTCGTGGGCCTTCCGTGCCAGCAGGCCGGCACCGATCATGACCGACGGGTTGGACGTGTTGGTGCACGAGGTGATGGAGGCGATGGAGACGATGCCGTGGTCCAGCACCATCTCGTTCTCGCCGACCTTGCACTCGACGGGCTGCGACGGACGCCCCTCTGCACCCACCGACGCATCGGCCCGCACGGAGCCGTCGTCGGCGAAGGACAGTCGGGCGCCACCAGTGGCAGCGGACGGTGCACCGCCCTCGGACTGCATCCGGCGACCCTCCCGGGTGCCGAGCTTGTCGATGTCGGCGTCCACGTAGTTGTGGATGTCCTTGCGGAACGCGCTCTTGGCATCGGAGAGCTCGATGCGGTCCTGCGGGCGCTTCGGGCCGGCGATCGAGGGGACGACGTCGCCCAGGTCCAGCTCGAGGTACTCGGAGAAGACCGGCTCGGGGCCCTCCGGGGCGAGCCACATGCCCTGCTCCTTGGCGTACGCCTCGACCAGAGCGAGCTGCTCCTCGTCGCGGCCGGTCAGGCGCAGGTAGTCAATGGTCTCACTGTCGATCGGGAACATGGCACAGGTGGAGCCGAACTCCGGGCTCATGTTGCCGATGGTGGCGCGGTTGGCCAGCGGCACAGCCGCGACACCGGCTCCGTAGAACTCGACGAACTTGCCCACGACGCCGTGCTTGCGCAGCATCTCGGTGATCGTCAACACGACGTCGGTCGCGGTGACGCCGGGCTTGATCGAGCCGGTGAGCTTGAATCCCACGACGCGCGGGATGAGCATGGAAATCGGCTGGCCGAGCATCGCGGCTTCTGCCTCGATGCCCCCGACGCCCCAGCCCAGGACGCCGAGACCATTCTGCATGGTGGTGTGCGAGTCGGTGCCTACACAGGTGTCGGGGTAAGCCTGACCGCCCCGGACCATGACCGTGCGCGCCAGGTACTCGATGTTGACCTGGTGCACGATGCCGGTACCCGGGGGGACGACCTTGAAGTCGTCGAAGGCGCCCTGGCCCCAACGGAGGAACTGGTAACGCTCCTCATTGCGCTGGTACTCGATCTCCACGTTCGTCTCGAAAGAGTCGTGGCGGCCGAAGGACTCGATGATGACCGAGTGATCGATGACCATCTCGGCAGGAGCCAGCGGGTTGACCTTGTTCGGGTCGCCGCCGAGGGTCTCCACGGCCTCGCGCATCGTGGCGAGGTCGACGATGCAGGGAACGCCGGTGAAGTCCTGCATGATCACGCGGGCAGGCGTGAACTGAATCTCGGTGTCGGGCTCGGCGTTCGGGTCCCATCCGGCGAGAGCCTCGATATGCCCCTTGGTGACGTTCTTGCCATCCTCGGTACGAAGCAGATTCTCCGTCAGGACTTTGAGCGAATAGGGGAGTTTGTCGGCTCCCGGGACCGCTGAGAGTCGGTAGATCTCGTATGCTTCGCCGCCGACCTCTAGGGTCCCCTTTGCGCCGAAGCTGTCATTGCTTGCTGTCACGTCAGCTCCACTCGTGGTGTCTTGTCGGTTTGTCGTCCCTCCCGGCTCAGCCACCCGTGCCGGACGGCAACGCCGGGTCGGACACAAGGCCCATTGTGGACCCTCGCATCCGGTTGCGACGACCAATTTACCAGTACGTCCGTTCTGTATACCGTCCGGCACGCCCGAAGGTGGGGGCCATACCGCGGTAATCAAACCCTCCGGCGCGTACGAACAAACGGGACGACGACAAGATGGCACTATGTCCGCCGTGGACACCACAGATGATTCCGTGACGATGCTGGCGCACGAGGCCGAACCCGTGGTGTCCATCCGAGACGGCGATTTCCCGAACTGGCTCGACTACCAGGCGGTGGTCGACGACCTGGCGGACGACGGCGTCTCGGCTCCCGAGCCGTTCGTCGAGGGCCTCCGGTCAGTCGTGGACGAAGCGGCCGACCGCGGCCTCGACCTCAAGGTGGTCTACACGGAGGCCCCCGCCGCCGTATACACCGACGCCCGCGACCTCGCCGCTTTCCTCAACGAGGAGTACGACGGCACGATCTTCGTCCGCACACCGGCGTTCATCGGCTCATCAAGCGACGCGATTGCCCGTCACCAACTGGAAACAGGCCAGGACGACGCGTGGGAGGAGTTCGACCCGGTCGCCTCGGCCGCAGTCTTCGCCCACAAGGTCACGGCACCCGCGCCCCCGTGGGGAACACTGAGCGCGATCACTCTGGTTTTGGCGATTATCGCGGTAGCGGCATTTGCCGTGGCTCTCCGCCGCCGCACTCGCTGATCCTGCTTCACCAGACCTACTAGGCCACCGCCCACGCATTGCGACACGCCGTAAGTAACAGGCGTTAATCAAGTTACAGCAGTGTATTTTGCCGATCGATGTTTCAGATGTGTTCGCTGTGACCTACGGTGCTAGAGGAACCGTAGGTTCTGCCGAGTAGGTAAGAGTCTCCAGTGGCGCAGGGGAAGGCATCACCGGAGCACACTCACCTGCTCGGTCACGCGTCCCGCTGTGCGGACGCGCGGACAGCCGCACCCTCGTGCGGTCAGCGGAAGGTGAAACGTGGAGCCTGACCATTTGTCACGCCGTGCCCTCAGGGCACGTAAACGCAAGACCACCGGGCGTGCCTCAGGGCGCGCAACCCTCGCGGTGGCGTTGGTGTTGGGAACTGCTTCCGGCGCGGTGCATATCCCGATAGCGTCGGCGCAGGAGGTCCCGGCGGTCATGCCGGGCGACGTCAGCGGGTTGATCCGAGCGGTGGCAGACGCCGCCGCCCGTCTCGACGCCACCAGGCAGGACATCGCGGTCAAGCGCGAGGGCGTCAACAAGACTCTCGTCGATCTGCAGATGGCGCGCATCGACCTGGACCGGGCTATCGCCGACGCGGACCGCACCACGCGGGAGCGCGAAGAGGCGGAATCCGGGGTGGAATCTGCCCGGAGCACGCTCGATGACTACTCCAGGCTCCTTCATAAGCAGGGAACGGCACCAGGTGCGGCCTCGGCGATACTCGACCCGGGCGGGCCCGCCGTGTCCGCGCGTCGACAGGAGTTCCTCCAGCGGGCGGCAGTGGACCAGCGTCAGGTTGTCGGCGAGATGACCACAGCGGTAGAAGCCGCGACCCAACGGGAGTCCGAGGCCGAACACGCACGGGAGGCGGCGCAGCAACGCTATTCCGACGCCGCAGCGCGTCGTGATTCAGCGGAGGACGAGGTCGCTGAGGTCTCTCTCCAGGTTGCAGCTCTCGAAGGCGAAATCGAGACGCTCACCCGCGAACTCGACGATCACCGGGCCGCTCTGGTGGAATCCGGGGTCGAGGGCCCGACCGTGGTCGACCCCCCGGCGCCGGACACTGGTGCCGACGCCTCCGACGCGATGCGTGAGCAGGCAGTGCGCAATCTGGCCTCGCAGCCCGAGGCACGCGAACAGGCGGCGGACATCGCTCTGGCACTGCCAGCACATCTGGACCTCGGACAGGTTCGCCAGTTCGCGGGCGGATCTTCGGATCGGGCGGTCAACGCAATCGGCGGCACGGTTGACGCCGGCAGTGTTGGCGCGGCTGTAGATGCGGGCGTCAGCGGCGACACCGACGCTATCGTCCAGCAGGTCACAGACGCGATAGGAAACGCCGACTTCGGCTCGGTCGGTCAGAGTCCCGCAGGTCCGGGAACGGGAACGGGCCAGGGCGGCGGCGGAGGCGGGGGAGACACAGGAAACCCGTCGAATTCTTCTCGCGTGGAAACCGTGATCAACCGAGCAATGTCCCAGCTCGGCACCCCCTACGCCTGGGGCGGGGGAGACGCCAACGGTCCCACCCGCGGAATTCGGGACGGCGGCGTGGCGGACAGTCACGGCGATTACAACAAGATCGGCTTCGACTGCTCCGGTCTGATGATCTATGCATTCGCGGGGGTCGGTAAGGCGCTGCCGCACTTCACCGGCTACCAGTACACATCGGGCCCGCAGTTTCCTGTTTCTTCGCGCAAGCGGGGCGACATGCTGTTCTGGCCGGGGCATGTTGCCCTCTATCTCGGTGACGGGAAAATGATCGAGGCCCCCCAGTCCGGAGATGTCGTCAAGATTTCTCCCGTCCGCATGGCCGGCGTCATGCCGATGGTGGTTCGTCTGGTGTAACCGAGCGGCCCGGCCACCGAAGACGGTGGCCGGGCCGGACACGCCGGTACCCCGGGTACTGTCGTGCCCAGTCCGTCACGTCGGTCCGACCGTAGTGGCCGACCTACACACCCGACCACGCGAAGGAGCTCTCCGCGGTGAGCTATCCACCCCACGAACAGGCGTCCAACGCGGGCGCCGCCCCCGAGGTCAATGTCTCGTCCGCCGCGGAGGACGCTCGGCTGCTTGAGCGCGCCGTGTACGAGATCAAGAAGATCGTGGTGGGTCAGGACCGATTGATCGAGATGATCCTCGTTGGTTTGCTCTCGCGAGGGCACATCCTCCTTGAGGGGGTCCCGGGAGTCGCCAAAACTCTGACCGTGGAAACGTTCGCGAAAGTCGTGGGAGGGAGTTTCCACCGACTTCAGTTCACCCCGGATCTCGTTCCCGCCGATATCGTCGGCACGCGCATCTACCGCCAGGGTCGCGAAGAATTCGAGGTGGAACTGGGGCCTATCCTCGCCAACTTCGTACTGGCTGACGAGATCAACCGCGCTCCGGCCAAAGTTCAGTCGGCGTTGCTCGAGGTCATGGCGGAAGGCCACGTCTCGATCGGGGGCAAGACGTTCCCGATGCCGTCACCGTTCCTTGTGATGGCCACCCAGAACCCGATCGAGAGCGAAGGCGTCTATCAGCTGCCGGAAGCACAGCGCGACCGCTTCCTCTTCAAGCTCATCGTGGACTATCCGAGTCCGGAGGAGGAGCGCGAGATCGTCTACCGGATGGGATCCACGCCCCCGGAGCCCGGCCAGATCCTCGGTGTGGATGCTCTTGAAAGATTGCAGAATGCCGTTCGCGAGGTGTTCGTCCACCACGCACTCGTCGATTACGTCGTCCGCGTCACCGTGGCCACGCGGGAGCCCGCCCGTCACGGTCTGGAGGATGTCGCGCGGTGGCTGTCCTACGGCGCATCACCGCGTGCCACCCTGGGCGCCGTGACCGCAGCGCGGGCTCTCGCGCTCGTCCGAGGTCGCGATTATGTGATCCCGCAGGACGTCGTGGATGTTCTTCCTTCTGTCCTGCGTCATCGCCTCGTCCTGACCTACGATGCGCTGGCGGACGAAATCACCGCGGACTCCGTTGTTCGGCGCGTGCTCGAGGCTGTGCCGCTTCCGCAGATCAGCGCTGTTCCCGCCCAGACCGGCCCGCCGCCCACCCCGTGACCACCGCGGACGAAGGCCGACGCGCAGGCCCGGTCGAAGCGACATCACCAGCGGCGTTGGCACAACTCGAACTACTCGTCACCCGGAGACTCGACGGTGTGCTCAACGGGGATCATCGAGGGCTGCTTCCGGGCCCGGGTACCGAACCGGGGGAGGCGCGCGCATACGAGCCCGGCGACGATGTGCGCTCCATGGACTGGTCCGTGACCGCCCGCACCACGGAACCCCACATCCGCCAGACCATCGCGGACCGTGAACTCGAGACATGGATAGTCGTCGATCTCTCACCCACCCTGGACGTGCAGGGTCGGTACGGCACCAAACGCCGCCTCGTCGAGGCCGCCGTGGCCACCGTCGGATTCCTGTCCGCTGGCGGCGGAAGCCGAGTGGGCATGGTCATCACCGGCGACGGACGGCCCAGGGTCCTTCGCGCCACAGGGGGGCGGGACCACGTGCGACGTCTGCTCGAGGAGGTGTCCCGTTCCGAGGCCCACGTTTCGGCCGGCGGCGATCTCGAGGCCTGTCTGCATTCCGTACGCAATGCCGCACGCCGACATGGACTGGTGGTGGTGATCTCCGACTTCCTCGCCGACGTGACCTGGGAGCGCTCACTGCGAGTCCTGGGAGCTCGCCACGAGTTCCTGGCCGTCCACGTGGCCGACCCGCTCGATATCGCCCTGCCCGCTGTCGGTTCGGCCCTGCTGCAAGACCCTGCCACCGGTGAAGTACTCGAGTTGGACGTGGACGATGCGCTCGCCGCGGATTACCGCCGCGCGGCGGAGGACCATCGCGTCACCGTACACTCGGCCCTGCGCCGCAGCGGCGCACCCGTCCTCGCATTGAGGACGGACCGGGACTGGGTCCGCGATGTCATCGACTTCGTCGGAGTTCGCAGACAGGGCGGCCATCCGACCGGCGACTCACTTGCCAAGGGCCTGCCTGACGACGCCGGCGACCCCGCGGAGGTGACCAGCCGGTGAGCCTGTCGGAATTCCAGCACCCGTACTGGCTGTTCCTGCTCGTGGTGCCGGTGGCCATCGCCGTGGGATACGTGATCGCGCTGCGCTCGAAGAAGCGACGTACCGTCCGCTTCGGCAACTTCGGGGTACTCCGGACGATCGACCGGCCAGGGAAGCGGTGGTTCACTCACGTTCCTGCCGTGCTCCTGGTGGTGTCGCTGCTCGCGCTGGTGGTGGCGCTCGCCGGCCCTCAGAGGGAACAGAAGGTCCCACGGAACCGGGCGACCGTCATGCTCGTCGTCGACGTCTCTCTGTCCATGGAGGCCACCGACGTCGCCCCCTCCCGCCTCGAGGCCGCTCAAGAGGCCGCCACCACGTTCGCGAACAATCTCACCCCGGGCGTCAATCTTGGGCTGGTGTCCTACGCGGGAACCGCGTCGATGCTCGTCGCGCCCAGCACGGACCGCGGCCCCGTCGTGCGAGCAATCGACAGGCTCAAGCTCGACGAGCGCACCGCCACCGGCGAGGCGATCTACACCGCCACGCAGGCCATCACGACGTTCACCGAGAGCCTCGGAGGACCTGACCAGGCGCCTCCCGCGCGCATTGTTCTGCTCTCCGACGGCAAAGAAACCGTCCCAGCTGATCCCACGGAGGAACGCGGCGCATTCACCGCTGCGGAACGCGCGGAGGAAGCGGGCATCCCGGTCTCGACTATCTCCTTCGGCACCCTCTACGGCACGGTCGATATCGAAGGACGCCCACAACCCGTCCCCGTTGACGACGCGTCACTTCGCACGATCGCCGAACTCTCCGGTGGCGACTTCTTCACCGCTTCCAGCCTCGAAGAGCTCGACTCCGTCTACCGCACGTTGGAGGAGCAGATCGGCTACGAGTTGAAGAAGGCCGACGCCTCCCGGCCGTGGCTCATCATCGGATCGCTGCTAGCGATGCTGGCAGCGGCGGGATCGCTGGCGGCGCACCGTCGGATCCCGTGACCCGGGTCGCTAGGGTGGACCCATGGTTTCCGAGAGCACGCGTGCCGCCACAGCCCGAACCGTCCTCGTGACCGGAGGCAACAGGGGGATCGGCCGCGCCGTCGCCGAACGACTCCTCGCCGACGGCCACAGGGTGGCCGTGACCCATCGTGGGTCCGGCGCTCCCGACGGGCTCTTCGGCGTCGAGTGCGATGTCACCGACCCCGAGTCCGTCGACGCGGCGTTCAGCGCCGTCGAGGCGGAATACGGGCCGGTCGAGGTGGTCGTATCCAACGCCGGCATCACCGACGACACCCTGCTGATGCGGATGAAGGATGACCAGTTCACGCGCGTGGTCGAGGCCAATCTCGCCGGTGCGTTCCGGGTGGCGAAGCGGGCCTCGCGCGGAATGCTGCGAGCAAAGTTTGGTCGCATGATCTTCATCGGTTCCGTGGTGGGACAGTCGGGCACCGCCGGGCAGGTCAACTACGCCTCCTCCAAGGCCGGGCTCGTGGGCATGGCGCGCTCACTCACTCGTGAACTCGGCTCACGCAACATCACCGCGAACGTGGTGGCCCCTGGTTTCATCGACACCGACATGACAGCGGGTCTGGACGAGAAGACACGCGAGCTCGCCGTGGCGGCCATTCCGCTCGGACGACAGGGATCCGCGGCTGACGTGGCCGGGGCCGTGAGCTTCCTCGCCGGCGACGACGCCGGCTACATCTCCGGTGCGGTACTACCGGTCGACGGCGGAATGGGAATGGGGCACTGAGATGAGCCAGAACGACGACACCACCACCAGCGGCCTGCTGGCCGGCAAGACGATTCTCGTCACCGGCGTGATCACCGACGCGTCGATCGCGTTCCATATCGCCAAACATTGCCAGCTCCACGGAGCGGAGGTGATCCTCACCGCGTTCGGCCGGCCCTCGTTGGTCAAAGCCATCGCTAAGCGACTTCCAGTCCGACCACCCGTGATCGAACTGGACGTCCAGAGCGACGACGACCTGGCGGCGCTGGAAGGCAGGGTCCGCGAACACACCGACTCACTCGACGGCGTGGTGCATTCGATCGGTTTCGCCCCTCCGGCCTGCCTCGGCGATCCTTTCCTCGACGCCCCCTGGAAGGACGTCGCAGTGGCTCTCGAGGTCTCCGCCTACTCGTACGCCTCGCTGGCCAAGGCCGTACGTCCGATGCTCAATCCCGGTGCCTCGATCATCGGCCTGGACTTCGATCCCCGGTCCTCGATGCCGTTCTACAACTGGATGTCGGTCGCAAAGAACGCATTGGAAGCAGTCAACCGCTACGTGGCCCGCGATCTCGGTCCGGACGGCGTGCGGTCCAACCTGATCGCTGCAGGACCGGTCAAGACGCTCGCTGCCAAAGCAATCGCAGGTGACGCCCTCGGACCGGGCGGGGAGTTGGACCAGATGCAGGACGAATGGGCGCGGCGGGCACCCCTCGGCTGGGACGTCAATGACCCGACCTCCGTCGCCACCACGGCGGTGGCCCTGCTGTCCGACCTCATGTCCGCCACCACCGGCACGGTGATCTACGCCGACGGCGGCGCCGGGACCGTCGCGTTCAGTAGTCAGGAGGCCTGAAATGACGAAGGGTTCACACGTGGGTAACGGTCCGGTGGACGCACTGCTGGTGCTCTCATTCGGCGGACCCGAGGGGCAGGACGACGTGATCCCGTTCCTCGAGAACGTGACGCGTGGTCGAGGCATCCCGCCCGAGCGGCTGGAAGAGGTGGCGACCCACTACCGACACCTCGGCGGACGCAGTCCGATCAATGACCTCAATCGCGAGATCATCGCGAACGTCGAAGCCGAGTTGGCGGACCGCGGACGGCAGTTACCGGTCTACTTCGGCAACCGCAACTGGGACCCGATGGTGGAGGACGCAGTCCAGCAGATGGCCGCGGACGGTGTCCGGAACGCCGCGGTGTTCGCAACGTCCGCTTGGGGCGGATACTCGGGTTGCGCGCAATACCAGGAGGATATCGCTCGCGCCATCACTCAGGTCGAGGGTGCTCCGACCTTGACCAGGATGCGACAGTTCTACGACCACCCACTGTTCATACGGCGCTTCGCCGCCGACCTCCGGGGGGCGGTCGAGTCCGCTCCGTCGGACGCGAGGGTGATCTTCACCGCCCACTCCGTCCCGGATGCCGCGGACGCGGTCGCGGGACCACCGGAACTCGGGGGCCATCTATACAGCCGGCAGGTGGCCGAGGCCGCACGGTTGGTAGCCGAAGCCGCTGGCGCCGAGGACTACGACCTCGTGTGGCAGTCGCGCTCCGGCCCTCCTACCGTTCCGTGGCTGGAACCCGATGTGGTGGACCATGTCAGCGAACTCGCCACCACGCAGGACCTGCGCCATGTGGTGGTGGTGCCGATCGGCTTCATCTCCGACCACGTCGAGGTGATCTGGGACCTCGACACCGAACTCGTGGACGAGGTCCGCGAGCTCGGCGTGACGGTGACACGCGTGGCCACCCCCGGCCCGAGTCAGGAGTTCACGAAGATGATCCTCGAGCTACTCGAGGAGGTCGAGAGCGGGGTTCAACAGGACCGCCCGGGAACGGTGCCCGCGCTCGGCTGTAATCGTGACGGAACGCGCTGCGCGACAGGCTGCTGTTCCCGTTAGCTAAGAGCGGAGCGCGGCCTCGCCCGAGGCGGCTACCACGGCACGGCGCGCTGCGTCTTTCACCGAGACGAGTCGTCGCAGTACGGGTTCGCGGGTGGCGGGGTCGACACCGATTCCTGGCCGGGTCAGAGCGACTGAAAGGATTGCCTCGACGCGATCGATACGATCCACCAACTCGAGCACCCTCGCGGGTAGCCCCGCGGGTAGACGAGTGACGTGGGAGTGCACATCCACTCGCGCGACTGAGCCGGTGTGCACCGCCGTCTGTTCTATCAACTCCGCGGCATCGACCACGGCCTGCCCCAAACCCGCCAGCGCCCGGGAGGGACCATCCGGCTGTGGAGCGACAGGGCAGTCGACCACGCCCCGGGCGCGCCATCTCAACACGTCCTCGTGCGGCCGGGTGCACGTCAGTGCTACCGCCTGGCGGTTGTCCGGATCACGGACCAGCACACCCCACCCGGCATTGGTGACGTCCGAACGAATCGAAGGCACCGCCGGGATGCTGGAAGAGTCCCCGGGTGCCGAGGTGAGAAGCGAAAGAATTTCCTGCGCAGGATGGGAACCACCGGCTCTGCGCAGCGTGGTGACCAAGCCCGGCAGGAGTCCGACGGGACCCGCGGCGGGGGAGACGCCGTCGAGCATCGCGACGGGCTCACCGCTGATCTCCAGTAGATGAGACTCCGCCAGCCCCGACACGTGATCAGTCAGGGTGTCGAACGGCTGGTCGGCCCATGCGGTTTGCAGGAGATGAAGCGGCAGCGTCCAAGCGGAGGACACCACGGTGTCACTGGTGAGGGGACGGGACATGAGAATCCATCCTACCGGCCGGTGCGCCGCCGCCAACCCACGCGCAGGTCCGGCTAGCGTTGTTCGCCATGGCTGACATGTACGGCTCCGATATCCTTTCCGGCACCGCGCGACGTCGCCGACCGCAGGTGCCCGTCGTCGACGCCGAACGCGACCTCGTAGTGGAGGACGCCGAGACCGGCTTCTGCGGCGCGGTGGTGGGGTTCGACCGGTCCTACGACGGCGAGTTCGTCAAACTCGAGGATCGGCGGGGACGGGTCCGACTGTTCGCCATGACCCCGTCGGCGTTCCTCATCGACGGATCACCAGTGACACTGCAGAAGCCGGCCCCGGCGGCGAAGGGGCCCACGATCACTGCGTCGGGATCGAGGAAGGTCGACGGCTTGCGGGCCCGGGCCGCTCGGGCGGGACGCATCTGGGTGGAAGGGATACACGATGCCGCGCTGGTCGAGCGAATCTGGGGACACGATCTCCGCGTCGAGGGAGTCGTGGTGGAGCCGCTCCACGGGATCGATGATCTCTCAGCGCTGATCGATGAATTCGATCCGACCCCCGACGCCCGTCTGGGCGTGCTGGTGGACCACCTAGTGGAGGGTAGTAAGGAATCGCGGATCGTCGCGGGGCTGGGCGAGAACGTCCTCGTGACCGGCCACCCCTACGTGGATATCTGGCAGGCGGTCAAACCCTCTGCTGTGGGTATCGACGAATGGCCTGTGGTGCCGCGCGGTGAGGACTGGAAGACCGGCATCTGCCAGCGCCTGGGCTGGGGAGAACCGGTGGACGGTTTCCGTAAGGTGCTGGCCTCGGTGAGTTCCTATCGCGACGTCGAGCCAGCACTGCTGGGGGCAGTGGAGAGGCTGGTGGACTTCGTCACGGAACCGGCCTGAGCGGGAGCTTGGCGTCCAGCACCATCCCGACCAGGCCCACAGCAGCAAAACCACCAGTAGCCCACAATGCGGCCGTGCCATCGCCTTCCGTCAGCGAGTTTCCCAGATAGACTGCCGCCACCGTTCCCGGTGCGCTCCCGATCAGCGTGGCCAGGAGGAATTGCGAGTAGGGGATCGAGGTCAGCGCGGAGGCATAGTTGACCACCGAGAACGGCACAGCTGGCACGAGTCTCAGACTCCCCACCGACAACCACCCTCGTCGACGCAGGCGCGCGTCGACTGATACAACCCGCGGATCCGCTCTCAGCGCGGCGGTCCGGTCGTGCTCCAGCTGTCTGATCACCACGAACGCGATCGTCGCTGCGACCCCGGTGGCCACGAGCGACCAGGGGATGGCCACGGCCGGCGTGAACAGCACCGCCGCCGAATAGGTGAACGTGGACCGTGGGATCGGCGTGACGGTGACGATCGCGTAGGCCGCGAAGAACACCAACGGGAACCACGGCCCGAGTTGCGCGGTCCATTCGCGAAACTGTTCAAGCTCGGGGGTAGGCGCGAGCGTTGCCAGAATGATGACCAGCACGACTGCTGCCGCCCACGCCATAACCCGGTTCCGCACCGGGACGACTGTAGCCGTAGTCGTATGTCTATCGCTCCGCGCCCAGCCCTCGCGACGCACGGCCATATTTCAGGCGCCCCGCACGCTCGACTAGAGTCCGGGGGTGACCCCCTTCACTCCACAAGAGAACGAGGTACCGGTGACCAGTCCGACCACAGGTCCAGACCTTCACTCCTGGTACGCCTCTGTGGGAGCCGTCCTCGCGAAGGCCGCCCGCAAGGATCCCGCCGATATGCCGGAGGACGCTTGGCGCTCACTCGTGGCGACAACGCGTGACGGCATAGAGATCAACCCGCTCTACACGCGTGCCGACGAGGTCGCCGAGCGTCCCGCTCCGGGGCGCTTTCCGTACGTGCGTGGCGGGGACCGGTCGGGCCTACCGGAGAACGGCTGGCATGTGTCGTCGCGCATCCAAGTTGACGGAGACGCGTCTCAGGCCAACCTCGCGGTGCTGGATCTGCTCGAGCAGGGCGCGTCAGCCCTGTGGCTGGCCGTCGGAGCCGCCGATGTCGCTACCGTCCTCAAAGACGTCTACCTCGATCTCGCCCCCGTCACCTTCGACGCGGGGACCGACCTCATCGAGGTGGCCGAGGCTTACCTCACGCTTCTCGACAATCGCAAAGCCGCCGGCGACGGGGTGACCGATCGTTCTGCCGTCGTCGCCGACCTCGGCGCCACACCCGTGACCTCGACCTATGCGGGGACTGACTCGATCGAAATCGATTCCGCGGTCCGGCTCGCCGCGCAGGTCTCCGAGCGGGAGGAGACAGTCCGGACTTTCGTCGCTGACGGCACGGTCTTCCACGCCGACGGCGCCGGAGACGCCCAAGAGCTGGCCTATGCGGTGGCCGCCGGGCTGGAGTACGTACGTGCCCTCGTTGCCACGGGCCTGCCCGTCCGGGACTCGCTCCGCCAGGTCTCGTTCCGTCTCGCCGCCACCGACGACCAGTTCGCGTCGATCGCCAAGTTCCGCGCGGGCCGGCTCATGTGGGCCCGAGTCGCCGAGTTGCTAGGGGCCCCCGAGGCCGGTGGTGCTGCCCAGCACGCCGTCACCTCATCCGCGATGATGTCCCGCCGCGACCCCTGGGTGAACATGCTGCGCACGACGTTGGCCGCGTTCGGTGCAGGTGTTGGCGGCGCGACGTCCGTCACCGTCCTGCCGTTCGATGCCTCGGTGCCCGGCGGCCTGGAGAGCACCTCGCGCTCGTTCGCCGACCGCATCGCCCGAAACACCCAGCTGCTCCTACTCGAGGAGTCGCACCTGGGCCACGTGGTGGACCCCGCGGGCGGTTCCTGGTTCGTGGAGTCTCTGACCGACGCACTCGCCGACTCCGCGTGGGCGGTCCTCCAATCAGTCGAGGCCGAGGGAGGGCTGTCCGCCGCCATCGCCTCGGGATCCTTATCCGATGCAGTGGCCCGTGTCCGCGAGGCCCGGGACGCCGATATCGCGCACCGCACGGCGCCTGTCACGGGTGTTTCCGAGTTCCCCAACCTCGCCGAACCGGCCCTGGACGCCTCTCGTCGAGGCGGCGAGGAGTACCGCTACGGCCGGGCATTCGAAGACCTGCGTGACCGATCCGACGCACACCTCGAAGCCACGGGCTCGCGTCCCGTCGTTCTGGTGGCCGGTCTCGGTCCGCAGGCGGAGACCACGGGACGCGTCACTTTTGTGTCCAACCTTCTCGCCGCCGGCGGGATCGAGGCCAGGAACCCGGGCGCAACCGAGGCTGAACAGTACGATCGCGCCCGGGAGGGCGAGGAGATCGCCGTTCTGTGTGGCTCCGACAAGCGCTACGCGTCCGAGGGATCTGATGCGGTACGCGCCCTGCGCGATTCCGGTGTCTCAACGGTGTACCTGGCAGGTACGGAGAAGGGTTTCCCCTCCGATGCCACAGACCGCCCAGACGGATACCTGGGCCTCGGCATCGACGCCGTGGCCGCCCTGACCACCCTTCTCGACCAGCTGGGAGTGAAGTGAGATGACGACCTTCCCTGATTTCAGCACCGCTCCACTCCGCGATTCTGAGGACACCTCGGCGGACGCTGCTCCCGCTGTGGTCGACGACGGTATCGCCGCCGAACCCCATTGGGAGACCCCGGAGGGCATCGACGTCAAGCGCGTTTACACCAAGGCGGACCGTGACGGTGTGGAGGCAGGCACCGCCGCGACCGACGACGGCGACGAGGTCACCCCCTTCCCGCTGGACACTGTGCCCGGTGCCGCACCGTTCCTCCGCGGCCCCTATCCCTCGATGTACGTCAATCAGCCGTGGACCATTCGCCAGTACGCGGGATTCTCCACGGCCGCCGAGTCCAACGCCTTCTACCGGCGCAACCTCGCCGCCGGCCAGAAGGGACTGTCGGTGGCGTTCGACCTCGCCACGCACCGCGGATACGACTCCGACCACCCGCGGGTAGCCGGCGACGTGGGGATGGCGGGTGTCGCCATCGATTCAATTCTGGACATGCGTGAGTTGTTCGATGGGATCGACCTGTCCGCGGTGTCGGTGTCCATGACGATGAACGGCGCCGTCCTGCCGATCCTTGCCTTCTACGTAGTGGCCGCCGAGGAGCAGGGTGTCTCTCCCGAGCAGCTCGCGGGGACCATCCAGAACGACATCCTCAAAGAGTTCATGGTCCGCAACACCTACATCTATCCGCCTAAGCCCTCCATGCGGATCATCTCGGACATCTTCGCGTACACCTCGCGGAAGATGCCTCGATTCAACTCCATCTCGATCTCCGGCTACCACATCCAGGAAGCCGGTGCGACGGCAGATCTGGAGTTGGCCTACACGCTCGCCGACGGTGTCGAGTACCTCCGCGCCGGCCTGGATGCGGGCCTGGACATCGACAAGTTCGCGCCCCGCCTGTCCTTCTTCTGGGCGATCGGGATGAACTTTTCCATGGAGATAGCGAAGCTCCGTGCAGGACGTCTCCTCTGGAGCGAGCTGGTCGAGAAGTTCGGGCCGAAGAATGCCAAGTCCAAGTCGCTGCGTACGCACTCGCAGACCTCAGGCTGGTCGCTGACCGCCCAAGACGTGTTCAACAACGTCGCCCGCACCGCGATCGAGGCTATGGCCTCGACGCAGGGTCATACCCAGTCGCTGCACACCAATGCCCTCGACGAGGCGCTGGCATTGCCCACAGACTTCTCCGCGCGCATCGCGCGCAACACCCAGCTCCTGCTGCAGCAGGAGTCGGGCACCACTCGTCCCATTGATCCATGGGCCGGCTCGTACTACATCGAGTGGTTGACCGCGCAGCTCGCGGACAAGGCTCGCCTACACCTGCTCGAGATCGATGAGGCCGGCGGTATGGCCCAGGCGATCGGCGAAGGTATTCCCAAGCTGCGCATCGAGGAGGCCGCGGCTCGGACGCAGGCGCGTATCGACTCGGGGCGCCAGCCCGTGATCGGCGTGAACAAGTACGTCGTGACCGAGGACCAGGAGATCGAGGTCCTCAAGGTCGATAACTCCCGTGTTCGCACAGAGCAGCTGGCAAAGCTGGACAAGCTGCGTTCCGAGCGGGACGAGGAAGCGTGTCAGTCCGCACTCACCCGACTCACCGAGGCGGCGTCCGGTGGTGCGAGCAGCGATCCGGACAACAACCTCATGGCGCTGGCTATCGACGCCGCCCGCGCTTATGCGAGTATCGGCGAGATCTCGGATGCGCTCGAAAAGGTCTACGGTCGACACAAGGCCGAGATCAAGACCCTGTCGGGCGTGTACCGCCAGGAGGTCACCAAGGAGGGTGCCGTGGACAACGTCACCAAGGCCATGCGGATGGCTGACGCCTTCGCCGAACAAGAGGGGCGGCGTCCCCGCATCCTGCTGGCCAAGATGGGCCAGGACGGTCACGACCGCGGGCAGAAGGTCGTGGGCACAGCGTTCGCCGACCTCGGATTCGACGTCGACATGGGTCCACTTTTCCAGACCCCCCAGGAGGTCGCCCAGCAGGCGGCCGACGCCGACGTCCACGTGGTGGGCGTGAGCTCGCTCGCGGCGGGCCATCTCACCTTGGTTCCAGCGCTGCGTGCGGCGCTCGCGGAGGTCGGTCGCGAGGACATCGTGGTGACGGTGGGCGGTGTGATCCCACCAGGCGACTTCCAGGAGCTCTACGACGCGGGAGCGGCAGCGATCTACCCGCCCGGCACCGTGATCTCCGAGGCCGCCATCAGCCTCCTCGACTCGCTCGCCGGGGAGCTCGGGCACGACCTGTCGTCGGTCTCCTCGGATGAGGGGGCAGGCTCGGGGGCCGAGTCCTGAGCCGCCTCGGCGCCGGCCCCGACCCCGCCGGGTCGGGCAACCTGTCGGGCAGTCTGTCGACCACGCTCGGCACCGGTTCCGTCGCAGGACCTGTGCCGGCGTCAGGTGGGACACGGCCACGGCGCGAGATCGACGTGGACGCACTGCTCGAGGGAGTCCTCGATGACCGGCGGCCCCTGCTGGCGCGGGCCATCACACTCCTGGAATCCACCAATCCGGCACACCGGGAAAAGGCCCAGGAACTCCTTCTGGGCGCACTGCCTCACGCCGGCGGGGCCCTCCGAATCGGCATCACCGGTGTGCCCGGTGTCGGCAAGTCGACGTTCATCGAGTCCTTCGGTCTCTTTTTGGTGGAGAAGGGCCACAAGGTGGCGGTCCTCGCCGTCGACCCGTCCTCCACCCGCACCGGCGGCTCCATCCTCGGCGACAAGACCCGTATGGCCACCCTCTCCACCGAACCGCGGGCCTACATCCGGCCTTCGCCGACCTCAGGCACGCTCGGCGGCGTCGCAAAAGCAACTCGCGAGACGATGGTGCTGCTGGAGGCCGCCGGCTTCGACGTGATCCTCGTCGAGACCGTCGGCGTCGGGCAGTCCGAGGTGACCGTCGCCGGGATGGTCGACTGCTTCACATTCCTCACTCTGGCCCGCACGGGCGACCAGCTCCAGGGCATCAAGAAGGGCGTGCTGGAGCTGGCCGACGTGGTGGCCGTGAACAAGGCCGACGGGCCGCACGTCAAGGACGCCCAGCGGGCCGCCCGCGAGCTCGGCGCCGCGCTGCGCCTGGTCCGGCCGACGGACGCCGTGTGGAAGGTCCCGGTGCTGACGATGTCCGCACTCGAGGCCGAGGGCCTGGACGGCTTCTGGGACGCCGTGCGCTCCCATCAAGACACGATGAACGAGATCGGCGAGGTCGAGGCCCGGCGTGCTCATCAGCAGGTCGAGTGGACCCGATCGATGGTCCACGACACGCTCATGGCACGTCTGGCCGCCGACCCCGACGTTCGCAGGGTCACTGCCGAGGTGGAGCAGCAGGTGCGGGAGGGCACGCTCACCGCGGCGCTCGCGGCGCAGGCGATTATCGACGCCTTTGATTCCTGATACCCGGACGCCCACCTCTGCTGCAACCGCGCCCGAGACCTAATCAGGGCGAGCACTCACCGCTTACGTAGGACGAATCCGACGGCGCTCATGTGCTGATCGTGGGTTATGAAGGTCTTGCGCATCTCCAGAACGCGCTTCCGTGCGTCGGCGTCGCGAATAAGGTTGCGGACTATGCGGGCCACGCCCCCGAGTCCTTCGTCCGCGATGAGTCGGCGGGGCTGGAGGAGCGCCATGGGCCGCAGCTCGGTGTTCTCCACGTCAAAGCCCGCCTCGTCGAACAACTGTGTCCACTCGCTCAGAGTGAGCGGCCGGGCGTTGACACGGATCGAGCGGGCGAGATCCTTGCGGATGCGCATCTTGATGTCGTCGTGGAGGTCATCCGGCACCAAGCACAGTTCGTGGACGAGGTAGTGCCCACCCTGCTCCAACACCCGGGCCGCTTCTGCCACGATCTGCTGCTTAGCCCGATCACCCTGCATCGTGAGCATGGCCTCGCCCATGAGGATGTCCGCGGAGTCGTCGCCCAGACCAGTTTCCTGTGCGGTGGCCACCACGAGTTCGCCGCGGGCTCCGATCGCTTCCCGAGTCACCTCCACAGCCTCGGGGTCGGCGTCCACACCCGTGTACGAGGCGGGGTCGGTGTCCAACAACAGCGCGGCAGTGAGTCCGAGCCCCGGGGCAAACTCGACCACGCGCTTGCCGCTGATCGGAGTGGAGGTCACAAGCCATTCTGACAACTCGCGACCACCCGGGCGCAGGACCTTCTTGCCAATCCGTGCAAGGAGCCAATGTCCGGCGACGGACTCTGTGTCACGTTCGTGCTGGGGGAGCGGGCTGGTGGTCATGGCAGTTCCTTACCTCGGTGGCACGCATCGACCTGGCGTCTACTTAGGTAAGGCTACGCTTGCAGTTAATTCATGTGAATACCCGCCCCGAGTTCTCCTGGATCAGCGCCGCTCCAACGCTTTGCGAGCGGGCTCCTCGAGAAGGTTGTAGCTAGCCATGGCTGCGGCGAGGGAACCCGCGACGGTGACCGGCCAGATCACGCCCATCCGACGGTCCCAGAGCGCGGTACGTGTGAGCGGGAACGCCGCCAGGAGCACCAGCTGGTGCCATAAAAAAATCCCGTACGACCACCGGCCTACCTTCTGCAGGGGCTCCGACTCCAGAATAGGGAAGCGTGCGCCTTCCGGAGCGAGCACCACCGGCGCGAGGACGAAGAACGCCATGGCTCCGGCCAGCCCGGTGCGTGCGGCGAATTCGATCGAACCCGGGTGCACAAACCCCTCGGAGAACCATCCGGGGACGGTCGTTGCCACCAGGGCCGCGCCGCCGACACTCCACCAGCCCCACCGGGAGAGCGTCTCGCGGCACATCCGGACGAGCGTTCCGGGCGGCGCGGTGGCCACCTCTGCCAGCAGCATGCCCGCAGCGAACCATGCAGTGAAGGACGGCGGAAGGATCTGGGCATTGATGTCTGCCGGGAGCAGACCGATGCTGTTCCAGGGGATCATCGGGAAGATGAGTCCGGATGCACCGAACGCTGCGATTGCGGGGATTCGCCAGCGGGCTGCATTCCCGCGAAGATCCTTCATGGCGGTCCACAGAACTGGCAACGCCAGGTAGAAGGCCATCTCGACGGCCAGCGACCAGGCGTGGGTGAGCCCTGCGACGAGAAAATTCGAAGTGTAGATCTGCGTGAGCGTCAGGTTGGCGATCCAGGATACGGGGCCGTTGACGTGGTTCTGCTTGAGGAGCAGCATCGCGGCCGCGACCAGTACCGCGTACGCGGGCATGATGCGGACGACCCGAGAGCGCAGGTACTCCTTGGTGGGGCGGGCCGTTCCCGGTTCGTCCCGACGTGCGTGATCGGCGTGGGACCGCCACAACAGGAAGCCGGACTTAGCGAAGAACACCGCGACCGCCAGATCGAGACGGCCGAAGATCCGTTTGATCGGTGACCCGCTCGATGAGCGGGTGACAAACGCGACGTGAGTGGTGAGCACGCCGACGGCAGCGAGACCGCGAAGGCCCTCCAGCGCGGGCACGAAGCCCTTCGCACCGACGGGCCGGCTCGGCGCCAGTCCCGCCTTCGCTGCACGGGGGTCAAAACCGGTGCCACCGACTAGTCGTCCCGACACGGTCCCGTCGTCCGACGCCGGACCCGCGCCCTGACCCGCGCCGCCTGGCGCGACGTAAGCGAATCCACGGACCCGTCGGCGGACCGACGACCGAGCAGAAGACACTGCGGACCGTATTGCCACCGCGGGGGGCTCCACCTCACCCGCGGCCACCGCCTCGCGCCGTGCTGAAATTCCTGCGACGACCGCCCCACCAGCGATAACGATCAAGGCGGCAGCGACAGACCTCATGAACTCTCCCGGGGCGGTGAAGTGGGACGACAGCGCGTTTCCGGGCACCTGTGCAGGCCGCCGGAACATTCGGTGGAGCCTAGCACCGGTTACAGTCTCGCTCCGCGACCGCCCGGGACGGGAGCCGGGCTCACCACGGGCTCGGCTGGAAGTCTTTCAGAAAGCAGCCATAGAGATCCTCGCCTGCCTCGCCGCGCACAATCGGATCCACCACCCGCGCCGCACCGTCCACCAGATCGAGCGGGGCGTGGAAGCCCTCCTCGTGCAGGCGCACCTTCGTGACGTGCGGACGCTCGTCGGTGATCCATCCGGTGTCCACGGCCGTCATGAGTATCCCGTGTTCGATGAACATCTCCTCGGCAGAGGTGCGGGTGAGCATGTTCAGGCCGGCCTTGGCCATGTTGGTGTGCGGATGGCCGGCGCCCTTGTAACGGCGCGAGAACTGGCCCTCCATCGCGGAGACGTTCACGACATACTTCCGCCGGGCTTTCGACGCCGCCAGGGCAGGACGTAGACGTGAGACCAAAATGAACGGGGCCACAGAGTTGCACAGTTGCACCTCGAGCATCTCCATGGGCTCGACCTGCTCGACGGTGGCCACCCAACTGTTGTGGTCCACCACGTCCGGAAGCAGACCACCCGCGTCGATGGCGGTCCCGGCGGCCATGCGTTCGAGCGATGCCGACCCGGCTTGCAGCGCGAGAGTGGCGATGTGCCCGGCCTCCCGTTCAGCCTCGTCGCTGCCGATCAGAGCGGACTCGCCGCCCATGAGGGCCGCCGGGTGCAACTCGGACGTGCGGCCCATGGTCACCAGCGGGATGTCCGCCGCCCGGCCGGTCAACGGCGCATTTTCGCCCTCGACCAGTCCGGAGTACGAACCCGGGGAGCGGCGGACGGTCTGAGCGGCGTTGTTGATGAGGATGTCCAACGGTCCGGCGGCGGCCACCTCGTCCGCCAGCGCCACGACCTGGGCGGGATCACGCAGATCCACTCCCATCACGTGTACGCGATCGGACCAGTCGGAGTAGTCGTCCATCGACGCGAAGCGGCGGACCGCATCGCGGGGGAAGCGCGTCGTGATGGTGACGTCGGCGCCGGCGCGCAGCAGCATGAGCGCGATGTACATACCGATTTTGGCGCGACCACCGGTCAGCAGTGCCCGCCGCCCCGTCAAGTCCATCTCCGGATCGCGGCGAGCCCGGTTGGCGGCGGCGCAGTTCGGGCAAAGCTGGTGATAGAACGCATCCACCTGGGTGAAACGCTGCTTACAGACGTAACACGCCATCGCACGCTGGAGATGGCCTGCGACGGCACCGGGGGTATTCGAGACGAGACGGATGCCGGCGGTCTCGTCATCGATACGGGTGGGCGATCCGGTCGCGGTAGCTTCGATCACCGACTTGTCGGCGTCCTGCCGCTCCCTGCGCACCTCGGCGCGGCGAGTCTTCTTGAGGAGTTTGAACATGTGGCCCACTGACCGCTGCACGCGGATCGAGTCGGGATGATCGATGTCGAGCGCCGCCGCCTGGTCGAGGACCCGTTGGAAGGTGTCGAAGTCGTCTTGATCGATGCCGGTCACCAAGACACGGTACGACGACGAGGGGGTCGGACCCTAAACCGTCCACCCGGGCTGGGGCCCTGGTGACCGGCGCGGAGCCTGAAACGAGAGCGGGTCCCGGCTCCTTGAGGAACCGGGACCCTTCTACTGTCTCGACACAGTGTGCGCGAGGGGGGACTTGAACCCCCACGTCCGTTAATAGGACACTAGCACCTCAAGCTAGCGCGTCTGCCATTCCGCCACTCGCGCTTGCACACCTGCCGACCACACCGGATCGTGTCCAGCTTGGTCGTGCGAGGAATGACACTATCCGATGCCTGAACCGGCGACCAAATCGGGCCTCCTCCACAGCCCACGCAAGCGGGTCATCGCTGGTAGACAGGGACGTGACCCATTGGAGGGACCCCCTCCACGACGACCGACCCAGGAGGATCACCATGACAGAGTTTCGAGTGCCCGACCCATACGCTGCTCTGCCGAGCCTGCCCGCCCTCGAGGTGACCAGCGAGTCGTTCACCGAAGGCGGGACGCTCTCGGCCGCCCAGCTCGGCGGTAAAATGGGGGTGGAGGGCGGCCTCGACAAATCGCCTCAGGTCAGCTGGAGCGCCGGACCGGAGGGCACGGAGACGTACGTGGTGACCGTGTTCGATCCTGACGCACCCACCGCTTCGGGTTTCTGGCACTGGTCCGTGGCTAACATCCCCGCCGACGTCACGTCGCTACCCGAGGGTGCCTGCACAGGAGACGACATCTCGGGGCTGCCCGAGGGCGCCGCAGTGGTCCGCAATGACGCCGGTTTCAAGGGGTTCGTGGGCGCGGCCCCGCCCGCGGGACACGGCCCGCACCGTTACATCCTCGGCGTGCACGCGGTGGGGGGACGTATCGAACTCGACGACGACGCCTCGTGCGCGTTCGTCGGCTTCAACCTCTTCGGCCAGGGACTGGCTCGGGGCACCACAACTGGGCTCTTCGAGCAGTAGAGCTCAGCCCACGGCAGAGCCGACGGCTTCCGCCAGGGAAGCGAACCCGCCCTGGCGGAGCCGCCGTGCGACCAGCTTGTTGGTGCCCCGCACCAGTTCGGGTCCTGTGAAGATGAATCCGGTGTAGGTCTGGACGAGATTCGCTCCGTGCGTGATGCGCTCCCACACATCCTCGGGTGTTTCGATACCGCCCACGGAGATGATCACGATGCGACCTCCGGCGCGTCCGTGGATCCGTGCAAGGACCTCGCGGGAACGGCTCGCGACCGGAGCTCCCGAAATTCCACCGGCACCGAGCGCTTCGACGCGTTGCGCAGGTGTGGTGAGCCCATCCCGCGAGATGGTGGTGTTAGTCGCGACGATCCCCGCCAGACCGAGCTCCAGCACGAGGTCGGTGACCGCGTCAATGTCCGAGTTGTCCAGATCCGGGGCGATCTTCACCAAGACGGGGATCGTGGCCACGTCGCGAACCGCGGTCAAGATCGGACGCAACGACTCGACGGCCTGCAGATCACGCAGCCCCGGAGTGTTGGGGGAGCTGACGTTCACCACCAGATAGTCGGCAAGTCCTGTGAGCATGGTCGTCGAGGCCACGTAGTCGCGGACCGCGTCCTCTGCGGGCACCACCTTGGTTTTGCCTATATTGATGCCCACAGGGTCGCTGCTGCGGCGCCTCCGGAGATTATTCGCGGCGTTGCCGGCCCCGTGATTGTTGAAGCCCATCCGGTTGAGAATCGCACGATCCTCGATCAGACGGAACAGCCGCGGCGTCGGGTTGCCGGGCTGCGGCGACGCGGTAACAGTGCCCACCTCGCTGAACCCGAACCCGATGGCTCCCCAGGAGTCCACGGCGGCGGCGTTCTTGTCGAAGCCGGCCGCGAGGCCGAGCGGGCCGGGGAAGGTCCGCCCCAGGATGTCCTGCGCCAGCAGGGGGTCCCGCACGGCCAGGATGCGGCGCACGAGCGTGCCCAGAGGCGGCACGAGTGTGAGGAGCTTGAGGACTCCGAATACCAGGTGGTGGATTCGCTCCGCGGGAAAGCGGAACAGCACACTCTTGAGCAGTGCGTACACGGTTCTCCTCGGGGGATGTGGATGGTCGGGAGCGGTCAGCTCGATGGTTCGGTCAGCGCGGGACTGATCAGATGCAGACCCGCGCCATCGGCCGAGCCCACGACCACGGTCCCGGAGTCCGTGACGGCCAACGAATCAGGCTGACGCACCGTGTTGACCTCCGCCCGGCGTACCCCGATCCCGTCGCCGAGATCGTACGCCTGGACGGTGTTGGTACCGGTTGAGGTGACCCAGACGACACCACGCGAGGCGTCCTCGGCCACGGCCCACGGAGCAGAGGCGACCGGGAACTGCTGATGTAGCCTGACCGGCGAGGTGGAGAACAGCAGAAGTGTGCTGCCGACCGTATCGCTCGCTACGACGGAGCGTTCACCGAACTCGTCCAGCATCCCCGCGCCGCTGCCCGCCCGCAGCAGCGGGCCCGCGACCTCATCGGAGAGGTCGATGCTCGCTATTACGGTGTCGGGGCGGCTCAACACGGTCACCGAACCGTCACGCGCCACACTGATCCGGTCGACAGACGTCAGCCCGCCGATACGGTGCTGCTCTACACCGTCAGCATCTCGGACCACCACGTCGCCCTCACTGGTGCCGGTCAACACCCGGCCATCGGCGGTCTGGGCCGCGGCCGTGACTGCGCCCAGTCCGTCCAGCTCACGAACCTCGCCGCCGGGGGCGACCAGGACAACTCCGTCGCCGTGCGGAACCAGCACAGTCCCGTCGGTACCGACGGTCGCGACGCCGGCGTCCTCAGGCAGGGGCACCGACTTCTCGGGGGTCCACCGAGTGCCCTCTACGTCCCCGATCTCCAGGGACGGCGGACCGTCGACCTGCGCAATCACCCGGTCACCCACAGCGAGTAGGGCCCGCACCGAACCCGGGGTAGTGATCACCTCGCCCTCACGCGGATCTGAGACCTGGGGCGACTCTGCAGGGGAGGCGTTGCCCTGCTCGATCCGGTTGCTGTCCTCAAGGTCACTGCTGGCCGGAGAACAGGCAGTGAGACCGACCGCGGCCGTGACCAGCACGGCGGGCAGAACGGAAGAACAAAGGTAACGAAGGGGCACGGGGTTCCTTTCGACTATCCGCCATTGTCCATCACCCGAGTCAACGGACACCGTCCAGGTCCGGCCGACTACCCTCACTGCGTGCGGCGATGCGCTCCGCGTCATGTCGCCCGTCGACCCCGAGAGGAAGCTTCACCGGTGAACACAACCGTCCTCGCCGCCGGAGGTGCAGAGGAGATGTCCTGGCTCCAGGTCATCGTCCTTTCCGTTATCCAGGGGCTCACGGAGTTCCTGCCCGTGTCCTCATCCGGGCATCTGCGGATCTTCTCCACGTGGTGGTTCGGTGCGGACGCGGGCGCCTCGTTTACCGCGGTCGTGCAACTCGGCACCGAAGCTGCCGTCCTGGCGTTCTTCTTCAGGGACATCGTCCGCATTCTCGCCGCCTGGTTCCGGGGGGTGCTCGACGCGACCCGACGTGACGACGCCGACTACCGGCTCGGCTGGTACGTGATTATCGGCTCCGTTCCGATCGCGTTGATCGGTTTCCTGGGCAAGGACCTCATCCGGGACGCCGCACGGAATCTCTGGATCACGGCGATCGTCCTGATCGCCTTCTCGTTCGTGTTCCTCCTCGCCGAGAAGCTCGGCCGGCAGGACCGTCCGGTCGAGGCGACGTCGCTCAAGGGCCTTACAATGAAGGACGCACTCATCATGGGTCTGGCACAGTGCCTGGCCCTGATCCCGGGTGTGAGCCGCTCCGGCGGCACGATCTCAGCCGGCTTGTTCCTCAACATGTCCCGCTCCGCTGCGGCCCGGTTCTCGTTCCTGCTCGCCATTCCCGCAGTCCTCGCCTCCGGCCTGTTCAGCCTCCCCGACGCGTTTGAGCCGTCGGTCGGACAATCCGCCAGCGGCATCCAGTTGTTTCTCGGTGCCGCCGTGGCGTTCGTGGTGGGGTACGCGGCCATCGCGTGGTTCCTCAGGTTCGTCTCCACCCACTCGATCGCGTGGTTCGCCGGCTACCGGATCCTCCTCGGACTACTGGTAATGGGCCTTCTCGCCGCGGGCATCATCCCCGCTACCTGACCCTTCACCACCGGAGTCTTCCGCCGTCGGTAACCTGCCGGTATGACCGTCATCCTGCTCAGGCACGGCCGCTCCACCGCCAACACCGCACACACCCTCGCGGGCCGCACCCCCGGTGTTGGCCTCGACGACACCGGCCGTGGCCAGGCGGCGGACCTGTCCACCCGACTCGGGGCGCTACCCGTCGAAGCCGTCGTTCGGTCGCCGCTCATGCGATGCCGGGAGACCATCGAACCGCTCACCTCCGCCCTCGGTATCGAGGCCGAGATCGACGACCGTCTGATCGAGGTGGATTACGGCACCTGGACGGGCAGAACACTCACGGATCTGGCCAAGGAACACATCTGGTCCGTCGTGCAGCAACATCCTTCTTCGGCCGCGTTCCCTGAGGGCGAGTCGCTAGCCCAGATGGCCATCCGTGCGGTTTCCGCGATCCGGATGCACGATCGCCGTCTGGCCGACGCCGCGGGCCGTGACGTCCTGTGGGTGGCGTGTAGCCACGGCGATGTGATCAAAGCGATCCTCGCCGATGCGTACGGAATGCACCTGGACCACTTCCAGCGCATCGTGGTGGAACCTGCGTCGGTATCGGTGGTGCGCTACACCCCGCACCGTCCGTTCGTACTGCGGGTAAACGACACGGGCGGCGACCTGTCGAGCCTGGCCGGCGATCCCGCGGGGCACGTCGGCAACGCGACGCCGGGCCATGCAAGCTCGGACGCGGTCCCGGGCGGGAACGTACCCTGATGAGCCTGAGCACCAGCACCCATACCCGGCAACACACGAGGAGACGACCGGCATGAGCAGGGAAGTCCACGAGTTCCGCGACCCGACCCGGTTCGTGGTGGGCACCGTCGGCCAGCCCGGCGAGCGAGTCTTCTTCGTTCAGGCCACCGAATCCGGACGCACGGTCTCCGTGCGTTGCGAGAAGCAGCAGGCCCTGATCCTCTCCGAGCGCATGGGAGACCTGCTCGACGAGATCGCCGAGAAATCGGATGTGGCGGTGCCTCCCGAGGCGGGCACGGTCGACGACCTGGCGCCGCTGGAGATGCCGGTGGACGCGGAATTCCAGGTGGGCACAATGGGGTTGGGCTGGGACGGTGAGCGCAACCAGATCGTGGTGGAACTTCTCGCCCTGGACCCCTCCTCGACCGACGAGTCGGTAGTGCTATCAGACTCCGAGGACGCCCCCGACGCGCTCCGCGTCTTCTTGAGCCCGCAGAGGGCCCGTCAGTTCGTGCTCCGCAGCGAGAAGGTCGTCTCGGCGGGACGCGCCCCCTGCCCGCTGTGCGGCGAGCCGATCGATACCACAGGGCACCTGTGTATCCGCCTGAACGGGTACCTGCCGCGTTCGGGTGAAGCGCTGGCCGACCTCGTAGATCCGTGAGCGACCGCCCGGCGGGCCCCGAGCTCACCGTCCTGTACCGGATCCCGTCGGGGAGCAACGCCGTCTACCGCTGCGAAGACGCCGAGGGCGGTGGGTGGGTCTACAAGCCGTCGGCGGGGGAGCGGCCCCTGATGGACTTCCCGGACGGCAGTCTGGCCGCCCGTGAGATCGCCGCCCATGACGTGTCCGCGGCGCTCGGCTGGGACCTGGTTCCCAAGACCGTCTTGGCATTCGGACCGGGTGGGCGGGGAATGGCGCAGCGGTGGGTCGAGGAAGCAGACCGCGGCTCACGAGTGGGCGACCACGATCCTGTGGACGTGCATCCTGCCGACGAGCTCCCCGAGGGACGAGCCGCGGTGCTCCGCGGGGAGGGTGCACAGGGTGAGGACGTAGTGGTCGCTCACTCAACCGACGCCCGACTTCGTCGTATCGCGTTATTCGACGTGGTGGTCAATAACGCCGACCGCAAGGGCGGGCACGTACTTGTGGACACGGCCGGCCAGACCTGGGCGATCGATCACGGCCTGTCCTTCCACACCGAACCCAAGCTCCGTACCGTCCTCTGGGGGTGGGCGGGACAACCGTTGCCGGAACCAGACCTGGCGGGTCTGCACAAGGTCCTGGACGGCCTGGCGGCGCATGGGTCACTGCGTGACACCCTGTCCGACCTGCTCACAAGCGCTGAAATCGAGGCCTTGGAACGTCGCGTCGACGGACTGCTCACCGGCGGAGTCTTTCCCGCACCCGGCCCGGGCTACCCCTTACCCTGGCCGCTCTTCTGAACCGGCGAACTCTCTAGACTCGGCCCCATGCATTCGTGGTCCTCGCCAGTCGTCCCCTCGGTTCCCGGCGACGGCGCCTCTCTCAGGTTGTTCGACACTGCCGGAAACGGGATCCGCGAGGTGGCCCCGGGGCCTGTCGCGCGGATGTACGTCTGCGGCATCACCCCCTATGACACCACCCATCTGGGCCACGCGGCCACGTACCTGACGTTCGACCTCGTGTACCGACTCCTGTTGGACGCGGGACACGAGGTGCACTACGTGCAGAACACCACCGACGTCGACGATCCGCTGTTCGAGCGGGCCGAGCGCGACGGCGTTGACTGGCGGGAACTGGGGGACCGGGAGACCGACCTGTTCCGAGCCGACATGGAAGCTCTACGCGTCCTACCGCCGCGCGACTACGTTGCCGCCACGGAGACCATCGACGAGGTGGTGGAGATGGTCGGAGAGCTGATCGAGCGGGGCCACGCCTACACAATCGATCCGGCCGTCGACGGCTTCTCGGACGTGTACTACCGGCATCGTGCCACCGCGAACTTCGGTTACCAGTCGGGATATGACGACGACGAGATGGCGGCCGCATTTGCTGAGCGCGGTGGCGATCCGGACCGAGCAGGAAAGGAGCATCCGCTGGATGCGCTGCTCTGGCGCGTCGAACGGCCCGGTGAACCGTCGTGGGTGTCCCCATGGGGTGCGGGCCGGCCGGGATGGCATGTTGAGTGTTCGGCGATCGCCCGCAACCGGCTCGGGATGGAGTTCGACATCCAGGGCGGCGGCAGCGATCTGGCCTTCCCCCACCACGAGTTCTCGGCCGCTCACGCGGAAGCCGCCACGGGCAGTTCCCCCTTCGCGCGTTTCTATGTCCACGCGGCCATGATCGGTCTCGACGGCGTCAAAATGAGTAAGTCCCTCGGAAACCTCGTGCGCGTTCAGAAGCTGCTTGAGGACGGCGTGGACCCGGCCCTGATCCGGTTGGGCCTGTTCGCCGAGCACTACCGAACCGACCGCTCCTGGTCGGCAGACCTTCTGGACAAGGCGCGTGAGCGCAGCGCGGCGTGGGCCCGGGCGATCTCCCTGAGCGCGGGTGCGGATGCCGCAACGATGATCGCCGACCTACGCGATCGTCTGGCCGACGACCTCGATACCCCGGGTGCACTCGCCGTAGTCGACGCGTGGGCCGCGGCGTCCCTGGACGGTGACCGGTCGGACCCGACCGCAGGCGCGGCGGTGGCGACCGCTCTGGACGGCCTGTTGGGAATCTCGCTCCGATCCGACTGACCCGGGCTGCCGACGCCTCCGGGACAGCTCAGCCCGCGTCCGGCTCGTCCCTGTCGCCCCTGAGGAAACGTTCGAACTCCGCGGCGATCGCGTCGCCGTCGATGAGCGGCATCGCGTCGCCGTCGGCCGCTCGTCCGCGGTCCGGTTCCGGATCCATATGGTCCACCCCGGACTCTTCATCCATCCGGTCCTCCAGTGACTGGATGTAGTCGCGCAGGTCCTCGTCCTCGCCGGCCGCGGCGTCGACCCGGTCCGCCCACGTGCGTGCCTGCACCCGCAGCGCGTCCATCGGTACCGGAACCCCGAGGTGCTCGCCCAGCCAGGACAGCATCGCCTCGGTGCCCCGGGGGTTGGGTGGCGAGGCCACGTAGTGAGGCACGCCCGCCCACAGGCTCAGGGCCGGCACGCCGGCCTCGGTGAGCAACTGTTGCAGCACGCCGGTCATCCCGGTCGGGCCCTGATAGTCCGAGGACTCGACGCCCATGCCAGCCATACGTTCGCGACTGAACGCCGCGCCAGTGAGGGGGACGGGACGGGTGTGGGGCACGTCGGCCAGGTAAGCCCCGAGCATGACCACCTGAGTCACGCCCAGTGTGTCCACGAGATCCACGAACTCCGAGGCGAACCGTCGCCACTTCAGCGCCGGCTCCGGTCCGCGGACCAGGAGAACGTCGTTGGCCACCCCATCCGGTCGGCAGGCGGACACCACGATGCGTGGCCATTCCACCGAACGAGACACCCCACCGGAGTGGCGGACGATGGGCCGCTGATCCAGGTAGTCAAAGAAGTCGTCGCCGCCGATCTCCGCGATTTGTCGCGCCTCCCAGTTCAGCGACAGGTGCTCAATGGTGCCGGTCGCCACGTCCGCAGCGTCGTTCCAGCCCTCAAAGGCCACGATCATCACCGGGTTCTCCAGATCGAGAGGCCCGTCCGGACTCCATTCGACAGTCATCAGTACAGCCTACGGACGTCCGATTTGGTTGCACCCATACACTGGTCACATGTCTGTCGAATTTGACTCGCCCTTACTGGATGCCGCCCGCCAGCGGGTACTGATCGGTGATGGCGCGATGGGCACGATGTTGCAGGCGGTCGACCTCAGCGTGGACGAGGACTTCCTCGGCCTGGAGGGTTGCAACGAGATCCTCAATGCCACCCGGCCCGATGTCGTAGCAGAGATCCACCGCGCTTTCTTCGCTGCCGGCGCCGACCTGGTGGAGACCAATACCTTCGGTTGTAACCTGTCCAACCTCGGCGACTACGACATCGTCGACAGGATCGGCGAGCTCGCCGAGAAGGGCGCGGCCATCGCCAGGAAGGTCGCCGACGAGATGGGCCCGTCCGAGGACGGCACGCCGCGGATGGTGCTCGGATCGCTGGGGCCCGGCACCAAACTGCCCTCACTTGGTCAGACCACGTTCGAGGAAATGCGTTCCGCATACGCCCAGGCAGCCGAGGGACTGGCGCGCGGAGGTGCGGACGCGTACCTGATCGAGACGAGCCAGGACCTGCTTCAGGTCAAAGCTGCAGTCCTCGGCTGCCAGGACGGGATGGCCGCTGCCGGGCGTCGGCTGCCGATAATCTCGCACGTCACCATCGAGACCACCGGCACCATGCTCCTGGGCTCGGATATCGGTGCGGCTCTGACCGCCCTGGAGCCCCTGGGCATCGACATGATCGGTCTCAACTGCGCGACGGGCCCGTCCGAGATGGTCGAGCATCTTCGCTACCTGTCTCAGCACGCCCGGATCCCCGTGTCCGTCATGCCGAACGCCGGGCTGCCGGAACTAGGCGAGCACGGCGCCGTCTACCCGCTCGGCGCCGATGCGTTCGGACCCCAGGTCGCGGACTTCGTCTCCGAGTTCGGCCTGTCCATGGTCGGTGGCTGCTGTGGCACCACTCCCGAGCACATCACCAAACTCAAGGCCGAGGTCGGGTCGCGTGACAAGGCCGAGCGCCGGGTCTCGCCTATCAACGCGGTGTCCTCGCTCTACACCTCCACCCCTCTGCGTGCCGATGCCGGGATAATCATGATCGGCGAACGAACCAACGCCAACGGCTCCAAGCGGTTCAGAGACGCGATGCTGGCCGCCGACTGGGAAGCCTGTATGGACATCGCCAAGGAGCAGATGCGGGACGGCGCCCAGATGGTCGATCTGTGCGTTGACTACGTCGGTCGCGACGGCGCCGGGGACATGGCCGAGCTCGCCGGCCGGTTCGCCACGGCATCCACTCTTCCGATCATGCTCGATTCCACGGAGCCGGAAGTCATCAAGGCCGGGCTCGAGCACCTGGGTGGTCGCTGTGCGGTCAACTCGGTGAACTACGAGGACGGGGCCGGGCCGGATTCCCGGTTCCAGAAGATCATGCGGTTGGTCGCCGAGCACGGGCCGACCGTGGTCGCCCTGACCATTGACGAGGAGGGGCAGGCCCGCACAGCGGACCGCAAGGTCGAGATCGCCGAACGTCTCATCGCCGACCTCACCGGGAACTGGGGTGTGCATGAGGACGACATCATCATCGACTGCCTCACGTTCCCCATTTCAACTGGCCAGGAGGAGGTACGCCGCGATGGCATCGAGACCATCGAGGCCATCCGCCGCTTGACCGAGAAGCACCCGAAACTCCACACCACTCTCGGGCTGTCCAACATCTCTTTCGGCCTCAACCCTGCCGCTCGGCAGGTGCTCAACTCGGTGTTCCTGCACGAGTGCATCCAGGCCGGCCTGGATTCCGCGATCGCGCACAGCTCCAAGATCCTGCCGATGAGCAAGATCGACGACCGCCAGCGCGAGGTGGCCCTCGACCTGGTCTACGACCGACGTCGGGAAGGTTACGACCCACTCCAGGTCTTTATGGAGCTGTTCGAGGGCGTCTCCGCGGCCAGCGCCAAGGATGCCCGGGCCGCGGAGCTGGCGGCTATGCCGTTGATGGAGCGTCTCTCCGCCAGGATCGTCGACGGCGAGCGCAAGGGCCTCGAGGGGGATCTCGACTCCGCGATGGCGGAAATTCCGCCGCTGGAGATCATTAACAAACACCTGCTGAACGGTATGAAGACTGTCGGCGAGCTGTTCGGTTCAGGTCAGATGCAGTTGCCGTTCGTCCTGCAGTCGGCCGAGACCATGAAAGCCGCCGTCGCGCATCTGGAACCCCACATGGAGGCCAGTGACGAGGACGGCAAGGGCCGGATCGTGCTGGCCACGGTCAAGGGCGATGTCCACGACATCGGAAAGAACCTGGTGGACATCATCTTGTCCAACAACGGCTACGACGTGGTGAACATCGGTATCAAACGGCCGATCTCGGACATCATCTCGGCCGCCCGCGAGCACAAGGCCGACGTGATCGGCATGTCGGGACTTCTGGTCAAGTCCACCGTCGTGATGAAGGACAATTTGTCCGAGCTCAACACCGAGGGCATCGCGGACGAGTTCCCGGTCCTCCTGGGCGGCGCAGCCCTCACGCGGGCCTACGTCGAGGTCGACCTGGCCGGGATGTACCAGGGGGATGTCTTCTACGCACGCGATGCGTTCGAGGGCCTGCGTCTTATGGACGAGGTGATGACCTCCAAGCGCACAGGCGTACCGATGGCGGAGTCATCCGAGTCGGCTGCCAAGGCCGCCGAGCGTCGTGAACGGCGTGCGCGGAGCGAGCGGATCGCGGCCAAGCGGGCCGCGGAGGCTGATCCCGTCGTCGTCCCCGAGCGTTCCGATGTCGCTGCGGACCAGCCGATCGCGATCCCGCCGTTTTGGGGTACCCGGATCGCCAAGGGCATCCCGGTTGCCGACTACGCCGGTCACCTCGACGAGCGTGCACTGTTCTTCGGCCAGTGGGGCTTGCGTGGCACCCGCGGCGGCGAGGGACCGGACTACGAAGAACTGGTGGCCACCGAGGGCCGGCCCCGCCTGCGCGACTGGATCAGCCGTCTGACCACCGAGGGCATCCTCTCTCACGCCGCAGTGGTCTATGGGTACTTCCCGGCATACTCGGTCGGCGATGAGATCTGGGTGCTGGCGGAACCGCGGCCCGACGCCGAGGTGCTGTACAAGATCCCGTTCCCGCGTCAGCAACGTTCGCGCTTTCTGTCCATCCCCGACTTCCTCGCCTCCAAGGAGCGATGTGAGGCCGAGGGCGTGGTGGACGTACTGCCGTTCCAGCTCGTGACCATGGGTACACCAATCGCCGACTTCGCCAACGAACTGTTCGCGGCGGACAACTACCGTGACTACCTCGAGGTCCACGGTATGTCGGTCCAGTTGACCGAGGCTCTCGCCGAATACTGGCACCGCCGTGTCCGAGACGAGTTGCGTCTGCCGGAGGGCGTGGTGTCGGACGAAGATCCCGACGCCATCCAGGAGTATTTCAACCTCAAGTACCGAGGAGCCCGCTACAGCTTCGGTTACGGAGCCTGCCCGGACCTGGAGTCGCGAAAGATCGTCGTGGAGTTGCTACAGCCTGGTCGAATCGGAGTGGAACTGTCAGAGGAGCTTCAGCTTCATCCGGAGCAGTCCACGGACGCGTTCGTGCTGTATCACCCTGAAGCGAAGTACTTCAACGTCTGAGTGGAGCGTGACGCGCCCTCCTCGACAGTTCCGCGTCGGGGGCCGGGTTCGCCCGGTACCCCCGCGTGAGAGTCTTCGGGTAGACAGTAGGCCGTGACCAGCATTTCGAATGACATCACACCCGCTGCCGTCTGCCTAGACATGGACGGCACACTCGTTGACACCGAACGCCTCTGGGATGTGGCCGTGTACGAGCTCGCCGAGCACATGGGTCGTCCGCTTGACGAGACGACCCGTGAGCGAACGCTCGGCAACTCTCTCCACGGGTTCTTTGAGATCTTGGCCGAATACACCGGTCACCCGATCGAGGGGGAGGAGTTCGATCGCCTGGCACATATGCTCAACTCCCGTGTCACGGAACTCATGCGCACCGATATGCAGTGGCGCCCCGGAGCGGAGGAGCTCCTGGAGAACATCGCAGCCACCGGCACGCCGGTGGCGTTGGTCACCAACACGACGGCGGATGTGGCCGTGGTGCCGCTGGAGTTCATCAGCCGCTCGCGCTTCGACGTAGTGGTGACGGGCTGCATGGTGACCAACGCCAAACCTGCCCCGGACCCGTATCTGCTGGCCTGTGCTCAGCTCGGGGTCGATCCGACCGCCGCAGTCGCCGTGGAGGATTCTGTCACCGGTGCCACCGCAGCCGTGGCCGCGGGATGCCGGGTGCTCTACGTGCCCTCGACCGACGGCCAACCCGATGTAGCTGGCGCCCACACGTACCCGAGTTTGTTGGGCGTCAACACAGCCGGACTCCACGCCCTCACCTCCGGCGACCCCGTGGGAGCCGCTGTGGGAGAATCGGGCGCGTGAAGACCTTCGATTCGCTGTTCGCCGAGTTGTCCGACCGCATCGCCACACGCCCAGAGGGGTCCGGCACCGTCGCCGCCTTCGATCAGGGAGTGCACCACCTCGGCAAGAAGGTCATCGAAGAAGCTGGCGAGGTGTGGATAGCCGCCGAGTACCAGTCCGATGAGGAGCTCGCCGAGGAGATTTCCCAGCTCATGTACTGGACCCAGGTCATGATGCTCAAGCGCGGCCTCGGTCTCGACGACGTCTACAAGCACTTGTAAAGCGCCACTCATCGTCTGCACGCCACGCACCCCCTGACCCCGGAGTAGCCATAATGCTGCGAGTCGCAGTGCCCAATAAGGGCGCCCTGTCCGAGTCCGCCTCTGAGATGCTCGAAGAGGCCGGGTACCGCCGTCGACCGGAGGGGAGCAAGGACCTCTCGTTGATCGACCGCGAGAACGACGTCGAGTTTTTCTTCCTGCGGCCCAAGGACATCGCGGTGTACGTCGGGTCGGGGCGCCTCGAGCTCGGAATCACGGGCCGCGACCTGAGCACCGATTCAATGGCCGAGGTTGACGAACTGCTCGAGCTGGGCTTCGGGCGGTCGACGTTCCGCTACGCGGGCCCCATCGGCGAGGGTTGGACCACCGATCGACTCGCCGGTGCCCGGATTGCTACCTCGTACCCGAACATTGTCCGTCGTGACCTGCAGGAGCGCGGCATCGAGGCGGAAGTCATCCGTCTGGACGGGGCCGTGGAGATTTCCATCCAACTGGGCGTGGCCGACTGCATCGCCGATGTCGTGGGCTCGGGACGGACCTTGAAGCTGCACGAACTCGAGGCGTTCGGTGATGTGCTGTGCGACTCATCGGGGGTCTTGATCTCCCGTGCGGACGCGGAGGTCACCTCGGCGATGTCCCAGATGCGGGCGCGGTTGCAGGGTGTCGTGTTTGCTCAGCAGTACATGATGCTGGACTACAACTGCCCCCGGGAACTCCTGGATGACGTCTCGTCCATCACTCCCGGACTCGAATCGCCCACGGTGTCTCCGATGGCCGACCCGGCGTGGATCGCGGTCCGCTCGATGGTGCCGCGCAAGCGGGTCAACTCGATCATGGATCGGTTGGCCGCCGCCGGGGCGAAGTCGATCATAGCGACCGACATCCGCTCCTGCCGCATGGGCTGAGCCCGCTAGGCCCCTTCTGCTCAGGCACGCTCGATGAGCAGGGCCTGCAAGGTGTGACCGATCGCACCGACTTCGTCGTAGATCGTCCCTGAGGTCGCACCGACCCCGTCGGGGCCGATCGAGGCGTCGGCCGTGATGCCGATCCACTCGCTGACCGGCCGTCGGTGCAGATGTGTCACCAAGTCGGTGTTCAGGAATCGCCACTGCGTCGGGTCCAGCACCGCGCCGATCCCGTTGGCGATGTCGGCCACGGACATGACCTGCTCAACCGGCGTCATGGTCTCCCCGGCCACGAGTGGGAGCTTGGGCCGCGCCCATACCGCGCCGTCCTCGGCGCCGCGGAGCTCGAGGGAGTCGATGTAGCCGCTGGTCCATGTATCAGAGAACGCGCTGTCGTAATCCGTCGTGGGGAGCCGCCTCGGCTCATCGGCCGACTGTTCGACTTCGGAGGAATCCCCGATCGCCATCCGCCAGGCGCTCGCCCGTGCGACCACCCTGCCGCCGGCCTCGAGTTCCGATTCGAGTAGCTGGATTCGACGGCCCGGGCGGACGACGCGAGCGCGGGTGCGCAGTTCTCCGAGTGGCACGGCACCGAGAAGGTCAACAGCGACCCGGGCGATTCGGGTGTCCTCGGTTCTTTCCAATCGGTCCATAGCCCGAGCGAGGATCGCGGACGGAGGCGCACCGTGCTGGAGGTTCGGGCCCCACGCGCTCACGGTGTGCTGCGTCGCTCTGAAGACCTCCCAGCCGTCATCCGTGCCCAGCGGCTCGAAGTAGGCCTCCGTCATGATGAACTCCTTAGGTTTCTCTGATCCGGCATCAGGTTGTGTGCCTCGACTGGTACCACCCTCGTGCCCGGCCAACCCGGATACTCCGGTGGGGTACCCCCGAAGGCCGGGCACAATGCCTGATGGTTGCACCAGTCGCACAGTCTGGATGTTCTGGGCCGGAAATCCCCGGTCTGACCGGCACGTTCGATCTCCGACCACAGTGCGTCGAGGGATGCCTCGGTTTCGGTGAGTGAAGCCAGGTCCGGCGTCAGGGTCAGCCAACTCCCGTTCTTGAGGTAGATCAACTTGAGTTGGGCGGGCATCACGCCATGGATGCGTTGATACATCAGCGCGTAGAACCGCATCTGGAACATCGCCTGCTCCTGGAAGCGCGGGTTGGGCGGCTTGCCGGTCTTGTAGTCGACCACCCGCACCTCGCCGGTGGGAGCCACATCCACCCTGTCGAGGAATCCGTGGAGCGGGGTGCCCGCGGACGTGGCGGTGACCAGGTACTGCTCGCAGGACTCGGGGGAAAAGCGCTGTGGATCCTCAACCCCGTAGAGAGCGGACACCAGCGCGGAGACCTCCGCCTCGAATGCCGGTCGGTTCGCTTCGGGAACCACCTCGGCCCCGTTCTCCGCGCTATAGAAGCGGTCGACCGCGGCAGGAACCAGATCCGCGGCACGCTGCGGCGCGCGCTCAGCCTGCTCAAGCCCGTACAACTCTTCGAGCACCGAGTGCACCACTGTGCCCAGAACCTGGGCGCGGGTCTTGGGCTCCGGCAGCTTGTCCACGGCCCGGAACCGGTAGAGGAGTGGGCACTGCCGGTAGTCCGACGCGCGAGACGCCGAGAGTGCGAGGGGCTTGCGTTCTGGCGTGGGCGCGGCGGCGCTGCGGGCACTGTGGCGAGCACTGTGGCGAGCACTGTCGATTTCCAGGGGGTCCGTCACACCTGGCAGGGTAGACAACCGGTCGGACATCCGGCCCCGACAGGCCCCTGGAGGTCCACAGTGCAGCGATCCGGCCCGTTCGTCGTGGGTGACCGCGTCCAGCTCACCGACACGAAGGGGCGCAAGTACACGGTCGTCCTGGTCGAGGGCGCCGAGTTCTTCACCCATCACGGCGCGGTGCGCCACGACGATCTCATCGGAGCCCCCGAGGGGTCAATCGTCCGATCGTCCAAGGACGCCAACTACATGGCGCTGCGTCCACTGCTGACCGACTACGTGCTCTCGATGCCGCGCGGAGCGCAGGTGATCTATCCAAAGGACGCGGCGCAGATCGTCCACGAGGGCGACATGTTCCCCGGTGCGCGCGTGCTCGAGGCGGGCGCGGGTTCCGGAGCGCTGACCTGTTCACTGCTCCGCGCGGTGGGCCCGGAAGGCCGCGTGTTCTCGTACGAGATCCGTGCCGATCACGCGGAGCACGCCGAGCGAAACGTCCGCACCTTCTACGGCGAACATCCGGACAACTGGGACCTGCGCGTCGCGGATCTGTCCGGCACGTCGATCGAGGCGCTGGGGGGCCGGGTGGACCGTGTCGTGCTGGACATGCTCGCCCCCTGGGAGTGCCTGCCCACGGTGAGTGAGGTATTGATGCCGGGTGGGGTGTTGGTGGCGTACGTGGCCACCACCACCCAACTGTCAGACGTGGTCGAGGCACTACGACGCCAGGAGTGCTGGACCGAGCCGAGAGCGTGGGAGTCGATCAACCGCGGCTGGCACGTAGTGGGTCTGGCGGTCCGTCCGGAGCACCGCATGCAGGGACACACCGCGTTCCTGGTTACCGCGCGACGACTCGCCGAGGGTGTGACCACCCTGAAACCCAAGCGCCGCGCCGGTAAGGGCTGAGCCCCCGCGCCCCCGCCCCACCGCGGCGATAAGGTGGGGGTGACGACGACGAGGTGACTCGTCGGCGAACAGAAGGGCAGGTGATCGCGTGACCGAGGGACGTTCCCCGGCGGGACAGGGTGACGAGAGGGTCGCGATCGACCGGGCCGAGCTCGCGCGGATGCGTGAAGCCGTCGATGCGGGAGCCCGTTCGGATCGCGAGAAGTCGGTCAAGATCGACGCGTTGGGTGCACGCAATGTCAGGCTCGCGGAGCTCCTCAAGGACTCCCGCGACCAGCTCGAGGCGCTCAAGGGCGAGGTCGAGCGGCTGGGTACGCCGCCCAACACCTACGGCGTGGTGCTCTCGACGCCCACCGAAGCCGGCACCGCGGAGGTCATGGCGGCGGGTCGGCGTATGCGGCTCACGCTCGCCCCGGGTGTCGATCCGAGCGGCCTGACCGCCGGTGTCTCGGTGCGACTCAACGAGGCGATGACGGTCGTCGAGACCTCGGCGGACCTGCCCGTCACCGGTGTCACCGCGATGTTCCGCGACGTCCTGGCAGATGGTGTCCGGGCGCGCGTGGTGATGGGCAACGACGAGGAACAGATCGTCCACCTGGCCGTGGGCCTCCGCGGCGGCCGGACATCCGACCATTCGGCGCCCGTGCGTCCGGGGGATGCGGTGCTGGTGGACCCGAAAGCCGCCGTCGCCTTTGAGGTCGTGCCAAAGGCCGAGGTCGACGAGCTCCTCCTCGAGGAGATCCCCATGGTCGAGTTCGCCGATATCGGCGGTCTTGGCCCGCAGATCGAGCAGATCCGGGATGCGATCGAGTTACCGTTCGTCCATCACGACCTGTACCGCGAGTTCCACCTGGCTCCGCCTAAGGGCGTCCTTCTCTACGGCCCGCCTGGTTGCGGCAAGACCTTGATCGCCAAGGCAGTGGCGAATTCCCTGGCGGAGGCATCCGCCCGCAACCGCGGCCACGACGTGTCGGAGGGCCGGTTCCCTAATTCGTACTTCTTGTCGATCAAGGGCCCGGAGTTGCTCAACAAGTACGTCGGCGAGACCGAACGGCATATCCGGTCGATCTTCGAGCGCGCGCGGGAGAAGGCGACCGAGGGCAACCCGGTGATCGTGTTCTTCGACGAGATGGACTCGATCTTCCGGACCCGCGGTTCAGGAGTGTCCTCGGACATGGAGACGACCATTGTCCCGCAGCTGCTGGCGGAGATCGACGGCGTGGAGGATCTCCGCAACGTCATCGTGATCGGTGCGTCCAACCGCGAAGACATGATAGATCCGGCCATCTTGCGCCCCGGCCGACTAGATCTGAAGATCCGCATCGACCGGCCCGACCGCGACGCGGCGGCCGACATCCTGACCAAGTACATCACCCCGGACCTGCGTTTCGATCCGGCTGAAATCGGTACCACTGATCCCGACGAGCACGTGAACGGACTGATCGACCAAATAGTCGACCGGCTCTACACCCGTGACGAATCCACGACCTACGTTCACCTCGTCTACGCCTCCGGGCGCAGATCGTCGCTGTACCTGGCGGACCTGACATCGGGTGCGATGCTGCGAAACATTGTGGATCGGGCCAAGAAGCTCGCCATCAAGGACATCGTCCACGGCACGGGCAGCGGATTGACCACGGACGATTTCCTCGACGCGGTCGACGCCGAGTTCGCCGAGAACACGGACCTGCCCAACACCTCCAATCCGCAGGAGTGGGCGCGGCTGACGGGCGTGCGCGGTGAACGTGTCGTCGAGGTTTCCGTCCCGAACCGTGAGGAACAGCAGTGACGCTCCGTGGGCGGATCATCGGCACCGAGATCGAGTTCGGCATTGTCGCGGTGGGCCAGCCACTGCTCAGCTCGGTGGTCACCTCCACGCAGGTGATCAAGGCGTACTCGGACCCGGGGGAGAGCGCGGGTGCTACGGACGAGACCCGCTGGGACTACGGCTCCGAGTCGCCGTTGCGTGATGCGCGCGGCTTCGACCTGGGCGCGGCACGCATGTACGACCCGAGCGAGTTCGGGGTGACCAACCGCGTGCTGACCAACGGTGCCCGCTTCTACGTGGACCACGCCCACCCCGAGTACTCAGCGCCGGAGGTCGACTCGCCCCTGGACGCGGTGGTCTGGGACAAAGCTGGCGAACTGGTTATGCACCGCGCTGGCGTGGAGTCCACGGCGACCGAGGGAAACGCCGAACTCAAGCTGTACAAGAACAACGTCGACGGCAAGGGCGCTTCGTACGGTGCGCACGAGAACTACCTGGTGCGCCGCGACGTCGACTTTGACGCCCTCACGATGAGCCTGGCCCCGCACCTGCTGTCCCGGCAGGTGTATTGCGGAGCCGGTCGCGTGGGCATCGGGCAGGAGGGACAGAAGGCCGGTTTCCAGCTGTCCCAGCGGGCCGACTACATCGAGGTGCTCACCGGCCTCGAGACCACGCTGCGTCGCGGCATCATCAACACCCGCGACGAGCCACACGCCTCGGACGAGAAATGGCGTCGCCTGCACGTGATCATCGGTGATGCGAACATGTCGGAGCTGGCGACTTATCTCAAGATCGGTACCACCTGCCTGGTGCTGGACGCGATCGAGGCCGGCGTCGACTTCTCCGATCTGGTCCCCGTGGATCCGGTCGAGGCGGTGCACGTGATCAGCCAAGACCCGTCGCTCGCCGCCACGGTGCCGCTGCCCGACGGCCGCGAGTTCACCGGAATAGAGCTGCAGCGCCAGATCCTGGCACGGGTCGCCGACGTGATCGGGGACGGCTCCGGTCGCCCGGAGTGGTCGCTCGACGTCCTCACCGAGTGGCAACGGATTCTCGATGCACTGGAGGAGAGTCCGATGTCCTGCGCTGACCGGCTGGACTGGCCCGCCAAGCTACGGTTACTCGAGGGTTTCCGACTGCGAGACTCGCTCGGTTGGGACTCCGCGCGACTCGCGCTCATCGACTTTCAGTATCACGACATTGATCCCCAGCGCGGCCTCTACAACCGTCTGGTGAGTAAAGGCGCGATGCTCCGGCTCACCACCGACGAGCAACTCGAGTCGGCCGTCACCACCCCGCCCGAGCGCACGCGGGCGTGGGCCCGGGGGCGTTTCCTCGCCGAACTCGGCGATCGCGTACGGGCCGCCGGGTGGGATCACGTCGTCGTCACCGACTCCCGCGGTCAGCCCCGCCACGTTGACCTCACTGACCCGTACACAGGGACCCGCGAGTTCTGCGAGGCCACTCCTGGCTTCCTCGACCCCGACGGCCCCACCACCACATAGGAGCGAGACCCATGTCCCAGATCCAGAAGAACGCCGGCGGTCCGGCCGACGGCGACGACGAGGCCGGCCAGGTGGCCAAGACCGCCGACACCACCTCCGCCGACTCACTGCTCGACGAAATCGACGACATCCTGGAGACCAATGCCGAGGAGTTCGTGAAGTCCTACGTCCAGAAGGGCGGGCAGTAGACCGTCATGATCCGTCGCATCGTCGGTATCGAGACGGAGTTCGGGATCACGAGCGTCGGCGTGGAGGGTGGACGCTCTCTCGGTGCCGACGAGATCGCCCGCTACCTGTTCCGGCCCGTGGTCGAGCGCTGGCGTAGTTCCAACGTGTTCCTCGGGAACGGCTCCCGCCTCTACCTCGACGTGGGATCACACCCCGAGTACGCGACCGCCGAATGCGACGGCCTCCGGCAATTGGTCGCGCACGACAGGGCCGGGGAGCGGATCGTGGACGATCTGGCACTCGATGCGGAGCGGTCCCTCGCCGCCGAGGGGATCAACGCGAAGGTCTACCTGTTCAAGAACAACACCGACAGTGTCGGCAACTCCTATGGTTGCCACGAGAACTACCTGCTGGACAGGTCCACGCAGGTGCGCAGCATCGCCACGACCCTGCTGCCTTTCCTCGTGAGTCGCCAGTTGATCTGCGGTGCGGGCAAGATCATGCCCGGGACACCGGCCGGGGTCGGACTCGGTGAGATCGAAGGACCTACGTTCTGCTTCTCGCAGCGGGCTGAACATATGTGGGACGGCGTCTCCTCCGCCACCACGCGATCCCGGCCGCTCATCAACACACGCGACGAGCCGCACGCGGATTCCACGAGATTCCGGCGCATGCACGTGATCGTGGGCGACTCCAACATGATCGAGACCACGACGCTGCTCAAGATCGCCAGTACCAGGCTCGTGCTGGAGATGCTCGAGGCGGGAATCGAGCTGCGGCCAATGGCGGTGGCGCACCCGGTTCGGGCGATCCGCGAGATCAGCCGCGACCTCACCGGTACCCGACCGGTGACTCTGGCAGACGGCACCGCCATGACAGCCCTGGAGATCCAGCGGGAGTTCCTCGCCGCGGTCCACCGCTATCTCGCGGCAGGCGGGTGGGAGCGCGACGACCGCTCGACCGTCGAGCACTGTGTCGCGCTGTGGGAGCGCGTTCTCGACGCGGTCGAGTCGGGCGACCACGATTCGATCGCCGCAGACATCGACTGGGCCGCCAAACTCCGACTCATGCGGCAGGTGCAGGCGAAAACCGGTGTCGATCTCGATCACCCCAGGCTCGCGCAGCTCGACCTGACCTATCACGACATCCGGCCGGGTCGTGGGTTGCACTCGGTCCTCGAGCGACGGGGCCTCGTCTCGCGCGTCGTGGACGACACCGAGGTCGAACGAGCCCGTACCGAAGCTCCGGCCACCACCCGTGCGGCGCTCCGCGGCCGATTCATCAACGCGGCACGCGAATCAGGGCGCGATCACACCGTGGACTGGGTGCATCTGAAAGTCTCCGACGGGACGTTGCCCACTGTAGCCCTGACCGACCCGTTCGCCCACGAGGATCAGCGTGTCGACGACCTCATCGCAGCGCTCGGGCGATAGCGTTCCTCGACGTGTCCACCTCGAAGTCACAGCGACTGGTCAACCTCGTCATCTGCCTGCGGTCGACCAACGCTTACCTATCGGCCGGCGAGATCAGCCGGATGGTGCAGGGCTACGACGACTGTGAGAACGAAGCAGCCTTCCTGCGGATGTTCGAGCGCGACAAGCGTGAGCTCCGGGACGTTGGGGTCCCGCTCGAGCAGGGCGCCTCGCTCGCACCGGGCTCGCCTGCCGGGTACCGCATCCCGGCGCACGGGTACGAGCTGCCGGAGATCACGCTGACCCCGGAGCAGGCCGGCGTCCTCGCGGTGGCCTCCGAAGTCTGGCGCGAGGGCGAGCGTGCCGCGAGAGCCGGCGGAGCACTGGCCAAACTCACCGCGGCCGGAATCGATCCCGTCCACGACGCAGGAGCTACCGTGACGGTCCAGGACCCCGCCGAGCTCGCCACCGCGGCCCTTGTCGCGGAAGCCCTCGCCGAGGGCGTGGTGGTGACCTTCTCCCATACCCAGGCCGGTGCCTCGGAGTCCACCTCCCGGCGGGTCGAGCCGTGGTGGACGGGCTCCCGCCACGGCCACTGGTACCTGGTCGGTCACGACCTGGACCGCGGTCAACCGCGAACGTTCCGCCTCGTGCGCGTCTCGGACGTGCGGCTCGACCAGGCCCGCCGCACCGTGCCAGTTCCGCCCACCACCCAGGTGCTGGCGCTCCTCGACGACGCCGTTTCCCGGTTGAATCCCCTAGTCGAGGCCACGGTGTGGGCTGCCGACGGTCGTGCTGCGGAACTGCGGGCGATGGCACGGTCGCACTCGCCTGTCGAGCGTTTCGGACGCTCGGGCACCGATCTCGGTATCTCCGCGCCGCTGGCCGAATTGTCGTCGCTCGTCGCGTCGCAGGGCGCGGACGCGGTGGCTTTGCGCCCCGCCGACCTGAGGGTGCGAGTCGTATCGATCCTCACCGCGGCCGAGGAGTCCGTCTGATGAGCCCACGTTCCGTTCCCCTGGCCATGCTGCTGAGCGTGGTGCCCTACTTCCACAGTCGCGGGCCCGTGCCGGTGACCGAGGCCGCCAGAGATCTCGGTATGACCGAGAAGCAGCTCCGTTCGGCCCTCTGGCAACTGTGGTCGTGTGGACTGCCCGGTTACGGCCCCGGTGATCTCATCGACCTCGCGTTCTCTTCAGAGGACCTGGACGACGCCGAGATGGTCGAGGTGACCTTCACCGCAGGCATCGACCGCCCGGTCCGGCTCACCGCCGCGGAGGCCGTGACCCTGGAGACCGGACTGGCGGTGTTTCTCGGGCAGCCGGAGGTGGTGGACCAGCAGGCGCTGCGCAACCTCCTGCGTACGCTTCGTACCGCCGCCGGCACCGACGCCGGGATCGACGGCAACCCCGAGTCACGATCAGTGGTGTCCGATCCGGATGCCGACCTGGTGCGCACCGCTGTGCACGACGGTCGCGCGCTGCGGTTCGTCTACCACTCGGCCAGCTCGGACACCTCGACCACACGTGTGGTCGACCCGGCCCGCCTGTCTCTGTCCGACGGCCACTCGTATGTCCACGGCGTGGATCGCGGGTCCGGCCAATGGCGCATGTTCCGTACCGACCGGATGGAAGGAGTCGAAGACGTAGGCCCACGCCGTGCGCTGGGGCCCGAACCCGAGGACGACGGCGACAGCGACATCCGGGTGGAACCGGCCAAGGTCCCGGCCAGTGCTGCCTGGTTCATCGACGAATTCCGGTTCCGTTCCGTCGTCCGCCGCCCTGACGGAGATCTGGATGTGGAGATCGGATACCACGATCGCGCGTGGTTGCTGCGCTTCCTGCTCGGGCACGCCGACGTGGTGACGCCCACCGACCCGGAACTGACCGCGGAAGTCGCGTCCCGCGCTTCTCATGGACTGACCGCGTACGGTGTTGGCGGCGACCCCACCTAAGACCATGAAATAGACGTGAATTAGCAGGTCACCATCTATATCGACCACTCCCGCGAGGAGGCATCTCAACCGGGGTGCGTTAGCATGGACATGTTGTCAAACAAACGGAGGTTGACATGGGTGCGCTGAGCATCTGGCACTGGCTTATCGTCCTCGCGGTGGTGCTCCTACTCTTCGGTTCGAAGAAGCTCCCGGACGCAGCCCGAGGCCTCGGGCGGTCGATGCGCATCTTCAAGTCCGAGATGAAGGAGATGCAGAACGACGACAAGGCGGGGGAGCCCCAGGATCCCCAGGCCATCACGCAGGGGGGCCAGACCGACGCGGCTCAATTCGTGCAGCCGCAGGCCCAGCAGTACACGCAGCCGCAGAGTCAGCCGCCGGCTCAACCCCAGAATTTCCCACAGGCCCCGCAGCAGCCGGCTCCGTCTCCGTCGCCTCAGGCCCCGCAGCAGCCCGGTCCGCCCCAGCAGCACTCCGACCCCACCGCCCCGTTCAACGGCGGTCAGGGTCAGCCGGGCCAGTAGGCCCCGCACTCCATGACGTCCACAGGCTCCGCGGACACTGGCGCCACCCGCAAGGGGGGCGCCGGTCGACTGCGATCCACACGCCGTCGAAGGCCACGTAACGCCGACGGCACCATGCCACTGATCGAGCACATCTATGAGCTGCGCAACCGCCTACTGATCGCGGTGGCGGCGATCGTGGTGACCCTCGGCTTCGGATTCTGGTGGTACGGCACCGGCTTCTTCGGAATCCCGTCACTCGGCGGCATTCTCACCGGCCCGTACTGCGACATCCCGCCCGGTGCCCGCCTTCAGCTCGGGGACGCCGGCGACGAGTGCCGTCTGCTGGCGACCGGCCCCTTCGAGCAGTTCATGCTCAGGCTCAAAGTCTCCGCGACTGCCGGCATTGTGCTCGCCAGCCCGGTGTGGCTCTACCAGCTCTGGGCGTTCATCACACCGGGACTGCACAAGAGCGAAAAGCGGTACGGGTTCGTGTTCACGATCCTTGCAGCGATCCTCTTCATCGGTGGCGCGGTCCTCGCCTACATCGTGATCGTCCACGCCCTCGAGTTCCTCCTCTCGATCGGCGACAACGTCCAGACCACCGCGCTGTCCGGCACGCAGTATTTCACGTTCCTCATCCAGCTCATCCTCATCTTCGGAGTGAGCTTCGAGATCCCGCTGCTGATCGCCATGCTCAATGTGGCGGGCATCCTCAGCTACGAGGTGCTGGCCAGGTCCCGGCGGGGAATCATCATGGGCATCTTCGTCTTTGCCGCCGTCGCCTCACCCGGGCAGGACCCCTTCTCGATGCTCGCACTCGCGGTCGCCGTGTGTGTACTCGTGGAGGCCTCGATCCAGTTCACCCGCCTGCATGACCGGCGGCGGAAAAAGAAGCGTGCAGACTGGCTCGAAGTCGACGATGAGACCGCGTCACCGCTCGGCACATCGGAGGGACTCGGCGGTTCTACGGGCGTCGGCGGATCCGGCCCCCTCGACCGCCCGGCCACCGTCTCGGCCTCCACCGACACGGTCTCCCACAGCCCTGGGAGTACCCGTCCGCTCCAGGCCCCAACCGAGGGTGGATCCGTGTATGACGACACCATCTGATCAGGGCTCCCCGGCGGACCTCCTCGAGTCGTTTCTCGCCACCGAGGGATTCACGCCGGACCCGTTCCAGATCGAGTCCTTCGCCGCCCTCGACGCCGGCCGTAACCTGCTTGTGTCCGCGCCGACCGGCTCGGGTAAGACGCTCGTGGGCGAGTACGCCGCACACCGTGCGCTCTCCGGCGGAGGACGGTGCTTCTACACGACCCCCATCAAGGCCCTCAGCAATCAGAAATTCCGTCAGTTCCGTCAGCGGTTCGGCACCGAGAACGTGGGGCTGCTCACCGGCGACCACTCCATCGACGCGGACGCCCCGATCGTTGTGATGACCACCGAGGTCCTGCGCAACATGGTCTACGGCGGAACCTACGCCCTGCACGACCTCGACTGCGTGGTGATGGATGAAATCCACTACCTGGGTGATCGGTCGCGCGGAGTTGTGTGGGAGGAGATCATCCTCACCCTGGACCCCGCCATCCGGCTCGTCGGACTGTCCGCGACTCTGAGCAACACCGACGAGTTGGGGGATTGGATCACCGAGATCCGCGGGGATACCGCCGTGGTCATCTCCGATCGACGTCCGGTTCCACTCGCCCACATGCTGTACACCGATGGAGATCTGGTCCCCGTGCGGGCTGCTGCAGATAACCGCCGCCGTGTCAGGGGCGGGTATCACGATGAGAGGGTTGCCGCCCGTCCCCGCGCACAGTGGGCCCGACGTCAGGACGTCATCGAGCATCTCGACGACGCTCACCTGCTCCCGGCGATCTATTTCGTCTTCTCGCGAGCGGGCTGTGACGGCGCGGTGTCACAGATGCGCCGGGCGAGGTTGCGACTGACCACGGGCGAGGAGTCGAGACGGATCGCCTCCCACGTCGACGAGGCCTGCGCAGCGGTGCCGCAGCATGATCTCGACGCGCTCGATTACTCCTCGTTCCGCGCAGGTCTGGTCAGCGGTATCGCCGCCCACCATGCGGGGATGCTTCCCCTGTTCCGGACCGTTGTGGAAGAACTGTTCTCCGCGGGGCTGATCAAGGTGGTCTTTGCCACCGAGACTCTCGCGCTGGGGATACATATGCCGGCGCGTGCCGTCGTGCTGGAGAAGACCACCAAGTTCAACGGCGACACCCATGCGATGCTCACCGCGGCCGAGTACTCGCAGATCACCGGGCGCGCCGGACGCCGCGGTATCGACACGAAGGGCACGGCGGTCGTCCTGGATCAGCCCGATCTGGACCTTGACGCGTTGTCCGCCCTCGTCGACACCCCGCGGTTTCCGCTGTACAGCGCCTTCGCGCCCGACTACTCGATGGCAGTCAACCTCGTGGAGCAACGCGGCGTGGAGGAGGCGACCTCACTCATCGGGCGCTCGTTCGCCCAGTTCCAAACCGATCGGACGTTGGTGTCCCGGAGTCGAGCCATCGAGCGTCGGGCCGACGAACGTGACCGGATGCGCGCCTCGCTCGAGGAGGCCGGGGGAGACACCGATCTCGACGACTACATGGCGTTGCGGGCCGAACTCAGCCGTATCGAGCGCAAGGCCGAGAAATCGACCCAGAATGATCGGCTCTCCGCAGTTCGAGCGGCAATGCTCAAGCAGACCGCCGGCTCTGTGATCACCGTCGGTCGCAAGAGATTCGGGATGGTGGCGACCGTGCTGCAGGTGCGCACCGACATCCAGTCCGATCCCGCGCTGCTCTGTCTCACGGACATCGGCTGGACCGGGTGGCTGCGCCAGAATGATTTCGCCGCGCCTCCCGTGCCAGTGGGCCGTGTCGACCTGCCAAAGGGCCGTCGCAAGCTCGACGGCCGGGCCAAGCGCGCCCTCATTCAGCGGATGGAGCACCTCCGCGGCAAGGCCAAGGGGCGCATGAAGAACGCGAAGGCCAAACCGGTTCGTAAGGACCCACGGATCGCCCCCGCCCGCCGCGCACTTCGCGAGCACCCGCTCCACGAAGCCCCCGGGATCGACAAACTCGCCCGGCTACACGAGCGATGGGCGCGCGCTCACGCGGACGTGGTCACCATGACCGGCGAGGTCGAGTCGGACTCCGACTCCCTGGCGCGCCGGTTCCGCCGGATCGTGAAGCTGCTCGAGCATCTCGGCTACCTCGAGGAATCGGACGGGTCGCTGCGTGCCACCGAGGCCGGGAATCTACTGGCCGGGGTCCATACCGAGCAGGACCTGTTCGTGGCCGAGTGCCTGCGTCGCGGCGTATGGCGGGGTCTGGACCCCGCCGGCCTGGCCGCGGTAATCGCAACCGTGGTGGCGCACCCTCGTTCGGAATCCGCCGTCCGCGCACCGTCCGATGAGACCCTGCGGGCGGCTCTCGACGAGACGGAGCGAGTCGCGACCGACGTTGCCGGCGTCGAGCAGGCACACCGGCTTCCCTCGACACCCGATCTGGATCCCGGACTCGCTCCGGTGTTGCACCACTGGGTTTCGGGCGGGGCACTGGCCTCGATTCTCGCCGCCTCCTGGCAGGAAGGCGTGGAACTCACCGCCGGTGACTTCGTGCGCTCCGCGCGCCTCGTGATGGACCTACTGGCCCAGGTGGCTCAGGTGGCTGAACCGGAGGTCGCACGCACGGCCAGGTCAGCGGTCGGGTCGCTGCGCCGCGGCGTGGTTCTGGACCACATGACCTGACGCGTACCGAGCCCCGCCCCTCGCGAGTCAGGCGGGGTCCAGCCGCTGTGTCGCCTCGACCAGCCGCCCGATCGCCCGGGCCTGCCCCGTGGACTCGCCCAGCGCCTCGAGGCGGGCTTCGTCCACCTGCCCGCGGCCGCCAGCCGGGTCCCCGTCGAACTCGAATCCGAACGTGTGGCCCCCGAGGCGGACGACGCCACGGGCGGCTGTCAAGTAGTCGGCGCCGTCAATGATCGCCGTACGTTGACGCGACTTCAGGGGCGAGTCCGGGTCTTCCGCGGCGGCGACGATGCCGTCCAGGTCGCCGTACTCGCGCAGCAGGGTTGCAGCCGTCTTCGCCCCGATGCCCGAGACCCCGGGAAGACCGTCCGAGGCGTCGCCGACCAGCACCGCGTAGTCCGCGTACACGCGAGCGTCGGAACCGACGGGTAGGTCGAACCGCTCGGCCACCGCCTGCGGCGTGTAAGCCAGCCGCTTGCGCATCCCGGCGCCTACGTAGACGACGGTGGTGGATTCGGAGGCGAGCTGGAACAGGTCGCGGTCGCCGGTCACCACCAGCACCTCGCGCTCGCCAGACGCCAGTTCCGCAAGCACGTCGTCAGCCTCCGCGTCCTCCGCCCAAGCCTGGGTGATGCCCGCCGCGCCCAGTATCTCCCGCAACGCATTGACCTGCGGACCGAGCGAGTCGGGAGCATCCTCCTCGCCGTCGTCGTTGACCCGATGTGCCTTGTACGAGGGCAGCGACGCCACCCTCCAGCCGGGGCGCCAGTCACGGTCCAACGCCGCCACGAGTCCAGTGGGCGAGTACTCCTCGACCAGCACTGCGACCATGTCGCAGAAGCCTCGCACCGCGTTGGCCGGCGCACCGTCGGGTCCAGTAATCTTTTCCGGCACGGAGTGGAAGGCACGGAACCACAGGCCCGCACTATCGAGAACCATGAGTGGGCCCTGGGGCATCGCAGCTCCTCCGGGGTCGGGGGTCATGAACGAGTACCTCGCCAGGCTAGTCTCCGCGGGGCCTAGTGTGGAATACATGAACACCAGCGACACCGGCATCCATCAGCAGCGACTGGCCACAGTCCGGGAGCGCGCGCGCGAACTCGGCGTCGATCACGTGGTGGCATACTCCGGCGAGGACATGTCCTACCTCACCGGTGAGCGGATGGACTCGCACGAGCGGCTCACCGCACTGGTGGTGCCGGCCGACGGGGGAGAGCCGCTGCTCGTTCTGCCGTCGTTGGAACTGACCGACGTCACTCGCAGAGCAGCCGAGCTGGTGGGTGCGCGGATCCACGCGTGGTCCGACGGCACCGACCCCGTGCCGCTGGTTGCCGGTCGGGTCTCGGGGCGGGTCGCCGTCTCCGCCGCCCTGCCGGCGTTGCACCTGGTCCCGCTCCAACAGAGCGTTGACGGCGAGGTGGTCCTGGCTTCCGAGGTGATCGACCACGTGCGCGCGGTCAAGACCCCGGGCGAGGTCGACGAGCTCGCGGAGGCCGCCCGCCGCATCGACGCGGTTCACGCGCGGATGGGCGAGTTCCTACAGGTGGGCAGGACCGAGGCTGAGGTCGGCGAACTCATCACCGCCGCGATAGAAGCGGAAGGGCTCACTCATGCGGAGTTCGTGATCGTCGGGTCCGGGCCCAACGGCGCGGATCCGCACCACGGCGTCTCAGAGCGGGTGGTCGCCGACGGTGACATCGTGGTGGTTGACATCGGCGGCCCGATGATCAGCGGGTACCACTCCGACTGCACGCGCACCTACTCGATGGGTGAGCCGAGCACCGAGGTCGCCGAAACGTACGCGACACTGCAGGAGGCTCAGCGCCTGGCCCGCGAGGTGATCCGGCCCGGAATCGCCATCGGGGAGGTCGACGCAGCCGCACGCGAGCATCTCGCCGCCGCCGGCCTGGGGGAGTTGTTCATCCACCGCACCGGGCACGGCATCGGGCTGGGCCTGCACGACCCACCATTCGTTGCGCCGGGCGCCGATACCGTCCTGGCAGAGGGGATGACCTTCTCTGTCGAGCCCGGCGTCTACACCTCGGGGTCGTGGGGCGCGCGACTGGAGGACATCGTTGCCGTGACCGCCGACGGGCGCCGCGATCTCAATACCGGCGAGCGGGGACTGCGCGTCCTCTGACCATCACACCAGGCGCCGGGGAACGCACGCGGGTCTATCAGGCCCCGGTGAACATCCGCGCTGAACCGAGTACCCGATCCACCTCGATCGCCACCACCACGCGGGCGGGGTTCGGCCGCGGTTCGCGGTAGCGCAGTGCGTACCGACGTTCTGCCTCGCGGACCGAGTCCGCGTCCTCGAGCACCCGCACCGGCCCCTCAAACGTCAGCCAGCGTCCACCGTCCACGTGCGAGACGGCGGCACGACCACCTCGACCCGCATTGCGCGCCTTCTGCGAGGTCCGCCTGGTGATGACCCTGGACAGGCCCGTCGCGGTGTCGATAGTGAACCCGACCGGCACCACATGAGGTGACCCGTCGGGGCGGAGCGTGGTGAGCGTGCCGAGGTGGTATTCGGACAGGAACTCGTGTGCCTCGGGCGAGAGGTCAGCCAGGGTGTGGACCATACCGACGAGCCTGCCACAGAGAGTCGCGTCCTGAGTCGCGAGAGTGCGTGGGAGACTGGTCGCATGTCCACACCCGCAACCCCGTCCTCCGAGCCCACACCCGGCGGCGAGGTCGTGGTGGTGTTCGGCGGTCGAAGTGAGATCGGTCTGGCCGTCGCCCATCGCCTCGCCCCCGGTCGCTCCATCGTGCTGGCGGCCCGTCCGGGCGGCGACGTCTCGACTCTTGCAGCCCCACTGATGGCAGCGGGCGCGGTCGCTGTGGAACTGGTGGACTTCGACGCCGACGACCTCGACTCCCACGCTCACGTGGTGGACGACGTGGAGTTACGGATCGGGCCGATAGACATCGCGGTACTGGCGTTCGGGATCCTCGGCGACCAAGAGTTGGCCGAACGTGACGCGAGGGCAGCCGCCCGGATCCTGCACACCGATTTCGTGGCCCAGGCCGCGCTGCTCACCGAACTGGCCGAGCGGATGAAGTCCCGCCACCGCGGCGTGTTGGTGGCGTTCTCCTCTGTGGCCGGCCAACGGGTCCGACGCGCCAACTACGTCTACGGCTCGGCCAAGGCGGGTCTCGACGGCTTCGCTTCCGGCATGGCCGACGCCCTCCACCGAACAGGCGTCACACTGGTGATCCCCAGACCCGGATTCGTGATCGGACGGATGACCACGGGCATGGACCCGGCACCGTTCTCATCCACCCCGGACCAAGTGGCCGACGCCGTGGTGGAGCGGATTCTCGACCGCCGGGCGGGCGTCGTGTGGATCCCGTGGCAGCTGCGGGTGATGTTCGCCGTCGCACGAGCGGTACCCCAGCCGATCTGGCGGCGGATGCCGCGGTGAGCAGTACGCCCGCACCGGGCACGCAGCCGACACAGGTCCACCTGGTCGGCGTCGGGCCGGGACCAGTCGATCTACTGACCGTCCGTGCATCTCGGCTGATCGCCGTCAGCGGCACGTGCCTGTACGAGCACGGCCCCGTCCCGCCGCAGATCACGGCTCTGTGCTCGCCCACCGCGCTGGTGGTGGACACCACCGCCATGCCGACAGAAGACGCCGTGGCAAACATCCGTGCGGCCGTAGGGCGCGGGGACAGGGTCGTCCAGTTGTACCCCGGCGATCCCACTCAGCATCCAGCCCTGATGACGCTGACCCGGGCACTCGATGCCGAGAAGATCGACTGGGAACTCGTCCCGGGTATCCCCGCCCCCGCCGCGCCGGAGTCACCGAGTCAGCCCCCGGCTCAACCCCCGACCGCCGCGAGTCGCGCCGTCTCGCAGCGGGCGTCCTCCACCGAGACTCCCGGCCTCATCCTCATACTGGGTGGCACCGGTGAGGCGCGCAGGTTGGCCGATCTCCTGGTGACCGCCGGGCTCGACGTGGTCACCTCGCTCGCCGGGAAGGTCTCGCGTCCGCGGCTGCCACGGGGCGAAGTGCGTATCGGCGAGTTCGGTGGCACCCAAGGACTCGCACGCTGGGTGCGAGAGAACGCCGTGAGCGCGGTGATCGACGCAACCGACCCGTTCGCTACGGAGATCTCCGGGTCGGCGATCGACGCCAGCCGCGCCGCCGGAATACCGCTGCTGCGCCTGCACCGCCCCCCGTGGACGGCGCAGGATGGCGACCAGTGGATCCATGTACCGGATATGGGCGCCGCGGCGTCCGAGGTGAGCGGGCGTTTTCGCCGACCGATGCTGACAGTGGGAAAGCTGGGAGCCACCGCGTTCGCCGACGATGCCCGCGGCTCCTACCTGATCCGCTGCGCCGAACCGCCTCCGGGACGACTCCCGCACCGCTACCTCCTGGTGCTGGACCGGGGTCCGTTCGGTGTGGAATCCGAGCGGACCCTGATGTCGCGCCACCGGATCGATGTGCTGGTCACTCGCAACAGCGGAGGAGAGAGCTCCGAGGCCAAACTTGAGGCCGCGCGGGACCTGCACATCCCCGTGGTGATGGTCGAGCGACCTGGCTCCCCGGAGGCTCCGGACACGGTGCACTCCGTCGACGAGGCCGCCCGCTGGTTGGTGGGACGTTTCGGTTCACGCTGAGCCTGTGGCCCACGGCGAGTCGACGTCGAAAATCATCCCCATGGGTGCCAGCACGCGGACCACTTGTTCGGCCATGCCCTCAGTGAGTTCGTGGAGTCCGATCACCCTGTCCGCCGAAATGGTGCTCGGACGTTCGATCGCGCCCAAAAACTCGGCGAGTCGCGCGGGTACGAGCCCGTGAGGGACCACCGCTAACAGACTCACCAGTCCATCGGATGTGTCCACCCACCCGACGCGTGGCGCCTCGACCGGTCGCTCGTCTACAGACGTAGTGCTGCCGGCATCCGAGAAGGCAGACGCGGTCAACGGGTGTGAGCCCAGTAGGTCGACGACGACGTCGTGCATCCGCCCCGAAACCGGCATCCTCTCACCCCCGTAGGACTCTGTCCAGAATTCTATCGCCACCTCGACGAGCACGGTCGCCGCATCCTCCGCCGGAGCCAGGAATCCCACGTCCCGCCCAGCCACGTGGATCCGTACGTGCTCCGAGGATGCCACCGCCGCCGCCAGGTCCGGGGAGTGCGCGAGAACGTCGCCGGAACCGTCGTCGAGACCGAACAGGACGTCGCTTCCCCGGCCGGTTTCGGAGGCGTGTTCCAGGAGCGCCGAGGCGAGCCTTTCGGGCAGATCGGCAAGATCGTGATGCCCGGGGAGTCGACCAGCCATGGGCGAGGCGAGGATGTCGCGGGCGCGTGGATCGGCAAGGCCTGCGGGAAGACCCGCAGCGGCGAATTCTGCGGCAGGTACGGCGGCGCCGCCGTCTCTGGAGATCCGCATCCCGCCCCGGGGCGTGATCTGGATATCGGCACGATGCGCGGAGGCCAGTGCGGCCAGGCCGGTCCAGTGATCCGGGAGCAATCGACCTCCGGGGACGTGTACTGCGCCCTGCCCGCGGGTGGAGTCGTCGTGAGGGTGCGCGCTGTTCATGGGGTCTCAGCCTAGGCGTGTCCCGGCGCACCGGGTGAGGGGCCGGCTCACCCCGGACCGGCCGGGTCCCGATCGTGCGCCATAATCGGGCACATGACCGCTTTCCTGGCCAGCGGTGGCCGTGTCCTGACCCCCGCCTCACGTGACGCCACCGCCCTGGCGTACGAGAACGGCGTTGTGGCGTGGGCGGGATCCGACGCTCCCGGGCCGGCGCTCTTCCCCGAAGCCGAACGGGTGGACCTCGAAGGCGACTGGGTGGCGCCCGCGTTCGTCGAGTGTCTGGCAGCCGGGCTGGACGCGACCGCGATGGCAGCCCGGGGCGTGATCCCTGCGGACCTACCCGAGCCCCATGGCCCCGAGCGGATCGCCGACCGTGTCCGGGCGGGGGAGCGAGTGGTTCTGCATGCCGGCACCGATCCCGTCGAGGTGTCGGCCGAGCTGAGCAGTCTGGCCCGCGAGCTCGGCGGCCCGGCCGTCGCCCGATGCACGCCAGTACTCGTCGGCGTCGCCGGTGTGATCGACGATCAGACGCTGGCCGCGCTCGCGGCGGTGGGCACCGTGGTGGTGCTGCGGCCGCTGGTCGACGACCTCACCGGCATCGATCTGGTGCGCATCGCGGCCTCCGGGGTCACCCTGGCGGCGTCGTCGCACAACGGTGACGAGGTCCGACCCTGGGAGTCGCTGCGAGCGCTCACCTCTGTGCCCGGTGGTCGCGGACTGTCTCCTCGAGCAGCGTTCACCTCCGCCACCCGTGGTGCCCGACGCGCAGCAGGAGCGCGCGACGGCTCCGAGGGCACTCTCACCCCGGGCTCCACTGCGACGTTCGCCCGCTGGAAAACCGGCGAACTCGCGGTGGTCGCCGCTGATGACGCCGTCCAGCGGTGGTCGACCGATCCCCGCTCAGGGGTGCCGCCCATGCCCGACCTCACCGGCCCGGACCCCGTACTCCGGGGGCTCGTGGTGGACGGCCAGCCCGCCGGCCCCGCGTAGTGATCCCACTCCTCACGCGGCTCCTCGGAGCGGCCGCTGCCGGCGCGCTCCTCGCCATCTCGTTCCCTCCGGTCGGTCTGTGGTGGACGGCGCTTCCCGCGATCGCGCTTCTCGTCGTCGTCCTCTCCCCACTCTGGGGAGCCGCGCCACGGGCGCGGACGGGAGCACTGCTCGGGTTCGTGGCCGGGCTCGTGTTCTTCCTGTTGCTGGTTCCGTGGGTGGGCCTCTACGTGGGCGCCTACGCCGCCTGGGGCCTGTCTGTGGTGGAAGCGCTCTACCTGGCCGCGTTCGGCGCCGGTGCCACCGTGATCCTGCGCGCCGGTCTCGACCACGGGGTACGCGCCGGGTCGCGAGTTGTGGGCGCCACTGTCGGCATCGCGGGGTGGTGGTCGCTGTGGGAATGGATCCGGTCATCCTGGCCATGGGGAGGCTTCCCGTGGGGCCGACTGGCGTTCGGGCAGCCCGACGGGCCGTTTCTCGATCTCGCCGGGGTCGGAGGTGTGCCCCTGCTGAGCTTCGTGGTGGCGGCGATCGGCTCCGCCCTGGGGATCGCCGCGGTGCTGATCGTCGACGGTCGCACTCGCTCTGGAGGCCGGCAGGTCATCCGGCTTTGCGCAGTCCTGGTGGTCGCCGTCGCCGGAACCGCCGCCTCCGCTGCACTCGCATCCTCGCGCGACGGCCAGGCGGACGAGGTCACGGGCGGCGGCGAGACCGTCAACATGGTGGCGGTTCAGGGGAACGTCCCCCGCCTCGGACTGGACTTCAACGCCCAGCGCCGCGCCGTCCTGGACAACCACCTGCGGGTCACCGCAGATTTCGCCGACAAGGTGGACGCCGGCATCGCCGCTCCACCCGACCTCGTGCTGTGGCCCGAGAACGCCTCCGACATCTCGCCGATCTCCGACCGGCTCGCCGGAGCCCAGATCAGCATGCTCTCCCGACGACTGGACGCCCCGATTCTCGTGGGAACCGTTCTTCCGACCGGGCAGGAGCGTGAAGCCACCAACTCGTATCTCGTCTGGGACGGTAACAGCGGCACCCCTGTGACCGACCGTCACGACAAGAGGTTCATCCAACCGTTCGGCGAATGGCTACCCCTGCGCGCGCCGATCGAGAAGCTGTTCCCCATCGCGCGCAGCGCCGGACACTTCGTCCCCGGCGACGGCGACGGACTCGTCCACGCGGGGGGCGTGAATCTGGGCGTGGCGATCTGCTTCGAGGTGGCCTTTGACTCCGCTGCGCGCGTGCCGGTCGCCCAAGGCGCGCAGATTCTCACCGTCCCCACCAACAACGCCACGTTCGGCCGCTCTCCCATGACGTACCAGCAATTGGCCATGTCCAGGGTGCGGGCTGTGGAACACCACGTGCCCGTCGTGATTTCCGCCACCAGTGGGGTGAGCGCGATCATCGAGTCCGACGGAACTGTGCAGCAGGAGACCGGGATCTTCGAACCCGCGGTGTTGGCGGCGCAAATCGAGGTTGGTGGGGCCGGTACAGTGGCAACCCGACTAGGCGGCATCCCGCAGGCGGTGTGCTGTCTACTCGGACTCGTCGGACTGGCATGGGCGTTGATCCACACCCGGCGCCGGCCCGCGACCGACCACGAGGAGACGTAAGTGACCGACCCGACGACACCTGCTGGCGACGCGCTTTCCGCGCGCACCTTGGTGATCATCCCGACCTACGACGAGCGCGACAACCTGCCCGGCGTAGTGGAGCGGTTACTCGCGTCAGCACCCGACGTATCCGTCCTCATCGCTGACGACAACAGTCCCGACGGCACCGGCCGGGTGGCGGACCAGCTCGCGGCCGAGGACCCACAGGGTCGGATCAGTGTCCTGCACCGCAAGGGTAAAGAGGGCTTGGGGGCCGCCTATATTGCGGGCTTCCGATGGGGCCTCGAACGCGGCTACACCGTAATCGTGGAGATGGATGCCGACGGCAGCCACCCGCCAGAGCGACTACCAGCGATGCTGGACGCCGTTGACGCCGGCGCGGACCTCGCGATCGGCTCCCGCTACGTCCCCGGCGGCGCCGTGGAGAACTGGCCGTGGCAACGCCATGTGATCTCCCGTGGCGGCAACGTCTACTCCCGGATCATGCTGGGCGTGGGGATCAAGGACATCACTGCGGGCTACCGGGCCTACCGGGCGGATGCGCTGGCCGAACTCGACCTCGACGCGATCGAGTCCAAGGGCTACTGCTTCCAGATCGACATGACCTGGCGGCTCCTCGGCCACGACCGTGAGGTCACGGAGGTGCCCATCACTTTCACCGAACGCACGGTCGGGCAGTCCAAGATGAGCGAGTCCATCTTTCGCGAGGCCGCCGTGAACGTGGCGCGGTGGGGCTGGGAGAAGCGTCGACGACAACTCGCGGCTCTCTTCGGGCGTCGATCGGGTACTGATCCCGTCCACTGAGCGGGCGGACACGCGAAAAACGCCGCACCCCTGCACAGGGGCCGCGGCGTTCTCTCGTGGTGGGTGGCGGCGGGCCGACGCTGGCGTCAGCGCGCTCCCGCGCGGCGACGCTTCTTGAGCAGGTCCATCCGTTCCTTGAGCAACTCCTCGAGCTCCTCCAACGAGCGGCGCTCGAGCAGCATGTCCCAGTGGGTACGCGGCGGCTTGCCCTTCTTGACCTCGACCGCCGGGCCGTCAATGAGCTGGCCCTCCTGGCCGTTCTTGCACATCCAGGTGCCGGGGATCTCCGCGTCGTCAGCGAACGGAACCTCGTAGACCTCACCGTTCTCCGTCTGGTACCGGGCGAGCCGGCGCGGGGCGAGGTCGTGGTCCCGGTCGGTCTCGTAGCTCACCGCACCGAGGCGGCTTCCCCTGAGGACTCGATCTGCCATGCGAACTCCTTCTGCCGTGTCCGTCTGCGCCGATCCCTGCGGATCAAGGCAGACGCTGCGTGGTGCCTAACAGTGTCAACGCCACGGGAACCCCGAAATGTTCCCACGAGCCGGTGTCGCGGGGTACTCCGGGGGCGGTCTGGGTACTCTGACGAGCGTGGAATCCGATGTCCGAGCCGACGAGGCCCCGCCCCGGAGGGGTGAGGCCTCATGCGCGTGGTGCGGTCGTCCTGTCAACGAGGGGGGCACCGGACGGCGCCGTCGGTACTGCCGCCGCTCCTGTCGGCAGCGAGCCTACGAGCAACGCCGATCCCTGCGGATGCAGGAGTTGCCCGAGGGCACCGTGGTACTCACAGAGTCCGAATCGGCCGACTTGATGGACCGGATGTTCCAGCTGCGATGTGCCTGCGAGGACCTCAACACGGCCATCACCGAAGGGGAGGAGCCCGCCGAGCTCAAACGGATGTCGGATGACCTCGTCGCGGCCGCCCGCCGGGCCGAACGACTCCGATGACGCGAGCCATCGAGCTTGCTCGCAAGTGGTGGGAGCAGTGGCGCCTGTCTGTCACGGGCCTGATCGTGGCCGCGCTGCAGGCCTGGGTCTCGCTCATGCCCTCCCTGGTACCGCGGTCCTGGTACTACCAGGGCCTCGTCACCGGCGCGGCGATGGCCGTGGGCTACGGACTCGGCGTCGCGGTGAGGACGATCTGGAAACGTTTCGCGGCACCGAGGATCAGACTGCACCCCGACGTCTTGGCGCTGAGCGACCGACTGCTGAAGTTCGCCCGGCTCTCTGCACCATATGTCCTGGTCGTATACCTCATCACCGCCACGTCCACCGCGATCCGCTGGCAGGACCAGGTCTCGGACCTCGTGGGATCGCCTCGCCCACCATGGGCCGACTACATGCGCATTCCGTGGGTGGCCCTGGCCGTCTTCCTCGGCCTGGTCGTGGCGACGCGCCTTCTCCGGGCCGGGTACCGGCGATTCGTCCGATCGCTCCGCCGACGGTTCAACGTAGGGGAGTACACCGCTCGTGTCACCGGGGTCGTAGTGGTTTCAGCGCTGCTCCTGGGCATCGTCCAGGGTGTTGTCCCGCGACTGTTCTTCGAGGGTGCCAACCGGATCTTCAGTGTTCAGAACGATGAGGACCTGCAGGGCGCGAGCCAGCCGACAGTGCCCGAACGCTCGGGGAGCCCGGATTCCCTGGTGGACTTCGCGGAGCTCGGATTGCAGGGCCGGCGTTTCGTCTCGGGCGGGCTCAACCGGGACCGGCTGAGCGAGCTCCTGGGGGAGGAGGCCCGCCAACCCATCCGCGCTTACGCAGGTTTGGAATCGGCCCCCACCGACGACGAGCGGTCCCAGCTCGTGGTGGACGAGCTCGACCGCACCCGGGCGTGGGAACGCGAGTCAGTCGTGATCGCTCCGACCACCGGAACCGGCTGGATCAATCCCAATGCGGCGCAGGCCATCGAGCTACTCTCCGCCGGCGATGTGGCGATTGTAGGAACGCAGTATTCCTACCTGCCGAGCTGGATCTCGTTTCTCGCGGATCGCGAAAAGGCCGAGGCCGCGGGCGCATCTCTCATCGAGGCCGTGATCTCGTGGCGTGACTCGTTACCGCCGGACCGACCGCACCCCAAGGTCTACGTCTACGGCGAAAGCCTGGGAACTCAGGCCGGGGAGGCCGCATTCTCGGGAATTCGCGACATCCGCTCTACCGTGGACGGCGTGCTCTGGATGGGCCCGCCTCACTCCAACCGCATCTGGCGCTCGCTGGTGGATCGACGCGATCCGGGAACACCGGTGACCGAACCAGTGTATGCCGACGGCCTACTCGTGCGGTTCTGGGAAGATCCGGCGGAGTTCCGAAGCGATGACACACCGTGGATCCCGCCGCACGTGCTGTACGTCCAGCACGCGACGGACCCGGTGGTGTGGTGGACGCCGGACCTGCTGCTGAACCGCCCGGCGTGGTTAGCGGAGCCGCCAGGGAAGGGCCGGCACCCCGGCATGATCTACATGCCGGTCCTGACCTTCTTCCAAGTGACCGCCGACCTCGGAAACGCGATCGGTGGATCGCAGGGCTACGGGCATCTCTACGACCATCAGATCCTCGACGGGTGGGCATCCGCCACGGGAAGACCTGGGTGGGACGACGACGAGTTCCAGCGGTTCGCCGGCGCACATGCCAAAGCCATGGAGGAACAGGACCGCGGCTGAGTCCGACTTCCCGCCACGTCGCCGACGGCGGTCTACCGTTGCGCTGTACCGCGCAGACGAGGAGACCAGCGATGAGCACCCACACCGCAGACACGCACGATGTCATCCGCGTCCTCGGCGCACGGGAGAACAATCTCCGATCGGTGGACGTGGAGCTACCGAAGCGTCGACTGACCGTGTTCACCGGCGTGTCTGGTTCCGGGAAGAGCTCGTTGGTCTTCGCGACCATCGCCGCCGAGTCTCAGCGGATGATCAACGAGACGTACAGCGCGTTCCTCCAGGGCCTGATGCCCACACTCGCGCGACCGGAGGTGGACGTCCTCAGCGGACTGACCACTGCGATCGTCGTGGATCAGGAGCGGATGGGCTCAGATCCCCGGTCTACGGTGGGCACGGCCACCGATACCGGGGCTATGCTGCGCATTCTCTTCAGCCGCCTGGCGCAACCGAGCATCGGCGGCCCCAGGGCGTACTCGTTCAACGTCGCTTCGGCGTCCGGCGTCGGAACCCTGAAAAAGGCCGACGGGACCCGACAGAAGGCCGAGTTCTCGATCACCGGCGGCATGTGTATCCGCTGCGAGGGCCGGGGGACAGTGTCTGACTTCGACGAGGACGTCCTGGTCGACCGGTCCAGATCCCTGTCGGAGGGCGCGATCACGGTCCCCGGCTATTCCATGGACGGGTGGTACGGGCGGATCTACTCAGGGTCCGGATTCTTCGACATGACCAAGCCGGTCGCGCAGTTCACGGACGATGAGATGCACATGCTGCTGCGTCTCGAGCCCACTAAAATCAAAGCCGACGGCATCAACGTGACCTTCGAAGGCCTCATCCCCAAGATTCAGAAGTCGATGCTCTCCAAGGACATCGAGTCGATGCAGCCCCACATCCGGGCCTTCGTCGAGCGGGCCGTCGTGTTCACTACCTGTCCGGACTGCGGCGGTAGCCGGCTCAACGAGGGCGCCCGGGCCTCCCGGATCAGCGGGGTAAACATCGCCGACGTCTGCGCTATGCAGATCACCGAGCTCGCCGAGTGGCTGCGCGGCCTCGACGACCCCTCCGTGGCGCCGCTGCTGAGGTCCCTGCAGCACACCCTGGATTCGTTCGTCGAGATCGGGCTCGGATACCTGTCGTTGGACCGTTCCGCTGGAACGCTGTCGGGTGGCGAGTCCCAACGCGTCAAAATGATCCGGCACCTCGGCTCCGCGCTGACCGATGTGACGTACGTGTTCGATGAACCGTCGATCGGGCTGCATCCGCATGACATTCAGCGCATGAACCGGCTGTTGCTGCGCCTGCGGGACAAGGGCAACACTGTTCTGGTGGTGGAGCACAAGCCGGAGGTGATCGCGATCGCTGACCATGTGGTGGATCTCGGCCCGGGAGCTGGCACCGAGGGCGGCGAGATCTGCTTCGAGGGAACCGTCGATGCCCTTCGCACTAGTAGCACCGTCACCGGTCGACACCTCGAAGACAGGGCATCACTCAAGGAATCCGTCCGCACCTCTACCGGCGTGATAGAGGTGAGAGGCGCCAACGCCCACAACGTACGGAACCTGGACGTGGACGTCCCCCTCGGCGTGCTGTGCGTGGTCACCGGTGTGGCCGGATCGGGCAAGAGCTCACTGATCCACGGTTCGGTGTCTCCACGGGACGGCGTGGCGGCAATTGACCAGACGGCCATCCGTGGCTCGCGCCGGAGTAATCCTGCGACCTACACCGGCCTTCTCGAGCCCATTCGTAGAGCATTCGCCAAGGCCAACGGCGTCAAGCCGGCCATGTTCAGCCCGAACTCCGAGGGCGCATGCCCTACGTGCAAGGGCTCGGGCGTGATCTACACCGACCTGGGCATGATGGCCGGAGTCTCCACCACCTGTGACGAGTGCGAGGGGAGGCGGTTCCAAGCGGAGGTTCTGCAGTTCAGATTCGGCGGCCTGAACATCAGCGAGGTTTTTGAGATGTCCGTCGCGGCGGCGGAGGAATTCTTCTGCGCGTCAGAGGCGACGATCCCGGCCGCGCATAAGATTCTGGTCAGGCTACTCGACGTGGGATTGGGTTACGTTCGTCTCGGCCAGCCGCTGACCACGCTGTCCGGCGGCGAGCGCCAGAGACTCAAGCTGGCCGCACAGATGGCAGAGAAGGCCGAGGTCTACGTCCTCGACGAACCGACGACGGGCCTCCACCTCGCCGACGTGGCGAACCTGATGACGATGCTCGATCGACTGGTGGACTCCGGGAAGTCGGTGATCGTGATCGAGCACCACCAGGCGGTGATGGCGCACGCGGACTGGATTATCGATCTCGGGCCGGGGGCCGGCCACGACGGCGGCCGGGTGGTGTTCGAGGGGACGCCCGCTCAATTGGTCGCTGACGCTGCGACGGTAACCGGCCAGCACCTGTCGCGGTACATCGACGCCACTCGACGGGGGAGTCGACTAGGCGTCGATTAATGTTGACGGATGGCTGTTAACCAGTACCCGGAGATCGCGTACGGTATGGCCGCCCGCGCCCGGCAGGAAACTGTGGGCGTGAACCACCCTCGCGAGTTGGGCGACTTCGAATTGGAGACCACGGATATCGCACTGATTCGGCGTGCAGACCATTTCTTTCTCTCCAGCGTCACCGAGTCCGGATGGCCGTACGTGCAACATCGCGGGGGTCCGGCCGGCTTCGTGCACGTGTCGAGCCCAACGAGGCTGGCATGGGCCGATTTCCCCGGCAACAGGCAGTACGTCTCCACCGGGAACGTGGACCACAACGATCGCGTGTGCCTGTTTTTCGTGGACTACCCCACAAGAACCCGCCTCAAGGTATTCGGCCACGCTCGGATTATCGAGCCCGCTTCCGATCCCGGACTCGTGGATGAACTCAGAAAGATGGGGGAGAAGCAGTACACCGGCCGGGTGGAGCGCGTGTTCGTGGTGGATCTGGTCGCGGCCGACGCTAATTGCAGCAAGCACATCACGCCCCGCTGGGACCGCACTTACATCGACGAGTTGACCGCGGTCTACCGCCGTCAGCTCGAAGACCAGCGGACGCAGGAATAAGTAACGCGCGGGTACGACCAGGCCTAGGCCGTCGCTTGCTCGGCACCGTCGAGTGACGCCACGAACTGCTGCGCGAGTGTACGGAGCCGGACAAGATCCTCTGCTGGCAGAGTCAGCCTGTCCAGTAACGAACACTGGATACTTTCCGCCTGCTCTCGCAGGTCGCGACCGGCCTCGGTCAGATGGATACGGACGCTACGTCCGTCGTCCGTCGAGCGGGACCGGGCGACCAGCCCGGCGGACTCCATCCGCGCCACAAGGGGGGAGAGGGTCCCCGAATCGAGGAGGAGCTGCTCTCCTAGTTGGCGGATCGTCAACCCGTCCTCTTCCCACAGGGCGAGCAGAGCGAGGTATTGCGGGTAGGTCAATCCCACCGAGGATAGGGCCTGGCGGTATGCGGAGGTGGACGCCCGGGAAGCGGCGTAGAGCGCAAAGCAGACCTGGTGGTCCAGACGGAGTTCAGAGTCCATAGCCCAAGTATTACGCAGATTCCAGTTGCGCACAATCAAGTTGTGCGCAATGCTTATGCCATGAAGACACCACCACAGCATCTATCGGCCTCCGGAGACCACACGCCCTCGACGCGCAGAAAGCGGGCGGGCGAGACCGCCCGCCATCTCGGCAGGGCCCTCCTCGGCGCGGCGCTAATCACTGCGGGCACCGGCCACCTGACCAACCGACGCGAGGAGTTCCAAGCACAGGTACCCACCTGGGTTCCGCTCGATACGGACTTCGTTGTGGTGAGCTCCGGCGTCGTCGAATTGGCGCTCGGAACGTCGTTGATCCTGGCGCCGGCCCGAATCAGGCCCGCTGTGGGTGGTGTGACGGCGGCGTTCTTCGTCGCGATCTTCCCAGGGAACATCTCACAGTACGTCACGGGCACAGACGCCTTCGGCCTGGACTCCGATCGAGCCCGACTCATCCGATTGTTCTTTCAGCCCGCACTCGTGGCATGGGCACTTTCGACCACCGGCGCTTGGCGCCAGCTTCGATCGCGCCGGAACTGATTCGGCAACAGCTTCCCGCCCCACCTCATAACGTCACGGTGACGTTATGCGGTGGGGCTTCCGGCGGTCGGGTAGCGACACCCCGGGGCCTGTCGGCGGCGGACGGCTCGGCACATCACGCCGCAACGATCGGATCCGATCCGATCCGATCCGATGCCCACAATGCAGCGTGCAGCGTGCGTCCACGCACATCGACGATGCCGTCGATTACTGCAATCCGATGCACAATCCCAACGGGTGGGCGCTAGCGGTCATCGGCGGTACGCGCCCGGAGAATCCACTCGGCGCCCGAGCGATGCCAGATGTCCGGAACGAAACGCACCATTGGATCCTGCACCCTGCGCGCTGCACGTTCCCCAAGTGCCGATAATCTACATTATGTAAAGTAAACCCCTACGTGTTACGTGTGGTGCCCGGCCAGCATCCGCCCCGCGCCGATGCGACGGCACTGAGGCCACCGCCGACTCTTCCACCGGTCGCGAAAGTCACGTCCCCTTGAGGTTCATGACCTGCCGAAGGGTGTGCACGATCTCTACGAGGTCGGCGGCGTCGCCCATCACCTGATCGATATCTTTATAGGCGGCCGGGATCTCGTCGACCCACGCATCGCCGGGCCGGTAGACGATCCCCTCCATGGACTTGTCGAGGTCGGCTGCGGTGTATCGCTTCTTGGCTTGGGTGCGTGACATCCGCCGGCCGGCACCGTGCGGTGCGGAGAACAGTCCGGCGGCATTTCCTTTTCCGCGGACGATGTATGAGCGCGTCCCCATCGAACCCGGGATGCACCCCATTCGCCCGCGGGTGGCATCGATCGCCCCCTTGCGGGTGAGCCACACTTCCCTGCTGTCGAGTTCGACACGCTCGGTGTAGTTGTGGTGGCAGTTGACGCGTTCGGCTTCGCCTGCGTCGTGGTCGCCGAAAAGCCGAGCCAGCTGAACGAGGAAACGATCCATCATCTCGTCGCGGTTAAGGCGGGCGAACCGCTGTGCCCACCGCAATTCCGCGAGGTATTGCGTGAACTCCGCGGTGCCCTGCTCGAGGTACGCATGGTCACGGTCCTCGAGTCGGATCCCCTGCTGCGCGCACTGGGACTGGGCGATCTTGATGTGCTTCTGGGCGATCTTGTTGCCCACACCGCGGCTTCCGGAATGCAGGAAGCACCACACCGCCCCGGACTCGTCGAGACAGAGCTCGATGAAGTGGTTCCCGCCGCCCAGGCTCCCGAGCTGCTCTCGCCACTTCGGCGAATGGGTCAAGTCGACGTGATTCGCTGAGGCAAGGGCCTCAAGCTCGTGAACCCGGGCACGTGTGTGGCTGTAGTGCACGGCTCGGTTGTAGTTCCCGGGAGACAGCGGTATCGCGCTCTCGACCCGGTCACGCAATTCCACGAGATCTATGCGGTGGAGGTCGGCCTGTGTGTACCGAGTGCGGGCGGCCACCATCCCGCAGCCGATATCCACTCCGACAGCGGCGGGGATCACCGCCCCGACGGTCGGGATAACAGTGCCTACCGCGGACCCTTTCCCCGCATGTGCGTCCGGCATCAAGGCGATATGGGGGTAGATAATCGGTAATCGCGCGAGGGCCACCGCTTGATCGACGGTTCTCTCGTCGATGGCTGACGCCCAGGACAGTACATTCGGAGCGAGATTAACGACCATAAGATCATTGTCCCAGGTTTGGCCGTGGGCAGAGCCAGCCAGCTGATCAAGGCGGAGCGCCCTACTCGCCCCGTAGTCGGAAGATCCGATACGAATTCGCGCCAGCAGAGCGGTTGCGAAACTGGATTGGGGTCTTATCGTGGGGGAATCCAGTAAGGAGACGACACATGCGTGAATTGTCGGAGTCCTCCCCCGGCACCCGTCCGCTGGGGTGTGTGGTGTTCGGGCACGACTACCGCTTTACCGCGGACGGCGCCATTATGCGGTGGACGTGCAGCCGCGGCTGCGATATCGGCGGTGAGAAGACATATCCAAGCGCCGAAGAAGCAAAACGGTTTGCGGAAGCGTTTGATCGGCGTGACTCCAATGACATGGGGAGAAGGGCCCCTCTGATCGGGCTACTGCCGCTCCGGCTGTGGCGCAAGCTCAAGTTTCCGGACGAGAAGAGGTCATCATGAGCTCAGGAAGCGTGCAGTTGGGCACTATCACAACGCAGGTGCCGTCGCGACTGGACCGATTGCCGTGGTCTAAATTCCATTGGCGGGTGGTCCTCGGACTGGGCGGCGTCTGGGTCCTGGACGGCCTCGAGGTCACGATGGTCGGCAGCGTCGCCTCCCGTCTGACCGAGGCCGGATCCGGCATCGAGATTAACGCCGCCCAGATCGGTTTGGCCGGAGCGATCTACATCGTTGGCGCCTGTCTGGGTGCCTTGTTCTTCGGACAACTCACCGATCGCTTCGGACGCAAAAAACTGTTTATTCTCACGCTGGCCGTGTACCTCATCGCCACAGTGGCCACCGCGTTCGCCTTTGCGCCCTGGTTTTTCTATCTGGCCCGCTTCTTTACCGGCGCGGGCATCGGCGGAGAGTATGCAGCCATCAACTCGGCGATCGACGAACTGATCCCCGCTCGCGTCCGAGGTCGCGTTGACCTGATCATCAACGGCTCGTACTGGCTGGGGGCCGCACTCGGCGGGCTCGGTGCGGTCTTGCTGCTCAACACCGACATCTTCGCCATCGACTTCGGCTGGCGTCTCGCGTTCGGCCTCGGCGCCGTGCTGGGCATCTTCGTACTCTTTGTCCGGCGAAACGTCCCCGAAAGCCCCCGCTGGTTGTTCATCCACGGTCAGGAAGACGAGGCGGAACGCATCGTTTCAGGCATCGAGAAATCGGTGGAACAGGAAACCGGGGAGCACCTTCCTGAGCCGGAGGATTCGCTGACCATCCGTCAGCGCAAGGCCATCCCCTTCCGCGAGATCGCCAAGGTCGCCTTCAAGCTGTACCCCAAGCGGGCGATCCTCGGGTTCTCATTATTCGTCGGGCAGGCCTTCCTCTACAACGGCGTCACCTTTAACCTCGGCACTCTTCTTAACGGGTTTTTCGACGTCGCATCCGGTGCGACCCCGTACTTCATCGCACTGTGGGCAATATCTAACTTTGCCGGCCCTGTGCTCTTGGGTCACTTCTTTGACTCCGTCGGCCGTAAACCCATGATCACCGGCACCTACGTCGGGTCCGCAGTGCTGGCAGCAATACTGGCCATCGTGATGCTCTCCGGCTCGGAAAATCTTTGGCTGTTCATGGCGCTCTTGATGGCGACCTTCTTCGTTGCCTCCGCCGGAGCGAGCGCGGCCTATCTCACGGTCAGTGAAATCTTCCCGATGGAAACCCGTGCCCTCGCGATCGCGTTCTTCTACGCCATCGGCACCGCTGTCGGTGGGATTAGCGGTCCCCTGCTCTTCGGTAACCTCATCGAATCCGGCGACCGCGGTCTGGTCTCAATCGCCTTCTTCGTCGGCGCCGCCGTCATGGCTCTGGCCGGACTGGTCGAGGTCTTCTTCGGCGTTAAATCCGAGCGCGCCAACCTTGAAGATATCGCCATGCCATTGACCGCAGCAGAAGCAGAGGACAAGTGACAAACTAGAAAAAGGGGCCGAACGAATCTGCGGATCGGCTGGGAGAAGATTGAGGGCTGTTAGCGCAGTTTTGCACAATCGGAACCGAACTCTGCTTGCCGGTTATGGAACAGCACTCCCTTTGGCATGCGTAGTGGGCATTTCAAATATCGCATTGTCCCGAGATGTCTCCGATAGCTTGTATGGTCTCTACGCGATCGTGACCCTTGTAGCGATTGTTTTAATAACGGCCACCACAACCAGTGTGGTTTTCTGGGAGCGTTCACTCAGGCCATTGCTCGTCTTGACCGTCGTGAGCCTACTGATTACCGTCGCCTTTTTACCCTTGTCCCTCCGCGAGCAAGACGAGCCGGTCATTTTCTGGCCCGGCATACTCACACCGGCGGGCGTTGTGGTCGCGACTGGAGCGATCACCGTTCTGCTCGGGCGACTATCAGCGCCGTGGAGAAGAACGGGATGAATGTGGGCAGTGGCGAAAGGACGTGATCGCTATGTCAGATCTCATGGACCGTGTCCGCGATCTGCCGAAGGGCGGCCAGATGTGCACGCAACGCACGGTGCCCAGAAGCAGTCAACGACACCCACACTTTGTCCTTGGCACGGGTGGATCCGTACTCCCGAACCCGGCGTACGTACCCGTGAGTTTCCAGCACTCCGAGCTGCTTGGTCAGGGCGGCGTCGCTGAGCCCGATGAGGTCACGAAGGACACCGAACTTCATCTCCGTGTCGGCTCGTCGCTCATCCTCCGTCGCCCCAGCCGAATCCAAAACAGTACAGATACTCAGGCGGTCGATCGGACGGATGACCGGATCGATCCCCGCGGTCACCGGCGATCACCGAGCTGCCGCAATATCCAATAGGTATGAATCCCGGCCAGGGTCCCCACCACGGGACCCACCCACGTCGGCAGGTCCGAGACGAGCGAGGCCACCGGAATCCACATGGCCCACAAGGCCGGCCCCCATGCACCGGTCGCCGCCAGCTTGTCCAAATGCTGCCATGGGCGCACCCGCACGAGCGGGTTGAACAACAGTCGGCGAAGCGCCAGGAGAAGAACGCCGAGTACCGCTAGACCGGCCACGAACCATGGATATCGCTCCCATACGGCGACCGTGCCCGTAAACGCGTACACCATGCCCAGCACCACAGCCGGCCACCGGCGAGGCACCCACGACACCGACTCGGACAGTTCCAAGACCGCCTGGAGCGCCGCCTTCGCCTCGCGCGGAGAGATCCCCACTTCCCCGGTCCCCCTCGTTTCCATAGACGAAACCGTAAGGTACTGCCGTCAGGAACAAAAGGAGCCGGCCGAATGCGTGAGCTCCCTATTCCGTGCTTGCGCGCGACATCGGCGACGGATGGGAGGATGGCCGCATGCACACCTCGGACAGCAGGCAGCGAGATCGTGACGCTGAAGGGCGCGCGCGCAATTCGCGCCCGAGGGACGAACTGGGCCGCCCGCTCCCGCCAGGAAGTCCCGGGGTCGAGCGCATTCCCGATGATCTGGAACTCACGCCCTACGAGTCCTTGGAATGGGCGCAGGAGCTGCTAGATCAGGGTCTCGCCTTCAATGCGCACGAAGTGCTCGAAGGGGCATGGAAGAGCTGCCCCGGCACCGAACGCACGCTCTGGCAGGGCCTAGCCCAATTGGCTGTCGGCATCACTCACGTTCAGCGGGGCAACATCAAGGGCGCGTTGACGCTGCTCGAGCGCGCCGCGGAGCGTATCGGGTTCAACCCCGCTCCGGCCCCGTACGGGATCGATGCGCCCGGGTTGATCTCGTACGCTGAGCACCTCGCCGCCGAGCTACAGCGGGGCGACGTTCCGGCGCCAGATCGATTGAAGCCACGTCTGGCCGTTGATAGTCCTGATCACTGACAGGCTGCCCGTGCCTGGGATCCGAGCTGCTCCCCCGCCGTCAAGCCAGTGCCGTCAAGCTCGTGCTCGAGCCAACAATAGGCTGGGGCGGTGAGCGAGGTCGTCCACACCGGTGCTGCACTCGCGCCGATCGCCGTGGTGCTGGCACTGCTTGCACTGCGGGTTCCCTCCATCCGGGCGGGGACGGCCGGGCTGATCAGTGCGGTGATCGCGGCGGCGACTGTCTACATGCCCGACGACGACGAGATCATCACCGCCGCCACCCAGCTCGGACCAACGGTCCTCGAGGTCGCTCTGATCCTCCTCGGGGGCGTCACGTTGGCCACCGCGCTGTCCGGCACCGGCGCCAGCGACCATATCGCCGGATGGTTGGAAGAAATTGGCTCGAGCGATGACCGGGTACCTGCGATTCTCCTCCTGGTCTTCGGTCTCACACCGTTCATGGAGTCGGTCACCGGTTTCGGGCTGGGTGTGGTGATCACCGCGCCACTGCTCGTCCGCATGGGCCTGTCCCCCGTCAAGGCAGTGGTCTCGGGGCTGCTCGGTCTGGTCCTGGTCCCGTGGGGCTCACTCGGGCCCGGCACCCTGGTGGCCGCCGAACTGGGCGGGCAGGACTTCGGGGAACTCGGATACTGGTCCGCGCTACTGAGCCTGCCGATTCTGGTCGTGAGCATGGCGACTGTCCTCGTCGTCGTCGTGGGCTCCCTCCCTGCCCCGCGACTGGCGGCACTGTGCGCGGCCATCGTGGCCACCCAGTGGGGCGCGCTCGTCGCCGCCAACGCGCTGGTGGGGCCTCCCCCGGCCGGCGTCATCGCCTCGGCTGCCGTGATCGCACTTCTGCTCGCGGCGGCCCGGTTACGGCACGGCCCGGTGCCCGCGGTCAGCTGGGGCCTCTGGCGGGCCGGCATGCCGTTCGCAGTCCTCCTCACCGGGATCCTCAGCACTACCGCTGCGCTCGACGTCCTAGGCTCCCCGCCCGCCCTCGCGTGGTCCGCCTCGCCCGCGCTATGGGTGATTGTGGCCGCGGTCATCGCGTTGCGAGTGTTCCCCACCGCCGACCAGGGAGTGCGTGGGTTGCTCATCACGGCTTTGAGAACCTGGACGGCGGTCGCCGCCAACGCGGTGGTGTTCATGCTGATCGGCATCGTCATGGCCACCGCTGGCATGGCCGCCCATCTCGCCGGACTAGCCACGGGATTCGGCCCCACGTCACTGGCGTTCATCCCCGCTGTCGGCGCACTCGGCGGCTATCTCACGGGTAGCAACACCGGCTCAGCCGCCATGTTTTCCAGTGCCACGGCCAGCGCCGCCACAGGCCTGGGCGCCGATCCGCTCGTCGCGCTGGCCGGGCAGAATGTCGCCGGGTCGTTCTCGATCATTGTCTCTCCCCCGCGCGTCGCTCTGGCGGTGGGCGTGGTGATGACCGGTCGTACCCGCCTCCCGGGCCGCGTCACCAGAACGCTCGCGACGGCCGTCCTCGCGGCGACCCTTACGCTCGGAGCTGCGGTTTTCGCCCTCGCGTGATCGAGGCGGTCACGGCCTGACCGTGAGCGACTGCGACACCGTACCGAGCGGTCCGTTCCGGTCGTGAATGACGCTGGCGGTGAGTCCAAGCCCGCCAGGACCGAACGTCACTCGTGTGTCGAATCCAAGCCACTCCCCGACCGGATCGCGGACCAGGTGGGCGGTCAGGTCGATGTTCGGATAGTGCACCGCCGTCGGATCGACCCGCACCGCCATCCCGTTGGCGATATCGAACAGACCGGCCATCCGCGCGAGCGTGCTGATCTCCTCACCCTCCAGGAGCGGCACGTCAGTACGCACCCAGTAGCGGGCCCTTCCCGGCACATCAGATATCCGTCGCACCTCGGCGGATGCCAGGTAGCCGCCGCTCCAGAGCTCGGTGGGATCCCACGGCTGCATCTCGTCCGGCGCGGGAATGGCGTCGAATCCTCGGCCGGCAACACCGGTGGTGTCGCGGGGCTGCTGCAACCAGGCCCGCAGCCGGATGCTCTCTCTGTCGCGGTGGCCATACATAGCCTCCACCAGTTCAATGGTCCTGCCCGGCCGGATTACTTCGATCTCCACATCCATGACGTCCATCGGGACGACTCCCAACAGTTCGTAGGACAGGCGGGAGATCACCATGGGATCGTCGCGACGTGCGGCGAGGTCACGCTCAACCTGAGTGACGAGCAGTCCGAGCGCCGGCCCGATGTGTTGCATCGACTCGTCCCACGCGCCGCTGACGTGTGCTGTGGGGCGAAATGAGTCAGCTCCGACGCGCTCAAAATATGCCATCGTTCGCCCTCCCGTCGGTGAATGATGATTAACTGAAATCGTACACATCACACGAGGAGTCGCCATGCAGAACGACACGTTCGACGAGTTCGCCACCCCCCTCAACAACAGGTTTCTGGAGGACTACACCGAGGGCGCCCGGTACCGATTCGGCGTGGAATCGGTGGACGCCAACGAGATCATGGAGTTCGCACGCCGTTACGACCCCCAGTCCATCCACACGGACCCCGACGCCGCGGCATCCGGCCCGTTCGGCGGACTGATCGCCAGCGGATGGCAAACCGCGGCCCTCATGATGCGATTGTTCGCCGACAACTACCTGACCAGCATCGCCAGCCTGGCTTCGCCCGGCATCGACGAACTCCGATGGGTCCGACCGCTGCGTCCGGGCGACCAACTCACCCTGCTCTGCGAGACCACCGGCGTACGGCCCTCACGAACAAAGCCGGACCGCGGGGTACTCACCACGGACGTCACTCTCATCAACCAGGACGGCGACCCGGTCCTCACCGCGACCGCGATGAACATGATCGCCCGCCGCAGCTGATACTCGATCTACAACCGCGGGGTGAGGTGGAAGAGCGGCAACTCACGGGTTGTGCGTGCGGCATAGATCTCGTAGTTCGGCCACACCCTGACCGCCGACTCCCAGGCGGATTCACGCTCATCGTGGGCCAACTCGCGCACGTCCACAGCCAGGCGTGCGCCGTACACGGACATCTCCACATCCCCCTCGCGGGCGGCGCGGAGATTGTGGACCCAGGCCGGCATCTTCGTCCCGCCCCAGTTCGACCCCACGATCACCAGCCCGTTATCCCAGGATGAGCACAGCAGTGGGGTACTACGCTCTGCGCCGCTCTTCCGCCCGGGAACGTGCAGAGTCAGGGTGGGCAGACCCGCAAGCCGCAACAACGGGACGCGGCCTCGGGAGATCCGAGACATCCACGAGTCGACGGTCACCACGAGATGTGAATTCTCGCGAGTGGCGTCCTGGCGCCCGAACCAGATCGCCACCGGGGTGAGGAAATTACTCATACGGAAGACCTTATGTCCTGGGGTGCCCCGGATGGCCCTTTACGGAACGCCAGAGGCGGTCGCGAGAAGCTGCACGGACTCCAGCCACCCCCGACGCAATCCGGCCTCAGTCGACGCCAGGTGAAACGCCCACATCCGCCGATACACCGAGTCAAACCCCAGTGCGGCGGCGTCACGACCCCGGAGCGCGAAGGTCTCCGACCACAGCCGAACAGTTTCCGCGTGGTGCGCCGTCGATTCGACACGGCCACGAAGTCGCAGGCGAGGCGAACGCTCGATCGCGTCCACGAGGTCCGACCACGACGGCGCCGGGCCGGCCTCTGAGACATAGCGTGAGCCCCACGCAGCGAGTTCCACCAACGCGGGCGTCGGCCGGTCCGGACACACCACTGCGTGAACGGCCAGGTGTCCACCCGCTTCGAGCAGTCGTTCGGCCACTCGCAGAACCTCCGAGTACCCTGCCTGACCGGCACTGGCGCCTGGATCTACGGCGATCACCGCATCGACCGCTCCGCCGACGTCCGTCGGACCACCCAGGAACAAGGTGATCTCATCACCCAGGTCCGCAGCCTCGAACCGGGCCCCCAGCGCCGACAGCCTCTCGGTCGATCCCGTCATCGTCCGTACCCGTGCTCCACGCTCAGCGGCCCGCATCGGCAGCTCGCCCCACCCCGGGGTGGCTACCAGGACGCGCGATCCCGCGCCCACCCCCGCGAGGGTCAGCAGAGTATCTGCGGAGCGGCGCTGCGCATCCCCGAGGTCCGTACGCCGTGGAGGGGCGACCGGCGCCTCGAGGTGTACCGCGTCCGTTCCGTCTCTCAACCGAGTCCGCGTTCGGGCCCCCGACGCGAAGACCGCGCCAGAGGTCGACATCGTCTCGTCCGTGTACAGAGAAGTCAGAGTCCCGGGAACCGAGTCCTCGAGTTCGACCGCGACGGTGCCGCCACGCCGCCGGCCACCACCGGCGGGTCCACGCCCCTCACGCCCGTAAGCACGCTGCCCGGGACTCGCACAGTCGGGGTGTGCCGCGATCCAGGGCGCGAGCGCAGCGATGGCCGGCCCGAGGTCCGAAGTCGTCCACTCGCCTGCCATGAACGACTCCCCCAGCCCCACCACACCTGCCGAGGACAGCCTGGCCCAGAAGCTATCTGGTTCACGCAGGACCACGCGCACGGGGGCGTCGTACTCCCCCGCCGCAGACGCGTCGGGATAGTCGATGCGGAGACCCAGTTCACGAGCGGATCTCCGGAGCGCCTGGGCGACGTGACCGGCGGCTTGCCCCTCGATCCCCTCAGGTGGCTCGAGCGCGGGCCAGCGCTCGAGGTCGACGGTCTGCGGCTGGACTCTGACCACCCGGCTCCTCCTCTGCGGCTCACGTCACACGGACGCTACCGCCGCCGTTGGCAGGACCCCGTCAGGCGCGGCGGGGGGAACGTCGCCCGTGTCGCGGGACTGCTACGTGTGCACGTAGTACCTGGGAGCACTATCCTGGATGTTTGTGCCCGCGCGCATCGCGACGCGGGCCCCAGACCAACGAGGCCACAGCGCCCCAAACCACGAACGAGCCTCATCAGGAGCCGCCATGACCGAGCCCGAAACCGATCAGGTCAACGCCACCGCACCGGCCGGCCGCCGGCACCGGGTCGTCATTATCGGCTCCGGTTTCGGCGGTCTCTTCGCCGCCCAGCAGCTCGAGAAGGCGGATGTCGACGTCACCCTGGTGGCCAAGACCGGACATCACCTCTTCCAGCCGCTCCTGTACCAAGTGGCCACCGGCATCCTGTCGGTTGGCGAGATCGCTCCGCCGACGCGTCTGATCCTGCGTGATCAGAAGAACGCGACCGTCGTCCTAGGCGATGTCGACAAGATCGACGTAGCCGCCAAAAAGGTGCACGCCTCCGCTGGCCACATCGGATTCGACCTCGAATACGACAGCCTGGTCGTGGCCGCCGGCGCCAACCAGTCCTACTTCGGCAATGACCACTTCGAACGCTGGGCCCCCGGTATGAAGACGGTCGACGACGCACTTGAGCTGCGTAGCCGCATCCTCGGATGTTTCGAGCAGGCGGAGGTCATAGACGACGAGGAGGAGCGCCGTAGGCTGCTCACCTTCATCATCGTGGGTGCGGGCCCTACCGGCGTGGAGATGGCGGGTCAGGTCGCCGAGCTGGCGCAGCACACGCTCAAGGACAGCTTCCGTCGCATCGACCCTGCCTCCGCGCGGGTCATCCTCCTCGACGCCGCGCCCGCGGTGCTCCCGCCGTTCGGCAACAAGCTGGGCAATGCGGCCCGGGCGCGACTAGAGAAGATGGGCGTCGAGATCCAACTCAACGCCATGGTCACTAACGTTGACTACCACGGCATTGAGGTCAAGGACCCTGACGGCTCAGTTCGGCGGATCGACGCCTCGTGCAAGATCTGGTCCGCCGGTGTGAAGGCCAGCTCCCTGGGCAAGCAACTCGCCGAGCAGACAGACGCCGAGATCGACCGCGCCGGACGCGTCCTCGTCGAGAAGGATCTCTCGCTGCCAGGACACCCCGAGATTTTTGTGGTGGGCGACATGATGAGCCTCGACAACCTACCCGGCGTCGCCCAGGTGGCCATCCAGGGTGGCAAGTACGCTGCCAAGCAGATCGTCGCCGGCGTCGAGAAGGGTAAGACTCCCTCTGAGCGACCGCCGTTCAAGTACTTCGACAAGGGGTCCATGGCCACGGTTTCGAGGTACAGCGCAGTGGTTAAGATGGGCCGCATCGAAATCTCGGGATTCATCGCCTGGGTCATGTGGCTGATCGTCCACCTCGCCTACCTGATCGGCTTCAAGAACCGCCTCACGGCCATGTTCTCGTGGGGCATGCACATGGGCGGCGACCATCGCTCGCAACTGACCTCCACCAAGCAGTGGGTGTATGCACGCCAAGCCCTGGAGCGCGTCGCCGCCGACGACGCGGCCGCGCTCCGGTCTGCCGAGGAGTCACGACTGGAAATGCAACAGCCGTCGACAGCCGCGGTCGACTGACAAGTAGCGGACACGACGCAGACCCGGCGGGGATGTTCCCGCCGGGTCTTTTCTTGTTCGTGCCGAGCGCGGCAGCGTGCGTTACTGGATGTTGGCGAGTCGGACCTGGCCGACGGCGGCGAGGCGACCGGTGTGATCGGTGATCTCAACTCGCCACAATTGCTGGGTACGACCGCGGTGCACCGGTGTACCGGTGGCCGTCAGGGTGCCCTCCGTGACCGCACGGAGGAAGTCTGTCGAATTGTTGACGCCGACAACCTTGCCCTCGCCGTCGAGCCAGACCGCGCCCGCCACGCTCGCGACTTCTTCAACGATCGCGCAGTAGACGCCCCCGTGGACGATGCCGTATGGCTGGTGCAGGTGCGGACCGATCTCTACGGTCACCACGACTCGATCCGGCGTGACTTCTCCGAACTCCATGCCGATCCCGCCGCCGAATCCGACGCCGGTATTGGCTCGGACCATCTCGATCAAATCGTTGCTCACGCCGTCGGACATCGGACCTCTTTCCACGGCCCGGACCCTCCGGGCAGCCGGAGGTGACCATACCCGCACCGGAGACGACCTCGCGGGAGGTCCGGGTGGCTCAACGCATCGAGCGCCAACCACGGTCACGGGTCTGAATAGGTCCTGCACCGGGCGTGCGGGGCAGGCCACTACGACGCCGGACAGCGAGGCCGGCATCGTGCAGGGCCTGGAGAACGTACTGGCCTCGCCGGTATCCGGTCTCGGCGCTGGTGCCGGCGAAGGTAGGGACGATCGTCGCCGCTCCGAGCACGCTCTCGCCCGCCGTCGACCACAGTGCGTCGACGCTGCAGTTGCTCACCTCCGCCAGGCCCTCGAACACCGTCGCCAGAGTGGTGCGCGAGCGACACGCGAGCCACTGCGCGAGTGCCTGCTCGCAGGGCAGCACGATCGTTCCTGGCACGCCCGCACAGGGATCATTCGGGAGCACACGGAACGTGGTGTCGTGGACGCCGGCCCAATCGAGGCCACCCTCGATATCGGTGCGGACGGACATGTTCTCGGCGCCGGTGTCCCAGACACGACCGGTTGTGACGAAGCTCGCCACGGCGCGGCCCAGGACCCCGTGAGTGAACGCCTCGGCCACCAGGTAGGTCGAGAATCGGATGTCGCCCGAATCGGCGAAGTAGTTGCGGAACATCATTTCCACGCGCCCTCCGTCCACGGCGCGCTCGAGCGGCACCCAACGGCGTCGCGACTGCGTGCCCAGGTCCGCGATCGAGTAGAACTTCGGATATCCCGACCTGAAGCCTCCGAGCACCTCAACCGTGTCCTCGAACACCGAGCGGGCACCCGCCAGCTGCGCGGGCAGCGTAGAGCTGGTCATATCGTGTCTTTCCCCCTTGATGATTCTCCTCTTACGAGCCACTCACGTCGTACCGTGGAGATGACCCACGCTGCGATACGTTCCCCCCGTGCCGCAGCGACCCCGGCCATCAGCCCCGGTAACAAGTGTTACAACACACCCGCCCTCATCTCCAAGGCAATACGGCCCTAGACGCCAATCATTGCACTGAGTGCACGGCTGACTTGTCAGCAAACACACAGCCTTCGCTCAGCTCCGCCGCGCCGGCGGCACTGTCATCACCGCAGGTCCACGCGGTGCGGCACCGTCGACTACTCTGGAACGCATGAGTACTGAGCGCGAGGAAGCGCAATCCGCCTCCGGAAACACTGGGACAGCCGACATCGGAGTCACCGGACTCGCAGTCATGGGTTCCAACATCGCCCGAAACTTCGCCCGTCACGGCTACACGGTCGCGGTGCACAACCGTTCCGCCGGGAAGACCGATGCGCTGCTCGAGGAACACGGCGCGGATGGCTCCTTCATCCGCACGGAAACCATCGAGGAGTTCGCAGCCGCTCTACGGTCGCCTCGCCGGGCCCTGGTGATGGTCCAGGCCGGGGACCCGACGGACGCCGTCATCGAGGCGCTCGCGCAGGCGTTCGACGAGGGCGACATCATCATCGACGGTGGTAATTCGCTGTACACCGACACAATCCGGCGCGAGAAGGCGATGGCCGAGCGTGGCATCCGCTTCATCGGTGCCGGAATCTCCGGTGGCGAGGAGGGCGCGCTGGAGGGTCCGTCGATCATGCCGGGCGGCCCCGCGTCCAGCTACGAAGTGGTCGGGCCAATTCTCGAGGACATCTCGGCCAAGGTCGACGGCACGCCGTGCTGCACCCATATCGGCGAGGACGGCTCGGGCCACTTCGTCAAGATGGTGCACAACGGCATCGAGTACTCCGACATGCAGTTGATCGGCGAGGCCTACCACTTGCTCCGGGGGGTTGCCGGGATCGAGCCCGCCGCAATGGCTGCAGTGTTCGGGAAATGGAACGAGGGCGAACTGGACTCGTACCTGATCGAGATCACCGCCGAGGTCCTGGCGCAGGTCGACGCGTCGACGGGACAGCCCCTGGTCGATGTGATCGTGGACCGCGCCGGACAAAAGGGTACCGGCCGCTGGACCGTCAAGTCCGCGCTTGACCTCGGAGTCCCGGTCACCGGCATCGCCGAAGCGGTCTTCGCCCGTGCACTGTCGAGCTCTGTCCCGCAGCGAGAGGCCGGACGAGCACTGCCCGCGGGTTCGGTGTCCACGCCGTCCGAGACCGGAACGGAGTTCATCGAAGACGTTCGCCGAGCTCTCTACGCCTCCAAGGTTATCGCTTACGCCCAGGGTTTCGACCAGATCACCGCGGCGAGCGCCGAGTATGACTGGGAAGTGGCCCGGGGCGATCTCGCCACCATCTGGCGCGGCGGTTGCATTATTCGAGCTACGTTCCTCGACCGTATCCGCGAGGCGTACGCCGAGAACCCGGATCTGCCGACACTGCTGGCGGCGCCATACTTTGCCGAGGCACTGGCAGATTGCATCGACAGCTGGCGACGTGTGGTCTCCACCGCCGTGACCGCGGGAATTCCGGCGCCCGGATTTTCTGCCGCCCTGGCGTACTACGACGGATTGCGTACGGAGCGTCTGCCCGCCGCGCTGATCCAGGGGCAGCGCGACTTCTTCGGAGCACACACCTACCTGCGTACCGACCGCGAAGGTAGTTTCCACACTCTGTGGAGTGGCGACCGTTCCGAGGTCCGGGCCTGAACGGCCGACGCCCCGGGGATCTCGACCGCCAGCTCGCCGAGCTCGGCGTGGCGGTCCCGGTCCGGCACAGCGTCTCGGGCATCGTGAAGGGTGCTCCAAGCCAGATCCAGTCGGCAGCGCTCCCGGACGCGGTGGCCGGCCGGGATCTGCTCGCGGTCGCACCGACAGGTTCCGGGAAGACGCTGGTCTTTGGGGTCGCGGTGGTCCATATGTTGTCAGGCTCCCCCAGCGTGCCGGGGCGACCCCGAGCAATCGTGGTCGCCCCCACCCGTGAGCTGGCCGTACAGAACGCCGAGGTGCTCGCCGAGGTGGGTGCCGGCGCGGGTCTGCGCGTGGCTACTTTCGTCGGCGGCCAGCCGACCACTCGTGACAAGCGGTCGCTAGTTTCGCCCGTGGATATCGCGGTGGGGACGCCCGGACGACTCGCCGATCTTATGCGCACCCGAATTTTGTCGACCACCGACGTCCGTGTCCTGGTCCTAGACGAGGCGGACCACCTTCTCGGTCCCTCCTTCGGGGAGCAGACAGCCGTTGTTCTCGACGGGTGTAGCAACGCTGTCCTTCAGTCCGCGACTGCGACGGCCGACACCGACATCGAAGACCTGCTCCGTGCGCGGAGGCCGAACCTGCAGGTCCATCGCGTCTACTCCCCCGACGTACCCGCTGCCACCGCCTCCGTCTCGCCCGCCGGCGCACCCCGTCGGCTCGTAGTAGTGTCCGCCGCCGACCCGGAAGGGTACGCAGTCTCACTCGCGGCCCGCTGCCGTCGTGCGTTGTTCTTCGTACCGCGGCGGGACGCCGTCGAACCGCTGCGCTTCTCGATCGGCGAGACCGGGGTCGCGGCGGCCGGAGTCGCCGGTTCCGCGTCACCGACCCGGCGTGCCGGAGCATTTGCCGATCTGGCTTCAGGAGCCGTGCGAGTTCTCGTGAGCACTGATCTCGCTGGGCGCGGCCTCGACCTCGATGCCGTGGGACACGTCGTCCATGTGGGCCCGCCCCATTCCGTGCAGGATCTGGTCCACCGCTCCGGCCGCACGGGACGAGGCGACGCCGCGGCCGGTGTGGTGGCCGCGATCGTCCGACCCTCCGAGGTCGCGAGGATAAGCGCACAGGCGCGCGAGGTCGGCATGACCGTGGAGGTCCTGGATACTGCTCACACGACGTCGCACCGCCAGGCCGACGCCCTGTTCGGTCCGGAAATCGTGCTCCCGCGTCGGAGACAGGCACCTGCACCGCGGGATCGGACTCGACGCCCGGCGCAGTCGCGTGTCCACCGGCCAAAGAAGAAGCGGCGGTCGTGAGTTCGCACACCTCCGCTGAACCCGTGGTGCTGATACCGGAGACGATCTGGAGAGCCAGACAGGAGCGGCATATCCGCGCCGTCGACCTGTTGACAACCGACCACCTCGAACGCAGAAGACGCGGAGAACCTCATCCGGTGGTGGACTTTCTGTTCACCTATTACCGCACGAGCGTCGCCACGATCCGTCGGTGGCATCCGGGGCCCGGTGTGATCCTCGAGAACGCCCATCACTTCGAGATGGCGGACCGACGACACTACCGTCGCGATTCATTCCGAGGTATCGATGGACTCGCAGTTGACGCGGACTCAGTAATAGAGCGCTGCGGGGCCCGGATCGACAGGGCTCGGACGATAGTCAACGCCACTGCGTCCCGCGCGGGCGCGACGGGATGCTTTGGTCTGCACGAGTGGGCGATGCTCTACCGCGCCGGAGACAGCGACGTCCGCCACGAGCAGATCCCTCTGCGCGTGTCTCCTGCGGAGATCGACGATGTCATCGACCAATCCAGGCTCCGGTGCACCCACTTCGACGCATTCCGTTTCTTCACCCGCCCGGCGAGGCCCCTTAATCTCACGCCACTGACCCGTGACGGTCAGGCCGGGAATGAGCAGCCTGCATGCTTACACGCCGGGATGGATCTGTACGCTCACGTCGCCGCGATGGAGGCCGGAGCCCCGGGCGAACTACTGCTGGACACACTCCGCGCGTCGTTCGACGCGCGAGAGGTGGATATGCGATCGTCTCCCTACGACCTCTCCTCATGGGGACTTGATCCGATCCGGGTGGAGACTGCCGAGGGGCGAGCGGAGTTCGTGGAACACCAGCGCCTGTGGATCCGACGGACCCAGGCGCTCAGACACAGGTTCCTGGACGCCGTCACGCGACTAGAGGCCCGGGCTATTCCGGAGTCGCGCCGAACATCTTTTGTGCAACCTCGCTGACGACGCGACCGAACTCGAGGTACGCCTCGCTCCCCGCCGTCGCCGTTCGCAAGACCAGCCCCATGGTGCGTCCGGGCTCGGGTTCCGCGAAGCGCGCCACCGCAATGGCGGGATCCTTACTCTCGGGACCGACCGCCGATGCCGGCACCAGCGTCACACCCAATCCGCCCGCCACGCAGCGCACGGCCGTGGTCAGTGACGCGGCACGTGACTCTCCCCTGCCCAGCACAGGCGCTGACACCTGCCGGCAGAGGTCAATCGTCTGATCACGGAGGCAGTGCCCTTCATCGAGCATCAGCAACGGCTGGTCCACGAGTGCTTCAAGTGGCAGATCACTGCGATCGGCGAACTTGTGGCCGGCAGGGACAAGAAGTGCGAAGGGTTCTGAATACAACGGAGTGGCGGTGACCCCGGACGCTTCGGTCGGCACGGCGATGATCGCCAGATCGATCGACCCGTTGCGGAGTCCGTCGAGCAACCGCGCGGTCTGGTCCTCGACGATCTGCGGCCGCAGGTCCGGGAACCGCTCCGCGAGTGCGGGCAACAGGCCCGGGAGCAGATACGGAGCGGCCGTGGGGATCACGCCTATGCGCAGCGGTCCGAACAACGGGCCACCACTACCCGCAGCCGCATCGGAGACGGCATCCATCGCGGACACAGCCGTCCGTGCGTATGGACGGAGCTGTTGACCCGCCGGCGTGACGAGGACGGACCTCGTACTTCGCTCGACCAGATGAAGCCCCAACCCGTCCTCGAGCGTCGCGAGTGCCTGGGAAAGGGATGGTTGGCTCATGCCGAGCTCTTCAGCGGCGCTGCGGAAATGGAGGTGCTCCGCCACCGCGAGGAAGACTCGGAGCTGCATGACGCTCGGAACGAACCGTTGATCGGCCATACCAATCAGTCTAGGCACGGCGATAGCCAAAAGTCGATGATTATTCGCATGTAGCTATAAGTGATCTTACTCTCATTAGGCTTTACCTCTTAGTGCGAGTCGGGCATAGTAGAACGTGTCAGTCCGACAACAACCCAATCCCAGGAGGATCGCATGGCACTTCTCACCATCGGAGACCAGTTCCCCGACTTCGAGCTCACCGCGCTCAAAGGCGGTGACCTCCAGGAGGTCAACGCACAGCAGCCTGAGGATTACTTCGAGACCATCACCAACCAGTCCTACGCTGGCAAGTGGCGGGTAATTTTCTTCTACCCCAAGGACTTCACGTTCGTTTGCCCGACCGAGATCGCCGCCTTCGGCAAGCTCGACGAAGATTTCCAGGACCGCGACACGCAGATCCTCGGCGGTTCGATCGACAATGAGTTTGCGCACTTCAACTGGCGCGCGACCAACGACGAACTCAAGACGGTTCCGTTCCCGCTCCTGTCGGACATCAAGCATGAACTCATCCAGAACCTCGGCGTGGAGAACGCCGACGGTGTGGCGGATCGTGCCACCTTCATCGTTGATCCGGACAACGTGATCCAGTTCGTCTCGGTCACCCCGGACGCCGTGGGCCGCAACGTCGACGAGGTCCTTCGTGTCCTGGACGCGCTGCAGTCCTCCGAAGTGTGTGCCTGCAACTGGCAGAAGAACGACCCGACCAAGAACATCAACAAGATGGACATGCTGCAGGAGGGCATCAAGTGAGCATCGAGAACCTGAAGTCCGGTCTCCCGGAGTTCGCCAAGGATCTCAAGCTGAATCTCGGTTCGCTGGCTCGGTCCACTGAGCTCACGGAGCAGCAACTCTGGGGGACCTTCCTCGCCACGGCCGCCGCCACCAAGTCGGCGACCGTACTCTCGGAGATCGCAGACGAAGCACGCGGACATCTGTCGGACGAGGCGTTCAACGCCGCACTCGGTGCCGCGTCCATCATGGCGATGAACAACGTGTCCTACCGCGCCAAGGAATTTCTGGGCGAGGACTACACGCAGGTCCGCATGGGCCTCCGCATGAACATCATCGCCAACCCGGGCGTGGAGAAGGCTGACTTCGAGCTGTGGTCGATGGCGGTCTCTACCATCAACGGTTGCGAGAACTGCACCGCTGCCCACGATGCCGTCATCCGCAAGGAAGGCCTCACCAAGGAGCAGGCCTGGGAGGCTGTCAAGATCGCCGCCACCGTCACGGGTGTCGCGCAGGCTGTCGAAATCGACGCCAACATCTGACAGCTCGCCACCGTTAGTGGTGCCACACCGCGAGGCCCCGACGACGTCGTCGGGGCCTCGTCGTTGTCCTGACACGTCGTTGCTGGTGTCGCATCCCCGGAACAAGGGGAACAACGGTAGCTTCATGAGATGAGCGGGTGACTGAACTGAACGCGCCCGTAACACCGAACGAAGCAGGAGCACTCATGATTCCAGGTGACGGACAGTCCGAGGACGGCGCGCGGGACGATCCCGATCAGCCCCGCTTCTATGGCGAGCAGAACTACGGGGAGCAGGCCTATGGCGGCACAGGCAACGGCCAGCAGTACGGCGACCCTGCCTACGGCCAACACGGCTACGGCCAGCAGTACGGCGACCCTGCGTACGGGTCCGCCTACCCGCAGAGCGGCGGCTACTACGAGCAGTCGATGCCCGGTACCAATACCTTCGCCACCGGGACGGTGTCGGCGACGGGCGCCATCGGAGCCGGATGGCGAATGTTCATGGCCAATCCTCTGCCGTGGGTGCTCATCACGCTACTCGCAGGGGTGGCCAGCTTCGTCCTCAACCAGCTGGGGCAGCTCGGAACCGACTCCGACTCAATGGCCCTCGGGCCGACCGGAATGGTCTTCAGCGTCCTGACGATCCTCCTCGGATGGCTGTTCCAGGCGTTCACCATCAGGGGCGCCCTCCTCGAGGTGGACGGGCACAAGCCCTCGCTGGGCGCTTTCTTCACGCTGCACAACTTCGGATGGTTCGTCGTCGCCTCCATACTCGTGTCGATCGCGACGGCACTAGGTCTCGTCGCCTTCCTCGTGGGCGCGTTGGTCGTCGCGTTCTTCCTCTACTGGACGAACTACTTCGTCATCGACCGAGAGATGACCGCCATCGACGCCGTCAAGTCCAGCTTCAACGCGATCAAGTCGGACGGTGGCAACCTCTTCGCCCTGGCGATCCTCAACACGCTCATCGTGGTGCTCGGCTTCCTGCTCCTCGGCATCGGCGCGCTAGTCGCGCTCCCCGTGGCGACCTTGTCCTCGATGTACGCGTACCGGCTCATCACCGGCCCGAGCGACTTCTCCAGCCGGGCCGGCGTCGTCCCCGGAACTTCCCCACAGCAGAGTTTCTGACCGCTCAGAGGCGATGAGGCGGGGCCCTCCGACCGGGTGTCCGGAGGACTCCGCCTCGTCCCGGACGAGTCAATGGGGGCACTATCAGCCCATCGGCTCCACAGGCTCCACGGGCTCGGCGGGTTCGTCCTCGTGCACCATCGCGCGGCGCACCGCCCAGATGGTCCCCGCGAACGCAAGAAGCGCCAGTGGCCATCCCATCGCTATACGAGCGGCCCCGAGCCACGTCACCTCGTCACTGAGATACAAGACGTACTGCAGGACCGCCCGGATCGCGAACAGCGCCGCCCAGAAACACGTCGCGACCGCGTACCACCGGCGCGCTGCGGAGATCCGACGCCAGGCCATTCCCTTGCCGTCGAGAAATCCCCAGATCACTCCGACGAGTGGCCACCGTGCGAGAGCCGACGCAGCGAACGCGGCCCCGTACACCGCTTGGGTGATGATCCCGTAGAGGAAGTACCCTTTAGCGCTGCCCGTACGCCACGCGATGAACACGCAGATCGCGACGCCGATGAACCCGGAAATGGCCGGCTGGGGGTTTTCCCGCCTGACCAGGGACCAGAGGAGCATGGCCAGCCCGACACCCAGTGCCGACCAGATGGCCACTCCGAGGCCCCAGATGGCGTTGATGGGAACGAACGCGATGATGGGAATCGACGAATAGACAAGCCCGCGCACACCGCCCATCTGCTCCAGTAGCGACGCGTCCGGGTCACCGAATGCGGTCTTGCGGGTCTTCTCGGGGCGCTGGGCGGGGTGCGGGCCCTTGGGCTGCTCTTCCTCGTGGCCCTCAGGCTCTGTCACGTGATTCCTCACCGGTTCTGCGGGGCTGCCCGGCGAGCAGCTCGTATCGCGGATTGAACATGATCTTGTTTCCGTCCCGGATGCCTACGCGGCCGAACACGCGGATGAACCTGCCCGTATCGATCCCGGGAATGGCGCGCCGTCCCAGCCAACACACCTCAAAAGCTCCGGTGCCGTCAAACACCTCCGCTGTCACCCCGAGAAAATCCTCGCCACTACCGGTCAGCACGGTCCGGATCCGTCCTGTCAGTGAGGCGAGGTCACCGCGTCCGACCTCGGAGACCCGGACACACCCGAATCCGTGGACACGGCCGGAGAGGTCGGCCGCGTCAAGGGCGTCGACTGAGTCGGTGAGCCGGGCACTCAGCTCGCGCAGAGTACGCCCCAGTGGCATCGTCAGACCTCCGCTGTCAGCAATAAACGAGTCATAGGTCGTCGTCGCCGCGCAGCCGGTCCATGGCGCTGCCGTCACGGCGCGGTGCAGGCTGAGCTGGAGACGCCTGCGCCTGGGCGGATGCATCCTGGGGCTGGGGCTGCGCCGCCGCGGGCTGGCCGGCATTTGGGGTGATCTGACCGGCTCCCATCTGCTGCTGGTAGGCCCTCGCCTGCTGCTGGGCGGCGGCCTGTGACTGGGCCTTGACCAGAGCCTGCTGAATCTCGTCCGGGATAGTCAATGGAAGTTGTTCCTTCACCGGCATCGGCCCGTCGCCCCGGTTGATCAGCAGATGCTCGAACACCTCGCGCCCCTCGACGGCAGCCTGCTCCGCAAGCTCCGGTGTGGACATGATCCGGACTTCGGCGGTCCAGCGGTTGCCGTCGACTCCGATCGCACGGAACACCGCCCCGGGCATCTCAGCGACGAGCTCGCGGCCCCACGGGCCGTCCACCACGGTGACATCTGCGCCCTGCTCTTCGAGCTGCTCCCGCATGCTCGCCACGAGGAGGCGCCACTGCCCGGCCGACTTCGGCGCCGCGAAAGCCCGCGGGATGACCCTCGACACCTGAGTGACCACATGGAACTCGGGCTGCCCGTTGGGGTCCAGAGCGACGTTGAGATCGCGCCCTTTAGGCACGCCGATGGCCATTGCACCAAGATCGATGTGTCCGAAGCCGAGTGCCTCGAAGTACTTCTGGACGTCCCCTACCGCCGAGCGGTCATGAGGTCCCGGTGCGACCGGACCTGAACCCTCAGCCTCGCCGGATGCGGTGGTGTCGCGGGCCGCGGTCGCTGGCTTCTTACGTCCGAACATGGTGGAATCCTCTCCCCGTACGGCCCGATCCCGGGCAGTATCGTCTCACGCGACGCTACCCAACGATCCTCTCACCGGTCAGGTCAGGCGGTGGTGTCCGCCGGTCGACCCGTGACCGCTTTCGCCACGATCGGTCTCATCGAGTTGGTCGACCTCCACCACATCCCAGAGCTCAACCCGTTGGATGATGAGCTGGGCGATCCGGTCGCCCCGCGTGATCCGGACGGTGTCTGAGGGGTCGAGGTTGATCAAGTTGACCTTGATCTCACCTCGGTAGCCCGCGTCGATCGTGCCCGGAGCGTTCACGATAGACAGGCCAGCCCGTGCCGCAAGTCCTGACCGGGGGTGAACCAGCCCGACGTAACCGGACGGAATCGCGACCGCCACGCCCGTTCCCACGAGCTCCCGGCCTCCAGGCGTGAGATCACAGTCCACAGCGGCGTGCAGATCAATCCCCGCATCTGTCGGGTGTGCCCTTGCCGGCAGCGGCAGTTCAGAGTCCAGTCGATGCAGCCGCAACTCTTCACGCGGGGTCTTCACGTCGTCCGAAACGTTCATGGTGTCGTTGCCCTCCTGCCGGGCCGGGCCCGAATGATCGATAGTGTTAGAGCTGTGACCGAAGAAGATCTCCGCCCCTCACCCGACCGCAAGCCGCGCCCGGTGCACTCCGAGAAGCTACGGGTTCCGGTGTGGTGGTGGGTCGCCCTGTCCGTCATCACCGCCGCAGCCATCGTGCTGGCTGCAATGATCGGTGCACGCTGGTGGTTCTGGCTGCTCGCGGTGGTGGTCCCGTCGCTACTCGGCTGGCTCTTTGTCCGGGTCAGTCGCGAGCGAATCGAGGTCGAATCCGACGGGCAGGGCGGCGGAACCCTCTACGCCGGACGAGCTCAGCTGCCGTTCGAGGCGATCTCCCGGAGTGCTGTGGTCCCGGCCACCGCGAAACTCGCCGCCATGGGCAGGCAGCTCGATCCCGAGGCCTTTGTGATCCACCGCGGATACATTCCCACGATGGTGATCGTCGTCTTAGACGATCCGATGGACCCCACGCCATACTGGCTGATCAGCACTCGTGACCCCGAGGGGTTGGCCGCCGCTCTGCCCGATAACCGTTACGACTGAGCGTGAACGCGGCGGCCTGATGGGTCAGCCCGCGCAATCCACACAGATCGCCATTCCATCTCGCTCTTCGGCGAAGCGGCTGCGGTGGTGGACGAGGAAGCACTCACCACAGGTGAACTCGTTCTCCTGCTCAGGGACCACTCGAACGGTGAGCTCCTCCCCGGAAAGGTCGGCACCGGGGAGCTCGTAGGACTCGGCGGTGTCCGTCTCGTCCACGTCGACCTCTCCGGTGGCACCCTCCACCCGTCGGGCCTTGAGTTCCTCCAGTGAATCACCGGCGAGCTCGTCGGCTTCGGTCCGGCGGGGTGCGTCGTAGTCGGTTGCCATGAGTCTCTTCTCTGCGGGTTTGCTGACGAGGGGTCGCGAATCCGATCACGGAGCGACCGGCGCACGCATATTAACGGAAACTCCGCCGAATTTCATCCGCCGGACGCGCTCCGTGAGACCACCGGCACTTTCCACCGCTGCGTTTAGAGTGGTCGGCGAGAGGCTGATCGGTTTCTCCCCAGGTTCACCTGCAGGAAGGGCCCACATGGTCGTCCACCTCAGCAAGCAGACGACGCCTAGTCCGACCCCCACACGGGGGATAGGAATGTTGCGCAGTCCGTACGTCCTGTTCGTGGTGGCAGCACTGGTTCTCGGAGGCCTCGTGTGGGCCACAGCGCTAGGCGGCAATGACGCCGCGACACAGGCCGCGGCATGCCCGCTGACCCCCGCAGCCGAGGAGGCCGGGCTCCGGGACGAATCCGCAAGCGCACTCGACGCGGTGGAGCCCGCGCTGCTCAGTGACACGAGGGTGCGCGTGCTTAACGCAAACGGTCAGAGTGGTCAGGCCGGCGCGGTAGCTGCCCAGCTCGCCGAGCTGGGCTTCCAAGCCGCCGGAGAGAACCCCACGGGTAACGACCCCGTCTACACCCAGGATCTCGAGTGCCACGGACAGATCCGTTACGGCGAGTCCGGAAAAGCGAACGCGAGATCGCTCTCACTGGCCGCGCCCTGTATGCAGCTCGTGGCCGACGGTCGCGACGACAGCAGCGTCGACCTGGTTCTGGGAACCATCTTCTCTCGGCTCTCCGACTCGACGGCCGGTATCGGGGCGCTCGACGAGCTCAAGGTCGGACGTCAGCCCATTTCCACGGAACTCGACGCCGCTCGCTCTGTCAGCTGCTGAGGGGTCCAGACAGGGACCTCAACGCCGTCAGGAAGTCCGCTGCGACTCCCGGTGCCGCCGCGGTTGTCGCAACCGAGTCGTCGTCGGAGGCCGACACGACGGCTCCCGCTTCCGCGGCGATCAACGCACCGGCCGCGTGGTCCCACGGCTTCAGACAGCGCTCGTAATAGGCATCCAACCTCCCGGCGGCGAGCATGCACAGGTCGAGCGCCGCCGACCCACACCGACGGATATCCCGCACCCGGGGCAGTAGCGAGGCCACCAGTCGCCCCTGCTCGGCCCGGATATCCGCGTCATAGGCGAACCCGGTGCCCACCAACGCCAGGGCAAGGTCGTCACATGTCGAGGCACGGAGCGCTGTCGAGGTGTCGTCAGCCATCCTCAGCATCGCTCCCAGCCCCAGCCCTGCCGTGAAGGTCTCGCGGGTGGTGATGTTGTGGACCGCGCCCGCGACCACAACCCCGTCGACCTCCGCTGCCACGGAGACCGCTGTGAACGGGATGCCATAGAGCAGGTTGACCGTTCCGTCGACCGGATCGACAATCCACCGCACGCCACCCTGCGCCAGGCGGGTCGCATCCTGACCGCCCTCCTCGCCGAGGACGGTGTCCCCGGGACGGCCGGATGCGACCTCACAGCGCAGGTGCTCTTCCACCGAGGTGTCGATGATCGTGACCGGGTCGGTCGCCGAGCTCTTAGACCGCGGGTCCAAGCCGGATGTCGCGAACTCCCCGAGCATCCGGCGGGCCACGTCCCCGCCGCTGGTCGCCAAAGAGTCGGCGAACGACCTCAGTTCGCCGACCGAGCCACCGGCTGTTCCGCCCGCCATTCCCACTGCACTTTCCCCGGCCATCTGGCCCTCCTCGTCGTCGTCACCGGATGTAGCCGCACCAACGCCCGACCGCCGATACCCTGATCGCGGGCGTCCGTTGCCCCCATCGTGCCCCGGCGGCTCGATGCGCCGCCGAGATAACCCGCCGTGTCGCCGCACGGCCCCTACCGCGGGAGCGAACCATGCCCAGCCCCACCCCAGACCTCACAGACCCCTCAGAGGCCACGACGACCGGCCTCGGGGTAGACGTGGGGGGCACCGGTATCAAGGTCGGTCTCGTAGACCTGCACAACGGCGAACTCATCGGCGACCGACTGATCCGCGACACCCCACAACCGGCCACTCCGGACGCGATCGCGGAAGTGATCCGGGAGTTGGTCGAAGAGTTCAACTGGGACGGCCCGATCGGTGTCGCCCTCCCCAGCGTAATTCACGACGGCACCACCCGGATCGCGCACAACATCGACAAGTCCTGGATCGGCTGCGACGTCAACGCCTTGTTCGACCGGCATCTTCCCGGTCGAGACGTCCTCATGCTCAACGACGCCGACGCTGCGGGAGTGACCGAGATCCACTACGGCGCCGGCGAGGGTATCGACGGCCTGGTGATTCTGCTGACATTCGGCACAGGGATCGGATCCGCACTGCTCATCGACGGGCGTCTCGTCCCCAACACCGAGTTCGGGCACCTGCTCGTGGAAGACATCGCCGGCCGGGGCTTCGACGAGGCGGAACACCTTGCCTCCGCAGCCGTCCGGGCCCGCGACGAACTGACCTTCGCCGAATGGGCTCCCCACGTGTCCAACGTCCTGCGGTCCATAGAAAATCTTTTGTGGCCACGCGCATTCGTGCTCGGCGGAGGGGTGAGCGAGGCCGCGGACGAGTGGTTCCCCCTCCTGGAGAACCGGACACCGGTCAGGGCCGCCGTTCGACTTAACGACGCCGGGATCATCGGCGCAGCGCTCTACGCCGCCGCCCGCACAGGCGTCGTGGATCTGAGTGGGGTCCTCTCCCGCGGTGTCGGCTGACCCCGGATAACCCCGCCGGATGCGACCCTCGGCGCAGTTCCTCGTTACAATGGCGCAGGCCGGGAACACGTACCGGCCGGGGACGGGCCCGGTACCGCGATGCGGTCGGCTCGAGTGCCAGCGGACCCCGCGGCATCGATCCCTGTTTCCCATCGAGCAACCGGTTGTGAAGGGGCGTTTGTGGCAGCCACGAAGACCACCAGTTCGGATCCCGCTAAGAGCGGAGACCCGTCGGACACCGAGGTCACGGGCGCGGCCCCCGCCACGAAGACCGCGGCGAGCAAGGCTCCCGCCAAGAAGGCGCCGGCCAAGAAGACCGCCGCCAAGAAGACAGCGGCCAAGAAGGCGCCGGCTAAGAAGGCCCCCGCCAAGAAAACAGCGGCTAAGAAGACCGCAGCGAAGAAAACTGCGGCTCCCAAGGCCACCGATGTCGTGGACGACGCTCCGGTCGACGTGGTTGACGCTCCCGAGGTGGAGCCCGACACCGCCGAACTGGAAGATGTCGAAGTCGAGGACGTCGAGGACACGGAAGCCGACGAGGAGACGAAGGAAGAGCCGACCGCCAAGGACAAGGCATCGGGCGACTTCGTCTGGGACGAGGACGAGTCCGAGGCCCTTCGCCAGGCCCGCAAGGACGCCGAGCTCACCGCCTCCGCAGATTCCGTCCGCGCCTACCTCAAGCAGATCGGCAAGGTCGCGCTCCTCAATGCCGAGGAGGAGGTCGAGTTGGCCAAGCGAATCGAGGCCGGCCTTTACTCCACCTGGCACATGGCGCAGGTCGTCGAGCGCGGCGATAAGCTCACCACCGCCCAGCGCCGTGACTTCCGCTGGATCGAGCGCGACGGTGTCCGCGCCAAGAACCATCTGCTCGAGGCGAACCTGCGTCTCGTCGTCTCGTTGGCCAAGCGCTACACCGGCCGCGGCATGGCATTCTTGGACCTCATCCAGGAGGGGAACCTCGGCCTGATCCGTGCGGTCGAGAAGTTCGACTACACCAAGGGCTACAAATTCTCGACGTACGCCACATGGTGGATCCGTCAGGCCATCACCCGCGCGATGGCCGACCAGGCGCGCACCATCCGAATTCCGGTGCACATGGTCGAGGTCATCAACAAGCTCGGTCGCATTCAGCGGGAGCTCCTCCAGGACCTGGGCCGCGAGCCCACGCCTGAGGAACTGGCCAAGGAAATGGACATAACCCCGGAGAAGGTACTGGAGATCCAGCAGTACGCCCGAGAGCCCATCTCGCTCGACCAGACCATTGGCGACGAGGGTGACTCGCAGCTCGGTGACTTCATCGAGGACTCCGAAGCCGTCGTGGCTGTGGACGCGGTCAGCTTCACCCTGCTCCAGGACCAGCTCCGGTCGGTTCTCGACACACTCTCCGAGCGTGAGGCGGGTGTGGTGCGCCTGCGCTTCGGACTCACCGACGGACTCCCCCGCACCCTCGACGAGATCGGTCAGGTCTATGGCGTCACGCGCGAGCGGATTCGGCAGATCGAGTCCAAGACAATGTCCAAACTGCGGCACCCATCGCGCTCCCAGGTGCTGCGCGACTACCTGGACTGACACGCGTCTCTCGCATAGCAGGAAGGGCCCCCGTCGAAAGAGACGGGGGCCCTTCCTGCATGTGTTAATGATCAGTGAACGCCGCTCGGCCCACTTCGGGCCCAACATCGCTTCACACGTCTCGGCTACCAGCTCCGTAGCGTGGAAATCCGTTCACGAATCTGCTCAGCGGACGCCATCGGCACGGGCGGGCCACCACACGAATTGCGCAGCTGTGAGTGGATCGCGCCGTGGGACTTGCCCAGTCGACCCGAGTAGACCGAAACAAGGGTGTTCAATTGCCGACGCAGATCCTTGAGCTCGGCGGCGGAGGCGACCCGTTCGGCAGCTGCGCCAGCCTGGGCGCCCGGGCCGGCGGCATTGCCGGGAATCGTGGCACCGGACACCGCAGGATCGACCCCGACCACCGCTACCGAACCGGCAGCGGTCTCCCCTGGCATCCGCTTGATCTGTTCCTTCTCCCGCTGGCGCAGCAGCGCCTTGACGTCGTCCGCGCCCAGAAGCCCGGGAAGCCCGATGTAATCGGCTTCCTCCTCGCTCCCGGCGAATGTGGCTGTGCCGTAGGAGGAACCCTCGTAGACGATCTGGTCCAGCTCGGCATCTGCACCCAACGAGATGTAGCCTTTTTCCTCCTCATCCGCGTTGTCCGGTTCGTCCTGTTGCTGGTTGGCCTGCGCGAGGAGTTCGTCTTCGAGCCCGCCCTCACGGTGGGGCTTTCCCAGAACGTGATCCCGCTGCGCCTCCATCTGCGATGCCAGCTGCAACAGCACAGGAACTGAGGGCAGGAAAACCGACGCGGTCTCTCCCGGGCGCCGCGACCGGACGAATCGACCGATCGCCTGCGCAAAGTACAAGGGGGTCGATGCGCTGGTGGCGTACACGCCCACACTGAGACGGGGCACGTCCACGCCCTCGGAGACCATGCGGACCGCGACCATCCACTCATCGGTGGACTCTGCGAACTTCCCGATTCGACTCGAGGCCGTGGGGTCGTCGGACAAGACCACAACTGGGACTCTCCCGGTGATCTCCGTCAGCAGCGCCGCGTACTCACGAGCCCGCTCCTGGTCGGTGGCGATCACCAGACCGCCGGCATCCGGCACCCCGCCGGACCGGATCTGGCGCAGCCGGGTGTGCGCAGCATGGAGCACTGCCGGCATCCAGTCACCGTGGGGGTCCAACGCCACCCGCCAGGCGCGGGAGGTCTGGTCAGCGCTCAGAGGCTCTCCCAGTCGTGCGGAGAACTCCTCGCCGGCGTTCGTCCGCCAACGCGCCTCGCCCGAATAGGCGAGGAACACCACGGGCCGCACCACGCCGTCGGCGAGTGCGTCTGCGTAGCCGTACGAATGATCGGCCTTGGAACGCTGGTGCCCCTGACCGTCGGGTTCGTAGGTGACAAACGGGATGGGGCTGTCGTCGGAGCGGAACGGCGTACCGGTGAGCGACAGACGCCGTTCGGCGTCGTCGAACGCCTCACGGATGCCATCTCCCCAACTTCGTGCGTCACCGCCGTGGTGAATCTCGTCGAGGATCACCAGCGTCCGACGTGAGGCCGTCCGTTCGCGGTGCTTGAACGGGTGAGAGGCCACCTGCGCGTAAGTCACCACCACGCCGTGGAATTCGGGCGCCAGGGCTCCTGAGGAATTGGAGTACTCGGGGTCGAGGGCGATGCCGGCCCGCGCTGCGGACTCGGCCCACTGGTACTTCAGGTGCTCGGTGGGGGCAACCACCGTGACGGCGTCCACCGTTCGGTCTGCCAGGAGTTCCGTGGCCACGCGCAGCCCGAACGTCGTCTTGCCGGCTCCTGGGGTCGCCACGGCGAGGAAGTCTTTCGGCCGCGCCATGAGGTACTTGCGCAGAGCTGTGCGCTGCCAGGAGCGCAGCGGTGCACCCCCGGACGTCGGGGCGGTGTTCTCTGCGGTCTGTTCCTCGGGGCCCGGGACCGCACCGGGACTACTCACCAGGCTTCAGGGTCTCATAGACGCGTTTGCATTCCGGGCACACCGGCGAGCCGGGCTTAGCCGAGCGGGTGACGGAGAAGACCTCACCGCACAGGGCGATCACGTAGCTGCCCATGACCGCGCTTTCGGCGATCTTGCTCTTGTCCACGTAGTGGAAGAATTTGGGGGCGTCGTCCTGCGTCTCCTCGGTCGTGGTGACCTCGGGACGCTCGAGTGTCTTTGTCCGAGTGTTGCTCACACCCTCATGATGCCGCACCCAGGCGTCGCGGCGCCAACGCCGGAGTACCTTGGAGCTATGGCACCCGACTTCCGACGTAACCGGTCCGGGGAACGGGACGACACATCGAAACCGGTTCTCATCACCGGAGCGCGGCAGTCGTACCACGACGAGCTCTCGGCACGGAAGCGACGCTACTTTCTTCTTATGAGTGTGCGGATCCCCGCGCTACTCGTTGCTGCCGGTGCGCACGTGTTGTGGCACAACCCGTGGATCACGGTGGCGATCGTCATCGGGTCCATCCCCATCCCGTGGATAGCTGTGATCGGGGCGAACGACCGTCCGCCACTACCCAAAGGTCAGGCTCGCACCTATTCGGCGGGGCGGTTGACCTCGTACACTCCGCAGTCGTTGCCGTCCGGCATCACCGGTGCGGCGCCCACGCCGGACCCGCCCGACAGGCCGAGCGGCGGCTCTGACCACGGCGAAGAGCCCGACCATACTCACGAGAATGAACCCCCAGAGTGACCCTCCCCACCCCGTCCCTCGCGGACCTCGCGCCCGCCCTCGCTGACGCGTTCCGTCGTCACGACTACTCGGTATCCGGTCTGGAGGATTTCCTGGGGTTCGATGGCGTGTCGGCGCTGGCCAGGTCGGACGCGGCGACGGTCCGCCGCCACTGCCGTGGAGCAGGCACAGCGGGTTTGTTGCTGAGACTGTTCGTCCTGAGCGACCCTGTGCCGCGCCCGGAGGTGGAGGCCGCGCTCCCGGAGGTCCCGATCGCAGACGGTGAGGCGGCTGGTTTGTGGTCCCCGGCCGATGGGGGGCTGGTGCGCGCGTCGGTCGACCTGCGTCCCGTGGACACTGGCCATGGCACACGCTGGATATTCTCGGACGTGGACGGGTCGATGGTCCACGCCCAGACCCGCCCGGATCACGTTCTGGGCGTCGGGCAGGCCACACTGTCCCTGCTGCGGATCACCCCCTCCTCCCCCGCCGATTCGGTGTTGGATCTGGGAACGGGGTGCGGGATCCAGCTTGTTCACGCGCTCGAGAACGCAGGTTCCGGAACCGGCACCGACATCACGGAACGTTGCCTTGAACTGGCGGCCGCTTCCCTGGCCATCAACGGTCTGGAGGCTGAGCTACTGCGGGGACCGTGGTTCGAGCCGGTACAGGACCGGGTCTTCGACCGGATCGTGGCCAATCCACCGTTCGTGGTGGGCCCGTCCGAACAGGGCCATTCGTACCGGGAGTCGGGAATGGCGTTGGACGGGGCAAGTCGCACGGTGGTCTCGGGCGCTGCCGGGCACCTGGCCGCGGGCGGTACCGCGGTGATGCTCGTGTCCTGGGTGGAGCGAGAGGAAACCGATTGGCGAGCCCATATCGCGTCGTGGGTTCCGCCCGAGGGCGTCGAGGCGTGGGTGCTGCGACGTGACAGTTCCGATCCGGGGCTCTACGTGTGGACGTGGCTGACCGATGAGGGGATGGATCCGCGCGACGAGACGGCATGGCTCGCTGCAGACGCCTGGTTGGACCACTTCGAGGCAGAGGGGGTGACCGGCATCGGGTTCGGATACGTCTACATGCGCCGCATCGACGGTCCCTCGTCGGTACTGTGCGAGGACCTGACCCATCCGTTCGACGGAGGGCTCGGGGACGAAGCGGAGGCCTACTTCGCGAGGACCGCCTGGTTACGGGATGCCGCGGACCGGTACGGCGGCGAGGACATCGCCTTGGACTCCACCGTCTTCACCGTCTCCCCCGATGTCCACCTGCACTTATCAGAGTCCCTCGCGCCCACCGCCCCGACCGTGGGTGCCATCGAGGGTCCGTCCACGGTGGTGGTGGAACGGGTGACGGGCGCGCGGTGGCGCCATGAGATCGATCCGATCACCGCAACGGTGCTCCGGGGGACGCGCACGGGTGCGTTGCCGTTGGCGGACCTGGTTATCCTGGCCGCGGCGTCGGCGGGTGAGGACCCGGACGCGCTGGCCGCACCCGTGCGCCGGGTGGTCGCCGACCTCGTCCTCCACGGTTTCCTGGTGCCGGTCGGTGAGCCCGAACTCCTACCGCCCGGGGCCGTGGCCCCCCGGGATGGGGATTGGGCGGGATGAAGGCGGTGCTCTCCCGTGTCACCGAGGCATCGGTGACCGTCGACGACGAGGTGGTGGGCGCCTTGCCCGGACCCGGACTGTTGGTGCTGTTGGGGGTATCGAACGACGACGACGAGAACGACGTCTCCACGATGGTTCGCAAGATCTCGGAGCTGCGCATCTTGCGGGACGAGTGCAGTGCCGTGGAGGTGGGCGCTCCGGTGTTGGTCGTCAGCCAGTTCACACTGATGGGTTCGACGACCAAAGGTCGGCGACCGTCGTGGTCGCGGGCTGCGTCCTCGGTCGTAGCCGAACCGCTGGTGGAATCAGTGGTGAGAGGGCTGCGCGAACGTGGACTCGACGTGTCGACCGGCGCGTTCGGCGCAATGATGCGTGTCCATTCGGTCAATGACGGGCCGTTCACGCTGCTGGTGGAGACTTCTCCGACGCGGTGACGGAGCGGTGGCGGTCCTCCCGGTGACCGAGATCATGTATCCGGGAACATTCCTGACACCGTTGCCGTTGTAAGGGTATGTGACCGTGATCTGGACAGACACGACCCTGATCCGTCCACCAGCAACCGAACGCCGGCCCGATCATCGGGCCAGGCAGGAGGAGGAGACATGACGTCAGCCACCACCCGATCGGCCCCTCGGACGGAGGCGGAGCCCGACGGACAGAGCCCGAGTGCGGATCTGGTCCGTGTTTACCTCAACGGGATCGGCAAGACGGCTCTCCTGAAGGCAGAGGACGAGGTCGAGCTGTCCAAGCGCATCGAGGCCGGCCTGTACGCCCAGCACATTCTTGCGACCAAGAAGCGCATCGGCCCGGTCCGAAAGAGCGACCTCAAGGCCGTAGTCGCGGAGGGCGAAGCAGCGCGCGCCCACCTTCTGGAGGCGAACCTGCGTCTGGTGGTGTCTCTGGCCAAGCGTTACACGGGTCGCGGGATGCCGCTGCTGGACCTTATCCAAGAGGGCAACCTCGGACTAATCCGCGCCATGGAGAAGTTCGATTACGCAAAGGGATTCAAGTTCTCCACGTACGCCACGTGGTGGATCCGGCAGGCCATCACGCGAGGCATGGCCGACCAGTCCCGCACCATCAGGCTCCCCGTGCACCTCGTGGAACAGGTCAACAAGCTCGCTCGGATCAAGCGCGAGCTGCACCAGCAGCTCGGCCGCGAATCCACGCTGGACGAGCTCGCCGAGGAGTCCGGCATCCCCGCCCACAAGATCGAAGAACTTCTCGATCACTCCCGGGACCCGGTGAGCCTGGATATGCCGGTCGGCGCCGACGAGGAGGCGCCGCTGGGAGACTTCATCGAGGACGCCGAGGCAACCAGCGCCGAGAACACCGTGCTGTCCAACGTCATGCACTCCGACGTTCGCGCGGTCCTTGCCACGCTCGAAGAGCGCGAGCAGCAGGTCATCATGTTGCGTTTCGGCCTTAACGATGGCCAGCCGCGAACCCTCGACCAGATCGGCAAGCGCTTCGGGCTCTCCCGCGAGCGCGTGAGGCAGATCGAGCGCGAGGTCATGGCGAAGCTCCGCGAGGGTCGCCGCGCCGACAAGTTGCGGTCGTACGCGATCTGATCTCGTTGTATTGCCAACTTTCACCCGGCTCGGTGACTGAAAGGCCCCGCCCACCCTGCGAAGGGACGGGCGGGGCCTGTCTCATTTTGATGAGTTCCTGAATCCAGACCTGCTAGCGGAGCCGCCGCGGGCCCTCGTCTCCGCTGAATTGGGGAGGCGGTCCGAACGTGACCTGGGCGTAGAGAACTGCCAGTCCGTCGGGCGCGGCGAGAGCGGGGTCCACCGACAGCCGCCGCAGCTCCGGTACGTCTTCCACGAGGCTGGACACCCGCCCCATGAGTTCGATCAGAGCCCCGCGATCCGCTGCGGTGTCCCCGGCGTAACCGTCGAGGATCGGTGCCGCGCGCGGACGGTCGAGTAGCGCCGCCGCCTCGGTCGGCGAGATGGGCAGCGTGCTGAACGCCCGGTCGGCGAGGAGATCCGAGAGCATGCCGGAGAGACCAAACGAGATAAGCGATCCGAAAATCGGGTGATCCGCCACGCGAATGGTTACCGCGACGCCCTTGGTAGCCATCCTCTGCACGTGAAGAGAACGCGAGCCGGTTGTCGACTGGAGAAAATCGAACGCGCGCCGCACGGCGGACGCGTCGGCCAGGTCCAACCGGACCCCCGACTGGTCGCTGCGGGTGCGCCACCGCTCGCTGACCGCCTTGACCGCCACCGGGTAGCCGATCTCTTCGGCCGCCATCACCGCGTGTTCGACATCGGTGGCCACACGGTACTCCACGATGTCGATCCCGTAGCACTCCAACAGCCCCCGGACCTGACCCTGCGTGAGCTCGAACGATTCAGACCCCGCATGGACGTGACACAGCGAGTCGACGAGTTCGCGAGCTCGGGCACGGTCGATGTCGTCGTACTCGGCCGGCTTCTCCGCCGGCCGACCGAGCCACTCGGCATAGCGTCGGGCCCGCACCAGCGCCGAGACCGCCCGTTCCGGGTAAGGGTACGACGGGATCGAACCACGAGACGCCACACCGTGTTGGTCCGTCACGGTCAGCCCCTCCGGAAGCCCCTCACCCGCGAGGAACGTACTCACGACTGGCTTCAGACTCTCGGCCGCAGCCGCACGGATGGCTTCGGCGAACGCGTCGGGCTCGGTGGCGACCGGAGGAACAAATACCGTGAGCACGGAGTCGACCTCATCGCGCGCGAGCACGTCGGAGATCGCGGAACGGAAGTCCTCTGGGGTTGCTCCGGCGCCCAGATCCACGGAATGGGCCACCGTGAATCCCTGCTGACGCGCCGAGTCTCCGCCCAGCCGGGCGACGGCCGTGGAGTTGCCCACGATAGCCAGCCGGCCGCCGGCCGGAAGCGGCTGGTAGGCCAACAACGTGGCGGTATCGAACATGTCGGTGATCGAGTTGACCTGGATGAGCCCGGAGTCGCGGAACAATCTACGGATAGCGGCAGCCGTAAGTCCCTGGACGCCGGATTCCAGGTCATCGGCAGCGCGGCGGACCACGACGACCGGTTTGTTCCGTGCAACCCTGCGTGCGATCCGCGAAAACTTGCGCGGGTTACCGAAGCTCTCCAGGTACAGGAGCACGACCTCGGTCGCGGTATCGGTGTCCCAGTACTGGAGCAGGTCATTACCGGACACGTCGGCGCGGTTGCCCGCCGACACGAACGTGGACAGTCCCAGCCCACGCCGTGCGGCGGCGGCGAGGATGGTGATGCCCAGAGCACCCGACTGGCAAAAGAAGCCCACCCGGCCGGCCGCAGGGACGACCTCTGCGAGCGTGGCGTTGAGTTGGACATCGGCGGAAGTGTTGATCACCCCGAGGGCGTTCGGTCCGACGACGCGCATACCGTGCGCCCTCGCCTCACCGACCAGTCGCCGCTCGGAAACCACCCCTGCGCTGCCGACGTCGGAGAACCCCGCTGAGATCACAACCAGTGTCGAGACCCCCTTGGACAGACAGTCGTCCAGAACTTCGGACATCGACGCCGCCGGTACCGCGACCACGGCCAGATCGACCGGGTCCGGGATGTCTCGGACACTCGCGTATGCCCTCACCGACTGGACCGAGGTGGCGTCGGAGTTCACCGGGTACACGGGACCGGAGAAGCCGTTACCGATGAGGTTGCGCAACACGGTGTGGCCGATCTTGCCCACCTGGTCGGAGGCGCCGATCACGGCGACCGAGGACGGCGTCAGGACGCGTGCGAGGCTCCGCGCTTCGGCCGCCGCCTCGCGGGAGTTGCGGACGTTCGTCAGTGCCTCGGTCGGGTCGATCGCGAACTCCAGATGCAGCGAGGAACCGTCGAAGGAACGCGAGATCTCGTAGCCCGCGCGCCGAAACACCTGGATCATCGATCGGTTCTCCGAGAGCACCTCCGCCTCGAAGTGGTCGATCCCGCACTCCGCGGCTGCACCCGCCAGATGTTCAAGGAAGATCGAACCCAGACCGCGGCCCTGATGCTGATCTGAGATGGTGAAGGCCACTTCCGCGAAGGTGGAGTCCGGCAATCGCTCGTAGATGGCCATACCGATCACCTCGGCACCTAGCTCGGCGACGAACGCCATCCGGTCGCGGTAGTCCACGTGGGTCATCCGCTTGAGCTCCCGGTCTGACAGAACGTCCCGCGAGCCGAAGTAACGGAGGTAGCGGGTCCGATCGGACAGGCTGGAATGGAAGCTGGCAATCTTCTCCGCGTCGGTGGGCAGGATCGGCCTGATCCGGACGGCTCGACCGTCGGAGCCGAGCACGTCCGCCGCCCAATCGTGTGGATAGCCCGCCGGGTACTCGTCGATAGAGGTGTCGGTCGACGCGTGCTCGGGCGGCTCCACCGCTGGGTTTCCGTCGGCCGTCGGGTTGTCGGTCGTGGTGTCGTCGGGATGCGCCATAAGGTCCTCCAGGGGACGGGTCGCGATGTCGGGTGTTCGTGGTGGGGTCACTCGCGCATCCGGTCCGCGTATGGCGGACCTGATGCCGTGCGGTCAGTCCCGCGGGTCGTCCGGATCGAGTCCGAGCAGGGGGTAGACCGACCGTCTGGTGTCAAGTATCGACTGATCCACTCTGGCCAGCGAACGATCAACCTCCACCCCACGATCGGCTCCGGTCGGCTCCCACGGTGTGAAGATCGGCTCCTCGCCATCACTCATCGTCTGCGGGACGCGATCGGGGACCGTGAGCTTGCCCGCCATGGTCTGCCATTGTTCGGGAATAGCCGTGGACGGGTCCATCGGAGCGCCGAGGACCGCCGCGATGAGGTGCGTCCACGAGCGCGGTACGACCCGCACGAGCTCGTATCCACCGCCACCGATCGCGATGAGTCGCCCCTCGCAGATCTCCTCAGCCAGCGCGACGAGCTCGAGGTAGGAGGCCCGGTGCCCGTCCACGGTCAGCGAGAGATCGGCGAGAGGGTCCTCCCGGTGGGAGTCGCAGCCTGCCTGGATCACGATGAGCTGCGGCTCGAACGCACGCAGAGCGCCGGGAACCACCGCGTGGAATCCGCGCAGCCACAGGTCGTCGGTCGCGGCGGGCAGAAAAGCCAGGTTCACAGCAGTTCCCTCGGCCCGACCCACCCCGGTCTCCGACGCCCATCCGGTGGACGGCCACAGGGTCGCAGGATGCTGGTGGAGCGACATCGTCAGCACCCGTGGGTCATCGTAGAAGGCGGCCTGGACGCCATCACCGTGGTGGACGTCGATGTCGACGTAAGCGATGCGCTCGTAACCATTGTCGAGTAGCCAGCTGATCGCCACGGCCGCGTCGTTGTACACGCAAAAGCCCGATGCGGCGGCCGGCATCGCATGGTGCATGCCGCCCGCGACGGACACCGCCCGAGTCGCCGCGCCACTGGCGATGGCGCGGGCCGCGGCCAGCGTTCCTCCGGCGACCGCGGCGCTCGCCTCGTGCATTGCCGGGAACGTCGGGTTGTCAGCGGTTCCCAACCCGTGACTCATGCCGATGTGCTCACCCGGGGGGAGATCACCGGCGACCTTGACCGCATCGATATAGCGCGAGGTGTGCACGCGGAGCAGTTCGTCATCCGTGGCTATTCCCGGGTCGAGGAGTTCGACGCCTTGCAGCACGCCCAGTTCCGTGGCCAGCGACATGGTCAGATCGAGCCGTCGTGGACTCATCGGATGATCTGCGGAGTGTCGATACTCCAGCAGCGAGGGGCTCCAGACCACCTTCGCGGCGACCCCGTCGCGGATCCCTGGCATGGCTACCGTCCTCCCCGTATCGCCGGGTCAATCCCGGCCCGTGCACCCCGCGGCGAGAGTGGGGCGCGTCACCTGCGAATCTACGCGTCCGCGCGCGGTGTCCGCCGCCGATAGCGCGCTCTCCACCCCGGTTCGAGCCCCGACGGTAGGCTTGTGAGCAGGACTCGGTCGGTGATTGCACCCGCCGGGATGAACGAACGACTTCTCAATGTGGAGGACTGCAGCGTGAAGGACCTGGTGGACACCACCGAGATGTACCTCCGCACGATCTACGAGCTCGAGGAGGAAGGCGTGATCCCGCTGCGTGCGCGCATCGCGGAGCGCCTCGAGCAGAGTGGCCCGACCGTCAGCCAGACGGTGGCGCGGATGGAACGCGACGGGTTGGTTCTGGTCGCACCCGACCGTCATCTGCAGTTGACCGCCACGGGGCGTGAGCTGGCGGTCGGTGTGATGCGCAAGCACCGACTCGCCGAGCGTCTCCTCGTGGACGTGATCGGGTTGGAGTTGGACAAGGTTCACGCCGAGGCGTGCCGCTGGGAGCACGTGATGAGTGATGACGTCGAGCGTCGCCTGATCGAGGTGCTCAAAGACCCCCGCACGTCCCCGTACGGAAACCCGATCCCCGGTCTGGACCTAATCGGTTACACGGCCCCGGCGGACGACGAACCCGAGTACATCCGCCTCTCCGCACTCGAGAACGACATCGCGCAACGTGTCCGCATCCAGGCGATCGGCGAGAACGTCCAGATCGATGCCGAGCTGATTTCCGAGTTCCGCCGGGCGGGCGTCGAACCCCTCAAGACCGTGACCGCCACCCGCCGCGGCCACCTGGTTGAGCTCGACTCCGGGGACGGCCATCGGGTCGAGCTGGACGGCGACCACGCCCACGCCATCCAGGTGGAGATCCTGTGAAGCTCCTCGTCACCGGGGGCGCCGGATACGTTGGAGGCGTCTGCGCCACTGTCCTGCTTGAACGCGGCCATGAGGTCGTGGTGGTGGATGACCTGTCGACCGGTAACCGTGCCGGCGTTCCCAGCGGGGCGACCTTCATCGAGGGCGACGTCGCCGAACTCGCCGGGGATGTTCTGGATTCCTCGTTCGACGGCGTCCTCCATTTCGCGGCCCGCTCGCTCGTCGGCGAGTCAGTGGAGAAGCCCGGGGAGTATTGGCAGGGAAATGTCGTCACCTCCCTCAATCTGCTCGAGAAGATGCGCGCCGCCGGAGTGAGCAACCTCGTCTTCTCTTCCACCGCCGCCACGTACGGAGAGCCGGAGCAGGTCCCGATCACCGAGGACATGCCCACACGCCCCACCAACACGTACGGCGCTACCAAACTCGCGATTGATCACGCGATCACCTCCTACGCGGCGGCCCACGGTCTCGCTGCGACCAGCCTCCGATATTTCAACGTCGCCGGCGCGTACGGCACCGCAGGCGAGAACCGCGTGGTGGAGACCCATCTGATCCCGCTGGTTCTCCAGGTGGCACTCGGACATCGTGACGAGATCAAGATCTTCGGCGACGACTGGCCCACACCCGACGGGACCTGCATCCGCGACTACATTCACGTCGCAGATCTCGCCGACGCACACCTGCTGGCCCTGGAGTCCAACTCCCCCGGCACCCATCGAATTCTCAACCTGGGCAGCGGAGAAGGCTTCTCGGTGCGCGAGGTCATCGATGTCTGCCGCGAGGTCACCGGACACCCCATTCCGGACCTTGTGGCGCCGCGCCGCGCCGGGGACCCCGCGGTCCTGGTCGCCTCGAGCGAGAAGGCGATAGCCGAACTCGGCTGGAAGCCCACCCGCACAGACCTCCGGACGATCGTCGAGGACGCCTGGGCGTTCACGGAGGCGTTGGGCGACCGCGCCCACTCCGCACCCCGCTGAATTCAGGCCACCTCGGCCACGCGGCGTAACCTCTCGGGGGCGAGGCCGTGGCGGAGACCGTGCAGAAGGAGCCCGGCCAGCGAGTTTCCGGCATCCGCGTCGAGTGCCGCGGTCAGCGCTGACCACGCGTGGACGCCGCTGCCCGAGAAGTACGCTGCCGCCCCCAACAGCAGTAGCGCCACCGAGCGTTCGCGTCCGGGTCGACGGCGCGCGATCGCCCACCACAACGTGCGGCGGCCGTCGCCATCGCTCAGCCCCCGCTGGGCGAGACCCTTGTAGAGTTCGTCCCGCACGGCGATTACGAGCAGGGACCTCCCGAGGATGGCCAACTCGTCGTCGTCGACCTCCTCCCCCACCTCGAGCCGTCGCACCGCGTCACCGTGGGCTTCCACCGCACCGACGACCGAGGCCGCGGACGGGTTGCGCCCCGGCTCCCCCAAGCGTTCCCCGGCCTCGGAACCGCGCACACCGACCTCGCCCGCATCGACATCGCGTGCGTCAGCATCCCGAGTCCGGTACAAGCTGTCGATCTGGTGTCGCGAATCCGCCCGTACGCGACCGTCAAATGCATGCACCGCCGCGATCTGGGTGGAATCCGGGTCCACCTGCACACCCCGGACCATGCCGAACAGGTCGATCCACGGCGCACCCACGGCGAACTCCCCCACTCCGTACGCGGCCATCACCTTCGTACCCGCCCCACCGAGCCAGTAATCGAAGGCGGAGGCCGCGTCCTGTGCACGCAGCCCCGCCCCGTACTCGTCGGCGCAGTCCTCGTGGACCACCACCAGATGGGCCTCCGTCACACCTTCTCGTGCGCAGAACCGTGCAAGCCCCTGCGCCGTGCCGTAGCGCAAAGGCACTCTCGCACTTTTCCCGGGATCGTCGGAGGCCCCCGCTTCCGGATCGAATCCACCGAGCAGGGTGTCGTCCTCATCCGGGTCGATCCAGTCGCCCAGCAACTCGTCCACATCCATTCGTACGACCGGACCCTGTCCGCCGTCCGTCATCCTGCCGCACATCACCACCACCGAACCGGGCCCCGGCGGAAAACCCAACATCGACGGGATCGAAGCGATCAATTCCTCAGGAGAGGAGATCACCACCGTTCGCTCGGTCGTGCCTTCTTCGTTCGCTCCGCCCTCGTCCGTCCATGCGTTTGAATTCATCGCCGTCCACCCGTCTCGTCATCGGTCACACGTCCGTCCCCGTCGCGGGAAGCGGTCCGCTGGTGCCCTGCACCGGCTCAACCATCGGATACGGGCATGGCAGGAACCCGCCCGTGACGGACATCCGGCCCGTCGCCTGTGGAGGACACGCGACATGTGGGAACCCCGACGGGAATCAACAGCGGGCCCATGACGTTGACAAAGTGGTGAACCCCCCGTCCCGGATGGACGACCGGGCGAGCCCCTCCACCCGGTGGACGGGTTGTGGTGACGAGAGGAGACGACATGGCCAGGCACAGCGATCTGTACCGACTAGTTCAACCCGTTCCGGACCTGCGTTCGGAGGACGGTCGCGGACCGGTTCTCGTTCACGGTCTCGAAGGGTTCTCCGACGCCGGCCAGGCGATTCAGGGCGCCACCGAGCACTTTCGCGAAAAGCTGGACTCACAATTGATCGTGGAATTCGACGTCGATGAGTTGGTTGACTACCGCTCGCGTCGCCCCCAACTCAAGTACTCGTTCGACCACTTCGCGGAGTACGCCGAGCCCACAATCCAGATGCACGCCGTCAAGGCCGCGGACGGCACCTCATTCCTCCTGCTGTCGGGTCTCGAACCCGACCTGCGTTGGGACGGATTCACCGAATCCGTGATCGATCTGGCCGGATCCTTCGGGGTCCGCATGTCCGTCGGACTCGGCGCGATCCCGCTGAGCGTGCCGCACACACGGCCCACCAACTCGAGCGCGCACGCCAGCGATGTGGACCTGATCCGCGGCTTCACCGCTTGGCCCGGCGAATTCTCCATCCCGGGCAACATCAGCAGCCTCCTGGAACTGCGCATGGCCGAACAGGGAATCCCGTCGGCGGGCTTCACCGTCCACGTGCCGCAGTACCTTTCCCAGACCGCCTACCCGGCGGCCGTGAGCCATCTGGTCAGCAGCGTCGCCAAGGTAACCGAGCTAGACCTGCCCACGGGGGAACTCGACGAGGCCGCAGAGGAGTTCACCGTGCAGGTGAACGCTCAGATCTCGGGCAACGCGGAGGTCCGGACCGCGGTGGAACTCATGGAGAAGCAGTACGACGAGTTCATTGAGGCCCGCCAGGGCTCCGACTCGCTCAACCCCGGCGGCAAGCCATTACCGTCCGGAGACGAGATCGGAGCCGAGTTCGAGCGCTTCCTCGCACAGCAGTCCGGCGAAGGTGAGCACGGCGCGGACCAGTGATGGAATGAGTGCACCCGGCCGGGCGGCTAGGCTCGGTCGGGTGCATCTGCCCGATCTCCTCACAGACCTGGACGACGTCCCCTCCGATCTCTTCGAAGAGGCGGTCTTCGACGCCTTCGTCGCCTGGGCTGCCGACAGGGGCCTGACCCCGTATCCCGCCCAGGAAGAAGCGGTCCTCGAGATCGCTGCGGGGAGCCACGTCATCCTTGCTACGCCCACCGGATCCGGGAAGTCGCTAGTCGCGCTGGGCGCGCACTTCGCCGCCATGGCTCGCGGCGAACGCAGTTACTACACCGCTCCGATCAAAGCGTTGGTCAGCGAGAAGTTCTTCGCGCTCTGCGAGGTATTCGGCGCCGAGAACGTGGGCATGCTCACCGGGGATGCCGCCGTCAACGCCGACGCGCCCATCGTGTGCGCCACCGCCGAGATCGTGGCCAACATCGCTTTACGCGAGGGGGCAGCGGCCGAGATCGGTCAAGTGGTGATGGACGAGTTCCATTACTACTCCGAACCCGATCGCGGCTGGGCCTGGCAGGTCCCACTCATCGAACTGCCAGATACCCAGTTCCTCCTCATGTCCGCGACCCTCGGAGACGTCGGCTGGTTGGTCGAAGACCTGCGCGTGCGGACCGGACGCGACTGCACGTACATCGGTGGTACCGAGCGCCCTGTCCCCCTATCTTTCGACTACGCCTTCACAGGGGTCCACGAGTCGGTCGAATTACTCTTGCGCGACGACAAGGCGCCCGTCTACATCGTCCACTTCACGCAGGCCGCAGCACTCGAGCAGGCACAAGCACTGACGTCGCTGGCTGTGGCCCCCAAGGAGCGCAAAACCGCTATCACCGAGGAAATCGGCGGCTTTCGCTTCAGCACTGCTTTTGGACGCACCCTCCGCAAACTCCTTGTCCAGGGCATCGGCGTCCACCATGCGGGGATGCTCCCCAAGTATCGCCGCCTCGTCGAGCGGCTCGCCCAGGACGGGCTGCTCACCGTCATCTGCGGCACCGACACCCTGGGCGTGGGTATCAACGTCCCCATCCGCACCGTGCTGTTCACCGGCCTGACCAAGTTCGACGGTCGCCGCCAGCGTGTTCTCAAAGCGCGTGAGTTCCATCAGATCGCCGGTCGTGCCGGGCGTGCGGGCTACGACACCCAGGGCTACGTCGAGGTCCTGGCCCCCGAACACGAGATCGAGAACGTCAAGGCTGCGGCGAAGGCGGCCGCCAACCCTAAGAAGAAGGGCAAGACCGCCAAAAAGAAGCCCCCAGAGGGCTTTGTCAACTGGTCGCAGTCCACTTTCGACAAGCTTGTCGGCGCCCAACCCGAGCAGCTCACCAGCCGGTTCGAGGTGAGCAACTCGATGTTGCTCAACGTGATCTCCAGGCCGGGCAGCTGCTACGCCCACATGAAGAACCTACTGCTGGCCTCCCACGAGACCCGCGCCCGGACCCGCCAGCACGTGCTCCGGTCGATCGAACTCTTCCGAGGGCTGGAATCAGCGGGGATCGTCGAACGGCTCGGTGAACCGGACGGAGACGGCCGCCACGTGCAGCTGACCGTCGACCTCCAGCGAGACTTCGCGCTGAACCAGCCTCTCGCCCCGTTCGCCATAGCCGCGATGGAGGTCCTCGATCCGGACTCCGCCTCACCGGAACTCGACCTGGTTTCGATCATCGAGGCAGTGTTGGACGACCCCCGCCCCATCCTCTACGCACAACAGCGCGAGGCCCGTGGCGAGGCGATCGCATCGCTCAAAGCCGACGGCGTCGAATACTCCGAGAGGATGGAACTCGTTGAGGACATCTCCTGGCCCACACCGCTCGGTGACCTCATTGCCGACGCCTACGACGTGTATCGCGCCGGGCACCCCTGGGTCTCGGGAATCGAGCCCTCTCCCAAATCCGTCGTGAGGCTGATGGTCGAACGGGGCATGACGTTTTCCGACCTCGTCTCCGCCTACGGCCTGGGCCGCTCAGAGGGCGCGGTCCTGCGCTATCTCACCGACGCCTACCGCACGTTGCGGCAGACCGTGCCGGCCGACCTACGCACCGAGGAGTTCGACGACCTGGTGGAGTGGCTCGGCGAACTCGTCCGCCAGGTCGACTCCAGCCTGCTCGACGAGTGGGAACTGCTGACCGACCCGAACGTGACGGCCGAGCAGGTTGCCGAGTTGGCATTCGGACAGACCGCCGGGAGCTCGCGGCCGGTCACCGCGAACCACCGCGCGTTCCGGGTGATGGTCCGCAACGCGATGTTCCGCCGGGTGGAACTGTTGGCCAGGGACGACATCGAACGACTGGTGCAGACGGACGAGTTCGTACCCGAGCACCCCAACTGGGACACCGAGATCGACGCCTACTGGGACGAGTACGACTCGATTGGTATCGGCCCGGAGGCGCGCGGCCCCGCGCTTTTCTCAGTGACCGAAACCGGCGCCGGTGTGGAACCGGGGACATGGAGGGTTCGCCAGGTCCTCGACGACCCGGAAGGTGACCACGGCTGGGCCATCGAGGGAGTGGTGGATCTCGAGGCCAGCGATGAGGCCGGGGAGGTTCGGTTCTCGTCCCTCACCCTCGCGGGGTGACGCAGGCGGCAGGGTGTGGCCGGTCACAGAGTCGAGGGCCCGTACGATGTGCGGCGAACCCCCAACCGATCGATGGAGGCCCGCCGTGACCCCCCGCACCCTGTACACGAGGCTCGCGTTCGCGGAGGTGATCACGTGGACCCTGCTGATCCTGGGCATGATTGGTAAGTATGGTTTTGAACTCGACTGGGCCACCAGGATCGGCGGTGGCATCCACGGGTTTGTGTTCCTTTGTTACGTCGTGGCCACGGTGGCGGTCTGGACCGACAAGCGCTGGTCTGCGAGGACGGGCCTCCTGGGGCTGGTGTCAGCTGTCGTCCCGTACGCGACCGTGCCATTCGACCGGTCCGTCGATCGTCGCGGCCTACTTGAGGGCCCCTGGCGTCTCGGTCCCGGCGGCGACAAACCCCTGTCTTTCCCGGAGCGAGTTCTGGCCTTTGCACTGAGGTCTCCGGTCGTGTCGCTACTCATCGCGCTCATCGCGGTGGCAATCGTGTTCTCACTGTTGTTGGTGGCCGGCAAGCCCACAGAGTGGTTCTCATGACCTCGGTCCGCGAGCCCGGACGCAGAGAGCAGAACAAGGCCGACAAACAGCGGCGGATCCACGCGGCCGCCAGGGATCTGTTCACACGACGCGGCTATTCCTCGGTCACCACCCAAGAGGTCGCAGATCGGGCCGAGGTCGGAACCGGGACCCTTTTCCGGTACGCGCAGTCTAAAAGCGAGCTCCTGTGCATGGTGGCCAACGACCAGTTCCGGGCAATGGTCGAGACCATTCCCGATACCGGTGACCCGGTCGAGGATCTGGTCGTGCTGTGCAACCCGCTGCTCCTGGCAGTCGACAATCAGCCAGAGAATATCGCGGCCTACCACCGCGAAACCCTGTTCGGGGAACCTGGCCCCCACCGCGCGGAAGCGCAGCAGATCCTGCGTGAACTCCGCGGGATCATCACTGTCATCCTGGGCCGGTACTCCGCCGACAACGCCGCTCCGGAGAGCCTCCATGCATCGGCACAGGTCGTGTACGACGTCATGTACATGACCATCGTGCGGTGTGGAGTCGAACGCTCCGCCAGCCGTGACAGCCGCAAAGAGTTCACAGATCACGTCCGTCGAGTTCTCCACGGCGCGCTTCCCTCCCCAGCCGGAAGGCCTCAGCAGGCCTAACGGCCCTTTCCCGGACCCCGGTGCGATGAGCTTCCCCCCGCCGGGCGAGACTGGCACCATGACCGAGGTCCGGGACTCCACCACTCCATCGATCAAGGACGCCTCCACCGTGATGGTGATCCGCGACTCCAACACCGGGCCGGAGGTGTTTGCCGCGAGACGCGTCAAAGGGATGGCGTTCGCCGGGGGCATGACCGTCTTCCCCGGTGGGGGCGTCGACGCCTCCGACGACGATCCTGATCTTGCGTGGACCGGGCCCGCTCCCGCGTGGTGGGCCGATCGTCTCGGCTGTGATGAGCCGCGGGCTCGGCGACTCGTGTGTGCTGCCGCACGCGAGACGTTCGAGGAGTGCGGCGTCCTGCTCGCTGACCACCTCGACGGCGACCCGGTGTCCGACGCGGGACGCTATCACTCCAGCCGCGCGGAACTCGAGGGCCATCGGCTCACGCTCAGTCGCTTTCTCGAGGACAACCAACTCTCCCTCGCCGCCGGTCGGTTACGCCCCTTCGACCACTGGATCACCCCGGCGGCAGAGAAGCGACGTTACGACACGCGTTTCTTCGTCGCGGCCCTGCCTGTCGGTCAGGAACCCGACGATCAGACCAGCGAGGTGGACCTCACAATGTGGGCACGCCCCCTCGATCTACTCGAGGACTTTCGCCAGGGCCGCTCCATGCTGCTGCCGCCGACCTGGGCGCAGCTCCGCCGGCTGGCTGAGTATGTAGATGTGGCCTCGGCTCTGGCAGATGAGCGCACCATCTCCCCCATCCAGCCCGAGATCATCGAGCACGGGGGCCAGATCCGGGTTGGGTTCGACGGTTCGGACGAGTATTGGGCGGACTACCAAGCCGGGCATTCACCGGCCTGAGATCGAACTTGAGGCGACGGACAGCGTCGATCCGCTGACGGATGCGGCGGCTCGGTGGTTGACTGCGATGCATGCCGGAATCCGAGTTCGACGTCGATGCGTCGATCACCGCTGGATGGGAGCACTTCGCTGCCCGCCTCGCAGGGCTCCTGCAAGACCTCGTCCCCGGCGCGACATTCGATGTGTCGGTGCCGGTACTCGGTGCCCCCTCTACACAGACTTCCTATATCAGGTTCACCGCCGATAAGCCTGGCCACCTCCACGCCGAGGTCTCCAGCGGCGGCTCCGAGGACGCTCCGACCCCACTCCGCCCGGCACAGCTGGATCAACTAGTCGCACTCGGCTGGCACACCGGCCGATCCGGTGACCCGGCGGCGGAAACCGAGTCCGCAGACGCCGGTGGCGACGAATCGCGCCCCGGGATCGGACTCCCCGTCGCGCGAGCCAGCGAATTGGCACACCTGGTCGCAGGGACGATGGAACGCGTCTTCGGGATCCCCCGCCCAGTCTTTCTCCACGATGCCAAAAGTCCGGACACCGTCGAGTCGATCGAACCCACGACGAACGACGGACTCTCCGACGACACCGATTTCCGGCCCCTGCCCATCACCGATCCGGACCAGGCCACTCGCGCGATAGGGACGGCACTCGCGGAGGTGTATCACCAGCGGCTCGAACCTGACGAACACGGCGTCTTCACCGTCCCCGCAGGGCGCGTCCTGCTTTTCATCCGCGCTCACCGGTCTCTGCCGCTCATCGTCTTCCGAAGCCTGCTCGTCGCCGGAGTCGAGGACGCCGCCGCGGCGGAGATCGAGGTGGCGATTCTCAACCGCGACTCACTCTGGTGCAGATATGTGTTCGACGGCGGCACGATCAAGGCCGAGTCGGAGTTCGTCGACCGGGTGTTTGTCCCGGTCAACTTCAAGATTCAGCTAACTGAGATCTCGGCGGAACTCGACGACATCTACTCGGATCTCGCACGACGAGTCGCCGGCCGTCGGTGGCGTGACCTTCACGCCGCCGATGATCCGGAGAACAGCGAGCAGTAAGATAACCACCTGCCGGGACGAGCCCGGCCCACGATCGAAGCATCAGGAGCGCCCAATGCGCCGCGCCACCCTCGCCGCCGTTCTCATCGCGGCCGCCACGTTGACCGGAGCTTGTTCTAGTTCAGATGCAGATCAGCGCGTGGGCGCATCGCCTGCCAGGGAACAATCCGGCCCCGTGCCCACCTCCCAGCAGTTCGACCGACCGTTCCCGGTAGGCGCCGAGAATTGGGATGCCACCGTCACCCTGTCCAACCTGAGAATCGTGCCCTCGTCCATGTACTCGGACGTCGTGATGGCGGTGGACGTGCGAGCAGTGCAATCCGCGGGACAGCCTGTTCTGGGGCCAGCAGATTTTTCTGCGTTCGATCCGGCTGGTGCGCGGTTCGAGCAGATCGAGAATCCGGCGGGAGTTATCGATGACCCGCTCGTCCCTTCGGTCATGACCACAACCGGCGAGCAGATTCAGGGGACGGTCGCCTGGACCATGCCACGAGGCACCCGCATCGGCCGGATCGAGATGACCAGCCCGCGGACGATCGGGTCGATCACCGTGACTCGTCAGCCCTCCGACCCTACGGATTAGTAGGCTTTACAGCGGGATCCCCACCCTCCAGGTAGGTCCACCGTCCGCCCCGGCGCTCGAAACGCGAGCGCTCACGCAACACCTCCGGCCCATCCGAACCCGCGAAGCGAACTTCGAACTCGACCTCACCATGTTCGTCGGTCCGGCCCCCCGCCACCACATCGACAACAGTAAGACCAGTCCATTCGACGCCTCCCACTTCCACCGCAGGCGGCCTAGTACGCGGGTGCCATGTGCGCCAGAGATGATCTTCGCGGCCGAGGGCAAACGCTCTGTACCGGGAGCGCATCAACTGCACCGCCGTTTCGGCCGGCATCCCGTCTTCCACGAGCGGGCCGCAGCATGCCCCCAAATTCTCCCCGCCCCCACACGGACATTCCGTCATCTGTGAGTTCCGTCCTCTCGGTGATTCCGCCCACGATACCGACGAGGAGTTAACCGGACGGACTAATCTGGACACCGACATGTCCAGCTGCAACCCCCTCCGCGCATTCGCGCGACGCGAACCAGATCCGGACAACAAGCCACTGCGCGTGCGGTCCTGCCGCGATCTGTGCAAATGGAACAAGACCCCTGTGGAACGCCGGGATGAGCCCCTCTTCGCCTGCCGCGGGTGCGGCTCGCAATGGGTGCCGAGCGAGCACTGGACGCCACGTGAAGCCAGCGGAGCGATCCCCGCGCCAGTGCTGGACCTCATCCGAAAGCGCGACTGAGACAACGACTGCGTGCCTGTTCCGCTTCGGTGCGCCGCAGACGGGGGAACCGTTTCGGAACCGGAGCCTGAAGGAGCGGTCGATCGATAGGCTCACGAGATGACCACAGCCTCATTCCCCGCAAACCCGGCCGTCGCTTCAGGCACGATCGACGCGGTTCTCCGCCGTTCTGCCTCGCGCTACCCCGGCCGCATCGCCCTGACATTCGGGGACCGCCGGTGGACCTACGCTGAACTTGACGCCGCCGTCGACCGGGTCGCCGCCCTTCTTGCCAACCGGGGAATTGAGCAGGGTGCCCGAATCGCCGCTTATGGCATAAATTCCGACGCTTACCTCATTGCGTTTCTCGCCATCTCGCGCGCCGGGTTCACCCACGTCCCGGTGAACTACGCTCTCACCGGGGGTGAGCTCGCTTACCTTCTCACCGACTCCGGGGCCTCCCTCGTCCTGGTGGACCCCGCCCAGGCCGCCACCCTCGACACTGTGCTGGAGTCCCTGCCCGGCCTGCACTCCTTGGCCCTCCTGCCCTCAACGGGTGAGGACGAGACCGACACCCTGCTCGGTGTGGCACGTGCCGGCGGGCCGGTCACTCCGGTGGACTCCCCCGCCACCGGCGATGACCTGGCGCAACTCCTGTACACCTCCGGGACTACCTCCCGAGCCAAGGGCGCCATGATGACGCACTCGGCACTGGTCCACGAGTACGTCAGCTGCATCCTCACCCTCGATCTAGCGGCGGACGACGAACCTCTGGTCACCATGCCGCTCTACCATTCCGCCGCTATGCACGTGTTTGCACTGCCATACCTGTCGCTCGGCGCCACCGTGCATCTCATGGCAGCTCCGGACATCCCGGAGATCCTGCGCCGCGTGGAGGTCGACAAGATCGGTTCGCTCTTCCTCGCCCCCACCGTGTGGGTCCCCCTCGCCTCCCACCCCGATCTGGAGACGCGCGACCTGTCAAGCTTGAAAAAGGCGCAGTACGGCGCATCGATCATGCCGGTGACCGTGTTGCAGAGACTCCGCGCTCACTACCCCGACCTCGGTTTCTACAACTGTTTCGGGCAGTCCGAGATCGGACCGCTCGCGTGCGTCCTCCGACCCGAGGAGCATGACGCCCGCCCGGCGAGTGCGGGCCGCGCAGTGTTCTTCGTCGAGGCGCGCGTCGTCGACGAGGCTGGTGTTGACGTTGCCGATGGCGAACGAGGTGAGGTGGTCTACCGGTCGCCGCAGCTGTGTCAGGGCTACTGGAACAAGCCGGAGGCAACAGCCGAAGCCTTCCGCGATGGGTGGTTCCACTCCGGTGATCTCGTGGTGCGGGACGCCGAGGGGTTCATCGAGGTTGTCGACCGGATCAAAGACGTCATCAACACCGGCGGTGTTCTGGTCGCCTCACGCGAGGTCGAAGACGCCGTCTACATGGACGAGCGGGTAGCCGAGGTCGCCGTGATCGGAACTCCTGACAATAGGTGGATCGAGGCCGTGACGGCGGTCGTCGTTCTCAAGGAGGGTGCAGACGCCGCAGAACAGGAGATCATCGACGGCACACGCGAACACTTGGCGCCGTTCAAGGTGCCGAAGCGCGTCGTGTTTGTGGATGAGCTCCCTCGTAATCAGTCAGGCAAGCTCCTCAAGCGCAAGCTCCGCGACACCTAAAATTGGCCCGTCTCACCGCGGCCGGCTGCCCGGAGGGGTTCGTTCCGACGCGTCCACCTGGGTAGCCGGAGAACGCCGCTCGTGCCAGTCGCGTACGAGCCACATCTCCACCACCAGCGGGTCCACCGCAGCCTCTCCGGCCCACTCGGAGACTACGTCGAGATAGCTCTGATACCGGCGGGGGGTGAGCCGACTGACAGGATCGACCTCCGTCCATCCTGAGTGAATAAGCGTTCCGATGCCAGCGGGATCTACGGGGACGATGCTCTGCTGCGACCAGGCCATGCCCAATGCAGAGAGATAGAGCGACGCGAGCGGGTAACCGAGATCGGGGACGCCACCCCCTGCACGGCCCTCCAGGGCACCATGACGCAGGAGGTTCATGGCCTCAGCGGGTGAGTCGATCCAATTCACGACGTCGTGAAGGACCAGCGGGTAACCGTGGCACGAAACCGAACGCTGGCTCCCACGGTCATCTTCTGGAACGCGGAAGTCCGGTAGGCCCCGCCGTATGCCCGTGCGTAGCGGGTGTCCTGAAAGCCAGGCTGCGCACATGTAGAGCGCGATCACCGACTCCTCGATACTTCCTCGCGCACGGCGACCGGCGGCCCACAGATCACTGCGGCGCAGATAACCCGTTCCGGCTTCAACGCGGCCGCCGTCCGGCCCCCCTGCTACCAATCTGAGGTCGACGCTCTTCTCCGCCAGCCGGAGGTTCCAGACGTCGAGATCGATCTCGACGTACTCATCGGCCACGAGAAGTGCGGGCGGTTGGGCACGACACCAGGCGAGGCAGGCAGCGGGAAGGGCAGGGGCTGGGCGGGGTCCGGTCGTCGTCATGCCGCGTACGGTGCCACGCCGGTACGACAACACCGGACCCACTGACCTCAGTCCTGTGCGAACGCCTCCAACGGGGGGCACGAGCAGACCAGGTTCCGGTCGCCGTAAGCTCCGTCGATCCGACGCACCGCCGGCCACACCTTGGGCCTCCACGCGGGCCCCAGCGGGTAACCGGCCACGCTACGCGGGTACGCGTGCTCCCACTCGTCCGCCGAGACACTCTCGGCTGTGTGGGGGGCGCCGCGCAGCGGATTGTCGTCCACCGTCCAGTCGCCAGCTGCCACCTTGTCGATCTCCGCCCGAATCGCCGCCATGGCATCACAGAAGGCATCAAGCTCAGCCAGGTCCTCACTCTCGGTCGGTTCCACCATCAGGGTATTGGGGACCGGGAAACTCATCGTGGGCGCATGGAATCCGTAGTCGGCGAGACGCTTCGCGACGTCGTCGATCGACACCCCCACCGAGTCGATCAAAGGACGCAGGTCGAGGATGCACTCGTGCGCCACCCAGCCACCCTCACCCGAGTACAGCACGGGGAAGTGCTCACCAATCCGGCGAGCGAGGTAGTTGGCACTAGCGATTGCGGTCAGGGTGGCTTCACGGAGGCCGTCTGCGCCCATCATGCGGATGTAGGCCCACGTGATGGGCAGGATCGATGCCGAACCGAAGGGCGCCGCCGACACCACTCCCCCCGAACCCAGGCCGTCCACGTGCGGATGGCCGGGGAGGAACTCGCGTAGGTGCTCCGCCACGGCTACGGGACCGACGCCCGGCCCGCCACCACCGTGCGGGATACAAAACGTTTTGTGCAGGTTGAGATGACTGACGTCACCGCCAAACCGGCCTGGGCGGGCGACGCCCACCAGCGCGTTGAGGTTTGCGCCGTCGATGTAGACCTGACCGCCGGCGTCGTGGACCACTGCACAGATCTCTTCGATGTCGTGCTCGTAGACACCGTGAGTCGACGGGTAGGTGATCATGATCGCCGACAGTTCGGCGGAGTACTTGTCCACCTTCGCCCGCAGGTCGTCCACATCCACGTCGCCGTTCTCACGGCACGCCACCACCACGACCTTCATTCCCGCCATCACTGCGGACGCCGCGTTGGTGCCGTGGGCCGACGACGGGATCAGACACACCGTGCGGTCGTCGTCGCCGCGCGAGCGGTGGAAATCGCGGATCGCTAGTAGGCCGGCGTATTCGCCTTGACTGCCCGCGTTCGGCTGCAGGCTGACCGCGGCATACCCGGTGATGTCGACGAGCCACTGCTCGACGTCCGAGACCAACTCACGGATGCCCACGTTCTGCTCAGCCGGGGCGAAAGGGTGGAGGCGGTTGAACTCGGGCCAGGTGATGGGCTCCATCTCCGTGGTGGCGTTGAGCTTCATCGTGCACGACCCCAAGGGGATCATGGTCCGATCTAGCGCCATGTCCTTGTCCGAGAGCGCGCGCAGGTAGCGAAGCATCGCCGTCTCAGTGCGATAGCGGACGAACGCCTCGTGCTGGAGGAACTCACTCGTGCGGTCGCCGACCTCCGAATCCGATACGACCTCAACAGCAGAGCCCGGCCCGGCGCCGAACGACTCGAGGACGATGCCGATGTGCTCCGCAGTGGTGGCCTCGTCGCAGGAGATCGACACAGTGCCGTTGTCGACCTTCCACAGGTTCACTCCACGATCGGCCGCGGCCGCGAGCACCTCGTCCGCGCGCCCGGGGGCCCGGACCAGAACGGTATCGAAGAAGTCCGCATGGACCACCTCGACGCCAGCTGCGCTGAGCCCGTCCGCCAGTGCAGTCGCGTGCGCATGCACGCGACGAGCGATTGCCGTCAGTCCCTCGGCTCCGTGGTACGACGCAAACATCGCCGCCAAGACTGCGAGCAACACCTGTGCGGTACAGATGTTAGACGTTGCCTTGTCACGTCGAATGTGCTGCTCGCGGGTCTGCAGCGCGAGACGGTAGGCCACCTGACCGTCCGCGTCCGTCGACACCCCGACCAGACGCCCCGGTAGGTTACGCGCGTGCGGAGTCCGGCAGGCCAGGAATCCCGCGTGGGGCCCGCCGAAACCCATCGGTACGCCGAAGCGCTGAGTCGTGCCGAAGCATGCGTCGGCACTTTTCTCCCCCGGCGGGGTAAAGACGGTGGCGGCCAGCAGATCCACACCTGCGGCCACCAGGACGCCTCGCTCATGGCACTCCTCGATGAGCTTGGCGATGTCGGCGACTCGACCGGATGAACCGGGCGTCTGGACGAGCGCGCCGAAGAACTCACCCTCGGGAAGCCCACCGTTGACAAGGTCGGTTGTGACTATCTCGACCCCCAGCGGCTCGGCGCGGGTGGCAATGATCGCTGCGGTCTGGGGGAACACGTCCACGTCGACGGCGAAACGGTTGCTTTTGGACGAGCGGTTCGCCCGTCGGAGCATGGTCATCGCCTCCGCTGCGGCCGTCCCCTCGTCGAGCATGGAAGCATTAGCCATGTCCATGCCCGTGAGGTCGGCGACCATCGTCTGGAAGTTGAGCAGGGCCTCAAGGCGGCCCTGGCTGATCTCCGGCTGGTACGGGGTGTAGCCCGTGTACCAGGCGGGGCTCTCGATGATGTTGCGGATCAGTACCGGCGGGGTGAGGGTGTCGTAATAGCCTTGGCCGATCATCGACACCGCGACAGTGTTGCGGTTAGCCAATTCACGCAGTGCAGCGAGGGTTTTGGCCTCTGACAGCGGCTCGGGCAGGGCGTCGATCCCGGCAGCACGCCCGTCAGCACCGACTTCGTCGATGATCACCGGCGGAACCACGCGTTCGGCGAGCTCACCCAGGGAACTCACACCGATCGTGTCCAGGATATGGGCAAGACCGTCGGCATCGGGTCCCAGATGGCGGGCGACGAACTCGCCTCGGTTCCGGGCGGTGTGTGGGGTCGTCGTCACAGGTGCTCCTCGGGGGGCTGGGCCGCCCGTCCGGGCGGCCGGCGGGCCGGTGCTACCCTCTCCGCTCTGTCCCCTGCCGGCATACGCCGGCGCCTGAGAGATTCACGAGGCCCGTTCTCAGGGCTTCGCTTTCCCCGTGGGCGGATGGTCTGTTCCATCGCTCTCCAGAGGCGTTCGACGACCGCACGGTCCGGGGTGCCTGAGAGATTCTCGGAGAGGAGTTGCTCCTTCGGCGTCCGCGGCGGATGCAGCGGAACTCTCCCGTGGGACGCATGAACGCAGCGCCAGTCTAGACGACCCGAGCGGATCAGCCCGTACGGCGCGAGGAGCGGGCCCGGCGACGGGCTGCCAACTCATCCTCCACGGGCTCCATGATGTCCTCGGCGGAAACCTTCTCAGCCGGGAAATCGGCGATCGAACCCGCGAGTTCGCGCATGGCGCCACCGATGCCGATGCCGAATACACCCTGCCCGCCCTGCAAAAGGTCAAACACCTCCTCCTTGGAGGTGCACTCGAACACCGTGCGTCCATCCGAAAAGAGCGTGATGGTGGCCAGGTCTTGGACTCCCCGCGAGCGGATCTGGTCCACTGCCTTGCGGATGTTCTGGAGCGAGATCCCGGTGTCGAGTAGCTGCTTGACGATCTTGAGAACCAGGATGTCTTTGAACGAATACAGGCGCTGACTACCGGATCCGGCGGCGTTCCTGATCGACGGCACCACCAGGTCGGTGCGAGCCCAGTAGTCGAGCTGCCGATAGGTGATCCCCGCGATCTGGCAGGCGATCGGCACTCGGTAACCGCTGGTGCCGTCAGGTATGCCGTCATCGGGGAATAGCCCCGGCTGCACCTCATCGAACGTGGCCTGCGTGGCTTCGTCGGTGACTCCGAAAAGATTCTCGGTAGTCGTTCCGGTGGGGGACGGCTCCGGAACCCGGGTGTGGTCGGCCACGTTTGCTCCCTCAAGCTGTGGGTGCAGCCACGATCGCGGCTGCACGGTACCGGGCCTCGCGACCCGGATCCTGAACGCGTGAACACCATCGGTGTAGTTCACTGACGGCAACGCTATGCCCGCCGGGTCCCACTATCAATAGGACACGCGGTAAACCTCAACCTCAAGTTGAACTTTAGGCTGCGTCGCTACTTGCCCGTTGGTGCTCATGTGACTGGAGTGAGCAAGATACCCGCAGGTCATACCCCTTCAGCGCGACGACTCCCCCGGCTTCCCCGCATCGTCCCCACCACCGAGGAAATCATCCGGGCTGACCTGGTCGAGGAACTCGCGAAAGGCCTCCACCTCCTCTTCGCCCTGCTCCACGAGGGAGATCCCCACCTCGTCTAGCACCTCACGGCTCACGAGAACCGGGGCCGACGTCCGCAGTGCCACCGCAACGGCATCTGAGGGACGGGCCGAAACACGCTTGCCCTCGAAGACCAGCTCCGCCAGGAATGTGCCGTCCGAGACCCCGACGATCTCGACCTTCTCCAGAGTCTGGGAGAAGGTCTCGAGCAACGTGGCGACGAGATCATGGGTCAGCGGCCGGCTCGGCTCAACTCCCTGTTGTTTCAGGCTGATCGCCGCCGCCTCCGCCGCGCCGATCCAGATCGGGACGTACCGACCGCCATCCTTCTCGTGGAGGATCAAAACGGGTGTGTACTCCGGCTCCTCGAAGCGCACCCCGACCACGTTGACCTCACGCATGTTCTTTCCCATGTTCTCCGCCTCTCCCACGACACCCAGGGTAGCCGTGAACCACTCCGCGGCGAGATGCCGTGTGATGTCAGGACTCGAGCGCGTGCCGAACGGCGACGGTCACGAGGGTCGAATGCAGGGCGACCGAGAGCGCGGCGATCTCACGCGCGAGCTCGGCGGCTCTATCGCGGGCGTCAGCGTCGCCCTGCCGGGCCACCGGGGCAGCAATCTGAGATATCAGACCAGTCTGGCGGTCGGCAGCGGTGCGGAACCCCCGGAGATGGCGCACGTCCACCCCGTGGGTGGCGAGATCGTTCGCCGTGCGCGCGATCAGCACAGCCTCGGGATCGAAGAATCCGCCGGCCCCGGCCGCGATCAAACCCGCATCGACCAGCGCATCGACAAAGTAGGCGTCCACACCAGATTGCTCCACGATGTTCTCACGCGTGAGCCGCTTGACCGTATCGCTGCGAAAATCATCCGGCGCCGAGCCCGGAACAACGTCCGCCCCGGGCCGTGGGCGCAGCGCCGTGGTGGAACCGTCGGCGATCGCCGAATCAAGAGCATCCAGTTCTTGCCGGATCACCTTCAGCGGAAGGTACCGATCCCGCTGGGCGGTCAGGACGTAGCGGAGACGCTCGCGGTCCTCAACGCTGAAACGCCGGTAACCGCTATCGGTCCGGTCAGGGGTGACCAGCCCCTCGTTCTCGAGGAACCGGACCTTCGACACCGTCAGATCCGGGAAGTCCGGACGCAAAAGTGCGATGACGCCGCCGATGGAGAGGTAGTCCTCTTTGGGGGCGCCCTGTCCGGCGGCGGTCACTGCCCGGGTGTACCCGTCAGGAACACGAGACGGAACTTACCGATCTGTACTTCGTCGCCGTTCGACAGCGCCGAAGAATCGACGGGCTCGCGGTTCACGTAGGTGCCGTTGAGCGAACCCACGTCTACGACCGTGAAGCTGCCGTATTCACTGCGGAACTCGGCGTGACGCCGACTAACCGTCACATCGTCCAAGAAGATATCGCTGTCCGGGTGACGACCGGCGGACGTCGTGGCCTGGTCCAAGAGGAATCGTGACCCGGCGTTCGGTCCGCGCTTGACCACCAGCAGTGCCTGCCCCTCGGGCAGGCCTTCAACGCCGGTGACAGCGGAGTCGGACTGCGCCGCCTGCTGCTCGGACTCGTTGAGGAGCTCAGCCCGGAACACCGAGGTGGTCTCGGCGGTCGCCTCGGGCATGTTCTTGTTCTCGGTCACGTTCGTCTCTCCTCGTCCGAGCCCAACGAGGGCTCACCGTGCGGTGCTGTTGATTCTATGCCGGACTTCGCAAACGCGGGGCCGGTGACGGCTCAGCTCTCCGTTATCTTGGCGTAGCCATCGGAATCGAGCGTCTGCTCGAGCTGCGCTTCCAGGTCATCCGCGTCGGTGACCTCAAGCACCACGATCCATCCCTCACCGTACGGGTCCGAGTTGACCAACTCCGGAGAAGTCTCCAACGACGTGTTGACCTCCACGATCTTGCCGGTGAGCGGAGCGTAGAGATCGGACACGCTTTTGGGGGACTCAACCTCCCCGAACGGCTCACCCGACTCCGTCTCTCCCCCGACATCGGGGAGCTGCACAAAAACGATATCTCCCAGCTTGGACTGCGCGTATTCCGTGATGCCGATGCGAACACGCGTGTCCGACACCCGCTCCACCCACTCGTGCTCATCGGTGTACCGGAGCTGGTCGGGGATGTTCTGATCGCTCACTGACGTGCCCTTCTCGAGTGGCTCACTTCGAATTCCATCTGGCGACATTACACACTGTCGGGCGGCCCCACATCAGCCGATCCGATCCTGCGCGGGGGAACCGATCGGACAACTCTCCACGCTTGCCACAGATAGATGCCCCCACTCCACACGTACAGACCGACCCCCCAGTAGAGGCAGGCCTCACCAACGATCTGCAGAGCCTGCCCCCCGAACACGCCGGCGTGGCCGGCGAGCAGGAGCGGGAAAGACCAGAACAGTGCGAATGTCGCGGCCTTGCCCAGGTAGGTGACCTCAGGGACAAGGTCGCGGCGTCGATAGGCCGGTAACGACACCACCAGGAGCGCGTCACGCGCCAGCAGTACTACCACTACCCACACCGGGATGTACCCCGCCACGGCGAAGGTCACCGGCACCGCGGCCACTAGGATCCGATCGGCGATCGGGTCAAGGCGCTCGCCCCAGGTAGAACGCATATTCCATAGCCTGGCGATTTTCCCGTCGAGCCAATCGGAGACGACCAGCGCGCCGAGGATCCATAGTGCGAGCATCGGATCGTCCCACTTCAGAATGCTGACGATCAGCACCGGGATCAGGGCGATGCGCCCTAGAGAAATCGCATTCGGAAGAGTCCAGAACTTGTCGCTCACCTCGGGGCGGCTCGGCTGTGGCTCCGGGCCAAGTCCCGGCGGAACCGCAGCCGAGAGATGACCGTCCCGGGGGGTCGGAATCCTGGCACCGAGTACTTTGCCCTCGCCAGTTCTCCACTCCCGGAGGTCGGTCTCCCGCCTGCCTTCGCGCGCCGCACTCATCGGAACGTCGACATCATCCCGGAGAAGACACTGCCGCCGGCGGCCATCGGGTTGTCGTGGACCATGTAGGTCCACGTCGATGTGGGCCGCGCCATCGCATTGGCCTCGAGATCCACCCCCGAATCGGTGAACTCGATCTCGGCGAAGGTCGCCTCCGCCTCCCGCACCGCGTCTGAGGCCAGATCACGGAAATGATCGATCGCGATCCGGTGGAACTCGTCGAGCGGGTTCTCTCGTCCGAGCGCTCGGAGATGTATCGACTCCCGGACATCGTTCATGGTCGCGAGGTGGCGAGCCCAGCCGCGGTCGAGATGCCAGAGCATGATGTCCCGGCAACCCTGCACAACGGCGTCTCGCCCGTGCTCGGTCACTAACGCGGCACTTCTCTCCGGATTGTTCGCGGTCAGTTCGTCGAAAGCCTTCTCGGTCAGCAGTAGCGCCGAGCGGCGCTCGGCGAGGATGTCGCGCTGCTCTGCGAGGAGCCTGCTGTAGCGCCACGTATTGGAGTGGATCTCCAGCATCTGGCCCTCGGTGACGCGCTGAGCGTGATCGACGGCGTCTCGTCCACGATTGCCCTTGAGCAGACCACTCATCTTGTCGTGTGAGGTCGGAATTTTCTCCTGCTCGAGCGCCGACGTGACGACCGGGTCGTCCATCGCCGCGAAGAACACCGAACTACCGGGGTCGCCCTGGCGACCCGCGCGTCCCCGAAGCTGGTTGTCCAGCCGCTCGGTCCGGTGCCGTCCGGTACCCACCACGTGGAGGCCTCCGAGCTCGACCACTTCTTCGCGCCTAGATTCGTCGGAGCCGCCAAGTCGGATGTCGGTGCCGCGGCCAGCCATTTGGGTGGACACCGTCACGTTGCCGACATCGCCGGCTTCCGCGATGATCGCGGCCTCCTCCTCATCGTTCTTCGCATTGAGGACTGCGGACTTCACACCCTTCTCAGAAAGGCGTGCGGCCAGCTCCTCTGACTCGGCGACATCATGAGTGCCCACCAACACCGGTTGTCCGGTCGAGTGGATCTGGGCGATGTGTTCGACCACCGCGCGGGTCTTGCTGTCGCCGTCTATGTAGGTGCGGTCGGCCTCGTCGAAGCGGATAGTCGGAGCGTTGGAGTCGATCTGGGACACGCCTAGCGAGTAGAATTCGCGCAGTTGAGCGCCGGCGGCGAGCGCGGTACCGGTCATGCCGCACACCTTGTTATAGCGTCCAATGAATGCCTGCACGGTGATGCTGTCCAGGATCTGCCCCGCTTCGGAGACTGCGACGCCCTCCTTCGCCTCTACCGCTGCTTGGAGTCCGTCCGGCCACCGCTGCAACTCCGCGACGCGTCCACGCGAGGCATTGACAAGCTGGACACGCCCGTCACGGACGATGTAGTCGACATCCCTGTGGAGTAAGAAGCACGCGTGGAGGGCGACGTTCACCTGCACCAGCGTTGTGCCGACGTGGTGCTCGTCGTAGAGGTCGGCAACGCCCAGTTCCGTCTCGATGGCCTCGGCGCCATCCTCAGTGAGGAAGATATTCCGACGTTCGGAGTCGGTTTCGTAATGCCGTCCCGGGCGGAGTTTTCGGACAGCTGCCAGAACGTTTCCCGACGGGGCCTCACCTGAGGTCGAGCCCGCTAGAACCAGCGGCACAAGAGCCTCATCCACCAGTACCGAATCCGCCTCATCGACAAGCGCGACATCCGTGGTCGGGGCGATGAGATCAACGGGGTTGGTCACCAATTGTTCGCGGAGGACGTCGAAGCCGATCTCCGACACCGACCCGTAGGTGATGTCGCATCCGTAAGCCACGCGCCGCTCCTCACGGCTCGAGGTTTCCGTGACGTGCCCGACCGACAGGCCCAGGAGTTCAAGCATCGGGCCCATCCAGTGGGCATCGCGCGCAGCCAGGTAGTCGTTCACCGAGATGACGTGCGCTGTGTGCCCCTGGAGGGCGTACCCTGCCGCCGCGATCGCCCCCGCGAGGGTCTTGCCTTCGCCCGTGGCCATTTCCACCACGTCGCCAGCGAACATGCGAAGCGCGCCCTGGAGCTGCACGTCGAACGGACGCAGTCCGACAGTCCGTTTCGCGGCCTCGCGGGCCAGCGCGAGGAACTTGGCGAGGTCCTCCGCCGAATCACCGAAGAGTTGCAGGCCATGCGCGACATCGGCGAACTCGTCGTCGTTCAGTCCCGCCGCCCAGTCATCGAAGCCGTGTGACACTTCGACGGTGACCTGCGCGCGCGAGGTGTCGCGGCCCTGGGTGGAGCCCATGAGCTTCCAGAAGCGGTTGGCAAATCCCACGCGTGGAGTCCTTCCCGGTCACGAACAGTTCCCACCACCGTACGCAGGCCATCGCGCCGAAGGAGGCGCGGCCCGCCGGTCCGCCGGTCCGAGCCCTAGCGTTCCGGGTCGATCTGACCGCGCAGTCTGCGCATCGCCTCGGTGGAGAGCATCCGGTCCCCTGCGCGAGCGGCCAGATGGTCGGCCGCGAGGTCCGCGGCCGAGGGACGGTAGGGCGACGACTGCGGGGTGACACCGTTCTCCCGCGCGATTCCAGCAAGCCTCTCCGCTTCCGCCACGGCGGTGTCCGCACGGGACTCCACGGACTCCACGAGTTCGCGGAAGGCGACCGCACGCTCGACGACCTCAGCCCATACTTCGTCGATCGACGCACCCATACCCGTCAACGTGGTGAACCCGTCACTCGCCAGCGGTACGCCCGCCGACGCAGCGGCCTCCCGCAAACGGCAGAGGTCCACGGAAAGGCCCATGACCTCACTCTCGGCGTCGAACTGTAACCGGATTTCCTCGACTGAACGCCCGCCCCGTGCGTACGCTCGCAACAGCCGGTCGTACAGCCCACCGACCTCCATGAGCATCGCCGTATACATCTCCGGGATCCGGCGCCGGTCCGCACGGATCTGAGGTATCGACGGCAACGAACGCACCGCCGTCTGCATCCGCTCGGGCAGGACGACTCGTCCCATCCCCCGTTGCCCGTAGGCCGCGGCAACCGTGCCCAGTTCTGCGAGCGTCCTGGGTACCAGCGGGACCGGTGCCATTGTGGGCGTGGACGCCAGCGCGTCAAATAGACGACCGCGGTCATCGGTGTCAAGGTGGACTCCACGTCGCCGGTCCGCCCGGATGTCCTTGATTCTGAAGGCGAACACCCCGGCCCCCCGCGTGAAACTCGTCCGGAGAACGAGATACTTCCGGTCCAGCTCGGCCAATCGGGTTCGAAGGGCCACCCGGAGCATCGACGACACCGGTGTCGCGATTATTCGTCGCAGATCGTGACGCTGCTCCTCGATGATGCGCACCTGATGAAAGCCGCCGACCGTGGGGAACTGCAGGTTCCGTTGCAGACGCGCCCGCACAACCTCACCGATACGCGACTCAACCAACCCGCAAGCCACGAGCAGTGCCGAGCGGTCGGTCAGTTCCGCGACAGGGGCCTGCCCCTCCCCGAGACACATCCGGTCGATATCGGACACAATCCGATCCCGCGCGGTGTGCGCCGTGCTCTCGTCCCCCATGCGCCCCTCCTCGGCCGCGCCCCGTCTGGACGCGTCACTTCCACGGAATATCACACCAGGTTCAACGGTGAATCCGGCACAAGTGTTCCTTTGTCAGGTCGAGAATCGACTTTGATCGTGAAGGACTCATCGGCGAGCTCGCCCTGTGTCTTCTTTGTAACCTCGGCAAATGGACGAAACCCCGGGCCGGATTTCTCCGACCCGGGGTTTCTCTGTGTCGGGCTGACAGGATTTGAACCTGCGACCCCATCACCCCCAGTGATGTGCGCTACCAAGCTGCGCCACAGCCCGTCCGCCTCCGCTTCTCGCGCGGCGACTGGATCAGACTAGCGCAAACGTGCGCGCGCACTCCAATCGGCTGGTCACTTGCGCTGTCGTCGTTCCTTGACGCGCACGTTGACCCGGACCGGGGAACCGTCGAATCCGAAGGTCTCCCGCAGTCGGCGCTCGAGAAAGCGCCTATACCCGGCCTCCAGGAATCCTGTCGAGAAGAACACGAACGTCGGTGGCCGAGTGGTTGCCTGGGTGCAGAAGCGGATCCGCGGCAGTCGCCCGCCTCGCATGGGCGGTGGCGTGGCGGCGACGACCTCACTCATCCACGTATTGAGTGGACCCGTGGGAATCCTCTTGTCCCACGAGTCGAGGGCGGCCTCCATCGCGGGCACCAGCTTGGCCAGCGCGCGCCCCGTTGTGGCGGAGATGTTGACCCGGTGAGCCCAGCTCAGAATCCTGGACAGCTCGCGGTCGATCTCCTTGTCGAGATCGTAGCGTCGGTCCTCGTCGACGAGGTCCCACTTGTTGAACGCGATCACGAGGGCGCGGCCGGCATCGGCGACCATGGAGATCACGCGGAGGTCCTGCTCTGTGATCGGCTCGGACGCGTCGAGGAGCAGCACCACCACTTCCGCGGCCTCAATGGCACCGCGAGTCCGTAGCGAGGCGTAGTACTCGTGTCCGTACGCCTGGTTGACCTTGCGTCGTAGCCCCGCGGTATCCACGAAACGCCATTCACGGCCGCCGAGCTCGACGAGCGAGTCGACGGGGTCGACCGTAGTGCCCCCGACGTTGTCGACCACCGAGCGTTCCTCACCAGTCAGTTTGTTGAGCAGACTCGACTTTCCGACGTTGGGCTTACCGACCAACGCCACGCGGCGGGGGGCGTTGGTGGCCTCACGCATGCGGGCCTTGGAGGGCAGAAGCCTCATGATCTCATCGAGCAGGTCCGCCGTGCCCCGTCCGTGGGCCGCCGAGAGTGCGAAGGGCTGGTCGAGGCCGAGCCCCCAGAATTCCGCCGCCTCGAGTTCGGCCTTCTCGCTGTCGACTTTGTTGACGGCGAGGACTACCGGAGTGTCGGAGCGACGCAGACTCTTGGCGACCGTCGCGTCCGCGGCGGTAATTCCGACGGTGCCGTCACAAACCAGCACGATGAGGTCTGCCGTGCTCATGGCGATCTCCGCCTGCTGGGCGATGGACCGGTGCATGCCCTTAGCGTCCTGCTCCCAGCCTCCGGTGTCCTGAACCATGAAGGCGCGACCATTCCACAGCGCCTCGTAAGACACGCGGTCCCGGGTCACGCCCGGCACGTCCTCGACGACGGCCTCACGACGGCCGATAATCCGGTTGACGAGGGTGGACTTACCGACGTTGGGTCGGCCCACGATCGCGACCGTGGGCAGGATCTCCACGTTCTCGGTCGCCGTACCGATCTCGTCGGCCCAGTCCTCGGCCACGGACTCCCAGTCGGTGTCGTCGTTCCAGCCGTCCTCGATGGTCTCCTCTGGCGGGCCCGCGGGAAGGTCGAAGTCCTCATGTGTCGTCACTGTGCGTTCCCTTCTTCGGTGGCGCCGTGCGACGCGTGGATGCCCTCGGCCAGTGCGACCAGTCGATCGAGGACCTCGTCGAGGGTGAGGTCGGAGGTGTCGATCACCACGGCGTCCTCTGCGGGCCGGAGCGGGCTCGCGGCGCGGCTGGAATCTTTACGGTCCCGGTCGATCACGGCTGCGAGCACCCGGTCGTAGTCGGCCTCGCGTCCGGCTGCCAGGTCCTGGTCTGTGCGGCGCCGGGCGCGGATCTCCGCGCTGGCGGTGAGGTAGACCTTCACCTCGGCGTCGGGCAGGACCACCGTGCCGATGTCGCGTCCCTCAAGCACGACGGTACCGCCGGCTGAGGCGAGCCTGCGCTGGACTTCGACCAGGTTCGCCCGGACCTCCGGCACGGCGGACACCGCGGAGACGTTCGCGGTGACGTGGGCGGTGCGGATCTCCTCGCTCACGTCCTCGCCCGCCAAGAGGACGCGTTCGGACCCCGCGTCGGTGCCGATCTCCAAGGGCAGGTCGGCGGTGACAGAGACCACCGCGGCGGCGTTCTCTGGGTCGATGCCGGCGCGCAGCACCTGCAGGGTCGCGACGCGGTACATCGCGCCAGTGTCGAGGTAGGCACCCCCGAGGCGTGCTGCCAGGGTGCGGGCCAGCGTCGACTTACCGGTTCCGGCGGGGCCGTCGATCGCGATACGACGTCGGATGGGCGTGGCGGTCACAGGCCCACCGCCTGATAGAGATCGGAGACCTCTTTGCGGTTGAGCTTGCGGAAGGTGCCGGCCCGCTGGTCCCCGAGCGGCACCGCGCCGAAGCGGGTCCGCACCAGCGACTCGACGGGGTGGCCGACTTCGGCCAGCAGGCGACGCACGATGTGCTTGCGCCCTTCGTGGAGCACCACCTTGACCAGTGATCGGCCCTCGTGGACGTCGACGATCGCGAACTGATCGACCTTTGCTTGCCCGTCCTCCAGTTCCACACCCTCGCGCAGCTGCTTGCCCACGCCCTTGCCCACCACGCCTGTCACGGTGGCCATGTAGGTCTTGGACACCTCGTACGACGGGTGCATCAGGCGATGGGCGAGCTCGCCGTCGTTGGTCACCAGGAGCAGCCCCTCGGTGTCGGCATCGAGACGCCCCACGTGAAACAGGCGCTGACCTGCGTCCACCCGGTCCGCGACCAGGTCGCCGACGCAGGGCCTGCCCCGCTCGTCGGCCATGGTGGTGTGGTATCCCCTGGGTTTGTTGAGTGCGAGGTGGACGAGCGTGTCGTCCAGGACGATGCGGGTGCCGTCGACGCGGATCACCGCGGTGGCGGGATCGACCTTGATGCCCATTTCGCGCACGATCTTGCCGTCCACCTCGACCCTCCCTCGGGCGATGAGGTCTTCGGAGGCCCGGCGTGAAGCGACCCCCGCCTGGGCGAGGATCTTCTGTAGGCGTACCGGTGCGCCGTCTCGGCCAGCGGACTCTGTCATAGGTCAGTCACATCTCTTCGTCGTTGTGTCGTGGTTCCGGGTCGGGCGCGGAGTTCCTGCGCCGCCCCAGAGGTATCCGCGGGTCCTCCGCGGGATCGTCGCTCATCTCGTCGACGAGGTCTACGTCCGGCAGCAACGGGGCTATGTCCGGGAGCTCGTCAAGCGACGCGAGCCCTAATCTTTCCAGAAAAAGTTCCGTCGTCCTATACAGCATGCCCCCGGTCTCAGCGTCGGTGCCGCATTCCACGGCGAGACCGCGCGCCACGAGGGTCCGCATGACGCCGTCCACGTTGACGCCGCGGACCGCCGCGATACGCGATCGGGTGACGGGCTGCCGGTAGGCGATCACCGCCAGGGTCTCAAGAGCCGCCCTCGTCAGGGTGGATCTGACACCATCCGTGAGGAGCCGTTCGACATACGGAGCCAGCTCGCGACGGGTGTACAGTCGCCAGCCCTCGCCGCTGCGCCGCAGGTCCATCCCGCTACCCGCAGCGGTGAGCTCGTCGCGCCACTCGCGCAGTTCCGCGTCCACCTCCCCGGCGGTCGATTCGGCGGCCGAGGCGAGCACTCCTTCCGGTGTGGGTTGGTCCACCACCAGCAGGAGCGCCTCCAACCGGGCGCGCAGTGGCGGTGCGTGCATATCGGGCTCAGTTGTCCCGTCGTCCCCGTCCGGCGCCGCCGGCGCCCCGTTCACATCCGCTGTCACGTCCACTCGTCCCTTCCACGCGTCACCTCGTCGGCCTCCTCGCCGGTCCAGCTCACCAGGAGGGCACCCAGGGCCTCGTCCTGGGCAAGCGTGACCGCGCGCGCCCGGTACAACTCCAACAGGGCGAGAAACCTGGCGACGACGACGAGGGACTCCCCCACGCCGGCGACCAGCTCCTGAAAATCAACCCATTCGCCCCGGCCCCGGAACCTCAGCAGCTCGAGGACCCGGGCAGCCTGCTCGGGAACCGAGACAACCGGGGTGTGGACGTGCCCCACCCCCACCTCTTCGATCGGTCGCGGACGAAACGCCACAGCGGCGATCGTGGCGAACTGATCCGGGTCGACGCCCAGCTCGACCTCCGGCAGCAGGCCCAGGAACTCCTCGTCCGGCCCGGCGGTGCGCGGGTACGAGCGCCGTGCGCTTCGGTCCAGTTCCGCGAACAGTTCCGCCACCCGCCTGAACGCGCGGAACTGCAGTAGGCGGGCGAAGAGCATGTCCCGCGCCTGCAGTAGAGCCAGATCCTCGAGGTCCTGCACCTCGCCGGACGGCACGAGCCGAGCCGTCTTGAGGTCAAGGAGGGTCGCGGCCACCACGAGAAACTCGGTGACCTCTTCGAGCCCGGCTTCCGCCCCGAGCTCGCGGGCGTGCGCGATGAAATCGTCGGTCACCGAGTGGATGGCCACTTCGGTCACGTCGAGTCGTCGCGAGTCGATGAGTTTGAGCAGCAGGTCAAACGGCCCGGTGAAGTTGGTGAGGTGGACGGTGAACTCCCGCGGCCCGACCTCGTCCACAGCTGCTTCCGGTGCCGCCCCGTCCGCGTCCGGCGAGGACTCGAGTCCGGTCACCGGCTTACTCACCTACCGCGCTGGATGACCTCGCGAGCCAAAGCCCGGTAGGCCTGCGCACCGGCAGATTTGGGCGCCCACGTTGTGATCGGCTCTCCTGCCACGGTGGTCTCCGGGAACCGGACTGTGCGGGTGACGAGGGTGTCGAAGACCTGATCGCCGAAGACCTCGACCACCCGGCCGAGCACATCTCGTGCGTGGACGGTGCGCCGATCGAACATCGTGATGAGAATCCCGGTCAGACGTAGACGTGGGTTGATCCGGTCGCGCACCTTGTCGATCGTGTCAGTGAGCAGGGCCAGTCCCCGCAGCGAGAAGTACTCGCACTCCATCGGGATGAGCACACCGTCCGAGCAGGCGAGCGCGTTGACGGTGAGCAGGCCCAGGGAGGGCTGGCAGTCGACGAGGACGTAGTCGTAGCGGTCGAGCACCGGGTACAGCGCGCGGCCGAGCGCCTGCTCGCGTCCGACCTCGTTGACCAGCTGAATCTCGGCAGCAGACAGATCGATGTTGGCGGGGATCAGGTCAACGCCCTCGACCCGGGTACGGACCACCACCTCCTCCGTGGAGACCGTGTGATCCACCAGGAGGTTGTAGACGGTCAACTCGAGCTCGTGGTGCCTGATTCCCAGACCTGCGGAGAGCGCGCCCTGAGGGTCGAGATCCACCACGAGCACGCGGCGGCCGTACTCGGCTAGCGCGGCGGCGAGATTGATCGTGCTGGTGGTCTTGCCCACACCGCCCTTCTGGTTGCACATCGAGAGCACCACTGCGGGGCCGTGCGTGGTCAACGGCTGGGGCTCGGGGATGGCCGAAAAACCCTGACCGGCTGCTGGGTCGTCGGCACCCAACAGCTCCGCGCGGGAGAACAGTGCGGGATCCATTGCCCCAGAGTCCTGCGCCACCCGCGTCTCCTCTCGTTACCGTGTCATCCGCGCCCGGGTCTCCAGGCGGCGGTCTCCGGCCACGTTACCGTGCTCTGGGGTGGCACTCCGCCCAGACCTCGCGGAGCGTGTCCACGGTGACGAGTGTGTAAACCTGAGTCGTGGTCACCGAGGCGTGCCCCAGCAGCTCCTGGACCACGCGGATGTCCGCCCCGCCGTCGAGGAGATGGGTCGCGAATGAGTGCCGGAACGAGTGCGGCGAGATCTCCGCGTCGACCCCGGCGCGCCCCGCGGCCACCGTGACTGTGTTCCAGAGCGTCTGACGGGAGATCCTGCCGCCCCGTGTGTTGAGGAAAAGCGCCGGTCCCCCCTTGATCGCCAGTGCCGGCCGCCCGCGCACCAGGTAGGCGCCCACCGCGTCGCACGCCGGCCGCCCCACTGGTACGAGGCGCTCCTTTCCACCCTTGCCCCGCAGTATTACGGTGCCGCCCTCGGGATGGTCGAGCCCCTCGAGGTCGTCGACGTCGAGCCCCACGAGTTCCGCCGCACGCGCCCCGGTTGCGTAGAGAAGTTCGAGCATCGCGCGGTCGCGCAGACGTGCCGGGTCGGTGTCGGTCGCGGTGTCACCGGCGGACTCGATCACGGAGATCATCTGATCCACCGGCACGGCCCTGGGCAGTCGTCGGGCAGGACGGGGCGGGGTCACCGAGGCGGCCGCGTCGACGGCTGCCACTCCGTCTCGCGCGGCGAAGCGGTGCAGCCCCCTCACAGCCGCCAGTGCTCGGGCCACGGAACTCGGGGCCAGAATTCGGTTACCGCGATCGGGGTCGGTGGTGGACAGCCTGGCCCGGAACGCCTCAACGTGGGCCTCGGTGACCGACCCCAGGTCGTCGACGCCTACTTCGGCGAGATGACGGCGATATCTATCGAGCTCACGACGGTAGGCGGCCAGGGTGTGGGGCGAGGCCCCCTTTTCGACGGCGAGGTGGTCCAGATAGCCGCGGATCTGCACTGCGGCCCCACCCTCGGATCCCATTCCGAGCGACCCGTCAGGACCGGTCGTCTATCTCACGGGCGGCGAGGATCCCGGCGACGGTGATCCCATTGACGATCCGGCCGTCCAGCACGGCGTCCACCGCCTCCGCGAAGGGCATCCACGCGATCTCCATGTCCGCTTCCTCGTGCTCCGGCTCGGGCCGGTCGACCTCGCGCAGGTCGGTCGCCAGATACACGTGGACCCGCTCGGTGCTGAATCCGGGAGACGGCACCAGTTGGATAACGTGACGCCACGTGCGCGCCTCGAGTCCGGTCTCCTCGACCAATTCCCGGCGCGCCGTGTCCACGGGCTCCTCCCCGTCCACGTCGCACAGTCCGGCGGGCAGCTCCCAGAGCCGCTCCCCCACCGCGTGGCGGTACTGCCGCACCATGACGAGACGATTGCCGGCGTCGAGCGCCGCAATCGCCACGGCGTCGTCGTGGTCGCAGATCTCGCGATCGGCTGTGCCCCCGCCCGGCATGGTCAGGGTGTCCACACGTAACCGGACCACGCGGCCGTCAAAGATCCGACGACTCGCGACGGTCCGGTAGTCATGGGACCCCGGGGCACCTCTGTCCGACACGGTCCTCAGACCTCGTTCGAGTTCGATCCGGTGCCCGCCCCGGCGCCGGGCGGCTCATCGGTCTGATCTGCGCGCCACGGCTCGACTGGCAGCCGCATCTCGTTCTCGTAATCCAGTGCGGCCTTGATGAACGCGACGAACAACGGGTGTGGCCGCGTGGGTCGCGACTTGTACTCCGGATGGGCCTGGGTGGCCACGAAGAACGGGTGCTGGTCCCGCGGGTACTCGACGAACTCCACCAGGTGGCCGTCGGGCGAGGTTCCCGTGAACCGCAGTCCGGACTCAGCGACCCGCTCACGGTAGGCATTGTCGACCTCGAACCGGTGACGGTGACGCTCAGAGATCTCGGTGGCACCGTATCCCTCGGCGACGATGGAACCCTTCTCGAGCACGGCCGGGTAGGCCCCCAGACGCATCGTGCCGCCTAGATCCGCGTTACCGGACACCGCGTCGACCTGGTCGGCCATCGTGGAGATGACCGGGTGTTCCGTGTCGGGGTCGAACTCGGTTGACGAAGCGCCCTCGAGACCGACCGACCGGGCCGCCTCGATGACCGCGCACTGCAGCCCGAGGCAGAGGCCGAGGAGCGGGATACGGTTCTTGCGCGACCAGGAGATCGCGCCCAGCTTGCCCTCGATCCCGCGGATCCCGAAACCGCCGGGGATCAGCATGCCGTCGACACCGCCCAGCGCCTCTCTCGCACCGGCCTCGGTGGCGCAGCTGTCGGACTCCACCCACCGGATATTGACGCGCGCGTGGTGAGCGAATCCACCAGCCCGCAGCGCCTCCGTCACCGACAGGTAGGCGTCAGGCAGGTCGATGTACTTGCCGACGAGGGCGATCTCGACCTCTTCACGCGGCTCGTGCACGCGGGAAAGCAGGTCACCCCACACGGTCCAGTCCACGTCCCGGAACGGCAGGTTGAGCTTACGGATCACATGAGTGTCCAAGTGCTCGGAGAACAAGACCTTGGGGATGTCGTAGATGCTCGGCGCGTCGGGGGTCGAGACCACGCCCTCCAGGTCGACGTCGCACATGAGGGCGATTTTGGCCTTGAGCGCGTCGGGAACCTCGCGGTCGCAACGCAGGACCAGGCCGTCGGGGACGATGCCGATGGAACGCAGCGCTGCGACCGAATGCTGGGTCGGTTTGGTCTTGAGCTCGCCGGACGGTGCCAGGTAAGGCACCAGGGAAACGTGGAGGAAAAAGATGTTCTCCCTGCCCACCGAGTGCCGCACCTGGCGACAGGCTTCGAGGAATGGCTGGGACTCGATGTCGCCGACCGTGCCGCCGACCTCGGTGATCACCACGTCGGGCTGGCGACCTGACTCGTCGGGATCACTCATCCCGATGATGCGTTCCTTGATGGCGTCCGTGATGTGTGGGATCACCTGAACGGTGTCCCCCAGGTACTCGCCACGACGTTCCTTGGCGATAACCGCCGAGTACACCTGCCCCGTGGTCACGTTGGCGTTGGCGCTGAGATCCCGATCGAGGAAGCGCTCATAGTGCCCCAGGTCGAGATCGGCCTCTGCGCCGTCCTCGGTAACAAAGACCTCACCGTGCTGGAACGGGTTCATCGTTCCTGGGTCGACGTTGATGTACGGGTCCAGCTTCTGCATGGTCACCCGAAGGCCTCGGGCGGTGAGCAACTGTCCCAGGCTGGAGGCTGTGAGCCCCTTACCCAGCGACGACGCCACGCCACCGGTGACGAAGATGTGCTTGGTCGCAGACCGCGACGTGGCTCGGTTCAGTGCCAAGGGGACTCCCGTGTCCATACGCCGGAATGAATGAATGCTGGTGTGGCTCCGGTGCACCCCACGGGGCTTCAGGCTATCACCGTGTCGACACCGGGGGGAGCGACGGCGCGGCGGAGGTTGCATCGGACCTGAGTCCGTAGTGCCCCTGTCCCCGGTCGAGCTGCTCCGCCAGGGCCAGTCCGGAGGACAGAAGTCCGGCATCGGTGTCGAGCGAGTCCACCGTCGACACGTCCTCTTCACCCGAGGATCGCAGGACTGTCACCGCGTCGTATGCCTCGCGCTGACCGACCTCGGCACCGATCACGACGCCCGCCCCTTCACGGTCCAGGGTGCGTGCCAGTGCGGCCACGCGCACCGCCGTCGATTCCTGCTCCCCCGGCCCGGTCACCACCAGAGCCAGCTGCCCGGGCCGGAGGGTGCCCGGCTCGAAGTCGATCACACCGGCGTCGGCGAGAGTCGTGAGCACCGTCGAGCGGTCCTCGTTGTTCAGATGCGGCTTGGCGTCCTCGGCGCGCAATAAGCCGGCCCGACCCAGTGCGGTGCCCAGCTGCGTGCCCAAGTCGGCGTCCTCGGCCGGCGCGTCGCCGATCGGGAGGTTAGCTACAAGCGCTTCGAGTTCGGCGTCAGCGGCCGGGTCGACCGCCTTGTCCGTGATACGCACACGCCCGGCGTCGATCCCGCCGGCCGATGCAATAGTCTCCGCCGCCGCACGCACGACCTCGTCGGACGCGCCGGGCGTCACCACGACGAGCACGGGGCGATCCTTGAGACGACTCTCCAGGACGGACGGGGTCAGCGACCCGGCCAGCGCGTCTAGCCGATCCTCCGCCGACCGGCTGCGCATGAGGTCATCCTCTGCCGTCTTGAGCCGCGTCGCCGTCGTCTCTTCACGGTCCACCAGCGCGTCCCGTATCGACGTCGCCACGGACGTCGACCCCAGGACCACCCCCATCGCAAGGGCGAGGAACACGGCGACCAGCGTCAGGACATGGCGACGCAGCGAGATCAACGGACGAGCTCCTGGACCCAGAGCGCGAAGGAATTCCAGGTCTCCACGGCCCAGACCAGCAGCTCTTGCGCCGAGTCCCGCGCCACCACGACGGCGGCCACGGCGATCAGCGCCGCCAGGACAAGGAGGGCGACGCCGATCCCGGCCCCGCGCGAACGGTAGAGAGTGGAGCACGCGTCGGCGTGGACCAGGCGGGACGAGACGGCGGTATCGACCATGGTCGACGACGGAGCGGAGGAATCGCCGAAGGCGTTCTCGAGCCCGCGGCCCTCACCGGTCACCACGATCATCTCGGCACCCCCGTGGAAGGCCAACAGCAGCGCCATATCCCGCGCGGTTGCGGCGGCGGGGAACGTGGTGGCTCCGACGCCCAGCTCGGTGACTCGCTCCAGCCCCTCGGCACGACCGTCGCGATCAGCGGGGATCACCAGGACAGATACATCGGTGAGCACTTCGTCCGAGACCTCGGTGGGGGTGGCGACGACGACGTCAGCAGTCATGCGGGCCGAACGCAGCAGCTCGGCCCCACCGTCGACACCGATGAGCAGCGGCCGGTACTCCTTGATGAACGGCTTGAGATCAGCGAGCTGGTCGCGGGAGACCTCGCCACCGGTCACCACAACGACATGACGGTCCGTGAACTCGACGTCGAGCTCGGGCAACCCCTCGCCGTCGAGAAGCAGCTGGTGCTCGATGCTGAGAAACTCGGTGGCGTTGGCAAGGTGCGCAAGAGCCGACTCGACATAGCCCTTCTCCGCCGTGTCGACCTCCGTGAGGAGGGTGGTCGAGTCCGCCTCGCGGCCGCTCGCGATCTCGTCCTCGGATTTGGCTGCATAGACCATGCCACCATCGATCCGCACGCGGGTGCCGTCGGCGACCTCTGAGAGGTCGGCGTCCTCCAGCACGGGGACGGTCGATGCCGCGAGGATGCGGAACGCCGCACGCGGCAGCATGTCCTCACCCTCGCGCGGCACATGCACGACGGCGGCGACACCAGCGTCGACGAGCCACCGCGCGGTGTCGGCCGAGGTCCGGTTGAGGTCGAGCACGGCGACGTCTTTGGGACCGAGCTTCCTCGACAGCGGTGAACCCGCACGGACCTGACGAACGATGCCGGCGACACCGGCGAGGTCGTTGGAGCGGCGGCTGAGCAGACCCGACATCTTCATGTGCCCGAGTATCACGCGTGTGATTCGAGTGACGAGGGAGGTCGGCTCGGCGTGTCGCCTTAACGGTCGACTTGAGCTTGAGACTTCTGTTCCTGGGCCTTATCGAGCAGCTCTCTGGCGTGGGCGAGACCCGTGTCGGTGTCCTCCATGCCCGCGAGCATCCTCGCGAGTTCGGTGACCCGATCCGAGTCCGCAACGGCCCGCACACCGGAGACCACCCCATCACTGTCGACGGTCCCTGCGTCCTTGTGGACGACGAGGTGGGTGTCGGCGTAGGCCGCGACCTGCGCCAAGTGGGTGACAGCGATGACCTGGTGAGTCCGTGCCAGTCGCGCCAAGCGCTTGCCGATGCTCAGGGCGGCGCGTCCGCCCACTCCGGCATCGACCTCGTCAAACACGAGTGTGCCGCCCCCGGAGCGTTCTGCCAGAACCACCTCGAGCGCCAGCATCACCCGTGACAACTCGCCGCCCGAGGCGCCCTTGCCCAGAGGGACGACGCCCGACGGCCCGTCCAGTGCCAACTCCACGTCGTCGAGTCCTGATTCGGTCGCTCCGGTGAGGCCCTCCCCGGACGGCGTGACCCGCACAACCAGCCCCGCGCCACCCATCGACAATTCCGCCAGTTCCTCCGACACGCGCCGGGCTAGATCCTCCCCCGCCGCACGGCGCACCGCGGTGAGCGCGGCACCCCGCTCGACGAGTTCGGCTGACAGACGTTCGACCGTCGCTTTGAGTTCCGCGACCGCGGTGTCGGAGGTGTCCACCTCGGTCAACCGGGTGCGAGCCCTCTCCGCCCACGCGATCACGTCATCGACATCCGTGCCGTATTTGCGGGTCAGTGCCCGCAGGTCGTGTCGACGCTCCTGAGCGGAGTCGAGATCGGCAACATCCACCGGTAGTTCAGCCAGGTAGAGACCGAGTTCGGTCGCCGCGTCGCCGAGCGCGGCCACGGCCTGCTCGATGCTGGTGGCGATGGGATCCAGAGCCGGGTCCCCCGCGCCAGAGAGTCGCTGGCGGAGCTGGTCGAGGATCCCGACAACGGGTTCCACGCTCTCCCCGTCCCCGGAGAGAACCTCGTGGGCCTGCCCCGCGATCTCACGTAGTTCCTCGGAGTCGGTCAGCCGGCGGATGAGCGCGTCGAGCTCCGCCTCCTCCCCCGACTTCGGCGCCAGAGCGTCGATCTCCTCGATCCCCATGCGCAGCAGGTCAGCCTCCCGAGCCAACTCGCGGGCACGGCCCGTGCGCTCGGACAGGGAGCTCTCCGCCTCCCGCCATCTCCGGTGGGTCTCCCGATAGGCCTCGAGCGCGACCCTGGCACCTTCCCCGCCGTGGGAGTCCACCGCGTCGCGTTGCCGGTCCGGACGCAACAGTCTCAGCTGGTCGTTCTGACCGTGCACGGCCAGCACGGGGGCACAGAACCGCGCCAGTGTCCCTGCGGGGACGGATCGTCCTCCCAGACGAGCCCGGGACCGTCCGTCACCACCGACTCGGCGGGCGGCTATCACGCTGCCATCTTCGTCAAGATCCACGTCGGTGTCCTCGAGCAGCTCGTTCAACTCGTGGCGGTCCGCAGGATCCATGGTGTCGACCGCCCCCAGGTCGAAGCGGCCTTCCACCACGGCTCTGGTCGCGCCCTTACGAACTCGTCCGGGGTCAGCCCGGCCGCCCGCCAGCAGCCTTAACCCTGTGACCACCATTGTCTTGCCCGCCCCGGTCTCGCCGGTCAGGACAGACAGGCCGGGAGATAGATCGGCTACGGCCTCGTCGATGACGCCGAGGCCGCTGATCCGTAGTTCCGTGAGCACGCACCCACCCTAGGTGAGGGGGTCGACGTTCGACCGACCACGCCACCCGGTGACGGGCAGCTCGAACTTCGTGACCAATCGGTCGGTGAACGGTGACTCGTCGAGACGCACCCACTTCACCGGTCGTCTACCCCGGATCACCTCGACCCGGCTGCCCGCTGGCGCATCGAACACCCGACGACCGTCCAGGACAACCACAGCAGGTCCGGACCGCACCCCCGTCTCGACCGCGACCTGGGAGGTAGGTGCCACGACCATCGGCCGCGCGAAGAGGGCGTGTGCGTTGTTCGGGACCACCAGGATGGCGTCGAGTTCGGGCCACACGATCGGTCCGCCGGCCGAAAACGCATACGCTGTCGACCCTGTCGGTGTGGACACCAACATCCCGTCGCATCCGTAATCACTCACCGGTCGCCCGTCGATCTCGACCGACGCCTCCAGAACACCCTGACGGGAAACCTTCTCAATACTGACCTCGTTGAGTGCCCAGTCCTGCCCGATAACCGTGTCCCCGTGGATGACCGTCGCCTCCACGGTCATCCTCTCCACCACCCGGTAGTCGCGGTCAGCGATCTGCGACACCACACCGCTCAGCGAGGCAACCTCGGATTCCGCGAGAAACCCGACGTGCCCCAGATTCACTCCCAGAACCGGAACGTCGGCGGCAGAGGCGTACTGGCAGGCCCGCAAGAACGTACCGTCGCCGCCGAGCACGAGTACTAGCTCGCAGCCCTCCGCCGCGGTCGGGGTATCCGGTACCGACTCGACGCCCTTACCCGTGGAGACCTTGCGACTGGTGCCCGCGAGCATCCGCACCGCGATACCCCGAGCCGCACAGTCATCGACAACCTGAGCGACAGTGGCCACGATCTCGGGCCTTTCGAGGTTGGCCTCCAGCATGATCCGTCGGGAACCACCTGTCACCGTAGTGCTGGTCATCGGGGCCCCTCCTCGACAGCGGTGCGTATCGCCGCCACTGCATCGGCATTCATCTCCACGGCCTCACCGGCTCCGGAGTTTCTCAGCTGTAGGAAGTACTCGACGTTGCCCGAGGGACCGGGAAGTGGACTTGCCACGCATCCGAGCGGCTCCAGCCCGAGCGAGGCCGCAACGCGAGCGACATCGGTCACAGACTCGATCCGTAGGGCGTGGTCCCGGACCACGCCGCCCTGGCCGACTCTCTCCCTCCCCACCTCGAACTGCGGTTTGACCATCGGCAGGAGGAACCCGCCGGGTCGAACGCATGCCGCGAGTGCCGGAAGAACCAAGGCCAGAGAGATGAACGACAGGTCGGAGACCGCGAGATCTACCACCCCGCCGATCTGCTCGGGCGTCAACGACCGGACGTTGGTCTTATCGTGGACATTCACTCGGTCATCGCTACGCAGGCGCCAGACGAGCTGGCCATAGCCGACGTCAACGGCCTCGACCCTGGCAGCGCCGCGGGACAGGAGTACATCGGTGAATCCTCCTGTCGACGCACCCGCGTCGAGACAGCGTGCGCCCTCTACCTCGATCTCCTCGAACGCCTCTAGTGCGCCCACGAGCTTGTGCGCCCCACGAGAGGCCCAGTCGGGTTCGTCGGAGTCGGACAGCGCGATCGAGGTGGTCGGTTCAACCTGGGTGGCGGGCTTTGTCGCGGCGACGCCATTGACGATCACCCGTCCGGAGTCGATCAGGTCACGTGCACGCTCGCGACTGTCGGACATCTTACGTCGCACGAGCTCCGCATCGAGGCGCATCCGCTTGGCTGCCATCAACGCGTGGTGTCCAGTGAGGTGAGCGCGCGGGCGAGGAGCTCGTGTGCCGAATCAAGTGCATGAACCTGGTCATCGCTCACCGTCAGGTCCGAGCCCTCAGCTTCGCTGGTTCCGCTCTCCGCCGAGCCGCTGAGGTAGTCGTCGAACGACGCGCGGAGTTCGTCGATATCAGGCCCCACTGGCCCGGGGCGTGGTTCGGGTCCGGAAGTGCTCACGGTCTCCACGCTAGCCGACGACGAATCCGGCATCGGTGAGCCGGGACCGCATCTCCGACTGAGTGGAGGTGACGGCTGTTGTCTGCTGCCGCCAGCCGGCCTTGATCACGCTGCGGGCCAAAGCGACACCGGATAGGTCGGCGGGGCACTCTTCTACGTGCAGAACTCCGTCCCGAGCGGTCGCCGCCAGATCGACCGCGGTGGCGATCTCACTTGCCGAAGGCGCCAGTGCGAGGGCGCTTAGGTCATGCGACAGATGACTGGCACGTCGCGCGGGCTCCGCCGACAACAAGTCGGATACTCCGTGAACCCCGGTCAGGACCAGGAGCGACGCCATCCCGGCAGCAACTGCGCCCTCGATATCGGTGTCGAGACGGTCGCCGATCACGAGCGGACGCGACGCACCGGCCAGCTCGGCAGCCGCCAGCAGTACCCCGGCCGCAGGCTTGCCAGCGACAACGGGCTCGCGGTCAGTCGCGGTCCGCATCGCGGCGACCAGCGACCCGTTGCCCGGGAGAAGGCCGCGTTCCGTGGGCAGCGTGGCGTCTGTATTGGAAGCAATCCACGGAACGCCCTCTCGGATAGCCAGGCACCCTTCCGCCAGATCAGCCCAGGTCAGCTCTCGCGAGAGACCTTGAAGTACGGCTTGTGGCTGGTCATCAGCGGAGGCCACCACGTCGTACCCGGCCGCACGAACGAGATCGCGGAAACTGTCGTGCCCCACAACCAGGATCTTCGCATCGCTGCCAACATATTCGGACAGCATCACCACAGCTGCCTGAGCGCTGGTCATGACATCGGACGCGTGGGCATCGAAGCCGAGGTCGCGGAGATGAGTTGCGGTATCTGCAGGTGCCCGGCTCGCGTTGTTCGTCACGTACACAACCGGAAGACCTGAACGCTCCAGCTCATCGCTGGCACCGGGGATGGGTTGGGACCCACGGATCAAGGTTCCGTCGAGATCGACTAACAGGGCATCGTGGGCAGCTGCGAGGGTCGCGGTCACTGCGGTGCCTGGCCCTCGAGTTCCGCCAATCGAGACTCCGCATCAGTTCCGTGGTCTGGATCCGCCGCGACAGCGTGACCGAACCACTCCGCAGCCTCTGAGGTACGGCCGGTGGCGAGTAACACCTCCGCGTATGCGTAATCGAGCCTGGCCGCGGATTCTCCGGTCGCGGTGGCGTCGAGACCTGCGTCCTGCAGGGTCACCAGAGCCGCATCCAGTTGTTCCATGTCCACGCGGGCGCCGGCTTCGACGATGCGCAATTCCACCAGATCTTCGCCCTCAAGCAACCGGGACTCATCGCCCCGTGCGAGCTCGATCGCACGTTGTGGACGATCCAAGCCGCGCTCGCAATCCGCCATCATCGCAAGGAGCCCGGGACCACCCGAGATTCGACGAGCGGCACGAAGCTCCCCGAGGGCCTCGGACCATTCCGCAGCACGGTAAGCCAGGACACCCAGAGTCTCGCGGACCACACCGATTCGTCCCGCACGATTCTTGGCTGCACGGCCGTGTGCAAGCGCACGTTCCGGGTCATCGTCCACGAAGAACATCGCTGCGACCAGGTGTCTGGACACGATGTCCGCATTTCCCTTGTCGAGACTGCGCAGGTCTCGCCTCATCTCAAGGTCGAGGTCCGCGGCTTCGATGTCCGCGGGGAGCGCGGGCTCGTCCTCACGAACAGCGTGACGGGCGTCCTGTCCGGGCCGTCCTTCCCGCTGGCGGTCATTTCCAGGGCGGCCGCCGCGCGATTCGGGCCGGCCACCTCCTCTACGGTCCCCGGAGGGCAAACCCCGCCCCTGCCCTGCACGGGGGGCCCGGCCCCTGGCGCTATCGGACGGGACAGGGTGAGAGGAGCGTTGACCATCTGTTGACCGACCAGCACTATCACCGTCTCTCGATCGTCCTGAACCGGAATGATCACGGTCCCGGCCAGGCTGGCCTGCGCCCCTTCCGTCGTAGCGCTTGCCGCGGCGTTCCCCGAAAGATGAGTTATCTCTCCGGTCGGTGTTCGAGGCACGGTCGCCCCGGCGGGGTACATCGCGATCGCCCCTGCGGGGCGAGCCGTCGCTATTATCTTGCCGAGGTTCGTTCACGTCGTTCACCTTACGTGTGCCGGTTGGCCGGCACGAAGTTTGGAATGGACACAAATAAAACCAGCGGGAGGAACTTTGAAGTCCCTCCCGCTGGTCATGAAGTTGTGTTCGGCGGTGA